>JAHDXR010000012.1 GCA_023384105.1 Hyphomonadaceae bacterium | reverse complement strand
TAGAGCTCCGCTCTATCCCCTTATCCGTCGCGTCATTCCGGACGGAGCGAAGCGGAGAGCCGGAACCCAGGGCAAACGATGCGCCGCTCGCCCTGGGTTCCGGATCGCGCGCCGCGCGTCCGGAATGACGCCGGTTGGGCGGACGGGTGTGAAGCTGAAACGCCGCATGCCGGCTGGAAGCAGGCGGTCCGAAGCGGGGCGGTTGTCTTGCAGGCGGTGTGAAGCTGAAATGGCGCGTGCCGGCGAGGGCGCCGGCGGTCCATGAGGCTGTATGATTTTTCTTGGCCAGACTGCGCTTTATCTGTTGGCGCTCGGGGGCGTGGTCGGCGCTTCGCTGGGGGCGATCTATTTCGCGGGCGGGGCGATGAACCGGGCGCGGCCGGCTGACATGCGCCGCCGGCGCTGGGCGCTGGCCGCGCTCTGCGTGTGCGGGATCGTCGCATCGGCGGCGCTGGGCTTTGTCGGCATCCCCGCCTTGCTGTATTTCGCCTCCCGATGAGCGACCTCCTGCGCGACCTCTGGTATTTCGCCGCCACCACGCGCGAGCTGAAGCGCGGCAAGATGTTCAGGCGCGAGATTCTCGGCGAGCCGGTGCTGCTCGGCCGCGACCAGGAGGGGCGGGCGTTCGCGCTGCGCGACATCTGCCCTCACCGCGCCGTGCCGCTCTCGGCCGGCAAGATCGAGCCGACCAACGGCGTGCAGACGGTGGAGTGCCCGTATCACGGCTGGCGCTTCGGCGCGCACGACGGCGTGTGCCGCATGATCCCGACTTTGGTCGAGGGGCAGCCCTACGATCCCGCGCGCATCCGCGTGCGCCGTTTCGCGACCCACGAAGCCAACGGCATCGTGCTGATCTTCGTGTCGTCCGATCCGCGCTTCGACGGCGATCCCCCGCCGCCGCCCGACTTCGGCCTGGGCGATCTGACCGAACCGAAATTCGTCATCGACCGCATCTTCGCGGCGACGATGGACAACGCCGTGGTCGGGCTGATGGACCCCGCGCACGTGCCTTACGTGCATAATCAATGGTG
Source organism: Hyphomonadaceae bacterium (assembly GCA_023384105.1). Classification (GTDB taxonomy): domain Bacteria; phylum Pseudomonadota; class Alphaproteobacteria; order Caulobacterales; family Aquidulcibacteraceae; genus Vitreimonas. The sequence goes on along the minus strand of JAHDXR010000012.1, from coordinate 133,373 downwards.
GTGGCGCCCGCCCAGCGCCGGCAAGAAGCTCAAGGAGAAACGCTTCGTGCCGCGCGAGCGCGGCTGGGCGATCGAACGGCATTCGCCGAGCGGCAATTCGCTCGCCTATCGCGCGCTGTTCGGCGGCCAGGTAACGACCGAGATCTGCTTCATGCTGCCGGGCTTCCGCTGGGAGGTGGTCGACAATCCGCACTCGCGCCTGTTCACGCTGACCTGCCTCACGCCGGAGACCGAAACCTCCACCCGCATCACGCAGGTCACGTACTGGAAGAACGCGCCGCTGCTCGACGCGATGAAGCCGATCCTGATCCCGGCCGGGCGCGAGTTCCTCGATCAGGACGGGCGCATGGTCGATCTGCAAAACACCGGGCTGCAGTACGGCCCGTCGATGCTGTGGATCGACGACATCGACGTGCAGGCCAAATGGTATCTGAAGCTGAAGCGGGAATGGTCGCGCAGCCGCGAAGAGGGGCGCGCGTTCGTGAACCCGATCGAGCCGACGACGCTGCGCTGGATGAGCTGAGGCCTACTCGCCGGGGACCAGCACGACCGGAATGCTGATCTCGCGCTGGCCGGGCAGGCCGCTCGGCATGTCTTCTTCCAGCACCAGCGTAGCCGGCGTTTCTTCGGTGACGCTGAAGGTAAGCTCGGCCACGTAGGGCACGGGCTGCTCGGTCATCCATTCGCGCTGCGCCTCGGCGGGCGCCTCGGCGATCAGTTCGCCGTCGGCGTTCCGCAGCTGGGTCGGAAACACCGCCTCGAAGAACCAGTCGCCGGGCGCGGTGCCCTCCACGCGGAGCGGGCTGGTGACGCGCGCGCCCCGCAGCGGCGCGGTGACCACGATGGTGACGTCGCTGTCCTCCTCGACCTGGGGCGCGGGCGGCGTGCACGCGGCCAGCGCTAGCGTCACGGCGGCCAGAGGGAGGAAGGCGAGTCGCATGAGCCACGCTTTTGGCGCGTTCCCATGGCGGCAACAAGGCCGCTCGCTCAGGCCGCGTGGCGCGCTGACGCCGCATCCGCGCCCGCGACCTTGAACCGGCCGACCAGCCGGCCCAGGTCGCGCGCTTCGTCGGCCAGGATTCGGCTGGCGGCGGTGGTCTCTTCCACCATCGCGGCGTTCTGCTGCGTCACCTGATCCATCTGGTTGATGGCGGTGTTGACCTCGCCCAGGCCGAGCGACTGCTCCTTCGCCGATGCTGCGATCTCAGCGACGAGCGTGTTGATCTCGCCGATCTTGGCGACGATGCCGCCGATGACCGCGCCGGCGTCGCTGATGCGCCTGACGCCAGTCTGCACGTGTTCGCCGCTGGCGGTAATCAGCCCTTTGATCTCCTTGGCGGCGCCGGCCGAACGCTGCGCCAGCGCGCGGACCTCGGAGGCGACCACGGCGAAGCCGCGTCCCGCGTCGCCCGCGCGCGCGGCTTCGACGCCGGCGTTGAGCGCGAGCAGATTGGTCTGGAATGCGATCTCGTCGATCACGCCGATGATCTGCGAAATCTGCTGCGAGGATTGCTCGATTTCATTCATCGCCTTGACGGCGTCGCCGACGGTCTCGCCGCCGCGCTGCGCGTCGAGGCGGGTTTCGCTCACCGTCGTGTTGGCGTGCGAGGCGCCGGCGGCGGTCTTGGAGACGGCCGCTGTGATCTGGTCGAGCGCGGCCGCGGTCTCTTCCAGCGACGCGGCTTGCGCCTCGGTGCGGTGCGAGAGGTTGTCGGCGGCGCCGCTGATCTCGCTGGCGCTGTTGGTGATGGAGTGCGTGGAGCGCGTCACCAGCGACATGGCTTCGTGCAGCTGGCGGATGGCGGCGTTGAAGTCGTCGCGCAGCTTCTCGTAGCGGCCGGCGAAGCGCTGCGTGACCTGGCGGGTGAGGTCGCCCTTGGCCACGCCTTCGAGCGCGTCCGCCAGCGCGTCGACGACGTCGTTCTGCTCCTTTTCGGCTTCCGCGCGCGCGGCGTCGTTGCGCGCGCGTTCGGCGGCGGCTTCCGCTTCGAGGCGCTTCTGCTCGGCGGCGGCGCGGTCGAGCGCGATGGCGGCGTCCTTGAACACCTGCACGGCGCCGGCCATTTCGCCGATCTCGTCCTTGCGGCCCGCGGCCGGAACATCGATCGACTTGTCGCCTTCGGCGAGGCGGCGCATGGCGGCGGTCATCTGCGTCACCGGGCCGGCGATGCCGCGCGTGAGCGCGACGCCGATGCCGACCGACAGCAGCGCCGCGAGCAGCAGGCCGCCCAGCATCACCGCGCCGGCGGTGAAGGCGGCGGATTCGGAGCGGGCCTGCAGTTCCGCCAGTTCGGCCTGCACGTCGGCGATGAGCGCGTCGACGCCTTCTTCGGCGGGCGCGATCAGCTGATCGGCCACGCCGTTATTGCCGACCAGGGCGGCGGCCTGGGCGTGGGTGGCGGGATTGCGGGCGAGCGCGTCGGCGACCGGCACGACGCCGTCGAACCAGCGGTCGGCGTTGGCTTCGATGCCGTCGATGGTGGCGAGCTGTTCGGCGTCGCCGTTGGCGCGCTCGCGCAGACGCCCGAGCGCGTCCTTGAAGCTGGCGCGGTGGCCCTGGACGCGGTCGAGATAATAGGGGTCGAGGCTGATGATCCAGCCGCGCACCGAGTTCTCCTGCCGCGCCAGCCGGAACTGGGCGTCGGCGACGTCGGCCAGCATCGCGTTGCCGCGGCTGGTCTCGGCGCGGGCGTGGTTCATCGTGTTGATGTTGATGATCGCGGCGACGCCCGTTGCGGCGATGACGGCGATCACCGCGGCGAAGCCGAGAATCAGCTTGCGCGAGATCTTCAGGTCGTTGATCGACATTCGAATGCCCCTGACAATGTGCGTCAGCACTCGCGCGAGGCGCCTTAAGCATTCCTGACCGCAACTGCCTTTTGTCAATTTCGGCGCTGCTGCTGTCTGCAGCGCCGGCAAGACGCGATTAACCCGGCGCGCGCAGTTCATCTCGCCACGCATTGAAATGCAGCAAGCGCAGGCGGGGAGCGGGATATGCGAAAAGTGTTAGTGCAAACGTTGGGGGCTGCGGTCGGCGTCGCAGCGATGGGCGGCGCGGCGGCCGCGGAAGAGGCGGCGAGCCTGGGCGAAGCCATTACCGGCGGCGACCTTATTCTCGAAGCGCGCCCGCGCATCGAACTGCTCGATCAGGCCGGTTTCGCCGAAGCGGATGCGTACACGCTGCGCACGCGCCTCGGCTGGAAGACGCAGAGCTGGAACGGGCTCGCCGCGCTGATCGAAATCGAAGACGTGCGCCACCTCGGCGGCGACTTCAACGACGGCGCGCCGCCGGCGGAGCCGTACGCCTCCATTCCTGATCCGCAAGGCGCCGAAGTGAATCGGCTGCAGCTCGCCTGGCGCGCCAACGAACATTTCACCGGCACGATCGGGCGCCAGACCATCGAGTTCGACGACAAGCGCTTCCTCGACGGCTCCAATGCGCGCCAGGACGCGCGCACGCTCGACGCAGTGCGCGCCGACGTGACGTTTGGCGGCTTGCGGGCGACCTACGCCTATGTCGACCAGGTCAACAACACGACGGCCGAATACAATGACTGGGAAAGCGAGAGCCATCTGCTCAACGTCTCGCAGACGTTCTCGCCGGCGCTCAAGCTGACCGGCTTCCTCTACGCGCTCGACTTCGACACGCCGGCGGCGGTCAATCAGTCGTCGCAATTCGTCGGCGTGCGCGCGGCGGGCCGTTTCGAGGCGGCGGGAGCGCAGTTCGATTACGCGGCGAGCGCCGCGCGCCAGACCGACTACGGCCATTCGACGCTGTCGTTCGATCTGGGATACTGGCAGGCGTCGCTGGGCGCGCGCCGCGGCGAGTGGTACGGCCGGCTCTGGTACGAATCGCTGGAAGGCGACGGCGCGCGCGGCTTCTTCGTGCCGATCGGCTCGGCGAACAGTTTCCAGGGCTGGGCGAGCGCGTTCACCGCCAAGCCGGCGGACGGCGTGAACGACTTCAACGTCACCGTCTCCTATACGCCGGACTGGGCGCCGGACTTTCTCGACGATCTGCAGTTCATGGCGCGCTGGTACGACTTCGAGGCCGAGCGCACGGGCGTCGACTTCGGCAACGAAATCGATCTCTCCGTCGGCGCCAACCTGACCGAGCGCGTCAGCTTCGCCGTCGAGTACGCCGATTACGAAGCCGGCGATGCGCCCTCGCCGGCGTCGCGCACGCGCACGCGGATCGTGCTCGAATACAAGCTGTGAGCCGGGCGGGCCGCGCCGCGCCTCGGCGGGCGCGCCTGCGCTGCGATTCGCGTCTCGGGCGTGCTGCGCCGCCTCGCTCGCGCCGAACCCTCTTTCGCAACTGCGAAAAGATGGGTTTAGTGGCGCGAGTCGAAGAGGGATTGCATGACCGCCGAGCTTCTTGCGCAACTGGATCAGGCCGCCGAGGCCGCCGCCGCCTATGTTGACGCCGCCAGACGCGCGGTGCGGCCGCTTGTGGCCAAGGGCGCCAGGCTGGACCGCGTGGCGCTCGACCGGGAGCAGCATCTCGTCCACGGCCTGGCCTGGGTCGCCACCTATGCCGAGACGCTGCGCGAGGTGCGCGACTGGGCCGCGGCGCTGAACCGGCGCGGGGCGCTGGGCGAGACCGAGCGCCTGCTGGCGAAGCTGCTCGCGGGCGAGTACGGCGCCCAGCTCGCCGGCGGCGTGCCGATGACGCAGGTGGAGATCATCCGTCCGGCCGATTTCGGCGTCGAGCCGCCGCCGGCGCCGCTGCGCGTGACGCAGGACGAAAAGACGCGGCTCGCGGCGCTGCTGCACGAGGCGCAGGGGCGCGCCACGTTCGAGAACGCCAATCTCGACGAGGACCTCGAACTGATCCGCGCGCAGTTCCGCAAGTTCGCCGACGACAGGATCGTGCCGTACGCGCACGAGTGGCACTGCAAGGACGAGTTCATTCCGCTGAGCATCGTCGAGGAGATGGGCGCGCTCGGCGTGTTCGGCCTCACCATTCCGGAAGAGTATGGCGGCTCGGGCCTCGGCAAGACGGCGATGTGCGTCGTCTCGGAGGAATTGTCGCGCGCCTGGATCGGCGCCGGCTCGCTCGGCACCCGCAGCGAGATCGCGGCGGAGCTGATCCTGATCGGCGGCACGGCCGAACAGAAGGCCGAGTGGCTGCCGAAGATCGCCAGCGCCGAAATCCTGCCGACGGCGGTGTTCACCGAACCCAACACCGGCAGCGATCTGGGCTCGCTGCGCACGCGCGCGGTGAAGCAGGGCGATCATTACGTCGTCACCGGAAACAAGACCTGGATCACGCATGCGGCGCGCGCCGACGTGATGACGCTGCTGGTGCGCACCGATCCGGCGACGGACGGCTTCAACGGCCTGTCCATGCTGCTCGCGCCCAAGCAGCGCGGCGACGACGCCGATCCGTTCCCGACGCCCGGCATGAGCGGCGGCGAGATCGAGGTGATCGGCTATCGCGGCATGAAGGAATACGAGATCGGCTTCGACGGCTTCAAGGCGCCGGCGGCCAATCTTCTGGGCGGGGTCGAGGGCCAGGGCTTCAAGCAGCTGATGGCGACGTTCGAGAGTGCGCGCATCCAGACCGCCGCGCGCGCCATCGGCGTGGCGCAGAGCGCGCTGGAGCTGGGGCTGAAGTACGCGATCGAGCGCAAGCAGTTCGGCCAGGAGATTTTCCATTTCCCGCGCGTGTCGAACAAGCTGGTGATGATCGCGGCGGAGCTGATGGCGGTGCGCCAGCTCACCTATTTCTCGGCGCGGCGGAAAGACAGCGGCAAGCGCTGCGATCTCGAAGCGGGGATGGCGAAGCTGCTCGCGGCGCGCGTGGCGTGGGCGGCGGCCGACAACGCCTTGCAGATTCACGGCGGCAACGGCTTCGCCGTCGAGTATCCGATCAGCCGCGTGCTGGCGGACGCGCGCATCCTCAATATCTTCGAGGGCGCCGGCGAGATTCAGGCTATGGTGATCGGGCGGCGGCTGCTGGAAGAGGGGGTGAACCGATGAAAAGGGCGCTCGTGGCGTTTGCTGCATGCGCGGCGCTGGCGGCGTGCGGCCGCGCCGAACAGAAGAGCTATCCGGCGGACTATCAGTTCAATTTCATGCGCGCCTGCGAGGCCCAGAGCGACCTGCCCGGCCTGTGCGCATGCACCTGGGAGCGGATCGAGGCGCAGATCGATCCCAACGATTTCGCGGCGCTCGAGCGCCTGCCGGGCCCCGAGCGCCAGGCCCATCCGCTGACCCAGCAGATCGAGCAGATCACGCTCGCGTGCCACGCCTCGCTGAGCCAGGCGCAGCCGGCGGAACCAACGCCCGAGCCGTGAGTTGTCGTCGGCGATGAGGCCGATGCTCCAAGCGAAGAGGACGCCGATGGCGGCGCTGTGCTGCGCCGGCGCGCTGATCGCGGCGGCGTGCGCGTCCACCGCGCCGCAGAACGAACTCGCCGGCACGCGCTGGCGGGTGGAGACACTGGTCGGCCAGACCGTCGCGACGAACCAGCCGACGCTGGAGTTCGCCGGCGACAGCATCGCCGGCAGCGGCGGATGCAACCGCTATTTCGGCAGCTACGCCGTCGCCGGCGAGGCCATCACCTTCACCGGCATGGGCGCGACCAGGATGGCGTGCGAGGGGCCGATCATGCAGCGCGAGAGCGCCTATCTCGAAGCGCTGGCGGCCGCGCGGACGTTCCGCCGCGACGGCGATGCGCTGGTGCTCACCGGCGCGCGGGGTGAGACAATCGTGCTGCGGCCACAGTGACCGTTTAGGACGTTTCCTAACTCAAGCTTTAACCCTGTTGACGCATAATGCTCCCGATGCACGGCAATTGTTGCCGAGCGGGAGATGAAAATGCGTGTGATCTGGGCGCTTGCGACGCCAGTGATCGCAGGACTGCTCTTAGCGTGCGGACAGAGCGCGCCGCATCCTTATCCGGACCAGGCGCGGACGCGGTTCGAACGATCGTGCCCGCGCGACAGCGTGGTGTGCGTGTGCACCTGGGAAGAAATCACCCGCACCGTCGCCTACGAAGACTACGAAGCTGCGCTGCAGCGCTTCCGCGCCGAAGGCCGGATGGACCCGCGCATCACCCGCGCGCGCACCAAGTGCATCGAGCGCCACCCGGAATAAGCGCAACCGAAGCGCCGCCTATGGACCGCCGGCGTCCCGCCGGCCTGGGCTAACCTTGCAAGGTTAGGAGCGCGCGGCCTCCGGCCGCGCATGCGGCGCGCTTCCCTTTCAAACGTTCGCCCAGGCCGGCGGGACGCCGGCGGTCCATAGGGGCGCCGTTTCAGGACGGGCGGCGGCTTTGCAGGGCGGCGAACAAGGTGCCGTCGTCGAGCAGGTCGAGTTCGCCGCCGACCGGCACGCCGTGCGAAAGCCGGCTCACGGTGAGGCCGAGCGGCTGAAGGCGCTCGGCGAGATAGTGCGCCGTGGTCTGTCCGTCGACCGTGGCCGAGAGCGCCAGGATCACTTCGCGCACGCCCGGCGCGCCGGCGCGTTCGATCAGCCGGGCGATGCGCAGATCCTCGGGACGCACGCCGTCGAGCGCCGAGAGCACGCCGCCCAGCACATGGTAGCGGCCCTTGAACGCGCCGGCGCGTTCGAGCGCCCAGACGTCGCCGACCTCGGCGACGACGCAGATCAGGCCGTCGTCGCGCTCGGGATTGCTGCACAGCGCGCACGGGTCCTGGGTGTCGAGCGCGCCGCACGCGGAGCAGGCGCGCACCTTCGCCGCCGCTTCGCCGAGCGCGGCGGCGAGCGGGACCATGAGCTGGTCCTTCTTCTTCAGCAATTGCAGCGCCGCGCGCCGCGCCGAGCGCGGCCCCAGCCCCGGCACCTTGGCGAGCAGCGCAATCAGCGCCTCGATCTCAGGCGCGGCGGTGGCGGATTTGGAGCGCATGGGCGGGATGTAGCGGCTGCGCCGCGTCGATGCGAGAGCCCATGCGCGGCGGAGCCCGCTCCCCGGACGCGAAAGCCGGGGTGCGAGCCGGGGTCCAGGGGGTGAAGCGCGCTGCGTTTGCTCCTGGGTCCCGGCTCTCCGCTGCGCTGCGGCCGGGAAGCGTGGGAGGCTGACACGCTTTCGGCGAAGGGCTTCGCGTCGCGCTTTCTCCGCCTCGGACGCAGTCCCGGCGCTTCGCGTCGCTCCGGGCAAGAAGGGCCGGCTTAGAACGGCATCTTGAAGCCGGGCAGGATTCCGAGACCGCCGCTTAGGCCTTTCATCTCTTCGTTCTGGGCGTCTTCCAGTTTGCGGCGCGCGTCGTCGTGGGCGGCCTTGATCAAGTCTTCGAGGATTTCGCGCTCGTCGGCGGCCATCAGCGAGGGATCGATCGCCACGCCCAGGAGCGCGTTCTTGCCCGACAGGCGCAGCTTCACCATGCCGCCGCCGGCCGTGCCCTCGACCTCCATCGCCTCCAGCTTCTTCTGCGCCTCGGTGATCTTGGCCTGCATGGCCTGGGCCTGGCGCATGATCTGGGAGATGTCCTTCATCGGTCGGCTTCCTTCTTGCGCGGCGCTTGCGGCGCGGGCGTCGGCTTCTGCGGGAACGGCGCCACGTCGCCGCCGTTCTCATCGACCGGCTGGCGCACGGCGGCGACCTCGGCGTTGGGGAAATGCTTCAGCGCCTCGGCGACGAACGGCTCGCGTTTCAGCTCCTCCAGCTTGCGTTCGTCCTCGCGCCGGCGCCGTTCGGCGATGCTCTCGACGGGCGCGGCGGTTTCGCCGGTGGCGCGGATGGTCCACTCGAACGGCGTGCGTTCTTCCAGAAACGCCTTCAACCGCCGCACCAGATCGCGCGGCTGCTCCGGCGTCTGCACGAACACGATCTCGCCCTGCGGCGAAAAGCGCACGATCTTCATGCGCTCCAGCGCCAGTTCGAGTTCGATGTCGCGCTCGGCGGCGACGGCGGCGGCGACAGCTTCGAAACTGGCGAATGCCGCCTCTTGCACCGCCGGCGCCTCGCCGGCGTTGACGGTCGGGCTGCCGCTCTGCTTCGGCGGGGCTTCGCCGACGGGTGCGCCGGCGGTCCAAGCGGCGCCCTCGCGCAGCAGGCGCGCGGCGTCTTCCGGCGGCGGCAGCGATTGCGCGGCGCACAGGCGCACCATCGCCATTTCCACGGCGGCGATCGGATCGGGCGCCTTGCCGGCTTCTTCGAGCGCCTTCAGCAGCATCTGCCACAGCCGCGACAGCTGCGCCGGGCTGAGCTTGTCGGCCAGCCCGCGCACGCGCGCGACCCAGTCGGCGCCGCCGATGATGCGCGCGTCCTGCCCGAGCGCCTGGGCGCGCGCGGCTTCGTGGCCGATGTCCAGGAGATCGCGCAGGATCAGGGCCGGGTCGGCGCCGCTGTCGTACTGCGCGCGCGCCTCGGCGATCGCCGTCTTCGCATCGCCGCGCGCGACCGCCTCGAACAGGTCGAGCACGCGGCCGCGGTCGGCGAGGCCCAGCATCTCGCGCACGTCCGCCGCGGTGACGGTCTCGCCCGGCTTCTGCACCAGCGCCTGGTCGAGCAGCGACAGGCCGTCGCGCGCCGAGCCCTCCGCGGCGCGCGCGATCAGCGCAACGCCGTCCGGTTCGACCTCGACGCCTTCCTTGGCGCAGATGCCGGCGAGGTGCGCGGCGAGGCGTTCGCTGTCGATGCGCTTCAGATCGAAGCGCTGGCAGCGCGACAGCACGGTGACCGGCACTTTGCGGATTTCCGTCGTGGCGAAGATGAACTTCACGTGCGGCGGCGGCTCTTCGAGCGTCTTCAGCAGGCCGTTGAACGCGGCCGTCGAAAGCATGTGCACTTCGTCGATGATATAGACCTTGTGCCGCGCCATCACCGGCGCATAGCGCACGGAATCCAGAATCTCGCGGATGTCGTTGATGCCGGTGCGCGAGGCGGCGTCCATCTCGAACACGTCGGGATGGCGGCTCTCCATGATCGCCTGGCAATGCTCGCCCGGCGGCTCAAGCTCGATCTGGGGGGCGTCGACGTCGCCGCGCCTGTAGTTGAGCGCGCGCGCCAGGAGCCGCGCCGTGGTGGTTTTGCCGACGCCGCGGACGCCGGTCAGCATGGTGGCGTGCGGGATGCGCCCGAGCGCGAACGCGTTGGCGATGGTGCGCACCATCGCCTCCTGGCCGATCAGGTCGGCGAAGGTGCGCGGACGGTATTTCCGCGCCAGCACAAGATAGCCGGCGCCGGGCGCATCATCGCCAAACAGGGAGGTTTCGCTAGCCAATCTTATTCCGCCGGATGCGACGCGGCGGTCCGCTCTCTACGCGCCGCGGCGCGCTCCTGGAACCACATATGGCCGAGCGCCACCGCGACGATCCCGCCAGCGCTGGCGAACAGAAGGATAAAGGTGATCCAGGGCTCTTCGAACATGGCGGCCTCACAGGGACATATAGCGCAGGAGCAGCCGGGCTGCGAGGTGCAGCGTTCACGGCGCCGGCCGAGAGCTTGAAGCGTCGCCAATATGGACCGCCGGCGCCCTCGCCGGCTTGGCGCGACTTTTGAAAGGGAGTGCGGCAGAAGCCGCGCGCTCCCTCTTTAGACGTTCGCGCAGGCCGGCGAGGGCGCCGGCGGTCCATATTAGGGTTGCGTCGAATTTAGCGCGCAGTTCCGATTCGCTCATACCGCCAGCTTACCGCCTCAATTGCCCAGGAAGACCAGCTTCACGTAATTGCGGTACTGCATGATCTGGCGCGGCAGCACCTGCGGATCGTGCAGGCTCTTGGACAGGATGATGCCGCCGTCGGCGACCGAGGAGAGCATGTCGGCCATGTCGTCGAGACTGACCTCGATCCGCGGCGGGTAGCGTTCGGCGATGCGGTCGAGCCGTTCGCGGAAGCGCCGCCGCCAGATGCGGTGCCCTTCCGTCGTCATGTCGCGGACGTCCTGACTGAACAAATAATCCTGATAGACATAGGACGCGACCAGACAGCCCGGATGCCCGTTCGGCAGATCGCCCATCACGTCGGCGAACAGCTTCAGGAAGATCAGGTAGCTGTGCAGAGGGTCGTCGCTGAGTTCGTCGGCCTGCTTGAACAGCCGGTCGAACACCGTCCATTCGTTGTCGAGGTAGCGCAGCAGCAGCGACTTCGCGAGATCGTTCTTGTCGCGGAAATGGTAGAAGAAGCCGCTCTTGGTGATGCCGGCTTCGCAGATGATCTCGTCGATCGAGGTGGCGGCGAAGCCTTTGTGCAGCACGGCGTCCTGCGCGATGGCGAGAATGCGTTCGCGCGTCTGTTCGCCTTTGCTGAGTGTCTGGACGCTGGCCATGCCGGGGCCTCCGCTCTGGGCTCTCAAAACCATACCATGAGTACTGTACTTCGAGTGCGGTTCTCACGCGCCTGTCATCTCGCAGAGGCGCGCTCCGATGTCGTGTGACGCGCGTAACAGACTGTAGGCGCACGGAAATTCAAAAATGTGCAGGCGCCGCACCACGAGTTTTCTATCGTCGTGGAAGCCGCGCCGATACATCTCTCAGGCATCGGACGCCAGCGTCCGGACAATGGAGAGAAGGAAAAGCGTCATGTCTCGCGGCCTCGCAATCTTGGTGTCCATCGTCGTGTTCTGGCACAGCGCGGCGGTTGCACTTTCGCTGACCGTCTATTCCGGCCCCTGGTCCTGACCAGAACATGAGCTGTTCATGGCCGCCGCTTCGAGCGCGGCCCGAAAGGAGATTTCCAATGGCATTGACCGACCGCTACGGCAACCCGGTCTCGACCCAGTCGCGCGCCGCGCTGGAGAACTATAATGCGGCGCTCGATCTGATCCGGCTCTATCGCGGCGATCCGGTCGCGGCGCTCGATGCGGCGCTGGCCGAGGACCCGGATTTCGGCGGCGCCTGGGCGGCGCGGGCGGGCCTGCTCGTCACCGCCACCGACAAGGCCTACGCCGAAGAGACCGCCAAGAGCCTGCGCGCCGGCGCCGCCGCCCGTCTGAACGAGCGCGAACGCCTGCATCTGCAGGCGGCGCAGGATTGGGCCGAAGGCCGCTTCATCGACGGCACGATGCGCTACGGGCGCATCGCCCAGGAGAACCCGCGCGACGCGCTGGCGCTGCAATACGCGCATGTCGGCTGCTTCTTCGTCGGCATGCAGAGCGAACTGCGCGACTGGCCGCTGCAGGCGCTGCGCGCGTTCAAGACCGGCGAGGACGGCTTCAGCTACATCCAGGGCATGGCCGCGTTCGGGCTCGAGGAATGCGGCGACTACGCCCGCGCCGACATTTGCGGGCGCCAGGCCGTCGAGGCCGATCCGCGCGACGGCTGGGCGGTGCATGCGGTGGCGCACGTCAACGAGATGCGCGGCGATCTCGACGCCGGCATTCCGTGGCTTGCGAACGGCGCGCAGCATTGGGCGCCGGACAGCGGCTTCGCCTATCACAATTGGTGGCACCTCGCGCTGCTCTATCTCGACAAGGGCGACACCGCCCAGGCGCTCGCGCTCTACGACGAGAAGGTGCGCCCGGACGTGAACGCGCAGGTGATGCTCGAATGGATCGACGCGTCGGCGCTGCTGTGGCGGCTGCATCTGGAAGGCGCCGATGTCGGCGCCCGCTTCGCGCAGCTGGCGGCGTGCTGGGCGCGCGCGGGCGAGGACGCGTTCTACGCGTTCAACGATCTGCACGCGGTCATGGCCTTCCTGGGCGCGGGCCGCGCGGCGGACGCCGAGCGCACGCTCAAAGCGATGCGCAGCGCAGCGGCCGACGGCGGCGACAACGGCCACATGACGCGCCGCGTCGGGCTGCCGCTGGCCGAGGCGTTCGTGGCGTTCGAGGCCGGCCGCTACGGCGAATGCGTCGAGAAGATCATGACGACGCGCGGCGTCGCCCAGCGCTTCGGCGGCAGCCACGCGCAGCGCGACATCCTCACGCTGACGGCGCTGCACGCGGCGCTGCGCGGCGGCTTCGCCGCCACCGCCGAAGCCATCGCGATCGAGCGTCTCGCGCACAAGCCGCAAAGTCCCTGGGCCGGGCGCCTCGCGCGCCGGGCCCGCGAGCTGAGCGCCGAACAGCGCGCAGCTTGAGAGGAACCGGCGGCCGGCCTCTCGCTCCATATTGGGCGCGCGATGCTTTGGGAGGTGCAGACAGGACGGCGACCCGTACGCAACCCGTTACGGCTGCTTCCTTCCGGACCTGACCGGGTTGGCGGGGCGGCCGTCCGCCGCCTGCCTGCGCCGCCCATATCGCAACCGGACCGGCCGAGCGCAAGCCGGGCGGTTCAGGCGCGGGTCCAGAGGTCCCAGCCGGCGAGCACGAATCCCGCCCCGAACAGCACGCCCGCGGCGGCGAAGCCGTGGTCCGGCAGCGGCGCGGGCAGCATGGCCAGCACGCCCGCCGCCACCACGCTGGCGAACCAGCACAGCGGCGCCCAGAGCGGGCGCTCGCCGCCGCGCACCCAGGCGAGGCTCAGCGCCACCATCGCGATCGCCAGCGCGGCGGCGCCTTCTTCGTAGGTGGAGAAGCCGAACGGATCGGCGTCCGGCCCGCCGATGAAGGAGAGAGCGGCCGCCGCCACCGCGAAACTGGCGAGCCCCAGATAGCCCAGCCGCGCCGCGCGCTTGAGATAGACGCCGATCAGGCCGAACAGCAGCAGCGCGTCGATCGCGGCATAGAGCCATTCGAGCGCGATCGGGTCGGGGAGCAGCGGAAAGGCCGAAAAAATGCGCGCGCCGCCGCCGGCGACGGCGGCTATGGCGGCGAGGCGGTAAAGCTGGCGGGGCGACATGGCCGCCAGCTAGGCCGGGCGCCGGCGCGGTTCAACCTTAATCGGGAGCGGGCGGCCCGGACGGCCGGCGCGCCGGGGTTCCGCCGCCGCGCTTGCTTGACGCCGCCGCCGGCTCTTCATACCTCCAGGCCATGGCCATCCGCCCCATCCTCGTCGCGCCCGATCCGCGCCTGAAGCAGACGTCCAAGCCGGTCGAAGGGCCGGTGACCGACGCGCATCGGGCGCTGATGGATGACATGCTGGAGACCATGTACGACGCCCCCGGCATCGGCCTGGCGGCGATCCAGATCGGCGAGCCCGTCCGGATCATCGTCATGGACCTCGCCCGCGAGGGCGAGCCCAAGCAGCCGCGCCATTTCGTGAACCCGGAAATCCTCTGGGCCTCCGAGGAGGTGCTGCCGTACGAGGAAGGCTGCCTTTCGGTGCCGGATTATTACGACGACGTCGAGCGTCCGGCTCGGGTGAAAATCCGCTACCTGAATTATCACGGCGAGCGGATCGAGGAAGAGGCCGAAGGCCTCTACGCCGTCTGCATCCAGCACGAGATGGATCACCTCGAAGGCGTGCTCTTCATCGACCACCTCTCGCGCCTGAAGCGCGAAAAGGCGCTGGCGAAGCTGAGGAAGGCCAAGCGCGAAGCGGCGCTCTGAGCGGCTCCGTTCCCCCTTTCGCAATTGCGTAAAGCCGGTAATGTGCGCGCCAACAAAGGCGCATAACGCGCATATAAAGGGGTCGCCGATGACGGATGCGTTTCGCGGGTATGTATGCACGTCGGCGGCGATCGACGCGGCGATCGAGGATCGCGCCATGCTCGCCCATCCCTTCTACCAGGCCTGGGAAAAGGGAACGCTGACCAAGGACGCGCTGCGCGCGTACGCCAAGCAGTACTTCCACCATGTCGAAGCGTTCCCGCGCGCGATCAGCGCCGTTCACGCCAACTGCCCCGATGCGGTCGGCCGGCGCCTGTTGACGGAGAATCTCGCCGAGGAGGAAGGTCTGGGCTCGGGCAAGGACGATCACGCCACGCTGTGGATGAACTTCGCCGTTTCGCTGGGCGCCGATGAAGCCGACGTGCGCGGCGTCGCCATGAACGCGGAGACGCAGGCGCTGATCGACACGTTCCAGGCGCTGTCGCGCCGTTCCTACGCCTCCGGGCTCGCCGCGCTCTACGCGTATGAGAGCCAGCTGCCGGCGGTCGCGCGCGCCAAGATCAAGGGGCTGGTCGAGCGTTACGGCGTCAACGAGCCGCGCGCGCTCGAATTCTTCGAGGTGCACGAAATCGCCGACGTCGAGCACTCGGACGTCTGCCGCGAACTGCTCGATGCGCTGCCGGCCGAGCAGCGCGAGGAAGCGCACGCCGCCGCCTGCGAGCTTGCGGACGCGCTGCGCCTGTTCCTGACCGGCATGCAGCGCCAGACCGGCATGGTGCGTTAGCCGCGGCTAGAGCGCCGCGTATGCAACCCGCTTCCCGGCCGCAGCGCAGCGAAGAGCCGGGACCCAGGAGCAAACGCAGCGCGCTTCACCCCTGGACCCCGGCTCGCACCCCGGCTCAAGGCCGGGGCTGCGTCCGGGGAGCGGGGCGGAATAGGTTCGCGCAGGCCGGCGAGGGCGCCGGCGGTCCATATTGCCGGCGCGGCGGCAAACGTGCATGTCCGGCCCATGACGCTGCGCCTCGCTTTCATGGGCTCTCCGACCTTCGCGCTGGCGCCGCTCCAGGCGCTGATCGAGGCGGGACACGACATCGCCTGCGTCTATTCGCAGCCGCCGCGTCCGGCCGGGCGCGGCAAGCAGGAGCGGCCGACGCCGGTGCACGCATTCGCCGCCGCGCGCGGGCTCGAGGTGCGCACGCCGAGAAGCCTGAAGCATGCGGAGGAGCAGGCGCGTTTCGCGGCGCTGAAGCTCGATGCGGCGATCGTCGTGGCGTACGGGCTGATCCTGCCGAAGCCGATCCTCGATGCGCCCCGGCTCGGCGCGTTCAACCTGCACGGCTCGCTGCTGCCGCGCTGGCGCGGCGCCGCGCCGATCCAGCGGGCGATCATGGCCGGCGACAGGATCACCGGCGTGCAGGTGATGCGCATGGAGGAAGGGCTCGACACCGGCCCGGTTCTCGCCGCCGCCGAGACGCCGATCGACGTCGACGACAACGCCGCCACCGTGCACGACCGGTTGTCCGCACTCGGCGCCCGGCTGCTGGCGGAGACGCTGGAGAAGATCGAGCGCGGAGAGGCGGTGGAGACGCCGCAGGGCGAAGCGGGCGTCACCTACGCCCACAAGATCACGCCGGCGGAGACGCGCATTGATTGGTCGCGGCCGGCGCGGGAGATCGACTGCATGATACGCGGCCTTGCGCCCGCGCCGGGCGCGTGGTTCGAACTCGGCGGCGCGCGCGTGAAAGCGCTGCATTCGCGCCTCGGCCAGGGCGCCGGCGCGCCGGGCGAGGCGCTGGACGACAAGCTGCTGATCGCGTGCGGCGAGGGCGCGGTTCGCCTGCTGCGCGTGCAGCGGGAGGGCAAAGGGCCCATGGATGCGGACGTGTTTCTGCGCGGAACCCCGGTCGAAGCCGGCGCGCGCCTCGGTTAGGCCGTCATTGAAGCCATGCTCCCGCGCGGCTAAGACACGGCAAGTATGGAGGGATGTTCATGCGCGTTGCGTTTGCGGCGGCGGCTCTGCTTCTCGCGGGATGCAATCAACAGACCGCGGCCACGGACGCGGAAGGCCCCGCCGGGCCGCAGCTCGACGCGCCCGCGCCGGAGACCGAGCCTTCGCGCGTGTTCGCGCCCGCCAACGATGCGGCGAGCGCGGCGACCGGACAGCTCAATGTCGCGATCACGCTGCGCCTGCCCGATGCGAGCGACGCCAGCGCGGACGCGCAAGAGACGCTGACGCTGTTGGGCGCCAATGGCGTGATCGTCGAAGCGCAGATCGCCGGGGCGGTGTCGCCGGCCACGCAGGTGCAGGGGCAGACGCTCAGGGCGCTGCTCAACATTCCGGTCGAGGAGCCGCAGGTGCTGGTCTATCGCATCGCCAACGAGACCAAGCCGGACGGCCGCGGCGTGTGCGGCGAGGAGACGCCGGACCATATCGTGCTGTGGGAGCCGTCGGGGCCGGGCGAGGCCGGCATGAAGCTGTTGGGCCTCGTCGGCGGCGCGCCGGGCGCGGCCGGGGCGCGCGCGTGCCCGATGCTGGACTATCGCCGCTCGTAAGGAGCGCGATGCGCTACAAGCTGACCATCGAGTATGACGGCGGTCCCTACCAGGGCTGGCAGCGCCTGGCCGAAGGGCCGAGCGTGCAGGGCGCGCTGGAGGATGCGGTCGAGACGCTCACCGGCGCGCGCGCGGACGTGGTCGGCGCCGGCCGCACCGATGCGGGCGTGCATGCGTACGGGCAGGTCGCGCATGTCGACATCGACAGACCGTTCGAGCCGCAGCGCCTGTGCGATGCGCTCAACGCGCATCTGCGTCCGCATCCGATCGCGGTGCTGAAGGCGGAGGACGCCGCGGCGGACTTTCACGCCCGCTTCGACGCCAGGCGGCGGGTCTATCTCTACAACGCGATCTGCCGCCGCGCGCCGCTGACGCTGCAGCGCGGCTTCGTCTGGCGCGTGCCGCGTCCGCTCGACATCGACGCCATGAGCGCGGCGGCGGAGCGGCTGACCGGCAGGCACGACTTCACCACCTTTCGCGACAGCCAGTGTCAGGCGAAATCGCCGGTGAAGACGCTTGATGTCGCCGCCGTGCGCGGCGATGCGGGCCGGGTCTCGTTCTCGTTCGAGGCGCAGAGCTTTTTGCATCGGCAGGTGCGCTCGATGGTGGGCACGCTGGTCGAGGTCGGCCTGGGCAAGATGACGCCGGACGAATTGGCGGCCGCGCTCGCCGCCGCGGACCGCGCGCGCTGCGGCCCGGTCGCGCCGCCGGACGGGCTCTATCTGGTGCGGGTGGACTATTGAAGCGCGACGCCGCCGGCGCGAGGTGCTGCTGGCCTGCGCCTTATCGAACGAGCGCCTGCGCTTGCCGGCAGCTGTCGCGCCGTGCCGGCGAGGGCGCCGGCGGTCCATATTGGCGGTGCGTATTAGCGCGCGAAGTATCTGCGCAGCACGGCTTCGTAGCAGCGCGCGAGCGTGCGCACGTCTTCGACGGCGCAGTGCTCGTCGACCATGTGCGCGGTCGCGTTGCGCAGGCCGAGTTCGACCACCGGGCAGTAATCCTTGATGTAGCGGGCGTCGGAGGTGCCGCCCGTGGTGGCGAGCGCGGGCGTCAGGCCGAAGCTCTCGCGCACCGCTGCGCCGACCAGATCGGTGAACGCGCCCGGCTCGGTGTAGAAAGGGACGCTGAACGAGGCGATCTGCGCCTGCGCCGTCGCGCCGAAGCGCGCGGCGACGCTTTGCGCCGTCTCCTCGATCCAGGCGAACAGCTCCTCGGCAGTGTGCGCCGTGTTGAAGCGGACGTTCAGCTTGGCCGTCGCGCGCTGCGGGATGACGTTGTGCGCGGGGTTGCCGACGTCGATGGTGGTGATCTCAAGGTTGGACGGGGCGAAGCCCGGCGCGCCGTCGTCCAGCTTGCGGGCCTTGAGCGCGGCGGCGATCTCCGCCATCGCCGTCACCGGATTGACGGCGCGCTGCGGGTAGGCGACGTGGCCTTGCCTGCCGTCGACCGCGAGCACGACGTTCAAGCTGCCGCGGCGCCCGTTCTTGATCGTGTCGCCGACGCGCTCCTCGCTGGTCGGCTCGCCGACGAGGCAATGGTCGAGCGCTTCGCCCCTTGCTGCGAGCGCTGCGAGCGCCGCCTTGGTGCCGTCGACGGCGGGGCCCTCCTCGTCGCACGTCAGCAGGAACGAGATCGAGCCGCCGGGCGCGCCGCCGGCGGCGAGAAAATCCTGCGTCGCCGCGATCATGGCCGCGATCGCGGTCTTCATGTCGGCGGCGCCGCGGCCATAGAGCAGGCCGTTGCGGATGTCGGCGGCGAACGGATCGCTGGTCCAGCCCGCGCCGGGCGGCACCACGTCGACATGGCCGGCGAAGCAGAAGTTCGGCCGCGCCGCGCCGAGCCGCGCATAGAGATTGTCGACGGCGCCGAATTTCAGCCGCTCGGTGCGGAAACCGAGCGCCGCGAGCGCCTGTTCGGCCACGTCGAGCGCGCCTGCCTCCGCCGGCGTCACGGACGGGCGCCGCATCAGGGCTTGGGCGAGGGGAATAGGGTCGGTTAGGGTGCGGGCGTCCATTAGGGACGGTCTAGCCGCGCCCGCGGCGGGGAAAAAGGGGGAGGTCGCCGATGTCGGATATCGCACCCGTTCAGGAGCAGAACCGGATCCAGAGCCTCGACGTCATTCGCGGCTTCGCGCTGCTGGGCATCCTTGCGGTCAACGCCGCCTTCTTCGCGGCGCCCTGGCAGACGTCGCAGAACCCGCTGCTGCCGCCGCTCGACGTGACCGAGCAGACCATGTGGTCATGGTTCGTGACGCACGTCTTCTTCGAGTTCAAGTGCATCACGCTGTTCTCGATGCTGTTCGGCGTCAGCGTCTATCTCGTGGGCGGCGACCGGACCGACAAGGCGCGCGGCGGCGTGCTGACGCGCCGGCTGCTCTGGCTGCTCGTGTTCGGCCTCATCCACGCGCTGCTGATCTGGTACGGCGACATTCTCGTCACCTACGCCATCACCGGGCTCATCGTGATGTTCGCGCGCGCGTGGAGGCCGGCGACGCTGACGATCGTCGGCGTGGTTCTGCTGCTGGTCTCTATCGCCTTGCAGGGCGTGCTGGGCGCGGTGTGGGACGTCATCCCGCCCGATCAGCGCGCGCCTATCGTGCAGCAGCTGGAAGCGATCTTCGCGCCGTCCGCCGAAGAGCTTGCGCGCGTGCAGGCGGCCTATCAGGGCGGCCTGCTGGCCGGGCTGAGCGAGAACTTCGACACCTGGGCGATGATCGTCGCCAATTCCGTCCTCGGCCTGGTGATCCGCACCGCCGGCGTGATGATGATCGGCATGGCCTTGTTCAAGTGGGGCTTCCTGAGCGGCAAGGCGCCGAACTGGCTCTACGCGCTGTGCATCGCCGTCGCCGCCGTCGCGCTCGCGCTGATCGGCTATCAGGCCATGCTCAACTGGGATGCGCGGTTCGACACGGTGCACATGCTGACCGGCGGGATCATGGTCAACGTCACGCTCTCGATCCTGGTTTCGATCGGCTATGCGGCGGCGCTCATTCTGCTGGTGAAAGCCGGCCTGCGCGTCGTCACCGGGCCGCTCGCGGCGGTGGGGCGGATGGCGTTCACCAACTACATCGCCCAGTCGCTGATCATGACGACGCTGTTCTGGGGCGGACGCGGCTTCGGCCTGTTCGGCGAAGTCGACCGCGTGAGCTTGTGGGGCGTCGTCGTCGCGGTGTGGGCGCTGCAGCTGATCTGGTCGCCGCTGTGGCTGGCGCGGTTCCAGATGGGGCCGCTCGAATGGCTGTGGCGGCGCTTGAGTTACGGCAAGCCGCTCGCTATGGCCAGAGCGGCGCTCGCTTGAGGCGTGGTGGAGGAAACGACATGAAGAAACTCGCGGCTGTGGCGGCGTTCGGCGTCGCGCTCTTGAGCGGCGCGGCGTTCGCCGACACGATGGAGAACGCCTACGGCAACACCATCGTCATCACCTATCCGAACGGCGCCAGCGCGCGCTATCACTTCAACGCCGACAACACGTTCGGGCTTCACGCCCCGGACGGCAGCCGCGTGATGGGCGTTTACGCGATCGAAGGCGATCAAGTCTGCCTGACGCCGAACGGCGGCGAGCGCGCCTGCACCGGATATGTCGGCGGCAAGAACGTCGGCGACACCTGGACGCAGACCGCGACCGACGGCTCCGTCATTACCGTCACGATCGAGGCGGGCCGCGCGGACTCGCATGCGCACGGGCACGCGCACTGAGCGGGACGCTAAGTCGCGGGACCGCTTGAGCCGGATCATGGATCGCCGCGCTCCTCTGCGCCCAGCTGAGGCGCAAAGGAGCGCTTTCCATGCACAAGAACTGGCCGGAAATGGCGGCCGAACTGAATCCGCTGGTCGCGGCGCTGCGGCAGAGCCAGCCCGACGTCATGCGCGCGTTCTCGCAAATGGCGCAGTCGGCGACGAAGTCGGGCGCGCTCGACGCCAAGACCAAGGAGCTGATCGCGTTCGCCGTGTCGGTCGCGGTGCGGTGCGACGCCTGCATCACCTTCCACGCCAAGGCGGCGCAGAAGTACGGCGCCTCGCGTGAGGAAGTCGCCGAAGCGCTGGGCATGGCGGTGTACATGGGCGCGGGGCCGAGCGTGATGTACGCCGCGCAGGCGCTGGAAGCGTTCGACCAGTATGCGGCGCAAGCCGGCGACGCTTAGCATGGACCGCCGGCGTCCCGCCGGCATGCGCGACGCGCAAATGGCGTCGTGCTTCGCATCGCGCGAGTCATTCCGGACGCGCGCAGCGCGATCCGGAACTCAGGGCAAACGAACTGCCGGTCGCCCTGGGTTCCGGGTCTACGGCGCGTACCGCGCCTCCGCCCGGAATGACTCGCGAGCTTGTGGGCCGGCGAAGGCGCCGGCGGTCCATGTTGGCGGCGCTTCAGTCCCGCAGCAGCTCGTTGACGCCGGTCTTGGCGCGCGTCTGCGCGTCGACGCGCTTGACGATCACGGCGCAGGCGAGGCTCGGGCCGCCATTGGGGTCCGGCAGCGCGCCGGGGACGATCACCGCATAGGCCGGCACCTCGCCGCGCGCGATCTCGCCGGTGGCGCGGTCGACGATCTTGGTCGACTGGCTGATGAACGTGCCCATCGCCAGCACCGCGCCCTCGCGCACGATCACGCCCTCGGCCACTTCCGAGCGCGCGCCGATGAAGCAGCCGTCCTCGATGATGGTGGGGTTGGCCTGGAGCGGCTCCAGCACCCCGCCGATTCCGGCGCCGCCGGAGATGTGGACGTTCTTGCCGATCTGGGCGCAGGAGCCGACGGTGGCCCAGGTGTCCACCATCGCGCCTTCGTCGACATAGGCGCCGATGTTCACGAAGCTCGGCATCAGCACTACGTTCCTGCCGATGAAACTGCCGCGGCGCGCGACGGCGCCCGGCACGGCGCGGAAGCCGGCCTGCTCGAACGCATGCGCGCCCCAGCCGAGGAATTTCGAATGCACCTTGTCCCAGTACGGGCCGGGCGAGGGATCGCCGTTGCCGCCGGCGGCGCCGATCAGCTGGTTCCCGGTGACGCGGAAGGACAGCAGCACCGCCTTCTTGAGCCATTGATGCGTCGTCCAGGCGCCGTCCTCGCCGCGCGAGGCGACGCGCGCCTGGCCGCTGTCGAGCAGGTCGAGCGCCGCTTCGATCGCTTCCACGTCGGCGCCTTTGCTGGCGGGCGAAAGTTCGGCGCGCCGCTCCCAGGCGGCTTCGATTTGGGCGGCGAGATCGGACGTGCTCATACGCCGGACCTAGCTTCCGCCCGGCGCCGTGGCAAGGATCGACAGCGCGCGTGCGCGGCCCGATAGTCGCGGGCGACAAGGGAGAGAACGCGATGAGCGCATTCAGGGACGGGCTGCTCGAAGGCAGGACGGCGTTCATCGCCGGCGGCACCAGC
The DNA here is from genome assembly GCA_023384105.1 of Hyphomonadaceae bacterium. GTDB lineage: Bacteria > Pseudomonadota > Alphaproteobacteria > Caulobacterales > Aquidulcibacteraceae > Vitreimonas. Next base: position 111,117 of record JAHDXR010000012.1, on the reverse strand, counting down.
GGAATCAATCTGGGCATCGCCAAGCGCATGGCCGAGCTTGGCGCGCGGGTGGCCGTGGCGGGGCGCGATCCGGAGAAGGCCCGGCGCGCCGCCGCCGAGATCGGACGCGGCGCCGCGGGCTATTCCTGCGACGTGCGCGATTACGCTGCGACGCGCGCGGCGATGGAGCAGATCCACGCCGCGTGGGGGCCGATGCACATCGTCGTCTCCGGCGCGGCCGGCAACTTCCTGGCGCCGGCGGCGGGGCTTTCGGCCAACGGCTTCAAGACCGTGGTCGACATCGATCTGCTCGGCACGTTCAACGTGTTCCGCGGCTGCTACGATCTGATCGCCAAGCCGGGCGCCTCGCTCATCGCCATCACGGCGGGGCAGGCGGTGAACCCGACGATGCTGCAGATTCACGCCTGCGCCGCGAAAGCCGGCGTCAACCAGGTGGTCCGCGTGCTGGCGATGGAGTGGGGGCCGGAAGGCGTGCGCGTGAACGGCGTTTCGCCGGGGCCGATCGCGGGAACCGAGGGCATGGCGCGCCTGGCGCCGAACGAAGCCGTGACGAAGGCGATCACCGGGCGCATTGCGCTGCGCCGCTTCGGCGAGATCGACGAGATCGCGGAGAGCGCGGTGTTCCTGTGCAGCGACTCCGCCGCCTACATCACCGGAACGATCCTCGAATGCGACGGCGGCTCGCAGCTCGGCGATGCGCGCAATCCGATGGAGCGCGCTTGAAGCGCGCCGTCGGCGCTTTAAGCTTTAAGCCAGGCGCGCAGCAGCGTGTGGACGTCGTGCGCGTAGTGGTCGACGTAGGGCGGGCGCGGTTCGGGATGAACCGGGCCGACGAGCGCGGTGGCGAAGCCCAACTCGTGCGCCGGCTCCAGATTGCGCAGCGTGTCTTCGACCAGCATGGCGTGCGCCGGGGTGACGCCGAACGCGCCGAGCAGCCGCTCGTACGCCGCGCGCTGCGGCTTCGGCGCGTAACCGGCGGCGTCGAGATCGAAGATCAGGTCGAACGCCCGGTCCAGCCCCAGCGCCTTGAGCGTGCGCTCGGCGTGGCCGCCGCCGCCATTGGTGAAGACGATCTTGCGGCCGGGCAGGGCGGCGACCAGCGCCGCGAGCGCCGGATCGGGCGTCAGCACGGAATAGTCGGCGTCGTGGACATAGGCCATGAAGTCGCGCGCATCGACGCCGTGCGTCAGCGTGAGGCCGACCACGGTCGCGCCGTGTTCGTGGAAGTAGTGCTCGCGCAGCTCCAGCGCGCGGGCGCGGTCGACGCCCACCGCGCGGGCGATGTAGTCGGTCATGCGCTCGCCGATCTCGTCGTAGAGCGCCGGCGCCGGGTAGAGCGTGTTGTCGAGATCGAACACCCAGTCGCGAATCCGCGCGACAGGGCTCATTGCGCCGCCGGCCGGTCTTGCGTCGGCGCGTCGCGCGGGGCGAGGCCGCGGCGCGGCGCCTCCGAGGTGGAGCGCACGTCGAGTTCGGCGGCGTTGGCGTCGAGGCGGCGCGGCTGCACGCCGACGTCGAGGAAGTCGCGCTCCTCGAACTCGACCACGAGGCCCTGGCGGTTGCGCACGCCGATCGGCGCGAACAGGTCGGTGCGATAATAGCGCCGCTCGCAATTGCTGCGGCCGAGAATCGCGAAGCGCGCCGGGCTGGTGCAGAACGGCTCGCCGGCGGTCAGGTAGCGCGGGCCTTCCGGCGTATCCATGCTGGCGTAGACGTAGTAGCGCTCCTGCATCAGCGGCTCGTCGATGGTGCGCACGCAGCCGCCGGCGTTGAGCGGCCACCAGCCGCGGCTCTCCCAGCCTTCGCCGCGGCGGCGCGCGACGGCGGTCCACACCCGCGCGCGCGTGCGGTTGCAGAGCGTGAGGCCCACTTGCCCCGCGCGGCGGCGGGCGGCGGTTTCGAGCGCGTCGATCAGCTGGTCTTCGGTGGCGTTGGGCGCCAGCCGCGCGGTGGCGCGGAACTCGGCGATGGCCTGGGCGATGCGGCGCGGATCGGCGCCGCGGCGGCCTTCGCGCAGATCGTAGCCGGCATCGATCAGCAGACGCTGCAGCCCGGCCTGGCGCGCGCGCGCCAGCGTGTAGCTGGTCGCTTCCGAGAACGACGTGCGCCAGCTGTCGCGCTTGTTGATCTGCACGCGGCGGAAACGGCGCTCCTCGTAAGCGTCGGTGCAGCGCGGCGGGTTCTCGATCTGGAACTGATCGGAGGGATCGACGCAGAGGATGGCGTCGCCGCCCCATTGCCGGCGTCCGCCGCGGTGGGCGCTCGATGTGCGCGCGTAGAGATAGTGCGTGCCGCGCGCGAGCGGGGCGCTGACGGCGGTGCGGCACTCGCCCGGACGCAGCCGCGTCCAGCCCTGCACCTGGATGGAGCGCCCGTCGGGGCGCCCGCTCGCGGCTTCGAGCACGAAGCTGGTCTCGTTGCAGATCTGCCAGCCGCTCGGCTGGCGCTGCTGCTGCTGCGCGGCGGCGCCGCCGCTGAACGCAAACAGCGCCGCGAATGCGGCGCACACGAGGGAGGCGGCGAGGCCGAGCTTACTGGATGAGCGTGCCAGCGCCATGTTCGGTGAACAATTCCATGAGCAGGACGTGCGGCGTGCGCCCGTCGAGGATGACCGCAGCTTCTACGCCGTTGTCGAGCGCGGCGATGCAAGTTTCAAGCTTCGGAATCATGCCGCCGGTCGCGACGCCCGTCTCGATCGCCGTCTTGGCGTCCGCCACCGACATCTCGCGGATCAGTTCGCCGTTGGCGTCGAGCACGCCGGCGACGTCGGAGAGCAGCAGGAAGCGCTTTGCCGACAACGCCTTGGCGATGGCGCCCGCGGCGGTGTCGGCGTTGATGTTGTAGGTGGCGCCGTCCTCGGCGACGCCGATCGGCGCGATCACGGGAATGTAATCTTCCGGCGCGTTGATCAGCGCCTGGATCAGCGTGGGATCGACTTCCGCCGGCTCGCCGACAAAACCGAGATCGACCACCTGTTCGATCATGCTGTCGGGATCCCTGCGCGTGCGCACGGCTTTTTCGACCGTGATCAGCCGCGCGTCCTTGCCGGAAAGGCCGACGCCGCGCACGTCCGCTTCGCGGCCCGCCGCCGTGATCAGATGCGCAAGCTCCTTGTTGACGCTGCCGGAGAGCACCATTTCGGCGACCTCCATGGTCGCGGCGTCGGTGACGCGCAGCCCGTCCACGAATTGCGACTTGACGCCGGCGCGGTCGAGCATGCGGCTGATCTGCGGGCCCCCGCCATGCACCACGACCGGGTGAATGCCGACCAGCTTCAGCAGCACGACGTCGGCCGCGAACTTGCGCGCGGTTTCGGTGTCGCCCATGGCGTGGCCGCCATATTTCACGACGACGACTTCGCGGTCGTAGATCTGAATGAAGGGCAGCGCCTCGGCGAGCGTCTTCGCCTTGGTCAGGCCTTCTTCGAGCGCCGCGAGGCGGTCTTTTGCGGGGAGCTTCGTCACGAAGCGGTTCCTAAGCGGTTCGGGCGGCTGCGCCAAGGGCGAGCGGCTTGAGGCCCGGCCGATACGCACAGAGTCATTTCAGACGCGCGGAGCGCGATCTGGACGGACTAAGGGGCGGCGGCCAAGGCCGCGATCTCGGCCCGCAGCTCGGCGATCCCCAGGCCGGTTTCGCTTGACGTGATGACGATCTCCGGGTGCGCCGCCGGGCGCTTGGCGATGGCGGCGGCGGTGCGGGCCCTGGTCTCGGCGACCTCGGTCGGCTTGACCTTGTCGCCCTTGGTCAGCACCAGCTGGTAGCTCACCGCCGCCTGGTCGAGCGCGTCCATGACATCCTTGTCATCCGGCTTCAGGCCGTGGCGGGCGTCGATCAGCAGGATGACGCGCTTCAGGCTGGGGCGCCCGCGCAGATAGTCGCGCGTCAGCGCCGTCCAGCGCCCGATCGCCGACTTGGACGCCTTGGCGTAGCCGTAGCCCGGCAGGTCCACCAGACGCAGCCGGTCGCCCATGCGGAAGAAGTTGAGTTCGCGCGTGCGTCCCGGCTCGGTCGAGGCGCGCGCGAGCTTGTTGCGCCCGGTCAGCGCATTGATCAGCGACGACTTGCCGACATTCGAGCGCCCGGCGAACGCCACCTCGGGCAGCTCCGCGTCCGGCAGCTGCGCCATGTCGACGACGCCGCGCTCGAACGCCGCCGGCCCGGCGAACAGGAGGCGGCCGGATTCGATGCGGTCGTCTTGGGGATCGGGGATTGGGGATTGGGGATTGGGGGAGTCTGTCATGTATGAGCCGCCAAGCGTCGAGGCGGCCCGCCGCCCCAATCCCTAATCCCTAGACCCCAGACCCTAGACCCCAATTCTACTCCGCCGCCGCCTTGGGCTGCTGCAGTTTCGCGAGCAGCTTGTCGAACTGCGTCTCCACGCCCTGGCGGCGCATGATCACGTACTGCTGCAGGATCGAGAGCGTGTTCGACCAGGTCCAGTAGATCACGAGGCCCGCCGGGAAGCCGGCGAACATGAACGTGAACAGGATCGGCAGCAGGCCGAAAATCTGCTTCTGCACCGGATCGGTCGGCGGCGGCGACAGCCCCTGCAGCGCCCACATCGAGACGCCGTACATGATCGGCCAGGCGCCGATCATCAGCGCCGCGCCGATGAGCGGAATGCCGGTCGGGTCGTACGGCAGCAGCCCGAACAGGTTGAAGATCGAGGTCGGATCGCGCGCCGACAGATCGTTGATCCAGCCCACGAACGGCTCGTGGCGCATTTCGATGGTGACGGTCAGCGTCTTGTAGAGCGCGAAGAACACCGGGATCTGCAGCAGGATCGGCACGCAGCCGGCGACCGGATTGATCTTCTCGGTCTGGTAGAGCTTCAGCATTTCCTGCTGCTGGCGCTGCTTGTCGGCGGCGTAGCGCTCCTGGATGTCCTTCATCTTCGGCTGCAGGCCGCGCATCTTCGCCATCGCCTTGAACGACTGGTAGACGAGCGGGAACAGCAGCAGCTTGATGATGACGGTCGAGGCGAGGATCGCCAGGCCGAAATTGAACACGATGCCCCAGCTTGCGAACAGCTGGCCGAACCAGTGCAGCATCGCGAAGAACGGACGCGTCAGGAACCAGAAATTGCCCCAGTCGATGGCGTCGTCGAAGCGCGGGATCGAAAGCTCGCGCTCATAGGTGCGCAGCAGCTCGTACCGCTTGGCGCCGGCGAACAGGCGCTGCGTGTACGTGACCTCGCCGCCGGCCGGCACCTCATGCCATTCGCCGCGATAGGCGGCGCGATAGTCGTTGCCGCCCGGCTCCGTGCGGGCGTCGAAATAGGCCGAGATGCTCTCGTCGCCCGCCGGGACGATCGCGGCCAGCCAGTAGTGGTCGGTGATGCCGAGCCAGCTCGCTTCGCCTTGCAGCGTTTCAAGACGCTCATCCAGGCCGACGCGCCCGCGCGTGCGGTCGCGGGCGTGCTTGTCGGCGTTGTTGTAGGTGGCCTGGCGCAGATTGTTGCCGACGACGCCGATCATGCCCTGATGGACGATCTGGTTCTGGCGGAAGTCTTCCGGCTTGCCTTGGCGGCGCACCGTGCCGAACGGACGCACCGACATCGGCGTGGCGGCATCGTTGCGCACCACGTCGGTGATCGTGAACATGTAGTGCTCGTCGATCGAGATGGTGCGCTCGATGCTGCGCCCTTCGCCGGCGTCGAGCGTGAGCGTGACCGGGGTCTGCGGCGTGAGGCGCGCGTCGTCCGGCGCCTGCCAGCGGCTGAACGCATCGGCCACGGTGGCGACGTCCGGCCCGCGCTGCATCTCCCAGCCGAAGAAGACGTCGTGGCCGAAGCTCGCCGACATCGGCGACAGCAGCGTCACTTCCGGGCTGTTCGGATCGACGGTGCGGCGATAGTCGCGCAGGCTGAGATCGTCGATGCGCGCGCCCTCGAGCGAGATCGAGCCGTCGACGGCGGCGGTGTCGATGGCGATGCGCGCCTGGACGGTTTCACCCAGCACCTCCTCGCGCGGGCGCGGCCCGGCGGCGGCGGACGGGGTCTCGGCGCCGGCGGCCGGCCGTTCGGCTTCGACCTGCTGCTCGGCCTGCGCCTGCTCCTGCGCCAGCTCGCGCCGGAGCGGGGCGTTGTAGAAGAACTCCCAGCCGAGCAGGATCAGGGCCGAGATCACGATTGCGACGATGACGTTGCGGGTGTCGTTCGGGCCCGGGCCGCCGGGGTTCTGCATCGGATTCAATCGCTTTCGGTAGATGGGCTGCGCTGCGGCGAGCGCGCTTGCCGGGCGCGGCGGGAGCCGCCTTCCAAGTCGGCGCGGAGCCTTATCAGCGCGTTTCTGATATCGTCAAGCAACGCCTCCCAGGGCGCGTCCGGGGTCTGGGGCTGCGCCACGAACACGTAGTCGACCCCGGGCAGTCCCAGTTCGGGCAGAAGCTGGCGGGCGGCCTCGCGCAAGCGCCGGCGCGCCCGGTTGCGGAGCACCGCCCCGCCGACCTTCTTGCTGGCGGTAAAGCCGGCTCCGGGCGGGCCGGCGCCGGAGCGCCGGCGGGCCTCGATCAGCACGTTCGGCCGCACCGCCCGCACGCCGCGGCGCACGAACAGGAACTGCGCCCGTTTCCTCAGGCGCTGGATGGAAGGCGGAGACGTCATGGGTCCGGCTCGGCGGCCGGGATGGCGGCTTCAGGCCGCCGGCGCAAGGCCGATCAGGCCGAGAGCCTCTTGCGGCCCTTGGCGCGGCGGCGCGCCAGCACCTTTTGGCCGCCCTTGGTCGCCATGCGGGCGCGGAAACCATGACGGCGCTTCCTCACGAGCCGGCTCGGCTGATAGGTCCGCTTGGTGCTCACGACGCGCCTCGATGCTTTCTGGGGCAGAAAATGAAGGCGCGGGGCTTACCCCAGCGGTCCCAGCCCGTCAAGGCGAGCCTCAGCCCAGGATGACGCCGGCGATCACGAACACGACCGCGGCGGCCCAGAGCGAGCCGAACCAGAGGGCGGCATGGCGTTGAAGGAAGGAACGGCGCACGGAACGCTCCATCGGCACCAGCGATGTTCACAGGTTACCCCCAAGGCGCCGGGAACCGAAATGAACTTATGGTTGGTTTCAGCGCGGAGCGCCCGCCCCGGCGACAGCGCGGCCCCGCATGGGCTAGCACTGGCGGCGAATGACGGTTTCCGGCGACCCTGCGCAGCGGAGCGGCCCCTGGCGGCGCGCGCGCGAGTTCATCGACAGCCTCGCCGGCCGTCTGCTGGGACTGACGGCGCTGGCGGTGCTGATCGGGGAGATTTTCGTGTTCGCCCCGGCGCTGGCGGGGTTCCACGAGGCCTGGCTGCGCGAGCGGATCAATCTGGCCCAGATCGCGTCGCTGGCGCTGAGCGTGCCGACCGACATCGACATGGCGGAGTCGCTCGAGTTCGACCTGCTCAACAACGCCGAGGTGCAGCGCGTGGCGCTGCAGCGGGAAGGCGAGCGGATCCTGCTGCTGGAGGACCCCAACGCGCCGGTCACCGAAAAGCTCGTCACCTACGATTACACCAACGCCAGCGGCTATCAGCGCTTCAAGTGGGCGGTGGAGACCTTCTTCGCACCGCCCGGGCGGGTGCTGCGGGTGCTGGCGCGTCCGCGCTTCGAGGACGCCGAGTTCATCGAGATCGTGCTCAACGAGGCGCCGCTGAAGCGCGCGCTGGGGGACTTCGCCGAGCGGTTCGCGCGCGTCTCGATGCTGATCCTGATCTTCGCCGGCACGCTGATCTACATCGCGCTCACCGCCGCCTTCGTGCGGCCGATGCGGGAGCTGACCCAGGCCATCGAGCGGTTCCGCGACCGGCCCGAGGACGTCTCGATCGCGTTCCCGCGCAGTTCGCGCAGCGACGAGATCGGCCGCGCCCAGCGCGCCGCCGCGGACATGGCCGAACAGGTGCGCAACGCGCTGCGGCAGAAGGAAAGGCTGGCCGCGCTCGGCGCCGCGGTGGCGCGCATCGGCCACGATCTGCGCAACATGCTCTCGACCGCGCAATTGGTGGCCGACCGCCTGGCGCAATCGCAGGACCCGGCGGTGCGCCAACTCGCGCCGCGCCTGGAGCGCACCATCGACCGCGCCGCCGGCCTTGCCGCGTCGACGCTGAAGTACGGCCGCGCCGACGAGCAGCCGCCGGTGCTGGGCAAGGTCGTCGTCGCGGACGCGGTCGAGGAGGCGGCCGCCGATGCGCTGATCTCTTTCCCGGCGGTCAAGTTCAAGCCCGACATCGAAAGGGGCCTCGCCTGCGTCGCCGACCCCGATCACCTGCACCGCATCCTGGTGAACCTGATCCGCAACGCCGGGCAGGCGATGGCCGAGCACAACCGCAAGGACAAGACGCTGGTGATCCGCGCGTGGCGCATGGAAGGCCGCTGCGAGATCGAGGTGATCGATCACGGCCCCGGCGTGCGCGAAAATCTGCGCGCGCGCCTGTTCGAGCCGTTCGTTTCCGCCGCGCCCGAAGCCGGCGGCACCGGGCTGGGGCTCGCCATTGCGCGCGAACTCACGCGCGCAATGGGCGGCGAGCTGGTGCTGACGCGCACGGGCGCGGAGGGCACGACGTTTCAGATCACGCTGCCCGCGGCGTGAACTTCGCCCGTCCAAGGGCGTTGCGCTGAGTAAGGAGAGAAAGAGATGCGCCTTGCCGTGTTCATCGCCGCCGCCGCGCTCGCGGCCTGCGCCACCACGGCCGGCTCGCTGCCGTCGCCGCGTTACGCCGACGCCGCGAGCCGCGGCGCGTTCGCCTCGTTCTTCGCCGGCCGTCCGACGGCGGCGCAGGTGACGCAAGCGAGCGAAGCGTGGTCGCGGGCGCTGGGCGACAGCTTCGCCTGCCGCGTGCCGACGCGCCAGGTGATCGACGCCGGCTTGGTCGGCGCGCTGGAGATCGCGGCGATGAACGCCGCCGCCAGCCGCGGCGGCGAGCGCGAGATCCGCGAAGGCGTGCGCGACTATGTCGGCCAGCTCGTGCGTCTCGCCGTCGACCGGCGTCCGGCGCCGTCCGCGCAGCGGTGCGAGGCGCTGGCCGCGTGGGCGCCGCGCACGGCCGCGCAGGGCCGCGAGGCCGTCGCCCGCGCCCGCGCCAACGGCCTGATGGAAGACGAATACGGCCTCCTGCTCGACCTGCTCTCGCGCTGAGCTTCGGACCGCCGGCGTCCGCAACCCGCTTCCCGGCCGCAGCGCAGCGGAGAGCCGTGACCCAGGGGCGAACCGCAGCGCGCTTCACCCCCTGGCCCCCGGCTCGCACCCCGGCTTTCGCTGGGGCTGCGGCCGGGGAGCGGGGGCGGGAGAAATGTCCGACGCGGCGCCGTTTCGGACCGCCGGCTTCCAGCCGGCATGCGGGGCAGCTTCGAGCCGTCTTCAGGATGAAACGGGAGCAACCCGCTTCCCGGCCGCAGCGCAGCGGAGAGCCGGGACCCAGGGGCGAACGCACAGCGCTTCATCCCCCTGGGCCCCGGCTCGCACCCCGGCTTTCGCCGGGGCTGCGTCCGGGGAGCGGGGCGCATCGGATGCGACGTTTCCGCGTTTCGCGCCGGCGAGGACGTCGGCGCTCCATAAGCGCCGCGTTAGGGCGCGGGCGCGGGGATGCGGCCGACGACGCCTTCGCGGCGCGGATCGGCGCCGCCTTCCAGGCCGTTTGGCGTCACGCGGATTGCGTGCAGGCCGCTTTCCTCGAGCCCGCTGACATCGCGGAATTGCCAGCCGCGCCGACGCAGCTCGTCGGCGACGCCCGCCGGCATGCGCTCTTCCTCGATATTGACCGGCGAGCCGCGCGCGGTGGCGTTGCTGAGAGCGATCGCGTCCCGCACCGGCAGATTCCAGTCGAGGATGCCGATGGTCGCGCGCGCGACATAGCCCACGATCGAGGAGCCGCCCGGCGAGCCGATCGCCAGCACCAGTTCGCCGTTGCGGTCGGTGACGATGGTCGGCGACATGGACGAGCGCGGCCGCTTGCGCGGCTCGACGGCGTTCGCGACTGGGCGTCCGTTCAGCGTCGGCTCGAACGAGAAATCGGTGAGCTGGTTGTTGAGCAGGAAGCCGTGCGTCATCCGCTGCGAGCCGAACACGCCTTCGATGGTCGCGGTCAGCGACGCCGCATTGCCCCAGGCGTCGACGATGGCGAGGTGGGTGGTGCCGTTCTCCGGCCCGTCGTCGCGGCCCCAGTAATTGTAGAGATCCTCGCCGCCCGGCATCCCCGCGGGGACGCGCGCCGGCGCGCGCGAAAGGTCGGCAAGCCCCGCGCGCGCGGCGAGATAGCCCGGCGCGATCATCTCCTGGGTGGGCACCGGGACGAACTGATCGTCGGCGACGTAATGATCGCGGTCGGCGTAGCCGAGACGGCTCGCCCACAGATACGCCGCCCAATCGTCGGCGTCGCCCGCGCCTGCGGGCTCGGGCCGCAGCCGTTCGTAGACGCCGAGAATCTGCAGCACCGCCGCGCCCGAGGCCGGCGGCGCCGTGGTGCAGACGCGATAGACGCGGAACGCGCCGCACACCGGCTCGAACCGCCGCGCCTGCGCCGCCTGCAGATCGGCCAAGCTCAGCGTCCCGCCGCGCGGATTGCGCTGCACGGCGGCGACGACGCCTTCGGCGATCGGCCCGGCGCGCAGCGCGTCCGGGCCCTGCTCGGCGATGGCGCGCATCGTCTCGGCGTATTGCGGATTGCGCAGCGTCGCGCCGGCCTGGATCGGATTGCCCTGACGGTCGAAGAAATAGGCGCGGGCCTGGAAGTCGGCGCGCAGGCGCCCGTTGCGGCCCTGGTGCTCCACCAGCCGCGCCAGGCGCGGCGAAACCGTAAAGCCTTCGCGGGCGAGGCGTTCAGCCGGCTCGAACAGCCGCGCCCACGGCAGGCGCCCATGATCCTCGTGCGCAAGCTTCAGCATCGCCACCAGCAGCGGCGCGCCGGTGGCGCGCCCGCTGGTGCGCGCATCGAGAAAAGGGAGCGGCTGGCCGCGATTGTCCAGGAACATGGTCGGCGTCGCGCCGGCGGGCGCCCATTCGCGCCCGTCATAGCCGCCGATGCGCTCGCTGCGCGCATCGTAGACCAGCAGGAAGCCGCCGCCGCCGATGCCCGACGATTGCGGCTCGACCAGGCCGAGCACCGCCTCAGCCGCGATCGCGGCGTCGACCGCGCCGCCGCCTTCGCGCAGGATTTCGAGCGCCGCCTCCACCGCGTAAGGATTGGCCGCCGTCGCCATCGCTTCGCCGCGCGGAACGGCGCCGCCGGTTGTCTGCGTCGCCGCGCAGGCGGCGAGCAGCAGGGCCAGGAGCGGCGCGCAGAGGCGCTTGAAATCGGTCAGCTTGTCAAACATGGGGAGGCTTCTTACGAGGGCGAGGTCGATTGGACAAACGCGAAAGACCCGCCATGGCGCGTCCCGGCCCATACAATTCTTTGAGCGATGTCCAGGGTTTGTCCATAGGCTGCGCCGAGGACGCCCGCGCGCTGACGGGCGTCACCGTGATCGTGCCGGACGCGCGCGCCGTGTGCGGCGTCGACGTGCGCGGCGGCGGCCCCGGCACGCGCGAGACCGATGCGCTCGCGCCCGAGATGCTGGTCGATGCGGTCGACGCGGTGGTGCTTGCGGGCGGCTCCGTCTATGGCCTCGCCGCCGCCGACGGCGTGGTCGCGGCGATGGGCGCGGAGGGCCGGGGCTTCGTGCTGCGCGATCTGCCGGGCGTTCCGCCTTCGCCGGTGGCGCCGGCCGCGATCCTCTACGATCTCGCCAATGGCGGCGACAAGGCCTGGGGCGATGCGCCGCCTTACGCCGCGCTCGGCCGCAAGGCGTACGCCGCGCGCTCGCGCGAGACGCCGCTCGGCAACGCCGGCGCCGGCCTCGGCGCGCTCGCCGGCGCGCTGAAGGGCGGGCAGGGCGGCGCCAGCATCGTCACGGACGACGGCTACACGGTCGCGGCGCTTGCGTGCGTCAATGCGTTCGGCTCGGTCACGCTGCCGAACCAGCGCGCGTTCTGGGCGCATCCGTTCGAGATCGACGGCGAGTTCGGCGCCGTCGCGCCCGACTACACGCAGCGCTTCGACGCCGAGGACTGGGGCGCGGCCAAGCTCAATCCGCCCCCGCGCGCCAACACCACGATCGCCTGCGTCACCACCGACGCCGCGCTCACGCCGGCCGAGACCAAGCGCCTGGCGCAGATGGCCAGCGCCGGGCTGGCGCGTGCGATCCGCCCGGTGTTCGCCCCGTTCGACGGCGACGTGGTGTTTGCGCTCGCCACCGCCGCGCGCGCCTGCGCCGAACCGCGCGCGCTGACGCTCGCCCGTCTCGGCGCGCTCGCCGCCGACTGCCTCGCCCGCGCCATCGCCCGCGGCGTCCACGCCGCCGAAAGCGTCGGCCCCCACAAAGCCTGGCGCGACCTGGCCTGACCGCGCCGGGACGCCGAAGCGCCGGCGTTCGGAACGCTCAACGCGCCGCCGGCGCGCAGCAGGGGCGGGCGGCGAAATCCTATGGAATTTCAGCTGATGGATGGCGCGCCCGAAGAGATTCGAACTCCTGACCCCCAGATTCGTAGTCCGATTTTGAACCTTTTACCGGGGCCTATGGCGCCCTACAGCGTCTCCATAAGCACCTGTTTTTAGGTGCATTTAATTGCATGCAGCCCCATGGCTCGCTACTTGCTTTTACGAATGTGCGGCGACTCGGCGGCGACTCCGCAGTCTGAGTCGCCACACTCAGAGCGAGTTCGCCCATGCCCACGATCAACCTTGGACGCCGCGAATTGAAGGCGCTTACGGACGCAGCCCGCGACGGTCGCGCCGTGACGCTCTGCGCCGAAGAAGGAAAGCCGGACGCAGGCGTGCGCTTCACACCGGGCGAGGCCGTGACGTTCTTCGACTCCAAGGTGAAAGGGTTCGGCGTCCGCTTTCACGCGTCCCGCAAGGCGGCCTTCATCCTCGAATATCGCCCGGTGAACGGCGGCCGTGACGCGCCCAAGAAACGCATCACCATTGCGGCCGTTGGCACCATGACGCTTGAAGATGCGAAACAGGTCGCAAAGGATATGCGCGCCGAAGTCCGCCTTGGCCGTGATCCAATGGAAGAGCGACAGGCCGCGCGCCGCGCCGAGACGCTTTCACAATTGATCCGCGCTTATCTTGACGAACACGTGAAGCCCAAGCGCAAGCCGGCGACGCTGGCGCTCTATGAGGGGTATCTGAAAAGCTTCATCGCGCCGCGTCAGGACAAGAAGGACCCAAGCAGCCCACTCTTGCCCGGTGCGCTCGGCGGAAAGAAGGCGATCGCGCTGACGCGTCAGGATGTGGCGAAGCTGCACCGCGAGATGGGCAAGACGCAGCCGCGCACGGCGAACGCGACCGTTACGCTGATTGCGGCAGCCTACGCATGGGGCGCGAAGCACGGAGCGTTGCCCGAAGATCACCGCAACCCGGCGAAGGCGATTGAGCGCTTCCCCGAAAACTCGCGCGAGCGCTTCTTGAAAACGGAAGAGTTCGCGCGTCTCGGCGAAACACTGCGCTTAGCCGAGACGGAAGGCTTGATGTGGGGACCGCGTCCCGGCCCGAAAGCGAAGCACGCACCGAAAGAGAAAAACCGTCACGTCATGGTCGATCCGTTCGCGGTCGCGGCCGTGCGCTTGCTCATCTTCACCGGGGCGCGCCTTCGCGAGATTCTGCATCTCGAATGGTCGCAAGTTGATACCGAGCGCGGCCTTGCGTTTCTGCCCGACAGCAAGACGGGCAAGAAGCCTCTCATCTTGACGGCGCCCGCGCTGGAAGTGCTCGCCGGTCTTCCGCGCGTTGGTCGCTACGTGATCGCATCGGAGTCGGCGGGCGCGAAGGACGAAACCCCGCGCGCCGATCTACACCGCCCTTGGGCGCGCATCACGGCACATGCCAAGCTGAGTGATCTGCGAATCCACGATCTACGCCATTCCTTCGCGTCGGTTGGCGTCGGCGGTGGCATGGGTTTGCCCATCGTTGGCAAGTTGCTTGGACATGCGGACGTGAAGACCACGCAGAAATACAGCCATCTTGAAACTGACCCGGTGCGCCGCGCGGGCGATGCCATCGCACTCAAAATTCAAGCTCAGATGACCGGCAAAAGCGCTGCGGTCATCCCGATGCACGGCCGCGACTCTTGAGCGGATGGAACGAAGCCCCGATATCGCGTGAAATGCGCGCGCGGCTGACAGCCGCCGCATGGGCGCGCTCGACGCCGCGACTCCTAGATGGTGACGCAATCCTGCGAATCGCGAACAGCGCCAATCTCGACATCGCGGCGCCGGAGGCAGTCGAAACGGCTTGCTTCATGGTGTTAGAGACGCTCGCGGAGCAAGCCGCGCATCGCGCATTCGCCGGACCTCAGTTATCAAAACGACATGACCTTGATCCGCTGGTTTTGGCGTGGCGCCGTCATAAGGCGAACCCCACACAACAGACGCGAGAGAAGGTAATGGCGGCAATCGACAATGCAGCCGGCAAAGGCCGCCTTGGCCCAATTCCATCTCCCTTCGACATTCGAGACAACTTCGACGGCGCGGCGGCGTTTGAGCGTTGGCTAGCGGATGCGCTCGCATGTCACGCCACGGGTGGGCGCCCGCGTCACAAAGAACGCGAACGCATGGTGTGGACAGCCCAACTGCTTGCTGTCTTCAATCTCCTCTTCTGGGTCAAGCCCACCGACAGCGCGGCGAGTAAGCGCCGACGCGAGGATAAGGACGGCAAGGAGCGCACCGATAGCGCTGTGCGTTTCGTCTGCGCATTTGAATCTGAGGTAGCCGCTGCCATTGCAGGCCGCAACCTACGAGACCCGCGAGGGGTCCAGCCGCGCCCATTGTGGTTCAAAGTCCAAACACCGCACGCCGTCTCACAGCGAATTCTGGAAGTGCTTTCCGATGGGCAGTGGGAGCGATGGACGTTGGCCCAGAACGCGGACGGATCGCCGGCACCGCTGCTCATAAGGGACGCGGGCTAGCCAATTGCAGGTTCGCAGAAATAGCCCAAAGCCGCGCTGATACGTGAGAAGGACAATCCAATGGCCGTCAGGGCCAGTTGGAGAGTCCAAGTGAAAATCGACGCTGAAACCATAGCGCCGCCGGCTCCGTTGGCGGTCGATACTCAGGGGGCCGCCAAGCTGCTTGGCGTCTCTCCGCAATACCTCGAAAAGCTTCGCTATCTCGAAGCCGAGCATGGCCCGCCGTTCATGCGCTTTGGGCGCAAGGTGCTCTATCGCGTGAGCGACCTCGAAGCCTACGCGGAGTCGCTGTTGGTGGGAGGCGGCCGATGAAACTCCTTCCGCAACAACTCATGCGCGGCGTCGAAATGGCCGCGAAGTCGCTCCCTAAAGACGCAACGGCAGAAGAGATCGCCAGCGCGCTTACCAGCGACGTCGTGGGCTGCGTTCCACTCCGTCGCACGAAGTGCGGGCGCGGCTTCGAGCCTGTCCCGCTTGCCAGCATGCAATACGATGCCTGGGCGCTCGCGAGCCGCAGCGCACGAGATGTAAAGCGCCACGCATTGCGTTGGGCCAAGGCCGAAGCTGTCGGTATCACGTTTCCCCATGGCGGCCCCGATTGGGTGCTCGACCCGGACACGCGCACACTATCGAAGTTCGTCATCCGAATGGATGCGAGCTTCCGCTAGCCCAAAGAGAAAGCGCCGCGCCCGCTGGCAACGGGAACGGCGCTCGATGGAGATTGCAGTGACAAAGCAACGTAGCGAATCCGCGCGCGCATCGCAACGACTCGCCAACGAGATTTGGCGCGCGACGAATAAGGCCGCCGCATTCTCTCGCACGTCGAAGATTCTCAAGCTGGCGTGCGACTCCGACCTATCGGGCTTGGACATGCTCGGTGACGCCATCGGCGCCGAGCGCCTTCACCGCATTCTTTCGCACGGCGCGTCGCACAAGGATGTGAAGCTCATGCGCGACTTTGTGCGCCTACGTGGTCGCAATAGCGTCCGCCGTACGAAGCCGGCTTCTGGCGAAGTGCGCTTGCGCGAACTGGAAGCGCGCCGCTCGCGTGAGGCGCAGAAATGATCGTCATTGCCCCATCCCGCGACGATCTAGCGAAGCGCTTTGAAACCCGCATTCGCGCGGCGAAGCTAGTTTCCAAGCGCGAAGCTCGCGTTGCCGCTAACAAGTGTGCCGCTCAAGCGGCGCGCCTCATGCGTCTTCTGCCGAGCGTCACGGCATTTCAACTAATCGCTCTCAAGTCGCCGGCCGGAATTACGTTTGGCCTGGTCCATAGCGTTGAGGGACTCAATGGCTCCGAACGCGACATTAGCGAAACGATTGAGCGCGAGTGCTTCGAGCGTTTCGCCGAAGAATATGGGTTTGACCAATGACCCCTTTGGATAAGCCGCTGAAAATGACCCGCTTCCCAAGCCGCAAGGGTAAGTCGAAGCAATCACTCAAGATGAGCTTGCGTGAACTCAGCTTCGAGATTCAGCGCACTGAACGTGAGACCAAGGAGCAGTTGCCTTCGATCAAACTGCAAACCTATGGCGACAAGCGTTCAGAGCACGGCAGTCTCCGCAACAACGCCAACGTGCGGACGGTTACGGGCCTCGAGATCGACTACGATTGCAATGGCGAATCCGCCGCCGCCAAGAAGATCACGATGGAACGCGCCCGCAAGATATTTGAGCGCGCGGAAGTTGCCGCGCTAATCGTGCCTTCGGCCTCTTACAGCCACGATAACCCGTCTTGGCACGCATACCTTCCGTTCCGCTCAGAACGCGAGCCGGCCGAACGTGACCGCTACGCATCTTGGGTCAACGGGTTGTTCGACGGCGAGATTGATCAGCACGCCAGCTTCACGCTTTCGCAGGCGAGCTTCTATGGACGCCCGACCGGCGCGGATCATCCGGCACCGGTGTTTGCCGAAGGCCGCTACATTGACGATTGCGACGATCTTGATGCTGGCGCGCTCCCCAAGCGCACCAAGCCCCGCGAGCGGGACGGGGACCGCGACCGCGAGCGCGTAAAGGACGGAAGCGGCTCGGCGGCGCTTTTTAATCTGGCGCGCGAATGTGTGTTTTCGAAGGATCGTGAGGGTTTCACCGACGCCGTGGCAGCTGACGCCGACGCATCGGCGCATGTTGAGCGGCAGGCGGACGCCGAGCGCGCCCTGAATCGCGCGTGGGCTAAGGCGCGCATTCACAAGCACGCACGCGAAGCCGCGATTGCGGGAAAAAGCAATGGGCAATTCCTAGCGACCGTCGCCCATGATCCCGACATCATCGACCTTAGCAAGGATGAGATTAGCTCTGCCTGCGATAAGGAATGGAAGGCCGCGCCGGATGTAGGCTTCGACTCGTTCGGCGATGAGGATTCCAATTCAGCTTCGCCCTTCCTACCGATCATGGACTGGAAAGAAGCGGCTAAGGTCCCGCGCCGACAAATGCTCTACGCGGGCAGCGCCTACACGCGCGGATATGTCAGCGCCACGATTGGCCCCGGCGGCATGGGCAAAAGCTCATGCCTTGTCAGCGAAGTGATGGCGATGATTAGCGGCGTCAATCTCATTGGCGACGCGCCGGACGGTCCTTTGCGCGTCTGCTACTGGCAAGCCGAGGACGACATGGAAGAGCAACACCGCCGCTTTCACGCCGCGCGCATCGAATTCGAATCCAAGATTGAAGGCACAGGCTATGAGGGCCGCCTAGTGGTCAAGGCGGTGGATAGCCCCCTTGTGGTCGCGCACACCGACCGCGGCGCCGTGATCCTCAATAAGAAGCTGATCAAGAAATTCGTCGCTTGGCTGATCAAGCTCAAGATTGACGTGCTAATCGTGGACCCATTCATTGCCACGCATGCGGTCCAAGGGAACGATAACGACGCCATCGGCAAGATCGTTCGCGGCGTGTGGGGGCGCATCGCGAAGGAAGCGAATTGCGCCGTCATGCTTGTCCACCACACGCGCAAGGGCGCGCCGGGGCAGACGGACTACCGCGTGGACGATTCATTGGGCGCTGGCGCCATGATCGCCGCTTGCCGCTATGCCCGCGTGCTCAACAAGATGAGCCCGGAAGAAGCGCCCAAGCTCGGCGTCGCCCCGTCTGACGCATGGGCCTATTTCCGCGTGGACTCCGGGAAGGCCAACTTGGCGCCGCTCGGCGCGGCCGTCTGGCGTCACCTGAAATCGGTCCCCTTGAATAACGGGAGCTTCGAGAAAGACGATGGAGACCGCATCGGCGTGACCGTTGCATGGGAGCCGCCGGACATCGCCAGCACCACGGACGCCGAGCGCGCGAAGATTGTTGCAGCCATGTCGGTAAAGCCGGAGTGGCGCGAACACGCGCTCTCGAAAAAGGATTGGGTTGGCGAGGCATTCGCGCAGGCGCTTGGTCTCGACTTGGACGATCCGCAGGCCAAGGCGGAAGTGAAGGCCAAGATCAAGGCCGCGCTCCAAGCGGGTTGGCTGATCCGTGGCGCCGGCAAAAACGAAGAGCGCAAGCCCGTGCCAATTGTGAAGGTCCGCCCCAAGCGCTCGCTCGCCGACCTGCTTGGGTCGGAGGCGACGCCGTGACGGACTCGCGATGCCCATTAAATGTGCGCGGGTTGCGCGGGTTGGTTTTGAACTCGCGCACAACTACCCGCGCACACTGCGCAGGGCTTGCGGGGGTAGTAGTCCCTATTGATGGGACTAACTACCCGCGCACCGTGTGCACCACGTCTTTGGGCATCGAACCACCAAACGAACCCGCGCACCGTTTCCACGCTTGGCCGAGTGTGACGGACACAATGGGCGGGTCCTTCGCCTGCGGTGCCGGTTGCGGGGACTCTGAGCCGCGACGTTCGAGCCCGTGAAGCAAATTACGAATCAATTCGACGAAGAGACGGAGTGCCCATGATCGAACCTGATATTCGAGAAGCGCTCCGCGCGCGCGACCGAGCACGCAAGGCCGCTTGGCGTGCAAAAAACCGCGACCGCGCGAGAAAGACAGACAAGCTCGCCAAGCGCCGAGCCCGCGCCGTGGCAGCAAAGGAATCTTCTCCGAAGCCGGCTCCGACCACGCAAACCCCGCCCGTGCGCCAGGAGCAGCGATTGATCGCGCGTGACTTGCTACGCATCGCGCTAGGGCTCTGAAACGGCCCCGCGACGAACTCGAAACTTCGCGATTGCTTAGGATGGCGAACTTGCGCCGCCGGAGTTCAGCCAATTTGCGCGTGCTCACTCGAAATGCCGTGCGAAGCCCAATGTCCGTCACAGGGATGCTCTATGGGAGCCGCCGAAAAATCTTACGAACCGGGGCTCTGCGCCACCCCCGGACGACGACTCGGCCAACAGGGACCCCGAGCGAGGGTTAATCGCTTCGGCACGCAGGTTGCACCGCGCCACCTATGGCAGACGTTCAAGAAGACGACGACCCGCGTTTCGTCGCGTTCCTAGATGAAATGGAAGACCTCGCCCTTCGCGACGAAGCCGGCGAAGAGGAAGCACACGCTATTGTCGAAGAGCAAGATGAGGCCGGCGGGTTCGACAGCGCGTTGCTGGTAGCTTGGCGCCGGCGCTGGGGAGCCCGGCAGCGAGCCTTGGCCGTCGTAGCGACGAACAAGGGCTTTTGATTGCGAGAATAATCTCGGTGTGCGGTGTTGAGTCTTGCTCGCCGCACATGGGACACTCAGCGGCAACGCAAGGATTGCCGCCATGACCCCATCCAAAGCCTATTCCGATCTTGTCGCTAACTTCGCCCGTCGCTTTGAAGCGGCCAAGACCGAGCGCGACCGCACCGACGCACGCGCTGATTTCGACGCGGAGTGCATTCTTCTTCGCACCCTTGGTCCGCGTGAGCGTAAGCACGAGCATGCCCAAGACGCCGACGCAGAGCGCCTGTTAGCCGCTCGCTTCGGGCCGCGCGCTGCCTGAGAGGAAAAACGGGCGCCAGCGTGTGCTGCAACGCTGACGCCCGTCCCTCCGAGTCCGCCGGCCCGCAGAAATGACCGGCGGTGCGCGAAGCCGGAAAGGAGCAAACGGCGACGCATGCGGAGAAGAGCATGCACAGCGGCCGCGAGCCGATATTTCTGAGAACGTGCAGAAACGAGGTGAAGCTACGTTGTAGCCATAAGGCCGGCTGCGAGGCTCAGCACGGCGGACACGATAGCAAGACCGGCCGCCGCCCGATTCCAGGGCGCAGTTTCCGCCGCATTCTTCGCGGCGATGCGAGCATCTTCTCTTCCCAGAAGAGCGTAAGTCATCGCGTCGCCAGCAGCGTTGTCGGGGCGGGAGCCGACGCTCTGTTCGAGCATATCGTAAACGGCAAGGCGCTCATTTTTGATATTAGCCGCTTTGAGCGAACACACGGCGCCGGCGATTGCCGTGACCGCAGCGGCAAAGGCGAGCACGACGAGCCCGCTCACGCGAGCGTCGCCATGCGATGTGGATACAACCTAGTGCGCATGATTGGAGAGAAACGCTGATTCCGGTTGGTTGGCGAGGCACGGCGATGAGGCGCGGGCTTTCGGCTGCCCGTGATCCTCTATGCTATGCCCGCTGCGCCGTCATGGCGAAACTATGCCGGTGTTGCGCAAGGTAGGTTTGACTAGGCCATAAGCCTCTGTCTCTCGGTAGCTCAATCCGCCCCTCCGGCTGTTCGATGAGGCGGCGAACCTCTAACGGCACGGCATCGCTCACGAGCAATCGATAGTCGTCGGACACAGACACCAAATGTCGATCAAATAACCAGTGCATAGTCGCTGACAAGGCGATGCCGTTCTGAATGATATCGGGTCCACCAAGTGCCACCGGTAGGACGTGCGCGGCCTGCGATTCAAAGCGCCCCAACCGATCGCAAATCTTCCAGCCGAGAAAGGCGCACCGGTTGTCATATGCGGAGCAAACCGCAATTCGGAAAGCAGCATCTCGAACAGGCCTGCTTACAAGACACTGCGCTACACGCCGGTCGGGACTGACTTGCGCAAGATCAATACCCGCTGCTTCAATCGCGCTGTTAAGCCCAATCATTGCAATGTCGCGATAGTCGTCTTCACTTATCTCGCGGACAGAACGGCCGCGAAGATACAGACCGACCTGGGGCACGTTCTCGATTGCCCTCAGAGACCCTTCAAAGTAGCGGCCGTTGACCCGCCAGGGGACGGGTCGGGCAAATGTCAAATAATCCGAGACAAACGCGTAATAATGCCCGGAAGTAGTGGCGTCCGGCTCCACGCGATCGACGCGCGCCGTTGCGAAGTACGCTTTGCTCCCTCCGCCATCGCGCGGTTCACGGAATACGACAAAGTCACCTACAGTTCTCGAAACAATATCGAGATACCGTCCCGGAAAATGATATCGGCGAGTGACGTCATCGTCATATGCTGAGCTCGCCTTTGTATCGAACACGGCCTTCATTGCGGGTTATCTGCCTATCTGACCGCCAAAAATCCTCTGCAATCGACGATGCAGCAATTTGGGTGACTTCGTCTGACACTCCCAAATCGTCGCCACTCTCCAACCCAGCCTGCGCAGCGCATTGTTCGTCAATCGATCCCGCTCGACAT
Source organism: Hyphomonadaceae bacterium (assembly GCA_023384105.1). GTDB lineage: Bacteria > Pseudomonadota > Alphaproteobacteria > Caulobacterales > Aquidulcibacteraceae > Vitreimonas. The sequence continues at coordinate 89,675 of JAHDXR010000012.1, read as the reverse complement.
TCTTGTCGAACTTTTCGCACCAGAACGTCGTTCGCGACTTGGGAGTGCTGGCTTTAACGCAGCCAGGGTGTCTATGCCAAAAGCATCCGTGGACGAACACGACTGTAGAGTGCTTGGCAAAGACCAGGTCGGGTTTCCCAGGAAGATCGTGCCGATGCAATCGAAAGCGCAGCCCCAGCCCGTGCGCGGCCTTTCGGACGCGAATCTCTGGCGAGGTGTTCTTTGACGCCACCTGCGCCATGAGCCACGAGCGACGCGCCGGCGAGATGTGATCCATGCCGCTATTCTGCGGCGATCGAATGCCCCTGCGCCACCCCGAGCTTCTTTTGAATTGCAGAGAATATGGCCTTCGCCATGAACGGGGATACGCTGTTTCCGATCATTCGAAACGAGTGCCAGACCGTAGGATGAAATCGATGTGCATCCGGAAAGCCTTGCAGGCGGGCTGCTTCGCGAACGGTAATTACGCGGTTTTCCTCCGGATGGATCGGCCGAACAGACTGATACGATCCCCGATCAGCCCCCGTTCCGGCTCGAAGGGTCGGGCACAGACCATCCCATGAAAGTCTTGGGTGGCGCCCCACAACGTCAGTGGAGCCCGGGTGCACCTTGCTAAAGCGCTTGATGACAGTCGGAGTGTGCGCGGTAGATTTTTGCCCGGTGAATCTACCGTCGGCCGCACGCAGCATTCGCGCGTAATCACTAGGCCTGCCCGGATGCGTAATCCTCCAGGTATCGAAGCCGTCGATCTCGCCCAGGTCCTCTGCTCCGGCCAGGTCAGCAATCGCGGCCTTCACTGTAGGCGCCGGGCACTTAAGCGCCTCAATGTCCCGGGCTTCGATCGCGTCGCCGCGATCCTTATGAACACCGATCACAAAAAGGCGAGGCCTCTTCGTGGCTGCCCCGAAGTCAGACGCCTCCCAAATTTGCGGCCCTAGAATCGCATAGCGATCGCTCACACGACGTAACGCGCGATCAAGCACAACCCGTGCGTCGGCATACGCGAGCCCTCGCACGTTCTCCATAACGAAGAAGGTCGGTTCGACCTCGTTAACGATGCGGAAAAAATGCCCTAGGAGTTGCCGCCGCGGGTCGCGAGGCTCTCGCTTTCCGATGTCGCTGAACCCTTGGCAAGGCGGTCCGCCAAAAATTCCGTCGATGCTTTGCCTAGCCTCGCGTCGAACTTCGGCGCCAGACAGCTTGGCAATATTCTTGAGATGCAGATTGCTCTCAGGGAAGTTCAACGAATAGGAGGACGATAGAATCCTATCGTTGTCGTATGCGCTGACGACGCGAAATCCAGCCTGACGCGCGCCTAGCGAGAATCCGCCGCACCCTGAGAAAAGGTCAACTAAGTTCATGTCATCCGGCGCCGAGCGAAGCACTATTGATTTGTAACACGGAAGAACGGCGTTGGCGATCGCGCGTTTGCTTCGCTTACGAAATGACCTGAGCGAAGGCCGGGTAGTGTTTGTAGTACGCTTCGAAGGCCTCGATTTGATCGTCTTCAAGATCAAAACCCAGGGACTGCACGAGCGCTCGCGACAACTTGCCGGCCCGTGGCAACTGCGCTTGTAGCACCGCCGCCTCGCGCGTGGTGAGGTGCGGAGCCACGATCGGTTTGCTCAGCCAGCAAGGCCATGACTCTCGTTTCACGACATCGCTCGCTACGCGCGCAGCGCCTTTTGCCGGCAGAATACCCCCAACGGTAACCATCGGCGTTGTGTCTTTATAGATGGCGCGAAATGCGGGAACGAAACCGCCCGGACGTCGCTGCTCCGCCGCGACTGAGCGCATGAAGTCAAGCGAAAGGTCAGCAAGCGTCTGTTGCATTCGCTCATCTTTGCACGCCTTCTTCGAGAGCTCATCCGGAACCACCGAGCCGAAGAGCTCTCGCAATCTCTCGGGTCTTTCGGGCGCGTTTCCGTACTTCATCTCGTTGCCGTTGAAGGTGGCAATCAGAATGCTGTTTTCCGTCGCGTTTTCGATCAGCGCGCGAATATCGTCCTTCATTGACTCGTCAAACTCGTAGTCGAAGTCCATCCAAATCAGCCAAGGCCGGTTCGTGATGAGTTCGTCCTTGTAAAGTTCGGGCAAAACCGTCGTTGACCGTCCATGCACGACGCGAACGGTGGCGTATGGCGCGTTGAACTTCGCACGTCGAAATCCAACATCGTCTGCCTCGATCGAGACCATGTCGCGAATGCCGAGAAGCTTATGCGCAAGCACGAAATCCGTGAACCATACCGAGCCGAACCCGACGTACACTTGGCCATCCAAGTCGAGATGGTCGTGGAGCAGCCTCACGCCCTCGAAGATGATCTGCCGCTGGACACTTTTGCTCGGACGCAGGCTGTAGTTGACCACATTGAACGAGCCCATCACTCGCCCCCGACAAGGTCGTCATATGTGTAATTGAAGGATTTCAACCCGACCTCGCGGTTGGACATGTTGATGCCGCCCAATTCCTTAGCGAGCTTCTTGAGTCTCGAAACAGGTACAGAGTAGTGCACGTTCGCAAGGCGCTCGCCGGCAGGGCGCGAAACTAGTGCCGGCAGTGCGACTGTCGCGCGTTTCGCGACCGAGTAGATCGACACGGGCACCGCCAGCGCTTCCTTCGCCTTGGCTTCATCCGCGGCTTGCTTGCGTTGATTTGTGTAGGCGATCCATTTGGTGGAGACCTCGCGCATCTTTGGGCGCGCGCGGCGATAAATGTCCGAAGTGATGTCCACGCTGCGCTTTGTCGTCGTTAGTGGCAAAGCCGCGGCGTTGGCGGCAGTAAACAAGATAATCCCGATGAAGCCCGCGTATTGAGGGTGCCAATTCGGCCAATCGTCCGTACCCCAACCAGAAATCGCAGTTTTATCGCCAGCCAATACGATGCGACCGTTACAAACGACGTACCAGCCGTGCGGCTGTTTCTCGTTGTCTGCCTCTTCCTCCGGGTCATTGCTCTCTGGAGGGGGCGCCGCCATCCCGCCGATGATTTCGATAGAAACTTCTTCGTTGTCTGCCTTGTCTTTGTATTCAAGGCGCATCGGTTGAAAATCTTCGCTCTGCCGAAGTTCAATCTTCCAACCGGAAATCTCAGAGCCATTCAACGAAATGCGGAGGCCCCGATTTAAGTGAAGCGCATAGTCGCGCGCAATCGTCCGCCTTAGGCCCTGGAGAAATGCAGGGCTCTCGAACGCGCCGGCCGCCCCCGGCGTAAGCTCTTGCACGACAATCTCCACGCCGTTGTTGGGTAAGAGTTCGTCTTCTTCAATATCGAAATCCCAGGGCGGTTTATCATTGGAGAGCCACTTGCTCACGTTTATCGGAACGGCGAAGGCGCTGCGCGTGCCTTTGTCGTCATAGGTGCTACGGACGCGGATGTTTCCGCCAAGCTTAAACACCGCGCGCTTCATGCCGATGCCGTAAACGCCGATGCTGTAGTCGTCGTGGTCCTCAGTTGCCTCGCGGCCGAAACTGAAGGCGTGTTCAACGGCGTCGTCGAGGCTCATGCCGCCACAGTTATCGATGATCGAAAACTTGTCAGGCGTTGCTTCGATCATGATCGAGTATTTCGACAGGTCAGTCCCATCTTGTAGTCCGATCGGTCGGCTACCCTCGCATCTCCAAGCGCCGTCAACGCTGTTGTCGATGAGGTCGAGGATGCAATCTTCGAGGCTAATGTCCTTGGTGATGATCCGGACGAAGAACGCCTTCGTCGGGTTTGCGTCCGCCTTACGCTCAATCGCCGCCATCAACCCCGCTCCCAACTACCCCAGATTGCGAACACTAGTCGGCGAGTTCCCTTCGAACAACACGCTCGCCCGAACGTCCGCACTACGCGACCTGACCCGCGCGCACGGCGCCCAAGCCGGCGCGGCCGAACATGCGCGGCGACTCCGCGGCGACTCCCGCGAAAGCGCTTGCTGCAACAGCCGGTCCCGCAGACCGAAAACAATTGTAGTTTCAAAGCGATGGATGGCGCGCCCGAAGAGATTCGAACTCCTGACCCCCAGATTCGTAGTCTGGTGCTCTATCCAGCTGAGCTACGGGCGCGAAGGGCGCGTGCATAGCCGTCCCTTGCGGCTGTTGCAAGGCGGGTCGACGGTTAGAGTATAGGGAAGGGCCCCCCGCCCATGGGGCCCCATGGGCGGGGGGCCCCCCCCCCGGGGCGGCGGTTAACGTCCCGCGCCCAGCGCCTTGCGCGTCAGCGCCGCCCAATACGCCGCCCCGATCGGGATGAGCGCGTCGTTGAAGTCATAGGTCGGGTCGTGGACCATGCATCGGTGCGCGCCGTCGCCCGCGCCGATCAGCATGTAGGCGCCGGGGCGCACGCGCAGCATGGCGGCGAAGTCCTCCGCGCCCATCAGCCGGTCGCTTTCCGTTTCCACCTTGTCGCGGCCGGCCACGCGCTCCGCCGCCGCGACGGCGATGGCTGTCGCTTCCGGATCGTTGACGAGCGCGGGGCTGACGGTCTCGCGCGTGAACTCCGCGTGCACGCCGTGCGCGCTGGCTACCCCCTCGGCCAGCGCGCGCATCCAGCCTTCGATCTCGCGCTGCGTGCCGGGATCGGTGGTGCGGATCGAGCCCGCCACGCGCGCGCTGCTGGCGATGGCGTTGTCGGTTTCCCCGCCCGCGATAGCGGTCACGCTCAGCGTCGTCGGCTGCGCCGGATCGGCGCGCCGCGCCGTCAGCCCGTACCAGCCGGTGACGATCTGCGCCGCGACTGCGACCGGATCGGCGGTCAAATGCGGCATCCCCACATGCCCGCCGCGCCCGACGAGACGCAGTTCGAAGCGGTCATTGCTCGCGAGAAACGGCCCGCGGCGGATGGCGAACCGGCCCAGCGGCAAGCCGGGGAAATTGTGCATCCCGAAAATCAGCGCGCACGGAAAGCGCTCGAACACGCCGTCGGCGATCATCGCCTCGGCGCCGCCCAATCCTTCCTCCGCCGGCTGGAAGATGAGATGCACCGTGCCTTGGAACGCTTGCGCCGCGATCGCTTCAGCGCCCGCCAGCAGCATCGCCGTGTGCCCGTCATGGCCGCAGCCGTGAAACACGCCCGGCCGCGTTGAGCGGTGTGCGAAGCTGTTCTGCTCCTCGATCGGCAGCGCGTCCATGTCCGCGCGCAGGCCGATGGCGCGCCCTTCGCCCTTGCTCAGCGTGCCGACAACGCCGGTTCCGCCGACGCGCTCGGTCACCGCGTAGCCGAACTCGCGCAGCGTCCGGGCCACGATGGCGGCCGTGCGGCGTTCGGCGAAACCAAGCTCGGGATGGGCGTGCAAATCGCGCCGCAGCGCGGTGAAGCGGGCGAGGGCGCGGGCGGGACGGGGGCGCGTCATGGCCGATGAGTTTCGGCCTTCCCGCGCCGGCGCCCAGCCGGTTCCTGCCGGTTTTGACGATCTCCAAACGAAAGCGGACGCCCTCGAAACGCCGCGCGCAGCGCCCGGTGCTAGGCTCGGCCACGGAAAAATCGGGAGGGATCGCGTGCCGAACACGAAGAACAAGCGTCCTGCGCTTTATTGCGCAGCCGCCTTTGGGGCCATTTTGTTCGGCATCGCACCTGCGGCGGCGCAAACGGCGGAAGAGGAAATCGTCGTCACAGCGCGCCAGCGCGCGGAAAGCGCCCAGCGCGTGCCCATCGCCATCACCAGCGTCGGCGCCGATGCGCTGGCCGAAGCGCGCATCGATACGCTGCAGGAGGTTGAGTATTCTGTGCCGAACCTGGTGTTCGGCGAAAGCGGATCTTCCGGCGAAACCCATGTGGGGATGCGCGGCATCGGCGATTTCTCGCGCAATATCGGCTTCGATACGCGCGTGGGCGTCTATATTGACGGCGTGTTCGCCGGCCAGTCGCTGGCGGTGGATCAGGGGCTTGTCGATGTCGCGCAGGTGGATGTGCTGCGCGGCCCGCAGGGCACGTTGTTCGGCAAGAACTCTTCCTCCGGCGTCATCTCGATCACTACTCAGGCGCCCCAACTCGCTGAAACGAGCGCCGAGCTCCAGGTCGGCGGCGGCAATTTCGATACGACCTACGGTTCGGCCATTTTCAACCTGCCGCTGGGCGCGCACGCTGCGGCGCGCGTCTCCCTGGTCGGCCAACGTCAGGACGGCTATGTCGAAAATCTCGCCACCGGCGAGGACTTGCTCTCCAACAATCACGAACTGGCGCGTGCGCGCATCCGCATGGCGCCGAGCGATGCGCTGACCATCGATGTCTCCGCCGATGTGCGCCGTCAGAACAACAGCGCGCTGTTCTTCGAGCCCGAGCCCGACCCCTTCGCGCCCGAGCGTTTCAGCGTCGCTCAGGATGGGCCGCTCATCGACCGCAATGACGGCTGGGGCATTGGGCTGACCGCCACCTACGCCTTCAGCAACGATTTCGTCCTCACCTCGATCACCGGCTATCGCAGCGCCGAGCGCCGCGTCGGCAGCGATGAGGACGGCTCGCCCGGCTACGGACTGCATGTCGCCTATTTCAATGACGAGTTTCAGCATCTGACGCAGGAAGTGCGCCTCGCCTCTCCCGGCGCCGACCGCTTCCGCTACGTTCTCGGCGCCTACTATTTCCGCCAGGATGGCTCGCAATCGCGCAACGGCTATTTCGGCTCGGCCTTCGGCGCGCCTGACGGCACGCTCGCCGCCACGAACACCGCCACCGTCGATACCGATTCATGGGCCGTGTTCGCCAACGCCAATCTCGACATCAGCGATCAGCTGACGCTGAGCGGGGGCGTGCGCTACACCGAAGAAGAAAAGGATGCGCGCATCAGCCAGTTCGCCTCGCCCGCCGGCCTCGGCGATTTCACCGGCTACGCCGATACGCTGGACGACGACAGCGTCACCGCCACGCTCAGCCTGCAATACCAGCTCAATTCGGATGCGCTGCTCTACGCTTCGTATGCGCGCGGGCACAAGAGCGGAGGCTACAATGTCGACTTCGTCGGCGACGCTTCCTTCATTCCGTTCGATTCTGAATCCGTCGATAGTTTCGAGGCGGGCGTGAAGCTCGATCTCTTCGATGGGCGCATGCGACTCAACATCGCCGCCTTCCACGCCGAATACAGCGATTTCCAGGTGTTCCAGTTCCAGACTGTGGGTCCCGCCACGCTGCTGATCGCCTCCAACGCAGCCGAAGTGACGACGCAGGGCGTCGAAATGGAGGGGTTCGCCCGCCTCACCGATGCGTTCTCAATCAGCTACGGCATGGGCTATGCCGAAGCCGAGTTCGATGATTTCCCCGGCGGCGCCACCGATGATTTCGGCGTGCCGATCAATATTGCCGGCAATGTGCTGCCGCGCGCGCCGCGCTTCACCTCAAGCATCACCGCGCGCCACCACTGGAGCCTCGGCGCTCTGGAAGGCAGCGTTGCGCTCAACCATTCCTATCGCGGCGAGCAATATTTCAATCCGGACAACCGCGCGCGCACGCGCCAGGGCGGCTACGGGCTCTGGAACGCCTCGCTCGATATCGACATCAACGAGACCTGGGGCGTCGGCGTGTGGGGACGCAACCTGACGGACGAGGTCTATCGCGTAAATCGCGGCGTCAGCTTCCTCGGCATTCCATTCAGCCTTTACGGCCAGCCGCGCACATACGGCGCCGAGCTGCGCGCGCGCTTTTGAGGCCGGGCCGATGACGCGGCGCGTCGAAACGCATGAGCGCGATCTTGTCGGCTACGGCGCGCGCCCGCCCGCGCCCAAATGGCCCGATGGCGCGCGCATCGCCGTCAGCTTCGTGATCAATTACGAGGAGGGCGCGGAATATTCCTTCCCCGCCGGCGATGAGGCCTCCGAGACCTATCTGGCGGAAGTTGTCTGGGGCGCGGCGCTGCCGCCGGGCTTTCGTCTGTTCGGCGCGGAGTCGCTCTACGATTACGGCGCGCGCGTCGGCGCCTATCGCTTGCAGGAGATTTTCGCCGCGCGCCGCATGAAGGGTACGGTCTACGCCGTCGGCCAGGCGGTGGAGCTGAACCCTGCGCCGGTGAAAGCGCTGCACGCCAGCGGCTGGGAAATCGCCAGTCATCATTATCGCTTCATCAATTACTGGGGCGTGCCCGAGACGGAAGAGCGCGCGCACATCCAGAAGGCGATCGCCGCCGTGGAGAACGCGGTGGGCCAGCGGCCCACGGGCTTTTATGGCGGACGCGTCAGCCCCAATACGCGCCGGCTGGCGGCCGAAGAGGGCGGCTTCCTCTGGGAGTCGGACGCCTATGACGACGAACTGCCCTATTGGCGCAGCGTCGAAGGCAAGCCCTACCTCATCATTCCCTATCAGCTCGACTGCAACGACTTCCGCTACGCCATGACGCCGGGCTGGACGAGCGGGGAGGATTTCTTCGCCTATCTCAAGGCCAGCTTCGATTTGCTCTACGAGGAGGGCCGGCGCCAGCCGAAGATGATGTCGATCGGCCTGCATCCGCGCGTGTCGGGCCGGCCCGGCCGCGCCGCGGCGCTGGCGAAGTTTCTCGACTACGTCCAGTCGCGCGGCAAGGCCTGGGTCTGCACGCGCGGGGAAATCGCCGCGCACTGGCGCAAGCACCGCCCGGCGTGAGGCGTTTCAGTCCTGCGCGCGCGTCTGGCTCGGCGCCACGCCGAAATGGCGCTTGAACGCATAGGAAAACGCCGCCGCTCCGCCATAGCCGAGCCGCCGCGCCGTTTCGGCGACGCTCACGCCGTCCTGCAACAGGCGCACGGCCTGGCCCATCCGCTCGGTCTTGATCGTGTGATAGATCGACTTGCCGAAATAGTCCTTGAAGTTCTGCGCCAGCGTCGTGCGGTTGGTGCCCACCGCCCGCGCCAGTTCCGCGATCGTTGGCGGCGCTTCGAGGTTTTCCAGGATCATCTCTCGCGCGCGCTGCAGCCGTTCGCGCTCCTGAGGCGAATAGCGCGCGCTGGGTTCGGCCGGATTGGTGAGGCTTTCCAGCAGCAGGCAGATCAGCTCCGTCACCGCCGATCGGCAGCGCGCCATGGCGAAGGGAGAGGTGCGCGCGTCCTCGTGCAGATCGGCCAGCAGCCGCCAGGCCGGCGCCGGCAGCGGCGCGCTTTCCAGCACCAGGCGGTCGGCGCTCGCCTTGAACGCGCTGCGCAGCGGCGCCGGCAGCGCCACCTGATCGAGCCCGAATTCGCGCATCAGGAAATCCGGCTTGGCGAACACGGTGAGCCAATGCACCTGTTCATCGGCGTGCAGCTCGGTCGAGACCATGCCTTCGGGAAGCCGCATCAGATTGCAGAGCGCGCCTTCGATGTCGCGCCGCTCCCGGTCGAACCAGGTGGTGTTGCGCCCGCCGACGCGGAAATGCATCCGGATCCATTTCGTGTCGGCGAAGCGGATCGGCACCGGCGCGGAGAAATTCAGCCGCGGAACGACGGCGACGAAATCGGGGTCGAACTCCATGAACTCGACATGGCCCGCGCCGATCTGCTCGCAGAACGCGACGTGTCCGATCTGCTTTTGGCGCGCCGGCGCGGTGAAGCGGTCGACGAACGCCGATTGCTCGGCGCTGACGAACACGTCGCGCGGCTGTTCGATCACTTGATCGCCCAGGGCGCTTATCGCGCTTTTGTCCAGCGCCAGCATCACCGCCTCCAACGCGCCAGCCTACCGGGCGCGCGCCGCCGGAGGCAAGGAAAAGGCGCGTATGCGGCACTCGCCCTATGAGCCGTGAGTTTGGAGACGGCCGCCGCGGCGCGGTTCAGAGCAGGCGGGCGAATACGAGCCAGAAGGCGCCGCCGACGAGGCCGGCGCCGACGCCCAGCAGGACGCCGTCGCGCGCGGTGAGGCCGAGGCCGAGCAGGCAGATGGCGACGCCGGGCAGCAGCGGCGCGACCGGGATGAGCCCGAGCGGAAACGTGATCAGCGCCGCGAGCACGATCAGCGCCGCCACCCCGAACGTCCACGGCCGGCGCACCAGGAAGCCGAACCGCGGCTTCACCACCTTGTCGATGGCCGCGGCCGTCGGCCGGGTTGCGCGGATGAAGCTGGCGAGCTGGCGTTCGGAGACTTCCATCTCCAGCGCCTTGCGCGGCATCCATGGCGTGTCCTTGTGCAGCGCCAGCTGGATCGCCACCATCAGCGTCAGCGCCGCGAACGCCCAGGTGGCGCCGGGAATGATCGTCGCCGGCGAGATCGACACCAGGCCGATGATGAGCAGCAGCGGCCCGTAGGCGCGCGTGCCGACGGTTTCGAGCACGTCGCGGATCGCGATCTTGTCGGGGCCGCCATTGTTCTGGTCGTCGTCGATCTTCCGCTGCAGCACGTCGAGCAGCGACGACAGGTTGTGAATTTCCGACTGTGCGCGGCCCTTCGCCATGCGGTCTCCGTCCTGGGCGTTTTATCTTAGCGCACCGCGCCGAATATCGGGCGCGCGGCAAATATGGAGCGCCGGCGCCCTCGCCGGCGCGGCGCAACCGCTACCGACACGCGTCGGCGCTTGTTCGATAGGGCGCGTGCCGGCGAGGGCGCCGGCGCTCCATAGTGCGCAAGCGCGCTGCACCAGCGCCAATCCCGCGGGCGGGACCTCGGTTCCAGGACATGCAGGAATGTGTGCAGTGCAGCAACATAAATTTTCGACGCAAAGTTGTTAGCGGGGCAATTCATACCACAAAACAATAGATATCGGCAAATATGATCGGGTTTTGGCCCGGATATTGCGTCAAATACGCGCCTGGGTATTTTGCGCGCCAAATCAGGAGGCCGCGCCGGGCGCGGACCCTCCGGGAGTGAAGCGTCCATCATGAAAACCTCGCGCCGCCGGGTCGTTCTCGCGCTCGGATCCGCCATGCTCGCGCCGCTCGCCGCGGCCGACGCCCTCGCCCAGACGTCAAGCCGCGCCGACCGCGCCTTCGAAGCGCTGGGCCGGCGCTGGCTCGACCGCTCGATGCGCTTTTCGCCGGTGTCGGCGACGCAGATCGGCGACCACCGCTACGACAACCGCATCGACGACGTCAGCGCCGCCGGGCGCGCGGCGGCGCTGCGCTTCACCCACGACACGCTGCGCCAGCTCGAGCGCATCGACCGCGGCGCGCTCTCGCGCGCCAACCAGGTCGATTACGCGCTGCTCGAAAACGCGCTCCGCGCCGAGATCTGGCGCACCGAGACGCTGCAGAGCTGGGCCTGGAATCCGCTGGGCTATCAGGGCGTCGCCGGCGGCGCGCTCTATGGGCTGATGGCGCGCGAGTTCGCGCCGCTGCCGCAGCGGCTGCGCGCGGCCATTGCGCGGATGGAGCTTATTCCGGAACTGCTGCGCAAGACGCGCCGGGAATTGCAGCCCGCGCGCGTGCCGGCGCCGCACGCCGAAACCTACGCGGCGCAGAACCGGGGCTTGAAGTCGATCGTCACCGACATGATCGAGCCGCACAAGGGCGAACTCTCCGCCGCCGATCAGCGGCGCATGGAGCGCGCCATCGCCGCGTTCAACGCCGCCGTCGACGAGCACCAGGCCTGGATCGAGGGCGTGCTCGTCCCCGCCGCGCAGGCGGACTTCCGCGTCGGCGCCGAGGTGTTCGACACCCAGCTGCGTTTCACGCTGCAATCCGATCTCTCGCGCGCCGAAATCCGCCGCCGCGCCGACGCCGCCGTGATCGGCGTGCGCGAGGAGATGTATCGCGTCGCCCGGCAGGCGCTCGCCGGCCGCACCGATGCGCCGCCGACGCCGGACAATCCGAGCCCCGAGCAGCAGCAGGCCGCCATCCGCGCCGCGCTCGATCTCGCCGCCGCGGACAGGCCCGCGCGCGACCGGCTGGTCGAAGTCGCCACGGCCGGCGTCGCCGAAGCGGATGCGTTCCTCAATGCGCGCGACATCATCGCCATGCCGCCGCAGCCGGTGCGCGTGATCCTGATGCCGGAGTTCCAGCGCGGCTTCGCCGTCGCCTATCTCGACGCGCCGGGGCCGCTGGAGCGCGACCTCGGCTCGTTCTACGCGGTCTCGCCGATCCCGGACGACTGGAGCGACGAGCAGGCCGTGTCGTTCCTGCGCGAGTACAACAATCGCGGCATCCTCGACATCGCCGTGCATGAAAGCTCGCCCGGCCATTACGTGCAGCTCTGGCATGCGAACGCCTATCCCTCGGTGCTGCGCGCGGTGCTGTCGTCGGGCTCGTTCGTCGAGGGCTGGGCGGTCTATGCCGAAGAGATGATGATCGAGCAGGGCTTCCGCGCCGACGATCCGCTCTACCGGCTGTCGCAGCTCAAGGTGCAGCTGCGCACCATCACCAACGCCATCATCGACCAGGCCATCCATGTCGACGGCATGAGCCGCGATGAGATGATGCATCTGCTCACGCACACCGCGTTCCAGGAAGAGCGCGAGGCGGCGGGCAAGTGGCGGCGCGCGCAGCTCTCGTTCACGCAGCTCTCGACCTATTTCGTCGGCTTCCAGGAGCACCTGGAAACCCGCGCCGAGGCGGAGCGCCGCTGGGGCGGCGATTTCAACCTGAAGCGCTATCATGACGGCGTGCTGTCGTTCGGGTCGCCGCCGGGCCGCTTCGCTCGCCAACTTCTGCTGGAAGAGCCGATTCAATGATCGAAGCGAGGTCCAATCCCGCGTTCGACGGGCACGAAGCCGTCGTCGCCGTCGGCGACGATGCGCTCGGCTTCGCGGGCTTCATCGCCATCCACAACACCGCGCTCGGGCCGGCCGCCGGCGGCTGCCGCATCTGGAATTACGCCAGGACCGAAGACGCGCTCACCGACGCGCTGCGCCTCTCGCGCGGCATGACCTACAAGAACGCCATGGCCGAGCTGCCGCTGGGCGGCGGCAAGGCGGTGATCTACAAAATGGGCGCCGACCGCAACGCCTGCTTCGAGACGTTCGGCGGGCAGGTCGAGGCGCTCGGCGGCCGCTACATCACCGCCGAGGATGTCGGCGCCACCGTCGCCGACATGCGCGCGATCGCGCGCCGCACCGCCTACGTCGCGGGCATTCCGAAACAGACCGGCCAGGCCGGCGGCGATCCCTCGCCGATGACGGCTTTGGGCGTGTTCGTCTCGATCAAGGCGCTGCTGGGCGGTTCCGTGCAGGGGCGCACGATTGCGGTGCAAGGCGCGGGCGCGGTCGGCTACAATCTCTGCAAGCTGCTGACGGAGGAGGGCGCGAAGCTCGTCGTCGCCGACGTCAACGAGAGCAATCTGGAGCGGGCGAAGGCGCTGGGCGCGGACACCGCGCCCGCCGACCGCATCCACGCCGTCGCCGCAGATCTGTTCTCGCCGTGCGCGCTGGGCGCGGGGCTCAACGCCCGGACCATCCCGGAGATCGCCGCGCCGATTATCTGCGGCTCCGCCAACAACCAACTCGCCACCGAGGAGGACGGCGCCCGCCTCCTCGCCCGCGGCGTCACGTACGCGCCGGATTACGTCGTCAACGCCGGCGGCATCATCAACGTCTCGGCCGAATATCTCGGCGAGCCCGCCGAAGTGGTCGAAGGCCGCGTGCGGGCGATCGCACCGCGCCTGCTGCGCGTGCTGGAAACGGCGAAGGCCGAGAACCTGACGCCGCACCAGGCGGCCGACCGCATCGTCCGCGAGCGTATCGCCGCCGCGAAGAAGAACTGAGGACAAGATGAGCCCTCGCAAGCCGAACGCGCTCGATCTGCACATTCCGGCGCCGCGCGCGCGGCCGGGCGACAAGCCCGACTTCAGCGGCTGGACCTTTCCCGAGCCCGGCGACACGCCGCGCCCGGATGTCGGCGCGGCGGCGGTCGAGCTGCGCGAATACGCCTACGGCCTGATCCGCGTGCTGGACATGGAGGGCAATGCGCTCGGCCCCTGGAGCCCGCACATCGAGCCGGAAACGCTGCGCCGCGGCCTCAAATACATGCTACTCACGCGCGCGTTCGACGACCGCATGTACCGCGCCCAGCGCCAGGGCAAGACCTCGTTCTACATGCAGAGCTTCGGCGAGGAGGCGGTCTCGGTCGCCGCCGCGCTGGCGCTCAATCCGGACGACATGTGCTTCCCGAGCTATCGCCAGCAGGGCATCCTGATCGCGCGCGACTATCCGCTGCTGACGATGATGAACCAGATCTACTCGAACGCGCGCGACCCGATGCGGGGCCGGCAATTGCCGGTGATGTATTCGTCCAAGAAGGACGGATTCTTCACCATTTCCGGCAACCTCGCCACGCAGGTTCCGCAGGCGGTGGGCTGGGCGATGGCGTCGGCCTATTCGGGCGATCTGCGCATCGCCTCGACCTGGCTCGGCGAGGGCTCGACCGCCGAAGGCGATTTCCACGCCGCGATGACGTTCGCCGCCGTCTATAAAGCGCCGGTGATCGTCAACATCGTCAACAATCAGTGGGCGATCAGCTCGTTCCAGGGCATCGCCGGCGGCGAGAACACCACCTTCGCCGCGCGCGGCGTCGGCTATGGCGTGCCCCCGCTCAGGGTCGACGGCAACGACTTCCTCGCCGTCTACGCCGTCACCAAATGGGCGGCCGAGCGCGCGCGCTCGAACCTCGGCCCCACGCTGATCGAGCATTTCACCTATCGCGGCGGCCCGCACTCCACCTCGGACGATCCCTCGCGCTACCGTCCGGCCGACGAAGCCCGCGCCTGGCCGCTGGGCGACCCGATCGAACGGCTGAAGAGGCATCTGATCTCGCTCGGCGAATGGTCGGAGGATCGGCATCGCGAGGCGCAGGACGCAGCGCTCGAAACCGTGCGCACCACGGGGCGCGAAGCGGAGAAGGTGGGCGTGCTCGGCGCCGAGGGCGCGCATGCGCGCGAAAGCATGTTCGAGGACGTCTACAAGGAGATGCCCTGGCACTTGCGTCAGCAGCGCGAGGAGGAGGGGGTGTGATGCGCCGATCTTCTCTCTTGGACCGCCGGCGTCCTCGCCGGCGAGCCGCCGCACCGACCGATCAAGCACACACGCCGGCGAGGACGCCGGCGGTCCAAGAAAGCGACGTCTAACATGGCCGCGATGACCATGATCCAGGCGCTGAACTCGGCGCTCGACACCATGATGGAGCGCGATCCGAAGGTGCTTACCTTCGGCGAGGACGTCGGCTATTTCGGCGGCGTGTTCAAAGTCACCGAGCATCTGCAGCAGAAACACGGCGCGAAGCGCTGCTTCGACGCGCCGATCAACGAGTGCGGCATCGCCGCCGCCGCGATCGGCATGGCCGTCTACGGCCTGCGCCCGGTGATCGAGATCCAGTTCGCCGACTACATGTATCCGGCCTACGACCAATTGGTCTCGGAAGCGGCGCGCATCCGCTATCGTTCGGTCAACGACTACACCGTGCCGCTCACCGTGCGCATGCCCTATGGCGGGGGCATCTATGGCGGCCAGACCCACAGCCAGTCGCCGGAAGCGCTGTTCACCCACGTCGCCGGCCTGAAGACGGTGATCCCATCGACGCCGTACGACGCCAAGGGACTGCTGATCGCCGCCATCGAGGACGACGATCCGGTCATCTTCATGGAGCCGAAGCGCGTCTATAACGGCCCGTTCGACGGCCGCCGCGACCGCCCGGTGCAGCCCTGGTCGAAGCACCCGGCCAGCGACGTGCCGGAGGGCTATTACAGGATTCCGCTCGGCAAGGCGAACGTCGCGCGCGCCGGCCAGGACGTCACCGTGCTCGCCTACGGCACGATGGTGCACGTCGCGCTCGCGGCGGCGGAAGTGTCCGGCCTCGACGCCGAGATCATCGACCTGCGCACGCTTGTGCCGGTCGACATCGAGGCGATCACCGCAAGCGTCGCCAAGACCGGGCGCTGCGTCATCGTCCACGAAGCGACCCGCACCTCGGGCTACGGCGCCGAACTTTCGGCGCTGGTGCAGGAGCATTGCTTCTATCACCTCGAAGCGCCGATCCAGCGCGTCACGGGCTACGACACGCCCTATCCGCACGCGCTCGAATGGGAGTATTTCCCAACCCCGCCGCGCATCGTCAAAGCCATGCGCCGCGTGATGGAGGGCTGACGTGGGCCAGTACGTTTTCAAGCTGCCCGACGTGGGCGAAGGCACCGCCGAGGCCGAGATCGTCGCCTGGCACGTGCGCGTGGGCGATGTCGTTGAGGAGGACGCCCCGCTCGTCGACGTGATGACCGACAAGGCGACGGTGGAGATGACTTCGCCCGTCGCCGGCAAGATCGTCGCCATCCACGGCGAACCCGGCGACATGGCCCCCGTCGGCGGAACCATCGCCGTGTTCGAGACGGAAGCGGACGCAGACAACTCCTCTCCCGTTCACGGGGGAGGCGGCGCGAGCGAAGCTCACGACGGAGGGGGTGCAGCCGCGCAGACGTCGGACGCCGGAGCGCGCGCCGCCCCCTCAGTCAGCTCCGCTGACAGCTCCCCCGCAAGCGGGGGAGCAAGCGCTCCAAAGCCCAAGATCAAAGCGCCCGCGGGCGCTGTCTGGAGCGAAGACGCCGTGCAGGCCGCCATGCAGGGCGCCGCGCCGCAGGCGCGCCCTGTGCCCGCCGCCTCGACGCCCGCCAGCAAGCCGGCGCCTCAGCCCCAACCCGCGCCGTCGCAAGCCGTCGCCCGTCCCGAACCGCGCGACGCGGCCGTGAAGGAGTGGGGCCAGGCGCAGGCTTCGCCGGCCGTACGCGCGCGCGCGCAGAAGCTTGGCGTCGATCTCAATCAAGTCCGCGGCACCGGCCCGGACGGGCGCATCACCCACGAAGACTTGGACGCCGTACTCGTGCCCGCCGTGGGCGCGCGCCGCGGCGCGGTGCTGACGGAGAAGAACGGCGTCGAGCCGGTGAAGGTGATCGGTCTGCGCCGCAAGATCGCCGAGAAGATGCAGGACGCCAAGCGCCGCATCCCGCACTTCGCCTATGTCGAGGAAGCCGATCTCACCGAACTGGAGGATCTGCGCGCGCATCTGAACGCGACCAAGCGCAACGAGCAGCCGAAGCTCACGCTGCTGCCGTTCCTGATGCGCGCCCTGGTGCTGGCGCTGCCGGACTTCCCGCAGATCAACGCCCGCTTCGACGACGAGCAGGGCGTCGTCTATCGTCACGACAATGTCGACATCGGCATCGCCACGCAGACGGAGAACGGCCTGATCGTGCCGGTGGTGCGCCACGCCGAGGCGCGCGACGTGTGGGACTGCGCCGCCGAAGTCGCGCGCCTCGCCGCCGCCGTCCGCGCCAACGCCGCGACGAAGGACGAACTTTCCGGCTCCACCATCACCATCACCTCGCTCGGCGCGCTGGGCGGCATCGTCACCACGCCGGTGATCAATCACCCGGAGGTGGCGATCATCGGCGTCAACAAGCTGGTGGAGCGCCCGGTGGTGAAGAACGGCCAGATCGTCGTGCGCAAGATGATGAACCTGAGTTCGTCGTTCGATCACCGCGTCGTCGACGGCTACGACGCCGCCGCCTTCATCCAGCGCGTGAAAAGCCTGCTCGAACATCCCGCGGCGCTGTTCATCGAGCGGTGAGCGCCGTCCCGTCGCGCAAACCCCGCCCCAACCCGCTCCCCGGACGCAGCCCCGGCGAAAGCCGGGGGTGCGATCCGGGGCCCAGGGGGTGAAGTACGGTGCGTTCGCCCCTGGGTCCCGGCTCTTCGCTGCGCTGCGGCCGGGAAGCGGGGGTGGTGAGCTTCTATCAGCGGCGCGGCGTCTTCGGCGTTGCGCTTATCTCTTTGCCTACGAAAAGAAATTCCGTTTTCTCCGCCCATCCATGACCCGCGTCATCTTCCCGCCGCGCTCAGGAGCGCCTAATAGGGGCGAGGGACAATAACCGGTGCGAGGATCGCGCCAGGACAAGGGCGGGCGATATGGCGGACGTCTTCATCTCCTACGCAAGCGAGGATCGTAACCGCGTCCGCCCGCTCGCCGAGGCGCTGCAGAGCCGCGGCTTCAATGTCTGGTGGGACCGCTCGCTCGCCGCCGGGCACGATTACGCCGCCGTGATCGAGCGCGAACTGCGCGCGGCCAAGGCCGTGATCGTGGTCTGGACGCAAAGTGCGGCGGCGTCGACGTTCGTGCGCGACGAGGCCGGGCGCGCGCGCGACGACGGGCGGCTGGTGCCGGTGATGCTCGACCGCGTCGACATTCCGCTCGGCTTCGGCGCGTTCCAGGCGGAGGACTTCACCCGCTGGAACGGCGGCGCCAACGCGCCGCAAATGCAGATTCTCGAAGAAGCGCTCAAGGCCAAGATCGAAGGCCGCGACGTCGACGGCGGGGCCATAGCCCGCAAGCGCCGCCGTCTCATGGCGCGCATCCGGCTCGTCTCGGTGCTCACCGTGATCGCGCTGATCATCGGCATCGCCGCGTTCGGCAAGTACATCTTCTTCCCCGACCAGCAGGCGCAGGTGACCCAGGAAGACCTGCGCGCGGAGCTGCTGCGGCTGCTGGCCGAAGGCAAGCTGACGCCCGAGCAGGCGATCCAGCTTGCGCAGATCCTGGAATCCGGCGCGCTCGGCGCAACGCAGGAGATCGCGCTCGAAGGGTCGGGCGCGGCGCCGATGGCGCGCTCCGCGCCCGCCGATATCGAACTCGCCGCCGTCTCCGAAGAACAGTTCGACGCCACGGCGCGCGAGACCTATCGCGGAGCCTTCGCCGCGCTGGCCGCGCACCCGGATGCGCAGGTGCGCCTCGCCGCCGCGCAGATGTCTCAGCCCGAAGCGCGCCAGGCCGCGATGCAGACGCTGTGGACCTACGCGCAGAACAATCCGGACGATCCGCTACGCGATCAGATCTACCTGCTCTGCGGCTCCGTCGGCGAAGCCAACGACGATCCGCTCGGCCAGCGCGCGCTGGAGGCCGCGACGACGCTCGAGCCCCGCAACACCGATGTCTGGCGGATGCTGTCGCGCTCCTACGCCCGCGTGAACCGCTCCGAAGAAGCCGCCGCCGTGGCGCAGGTGTCGGAAGCCGTCGCGGCGCAGAACGAAGGCCGCGAAGCCGAGGCCGAGCAGCAATTGCAGGAGGCGCTGCCGCAGCTCAGCGCGCCGCAGTTGCGCGCGCCGGTCGCGGCCGAACTCGGCCGCATCGCCGAAGCGCGGGGCGACTATGACGCCGCCAGCGCGCGCTTCTCCGAAGCCTACAGCACGCGCGAGCGGATCGCCGCCGCCGCGCCGAACTCGGCGGCGGCCTCGGTGCTGGACGCAGACGCGCAGCAGCTCATCATCGCCCTCGACCGCTCGGGCCGGACACGCGAAGCGTGCGAGCGGCTGCGTCAGGCCCAGGAGGCGCACGACATCGCCGCGCCCGACCAGGAATTGCTGGAGCGCTGCCAGCAGCTGCTGCGCGCGCCGCTGCGTCCGCGGGTCGAACTGGCGCCGCGCCTGCGCGTGCAGCAGCAAACGGCGCCCGATGCGGCGCAGCGGCGCGTCACGCCGACGCCGTGAGTTCGGGCGCGCGGCGGAGGAACAGCACTTTCGCCGCGCCATAGGCGCGTTCGTCCAGCGTCTCGTAGCCCGGCGTCGCCGGCGTCTCGTCGGCGGCGCATTCGAACACGATCAGCGCATCGCCGGCGATCCAGCCGCCTTCGCCGAGCCGCGCCAGCGCCCGTTCGCCCAGGCCCTTGTGATAGGGCGGATCGAGGAAGACGAGGTCGAACGGTTCGCCCAGCCCCGCCGGCTTCACGCCGAGATCGGCGGCGTCGCGGCGATGGATGCGGGTCGCGCCGAACAGGCCGAGCGCTTCGATATTGTCGCGGATCGCTCCGCGCGCGGCGGGCTCGGTCTCCACGAACAGGGCGAACGCCGCGCCCCGCGAGATCGCCTCCAGCCCCAGCGCGCCGGAGCCCGCGAACAGGTCGAGCACCCGCCGGCCCTCCAGCCCCGGCGACCACGACGCGTGCGCCAGCACGTTGAACAGGCTCTCCCGCGCGCGGTCGCCGGTGGGGCGGGTGTCGCGCCCCTGGGGGGCCTCGATCGCCCGCCCTTTGAACCTGCCCCCCACGATGCGCATCGCCCGCCTTCATTCCGCTTCGGCAAGCGCCATATGTCGCGCTTACGGCCCGCCGCCAAGCGCTTGACCTAAACGTCAGCCTTCGTGAACAAGAGCGGCCCCAGAAAACGCCAGGAGTAGAGCTGCCGTGGACATGATCGTCGCCGACATCGCAGCGCTGTTCCAAGTCATTCTGATCGACCTCGCCCTGGCGGGGGACAACGCCGTCGCCGTCGGCCTCGCCGCCTCGGCGCTGCCGGCGCAGCAGCAGAAGCGCGCCATCTTCTGGGGCATCGTCATGGCCCTGGTGCTGCGCATCCTGTTCGCCGGCATCACCATCCAGCTCCTGGAGATCAGGGGCCTGCTGCTGGTCGGCGGCCTGCTGCTGTTCTGGGTCGCCTGGCGCATGTGGGACGATCTGCGCAAGCACCAGCCGGTGATGGTCGGCGAGCCGGTCGCGGGCGAACAGATCGCCGAGGAGATCGCCTCCGGTGGCAAGAAGCCGAAGACGTTCGCGAGCGCGCTGCTCACGATCATCATCGCCGACGTGTCGATGTCGCTCGACAACGTGCTCGCCGTCGCCGCGGTGTCGCGCCACAACGAGGTGATCATGGCGTTCGGCCTGGTCCTCTCGGTCGTGCTGATGGGGATCGCCGCGACCTTCATCGCCCGCATCATCGAGAAGCACCGCTGGATCGCGGTGGTCGGCATCGCCATCATCGTGTTCGCCGGCGTCCGCATGGTCTGGGAAGACAGCCACAACTTCTTTCCGGCGCTGATCCCCGGCGTGCCCGGCTTTCTCGGCGGCCACTGAGGCTCAGCCCAGCGCGTCCTTGCCGAGCTGCTCCTTGAGCATTTTGCGCGGCACTTCTTCGACTGCGCCGGGCTCCAGCGCGCCGAGCTGGAACGGCCCGTAGGACACGCGGATCAGCCGGTTGACCTTCAGCCCCAGCGCATCAAGCACGCGCCGCACTTCGCGGTTCTTGCCTTCGCTCAGCGACACGGCGATCCAGGCGTTGGCGCCGCCGCCGCGTTCGAGCTTCGCCTCGATCGGGCCGTAGCGGACGCCGTCGACCGTGACGCCCTCGCGCAGCTTGTCGAGTTCGCCCTGCTCGACGCGCCCGAACGCGCGCGCGCGATAGCGCCTGATCCAGCCGTTCGACGGCAGTTCGAGCCGCCGCGCCAGCTCGCCGTCATTGGTCAGCAGCAGGAGGCCCTCGGAGGCGAGGTCGAGCCGGCCGACCGAGATCACGCGCGGCATGCTCTTGGGCAGATGCTCGAACACGGTCGGCCGCCCGGCCGGGTCGCGGTGGGTGGTCACAAGCCCGGCGGGCTTGTGGTAGCGCCAGAGCCGCGTCGGCTCGGCCGCGCCGACGGGGCGGCCGTCGACCAGCACCTTGTCCGCGGCCGTCACCTTGACCGCCGGCGTATCCAGCACCTTGCCGTTCAGCTTCACCCGGCCCTCGGCGATCAGCTTCTCCGCGTCGCGGCGCGAGCAGATCCCGGCGCGGGCCAGAAACTTGGCGATCCGTTCGGCTTCCGCGTTAGAAGGGGGAGAAGAGGAATGGGCCATGTTCGCCGTGATCTATCGTTGGCAGGTCGTACCAGGGCTGGAGGCGCAATTCGAGGCCGGCTGGAAGCGCGGCACCGAGCGCATCGCCGCGGAGTTCGGCGGCTGGGGCTCGCGGCTGCATAAGGCGGGCGAGGGCGTTTACGTCGCCTACGCCCAATGGCCCGACGAAGCGACCTGGAAGAAGGCGATGGAAACGCGGATGCGTCATTCCGACGACGAGGCCCGGCGCATGTATCGCGAGGCCATCGTCCCCGGCACGTTCGAGACCATCGCTTCGGGGCCGGTGGTCGCCGACCTGCTCGAACTGCGCCGCGCATGAGCGACCGGCGCCATATGGGCCTGGCGCTGTCGCTGGCGGAAGAGGCGGCGGCGGCCGGCGAAACGCCGGTCGGCTGCGTGATCGTCGACGAGGCGAGCGGCGAGGTCGTCGCCAGCGCCGCCAACGGCCCGATCGGCCGCAACGATCCCACCGCGCACGCCGAAATCCTCGCGCTGCGCGGCGCGGCGGAAGCGACCGGCAACTATCGCTTGAGGCCGGGCCTCACGCTTTACGTAACGCTGGAGCCCTGCGCCATGTGCGCCGGCGCCATCAGCCACGCCCGCATCGCCCGCGTCGTCTATGGCGCGAGCGACCCTAAGAGCGGCGGCGTGGCGCATGGCGCAAAAGTCTGGGATCATCCTCAATGTCACTGGAAGCCGGCGGTTGCGTCGGGCGTCGAAGCCGAGGCGGCGGCGAAGCTGCTGAAGGATTTTTTTAAGGCGAGGCGCAATTTCCCCTCGCCCCGCAGCGCGGGAGAGGGGAAAGGGGAGGGAGACATGGGGTCGCGCGCAAGCGACGACAGACTGTCCCCCACCCGTCGCTTCGCGGCGCACTCCTCCGCTGCGCGGGGCGAGGAAGAGGATCACGAATGACTCTCCCGGAAATGCGTTCGCTCTATTTCGAAGACCTCAGCGTCGGCATGCGCGAGACCTACCTGAAAGAGGTGAGATCGTCCGACGTGGTCGGCTTCGCCGAGATCAGCGGCGACCGCAATCCGATCCACCTCTCCGAGCACTTCGCCGCCAAGACCCCGTTCGGCGGGCGCATCGCGCACGGCCTCTACACGGCGAGCCTCATCTCGGCCGTCATCGGCACGCGCCTGCCGGGCCCCGGCGCGATTTACATTTCGCAAACGCTTCGCTTCCTCGCGCCGGTGCGCATCGGCGACACGGTCGAAGCCAGCGTTGAGGTCACAGAACTCACCGAGAAGGGCCGTCGCGCCAAATTGCATTGCACGTGCCGGGTCGGCGAGACGGTGGTGCTGGAGGGGGAAGCGGAAGTTAAAATTCCGGCTCGTCCCGCCGCCGGCGAGGCGCCAATCCCTTAACCAGTTGCTGGCATAAACGCGGCGGCCTCATCCGGGGCCGGTGTCAACATGCCAGGGACCGCGAGTTGAGCCGCTGGATCAATCTTGAGAGGGTGGCGCTGCTCACGCTCGATGAGAGCGTGCACGGCTGCAAAATCCTGACTCAAATCTGCCGTGGCTTCGGCATCCGCACTATTCGCGCCTGCACCAGCGTCGAAGAGGCGCGCAACGCGCTGACGACAGCCCCGTTCGATCTCATGATCGCCGATCCCGGCGCGAGCGGCGACGGCGTCGAGCTGATCCGCTGGCTGCGCCGGCAGGAGCAGCATCCCAACCGCTTCATTCCGATCATCCTGGTCTCGGGGCACTCGACCCCGTCCAGCGTGCGGCGCGCGCGCGACAGCGGCGCCAACTTCTTCGTCGCCAAGCCACTGACGCCGGCGACCCTGCTCGACCGCATCCTGTGGGTGTCCCGCGACAGGCGACCCTACGTCGAAGTCGGCAAGTACCTGGGGCCGGACCGCCGCTTCAAGGTGGAAGAGCCGCCCACCGGCCTCGGCCGGCGAAACAACGATTCCACCATCGACCAAGAAGATACGGAAAGCGCCGCCTGAGCATGTCCCATATCGTCCGCACCCATCGCATCGAGAACAAACTTGCGAAAGCGGTCTCCACCGTCGGCGGCATGACCGTCGAGGATGCGCTGGCGAAAGCCGCGCAGGCCGTCGAGGAGGTGCGCGATGAATGCATGGACGCGCTCGACGTCAAGATCGCCGAGATCGACGCGGTCACCAAGAGCGGCAAGGCGGATCCGGCGCGCGTCTATGCGCTCGCCAACGAGATTCTGAACGAGGCCGGCGCGTTCGGCCTGAGCGAACTCAGCGAAGCCGGCCGCAGTCTGTGCGAACTCACGTCGAACTGGCGCGACGGCGCCTCCGACATGGAGCCGATCCGCGTGCATGTGGTGGCGATGAAGTCGCTGCGCCGCTCGGACGTCGCCGGCGACAGCGCGCTGCGCAGCGCCGTGATCGAGGGGTTGCGGGCGCTGACGGCGAAGTTCGCCGCCTCGGGCGGACGCAGCGCGGGCTGACGCGAGCGCCTTAGCCTTCTGCCCGCGTGCAGGATGAAACGAAAATGCCGGCTGGAAGCCGGCGGTCCGATGCGGCGCTAGCTGCCGATCAGCGCGCGGCGCGCTTCGATCACGTCCTGCGTCATCTGCGTCTTGAGCGCGTCGGTGTCGTCGAACTTCGCTTCGTCGCGCAGGAAGGCGATGAGTTCGACCTCGATCAGCCGGCCGTACAGATCGCCGCTGAAATCGAGCAGGTGCGCTTCCAGCACCGGCGCCGGCAGCGACCCGACCGTCGGGTTCACGCCGACGCTGGCGACGCCCGGCAGCAGTACGCCGTCGCCGAGATCCACGCGCACCGCGTAAATGCCCAGCCGCGGCCGCACATAATCGCCAAGCGCGAGATTCGCGGTGGGAAAGCCGAAGCCGCGTCCGCGCGCGAAGCCGCGCCGCACTTCGCCCTCGATCGCCCATGGCCGGCCGAGCAGGTCCGCGGCGCGCGCCATGTCGCCGGCGGCGATCGCTTCGCGCACGGCGGTCGAGGAAATCTTCTCCGCCCCGCCGACCGGCGCCACCGCTTCGACGGTGAAGCCGAACTCCGCGCCCAGGCGCTTCAAGCTCTCCACGTCGCCCATGCGCCCGCGGCCGAAGCGGAAATCGGCGCCGACGCTGACATGCACCGCGCCGATGCAGTCGTGGATCAGCCGCTGCGCGAATTCGCGGTCGGTGGAGCGCGCGAGGCTTTCGTCGAAGCCGATCTCGTACACTTCCGCGACGCCGCAGGCGGCAAGCGCCCGCGCCCGCTGCGCCGACGATTGCAGCCGGAACGGCGGCGCGTCGGGCTGAAAGAAGCGGCGCGGGTGCGGCTCGAAGATGGCGACGCCCACGGGGACGCCGCGTTGTTCCGCGACCGCGCGCGCGGACGCGATCACCGCCTGATGGCCGCGATGCACGCCGTCGAAATTGCCGAGCGCGATGGCCGCGCCGCGCGCGTCGTCGGGAACCGTGCTGGAAGGGCCTAGCGTCGACATTGGTTCACAAAGCGTTTGCGTTTGCGGTCAATGCGGCGCCGACCGTTGCCAAAGCGTATCTCCGCGCGCGTGGAAAGGGCGCCTGTTCACTCATGCTTAAGCGCTGTTTTACCGAAAATTCTCGGACCTCTGCTATCGGTAATTCCATAACACGGCGCAACCTTAGCCGGTAACGTCCCGCCGCCGGTCCGACGCACCCCGGCCCGGCGGCGGACGTCTCCTGACAACAGCGCCGGAGGGTATGACGAGAGCGGACATGTCTGTATCGATGACGATGCCGATCCTGATCGTGGACGACTACAACACGATGATCCGCATCCTGCGCAATCTGCTTCGCCAGCTCGGGTTCAGCCAGATCGACGAAGCCAATGACGGCGCCGCAGCGCTGGCGAAGATGCGGGCCAAGCCGTACGGCCTCGTGATCTCCGACACCAGCATGACGCCGATGACCGGCGTCGAGCTGCTGCAGCGCGTGCGCGCCGACGCGCGCCTCGCCCACACGCCGTTCCTGATGGTGGCCAACGACAGCGCCGAGGGACAGGCCGCCGCGCGCCGCGCCGGCGCCGCCTCCTACATCGTGAAGCCGTTCAACGCGCAGTCGCTGAGGCTGAACATCGCCTCCGTGCTCGGCGCGCCCTACGACGCCATTACGCCGCCGTCGATGATGAGCGTCTGACCGGTCAGGAAGGCGCCGGCCTTCGAGGCCAGCAGCACCGCCATGCCTGCGATCTCGTCCGGCTGACCGATCCGCTTCAGCGCCGCGCGCTCGCTCGACGCTTTCAGGATCGCCGGATTCTCCCACAGCGCGCGCGCGAAATCGGTCTGCACCAGGCCCGGCGCGATCGTGTTCACGCGCACATTGTCGGGTCCGAACTCGACCGCGAGGTTGCGCGCGAGCTGCATGTCGGCCGCTTTCGAGATGTCGTAGGCGCCGATCACCGGCGAGCCCTTGAGCCCGCCGATCGATGAAATGATGATCACCGCGCCGTCCTTGCGCGCGCGCATCTGCGGCGCGCACATGTTGATCAGCCAGTGATTGGAGACGATGTTGTTCTGCAGGATCTTCATGAACTGATCGTCCGAAATCCCGCCCATCGGCCCGAAATAGGGGTTGGAGGCGGCGTTGCAGACGCAGATGTCGATCCGGCCGAAGGCGCGGTTGGTCTCGTCGACGAGGGTCTGCAGCGCGTCCTTGCTGGCGATGTTGGCGGCGATGGCGACCGCGGCCTTGCGGCCGACCAGCTCGTTGATCTCGGCCGCCGCCGCCTCGCAGGCGTCCGCCTTGCGCGAGGAGACGACCACGTTGGCGCCGTGCTCGGCCATGCGGTGGGCGATCGCCTTGCCGATGCCGCGCGAGGAGCCGGTGATGATGGCGGTCTTCCCCGCAAGATCGAACAAATTGGCCATCGCCGCGCTCCCTGTTATCTGCAGGCGAACTCTAGGCGGGCGCCGGCGCGGCGGTCTAGGCTTGACGCTGGTGGAGGGTGGAATGAAGCGGATCGTTGTGGCGGCGGGCCTGCTGGCGCTGGCCGCGTGCGAGCGCGCGGATGAGACGCCGCCCGATCTCCTTGCCGAATGCCGCACGCTCGCGGATCGCGCCGCCCGCATCGACGCCTGCACGCGCGTCATCGACGACGCCGCCATCGACGGCGCCGCCCGCGCCGCCGCGCTGAACGGCCGCGCCGCCGCGCGGCTCGAAACCGGCGAGGTGACGGCGGCGCTGCGCGACTATGAGGCGGCGCTGCGGCTCGACGAGAACGACGCCGAGGCGCTGGTCGGCCGCGCCGGCATCCTGGTGCAGAGTGGCCAGCTCGACGCCGCCGAGCCCCTGCTTGAACGGGCGCGCGCGAGCGAACGGGCGGCGCGCGCCAACGCGCTGCTGGGCCAGATCGCGCTGAGCCGCGGCCAGTTCGAGCAGGCGATCAGCGCGTTCGACGCGACGCTCCGCCTCGATCCGGGCATGGCCGCGGCGATGGCCGGCCGCGCCCGCGCCAAGCAGCGTTCGGGCGATCTCGAAGGCGCTGCGGCGGACTTCGACGCCGCCGTGCGGCTCGATGGCGCGCTGGCGGACGCGCGCGCGGGGCGCTGCTGGCTCGATCTGCACGCCGCGCGCAATCTCGACCGCGCCCGCACCGACGCGGAAGCCGCCGTCGCCGCCAGTCCGCACAATGTCGAAGCGCAAGTGTGCCGCGGCGTGCTGCAGCTGCGCGGCGGCGAGTGGGCGAACGCCCGCGCTTCGTTCGAGCGCGTGCTCGAAGTGGAGCCGGGCAATCCCACCGCCTTGTTCGGGCGCGGCGTCGCCCGCCGCCGCAGCGGCGAAGATGCGGGCCGCGAAGACATGAACCTCGCCCGCGATTTCGACCGCCATATCGGTGAAACCTACCGCGATCTCGGCGTGCAGTCGTATTAGGGCATAGTGCTCGCGCTTCGTTTGGACCGCCGGCGTCTTGCCGGCAGCTTCGCTTCATCCTGCGTGCGGTGTGAAGTTGAAACGCCGTATGCCGGCGGGACGCCGGCGGTCCATGGGCGTGGCGTTAGGCCAGCGCCGCCATGGCGTAGGTCGCGCGCGCGTTCTCCTGCGCCAGCGCCGCTTCGATTTTCGCCGCGTCGGCGGCGCCGTTGGTCCAGAGCGCTTCGCCGTGCATGCCCGAGGCGATGAACACGCTGTCGAGCCCCTGTCCGTTGGCGCCGGCGACATCGGTGCCGACGCCGTCGCCGATGCACAGGATGCGCGCGCGATCCGGCGCGCCGCCCAGAGCGTCCAGTTCGCGGTAGGCCAGTTCGTAGATCGGCGCGAACGGCTTGCCGGCCATCACCACGCGCCCGCCCATCTTCTCGTAGTCGCGCGCGACCGCGCCGGCGCACCAGAGCATGCGCTCGCCCGCCTGCACGATGATGTCCGGATTGGCGCAGACCATCTCCAGATCGCGCGCCAGCGCCGCGCGCAGGATGCCGGCGTAGTCCGCGGGCGTGTCTTCCCAGCGGAACAGGCCGGTGATCGAGATGAAGCGCGCGCTCTCCAGCGGCGCGGCCTCGAGCGGCAGGCCCTCGTACAGCGGCGCATCGTAATCCTCGATACCGATCCTGAACACCGGGCCCGGCGCGCGCGCCGACAGCGCGGCGCGGGTGGCGTCGCCGGAGGTGACGATCGCGTCCCAGGCGTCGCCGGGCGCGCCGACCTTCGCCAGCTGGTCCGGAATGACGCTGCGCGGGCGCGGTACGTTGCTGATCAGGATGACGCGCTTGCCGGCCGCGCGCATGCGCTGGAGCGCCGCGCAGGCGCCGGGATAGGCGCGCCGGCCGTTATGCACGACGCCCCAGATGTCGCAGAACAGCGCGTCGTAGCGATCCGCGACGCGGTCGATCGAGTCCAGTATCCGCATCACCCGCCGAGCGCCTCCAGGATGCGCTGGGCGTTCCGCTCCGCATGCTCGGGCCCCGCATCGTGGGGGCAGAAAAGCACAAGGTCGGCGAAGGCGCGCTGCGGCGCAACGTACGCGTCGTGCATCGGGCGCACGGTGGTGAAGAACTGGCTCATCACCGAGCGCGGCGAGCGCCCGCGGCTTTCGGTGTCGCGGATCATCCGCCGGGCCAGCCGCACCGCCTCGTCGGCCTCGACATAGACGCGGAGATCGAACAGGGGCCTCAGTTCAGGCGCCAGCAGTAGGATGCCCTCGACGATCAGCGTCTCGGCGTGAACGATGCGCTCCACTTCCGGGCGCCGGCGGTGGGTGACGAGATCGTAGACCGGCTTGTCGAACGCCGCGCCGGACTTGGCCAGCGCGAGGTGCTCGCGCAGCAGCTCGTGCTCCTTCGCCTCCGGCGCATCGAAATTGTGCCGGGCCGGGTCGAAATCCGGGAAGCTCGATGCGCAGCGGTAATAATCGTCCTCGGCGATCACCGCCGCGCCCGCGCCGAGCCGGCGCGCCAGCGCCTGCGCGATCGTGGTCTTGCCGGCGCCGGAGCCGCCGGTGATGGCGATGAGACGTGTCACGCGAACCCGCAAAGCATGGGCGGGCGGCGGGCGCAAGCCGCGCCGGCGGCCGCCGTTTCGGCAGCCGCTTGACTTCCTCCGCGAACATCTTACCGGCAAGCGCATGGGCGCGGATCAATACGATGCGGCACGGCCCAGCGGCGCATCCGACCCGGATGCGCTGACCGCCCAATTACGCGACAGCCTGGAAAGCATGCCGGACGGCTTCGCGCTGCTCGGGCGCGACTTGCGGCTGCTCTACGTCAACGCCAAGGCCGAGCGCATCCTGGAGCGGTCGCGCGCGGAGATGATCGGGCGGGTGCTGTGGGACATTTTCCCCGAAGGGCGCGGCGGCGCAGCCGAGACCGAGTACGCCCGCGTGCTTCGCGAAGGCGGCTCCGCGACGTTCGAGGTCGGCGGCGGCGAGCAGGCCCGCATCGAAGTGCGCGCGCACCTGACCACGAGCGGCGAGATCGGCGTCTATCTGCGCGACGTCACCAAGGCGCGCGCGACGCAGGAACTGGCGCGGCTGCTGCAGGCGGCGGTCTCGCGCCTGGAAGACGTCGTGCTGATAACGGAGGCTGCAACGCCTGAAACGCCCGATCCCGGCATCGTGTTCGTCAACGAGGCGTTCACGCGCCTGACCGGCTATACGTTCGAGGAGGTGCAGGGGCGTTCGCCGCAATTCATGCGCGGGCCGCTGACGGACGCCGTGCTGCTCGTGCGGATGCGCGAAGAGCTGCGCCAGGGACGGCCCGCGCGCGGCGAAATGGTCTATTACACGAAGGACGGAAGGGAGCTCTGGGTCGACATCCAGCTGTCGCCGTTCCGCGCGCCGAACGGCGAGGCGACGCATATCGTCATCGTCTCGCGCGACATCAGCGAGCGCCGGCGGGCCGAGCAGGCGCTGCGCGAATCCAACGAACGTTTCCGCATGGTCGCGCAGGCCACCGCCGATGTGGTGTGGGACTGGGATCTCGTCACCGACACCATCTGGTGGGGCGACGGCATGCGCACGCGGTTCGGCTACGACTACGATGGCGCGCCCCAGATCGGCGAAAGCTGGGTCGAGCACATCCATCCGGACGATCGTGCGCGGGTCGTTTCCGGAATCCACAACGTCATCGACGGCGGCGACGAACTCTGGGCCGACGAATATCGCTTCATCCGGGTCGACGGCTCCGTCGCCCAGGTGGCCGACCGGGGCTTCGCCATCCGCGACGAGCGCGGCGCCGCCGTCCGCATGGTCGGTTCGATGCTCGACGTCACCCAGCAGCGCGAACTCGAGGCGCAATTGCGCCAATCGCAGCAGCTGGAGGCGGTGGGCCAGCTCACCGGCGGCGTGGCGCACGATTTCAACAATCTGCTGACCGTGATCCTCTCGAACGCGGAGGCGCTGGAAGCGCGGCTCGCCGGCCAGGAGCAATTGCACGTGCTGGCCGAGATGACGCGGATGGCCGCCGAACGCGGCGCCGAACTCACCAGCCGCCTGCTCGCCTTCTCCCGCCGGCAGGCGCTGGACCCGACGCCGACCGACGTCGCCGCCCTGGTGCGCGGCACGGAGGCGCTGCTGCGGCGCGCGGTGGGCGAGCAGATCGAGCTGCGGGTCGAGTCCGCGGAGGGGCTGTGGCCGGCGCTGATCGACAAGCTGCAGCTTGAGACGGCGATCCTCAACCTGTGCATCAACGCCCGCGACGCGATGTCGGACGGCGGCGCCTTGCGGATCGAGATCGGCAACGTCGCCGGCGACGCCGAAGTGGGCGATTGCGTGCGCGTTTGCGTGAGCGACAACGGCGCGGGCATGGACGACGCGACGCGGGCGCGGGTGTTCGAGCCGTTCTTCACCACCAAGGATGTCGGCAAGGGCTCGGGCCTCGGGCTGTCGATGGTCTATGGCTTCGTTACGCAGTCGAAGGGCCGCGTGGAGATCGAAACGGCGCTGGGCGAAGGCACGGCGGTGACGCTCTATCTGCCGCGCGCGGCGGAGGCGGCCGCTCCACAGGACATCGCCCCGATCGCGGAAGCGCTGTCGGGCGACGAGCGGGTGCTCCTGGTGGAAGACGACGATCTGGTGCGGGTGCAGGTGGCGAGCGAACTCGTCAGCCTGGGCTATCGCGTCGTCATGGCCCGCAACGCCCTGGAGGCGATCGAGCTGCTGCGCGGCGGCGAACGCTTCGACCTGCTCTTCACCGATGTGGTCATGCCGGGCGGCGTCAATGGCCGGCAGCTGGCGGACGCCGCGCGCGAAATCGCGCCGGCGCTGCCGGTGCTCTACACCACCGGCAATCCGGACATCGTAATGGGTGAAGACGGCGGCCTGCCCTCGGGCACGCACCTGCTGCGCAAGCCTTACCGCCGCCGCGAATTGGCGATCAAGCTGCGCCAGGCGCTGGCGGGGCGCTGAAGCCGCGTGGGCCGCGTTTCAGCTTCCTACCTCTGTGCAGGATGAAATGGAGTTGCCGGCTGGAAGCCGGCGATCCGAAGCGGCGCCGTTTCGCTAGCCGGCATGCGGCGTTTCCATATCTCTGCGCTGCGCGCTAGGCCGTGCGTCCGCTCTGCTTCAGGAAGAACTCGCGCGGCGGCGCGGTTTCTTCCATCAGGCTTTCCTTGATCGGGCGCGGCGCGCCGAACAGGTGGCCCTGGCCGTAGGGCACGTCGAGGTCGAGCGCTTCGAGCACCGCGTCCTCGCTCTCCACCCGCTCGGCGATGAGGTCGACGCCATAGCGCTGGAACACGGCGGAAATGTCGGACGCCGCGATCTCGCGCGTGATCGCCGAACGCGGGCGGACGCCGCCGGCGACGATCTGATCGGTCAGCACCTGCACCGGCATCTTCACGTAGCGCACGCCCGAGCGTTCGAGATCGGGCAGATCGAGTTCGGCGCTGGCGACGCGGTCGATCGAGAAGCGGAAGCCGAGATCGACCAGCTTGGCCATCGCCCGCGCCTCGATCGAGGTGCGCGCCTCATAGGAGGCCTGCGGAATCTCGAAGATCACGCTGCCGGCGAGGTCGCGGTTTTCGCGCATGAAGTCGAGGAATTGCGGGAAGAAGCCCTCGTCGGCGAGCGCGCGCGGGCTGATGTTGCAGAAGATGCCGACGCGGCGATCCTGCTTCATCAGCTTGCGCACGATCTGGACGCAGCGGAACAGCAGCACGTTATCGATCGTCGGCATCAGGCCGGCCTGCTCGGCGGCGGGGATGAATTCCTGCGGCAGGATCAGCCGGCCGGTGGCGTCCTTGAGGCGGGTGAAGCCTTCGTAGAAGGCGGTCTTGCGCTGCGGCAGCTGCACGATCGGCTGCAGATGCAGTTCGACGCGGTTTTCCAGGATCGCTTCGCGCACCAGATCCATCGGCCCGCGCGCCGCGCTTGGAGTGATCGGCGTGACGTTGCCGGCGCTCTGGATCGTCTGCAGCCGCGCGTCCATCGCCGCGCCGAGCTTGTCGACTATCTGGTCGATCAGCTTGAGTTCGATCTGCCCGGCCGGCTGCGGCGCTTCGAGCTGCGGCGCCTGCGGCGGCGGCGCGGATGCGACTTGCGCTTCGATCTGGTCGAGCCGCGTCTGCACCGCGTCGATATCGGCCGTGATCTCGCGGTGGGCGGTGCGCAGCCGCTCCATGTCGTGCTTGATCCGCCGCTCGACGCCGCCGATGCGTCCGGCCGCGGCGCTGGCGCCGATGCTCGCATGGGTGACGGCGCAGGCGCAGAACAGGCCGACCCCGCCCAGGAACGAGCCGCCGATGTCCTGCCCGCCGATCTGGTTGAGCGCCGCGCCCACCGCAAGCGAGATCGCCGCATAGGCCGTGTAGAGCAGCACGTGGGTGATGATGGGCATAATTTGCCGTCCCGAATCTCTTCCCGGCCATGGGACGAGCGGCAGGGTTAACAGCGCCTCAACTCTTGCGACCAATGGCTTGACGTAATTATCGCAAGACGATAATAAATTATCGTCTTGCTTGGGGGTTTCCGATGACCGAGGGTGCGGCGGCGCCGCTAGAGCGCGCGCAGAAGCTTGCCGGCGGCGCGGCCACGCTCGCCGTGGTCGCGGCGATCATGATCGCGCTCAGCGCGGCCGGGCGTGAAATCGCCGGTCCGGCGGCGGACGCGCTGCGCAGCCGGGAGGTCACGCCCGACCTGCGCGGCGCGCTCAACCTCGTCAATGCGGTCGGCGTGTTCTGGGTGGCGGCGCTGCCGAGCTTCATGCTGGCCGGCGCGCTGCTGGACCTGGGCCGCGTGCTCGAAGAGTACGGCAAGGGCCAGTTCTTCACGCTCAAGGCCAGCGTCAGCGTGCGCAAGGCCGCCGAGTGGGCGCTTTGGGCGCTCGCGTTCAAGATCCTGATCTCGCCGACCCTGCTCAGCTGGATCACCCAGGAGGGGCGCGGCTTCATCTGGAACCTGGAGCCGTTCGACCTTGGCCTCGTCGCCTTCGCCGCGTTCATGATGGTGCTGGGCCGCGTGCTCGAAGCCGCCGTGCGGATCAAGGAAGAGAACGACGAGATCGTCTGATGCGCATCGTCGTCACGCTCGACGTGATGCTGGCGCGGCGCAAGATGAAGTCGAAAGACTTGGCCGAGCGCATCGGCATCACCGAAGCCAACCTGTCTCTATTGCGGACGGGGAAGGTGAAGGGCGTGCGCTTCGAGACGCTCGCGAAAATCTGCGAAGCGCTCGACTGCACGCCGGGCGACATTCTCGACGTCGAAACGGACGAGCCTTAACGGATCGCGGTCCTCGGTCCTAGGGCGCGCCCGAAAACAGCGCAGCGGCCTGCGCGAGATAGATCGCGCCCAACCCGGTGACGATCCAGCGCGTCCACTTCAGGAAGTTCACATCGCTCATGCGCTGCAGCGCCAGCCCGCCGAGCCAGGCGCCGGTCATCGCCAGCGGCGCCGCCAGCGCGAAGAACCACCAGGGCGGCATGCCGCTGTCGGCGCCGCCGATCAATGGCGCGCCGTAG
Source organism: Hyphomonadaceae bacterium (assembly GCA_023384105.1). GTDB lineage: Bacteria > Pseudomonadota > Alphaproteobacteria > Caulobacterales > Aquidulcibacteraceae > Vitreimonas. The sequence goes on along the minus strand of JAHDXR010000012.1, from coordinate 55,886 downwards.
AACGCCATCTTCACCGTGTGGCTGAACGCCTGCGTCGCCGCCTTGGTGGCGACGATCTGATGGCGCGTCAGCGCCGTGCGGACGAAGAACACGTCGAGCAGCGGCCCCGACACGCCCGCCAGCACGTTGAGGCCGGTGACGCTCAGCCCGCACGCGAGCGCATGCATCGGCTTGGCCGCGTCGAGACTGAACGCGCGCTTCGGCAGCCAGGCCAGCCCCGGCACGAGCCCGAGCAGCAGATAGACCCACGCCTTGGTCGGTTCGTACGTCGCCAGCGCCAGCGCGCCCGCCGCCATCGCCGAACCCGCGCCGTAGATGAGGATGATGCGCCAGTCGATGTGCCGGCGGTGCAGCACCGCGCGCCAGCCGTTGGAGACGAACTGCACCGCGCCGTGGGTCACCATCGCCGCGGAAACCGGCAGCGCCAGCGTCAGCGCCCCCATCAGCATCAGCCCGCCCGCCATGCCGAACACGCCGGATACGGTCGCCGTCGCCAGGACGACGATGAGCAGCAGACCATGCGTCACGCGCGCGCCTCCTAATCATCGGGTTTTGGAGAACGGCGCGGCGGGGAGCGCCCCGTAAGCCGCATGAGCGGCGCTCGCGTCTGCTTTGTGTGTAGCCGCATTCGCGCGGCGCGCAAAGGCGCGTTCAGGCGTACGCCGCCAGCCGCGCCTCGATCCGCGCGCGCAAGTCCGGCCATTCCTCTCTGATGACGGAGAAATAGGCGTTGTCCCGCATCGTTCCGTCCGGCCGGCGCATCTGGCGGCGGAAGACGCCCTCGAACACCGCGCCGAGCTTGGTCAGCGCCGCGCGCGACTGTCGGTTCAGCGCGTCGGTCTTGAACTCGATCCGCTCGCAGCCGCACGCGAAGGCGTGGTCGAGCAGCAGCAGCTTCGCGGCCGGGTTGATCGCCGCGCCCTGGGCGTCGCGCCGATACCATGTGCCGCCGATCTCGACGCCGGCATGTTCCGGCCGGATCGCGAGATAGCAGGTCTGGCCGACAATGCGCCCGGCGGACTCGCGCACGGCGAACGGCGCCCAGCGGCCCGCCGCCTGTTCCGAGCGCAGCCAGTCGAACCACGCGCCGTAGCCCTCCCGCGCGACCGGAAACGGCATATGGCGGAAGATGCCGGGATCGGCTTCCGCGGCTTCGGTCAGTCCGGCGCGATGGTGTTCCTCGAAGGGCTCCAAGCGCACATGCGCGTTGGACAGTGTCGCAGCGGCAAGTTTGACGCCAGTCATTGCTCCTCCAGCGCCGGAGCCTTAGCGTGGCGCGGACGAACACGCCAGCAAGCCCGGAGATGACGATGCACTTCGAACATTCAGCGCGCGCCCAGGAATGGATCGATCGCGTCCAGAAGTTCATGGACGACCACATCTATCCGGCCGTGCCGACCTACGAGGCGCAGCAGAAGGAAGGCGGGCGCTGGAAGGTGCTGCCGGTGCTCGAAGAGCTGAAGGCGAAGGCCAAGGCGCAAGGGCTGTGGAACATGTTCATGCCGCCGTCGAGCGGTCACGCGCACGTCGACGACACCTTCCAGTTCGAAGGCCCCAGCCTTACCAATCTCGAATACGCGCCGCTGGCGGAGCTGATGGGCCGCGTCGGCTTCGCGTCCGAGGTGTTCAACTGCTCCGCGCCCGACACCGGCAACATGGAAGTGCTGGAGCGCTACGGCACGCGCGCGCAGAAGGATCAATGGCTGAAGCCGCTGATGAACGGCGACATCCGCTCCGCGTTCCTGATGACGGAGCCGGCGGTGGCTTCGTCCGACGCCACCAACATCCAGTGCCAGATCAAGCGCGACGGCGACGCGTACGTCATCAACGGCCGCAAGTGGTGGTCGTCCGGCGCCGGCGATCCGCGCTGCAAGATCGCGATCCTGATGGGCAAGACCAATCCGGACAATCCCAGGCATTCCCAGCAAAGCCAGATCCTGGTCCCGCTCGACGCCAAGGGCGTGACCGTCCTGCGCCCGCTCAACGTGTTCGGCTATGACGACGCCCCGCACGGCCACATGGAGATCGACCTCAAGGACGTGCGCGTGCCGGTCGAGAACCTGATCCTGGGCGAGGGCCGCGGCTTCGAAATTGCGCAGGGCCGCCTGGGTCCGGGCCGCATCCACCACTGCATGCGCACGATCGGCGCGGCGGAAGCGGCGCTCGAAGCGCTCTGCAAGCGCGTCACCAGCCGCGTCGCCTTCGGCAAGACCATCGCCGAGCACTCGATCTGGGAGCAGCGCATCGCCGATGCGCGCATCGATATCGAGATGACGCGCCTGCTCTGCCTCAAGGCCGCCTACATGATGGACACGGTCGGCAACAAGGTGGCCAAGAACGAGATCGCGATGATCAAGGTCGCGGCGCCGCGCATGGCGCTCAAGATCATCGACGATGCGATCCAGGCGCACGGCGGCGCCGGCGTCTCACAGGATTTCGGCCTCGCCAAGTCCTACGCCGGCATCCGCACGCTGCGCCTGGCCGACGGGCCGGACGAAGTCCACGCCCGCACCATCGCGCTCAACGAACTCGCCAAGTACGGCTGGAGCGGCAAGCGCAAGCCGCAAGGCGAGAGCCTGCCCGGCATGCGCTGATGATCGTCGCCTGGGCGGTGAACCTGCTCGCGCTGGCGTTCGGCGCGGGGCTGGGGGCGCGCGCGCTGATCGATCCGGCATGGGCGGCGCGCCTCGTGCGTCTGCGGCCGGATGAACAGGGCGGCGGCGCCGCGGAGTTTCGCGCCGCCTATGGCGGCGCGGTTCTCGGCCTCCACGGCGTGGCGCTGGTGCTGACGCTGCGCTACGTCGTCGCCGGCGGCGCTCTTGTCGGCGTCGCCGCCACAGGCGCTGCGGCTGCGCTGAGCGCCGGCTGGGCGGGGGCGGCGTTCGGCCGGTTCGTCGCCGTCCTGCGCGACGGCGCCGACGCCCGCTCCAACCGCATCCGCATCGCCGTCGAGCTGGCCGTCGCCGCCGCCATCGGCGCGCCCTGGGCGGTGTGGCTCGCGATCCTGTCGCCGGCGCGCTGACGCGCGCTCACTTGCCCAGGAACACGACCGCCGCGCCGAGGCCGACGAGGGCAAAGCCGAGCAGGTGGTTCCAGCCCAGCGGCTCGCGCAGGAACAGCGCCGAGAAGCCGACGAACACGACGAGCGTGATCGCTTCCTGCATCGTCTTCAGTTCGGCCGTCGAATAGACGGCGCGCCCGATCCGGTTCGCCGGCACCGCGAGGCAATACTCGATGAAGGCGACGCCCCATGACGCCACGATCGCGATCAGCAGCGGCGTTGAGCGGAACTTGAGGTGGCCGTACCAGGCGAACGTCATGAAGACGTTGGACGCGATCAGCAGCAGGATCGGCGCGACCTGCGGCGAGGTGAGAAACGGCGGCATGCAGGCTCCTGAGTCGGGGGCCGGCGAGTGTAGCCGTCAGAGGTCGTTGATGCTCATGTCCGCGCGCCAGGGCCAGGCGCCGGGCCGCAGCCCGCTCGCCGCCGGATCGAACAGGTCGCGATCGAGCGTGACGGTGTTGGTCGGCGTCTCCTCGATCCGCACCTCGGCCACGCCGAACGGCAGCCCGTCGTCGGCCAGGAACGCCGCGAGCTTCAGCCAGAAGCACGCCGCCAGCGCCTCCGTGGTCGGGTCGCCTTGGAACGTCATGATTTGCGGGAGCCGCGCCGGTTCGCGCTCGCGGAAATAGTCCAGCAGCGGATCGGCTTCGGCGAGGTGCAGGGTGTGGTCGACATGCTCGTCGATCCACTTGTGCCAGCGCCGCTTGATCAGGCCGAACGGCGCGGCGCAATTGGCGTCGCTGAACCGGAACGGCGCGGCGGGCCGGAGCCGCACCGTGACAAACTCATTGTGCCCATGCGGCACGGCGCATTTCGGGCTTCTGCTCGCCAACAGGCGATGCGCCATCGCGAAGCGACGGGTGAATTCGAGCGCAGCCATGGTCTCACTCTCAGGCGACTCCCGCAGAACAGACGGGCGCCTCTTGCGGCTCGCTGCTTAGGCGCGCGGACGCGCCGGCGCAATCACTCGTCCCAGACGGGATCGCCCAGATTGACGTTTTCCGGCGGCACGAACGCGCCGACCGCCGCGCCGACGATCGCGCCCGGCACCACGCCGACGCCGCCGGCCGCCAAGCCCACCCCGCCGCCGATGGCCGCGCCCGAGGCGATCCGGTCGCCCATCTGCGTGCCGCAGCCCGCGAGCGCCATCGTGGCCGCCGCCGCCGCCGAAATCACTACCACCTTCATGACCTACTCCTCATGAAACGAGCGCCGCCCCCGGAGGGCGACGCTCTTTCCGCGCTTAGTCCGTCCGCGACCCGCGCGCCATCCAAGGCGCCGATCACGCGAGCGGATTGTGGCTAATTCGGGTTGTCTTCTGGCCCATAAGTGTCTTCGACCGGATCGCCCCAGGCCGGTTCGCCGAGATTGACCTGCTCCGGCGGGGCGAACGCGCCGACGCCCGCGCCGATGATCGCGCCGGGAATGGCGCCGACGCCGCCCGCCGCAAGGCCGACGCCGCCGCCGATCGCAGCGCCCGAGGCCACGCGGTCGCCGAGCTGTGTGCCGCACGCCGAAAGAAACAGCGCCGCCGCCGCGGCGAAGAGGATTTTCCTCATCATTGGTCTCCGAAGGTCCGTGCGGGTGGAACGCGCCTCCGTTCCCGCTGTTCCTCAGAACCAGCGGCGCCACTTGGCGATGCCGAACAGCGCCGCCGGCGCGACAAGCATGAGGGCGATGCCGACCCACGGCCCCCACGGCTCCCTGAACCACGTCATCGCCTCGAAATTCATGCCGAACACGGAGGCGATCAGCGTCGGCGGTACGAACGCGATCGTCGCCAGCGAGAGCGCTTTCAGTACGTTGGTCTGCTGCGCGTTGATCAGCCCGAGCATGGCGTCCTGCAGATAGGAGAGCCGCGGCTGCAGCGTTTCGGCGATCCGCTCCAGCTCGCCGACATCGCGCCCGAGCGCGGCGACGCGGGCGGCGTCGAGCCCGAACTTGCCCTTGCTCGCCCGCGCGTAGACCAGCAGCCGCTGCAGGCTGGCGAGCGAATCATGAACCAGCGCCGAAAGCGCGCCGATGCGGCCGAGGTCGCGCAGCGCCGTGCGCAGATCGAACGCGCCGGTTTCGTCGAACACCTTGACCGAGAGCGCGTTGGCGTCGCGCGTGGCGTCCGCCAGCACGTCCGCCAGCCGCTCCGCCGCGCCCTCGACCAGCGCCAGCATCACGTCGGCGCCGCTCCGCGCCGAGGCGACGCGCGCCGAGGCGCGGCCGTGGCCGATCTCGAACGCCCGCGGCCGCACCTGGCGCACCGTCACGAGCTTGCCGTCGCCGGTGAGGATGAACGTCACCGGCCCGGAGACGAGATGTCCTTCGTCGCGGCGGCCGAGCAGCGTCGCCGTCAGGTGCAGCGAGCCGTTCTCCTCGTAGAAGCGCGCGCTCTCCTCGAACGCCGAGCGCTCGGCCGGCGTCGGCACGTCGATCCCGAGCGACTGCTCGACCTCGAGTTCTTCCTCTTCGGTCGGGTTCTCGAGGTCGTACCACAGCGCTGAGGAATCCCCGCACGCCGCCGCAGCGCCACCGCGGGAGGTCACGTGAAGCATGCGGCTCATTACCGTGCTTCGCGCGGCGTGAACACTACTCGTCCTTGAACGCGGTCCCGCGCGCCATCACGAACGGCACGTTCATCAGCGTGGCGACGTCCTGGGTCGGATCGCCGTCCACGGCGATGATGTCGGCGGCGTAACCGGGCGCGATCCGGCCGGTGACATTGCCGAGCTGGAGATGGTCGGCGGCATCGACGGTGGCCATGCGCAGCGTCTGCATCGGGGTGAAGCCGGCCTCGACCAGCAGCTGGAATTCGCGCGCGTTCTGGCCGTGCGGCGACACCCCGGTGTCGGTGCCGAAGGCGAAGCGCACGCCGGCCTGGCGCGCCATCCGCACCATGCGCACCAGATCGGGGCCGACGCGGCGGGCCTTGTCGGCCTGCGCCGGCGTCAGCGTGCCGCCCTGTTCGGCGAGCTGACCGACCCACCAGCCGGCCATCATGGTCGGGATCACGTAACGGTCGCCCTGCCGCAGCAGGCGGATGGAGTCACGGTCGAGATAAGTGCCGTGCTCGATCGAATCGACGCCGGCGCGCAGCGCGGCGTTGATGCCGTCGACGCCATGCGCGTGCGCGGTGACGCGCCGGCCCATCGAGTGGGCGGCCTCGACGATGGCTTCGAGTTCGGCGTCGCTGAGCTGCTGGCCCACGCCCGCCGCCGTGTTCGAGAGCACCCCGCCCGTCGCCGTGATCTTGACGATGTCGGCGCCGGCCTGGATCTGGCGGCGCGTGGCGCGGCGGCAGGCGTCGGCGCCGGAGCAGGCGCTCTCGCTGCGGATCACGTCGAGCACGTCCGGCTGGAACGCCTGCGCGTCGCCATGGCCGCCGTCCGGCGTCACGCTCGAACCCGAGGCGACGATGCGCGGGCCGGCGACGCGCCCTTCGTTCACCGCGCGGCGCAGGGCGAAGATCGCATCGTTCGGCGCGCCGAGATCGGCCACCGTGGTGAAGCCGGCGTTCAGCGTGATGCGCGCGTTCTGCGCCGCCCGCAGCGCGGCGTCGGCGTTGGTCAGCAGCACGGGATCGTAGAGGCGCTGGGCGCTGAGTTCGCCGCGCAGGTGCACGTGGCTGTCGATCAGGCCGGGCAGCACGAAGCGGTTGCGCTGGTCGATCACGCGCGCGCCCGCGGGCGCGACGTAGCCCGGCTCGATGCCGACGATGCGCCCATCGGCGCCGACCAGGATCGACTGTTCGGCGAGCACGCGCCCGTTGGAGGCGTCCGCGAGCAGGCGTCCGGCGTGGATCACGGTTGCCGCCTGCGGCGGCGCGTCTTGCGCGAAGCTGGCGCCCGCCAGCAGCGCCAGCGCGCCGAGCGCGCCCGCGATCATGTTTCCGCGTTTCAGCATGAGCGTCCCCCTGAGGTCATGCTTTGATCCCGCCGTCGCGGGGCTTCGTCAACCGCTTACGCGCCGTCGGTTGCGGCAGCGATCACAGAGCGCCGCGCCGGCGCTTGGCTCAGGTGAGGCCGGCCTTCTGCGCGTACATGAAGGCCGCGCTCGCCAGCGGACGGATCCGCGCGATCATCTGCGTGGCGTGCGCGCTCGCCGCCGTGCCGTCGCGCACGCGCCCGGCGATGCCTTGCAGGATGCAGGCGAGGCGGAAGGCGTTGTAGGAGAAATACCAGTCGAGCGAGGGGATGCCGTCGCGGCCCGTCAGCGCGCAATAGTGCTGCACCGCCTGGTCGAGCGTCGGCACGCCGATGGCTTCGAGATCGAGCCCGCCGAGGCCGGCGCGGCCGTCGTGCGGCATCGCCCAGTTCATCAGGTAGTAGGTGAAGTCGCCGAGCGGATCGCCCAGCGTCGACAGCTCCCAGTCCAGCACCGCGATCACGCGCGGCTCGCTCGGATGCAGGATCAGATTGTCGAGCCGGTAGTCGCCGTGGACGATCGAGGTGCGCTCGCCCGGCGGGATCGTCTGCGGCAGCCATTCGATGAGGCGGTTCATCTCGTCGATGGTTTCGGTTTCGCTGAGCCTGTACTGCTTCGACCAGCGGTCGATCTGGCGGGCGAAATAATTGCCCGGCTTGCCGTAATCGCCGAGGCCGATCTGCTCGTAATCGGTGTTGTGCAGCTTCGCGAGCGTGGCGATCTTGTTCTCGTAGACGCGCCGGCGGTCCGCTTTTTCCAGCTCCGGCAGCGCGCCGTTCCAGAGCACGCGGCCCTCGACCATCTCCATCACGTAGAACATCGCGCCCAGCACGCTGTCGTCGGCGCAGAGCGCATACGGGCGCGCGACCGGAAAGCCGGTGGGATAGAGCGCCGAGATCACGCGAAACTCGCGGTCCACCGCATGCGCGGACGGCAGCAGCTTCCCGCCCGGCTTCTTGCGCAGCACGTATTTCCGCTTCGGCGTGGCCAGCTGGTAGGTCGGGTTCGACTGGCCGCCCTTGAACTGATTGAGCGTCAGAGGCCCCTCGTAACCCTCGACATTCGCCTTGAGCCACGCTTCGAGCGCGGTTTCATCGAGACGATGGCGTTCTTCCACGGGCTTTACGCCCTTGAAATCGGCGTGCGGGTCTTCGGCTTGTTCGGTCATGCGGCGGACGTTAGCGACCCCGTGGCGCGCCCTGCAAGCGGCTACTTCGCCAGGGCGCGCCAGCCGATGTCGCGGCGGCAGAAGCCGCCGGGCCAGTCGATCCGGTTCACCGCCGCGTAGGCCTTGGCGACGGCGTCCTGCAGCGTCGCGCCGATTGCGGTGACGTTGAGCACGCGTCCGCCGGCGGCGCGCAGCGTGCCGTCCTCGTCGCGCTTGGTGCCGGCGTGGAACACGACCACGTCCTCGACGGCGCCGGCTTCGCCCAGCCCGCGGATCACCGAACCGGTCAGCGGCTCGTCGGGATAGCCTTGGGCGGCGTACACCACCGTCACCGCCGGGCGCGCGTCCCATGCGAGCGCGGGCGCGGAGGCCAGTTCGCCTTTCGCCGCGGCAAGCAGGACCGGCGCGAGATCGCTCTTCAGCCGCCGCATCAGCGTCTGGCATTCCGGGTCGCCGAAGCGGACGTTGAACTCGATCAGCTTCGGGCCTTCCGGCGTGATCATCAGCCCGGCGAACAGCACGCCGACGAACGGGCGGCCTTCCGCCTTCATGCCGCGCAGCGTCGGCAGGATGATGCGTTCCATGGTCTGATCGCGCACGGCGTCGGTGAAGATCGGCGCCGGCGAATAGGCGCCCATGCCGCCCGTGTTCGGACCCTTGTCGCCGTCATAGGCGCGCTTGTGGTCCTGCGCCGCGACCAGCGGGATCGCGGTTTCGCCGTCGCACAGCGCAAAGAAGCTTGCTTCTTCGCCGGGCAGGAAGTCCTCGATGACGATGCGCTGGCCGGCCGCGCCGAACTTGCGCAGGAATAGAATCTCGTCGATCGCCGCATCCGCGTCGCGCCGCGTCTCGGCGATGACGACGCCTTTGCCGGCCGCCAGGCCGTCGGCCTTGATCACGAACGGCGGCTCGCGGCCGCCGAGATAGGCCTTGGCGTGGATGGCGTCGTCGAACACCTTGTACTCGGCGGTCGGGACGCCGTGGCGGCCGCAGAAATCCTTCATGAACGCTTTCGAGGCTTCGAGTTCGGCGGCGGCCTGGCTCGGGCCGAAGCAGGGCACGCCGACGTTCGCAAGGCTGTCGGCCAGTCCCGCCGCCGCCGCTGCTTCCGGGCCGATGACGACGAGGCCGACTTGTTCACGCATCGCGAACGATGCGAGGTCCCCGGCCGCGTCGGCCTTGATCGGCACGGTGCGGCCAAGCTCGGCCAGTCCCGGATTGCCGGGCGCCGAGATCAGCTCCGTCACCAGCGGGCTCTGCTTGAGCTTCCAGCCCAGCGCATGCTCGCGCCCGCCCGACCCTACGATGAGAATCTTCATGCCGCTTGGCTTTGCGGCGTGATCCGCGCACGGTCAAGCCAAACGGCCGATCCGCGCGCCTAAGCCGCCGCGCCGTATATTGAGTGCGCCGCCGCTATGGACCGCCGGCGCCCCCGCCGGCATGGCGCGACGAAAAGGTTGGCATAGGCGCTCATTCGATAAGGCGCAGGCCGGCGGGGGCGCCGGCGGTCCATATTATGCTTGCGTCGAATTTGGCGCGCGCGCCTATCCGGCGGCGACGTAGTGGTGCAGCTCCGCCAGCGTGGCGCGCCAGGCGTCCGCCATGTCTTCGCTCCAGCCGGCGCCGCAGGCGTCCTGCACGACGTCGCGCATGATGGCGAAGAACGACGCGAACGCCTCGCGCGGCACCAGATAGCCCTCGTGATTGGTGGCCTCCGCGCCGATCAGGTGGCCGGCGTAGGCGCGCTCGCCGACGAAATCGAGGATGGCGTCGAACGCGCGCGCCAGCATTTCGCCGCGCACGGCGGCGTCCGTGTCCATCACGAACAGCGGCTCAAGCTCGGGCCGCTCGCGAAACAGGCGCGCATACACAGCCGCGGTCAGATCGCCGCCGCGTTCGGCGGCCAGCTCAAGGCTCGCGCCGATCAGCGCGGACTGCTCCGCCGGCGCGTTCACTTGAACCGCAGCACCCAATCGCGGAGCGCCTCCAGATATTTGACGAGATACTCCACGGTCTTTTCGTCCGTCAGTTCGCCCGCGGCGTCGAATTTCTCGTGGGCGCGGAACACCAGGATTTCCGGCTGCGGCAGGCAGAAGGAATTGGTGAACTCGAACGCTTGGCGCAGCTGGCTCTGGCCGCGCGCGGTTCCGACCTGCCCGGGCGAAGCGCCGATAATGCCGACAGGCTTGCCGCCGAGCGGGGCGGCGCGCGCCGGACGCGAGGCCCAGTCGACCGCGTTCTTCATCACGCCGGGGACGCCGTGATTGTATTCCGGGGTCACGAACAGGACGCCGTCGGCGGCGGCGATCGCCTGCTTGAGGGCCGCGACGCCCGGCGGATCGCCCGCGGCCTCGACGTCACCATTGTAAAGCGGAACCTCGTCGAGGTCGAAGGCCGAGAGCGTCATGCCCGCCGGCGCGCGCTTGATGGCGGCGCGCAGAAGCGCGCGATTGAGCGAGCCCTTGCGCAGGCTCCCCGCAATGCCGAGGACGTGAACCGGGTCGCTCATCGACGGCTCCGATCGTTGGTCAGTTGCCGCGCGCCATTCGGAACACGCCGGCCGAGTCCTTGCCGGAGAAGCGCCCGCTGATGTATTGGCCGCTGATGGCGCCGACATAGCCCAGTTCCGACTCGTCCGGATAGAACATGACGAAAGACGAGCCCGAGATGATCCAGCGGCAGCGATAATTGTCGCGGTCGACGCACGTGCCGTCCGGGCTGAACACCGTCCAGAAATTGATCGAATCGTCGCCGTTCTCGTACTGACCGGCGAAAACCCAACGGCCCGAGATGAAATCCGCGCCTTCGCGCGTCTGCGCGGACGATGCGCCGGCAAGCCCGATCGAAACTACAATCGCGATGATCAGCGTCCGCAACATGCTCATCCCCTCTGCTTCGGCCGCCGCCAGCCTAGACGCGCCAGGCCGCGGCGACAACGGAGGGCGCGATCAGGCCGGCGCAACGATGCGGTCGACGCCGGCTTGCACGATCGGGTGATAGCGGCTGCGCGCGGCGGCGTAGATGGTGCGTGCGAGGTTCTGGCCCCAGGGGCCTTGCTCCGTCAGCGCGCGATAGAGCGGGCGCACGAACTTGCCGCGGCCCTGTTCCGAGAGGAACCGTTCAACCGCCGGGCCGGACGGCTCGTAGCCGTTGCCGATGGCGAGCGCGAGCCAGTCGAAGCGCACTTCCATGTTGCCGATCGAGTCGAGCGCAAACGCGCTTTCGAGCGCCTGCAGCCGCGCGGCCGGCAGCGCGCGCGGCAGCGTCTGCAGGAAGCGCTGGCGCTGCATCGTGTTCCAGGCGGCCCATTCGGCCGGCGGCGGGCCGCCGGCGCCGAACGCGGCCACGGCCTGCTCCACCTGCGCGAAGCCGCCGGCGACGGGCGCGACCGCGTTCGAGGGGATGCCCGGCTCGTAGGCCCACTCATCAAGCTTCAGTTCAGCCTCCAGCGCCGCATCGCCGCGCACGACGTGCTGGCGGAAGTCGGCGAGGAAACCCTGCGTCGTCATCGGCTGGAAGGCGTGGCGGTCGAAATAGGAGCGCAGATAGGCGTCGAGCCGGTCGCGGCCGACAACGCCTTCGATCGTGCGCAGGAACAGGGCGCCTTTGTCGTAGGTGATGGCGCTGGAATTGTCGTTGGCGTCGACCTCGCCGATCCAGTGCAGGCGCTGGCCGTCCGCCGGCACAGTTTCCAGCGCGCGCTGGATGTCGGACCAGGAAAGCGCCTCCGCCATGCGCGCGTGTTCGGCGCCGAACAGCGCCTCGCCGATGCGGCCCTCGATGTAGGAGGTGAAGCCTTCGTTCAGCCAGCCGTCGGCCCACACCGCGTTGGTGACGAGGTTGCCCGACCACGAGTGCGCCAGTTCGTGGGCGACGAGCGAAACCAGCGAGCGGTCGCCGGCGAGGAAGGTCGGCGTAAGGAAGGTGAGGCGCGGATTCTCCATGCCGCCATACGGGAAGGACGGCGGCAGGATCAGCACGTCGTAGCGGCCCCAGCGATAGGGGCCGTAGAGCGCTTCCGCCACCTCCATCATGCGCTCCATGTCGGCGCACTCGTAGGCGCCGCGCTCGACCACGCTCGGCTCCGCCCATACACCGGTGCGCGGGCCGACGGCGCGAAACTCGAGATCGCCGACGCCGATGGCGATCAGGTAGGGTGGAATCGGCTGCGGCATGCGGAAACGGAATGCGCGGCGCCCCGCGCCCGCCGGTTCGCCGTCCGGCGTCAGCATTTCCGCGCTCATCACCGCCTTCAGATCGTCCGGCACAACGATGCGCGCGTCGTAGGTCTGGCGGATGCCGGGGCTGTCCTGGGTCGGGATCCACGAACGGTTGTGGATCGCTTGGCCCTGGCTGAACAGGAAGCGCTTGTTGCTCGCCGTCTGCGCCGGCGCCAGCCATTGCAGCGCGCTGGCGTTCGGCGCGCTCTCGTACTCGATCTCGATCTGGCGCGCGCCGTTGAGCTGAATGGTCAGCGCCGAGCCGAGCTTTTCGTCGCGGCTGCCGAGTTCATACGCGGTCTCCCGCCCGCCGGCGCGCACGGCGCGGATCGCCAGACCGTCGCTGTCGAGCACGATCTCGCGCGCGTCCGGACGCGCGACGATGTCGAGCGTGGCCGTGCCGTGGAAGACCTTGCGGTCGAAATCGGCGGCGAGGTCGAGCGAGACGTGGCGCACGCGCGCTTCGTCGGGCCGGGCGTGGCTGCTGGCGTCGTGCGGCAGCGGCGCCATGGGACCGGCCGCGCCCAGGGTCGAGGCGCAGGCGGAAAGCGCCGGAAGGGCGAGCGCGGAAAGCAGCAGTGTGCGGCGGCGAAGCATGGATCATCCCCCGGAGATTGGATTTTGCCGCTACCAAGCCGCTCGCAGCCGCCGGGGCAAGACGGTAAGCGCAATGCGCGACCAACGGTCCCGCGAGGCTTGGGAGAAGCGGTCATTTCGGGCGCGGCGCGCCACGAGTCGCCCTATATTGGGCCGATGACCGAGGCTGCGGCGGCCGCCGCCCAATCCAATCTGCCCGAGCTTTCCGTCAGCGAACTGGCGCAGGCGGTGAAGCGGACGATGGAGACGAATTTCGACCGCGTGCGCGTGCGCGGCGAACTCGGCCGCGTCATGATCGCCAAGTCCGGCCACCTCTATGTCGATCTGAAGGACGAGAACGCGACCATCGCCACAGTGATGTGGAAAAGCAATGTCGCGGCGCTGACGTTCAAGCCGGAAGAAGGGCTCGAAGTCGTCGCCGAAGGCCGGCTCTCCACGTTTCCGGGCCGCTCGCAATATCAGCTGATCGCCGAGCGCATGTCGCCGGCGGGCGTCGGCGCGCTGCTGGCGCAACTCGAGAAGCTGAAGGCCAAGCTGCAGGCGGAAGGCCTGTTCGCGCGCGAGCGCAAGAAGCCGATTCCGTACCTGCCGCGCACCATCGGCGTCGTCACCTCGCCGACCGGCGCCGTCATTCGCGACATCCTGCACCGCCTGCGCGAGCGTTTCCCGCGCCGCGTGATCGTGTGGCCGGTGCTGGTGCAGGGGCCGGAGGCCGCGGGCCAGGTCGCGCGCGCGATCCGCGGCTTCAACGCGCTCGAAGGCGACATGCGCCCGGACGTGCTGATCGTCGCCCGCGGCGGCGGCTCGATCGAAGACCTCTGGGCCTTCAACGAAGAGATCGTCGTCCGCGCCGCTGCGGAAAGCCAAATCCCGCTCATCAGCGCCGTCGGCCATGAAACCGATACGACGCTGATCGATTACGCGTCCGATCTGCGCGCGCCGACGCCGACAGGCGCCGCCGAAAAAGCCGTGCCGGTGCGCGCAGAACTGATCGACCGCGTCACCAGCTGCGAAGGGCGCTTGAAGCACGGCCTGCTGCGCGGCCTGGAGCGGCGCCGCACCGAGCTGCGCGCCGCCGCCGCCAGGCTGCCGCGGCTGGAGACGCTGTTCCAGATCCCGCAGCAGCGCTACGACCGCGCCGCCGAACGCCTGAACGCCGCGCTCGTCGCCAACACCCGCGCCGCGCAGTCGAAGCTCGACCGTGTCGCCGCGCGGCTGCGTCCCGAAGCGCTGGGGCAGGACATCGTCCGCCGCCGCGATCATCTCGCGCGCACGGCGGCGCGGCTTGAGCCGGCGATCCGGCGCGCGCTCGACGCCCACAGGAAGCATCTCGACGGCGCCGGCCGCATGCTGGACTCGCTCTCGCACAAGAGCGTGCTCGCGCGCGGCTTCGTCATGGTGCATCGCGAGGACGGCACGCTGGTCCGCGCCGCCAAGGACCTCTCCAGCGGCGACATCGTCGAACTCACTTTCGCCGACGACAAGCAGAAAGCCGTGATCGATCCGGGCAGCATGGCGGCGGCGCCCGAGACGCCCAGGCCCAAGGCCAAACCGAAACCGGGCGGCGATCAAGGGTCGCTGTTCTAGCGATGGGCTGGAAAACTCACCGCGCCGTCAGGGTGACGTCCAGCCGCCGCCGCGCTAGAAGAGACCCATGAACAAGCACGATCCTGGCGGGCCGGAAGCCAAGGTTCACTATGGCGACAACGAGATCACGATCCTGAAGCAGGGCACGCACGTGCGCTGCGCGGTGACGGGCGAACGCATTCCGCTCGATGAACTGAAATACTGGAGCGTCGACCTGCAGGAGGCCTATCGCGGTCCCGCCGAGGCGACCCAGCGGTGGAAGCAAATCGAAGCGGAGAAGCGCAAATGAAGCGGCTGGCGGCGGCGGTGCTGTTCCTGGCGGCGTGCGCGGCGGCGGAAGCGCCGCCATCGGAAACCGCTGCGCCGCCCGCCGTCGTCTCTCCGCCGCCCGCGGAGAGCCCGTCCGCGCCGCAGCCGCCGAGCCTCGCCTGCGCCGGCGCGCTGACGCAGGGCGGCGTCGCGCTCTGCCGCGCTGCGCCGGGCGCCGAGATTTTCATCGCCGGCGAGTCCGCGGGCCGGGCCGACGCGAACGGCTGGACGGTGATCGGCTTCAACCGCGAGGCGCCGGCAAGCGTGCGGGTGGAGGCGCGCGCCGGCGGCCAGTCCGCCGCGCAGGAGCTGGCCATCGCGCCGCGCCAGTTCGACATCCAGCGCGTCGACGGCCTGCCGCCGCAGACGGTGACGCCGACCGATCCCGCCGTGCTGGAGCGCATCCGCCGCGAAGCCGAGCTGAAGCGCGCCGGCTTCGCCAGCCTGGCCCAGATGGAAGGCTTTCTCGACGGCTTCATCCTGCCGATCGAAGGCGGCGTCGTGACGGGCCGCTGGGGCAACCAGCGCATTCTCAACGGCGTGCCTTCGACGCCGCACTTCGGTTACGATATCGCCGCGCCGACGGGCACGCCGGTGCGCGCGCCGGCCGCGGGCGTGGTCACGCTCGCCAATCCGGACATGCACTACGAAGGCGGCCTCGTTTTCATCGATCACGGCCAGGGCCTGATCACGATGTACCTGCATATGAGCCGGCTCGACGTCGCGGCCGGCGATGTGGTGACGCAGGGCCAGGTGATCGGCGCTGTGGGATCAAGCGGGCGCGCCACCGGCCCGCACCTGTGCTGGCGCATGCGCTGGCGCGAGCGCCAGCTCGATCCCAGCATCGCCGTCGAAGGCTTGGCGACGGCGCGTGCGCAACTGGCGTCGAACTAAAGCGCGCGCTTCATCGCATCACGCCCGCCTTCATCCACGCCTCTTTCGGCCAACGCCGGTGCGCCCAGAACCACTGCCCGGGCGCCTCGCGGATGCGCGCTTCGATGAATTCGTTGATCCGCTTCACGCCGGCGTAGACCGTCGCTTCGTCGTCCGGGCGATCGTATTCCAGCAGGATCGGCTCGTGCACGCGCACATGGAAGCGCGTGCCTTCGATGCGCCGGCCCGAGAGCGGAATCAGCGGTGCCTTGAACTTGAGCGCCAGCCGCGTCGGCCCGTCCGCCGTCATGCAGTCGTAGCCGAACAGCGGTACGGCCAAGCCCGCATTGTACTTCTGGTCGTTCATCAGCGCGACGCCGCGGCCCTTCTTCAGCGACCGCAACAGCCCCATGCCGCCTTCCTTGCCCTTGGCGGCCTGCAGCGTCAGGCCGAACTTGGCGCGCGTCTCGACGATGTACTTGTCGATGATCGGATTGTTGGCGGGACGATAGGTGAAGTGGCAGTTCGGATCGGTCTGCGCGAGGCAGAGCGAGGTCACTTCCCAATTGGTGAAATGGCCGCCGATATAGACGACCGGCTTGCCCAGATGCGCCTCGATGATCTCGCGGCCTTCGTAGACGATCTCGCCGCGGCGAAACTTCTCCAGGTACTTGTCCATGTGCGGAAACTCGCCGGACATCCGGCCAAGCTCCTGGAACGATTCCTTGCGCACCGCGCGGCGCCAGTCGTCGCTCTCGTCTGGAAACGACATCTCGATGTTGCGCAGCGCCGTTTTCCACGCGCTGGTCAAGGGCGCGACCGCCGGCACGATCGCCGCGCCCCAGCGCGACGCGCGTTCAAGCCCCAGCGCGCCGAGCGCGCCGACATAGGCGTTCCAGGCCAGCGCCTCGAGGCGGAACATCAGATTGAGCGGCTTCGGCTTAGCCATGCGCGGAATTCATCCGCGATCGGATCGGCGCGAGCAAGGCGTCGAGCGCGGCCTCGTCGTCGAACCGCGCCGTCACCGGCAGAACGGCCACGCGCGCGCGCCATTCGGGCGAGAGCCGGGCGGCGTCCTTCTCGGTGGTGATCAGCATGGCCTCGTGTTCTTCGGCCAGGCGCGCGAGCATCGCCAGGTCTTCCTCGGAATAGACGTGGTGATCGCCGAACGGGACCGCTTCCGCAACCTTTGCGCCCATTGCGTCCAGCGTGTCGAAGAACTTGTCCGGCCGCGCCAGGCCGGCGAAGGCGACGAGGGTGCGGTCCGGCGCGATGCCGGACGGTTCGAGCCGCGCATGCAGGATCGGCTTGTGGAAATGGCGCAGCCAATTCCGATCGGGCAGGTCGTCGGCGGTGCGCTTGCCGTGCAGCATCACGATGGCGTCGGCGCGCGCCAGGCCGTTGGCCAGCCGCTCGCGCAGCGGGCCGGCCGGAAACACCTGGCCGTTGCCGACGCCGAACGCCGGATCGATGGCGACGATGGAAAGGTCCTTCGCCAGCGACGGGTTCTGAAAGCCGTCGTCCATGACGATCGCGTGCGCGCCGGCCTGGGCCGCGGCCATGGCGCCGGCGAAGCGGTCGCGCGCGATCCAGGCGGGACCGTCGCGCGCATGCAGCAGCGGTTCGTCGCCGACCTCGCGCGCGTCCATGTCCGGCGTCACCCGCAGCGGGCCTTCGACGCGCCCGCCATAGCCGCGCGACAGCGTGTGCGCGCCGGAGCCGAGCCTGGCGCGGATCGCCCGCGCGACCGGCGTCTTGCCGGCGCCGCCGACGGTGAGATTGCCGATGCAGATCACCGGCGCGGGCGCATGGCGCGGCGTCGTCGTGCGCAGACGATGCGCCGTCGCGAACGCGTACGCCCACGACAGCGGCGTCAGCAGCGCGCGCAACACAAGCGCCGCATCGCGCCCGCCGACATCGGCTTTCCAGAATTCAGGCGGACGCATGGGCCGTATTCGCCTGCGCCGGTCGCTTCGGCGTCAACTCAAGCAGCCGTCGCGCCGTCATGTCGAGCGCGCCCGCGCCTTGCGCCGTCGCAGCCCGCGCCGCTTCGACCTGACGCGCGCGCGCGGCGTCGTCGCGCCAGAGCGTCAGCACGGCCTTGGCGATGCTGTCGGCGTCGTGCGTCGCCTGCGCGCCGCCGGCGGCCTGGATCGCGCCGAACACGTCCTGGAAGCTCTCGACGTGCGGGCCGGTGAGGATGGCGGAGTTCAGCTTGGCGGGCTCGATCGGGTTGTGGCCCTTCAAGTGCGGCAGCAGGCTGCCGGCCACAAGCGAAACCGGCGCGAGCGCGTAGAACAGCCCGAGTTCGCCCAGCGTATCGGCCACGTAGACGCTTGCGCCGTTCACCGGCTCGAAGCGCGCCCGGCGCGGCGCGGCGTCGGCGAGCAGGGCGATGGCTTCGCCGCGCTCGGGATGGCGCGGCGCGATGACGAGCAGCGCCCGCGGCTCGGCCGCGCGCAGCTTCGCGTGCGCGGCCAGCACGATCTCGTCCTCGCCCGCGTGCGTGGAGGCGGCGAGCCATACCGGGCGGGCGCCGATCTGCTCCGCAAAGGCCGCGCGCGCGCCGGCGTCCACGCGCGGCGCCGGCGCCGCGAGCTTCAGGTTGCCGAGCATGGGAACGTCGCCGCCGCGCACCTCGCAGAGCGCGTCCGCCGTGCGCGCGTCTGCGGCGGCGACAAACGCGAACGGCTTGAGCAGCCGCGCGCCCGCCTTGCCCCAGCGCCGCCAGCGCGCCAGCGACTTCGGGCTCATGCGCGCGTTCACCAGCGCCAGCGGAATCCGCCGCGCTTCGGCGGCGAGAATGAGATTCGGCCACAGCTCGCTCTCGACGAATACGCCGAGGTCGGGCCGCCAATGATCGAGAAAGCGCCGCACGGGTCCGGCGCTGTCGAGCGGCGCGTAAACGTGCGTCACGCGCGGCGGCGCGCGCCGCGCCACCAGGTCCGCGGAGGTGCGCGTCCCGGTGCTGATCACGAAAGAAAGCGCGTTGTCGCGCGCCGCCATCGCTTCGATCAGCGACAACGCCACGCCGCTTTCGCCGACGCTGGCGGCGTGGAGCCAGATCAGCCGGCCGGCCGGCCGCGCCTGCGCGTAGCGTCCGAACCGTTCGGGAAGGCGCGCGCTGTCCTCCTTGCCCTTGCGGGCGCGGTCGTTGAGCCACAGGCCCGCGAACGGCGCGAGCAGCCGCACCGCAGCGGAATAGCCGGCGAGGGCGGGCGAGAAGCTCACTTGGCCAGCGACTCTTCAGCCGCGAGCGCCGCGGCCGGCGGTTCGGCCGGCAGGATCGGCGCGACGCCGGCGATGCGGTCCGCCTCGGCGGCGATCCGGTTCATTTCGTTTTCCAGCCGCAGCCGCGCCGCCTCGATCTGCTCGTCGCTCGCGTCCATCGGCGGCGGCGGGATCGGGTCGCCCCACACCAGCGCGCCGCGCCCGAACGGCAGCGGCAAGATGAACCGGTCCCAGCTCTTGTGGAACACGATCCGGTTGGAGGTCGCCCAGGTCACCGCCAGCAGCGGCGCGCCGGCCAGCTTGGCCAGCTGGATCGGGCCGCGCTTGACCCGCATGCGCGGCCCGCGCGGGCCGTCCGGGGTCATGCAGATCACGCCGCCGCCGTCGATATGCCGCGCCATCGCCCGCATCGCCTCGACCCCGCCCTTGCGCTTTTCGCCCTTGGCGGCGGAGCCGCGGATCACCTCGGCTCCCACGGTGCGGGAGGTGTGGGCGACGATGCCGCCCTCGCGCGACTGCGAGATCAGCATCTTGGCCTTTGGAACGCCGCGCTTGAACGACCACATCTTGTGCACCAGCGCGAACCGCCCGTGCCAGATGCAGCCGATCAGTTTGCCTCCGTCCGGGCGCCAGAAGGGCTCGACCGCCTCGCGGTTGACCCGGGTCCAGCGCGTGGTGGCGCCCACCAGCAGCATGTAGCCGCCGATGGCGCGTCCGATCAGGTACTGGACCACGGAATTGCCGAGAAGTTTCTTGGCCATGAGCTCGCTGGTGCGGCGGCTTTCGGGTTGCCGCGAGCGCCCTTATAGGGGGGCGGGCCGGCCCCGCGCCAGCAGACGATGACAGGCAGATGACCGCAACTCAGGAGAAACAGTCCCGGTTCGACCTCGCCACGCCCCAGGGGCGGCGGCGGGCGCGGGCTGACCTGATCTGGGCGGACCATGGGTTCCTGCGCTCCCGGTTCTCGAACTTCCATTGGATCGAGGAGGGAGTGATGGCGCGGGCCAACCAGCCTTCGCCGGAGGCCGTGGCCCGTTACGCCGAGATGGGCGTCAAGACCATTCTCAACCTCAGGGGGCCGTCGAGCACCGGCTATTACGCGCTCGAGCGCGAGGCCTGCGCGGAACACGGGATCGCCATGATCGACGCGCGCATGCACTCGCGCGAGCCGCCCAGCGTGGAGCAGGTCCGCCGCGCCAAGGATTTGTTCGAGACCATCCAATATCCGGCGCTGATGCACTGCAAATCCGGCGCGGACCGCGCCGGGGTGATGGCGGTGCTCTACGCCCATTTCCAGATGGGTCTGCCGATCGAACAGGCGGTCGAGCAGCTCTCGCTCAAGTACCTGCACGTCAAACAAGGCAAGACCGGCGTGATCGACTATTTCTTCGACACCTATGTCGAGGCGGCGCGCGAGAGCGGCAAGCCGTTCATGCAATGGGTCGAGCAGGATTACGACAAGCCCAAGGTGCGCGCCGATTTCAAGGCCGAGTGGTGGGCCAACATCCTCGTCGACAAGATCCTGCGCCGCGAGTGAAAGCAGGGCGAACCCGCGCGCCCTGCCTGGGCTTCGTTCACATCGACGCGATGTCGACCGTCGGCATGCGGCCGCCGCGGGCGATGTAGCGCTCGGTGACGTGCGCGTGGTTGATGCGGACGACGCCCTTTTGCGTGAACAGGACGGCGCACTCGCGGCTCAACCGGCGCTGCGCCAGGGAGGCGCGGTCGGTGTCGTCTCCGCAGGTCCGGGCGCCGGCGCGGTCGAGCCGGTTGAGGAAAGCGTCCGCGCCGGAGTCGGAGTTGAGGTTCAGGTCCCCGTAGGGAACGCGAACGCTGTAACGTTCGCTCCAGGCTTGGGCGGAGGCGGGCGCGCTCATGGCGAAGCTGATGAGCGCGCCGATGACCAATACTGCGACTGGTTTCATGGCGGTCACTCCTGGTCGCAACATGCGACACTAGGAATGTAGCGCGTCATCCGGCGCGCGTCGGTGACCGCGGGCACTTACTCGACCAATCAACCGGCGGCGTCGGCGAACTGCAATCGGCTCAGGCGCGCATAGAGGCCGCCCCTGGCGACGAGTTCGTCATGCTTGCCGGCTTCGACGATACGGCCGTTTTCGAGCGCAAGAATGCGGTCCGCGTCGCGCACCGTCGCAAGCCTGTGCGCGATCACGAGCACGGTGCGGCCTTTCGACAATCGCTTCAGCGCATCCTGCACGCGCGCTTCGCTGGCGGCGTCGAGCGCGCTGGTGGCCTCGTCGAGCAGCAGGATCGGCGCGTCGCGCAGGAAGGCGCGGGCGAGCGCGACGCGCTGGCGCTCGCCGCCCGAGAGCTTGTTGCCGCGTTCCCCGGCGAGGGTGTCGTAACCGTCCGGCAGCGCGGCGATGAACTCGTGCGCGGCCGCGGCGCGGGCGGCTTGCTCGATCTCGGCGCGCGTAGCGCCGGCGCGGCCGAGCGCGATATTGGCGGCGATGGTGTCGTTGAACAGCGCCGCCTCCTGCGCCACCAGCGATATGGAACCGCGCAGGCTCGCCAGCGTGACGTCGCGCACGTCCTGGCCGTCGACGCGCACCGCGCCGCCGGTGACGTCGTAAAGCCGCGGCAGGAGGTTGAAGATGGTGGTCTTGCCGGCGCCGGAGGGGCCGACCAGCGCGACGGTTTCGCCGGCCTCCACCGTGAAGCTCACCCGTTCGAGCGCCGGCGCGCCGGCGTAGGCGAAAGTGACGTTGTCGAACTCGACGCGCCCGCGCTCGACGCGCAGCGGCCTGACGTTCGGGCGATCGACGATCGTCGCCGGCTCGTCGAGCAGGCTGAAGATGCGTCCGAGCGAAGCGAGCGCTTCGTTCAGGACGGTGTTGAAACCGCTGACCGCGCGCGCCGCCGGCGTGGCGATGCCGATCGCGCCGATGATGGCGACGAGGTCGCCCAGCGTCATCGCGCCCGCGGCGATGCGCAGGCCGGCGATGTACAGCACCGCCGCCAGCGCCGCGCCCCCCAGCACTTCCAGGAGGGGTTCGCTGCGCGCGCGGTTGCGGGCGAGCTTCATCGCCAGCCGGCGCCGCTCCTCGAACGCGGCGTCCGCGCGCTCGATCTCGCGCTGCTCCAGCCCGTAGGTTTTCACCACGCGCGCGGCGCCGAAGCTCTCGGTCAGCTGCGCCGTCAGCGTGCCGATCTGCACCTGGGCGGTGGCGGTGGTGCGGCGCGCGCGCTTGGCGATGGCCTGCAGCGGCTTGCCGGCGATGGCGAACACCGCAAGCACCAGCAGCGTCAGCGGCCAGTCGAAATAGAACATCGAAGCGACGGCGCCGGCGAGCGTCAGCGTATCGCGGATCGCCACCTGCCCGCCGCGGACGAGGCCTTCGCCGATCACGGTGATGTCGTTGGTGAAGCGCGAGACGTAGCGGCCGCCTTCCTCGCGCGTGATGCGCTCGAAATCGGCGTTGGTGAGTTTGGCGAACATGGCGCTCTGCAGATCGCGCAGCACTTTGAGCGCGAGTGCCTGGGAGATCAGCGCCTGGCCGTAGATGGCGAGAGCGCGCGTCGAGGTGGCGGCGATCACCGCGAGCGGCGCCAGCGCGATCGCCTGGAGGTCGCCGGCCTGGATCGAGTCGATCGTGAACTTCAGGATCGCCGCGTACGAAACGGCCGCCAGCGCCACCACCGCAAGCACAGGCGCAAGCACGACGATATCGCCGGCGTAGCGCGAGACGTAATCGCGCCAAAGTCGCGCCAGCAGCGCGCCGGGCTTCATGCGCGTATCAAAGCTCGTGCTCGGGATCCTCGCCGGGATCGAGCAGGCGGTGGGCGTGGATGATGAAATAGCGCATGCGCGCGTTGTCGACGGTGCGCTGGGCCGCGCCTTTCCAGGCGTCGTAAGCGGCCCTGTAGTTCGGATAGGCGCCGACGAAATCGATCCGGCTCAGGTCCTCGAATACGGGGCGGTCAAGCGACGCCAGTTCGCCGCCGATGACGAGGTGGAGGAGTTGGCGATCGGTCATGATGGGTCGGCCTCAGGCCTGGGTTCGCAAATCGGGTAAAGTCGAGGTGCGCTCGATTAGCAAAGGGTGGAGCGGCGCGCCAGACGCCACCACGCCGGGCGCGCGCGGCACGTCCTGGTTCAGCAGCAGCGGTTCGCCCCACAGGTTCGTGGCGACGCCGCCGGCGGCCTCCACCAGCGCAATCCCTGCGGCGATGTCCCAATCGTTCTTCCAGCCGAACAAGATCGTGGCGTCGCCCTGGCCGGCGGCGACCAGGGCGAGGCGGTAGGCCAGCGATTGGCGCTCGATCACGTCGAGCTTCGGCCACGGCTTGGACCAGCGCCGCTCGGTGAAGCGGCTGCGCTGGCCGATGACGCGCGCGCCTTCGAGCTTGCCGGCGAGGCTGGCGCGCATCGGCCGCCCGTTCAGCGTCGCGCCTTCGCCGACGGCGCCGGCGAACAATTCGTCCGTCATCGGATTGTAGACGACGCCGACGAAGGCGCGCTGGCCCTCGACGATGCCGATGCTGATGGTCCATTGCGGCGTCTTGCCGACCAGCGCGGCGGTGCCGTCGATCGGATCGAGCATGAAGGTGCGGGCCTTGCCGACGCGCCGGTCGAGGTCGTCGGGCGTTTCTTCCGAGAGCCAGCCATAATCGGGCCGCGCCGTCAGCAGCCGCTCGGCCAGCAGCGCGTCGACGGCGTAGTCGATGTTGGTGACGGGGCCGAGCGGGCCTTTCGAGAACACTTCGAGCGGCTCGCGCAGCAGATCGCGCGCGAGCGCGCCCGCCTCGCGGGCGGCCCCGACGATGAGCGCGAGGTCAGACGCCGCCGATTGCAAGATCGTCCACGATCAGGCTGGCGATTTCGAGCGAGCCGCGCGTGTCGACGTCCGCGCCGCAGCGCAGCCGCGCGAAGATGTCGAGCAGATTGCCGGCGACGGTGACTTCGCTGACCGGATGGGCGACGGCGCCGTTCTCGAACCAGTAGCCGGCGACGCCGACCGACCAGTCGCCGGTATTCATGTTCAGCGACGGCGAGAACATGTCGGTGACGAAGAGCCCCTTGCCGGCGGTCTTCATCAGGCTCGGCAAATCCTCCGCGCCCGGCTTCACGAACAGGTTCGACGCGCCGATGCCGGGCGGGCCGCCATGGCCGCTGGTGGCGTGGCCGTTGGGCTCGAGCCCGAGCTGGCGCGCGGCCGAGGCGTTGAGCAGCCACATCGTCAGCACGCCGTCCTCAATCAGCGCCGCCGGCGCGACCGCGCCGCCTTCGCCGTCGAACCAGCGGCTGGCCGCGCCGCGCTTCACGAACGGATCCTCGCGGATGCGGAAGCCTTCGGCGAACACGCGCTGGCCGAGCTTGTCCTTCAGGAACGAAACCCCGCGCGCGACCGAGGCGCCGGAGATGGCGGAGAAGAAGGGCGAGATGATGCGCCCGGCGAGTCGGTTCTCGAAGATCACCGGCGCCTTGGTGCTGGCGACCTTGCGCGCGCCGAGCCGGCGCGCGGTGCGCTCGCCGGCGATGCGGCCGATGTCTTCGGGGCTCGGCAGGTCGGCCAGGAAGCGCTTGGTGCGCCACTCATAGTCGCGCTCCATCTCGCCGTCCTTCTCGGCGACGGGCTGCGTGCCGAGGCTGTAAGAGGTTGCGCTCTCCGCGCCCTCGAAGCCGGTCGACGCGGCGTATACGAACGTGGAGCGCTCGAACGACGCGCCCGCCCCGCCGGAATTGGCGACGCCCGGAATGGCGAGCGAGGCCGCTTCGCAGCTTTTGGCCAGATCGAGCAGCTGTTCCGGCGTCGGCCGCGCCGTGTCGGATTGTTCGAGATCGGGCGCCGGCCCCTTGGCCAGGTAGCGCTCTTCCAGCAGGCCGCAGAACTTGTCCTCGGGCGCGGCCTTGGCCATCGCCGCCACGCGCTCCGCCAGCGCTTGCAGGCCCTTGGCCGAGAGGTCGGTGGAGGAGGCGGCCGCTTGGCGCTTGCCGATGAAGGCCCTGAGCGCCACCGAACGCCCTTCCTCCCGCTCCATGCCTTCGAGTTCGCCCATCCGCACCTCGGCGGAAATGGCTTCGCGGGCGGCCAGCGACGCCTCCGCGGCGTCGGCCCCGGCCTTCTTGGCGTAGTCGATCAGGGCCGCAAGCGCTGCGGTGGAATCAGTGTCGAAGGCCATGAGGCCAACATGGGCGCTGGCCGGGGCCGGGGCAATCGGCGCGCGGCCTCAGAGCTGTTGGCTGAGCCCCGCCCAGATCAGCCCCGCGCCCATCAGCAGAAAACTCGCCCAGGTGAGCGCCGTGCCCGCCACCCGGCCCGGATTGAGCACGCCCATGTGCAGCCCGACGCCGTGGAGGAGCCGTCCTGCTGTTAAGGAAAGCGCAGCACTGTGGAAAAGCCAGAGCGGCGCGGCGGGGTCGAGCAACGCCAGCAGCACGACGCCGACGAGGCCGGCGGGGATGTATTCGGCGGCGTTGGCGTGGGCGCGGACGGCGCGGTTGAAGTCCGGGTTATCCCCAACGCCGATCGCTATCTTGTGCTTGCGCCGGCCGGCGACCACCAGCACTGCCAGCACCAGCAAGATCAGGATATTCACGCCCGCATAGATCGCGGCCCATTCAAGACGCAGCATCGAGAGCTTTCCTCCGCCCGGCCGATGTAGCGGCGCCCGCGCGCGGCCCCAAGCGCATTTCAATGTTTTGTTTTCCTTTCCGAAACCGCGTGTTCACCGCGATCCGGCATAGTCTTCTCATCAACAAGATGCCTCGAAGGCATGGGATGGGTGGTTTGGACGCGGATTTGCTCGGCGTCGTAGGGGCGATGTTCGCGGTGATCGCAGGCGCGGGCCTTGCGGTTGCCGCGATAGCCTTTGTCCGCCGTGTCGACGAGAGCGATTACGACTTCGCCGCCGGCTACAATGCGCTCGCGCCGGTCGAGCGCTGAACTTCACAAGACCTGACATGCGCCGCTAAGCTTCCGCCATTGCGGAGGAGGCGGAGATGAAGCTGCGTGCTCTCGTGCTGGCGCTCGCGCTGGCGGCCTGCGGACAGGCGGGCGAACAAGCCAAGGCGCCGGACTCTGAAGCGCCCGATCCGTTCGATCTCAACATCGAGATCGGGCGCTATGGCGTGATGCTGAGCCAGATCGGCGATCTCACCCGCGAGCGTCCCGGCGCGGCGGAGGCCGAGGTCACCGATCCGCGCGACCTCGCCCGGCGCCTGCGCGAGACCGTGTGGGAATACAATCTCGCGCGCTCGAACCTCTGCGCGCGCGGGCTGTTCGCCGAGGTCGCGTGCGGGCCGTCGCTGCAGCCGGTCTGGATGGGCGAGCCCGCGGAGACGGCGCCGTCGCTCGAAGATCTTCAGGCCCGCGCGCGCGGCGTCGGCCGGGAGGTGATGCGCTTCTGGAACGCGGTGTGCGAAGACGCGCGCTCGCGCGAGGCGAACGAGGAAGAGCACCGCTATGTGTGCGCGATCGAATGATCAGCGCAGCGTCCACACCGCCGCGCGCTTCACTTCGGCGTCCTCCAGCGCCCGCGTGACCGGAATGTCGTAAGCGGCGATCCGATCGAGCCTGTCGCGCGGCAGATAAGTGCGGCCGGGATCGCCGATCAGCACCGTCTTGCCGTCGCGTTCGAGGCCGATCAGCCAATCGAGCACGCGGGGCGCGAGATCGCGGTCGTAGAACAGATCGCCGACCAGGATCAGGTCCGCTTGCGCGGGTTGGCCGACCGGATCGGCGTCGCTGGTCAGCACGCGCACGTCGTTCATCGCAGCGTTCAGCGCGGCGGCGTGGACGGCGAAGGCGTCGATGTCGACCGCGAGCGCCGACGCCGCGCCCGCCTTCATCGCCGCGATGGCGACGAGGCCGGAGCCAGAGGCGACGTCGAGCACCGGCGACGATCTCCGGATGATCCAGGAGGTAGCGCGCCAGCGCCTGGCCGCCGGCCCACGCGAACGCCCAGAACGGCGGCGGCAGGCCGAGTTCGCCGAGCTGCTCTTCCGTCAGCTGCCACAGCGCCACGGCGTCGTCGGCCAGATGAAGCTTCAGCTCCGGCACATGGCTGGGCGCCAGCACGCGCGTGTTCTCGCGGATGAAAGCGGGGATGTCGTGAATCATGGTCGAATAATCAGCGGTCAATAGTCAGTAGAGACTGCTGGCGCGTTTGCCTACTGACTACCGCTTACGCCGCCGCCGCTTCCTGCAGCACCGCCGCATAGCCCGGCGCGATCTTCATCTTCGACCAATAGCCTTTGTCCATCAGCGCATCGTGCAGCCGCGGCAGCCGATAGCAGGGCACGTGCATGAAGGCGTGGTGCTCGGCGTGGTAGTGCACCCAGTAAGGCGCGATGAACAGGCGTTCAAGCGGATTGGCGAGCGTGGTGCGGGCGTGCGTGAGCGGATGCTCCTGCGCCTTGACGCAGGCGTGCTCGGCGATGTTGCGCAGCCGGGTGACGAGCGGCAGCCACGTCGCCATCGGCGCGATCCAGAGTGCGAAGTACGCCCACCAATAACCGGCGGCGGTAAGCGCCGCGAGCATCAGCGCGTTGACGAGCAGGAAGTGCGCGTTCTTCCCGCCGCGCAATTGCGCGGCGCGCTGCTTGAGGAAGGTCTGCCCGGTCAGGTCGCGCACGATCTTGCGCCGGAGCGACTTGCGCGAGATCGGAAACGGCGCCGAGAGCGCAAGGTCGGGATCTTCGGGCTGTTCGGTGAAGCGGTGATGCTTCAGGTGATAGTCGCGGTAGGACTTGAGCCGCGCGCCGACGGGCGCGGCGCAGAGCCATTCGCCGACCCAATCGTTGACCTTGATGTCGGCGTGCAGCGCGCCGTGGGCGGCGTCGTGCATCAGGATGGCGAGGCCGAGCTGGCGCGCGCCGATCAGCATCACGGCGAGCACGTAGGTGAGCGGATTGGGCCAGGCCACGAACATCGCGCCGGCGGCCAGGATCAGCCCCCACGCGCCGGCGACCAGCACCAGCCCCCGCCAGTTCGAGCGCCGGGCCATCGGCGCCCATTCTTCGGGCGTGAAGACGTCCTTCGGATCGAGGCGAGCGACGGCCGGCATATTCGCATCTTAACACGGCTCCCGCAGGCGGGGAGAGGCGGAACTGATCACAATCAATGCCGCCGCGGCGAGAGCGCCCAGGGTTCCGCCGCGCTAGCAGGAGGGCGTTACATGAAACCGAACGAAGGCAGTCTCGACCGCATCCTTCGCGTGCTTGTCGGCATAGGCGTTCTTTCCCTTGCGTTCATCGGCCCGCAGACGCTGTGGGGTTACCTCGGCCTGATACCGCTGGCCACGGGGCTGGTCGGCTTTTGTCCGCTCTATGCGCTGCTGGGCGTCAACACCTGCGGCGCGCGCAAGACCTAAGGCAGCGAGAACGCGAACACGCGCTGCAGGGCGGCTTCGCCGGCGGGCGTGAATTCGAGCACGCGGCTGCCGCGGCGCTGGTGCGCCCAGCCGCGCTCGAAGATGCAGTCGAGGATCGCAGCGCCGAGCGCGCCGGCGAGATGATGGCGGCGCACGCTCCAATCCAGGCAGGCGCGGCAGAGCGGGCGCGCGCCGTGCTCCAGGTCTTCGATATCGACGCCGAAGCTGGACACACGCACGCGGCCGAGGCGGGTCAGCGCATAAGTGCGCTCGGGGCCCGGCGTCAGCCACTTGTTCTTGATGAAGCTGTCGAACATGGCCACGCCAAGCTCGCCGGCGAGGTGATCGTAACAGATCCGCGCGCGCCGCAGCGCCGGCTCCCTTGGCCCCGGCCGCGTGCGCAGCGCTTTCGCGCGCATCGCCACGCCCATCAGCGTTTCGAGCAATCCCGCGACGTCCGCATCCGCCAGGCGGTAGTAGCGGTGGCGGCCCTGCGCCTCGACGGCGACGAGGCCGCCATCGACGAGCTTGTTCAAATGCGAGCTTGCCGTCTGCTTGGTCACGCCGGCTTCGAGCGCGAGTTCGCTTGCGGTGAGGGCCGCGCCGTTGAGCAGCGCCGTCAGCATGTTGGCGCGGGCGGGATCGCCGACCATGGCGGCGATCGCCGCGATATCGGGGCCTTCTTTCATGGTTCGATGTTAATCGTACCGTAGCGTCGCCGCAATCCGCTATTTGGGGTGCGGAGGCGGAACGATGATCACCTGTTTCATTCGTTATGAGATCGATCCATTCAAGACGGCGGCGTTCGAGCGTTATGCGAAGGCTTGGGGCGAGGCGATTCCCCGTTGCGGCGCCGATCTGATCGGCTATTTCGCGCCGCACGAAGGCTCCGCGACGACGGCGTACGGCGTGTACAACATTGCCGATCTCGCCGCCTACCAAGTCTATCGCGCGCGGCTGGCGGCCGATCCGCTCGGGCGTGAGAATTACGAGTTCGCGCGCCGCGAGCGCTTCATCCTGAAAGAGGACCGCATCTTCCTGCGGCTGTGCTCGAAATGATCGTGGTGATTTTCGAGGCCGAACCGTACGCGGCGCAGCGCGACGGCTATTTCCGCATCGCCGCCGAGCTGCGGCCGCTGCTCGAGCGCATCGACGGGTTCATCTCGGTCGAGCGGTTTCAGAGTCTGACTGATCCGCATCGCGTGCTCTCGCTGTCGTTCTGGCGCGACGAGGAGGCGGTGCGGCGCTGGCGCGAGACGGACGCGCATCGCGCCGCGCAGGGCGAAGGCCGCATGCGCGTGTTTCGCGATTACCGGCTGCACGTCGCGGCGGTGGTGCGCGATTACGGGATGCGGGCGCGCGACGAGGCGCCGTGACGCATCCGACGCCCGCCGGCGGAACGGTGGGGAGGGTTGCGCCGTTTGCACTGGGCGATGCAGACCCACGTGGACCCGACGCAGGCCGAGAAGCTTCGCGCGCTCGCCGCCACGCTGCGCCGCGCCTACAGCGGAGCGCCGGCGCAGGTTCCTGACACAATGATGGAAAGACTGCGGCGCCTGGAGGAGCGCGAGCGCGGCCAGACCGCGCCGCCTCCGCGCTAAGCCTGCTTGCCGTCCGGCGTCTTCACGTCCATCAGCCGCCACAGGTGCCATGACGCGGCGCTGCGCCAGGGCGCCCAGCGTTCGCCGTAGGCGCCGAGCTCCTTGGGCGTGAACGCGCGGCGATAGAGCTTCTCCGCGCCCTTGCGCACGCCGAGGTCGTCGACCGGCAGCACGTCCGGGCGGCCGAGCGTGAACATGAGGTACATCTCCACCGTCCAGCGGCCGACGCCGCGCGCGGCGGTGAGGCGTTCGATGATCTCTTCGTCCGGCAGCCGCGTCAGCGATCGCGCCTGCGGGATGATCCCGTCGATGCGTTTGCGGGCGATGTCCTGGATGGCGGCGATCTTCTGGCGCGAGAGTCCCGCGCCGCGCAGCAATGCGGGATCGATCTCCAGGATGTTCTCCGGATCGGGATGGTCCTTGTCCGGCCAGAGCGCGATCAGGCGGCCGTGGATGGTGTTGGCGGCCTTGCCGGAGAGCTGCTGGAACACCACCGCGCGAACCAGCGCGCGGTAGGGGTCCTTGTTCTTGGCGAAGTTGGTTGGGTAGGGCGTATGGCTCTTCACGATTGCGGCGAAGCGTTTGCAGATCTTGCTCAGGTGCTTCTCCGCTTCGCCCATGTCACACTCCCAGCATCGGCCGCAGCGTGCGCCAGACGGGCTCGAGCGCAAACGCCAGCAGGACGGCGCCGCCGATGACGGCGTTGCGCTTGAACCCCGCAAGCGCCGTTTCCGGACGCGCGTCATCGATGCTGGAAAGCATCGGCCAGATCAACAGCGCCGCGATCAGCGCCAGCGCGACGGCGACGATCAGGCCCGCACCGCCAACCGAGGCCGCCGCCGTCCAGAGCGCCAGCGCGGCGACGTAGAACACGGTGGTCCACGTGCGCCACTTGTCGGCGAACAGCCGCGCCGTGGAGCGCACGCCGACGAGCGCATCGTCCTCGCGATCCTGCAGCGCGTAGATGGTGTCGTAGCCGATGGTCCAGCAGATGCAGCCGGCGTAGAGCGCGATGGCTTCGAGCGGAACCGCGCCGCTGAGATAGGTGGAGGCGGCGCCGCCCACCAGCGCGCCCCAGCTGAACACGACGCCGAGCCAGGCCTGCGGCCACCAGGTGATGCGCTTCATCAGCGGATAAAGCGCGACCAGCGGAACGGCGATCAGCGCGACCAGCTGCGCCAGCGGCGGCAGCATGAAAAGCGCGACCAGCCCGACAAGGCACTGGGCCAGGAGCCACGCCCTGGCCTGCTTCAGCGAGACCGCGCCCGACGGCAGCGGCCTGAGGCGCGTGCGCTCGACTTGCGCGTCGATGTCGCGGTCGAGAATGTCGTTATAGGTGCAGCCGGCGCCGCGCATGGCGACCGCGCCCAGCACGAAGGCGAGCGCATAGCGCGCGTCTTCCCAGTAGAAGCCGTAACCGGTGCGCGCGACGGCTACGCCCATCAGGCACGGCAGCAGCAGCAATTGCCAGCCGATCGGCCGGTCCAGCCGCGACAGCTGCGCATACGGCTTCCATGCCGACGGCAACGCATCGGTCCAATGCCGCTTCAGCGCGTCGGCGGGTTTCAAATCGGTCACGTTTCGCTAATGCGCGCGGCTTTTGCTTTACGCAAGGGCGCGGAAGCGGTATGGGAGCGGCCCTTCGATAAGAGGAGCCGCCTGGATGAACACCCGCCTCAAATAAGTACGGCGCCGCGGACGGCCGCCGTTGAGTTCGAGGCGCGTGCTGCGCTCGGGCTCCAAATCCCCGGCTGCGATCGGGGAAGCCGCCTCGCGAAGCAAGCCGTGCTGTGGGTGTTCTTGCGTCGCCGACGCTTCGCTTCCAGCGCTTCGTTTCCCAAGTCCGTTGTGCGTTGACCCGCCTGGGCGGGGCGCGCGTTGTGTCTCGGTGTTCCGATGAGCGATACGTTTGATTTCGACGATGAGAATGAAGGCGGCCAGCGCAAGGCCAGCTTGCGCCAGGTCGCCGCCTTCATGTGGAAACACTGGTCGAGCCAGCCGCTGAAGCTTGCGCTGTTCGGGCTGTTCTTTGGGCTGGCGGTGGCGGCGGACCTCGCATTCCCGTTCGCGTCCGCGCGCCTGGTGGAGACGCTGACGGCGGGCCCGACGGAAGATGGGCGGCGTGCGGCGGCGGCTGGCTACGGCGTCGTCGCGCTGCTGGCGCTCGTCTTCTACATGGCGCGCAATATCGGCGTGCGCTTCTGGATTCCGTTCGCCTCCAACAACATGGAGCGCATCGTCAGCGACGGTTTTCGCGACGTGCAGCGCTTCTCGTCCGACTGGCACGCCGACAATTTCGCCGGCGCCACGGTGCGGCGCGTGTCGCGGGCGATGAACGCCTATGACGTCATTTCCGACACGATGGTCTGGTACATGCTGCCGGCGGGCGCGGTGCTGATCGGCGTCACGGCGATGACGTTCGTGCAATGGCCGGCGATCGGCCTGTTCACGGGCGGCGCGATCGCGGCGTTCCTGCTGGCGGCGTACCTGATGGGGCGCTTCTACATCGCCAGGCCGCTGCGCGAATACATCAAGGCCGACACGGCCATCGGCGCGGCGCTTGCGGATGCGGTGACGTCGAACGCGACGGTGAAGTCGTTCGGCGCCGAGGCGCGCGAGCAGGCGCGCTTCGATGCCATCGTCGGCCGTTGGCGCGCGGAGGCGAACCGCACCTGGCGGCGTTCGACGGATTCCTGGGTGCTGCAGAACATGCTGCTGTTCATTCTGCAGGCGGGACTGCTTGGCCTGGTGCTGCTGGAATGGAGCCGCGGCCGCGCCACGGCGGGCGACGCGGTGTTCGCCATCACCTCGTTCCTGCTGGTTTCCGGCTATCTGCGCATGCTCGGCGAGAACGTGCAGAATCTGCAGAAAGGCGTCGCCGACATCGAGGACGTGGTTGCGTATGCGGCGGAGCGAGCCGACGTGGTGGACCGCCCGGGCGCGCGCGCGTTCAAGCCGGGCAAGGGCGAAATCGCGTTCGAGGCGGTGTCGTTCGGCTACAAGAACGCGGCCGAGAATCTCTATCGCGATTTCTCGCTCGAGGTCGCGGCGGGCGAGACGGTGGCGCTCGTCGGGCCGACGGGCGCCGGCAAGTCGACATTCGTGAAGCTGGTGCAGCGTCTCTACGACGTGAACGGCGGCGTCATCCGCATCGACGGCCAGGACGTGCGCGACGTCACCCAGGCCAGCCTGCGGCGGAGCATAGCGCTGGTGCCGCAGGATCCGGCGCTGTTCCACCGCTCGCTGCGCGAGAACATCGCCTATGCGCGCCCCGACGCGCCGATGGAGGACGTCATCGCCGCCGCCAGGCGCGCGCGGGCGCACGATTTCATCGCGGCGCTGCCCAACGGCTACGAGACCGAAGTCGGCGAGCGCGGCGTGAAACTCTCTGGCGGCGAACGCCAGCGGGTGGCGCTGGCGCGCGCGTTCCTCGCCGATGCGCCGATCCTGATCCTGGACGAGGCGACCTCCTCGCTCGATGTGGCGACCGAGCGCGACGTCCAGGCGGCGATGGCGGAGCTGAAGCAGGGGCGCACGACGATCGTCATCGCGCACCGCTTGAGCACGATCCGCGAGGCCGACCGCATTCTGGTGTTCAACCAGGGCCGCATCGTCGAGCAGGGCAAGCACGCCGAGCTGATCGACGCGCACGGGCTCTACGCCAAGCTCAACGCCATGAGCCGCGGCGAACTGCTCGCGGACGAGGCGGCGTAGGGGCGAAGGCGCTTGCGCGCGGCGCTCGCGCTTGGCAGCAAGGCGCCATGCCCGAGCCGCGCCTGTTGATCGAGGACGTGCTGCGCCCCGGCGCGGAGATCGCGCTGGAGGAGGGACAGGCGCGCCATGTCGGCGCGGTGCTTCGGCTCGATGCGGGCGATGCGGTGCGCGTGTTCAATGCGCGCGACGGGGAATGGCGGGCGCGGATCGCGGCCAAGACCAAGCGCGGCATGAGCGTGCGCGTCGAGGACAAGCTGCGCGAGCCCCGCGCCACGCCGGACCTGGAGCTGTTGTTCGCGCCGGTGAAGCGTCACGCCACCGATCTGATCGTGGAGAAGGCGACAGAACTCGGCGCGCGCCGCCTGCGCCCGGTGATCACGCAGCGCACGATCGCCGAGACCGTGCGGACGGAGCGCCTCGCTGCGATCGCGCGCGAGGCCGCCGAACAGACCGAGCGCTTCGATGCGCCCGAGATCGCCGAGCCGCAGCCGCTGGCGAAGGCGCTCGACGGCTGGGATGCGGCGCGCCCGCTGATCTATGCCGACGAAGCCGGGGACGACGCGGCCGCGCCATGGGGCGGCGAGCGCGGACGAGGCAGGCCGCTCCTGGAGACGCTGGCCGATGTCCCGCAGGGAAAGCTGGCCCTGCTGATCGGCCCCGAAGGCGGCTTCACCGCCGAGGAGCGGCGGATGCTGCGGGGGATGAGCTATGTCATTCCGGTGTCGCTGGGGCCTCGTATTTTGCGGGCCGAGACGGCTGCGATCGGGGCGTTAAGCGTTATTCAAGCGTCGTGGGGAGATTGGCGCGGGGTGTGAGCGCTTGCGCGGGCGCGATCGGCGCTCCACATGCCGCACACCAGCCGCCCGGAGGAAGCGCTTGGCCAAAGCTAAAGAGAAGGCCCCGGAAAAGGCTCAAGTGCTGACGGGCTTCAGGGATCTCGTCGCGCACCTGGAGCAGGGGCCGAAGCCTGACCGCTCGACGTGGCGCATCGGCACCGAGCACGAGAAGTTCGCCTTCTATCGCGATACGCTGGCGCCGGTCCCGTACGAGGGCGAGCGCGGCATCGGCGCGCTGCTCAACGGCCTGGCGGACGCCTATGGCTGGGAGCGCGTCAAGGAGGACGGCAACATCATCTCCCTGAAGCAGGGCATGGCCTCGATCACGCTGGAGCCGGGCGGCCAGTTCGAACTCTCCGGCGCCCCGCTAGAGCACCTGCACCAGACCTGTTCGGAAACCGGCCAGCATCTCGCGCAGCTGCGCGAGGTCGCCGGCAAGCTCGGCATTGCGTTTCTCGGCTTGGGCTTTTCGCCGCTATGGTCGCTCGAAGACACGCCGATCATGCCCAAGGGGCGCTACAAGATCATGCGCGCCTACATGGCCAAGGTCGGCCGGCTCGGGCGCCAGATGATGTTCCGCTCCTGCACGGTGCAGACCAATCTCGATTTCGCCTCCGAGGCCGACATGGTGAAGAAGTTTCGCGTCGGCCTCGCGCTGCAGCCGATCGCTACCGCGCTGTTCGCCAATTCGCCGTTCGCGGAAGGCCGGCTGAACGGCTTCCTTTCATACCGCGGCCACATCTGGACCGACACCGACCCAGACCGCACCGGCATGCTGCCGTTCGTGTTCGAGGACGGCATGGGCTTCGAACGCTACGCGCAGTACGCGCTCGATGTGCCGATGTACTTTGTCTATCGCGACGGCAAGTACATCGATTGTTCGGGCCAGAGCTTCCGCGCCTTCATGGACGGCAAGATGCCGGCGCTGCCGGGCGAGCGGCCGACGGCGCAGGATTGGGAAGACCACCTGACCACGATCTTTCCGGAAGTGCGGCTGAAGACCTATCTCGAAATGCGCGGCGCGGATTCGGGGCCCTGGTCGCGCCTGTGCGCGCTGCCGGCGTTCTGGGCCGGCGTCATGTATGACGACGCGGCGCTCGAGGCGGCGTGGTCGCTGGTGAAGAGCTGGACGGCGGAGGACCGCGAGGCGCTGCGCCGCGCCGTTCCTGCGCTCGGCTTGCGCGCGCCGATCCGCGGCAACAGCGCGCGCGACATCGCCCAAGCCGCGCTGGCGATTTCGCGTCAGGGTTTGAAGTCCCGCGCCCGGCTCGACAGTTCGGGCGAGGACGAAACCCATTTCCTCGGCGAACTCGACGACATCGCCGCCACCGGCGTCACGCCGGCCGAGCGCCTGATCGAACGCTTCCGCACCGAGTGGAGCGGCGACGTGCGGCCGGTGTTCGAGGCTTGCGCTTACTGATCAAAGGACCGCGGGTCTTCAGACCCGCATCCACGCCGCCGTGTAAAGAAGCGTGTCTGAAGACCCGCGGTCCATGGTCCGTTGTTGCGGGAGCGGCCGCGGCGGGCCATGCTCTTGCCATGCGTGCGCTCGACCGCCCTTTGTTCACGCCGCGGCTGCGGTTGGAGCCGGTGACGGCGGAACTCGCCGAAGCCGCGCGCGTCGGGCAGGCGGCGTTCGCCGACCGCATCGGCGCTGACGCGCCGGCGGAGTGGTGCCGAGCCAGCCTGGGGCTTGTCGCGCGGTCGATCTCGCACGCATGGGGGCCGGCCCCGGCGCCGACCCGCGCGATCGCCATTCATTGCGACGAAGACGCGGTGGTCGGCGACGTGCGGTTCGAGCCGTCGCTGCGCGCGGCGCGCGAGTTCGAGATCGGCTACGGTATCGCGAGAAGCCGCAGACGGCAGGGCTATGCAGTGGAAGCGGCCGGCGCCGTCATCGATTGGCTGTTCGACGAAGCGGGCGCCGAAACGATTTTGGCCGGTTGCGATGCAGCAAACGTCGCTTCCGTTCGCACCCTGAGGCGTCTCGGTTTCTGGCTCGACTCCAATCCGGGGAAGACCTTCTGGTGGGTGCTCGACCCCGAACTCCGTTCGGCGTCCCGCGCTTGACGCATCGAAAAACGCAAGGCTTGTCTGTCGGCCAGTTAAGGGAGGGCGGCGCGCTTGGGCGTGCGCCCAGGGGATGAAACATGACCGACACAACCGCCGGGGCGCCGCAAGGCTCCGACGAGCAGACCTTCCTGGGCCATCCGCGCGGCCTGGTGACCTTGTTCTTCACCGAGATGTGGGAGCGCTTCTCGTTCTACGGGATGCGCGCGCTGCTGGTGATCTACCTCACGCAGCACTTCCTGTTCTCCCAAAGCGACGCCCAGGGTCTCTACGGCGCCTATGCGGCGCTTGTGTATCTGATCCCCGTCATCGGCGGCGTCATCGCCGACCGCTTCCTCGGCGCCCGCAAGGCCGTCACCATCGGCGCGGCGTTGCTGGTGCTCGGCCACTTCGGCATGGCGTTCGAGGGCTCGGGCTCGCGGCAATATCTTGAAGCCGGCGGGCAGAGCTATCTGGTCTCGGCCGAGGGCCGCGGCGCCGGCCGCGTCGCGCATATCGAGCTTCCCGAAGGGCGCGCGAACCTGCGCTTCGACGTGCGCGAGCACGCCGATCTCACCGCCAACGGCCAGACCCGCCGTCTCGAAGGCGGGACCTACGCGCTCGTCTCCGAAGCGCCGAGCTTCGTCTATTCGCTCTGCAGCATGGTCGGCCTGCCCTGCGGCGAGCCGCCGGCGACCTCGCTCAATATCGAGGGCGAAGGCGCCTATCCGATCCGCGCCGAAGGCGAGACCTCGGTCGTCGAGATCAATGGCGCGACCTACCAGTTCGAACAAACCAGCCTCCGCGACGCGGTGGCGTTCGATCCGGGCCCGACGGATTCGGCGGACGACGATCGGATGATCCGCACCTTCGAGCACGGCGCCTATTCGGATCGCGTCGAGCAGGAACAGCTCTACGTCCAAATCCTCTATCTCTCGCTGGCGCTCATCATTATCGGCGTCGGCTTCCTGAAGGCCAACATCTCGACCACGGTCGGCGCGCTCTACGCCGAAGGCGATCCGCGCCGCGACGGCGGCTTCACCATCTTCTACATGGGCATCAACCTGGGCGCCTTCCTGGCCACCCTGGCCTGCGGCTATCTCGGGCAGACCTATGGCTGGAAGTACGGCTTCGGCCTGGCCGGCGTCGGCATGGCGCTGGGCCTCGTGCAGTATCTGTTCGGCCAGAAATACCTGCACGGCAAAGCCGATCCGCCGCGGCCGATCGGCAAGCTCACGGAAGGCGTCTTCTGGGTGCTGGGTCTCGTCGCGGTGATCCCGGCCTGGCTGCTGGTGCAGCAGGCCGAACTGATGGAGCACGCGCTGCCGATCGTGGTGCCGCTGCTGTTCCTGCTGGTGCTCGGCTACGCCTTGATCGGCTTCAAGGGCGCCGAGCGCACCAAGATGGTCGCGGCGCTGATCCTGATCTTCTTCAGCGTCATCTTCTGGATGCTGTTCGAGCAGGCGGGCTCCTCGCTCTCGCTCTACGCCGAGAACTCGACCGATCTGACGGTGGCGCAATCCGGCACGCTCGGCCACACCATCGTCACCGGCGTGCTGTTCGTGGTGGCCGCGCTCGCCGCGATCATGGTGCTGGTTTCGGTCGTCTCGTTCCTCCGCAAGAAGATCGACGCCGTGATCCTGATCTATGGCGTCATCTTTTTCTCGCTGTTGGCGGGCGCGGCGGGCTACATCGCCTACACGACCGGCCTCGGCGGCGACGTCTACGAGATGACGGCGGCGCAGACGCAGAGCTTCAACGCCGGCTATATCGTGCTCCTGGCGCTGCCGTTCAGCGCCATGTGGCTCTGGCTCGCCAGGCACAAGATGGAGCCCTCGACGCCGGTGAAGTTCGCGCTCGGCTTGGTGCAGGTGGGCTTGGGCTTCTTCGTGCTGGTGTGGGGCACGCAGTTCGCGGGGCCGGACTTCCGCGTGCCGCTCGTATTCCTCGCGCTGCTCTATCTGCTGCACACGACGGGCGAACTGTTCCTGTCGCCGGTGGGGCTGTCGATGGTGACGAAGCTTTCGGCCGCGCGCGTCGTCGGCTTGATGATGGGCGTGTGGTTCTTGTCGAGTTCGCTCGCGCACATTCTCGCCGCGATCATCGCGCAGCAGACGTCGTCCGACACCATCGCCGGCGTGGTCGTGAACCCGTCGGCGCAGCTGCAGGCCTATGTCTCGGTGTTTACCGCCGTGGGCATTCTGGGGGTCGCCACCGGCGTCCTGCTGCTGCTGATCTCGCCCATCCTGAAAAAGTGGATGGCGGACGTTCGTTAAGAATAAAAACGTTATAAAACAAGGCAATCGCCGGTCCAAAGGGCCGGCGATTAGCTTTGTCGGATAGTTATGCCCCGAACGGCGTCAAGCCGTTGCGCCGGGGATTTTTTCCGGCTGATGTAGTTTCCGGCGGGGCCAGAACGGCGCCTCGTCCCTGGCCTTAACGGGTTCGGCGGTTCCGCCGCATTCCGGCTCGGGTCCGGCCTCGATTTTTGACTAGGTTCGATTCCCGGCCGCGTATCCTCCCAGCGGCCGAGGGGAGGTGCTTATGACCCGCGCGCGCACGACCCGCTCCAGAAAGAAGCCCTCGGAGGCTTCGGCGGCGGCGCGCCCCGAGGTCATGGACCTGCTGCTCGGCTGGAAGGCGGACGACGGCGGCAAGCTGCCGATGGGCTTCGGCACGCCGCGCGCGGCGGAGCCGGCGGTCGAGGGCGAAGCGCCCATCCTCTACGGCGAGGACCGCCATCTGGTGACCATCGCCCCGACCGGCGCCGGCAAGGGCCGCAGCGTCATCATCCCCAACCTGCTGCGGTTCGAGGGCTCGGTGATCGTCATCGACCCCAAGGGCGAGACTTGGCACGTCACCGCCCGCCGGCGCAAGGAGATGGGCCAGGAGGTCCGCCTGCTCGACCCGTTCGGCGCGGTCTCCAAGCGCACCGACAGCCTGAACCCGTTCGACCTGTTCAACCGGCCGGGCGCGCTGCTCGACGCCGACGCCGAGATGCTGGCTTCGCTGCTCGCCGGCGATGTCGGCTTCCACAAGGAGCCGTTCTGGGACAATTGGGGCCGCTCGCTGATGTCGGGCGTGATCGCGGCGGTGGCGGAGACAGCGCCGAAGAGCGAACGCCATTTCGGCAAGGTGCGCGAAATCCTGATGAGCGACGACGCGGTCTATAATCTCGCCGCGCTGATCGAGAGCCACGAGAACCTGAACCGGCTGTCGAAGCAGAACATTTCGAGCTTCCTGCCGATCACCGAGCAGACCCGCTCGGGCATTCTCTCGACCGCGCAATCGTATCTGAAGGTGGTGAACTCGGATTCGGCGCTGCGGTCGCTGTCGAAGTCGACCATCAGCCTCGACGCGGTGCGCCGCGGCGATCCGATGACGATCTACATCGTCATCCCG
This sequence comes from Hyphomonadaceae bacterium, assembly GCA_023384105.1. GTDB lineage: Bacteria > Pseudomonadota > Alphaproteobacteria > Caulobacterales > Aquidulcibacteraceae > Vitreimonas. The sequence goes on along the minus strand of JAHDXR010000012.1, from coordinate 15,984 downwards.
CCGGACAAGCTCGAAAGCCACGGCGCGCTGCTGCGGCTCTGGGTCGGCGCGCTCATGCTCACGGTGATGGGCCGCAAGCGCCGCCCGAAGCGTTCGACTCTGTTCCTGCTCGACGAGTGCGCCCAACTCGGCGAATTCGGCCCCCTGCGCCAGTCGATGACGCTGCTGCGCGGCTATGGCCTGCAGGTGTGGCCGTTCTTCCAGGACCTGTCGCAGCTGCAGCGGCTCTATCCGAAGGACTGGCGCACCATCTTCAACAATGCCGGCGTATTCCAATTGTTCGGCGTCGCCAATCATCTGATGGCGAAGGAAAGCTCGGACCTGATCGGCGACATCAACGCCGATACGCTGCGCGCCATGACCAAGGATCAGCAGATCATTTCCGTCGCCAATGAGAAGGCGTTGAGCGCGCGGCTGCCGGATTATCTGCAGGACGCGCCGTTCGCCGGCCTCTGGGACGCGAACCCGATGTTCGAGACCGAGGGCCCGGCGCCGGCGGCGAAGCGGCGCGCGCCGCGCTCGCGCTGACGCGGCGGCCCCTTAGCGCTGCGTTGCGCTCTGGCGGGCGAGTTCGGCGTGGAAGGCGCGCTCCAGACGATCATTGAACGCATCGAGCGCCTCCGGGTCGACGAACGCATCGGCGTCGCCGGCGATCTGGCGCGCGCGCCGCGCATGCATGTCCATGAACCCCGGATGGTTGGTGAGCAGCACGTCGGCGTCGATCTCGCGCACGCGCGCGAACGTGGACTGGAAGTCGGCGACGATCGTCGGATAGGCGGGCGGGATCAGGCTCTGACCGGCCACCGTCGCGCTGCAATGGAAGAACGCGCGATGGCGCGCGCCGTCCGCGCCGGCGACGTCCATGCTCCACGAGGTGCAGCCTGGGGTATGGCCCGGCGTGATGTGGGCGGTGAGCGCGACGCCGCCCAGCGCGACCGTTTCGCCGTCGGCGATGACGCGATCGACGCGCACGGGCGGAAACCGCACCGCTTCCGACGGTCCGAACGGAAAGCGGCCGGCTTCGAGCGCGGGCCAATCGGGCGCGCTCGCGATCATCTGCGCGCCGCTGGCGCGCTGCAGCCGGGCAAGGCCCGCGGCGTGATCGTGGTGGGCGTGGCTGTTGAGCAGGTAGCGCACGTCGGCGATGTCGAAGCCCAGGCGTTCGATATTGGCGATGATGGCCGGCGCGCTCTGCGCGAAGCCGCCGTCGAGCAGGATGTGGCCGTCCGGCGTCGTGATCAGATAGGCGCCGATCCCGTCCATCCCGACATAATGGATGTTGCCGATCACCGTGAACGGTTCGAACGGCCGGTTCCATTCGAGATTGCCGCGCTGGAGCGGCGCCTGCTCGGCGGCGGCGAGGACCGCTTCGCTCGCAAGCGGCGCCGGGCGCGCAGACGGCGCATCGTCTCCCGGCGCAACGCAGGCGGCGAGCAGGACGAGCGCGGCGAGGGATGTCGAGCGGAGAACCATAAGGGCGATTTTGTACGCCGCGCGCGGAACGCGGCAAGTGTGGGATGGACCGCCGGCGTTTATCTTCAGCCCAGAACGGGGTGAACGAGTGCTGGAGAGGATCGCCGGCGGTCCAAACGGGTCAGAAGCTGCCGCTCAATTCCACGATGAGCCACGGCGCGCTTGCGAACTGGCGCCGGCGCAGCTCGCGGCTGGTGTTGGCGCCGCGCCGGCCGAGAATGCCGCCCGAGCCGTCGGGCTCGTTGAAGAAGCGGCGGTCGCGGCGCACGTCGCCGTCGAAGATGTTCGCCGCCCAGACGCGCAGCTTGGCGTTGTTGGGCAGCGCCGTGGTTTCGACGAACAGGTCGACCCAGGGGCCTTCCTCGTTGGTGTCGATCTCGTTGAAGCGATAGGCCTGGAACTCGCCTTCCTTGAACACTTCCACGCCCCAGGAGAAGCGCAGGTCCGGCAGGTCCTGGCGGAAACTGATCTCCAGTTGGGACTCCGGCGCGAACGAGATGATGCGCTGCCGGCCGGTGAACGGGTCGGTGACTTCGGTGTCGCGCAGATAGCCTTCGATGGTGAGGCGCCCGCCCGGGATCAGAGGCACGGGCGTGGAGAAATTGACGTCGAGCCGCGTCACCTCGCCGTCGCCGATATTGCCCGGCGCATCGAAGCCGGCGGCGGGAATGTAGACGACGTCGGCCACGTCGGTGATCTGGTGATGCGAGAGCGTGAGGCTGAGCGCTGCGCCATTGTAGCGGAGATCGGCGCCGAGTTCGGCGATCCAGGAGGTCTGCGGCACGAGATCGGGGTTGCCGCCGGAGATGATGGCGTCGGCGGTCGACGCCGCCGAGACGAAATCGCCGAAATCGATCTGGCCGACATCGCGGTAAATCCGGGCGCGCACCTGGTTGTTGCCGGCGAAGGTGCGTGAAATCTGCAGCGACGGCTTCCAGTACGAAAGCTCGACCTCCTGATTGGTGTCGCCGGTGAAGGTGAAGGTCGACGTTTCCCAGGCGAGGCGCGTGTCGATCGACCAGTTGTCGGCAGGGCGGAACGAGTGCGAGCCGAACAGCTCGGCGCGTTCCTCCTCGATCAGCACGTTGGCGTTGGCGAACACCGGCGGCGGCGGCGAGCCGCCGACGTCGAGTTCCTGGTCGAGCGAGTTGAACGCCGCTTCGGCGCCGAACTCGATGCGCTGGCGCGCGCCGATGGGACGCGCCAGCGTCCCCCGCGCGATGGTCTCGCCCGACTCCTGGCGAATGTCCTGCAGGAACGCGCCGGTGAGCGTGCCGGCGCCGTCATGGAAGGAATTGACCTCGTCGCTGTCGTACCGGCTGCGGTTGACGAGACCGATCAGCGCCATCGACCAGGGGCCGAGGTCGCGATCGTAGTTCACGCCCACTTCAAACCCGACATTCTCTTCGGTGAAGTCCTGCAGGTGTGCGCCGACCGGATTGTCGGCGGCGTCGAAGCGATAGAAGTCGTTGTCGGCGTGGAAGCGGAAGCCGTCGATCTGGCCGGTCGCGCTGAGCCGGCCGCCGGCGAGCGGGAAGGCGATGTTGCCGTTGACGGCGCCTTCGCGCGTGTCGCGCGGCGAGGGCGTCTCGGTGCGGCCCGCGTATGCGCCGGCGCCGTCGTAGAAGGCGCGCCAACCGGGCAGATCGCGATACTGGCTGTAGATCGAGGCGCCGACGCCGTATTCGACGTTGCCGTTGCGGCCCGAATAGGAAATCTCGCCGCGCGGGGCGGGCACATCGCGCGAGGTCAGCTCGAAGCCCGCTTCCCAGACGCCGCTGCCGGCGCTCGGCGTGCGCACGATGTTGAGCAGGGTCGATTGGCCGGACGCATCGCCCGCAACGGCCGCGCCGCGCAGAATCTCGACGCGCACGACCTGGTTCGCCGGAATGCGCGAGAGAATCCCGTCGAGCGATTGGCTTTTCGTGCTGGGGCGCAGGCCGTCGATCAGCAGGTTGCCGACGGCGCCCGAGAAACCGCGCCGGTCATCGCCGCCATTGAGCGCAAAGCCGGGCGTCTGGCGCACCATGTCGAGCGCGTTCGAGGGATTGTACTGGCGGAAGAAGCCGGCGTCGTAGACGACGCGGTCGGCGCTGGACTGCACGGGCGCCGCCGCGCATTGCGGCGTCGGCAGGCAATCCGGCGGAGTAACGCCGGTTTCGCCTTCGCCCGGCGCCTGCGCGTACGCCATGCCGGTCAGCGCGAGCGCCGACGCCATCATGCGTCCCAGCATTCGTTCGGTCCCTCCCGTCGCGCCGTCTCCCGCGGCGTGCTGCTCGCGCGCAAAGGCGCGGCTGCATGTTTCAGGATGATTGCAGCGGCTGACATAGATGCGGGGCGTGGCGGTTTTTTCGGGGCGCCGCCGCCTGCAATGCGACGAAGCGGCGGGCGCGCACGACGACTGAAAACGAAAACGCCGCCGGGAGCGACCCCGGCGGCGTTCGTAATTTCCGGCGTGAAGAAGCTTACTTCTTCTTGGCCTTCTTGGCTTTCGCCTTCGGCGCGGCCTTGGCGACCTTGGTCGCCGTCTTCTTCTTAGCAGCCATAGCTATCAACCTCCCCAGACATTGGGATGCGCAAGCTTCTGCTTCGATTCTCGGAATTGTAAATCGGGGCCTTCGGCCTACATGCCGCCGACCGTCAGACCCTTGATGTACAGCGTGGGCTGGCCGACTCCGACCGGGACGCTCTGCCCGCCTTTGCCGCAGGTGCCGACGCCTTCGTCGAGCTTGAGGTCGTTGCCGATCATGGTCACGCGCGTCAGTGCGGAAGGGCCGTCGCCGATCAGGGTGGCGCCTTTGATCGGTGCTTTGATCCTGCCGTCTTCGACCAGGTAGGCCTCGGTGCACTGGAACACGAACTTGCCGGACGTGATGTCGACCTGTCCGCCGCCGAAATTAACTGCGTAGACGCCGCGCTTCAGGGAGGCGAGGATTTCGCCGGGGTCTTTGTCGCCGGCGGTCATGAAGGTGTTGGTCATGCGCGGCATCGGCCTGTGGGCGTAGCTTTCGCGCCGGCCCGAGCCGGTTGGCGCGACGCCGGTGAGGCGCGCGTTCATGCGGTCCTGCAGATAGCCTTTGAGGATGCCGTCCTCGATCAGCACGGTGCGCTGCGTCGGCGTGCCTTCGTCGTCGATGGTGAGCGAGCCGCGGCGGTTTTCCAGCGTGCCGTCGTCGACCACGGTGACGCCCGGCGAGGCGACGCGCTGGCCGACCATGCCGGAGAAGGCGCTCGTGCCTTTGCGGTTGAAGTCGCCCTCAAGTCCGTGACCGACCGCTTCGTGCAGCAGCACGCCCGGCCAACCCGGACCGAGCACGACGTCCATCTCGCCGGCGGGGGCGGGGATGGCGTCGAGGTTCACGAGCGCGATGCGCAGCGCCTCGTCGGCCAGCGCCTTCCAGCGCTCGGGTGAGGTGAAAACCTCATACGGCTCGCGCCCGCCCGCGCCGGCCGAGCCGGACTCGCGCCGGCCGTCGCGCTCGACCGTGACCGAGATGTTGATCCGCACCAGCGGCCGGTTGTCGGAAAGCTTGGCGCCGTCCGGGCGCAGGATGGTGAGGCCGCGATAGGCGCCCGACAGGTTGGCGGCGACCTGCACGACGCGCGGGTCCTTGGCGCGGCAGTAGGCGTCGATCTCCGCCAGCAGGTCGGTCTTGGCGGTGAAGCTCGGGGACTCGATCGGATCGAAGTCGGCGTAGAGGCGCCGGTTCACCCGCGCCGGGCTCACGTCGAGCGTCCCCTGGTGACCCATCTTCACCGCGGCGGCGGCCTGGGCGGCGCGTTCGATCGCTTCGGTCTCCAGCACGCTGGCGTGGCCGTAGCCCGCCCGCTCGCCGGCGACGACGCGAAGGCCGAAGCCCTGGCTGGCGTCATAGGAGGCCGATTTCAGCCGGCCGTCGTCCCAGAAGAAACTCTCGGCGCGGCTGTCCTCGACGAAAATCTCGCCGTCGTCGGCGCCGCTGGCGGCCTCGGCCAGGATGCGGCGGGCGGCGTCCCAGTCCATCTCGGCGGCTTCTTCCAGGTGGGGGGCGCCATCGGCCATCGGTCTCTCCTCGGGTGTCGCCGTTCAATATAGGAGGCGAGTCGGGTCTCGGCGCGGCGGGGCGTTCGCCCTTCGCACGCCGATCAGGGCGTGGGGGTGTCCAGAACGTTGGCGAGATGCTCGCGGCGGCCGAGGGCGAACCGGGCCAGTTCGGCGCTGGCGGGCCCCCAATCCGGCTGGATCTGGAGGGCGGTATCGTAGTCTTCATAGGCGCCGCGGAGATCGCCCAGGGCCTCGCGGGCGATGCCGCGGTTCAGATACGCCTTGTGCGGCTCGCGGACCCCCAGGCTCAGCGCCTCGGTGATCGCGGCGATGGCCGGCCCGTGCTGCTGCATCTGGAGCAGCGCCGCGCCGCGGTTCAGGTGGGCCTCGGCGTTGCGGCGGTCGATGGCCAGGACGGCGTCGAAGTCGGCGACGGCCAGTTCGTTCTCCCCCCGGCGCAGATGGGTGACGCCCCGGTTCACCAGCACCTGGACTTGGGCCTCCCGGGTGATGCGCCGGTAGCTCAGGGCGCGGGTGCAGGTGTCGATCGTTGCGTCGGCGATGTTATTGGCCATGACCGCTGCGGCGCAGCGATTGGCGCTGGCGTCGCCGCCGATCACGGTGACGGAGCGCGGCTCCGTGCGCGGGTCTTGCGCCGGCGCCGCGGTGGCGGCGGCCGCAGCTATAAGGAGCGCCAGCGCTGGAGCGCTTGCCGAGAAGCGCCTTGGAAGCCAAGCGCGGATCATGCTAGCTCCCCCTAACTAGAAGACTTACAGAACGGCAAGGCGCGGTCAAAAGCCGCGCCCTGCGACTATAGGCGGCGGCTTCGGCGCGCGCCATACCGACGCTGAGTCTTGAGGAGGATCATTGCGTGAGGCGAAGTGCTTTGATCGCAGGTTTGACGGCGAGCGTAGTGTCGCTTGCAGGCACAGCACACGCCGCCGTTGGCGCGCCGACGCCGCAGGGCTTGGATCTGCAGGCGCCGGCCACCGGCATCATGAGTCAGATTCACGATTTCCACAGCTTTCTGCTCACGATCATCGTCGCCATCACGCTGTTCGTGCTGGCGCTGCTGCTGTGGGTGATCGTGCGCTACAATCGCCGCGCCAATCCGACGCCGCGCAAATTCACCCACAACATGCTGGTCGAAGTGATCTGGACCATCGTGCCGGTGCTGATCCTGGTCGCGATCGCGTGGAAGTCGTTCCCGCTGCTTTATGCGCAGGAGCGCATCCCGGAAGACGCTGAGATCACGCTCAAGGTGACGGGCAATTCCTGGTTCTGGAATTTCGAGTATCCGGACCAGGGCGTCGCCATCACCGCCAACCTGCTGCCGGAAGATGAGGCGCGCGCGCAGAACCGCCCTTATCTGCTGGCGACGACGGAGCCGCTGCTGGTGCCCGCCGACACCACCGTCCGCGTGCTGGTGACGTCCAACGACGTGATCCACTCCTTCGGCGTGCCCGCGTTCGGCGTGAAGGAAGATGCGATCCAGGGGCGCGTGAACGAAGGCTGGTTCAACGTCGACTCGTCGATGGTGCCGGTCGGTTCGGTGATCTACGGCCAGTGCTACGAGCTGTGCGGCGTCAATCACGCCTATATGCCGATTGAAATCCACGTGGTCAGCCGCGCCGATTGGGAGCAGTGGATCACGGCGCAAGGCGGCGCGCTGCCCGCGCCCGAAGGCGCGGCCCCGAGCCAGGCGCCCGCGCAACCGTCCGCGCCCGCCGCCCAACCGACGCGCTGAGATTTGAGAGCCTGAAGATGACGCACGAAGCCGCTCACGCCGAAGGTCATGGTCACGAGGACCATCGTCCGAGCCTCTACGATTGGAAGCGCTGGATCTATTCGACCAATCACAAGGACATCGGCACGATGTATCTTGTGTTCGCGGTCTTCGCCGGCCTGATCGGCGGCGCGCTCTCGGGCTTCATCCGCTGGGAATTGGCCGAGCCGGGCGTTCAGGTGTTCACCGAAGGCTCGCTGCTCGCGCAGTACCTCAACATGGATTCCAACCACGCCTACAACGTGGTCGTGACCATGCACGGCCTGATCATGATCTTCTTCATGGTCATGCCGGCGATGATCGGCGGCTTCGGCAACTGGTTCGTGCCGTTAATGATCGGGGCGCCCGACATGGCGTTCCCGCGCATGAACAACATCTCGTTCTGGCTGCTGCCGGCCTCGTTCATCCTGGCGCTGCTGTCGATGGTGGTGCCGGGCAACGGCGACCTTGCCGGCTTCGGCGGCGGCTGGACGCTCTATGCGCCGCTGTCGACGTCGCCCGCGCACCATAGCGGCCCATCGATGGATCTCCTGATCCTCTCGCTGCACATCGCCGGCGTGAGTTCGATCCTGGGCGCGATCAACTTCATCACCACGATCTTCAACATGCGCGCGCCGGGCATGACCATGCACCGGATGCCGCTGTTCGCGTGGTCGGTGCTGGTGACGGCGTGGCTCTTGGTGCTGTCGCTGCCGGTGCTCGCCGGCGCGCTGACCATGCTGCTGACCGACCGCAACTTCGGCACGCAGTTCTTCAACCCGGCCGGCGGCGGCGACCCGGTGATGTACCAGCACCTGTTCTGGTTCTTCGGCCACCCGGAAGTGTACATCCTGATCCTGCCGGGCTTCGGCATGGTCAGCCACATCGTCTCGACGTTCTCGAAGAAGCCGATCTTCGGCTATCTCGGCATGGCCTACGCCATGGTCGCGATCGGCGTGATCGGGTTCATCGTGTGGGCGCACCACATGTACACGGTCGGCATGGGGCTCGATCTCGAAGCCTATTTCGTCGCCGCGACGATGGTCATCGCCGTGCCGACGGGCATCAAGATCTTCTCCTGGATCGCCACCATGTGGGGCGGCTCGATCGACTTCAAAGTGCCGATGCTCTGGGCCATCGGCTTTATCTTCCTGTTCACGGTGGGCGGCGTCACCGGGGTCGTGCTGGCGAACTCCGGCATCGATACGGCGCTTCACGACACGTACTACGTCGTCGCGCACTTCCACTACGTGCTCTCGCTGGGCGCCGTGTTCGCGATCTTCGGCGGCTTCTTCTACTGGATCCCGAAGATGAGCGGCTATCGCTACAACGGCTTCCTGGCCGGCTTGCAGTTCTGGATCATGTTCATCGGCGTGAACATCATCTTCTTCCCGCAGCACTTCCTCGGTCTGCAAGGGATGCCGCGCCGCTATATCGACTATCCGGAAGCGTTCACGTACTGGAACCACATCTCCTCGATCGGCTACGCGATCACGGCTGTGGGCGTGCTCGTGTTCCTGGTCACGGTGGCGGAGATGTTCATGGTGCGCCGCAAGGCCGGCGCCAATCCGTGGGGCGAGGGCGCGACCACGCTGGAATGGACGCTCTCCTCGCCGCCGCCGTTCCACCAGTTCAACGAACTGCCGGTGATCAAGCCGGATGCGCATCACTAGTAGGCATTAGCCGGCAGGGAGAAGTCAGCAGAGGCCCATCACGCTCGAAAGCCGACTGACGACTGACTGCCGATTACTGACTGGAGCAATGACGGACGTATCGGTCGAACCACGGATGCACACGGCGAGCGCGAGCGATTACCTCGCGCTGCTGAAGCCGCGCGTCATGAGCCTGGTGGTGTTCACCGGCCTGGTCGGCTACGTGGCCGCGCCGGGGGCGGGCGATCCGGTGCTCGGCTTCGCCGCGATCCTGTCGATCGCGATCGCCGCCGGCGCCTCGGGCGCGCTCAACATGTGGTTCGACGCCGACATCGACGCGATCATGACGCGGACGCGGCGCCGGCCGATCCCGTCCGGGCGCATCGAGCGCGAAGACGCGCTGATGTTGGGGCTCACGCTCTCGGCGCTGTCGGTGGTGACGATGCAGCTTGCCGCCGGTCCGCTCGCAGCGGGGCTGCTGGCGTTCACGATCTTCTTCTACGCCGTCGTCTACACGATGTGGCTGAAGCGTTCGACGCCGCAGAACATCGTCATCGGCGGCCTGGCCGGGGCGCTGCCGCCGGCGATCGCCTGGGCGGCCAAGACCGGCGCGCTGACGCTCGATCCGATCATCCTGGTCGCCATCATCTTCTTCTGGACGCCGCCGCACTTCTGGGCGCTGTCGCTGCTGCAGAAGGCCGATTACGAGGCGGCTAACGTGCCGATGCTGCCGGTGACGCACGGCGCGAAGGCCACGCGCCGGCACATCTTCGCCTATTCGCTGCTGCTCGCGCCGCTCGGGCTCGCGCCGGCGTTCAGCGGTCTCGTCGGCTGGGTTTACGGTGCGATCGCCGCCGTGGGCGGGCTGTTCTTCGTGTTCCTGGCCTGGCGCGTGCTGCGTTCGGGGGCGGGCGAGGGCGAGCCGGCGCAGGACAAGCCCGCGCGCGACCTGTTCGGTTTTTCCATCCTCTACCTGTTTGCGCTGTTCGCCGCCGTGCTGGTCGAGCGGGTGGCGGCATGAGCGCGATCATGACGCCGGAAGAACTCAAAGCCCGCAAGCGCCGCAATCTCTGGATTGCGCTGTCGATCGCGGCCTTCGTCGGGCTCGTGTTCCTGATCACGCTGACGAAGCTGCAAGCGGGGCTGCACCAATGAGCCCGCCGCCGACCCAAAAGCGCATGGCGATGACGGCGGGCGTCGTCGTCGCCGTTGTGTTGGGGATGGCCGGGCTCGCGGCGGCGGCGGTGCCGCTTTACGACGCGTTCTGCAAGCTGACCGGCTATGGCGGCACGACGCAGGAGGCGAGCGCTGCGCCCAGCCAGATTCTTGACCGCCGCATCCGGGTGCGGTTCGATTCCAACATCGCGCCCGATCTGCCGGTCGCCTTTGCGCCGCAGCAGATCAGCGAGTCCTTGCGCATCGGCGAAACCGGGCTCGCCTTCTACACGGTGCGCAACCTTTCCGATGAGCCCGTCGTGGCGCGCGCGACCTACAACGTGACGCCCCACGTCGCCGGGCAGTATTTCGCCAAGCTCGAATGCTTCTGCTTCCAGGACCGCCTGCTGGCGCCGGGAGAGGAGGCCGAGCTGCCGGTGGTGTTCTTCGTCGATCCGGAGATCGTGAACGACCCCGACACCGCCGAGATCGGCACGCTGACTTTGTCGTATACGTTCTTCCGCTCCACCAACGCGGCGGCGGATACGGCGGGTTGAGGATTGAGACTTAGTCCGGAGTTCGCTCCGGCATCGCGCATGAGGGACCAAATGGCGCACGGCGAAGTCAAACACGACTACCACCTGGTCAATCCGAGCCCGTGGCCGTTCACGGCTTCGGTGGGCGCGCTGATCATGGCGATCGGCGCGGTGGTGCTGATGCGCGGGCTGTCGCCGAACGAGGCGGACTTCTTCTTCGGCAAGGGCCACTGGACCCTGTTCCTGCTCGGCGTCGCCATTCTCGCCGTCACCTGCATCGGCTGGTGGGGCGACGTGATCAAGGAAAGCCGCGCCGGCGATCACACGCCGGTGGTCGATATCGGCCTCCGCTACGGGATGATCCTGTTCATCGCCTCGGAAGTGATGTTCTTCGTCGCCTGGTTCTGGATGTTCTTCGAACTGGCGATCTTCCATGGCCACCGCGCCGACTGGCTGGTGCCGACCTGGGACGAGGCCACCGCCGCCGCCTGGGCCAACTGGCCGCCGCCGCACGTCGAGACCTTCGATCCCTTCCACCTGCCGCTGATCAACACGCTGATCCTGCTGCTCTCGGGCACGACCGTGACATGGGCGCACCACGCGCTGCAGCAGGGCGACCGCAACGGCGCGCGCCTGGGCCTCATTCTGACCGTGCTGCTCGGCGTGCTGTTCAGCTGGGTGCAGTTCGGCGTCGAGTATCCGGAAGCGGGCTTCGCCTTCGGCAATCCGGACGGCGTCGGCAACGCCAACGTCTACGGTTCCTCGTTCTTCATGGCGACCGGCTTCCATGGCGCGCACGTCGTGATCGGCACCATCTTCCTGTTCGTGTGCCTGCTGCGCCTGATGGCCGGCCAGTTCACGCCGCAGAAGCATTTCGGCCTGGAGGCCGCCGCCTGGTATTGGCACTTCGTTGACGTGGTGTGGCTCTTCCTCTTCACCTTCGTCTACGTGATGCCGTACTTGACGATGCAGTCGCGTTGAGTGCGCTGAACGAGCGTCCGTCCGCATGGGTGGCGGGGCTGAAGCTCCGCTGCCCGCAATGCGGGCAGGGCGAGTTGTACCAAGGCTACCTCAAGTTCCGTGAACGCTGCCGCGCCTGCGGGGCCGACTTCAAGTCGGCGGATTCCGGCGACGGCCCAGCCGTGTTCGTGATCCTAATCGTCGGCGCCATCGTCGCGCCGCTGCTGATCATCCTGCAATACGGGCTCGACCTGCCCGGCTGGCTCGCCTTGACCATCACCATGGCGGCCGCAATTGCGCTCTGCCTTGCGCTGTTGCCGCCGTTCAAGGCCGTGCTGTTTGCGCTGCAATGGACGCACAAGGCGGGCGAGGCGACCCGCCAGGACGTCGAATGATCCGTTTCCGCCCGCTGAAGCTGATGACGGTGGCCGCGGTGCTCGCGTTCGCCGCGCTGATCGTGCTCGGCCGCTGGCAGTGGGAGCGCTACGAGGAAAAGGCGGCGCTGGCCGAGGAGCCGGTGCCGGAGATGACGATTGCGAGCTACCAGCCGATCGCCGGCGGCATTCAGTTCGTCTATGGCGTGCGCGCCGATACGCGCGAGCAGGGCTGGCGCGTGTTCGCGCCGGTGCAGTACGGCGACACCGTCGTGTTCATAGACGCCGACTTCATCCCGGACGTCGAGCCGCCGAACGCGGACGAGGTGCGCGTGCCGGCGCTGCTCCGGATCGGCGCGCCGATCAGCGGCGCCTCGATCCGGCCCGAACCGCCCGCGCCGCTGACGCTGGCGCCCCGGCCGCTGCAGCGGCTCTGGTTCGCGGTCGATCTCGCCGCCATGGGGCGCAACGCCGGCCTGGAGCAGGTGGCCGACTATTACCTCGCCAGCTCCTATGTCGGCGCCGACGGGCGCGCGACCGCCAACCCGTTCGCCCTGGCGCCCGGCGCCGATCGGCTGCCGCCGGAGCGGCACATGGGCTATGCGATCACCTGGTACGGGCTCGCGATGGTGCTCATCGTCATCTATTTCGCCTATCATGTGAGCGTCGGGCGGCTCGTCTTCACGGGCGCGCGCCGGCCTGAGGACTGATGCGCTACATTTCCACTCGCGGCGGCGCGCCCGCTGTTTCCTTTCTCGACGCGGTGCTGGCGGGCATGGCGCCGGACGGCGGGCTCTACGCGCCGGCGCGCTGGCCCCCGCTCGGACTCGAACCGCGCCGGGTCGCAACCAGCCATTACGCCAATGTCGCGGCGCATGCGCTCAAGGCGTTCGCGGGCGACGACCTCTCCGCGGACGAAGCCGCCCAGCTCGCCGGCGACGCCTATATCGACGCCCCCCCCGATCCGCGCGACGGCGCTTGGCGCGGGAAGTGGCCGGAGGCGGTGACGCCGCTTCGGCAAGTGCGCACCGCCGATTGGCTGCTCGAACTTTTTCACGGCCCCTCGCTCTCGTTCAAGGACGTGGCGATGCAGCTGATCGGGCCGCTTTACGATCTCGCCTTGCAGAAGCGCGGCGCGCGGCTGAGCGTCGTGTGCGCGACCTCGGGCGACACCGGCGGCGCCGCGGTCGAGGCGCTGAAGGGGCGCGAGCGGGTCGATCTCTTCGTGCTGACGCCGAAGGGCCGGGTGTCGGACGTGCAGCGCCGGTTCATGACCACCGCGGGCGCCGCCAACGTGCATGCGATCGAAGTCGAGGGCGATTTCGATGCATGCCAGGCGATCGTGAAGGGTTTGTTCGCCGACAGCGACTTCGCGGCGCGCGCGCAGCTCTCCGGCGTGAACTCGATCAACTGGGCGCGGATCGTGGCGCAGTCGGTGTACTATCAGGTCGCGGCGCACGCGCTCTGCGCGCATGGCGGCGTCGATTTCATCGTGCCGACCGGCAATTTCGGCGACGCCTATTCCGGCTGGGTCGCCAAGCAGATGGGCGCGCCGGTGGGGCGCATCGTGCTCGCCACCAACGCCAACGATATCCTCGCGCGCGCGCTGAACACGGGGCGCTACGAGCGCGGCGCCTCGCAGGCGACGCTGTCGCCGGCGATGGACATCCAGGTCGCGTCGAATTTCGAGCGCATCCTGTTCGAGTCGCTGGATCGCGATGGCGCGGCGGTGGGCCGGCTTTATGCGCGGCTGGCGCAGTCCGGCGGCTTCGACATTCCGCCCGCCGCGCTCGAACGGCTGCGCGCCGATTTCGCCGCTGCGCACGCGGACGACGCGGAGACGCTGCAGACGATGGCGTGGAGCGCGCAGGACGACGCCGCCATCTGCCCGCACACGGCGGTCGGCTATGCGGCGCGGTCCAAGGCCGCGGGCGCGCTGACGGGCGGGCCGGTCGTGTTTCTCGCCACCGCGCATCCGGCGAAGTTTCCCGAGACGGTCGAGCGCGCCACCGGCGAACGCCCGCCCTTGCCGCGCAAGTGCGCCGACTTGTTCGCGCGTCCGGAGAAGTTCGATTCGCTGCCGGCGGACGCGAAAGCGGTGCAGCGCTACATTCGCGAGCGGAGCCGGGCGTGGAGCTAGAACTTCTCCGCCTGCCCAATGGCGTCCGCGTTGCGCTCGATCCCATGCCGGGTCTGGGCACCGCTGCGCTGGGCGTGTGGCAGCGCGTCGGCGCGCGCTGGGAGCCGGCGGAGCTCAACGGCATCGCCCATCTGTTCGAGCACATGGCGTTCAAGGGCGCGGGCGCCCGCGACGCGCGCCAGTTCGCTGAGGCGATCGAGAATGTCGGCGGCGTGATGAATGCGGCCACCGGCTATGAGCGCACCTCCTACTACGCGCGCGTGGTCGCCGAGCACGCCCCGTTCGCGCTCGATCTGATCGCCGACGTCCTGTTCGAGCCGCATTGGGCGCCGGACGATCTGGAGAAGGAGAAGGGCGTCGTCGCCCAGGAGCGCGGCGAGGCTTTCGACGTGCCGGACGACCGCGTGTTCGAACTGCACCAGGGCGCGCTCTATCCCAACCAGCCGCTCGGACGCCCGATCCTCGGCGCGGACGAGACGCTGGCGAACGTCGGCGTCGAGACGCTGCGCGCGTTCCACGACGCGCACATGACGCCCGACCGCGTCGTGATCGCGATCGCCGGCGCGTTCGACCGCGACGCGTTCGTCGAGACTGCGGAAAAGCGGTTCGGCCATCTCAAAGCGCGCGCGGCGGAGCCGTGCGCCGGCGCGCAGGCGCAGCCCGGCCGCGCCGGCGAAACCCGCAAGCTGGAGCAGACCCACCTCGTATTCTCCTGGCCCGGCGTGCCGTCCGGCGCAGACAAGCTCTACGCGCTGCGGCTGATGTCCGAGATTTTCGGCGGCGGCATGTCTTCGCGCCTGTTCCAGGACGTGCGCGAACAGCGCGGGCTCGTCTATGCGATCGACAGCTTCCTCGACACGTTCGAGGATGACGGGCGGCTGAGCGTCTATGCCGGCTGCGCGCCGGAGAACGCCGCCACCGTGGCGGCGATCGTGCGCGACCAGCTGGCGCGGATGGCGGCGGAGGGGCCGCGCGAGGAGGAGCTGGCGCGGGCCAAGGCGGTGGCGCGGGCGCAGATGCTGATGGGGCTGGAGGCGCCGTCGGCGCGGGCGGAAGCGCGCGTCGGGCAGGTCTTCCTGCGCGACCGGCTGATGGATTTCGCCGAAATCCGGGCCAGGCTGGAGGCGGTGACGGCGGCCGACGTGCAGGCGGCGGCGCAGGCGGCGCTGGCGGGACCGGCCTGCGCGGCGGTGCTCGGGCCAAAAGCAGGGCATGGCGCGCTCGACGCGTTTCAGGCACACTTTTAATATGGTCTTGATGCGCAGGGACAGCGAAGGCGGGCGCCGGATCGACGGCGAGGGCGTGTATCTGCGCGCCCCGGAAGCGCGCGACTACACCGACTGGGCCGAGGTGCGCGAGGCCAGCCGTAACTTCCTGACCCCCTGGGAGCCGACCTGGGCCCAGGACGAAACCTCGCGCGGCTCCTACCGCTACAAGCTGCGCCGCTACACCGAGGATGCGCGCGACGACAAGGCCTATGCGCTGCTTGTTTTCCGCGAGGAGGACGATCAGCTGCTCGGCGGCGTGACGCTCTCGAACGTGCGCCGGGGCGTCGCCCAGACCGCCTCGCTCGGCTACTGGGCCGGCGAGATGTTCGCCGGCAAGGGCTACATCACCGCCGCCGTGCGCGCCGTCGTCCGCTACGCCTTCGAGGATCTGGAGCTGCACCGCGTCGAAGCCGCGTGCCAGCCGGACAACATGGCTTCGCGCCGCGTGCTGGAAAAAGCCGGCTTCGCGCAGGAGGGCGTGGCGCGCGCCTATCTCAAGATCAACGGCGCCTGGAGGGACCACCTGCTGTTCGCGATCGTGAACGCGGCGGGTTAGATAGGGGCTGGGTGCTGGGGTCTGGGGGCTAGCGCAGATTCCGTTCAGGTAGCACCGTATCCGGCGGCGGCGAAGTAGTTG
>JAHDXR010000011.1 GCA_023384105.1 Hyphomonadaceae bacterium | reverse complement strand
ACAATGTCCTCAAGCCCGACCGAGGCCTCCTCCTGCGCCAAAGCCGGCGGCGGCGTCACGGCCGCCGCGACCGTGGCCAGCGCGGCCATTGAAAGTGTGCGCCTCGCCGATTTCCTGGTGTCATTGTGCATACAACATCTCCCCGTCCCCTTTGTCGCGCAGGGGTTCTTATAACTTGCATGACGAGACTGTAGATGTAAATCGCTTTATGCGTCCGCCGCATCTGGACGAGTGCATATGGTCGTCACCTGTGCTCAAAAAAATACAGAAACCGCTGTAATGGCTGATGATGACGTAACGGCATAGCCGGCTCTCCGGAAGCCTGCAAAATTCCGGAACGCATCGGGCCGGCGTCCGCAGCGGATCAAAAGTAACTTGCAAGGCAAGACTTTATGAAGATCAAGCGGCCGGCGCGAAGGGGAAGATCCGCGTTCGGAGCGCTTGTTCCGGCGCGTGACCGCCGGCTCCAGGGGGCTCGCTGCGCCGCCTTCCTCGGGGCGCGGTCCCGGCTCGATCCTGTCTCAGGCGAAGTGCGCAGGCCGCTCGCGCGTCCGGTCATCTGGCGACCGGCATGGAGCTGGCCGGCGATCGCAAACGCGCGCGGCGCGGCGGAGGTATAGATTCAGAGAAAATATGTAAGTAATATACTTCAATAGAGCGTGCGGGCTGTCGCTCATGGGAGATGAGGCCGATGTCCGGTAACAGTGTTGCGACCCTGGTGACGAAAAACCCCGAAGAGGGCCTTGAACTGGCGGTCAAGTTGGCGCGGCTTACAATCAAGGCCATGCAGCCGGACGCCGAGATGCGGAAGGCGCAGCGTCTCGTCTATGAAAAGGAGCCGGCGCAGCTGATCGCTGCGTCCGAGGTTGTCGCCGTCCACTTTCGCACGATCGCGGCGGCGAACAATTACTGGCTTTGAGCGCCCGGTACGATCGCCATGGAGCGCCTGCACTGCATCGCGAACACGCCGGCCGCGTCCAGGCGGCCGCTTGACGTGCTGCGCGCCGAAGCGCGCGGCGTGATCTCCGTCGTGCGGCCGGATCAGCAGATCGCGGCGCAGGGAGAGGAACGCACCGACGTCATCGGCGTGCTCTCGGGGCTTGTCCGATGCGTGCGGATGACGCCGGACGGCCGGCGCCATATCGGACGCTTCGTCCGGCGCGGCGGCGTGATCGGGCTCGGGGCGACCAGCGCGTTCCGCAATTCCATCGAGGCCGTCACCACAAGTTCGATCATCCGCTTTTCCGTGCACGCGCTCGAGCATCGCTGCGCGGAGGCGCCCTCTCTGCGCAGCGCGGTGGTCGAGGCGATGACCATGGAGCTGGTGGCGCGGGAGAGGATGCAGTTCCGGACCGGGCGTCTTTGGGCGGAAGAACGGATCGCCGATTTTCTGTTGGAACTCGTCGACGAGCCCGACGCAACCGACGGACAGGTGATCGCGTTCCGCATGTCGCGCGCCGATATCGCTGACCATCTGGGGCTCACCATCGAGACGGTGAGCCGGACGCTGAGCCGTCTGCAGCGCGAAGGCGTTGTCCGGATGGCCGATGCGCACCATCTCAGCATCGTGGACATGAGCATGCTGCGCGCGCTTGCGAGCGGAGACGGCGACGCCCGGGTTCGGTCGGCGCGCAGCGGCTGAACGGAGTCAAGCCGATGGGACGCGTTCCCGCTGCGAACATCCGCATCAAGCGCATCTACGAGCCGCCCGCGCCGACCGACGGCCGGCGCCTGCTGGTTGATCGGCTGTGGCCGCGCGGCGTCAGCAAGCAGGCGGCGGCCGTGGACGACTGGCTCAAGGACATCGCGCCGAGCGCCGAACTGCGCACGTGGTTCGCGCACGATCCCGCGCGCTGGGAAGGATTTCAGAAACGATATGCGGACGAGTTGCGCGCTCGCCCGCAGGCGCTCGCGGAGCTGCGGCGGCTCGCGCGCGAGAGGCCGGTCACGCTTCTTTATGGGGCGCACGACAGCGTCCACAACAACGCGGCGGCGCTTCGGCGCATTCTCCTCGGCCGCTGAAGCAGCCGCCATCGTCAGCCGTTTTGCATGACATTTCTCAAGCTCGCTGCGCCGCTTCCGCGGACAATGTCCGCAGGAGGAAGCGAGAATGCTGAACGACATCGAGCGTGTGCGCCATCGCCCTGCTGAGACGCGCAATGGCGGCGCTCAGGACACTGTGGCGGAGCATCTGTCGCGTGCGCGGCATGCATCCAATGCCGGGGATGTCTCACACACATTAATCAACGGGCAGGAGGCGCTCGCCTTGGTGCTTCAGCGCCTGGCCGAGAACGTCGAGGCGATCCGGGCGCTGCTGGAGAGGGAAAGCCGGTCGCGCTGACACGTGCTGGTGAGTCCAGGAGAGAGGATCGCATGATGTGCGTGCGAGACATGCTCGCCATGGTCGTGTCCGCGACGGACGACGAACCGGTGCTGGAAACGGCTCAGCAGCTCAGGACGCGCTTCGAGGGCGCGCATGTCTCGGTGCTGGCGTTTCTCCAGAAACCGCAGGTCAAAAGCCGCATCGAGATGCCCGACGCGGCGGTCATGGGCGGCGTGGCGTTCGTCAGGGAGCGAACGCAGGCTCAATCCGGCGCGCTGGAGGAAAGCATCCTGCTGTCGCGGCGGCTCGAACGGATTGGAGGGCGCACGCCGCTGCGGCGGATCGAGATCGCGAGCGGCGCCGAGGCTGACTTGGCCGGGCTCGAAGCGCGCTGCGCCGGGCTGACGCTGATGATGCGGCCGACGGGACTTGCGAACGAACCCTTCCGGCGGGCGATGTTCGAAAGCGTGCTGTACGAGTCGGGGCGGCCGCTCATCCTGACGCCGCCGGAGTGGCGCAACAAACCTCTCGGCCGTGTCGTGCTCATCGCCTGGGACGGTTCGCGCGAAGCCGCGCGTGCGGTGGCCGACGCCCAGCCGCTGCTCGCCGAGGCGGAGGCCGTGCACGTGTTCTCCATCCATGTCGCCGGCCGGAATGGGCCGTCGGGCATGGCGCTCGGCGCGCATCTGCGGCGTTCGGGCCTGCGCTGTCACCAGCGCACGATTACGGGCGCGCGTCACGAAATCGAAAGTCTCTTGCTCGGCGAGTGCGCGGCTGTCGGCGCGGACCTGCTGGTGATGGGCGGCTACGGCCACGCGCGTCTGCATGAATTGCTGTTCGGCGGCGTCACCCGGTCGCTCGTGCGCGCTTCGCCGATCCCGCTCTTTATCTCACGTTGAGCTGAATCCATGCAGACCACAAAATCACAGTATGAGCTGAAACAGGACGCCGAACCGGCGGCGAACGGCGCCGTCGTGCGCCCGTTCACGGAAATCTCGCGCTACGTCTGGCGTATTTTCATTGCGGCGTGGCTGTTGTTCGTGGCCATCGTCATTTTCCTGTTCGGCGCGCGCTCCGAACTGGTGGTGACCTTGGGCGTCGTGGTGATGTTCGTCGCCATGTTCCTCGGCGCGCCCATCGTGCTCTTTCGCATCAGCCGCCGGCGTCTGCCCCAGGCGAAGTCCGACGAACATGTGGAGACCTACACGGGACGGCTCTCGCAGCACGAAGCCCTGCTTCAGATCGCGCTTCTGCCGTTCCTGCTCGCGCTGGCCATGGCGGTAATCGGCTATTTGGCGATGCACGCCGGCTGACGGCGGCGGCCGCCTCAATCTCCTGTTCAGCGGCAAAATAGTATCTGATACGTTGGTTTTGACGAGGGGCGGGTTCGCCCCTCGTCGCGACTCGTAAAAGGCGGCCTCATGCGGCTCACTCGTCATACGGACTACGCTCTGCGCCTGCTGATGTTGCTCGCCCTTGAGCCGGACGAGCTGCACACGGTCGAGGATGTGGCGCGGCGCTACGAGGTGTCGCGCAACCATCTCAACAAAGTGGTGCAGACGCTGGCGCAGGCCGGTTTCATCGAGAGTCAGCGCGGGCGGGGCGGCGGCGTGCGCCTGGCGCGATCCCCTGAAAACATCAATCTGGGCCGGGTGGTTCGGGCGACCGAGGACAATTTTCACATCGTCGAGTGTTTCTGCAGCGAGAAGAATAGCTGCGTGGTTGCGCCGGCCTGCGGTCTGCGCGATCCGCTGGAGGAGGCGCTCGACGCGTTTCTCGCCGTGCTGGACCGATATTCATTGGCCGATCTGCTGCGCAATCCCCACGCCTCGCGGCGCATGCGGCGGCTGCTCGCCGTTTAGCGGTCGCGGCGATCTGTCTCTATCGCCGCCGGTAAATAGTGGTATATAAAATACCTTAATATGAAGCCGCGCCCCGTAGCCACCGGCCCCGACTATGTTGCCGACGCCATTGCGCTGGGCGTCGACGACCGCATGATCGACCGGCTGGTGCGTCACTTCTACGCCGAGGTGCGGCGCGATCCGGCGCTGGCGCCTGTCTTTGACGCGCGCATCGCCGATTGGGAGCCGCATCTGGGGCGGATGTGCGATTTCTGGTCGTCCGTGATGCTGCGCACAGGCTGTTATCACGGCCAGCCGATGCCCATGCACGTGCGCCTGCCGGTGGACGCCGCGCACTTCGACCGCTGGCTCGCGTTGTTCGAGGCCTCTGCGCGGCAGGTGTGCGGCGCGGCGGCGGATCTCTTCATCGATCGCGCCCGGCGCATCGCCCAAAGCTTGGAGCTGGGCGTCGCGGCGACTCGCGGACTGATGTTGCGGATGGACGAACGATTGCCGCCGCTTGCGGCCGAAGTCACCGAAGGGAGTGTTTCATGACCGCTGTCGATCTTGCCGACCTTGGAAGCATGCGCCTGGGCGACATCGCCGTGCAGCTGCCCGGCTCGACCGCCGTGTTCCGGCGCTATGGCCTCGACTTCTGCTGCGGCGGCGACAAGCGCCTGGCCGACGCCGTCAAGCAGCCGGGCATCGCGCTGGCGCAGATCACGGACGAGCTTCGCGCACTCGATCAGTCCGCGCCGCGTGATTTCCCGGTCGCGCCAAAGGCGCTGATCGATCACATTCTGAAACGTTACCATGAAACCCATCGGCGCGAACTGCCCGAACTCATTCGGCTGGCCGAAAAGGTGGAGCGCGTTCACGTCAATCATCCCGATGCGCCGCGCGGACTCGCCGATGCGCTCCGCGACATGGCGCAGGAGCTGGACGCGCACATGATGAAGGAAGAAGCGGTGCTTTTCCCGATAATGCGCCTGGGGCCGCACCCGGAGATCGCGCACCCGATCGCGCGCATGCGCCTCGATCACGACGATCACGGCGAACGCCTGCGCGAAGTCGAGCGTCTCTATCATGGCGGCGCCTTGCCGGCCGAAGCCTGCGGCAGCTGGCGCGCGCTCTATGCGGGGGTGAGAAAGTTCGCCGACGATCTCATGGAGCACATCCATTTGGAGAATAACGTCCTGTTTCCGCAGTTCGCCGCGGAATGACGGGCGCGGCGCCGGCGGTCAGCGCTTGAGCTGACGGCGGAACTCGCGCGGGCTCTGGCCCGCGATTTCAGCGAACGTCCGCGAGAAGTGGCTGGCGCTTTTGAAGCCGACTTGCGTGGCGACCTGGGCCACCGGGATCGGCGAGGGACTGCGCATCAGCAGCTTGGCGCGTTCGATGCGCGCCTGCATCAGGTGCCTGTAGGGCGTCATCCCGGTGCTTTGCTTGAAGGCGCGGCTGAAGTGAAACGTGCTGAGGCCCGCGGCGTTGGCGATGTCCTGCAGGGAGATGTCTTCGGCGAGGTGCGCGTCGATATAGTCGATCGCGGCGGCGAGCTGGTTCTGCGAGAGGCCGCCTTCCTTGCGCGTGCGCACGCCGTTGATGCGGATCGCTTCGGCGGCGGCGAGCATGGCCAGCGAATCCAGAAGCAGCTGCGGCGCCGTGGCCGGATTGCGCGCGAGCGAGGAGAGCTTTTCAAGCGTGGGCAGCAGCGTGCGGTCGTGAAAGAGGACGTGAGGTTGCAGCGCGCGCTGGTTCGCGCGGACTTCGAGCTGATCGAAAATCCAGTTCTGGTCGAAGTAGAGGGCGGTAAAAGAATTCACGCGCCGCTCCGGCACCAGCCATCCTTTCACCCGTACGCCTTCCGGGAGAAGCGTCATGCGCCTGCGCATGTCGCGGCTCTGCATGCGTGGGATACCGTCGCCCTCGATCTCGCCGTCGCGGTTGACCATGTCGTGCAACGCCAGATAGGCGCAGCTGCCGTCCCAAGCGAAGTCGCATCCGACGTCGGGCGGCAACGTAGCGTATTCTACAGCGAACAGCGGCCGCTCTGTCGCAATGCGCTCTGGAACTCGGCCGCCATGCGGCATCAGAGCAAGTGAAGACCGTGTCATCAGCGGAATCGCCTGGGTTGCCCCGGCATCTTGCTCTTCGCACCTCGCAACCTCAACGCGCATAAGCGGAGCAAAAAGCAAGATTCGGACAATACCGCCAACTCAGTAAGAACACGTAGGTTCCAACGGGCGTAGGTCCTTGATCCTATGTCAAGAGTGCGTGCAACTCTTACGCGCAAGGAATATATAAAAAGCAATATACTGCAAATTAACCATATGAAAATTATGCCGGTAGCCAGCGCAGTCGCAACGCAACGGGAGCTACCGGATGCTCAAATTCATCAATTCCAAGATGTCAGTGGGCGCCCGGCTGGGGCTGGTGTCCGGCTTGTTTGTGGCGTCCTCGGCCGCCGGCGCCGCCATGCTGGTCTCACAGGAGCAACGCGACATCGCGGTGTCTCAGCGTGAGAGCGAAGGCGCGGAGTACCTGCGCCAGGTCTGGAGCGCCACGGTGCGCGGGGGCGCGCTCGACGCGGCGACGGCGGAGGAATCGTTCGGCGCCGGCGCGGCGGCCGCAGCCTTCCAGGCCGCGCGCACCGACGCTGAACGCATCCGGGCCGGACTGTCATTGATGACCGCGGTAGCCGACGGCTCCAAGCTCACCCTCGATCCGGAGTTCGACAGCTATTACGCGATGGACGCGGCGACGGTCAGAATCCCCACGCTGTTGAACGCCGCGCTCGATCTTGAAGCCGCCATGGAGTCGGACGACCCGGCGCAGCGCGATGCGCTGATGGCGGTGGCGATAGATCGCCTGCAGGCGGCGATGCGCGCGGCGGCGGCGTCGCTCGAAGCGTCCGGGGCGAACGGCGGGCCGGAGACGGCCCAAGCCCTGGCGCAGCCGATCGCGACGCTGACCGAGGCGAGCGAAGCGCTCATCGCCGCAGCGCGGGCCGGCGCCGGGGGCGATCTGTCCGACGCGCGGGCTCAATTCAATGCGGCGGCGGACGCCTCCTGGCAGGCGACGGCGGCGACGTTGTCGGACTTGCTCAACGCGCGTGTGGCGGAGAAGCGGTCAGAGCTTGTCTGGCAGATTGCGTTGCTCGCGCTGTTCCTGGCGGCGGCAGGCGCGGCGGCGTGGATGATTTCATCCGGGCTCGGCCGCCGGTTCAAGGATCTCAACGGCGCCATGGACCGCCTGCGCTCGGGCGAGATGAGCGTCGAGATTCCCTATCGCGACGACGCCAACGAAACCGGCGCCATCGCCGAAACGCTGAGCGTGCTGCGCGACGGCATCGTCTCGCGCCAGGAGGAGGATGCCAAGCGGCTCGCGGAGGCCCAGCTCGGCGCTGAAGGTCTGGTCAAGGCGATCTCGCGGGCGCAGGCGGTGATCGAGTTCGCGCCGGATGGCACGATCATCACCGCCAACGAGAACTTCCTCAACGCGATGGGCTATGCGCTGAACGAGATCGTCGGGCGGCATCATTCGATGTTTACGCCTGCGGAATACGCGCGCAGCGCCGACTATCGCGCCTTCTGGGACAGGCTCAATCGCGGCGAGTTCGTCGCCGACAAGTTCTTGCGCCTGGGCAAGGGCGGCGAGGAAGTGTGGATCCAGGCCTCCTACAATCCGATCGCCGACGCCTCGGGCAAGGTGGCGAAGGTGGTGAAGTTCGCCACCGACATCACGGCGCAGGAGCGGCTGGCGCAGGAGGCGGTGTTCAAGAGCGCAGCGTTCGAGGTCTCGGCCGTCGCAACGATGATGATCGACCGCGACTTCAAGGTGACGTTCGTCAACGAGGCGACGCGGAAGCTGCTCGCGGACAACGCCGACGCGTTCCGCAAGCTCTGGCCGAGCTTCGATCCGGACAAGATCATCGGCTCGTGCATCGACATGTTCCACAAGAACCCGGCGCATCAGCGGCAATTGCTGGCCGATCCTTCGCGGCTGCCGTACCGCACCGACATCACGGTGGGCGACCTGAAGTTCGCGCTCAATGTCGGCGCGGTGTTCGACAACCAGCGCCGCTATGTCGGCAACGTGCTGCAATGGGACAACGTCACGGCGGCGCGCCTCAACGCCGGCATGCTGTGGGCGCTGTCGCGCTCGCAGGCGATCATCGAGTTCAATCTCGACGGCGCCATCGTCAACGCCAACGAGAACTTCTGCCAGACGCTCGGCTATTCCCTCGACGAGATCCTGGGCAAGCACCATTCGATGTTCGCGGAACCGGCCTACAGGCAATCGACCGAGTACAAGGCGTTCTGGGATGCGCTCGGGCGCGGTGAGTTCCAGTCCGGCAAGTATCTGCGCATCGGCAAGGGCGGGCGCGAAATCTGGATCCAGGCCACCTACAATCCGATCCTCGACGGCAACGGCAAGCCGTTCAAGGTGGTGAAGTTCGCCGCCGACGTGACGCAGATCGAGAATGAGCGCAAGGTGGGGGAAGAAGAGCGCGCCGCGCGCGCCGCCGAACAGAATCTGGTGGTGACGCAGCTGGCCGCCGGCTTGAAGGAGCTGGCGAACGGCAACCTCACCATGCGCATCACGTCGCAGTTCGCGCCGGACTATGAGAAGCTGCGCGCCGACTTCAACGAAGCGATGGGCAAGCTGCAGGAGGCGATGAAGACGATCGTCGTCAATGCCGGCGGCATCCGCAGCGGCGCCGGCGAGATCAGCCAGGCGGCGGACGATCTCTCCCGCCGCACCGAACAGCAGGCGGCGAGCCTCGAAGAGACGGCCGCGGCGCTGGACCAGATCACCGCGACGGTGCGCAAGACCGCCGACGGGGCCAAGCAGGCGAACAACGTGGTCGTCACCACGCGTTCGGACGCGGAAGCGTCCGGGCAGGTGGTGCAGGAGACGGTCGCGGCGATGGCCGAGATCGAGAAGTCCTCGAAGCAGATTTCGCAAATCATCGGCGTGATCGACGAGATCGCGTTCCAGACCAATCTGCTTGCGCTCAACGCCGGCGTCGAGGCCGCGCGCGCGGGCGACGCGGGACGCGGCTTCGCCGTCGTCGCCTCCGAAGTGAGGGCGCTCGCGCAGCGCTCGTCGGAAGCGGCCAAGGAGATCAAGGAGCTGATCTCCGCCAGTTCGGAACACGTCGAGACGGGCGTCGAACTGGTCGGCGAAGCGGGCAAGGCGCTGCAGCTGATCGTCGGCAAGGTCGGCGAGATTTCGGGGCTGGTCTCGGAAATCGCGGCCTCGGCGCAGGAGCAATCGACGGCGCTGGTGGAAGTGAACACGGCCATCAACCAGATGGACCAGGTCACGCAGCAGAACGCGGCGATGGTGGAGGAATCCACCGCGGCCAGCCACTCGCTCACGCAGGAGGCCGAAGAGCTGATGGGCCTCATCAGCCGCTTCCAGACCGGCGCGGCGGTCGTGCAGGCCAAGCCGCAGCAGCAGCCTGGACGCGGCAAGCCGGCCGCGCACGGCCAGCCGATCGCGCAGCAGCGCCAGCGCGTGGCGCAGTTCGCGACCAACGGATCGGCTGCGTTGAAACCGGACGAAGACTGGCAGGAATTCTAACCGGGAGCGCTCCAGATGCTGCGGCTCTCTCCGGTCCTCGATCTCGGCGCCGCCGCGCCGCTCTGGCGCGGCCTCTGCGAAGCGCGCGGCGCGGCGATCGAAATCGACGCCTCGCAAGTCGAGCGCATCGGCGGCCTTTGCCTGCAGGTGCTGCTCGCCGCGCGAACGCAGTGGCGAGCGGACGGACGCTCATTCGCGATTGTGCAGCCTTCCGCGGCGTTCGCGGACGGCGTTCGGCTCATGGCGGCGGCTGACCTCGCGCCGCAACAGGAGGACGTTCAGTGAGCAAGACCATCCTCACGGTCGATGATTCCCGGATGATACGGGAAATGCTGCTGATCGTGTTGCAGGAAGCCGGCTTCAACGTGGTGCAGGCCGAAGACGGCCAGGACGGACTCGAGGCGCTGCGGCGTTCCAGCCCCGACGTCATCATCACCGACATCAACATGCCGCGGCTCGACGGCTACGGCTTCATCGAAGGCGTGCGCCAGGATCAGCGCCATCGTGCCACGCCGATCCTCGTTCTCTCCACCGAGAGCAGCCCTGAAAAGAAGCAGCGGGCGCGCGAAGCCGGCGCGACCGGTTGGATCGTCAAACCGTTCAAGGCCGACACGCTTCTCGATGTCGTCCGCCGCGTATCCGCCTGAGGCGCCGTAATGGACCCGATGGACGCCATCAAAGCGACCTACTTCCAGGAATGCGACGAACTGCTCGCGAGCCTGGAGGAAGGGCTGCTTGCGCTCGAGGCGGGCGAGGGCGACAGCGACACCATAAACGCCGTGTTCCGCGCCGTGCATTCGGTGAAGGGCGGCGCCGGCGCGTTCGGCTTCGACCGGATGGTCGAGTTCGCGCATGTGTTCGAGACCGCGCTCGATGCGATGCGCGCGGGCAAGCTGGATCCCGAGCCGGAGGTCGTGAAGCTGATGCTGCGCGCGACCGACGTGCTGGTTGATCACGTGCAGGCGGCGAAGGGCGAGGGCGCCGTCGACGAAGGGCGCGCCGCGGCCATGGCGGACGACCTCGCGGCGCTGACCTCCTCCGAAGCGCCGAAACCGGCCGCAAGCGAGGCCGCCGCGGCGACGACCGACGAATGGGGCTTCGCGCCGCTCAAGTTCGACTTCGGCGATGAGGCATCAGCCGCCTCTGAGGCCAAATGGCGCCTGGTCATGCGGCCGGCGCCGCAGATGTACGCCAAGGGCCACGATGCGGCGCTGTTCCTGCGCGAACTGGCGCGGCTTGGCGACGCGCAGGTGTCGCTCGATGCATCGGCGTTGCCGGATCTGGAGTCGCTGCAGCCGGAGACGCCGTATCTCGCCTGGACGGTGGAGCTGCCCGCCAGCGTGGAAGAGGCGGCGATCCGCGACGTGTTCGACTTCGTGGGCGAGGACTGCCCGATCGAACTGACGCTCGAAGGCGGCGAGGCGCCGGCCGCGCCGAGTGCGGAGGCTCCGGCGGCGGACATGCAGGCGCTGCTGCAGGCCGTGCAGGATGAGTCTTCGCCGGAAACGTCGGCAACCGTGCCGCCTGCGGCGGCGGAGAAGGGCTCCGCCGACAAGGGTGCGCCGAAGGGCGCGCAAGGCGCCACGATTCGCGTCGATCTGGAGCGCGTGGACCGTCTGATCGATCTGGTCGGCGAACTGGTGATCAATCAGGCGATGCTGGCGCAGCGCGTGGCGGAGAGCGAACTCGCGTGCTCCTCGTCCGTCGCCATCGGCCTCGACGAACTCGAACAGCTGACGCGCGAAATCCAGGACAGCGTCATGGCCATTCGCGCGCAGCCGGTGAAGTCGGTGTTCCAGCGCATGCCGCGCCTAGTGCGCGAGATCGCCGGCGCGACGGGCAAGCAAGTCCGCCTGGTGATGGAAGGCGAAGGCACGGAAGTCGACAAGACGGTGATCGAACGGCTGTCCGACCCGATCACGCACATGCTGCGCAACGCCATCGATCACGGTTTGGAGACGCCGGAGGAGCGGGCCGCGGCGGGCAAGCCGGAGGAAGGCGCCGTACGGCTCGCGGCGCTGCATCGCTCGGGCCGCATCGTCATCGAAGTCTCCGACGACGGCAAAGGCATCAACCGTCCGCGCGTGCGCGACATCGCGGTGGAGAAGGGGTTGATCGCCGCCGACGCCAATCTCACCGACGACGAGATCGACAATCTCATCTTCCTGCCCGGCTTCTCGACCGCATCGAGCGTTTCCAACATCTCCGGGCGCGGCGTCGGCATGGACGTGGTGAAGCGTTCGATCCAGGCGCTGGGCGGGCGCATATCGATTGCCTCGCAGCCGGGCAAGGGCTCGGTGTTCACGCTCTCCCTGCCGCTGACGCTCGCGGTGCTCGACGGCATGGTGATCTCGGCGAGCGGGCAGACGCTGGTGGCGCCGCTCACCGCCATCGTGGAGACGCTTCGGCCGAAGCCGGAGGATGTGCGCGCGCTGGGGCCGGCGGGCGCGGTGCTGGCCGTGCGCGGCGCGCATGTGCCGCTGATCGACGTCGGCGTCGCGCTCGGCCTCCGCCATGCGCCGATCGATCCGGACCATGGCGTGGTGCTGCTGGTCGAGAGCGAGGGCGGCGGCCGCTCGGCGCTGGTGGCCGACGAGATCCAGGGCCAGCGCCAGGTCGTGATCAAGAGCCTGGAAGCGAACTACCAACGTGTGGACGGCATCGCTGCGGCGACGATCCTCGGCGATGGGCGCGTCGCGCTCATCCTCGATGTCGAAGCGGTGGTGGAGAAGCGGTTGAACGAGCGCCATGCGCCCTTGGCGAAAGCGAGCTGAACATGACGGACGTCGAAAACTCGAACGAAACGCTGGAGCTGATCTCGTTCCGCATCGCGGAGCAGGAGTTCTGTCTCGACATCATGGCGGTGCGGGAGATCCGCGGCTGGACGGCGGCGACGCCGCTGCCGCACTCGCCGAGCTACGTCCGCGGCGTGATCAATCTGCGCGGCGCCGTGCTGCCGATCCTCGATCTGAAGGCGCGGCTCGGGCTGGGCGTGTCCGAGCCTTCGGCGCGCAGCGTCATCATCGTGGTTCATATCGGGGCGCGGCTGGTCGGCCTTCTGGTCGACGGCGTTTCCGAGATCCTGGCTGCCGAGCGCGCGACGATCCAGCCGACGCCCAATGTCGGCTGCGACACGGTGAGCCGGTTCGTGCGCGGCATCATCGCCCAGGACGGGCGCATGACCTCCTGGATCGCGCTCGACGACATCCTGCCGGCGGAGGAGGAGGCCGAAGCCGCATGAATGCGCTCGCCGCTCCTTCCCGGCGCCGTGCGGACCCTCTGATCGAGGGCGACTACCTGTTCACGGCGCGCAATTTCGAGCAGATCGCCGAGACGCTGCGCGCGCACTCGGGCATCGCGCTCACGGAAGGCAAAGCGACGCTCGTCTATTCGCGGCTGGCCAAGCGGGTGCGCAAGCTCGGCCTCCCGGATTTCGACGCCTATTGCGCGCTGATCGAAACGCCGGAGGGCGCGGCCGAGCGCAACGAGATGCTGGCCGCGCTCACCACCAACGTAACGCGCTTCTTCCGTGAGCCGCATCATTTCGAGCATCTGCGCCGGAGCATGGGGCCGCAGCTGATCGAGGCCGCCAAGAGCGGCGCGCGCGTGCGGCTCTGGTCGGCGGCGTGCTCGAGCGGCGAGGAGCCCTATTCGATCGCGCTGACGCTGCTCGATATTTGCCCGGAGATCGCGCGTTGCGACGTGCGCATCCTGGCGACCGACATCGATCCCAACATCGTCGCCAGGGCGAAGGCGGGGCTCTATGGCGAAGACGCGGTGGCGC
Source organism: Hyphomonadaceae bacterium (assembly GCA_023384105.1). GTDB lineage: Bacteria > Pseudomonadota > Alphaproteobacteria > Caulobacterales > Aquidulcibacteraceae > Vitreimonas. Next base: position 126,566 of record JAHDXR010000011.1, on the reverse strand, counting down.
CGATCGCGCAGCCTATGCGCGAGCGCTGGCTGAGCGTCGACCGCAGCGGCGCGGAGAAAATGTGGCGCGTGAAAGACGAGGCGCGGGCGCTGATCACGTTCAAGGAACTCAATCTCATCGGCGAATGGCCGATGCGCGGGCTCTTCGACGTGATCTTCTGCCGCAACGTGGTGATCTATTTCGAGGAAGACACCCAGGCCTTCCTCTGGCGCCGGTTCAAGGACATGCTGACGCCCGACGGTCGTCTCTATATCGGCCATTCCGAGCGCATCGACGTTCCCGGCTATGTGAGCGACGGCCTCACCATCTACAAGCTGGCGCAGGGAGGCGTCCGATGAAGCCGATCCGCGTCCTGGCCGTCGACGATTCCGCTGACCTGCGCGGCGTCATCGCCAATCATCCGGGTTTGCAACTCAAGGGAGCGGCCTGATGCCGGCAGCAGCGGCGATCAAGGTTCTCATTGTCGACGATCAGCTCACCATGCGTGCGCTGATCAAGTCGGCTTTGCAGGAGATCGGCTTCAAGGACATCGCCGACGCTCCCGACGGCGAGGAGGGACTGAAGTCGCTGCTGCAGCGGCCGGCGCATCTCGTGATCTCGGACTTCAACATGCCGAAGCTCGACGGGCTCGGCCTGCTGCGGGCGGTGCGCGCCAACGAGAGCACGCGCAAGTCGGCCTTCATCATGCTGACGGGACGCGCCGACAAGGAGCTGGTGCAGGCGGCGATGCAGTTCGGCGTCAACAACTACATCACCAAGCCGTTCTCGCCGGCGCAGCTGCGTGAAAAGATCCAGGACGTTTTCGGACCGCTTACATGATGCCAGCGCAAACTGCGTCGTCGCCTGCGTTTCCGCCGCGCGAGCAGATGGTTCACGTCGTGCAGGGCGAGTATATGGTGGTCGCCGATCCGAATATCGTGCTCACCACCATTCTCGGCTCCTGCGTGGCGACCTGCATGTGGGATTCCGCGGCCGGGGTCGGCGGCATGAACCATTTCCTTCTGCCGGGCGACGAGGAGTCCGGGAGCGAGCACGTCAAGTACGGCGTCAACGCGATGGAATTGCTGATCAACGGCCTGCTGCAGCGCGGGGCCGTGCGCGGCCGACTGCAGGCCAAGCTGTTCGGCGGCGCGCGCGTGATTCAGCCATTGTCCGACATCGGCGCGCAGAACGCGGCGTTCGCGGAGCGGTTCCTGCGCACGGAGGGCATTGCGTGCGTGGCGCAGAGCCTCGGCGGCGACCGCGCCCGGCGCGTGCGGTTCTGGCCGACCACGGGCCGCGCCGGCCAGCTGCTGCTGGAGTCTACCCACGCCGACGTCGTCGACGCCGAACGCCAGCGTCAGCGCGCGCCGGAGTCACCGCCTGCGGGCGGATCGGTGGAGCTGTTTTGAGCGCGGCCGGGCCTCTGCGCGCCGCCGCGGCGGAGAAGGCGCAAGATGCGCGCACGCCCGCGCGCCAGGTCTTTCTCTCGCTGGCGGAGGAGCTGGAGCATGCGCGCATTCTAGGCCTTCGGGTCGAGACCGCGATCTGCGCCATCGCCGTGCGCACGTCGATCGACAGCGGCATCGTGAGCGAGCTGCAGCAGCTCGACGCCGTGCTGCAGCGCATCGCGGCGCTGCGCGACTTCGCGGCGGAGGTGTCGCGCCAGTGCGGCGAGGAGCAGCGGGTGCCGACGGCGTCGGCGCTCGCGCGCGTGACGCTTGGCGAGGTGCGCGCCCGGCTCGCCGGCGGCGCGGTCGACGATGATCCCGACGAAGCCTGGGAAATGTTGTGAAATGAGGCCGCCATGAGCACGCCCGACCCGAACGCAGTGTTCAATCTCACCAAGGCGAGCGTGCTGGTGGTGGAGCAGAGCCAGCATTCGCTCGACGTCACGAGCCAGATGCTGAAGGGGTTCGGCGCCGGAGAGATCGTGCGGGGCGAAGCGCTCGCGGAGGTGGAGAAGCGGGTCGAATCGCGGCCGTTCGAACTGATCGTCATCGACCCGTCGATCGAGGATGGACGCGGCTACCACTTTCTGACGGCGCTGCGCCGCAGCGCCGGCCCCAACGCATATACGCCTGTGATCATCGTCAGCGGCCATGTGCGCAGCGCCGATGTTGCGCGCGCGCGCGACACCGGCGCGAACTATGTCGTCACCAAACCGATCTCGCCCGCGGTTCTGCTGCAGCGGATTTTGTACGTCGGACGCGACAGGCGCCAGTTCGTGCAGACGCCGACCTATGTCGGCCCCGACCGGCGCTTCAAGTTCGAGGGGCCGCCGCCGGGATGCGAAGGACGCAGATCGACCGATCTCAAGGCGCCGATCGGCGCGGCGGAGGAGCCCAATATGTCCGAAGCGGAGCTCGAAGCGTTCTTCAAGCCGCAGCGGGTGAGCCTGTGAGCGGCGGCCGTTTCTTTCAGCCAGCGCCGCGCCTCAAGGCGTTGCTGGCCGAGCCCGGCGGCATGCGCGCCTCCGATGCGCTGCGCCGCGCCGACCGCGCCGTACTGGAGATTCGCGGCCGGTGCCTTTCCGGCATCGATCAGAAGGTCGAGGAAATCCTCGCCGCCTCGAAGTCGGACGCGCCGTCGGCGATGGATCGCTGTTATCGGCTGTCGAACGAGATCTACGCGGAGGCCGGCGTGTTCGGACTGGTCGAATTGAGCGGCGTGGCCCACAGCCTGTGCACGCTGCTGGCGGAATCCGAACTCGACCGGATTCCGCGCGAGGCCATTGCGGTTCATGTCGATGCATTGCGGGCGCTGCGGTCGCCGGCGGTGGCGGAGAACAGGCAATTGCGCACTGCGGTGGTGGCTGAGTTGCGGGCGTTGACCGCCAGGATGTCCGCTCCGCGCGCCGGGCCGGCGCGCTGACCCGGGCTTCGCACGCGCCGCCGTCGTGGTAAGAGAGGCGCGGGGGAGCTGGATGAGCGGACGGCCGTTGGGATTTCGGATTGTGAGCGCCGCGCTGGCCGCCGGCGCATTGATGCAGGCGAGCGCGTGCGCGCCTGCGCTGCCGGAAGCGGCGCAGTGCGTCGGCATGGCGCCGGTCGCGGGCGAGCGCGACGGGATGGTGTGGATTCCCGGCGGCGCGGTGACGATGGGCGAAAGCCCCGGCCATCCCGAGGAGCGGCCGAACTATCAGGCGCAGGTCGCGGGCTTCTGGCTGGACCGGCATGAGGTGACGAACGCGCAGTTCGCCGCGTTTGTGCAAGCGACGGGCTACGTCACGGAGGCCGAGCGGCAGCCGCCGGAGAAGGGCGGGCCGGGCTCCGCCGTGTTCACGAACAGCGGCTGGGCGTATGTCGGCGGCGCCAGCTGGCGCCGTCCCTACGGGCCCGGCAGCGGCATCGAAGGATTGGAAGATCATCCGGTCGTGCACGTGACGTACGCGGACGCATCGGCTTACGCGCAATGGGCTGGGCGCGTGTTGCCGACCGAAGAGCAGTATGAGTACGCCGCGCGGCTTGGGCGCGACAGCGCGTTCGCAGCCGGCGCACAGGGGCGCGCCCGCTATCGCGCCAACACATGGCAAGGCGTTTTCCCGTTCCGCAACAGCGGCGAAGACGGCTTTCTGGGCACGGCGCCGGCGGCGTGCTTCGAGGCCGACGAGCTGGGCCTGCACGACATTCTCGGCAATGTCTGGGAATGGACGTCGACGCCGTACTATCCGCGCCACCAGCCGCCGGCGGACCTCGTCGCGCGCTTTCCCGACGGGCTCAATCCAACTGATGCATCGACGGGCGCGCGCGTGATCAAGGGCGGTTCGTATCTTTGCGCCGACAATTTCTGCGCACGCTACACGCCGTCCGCGCGGCAGCCGCAGGAGCCGGACCTCGGCGCCTCGCACATCGGCTTCCGCACCGCGCTCAACGCGCCGGGGCCGTCTTAACGTAGCGCAGTATGGACCGCCGGCGTCCCGCCGGCATGCGCTACATTCCGAAGATTTGGCTCATGCCGGCGGGACGCCGACGGTCCATAGGGCTTACGCCGTCGCCAGTTCCGCCGCCGTTTGGTGCGCGCGCGTCAGGGCGGCGTAGCGCTCGATCAGGGGGAAGGTGACGTCGCCCGGCTTGAAACGGTATTCGCCGATTTCGCCGACCGGCGTGACCTCCGCGGCGGTGCCGACCAGGAAGCATTCCGAGAATGTCGGCAGCTCTTCGGGGCGGATGCGGGTTTCGACCACTTGCAGGCCAAGCTCGCGGGCGAGGCGGATGACGGTGCGCCGGGTGATGCCGTCGAGGAAGCAGTCCGGCGTCGGCGTATGGAGCACGCCGTCGCGCACGAAGAAGATGTTGGCGCCGGTCGATTCGGCGACATTGCCGGCGCAATCCAGCATCAGCGCGTCGTCGTAGCCGGCGCGTTCGGCCGCGTTCTTCGCGATCGTGCAGATCATGTAGAGGCCGACCGCCTTCGCCGCGGTGGGCGCGGCTTCCGCAGGCGGGCGCCGGTACTTGGCCCAGGTGAGGCGGATGCCGCGTTCGAGCTTGGAGGCGTCGAAATATTTCGGCCACGCCCAGGTGGCGATGGCGACATGGATGCGCGTCGCGGTGGCCGAGACGCTGAGCTGTTCGCTGCCGCGCCAGGCGATCGGGCGGACGTAGCAGTCCGCGTGGCCGTTGCGGCGGCAGGTCTCGATCGAGGCGGCGTTGATCTCCTGCTGCGAGAACGGAATCTCGAAGTCGAGAATCTGCGCCGAGTTGAACAGGCGGCCGGTGTGCTCTTCGAGCGCGAAAATGCGGCCGTCGTACATGCGCTCGCCTTCGAACACCGCCGAGCCGTAGTGCAGCGCATGCGTCAGCACGTGCAGCTTGGCCTCGCGCCAGGGGACGAAGCGGCCGTCGAGCCAGATCCAGCCGTCGCGGTCGTCGAAGGGAAGCATGTGTTTCAGCCCCAATGCATCTGAACGTGGTGAGAGGTTTGCGCGGAGACGCCGTGCAGCGCGTCGATCACCGCTTCGCCCATGGCGCGGCAGCCGAGGTCGCCGCCCAGGTCGCGCGTGCGCGCGCCGGCTGCGATGGCGGCCTCCACCGCCGCCTCTACGCCCGCCGCTTCGCGCTGCAGCCGCAAGCCGTAGCGCAGCAGCAGCCCAACCGAGAGGATGGCGCCGATCGGGTTGCACAAATCTCTTCCGGCGATGTCCGGCGCCGAGCCGTGCACCGGCTCGAACAGCGCAGGCCCATGCGCGCCGAGCGAAGCGGACGGCGAGAGGCCGATCGAGCCGCCGAGCACCGAGGCCTCGTCCGAGAGGATGTCGCCGAACATGTTCTCGGTGAGGATCACGTCATAGGCGCGGGGCTGGCGGATCAGCTGCATGGACAGGGAATCCACCAGCGCGTGCTCCAGCTGTACGTCGGAATAGTGGCTGGCGTGTACGCGGGTGACGACCTCGCGCCAGAGCCGGCTGGTCTCCAGCACGTTGGCCTTGTCGACGGAGGTGACCTTGCCGCGCCGGGCGCGGGCGGCGGCGAAGGCGGCGTGGGCGATGCGCTCTACTTCGCCCGTGGTGTAGAGGCATTCGTCGCTGGCGAAGGTGGGGCCGCGCTTGCGTTCGCCGAAATAGGAGCCGCCGGTAAGTTCGCGGAACATCACGAAGTCGACGTCCTCGACGAACTCGCGTTTCAGCGGCGAACGATCGACGAGGTCGCTGTACACCCGTGTCGGCCGCACGTTGGCGAACAGCTCAAGCGCTTTGCGCAGGCCGAGCAGGCCCTGCTCCGGCCGCACCGAGCCGCCATCCCATTTCGGCCCGCCGACGGCGCCGAGGAAGATCGCGTCCGACGCGCGGCAGGCCGCGAGCGTGGCTTCCGGCAGGGATTCCCCGGTTGCGTCGATCGCTACGCCGCCGATCAGTTCGCTCGTAAAGGTGAAGCTGCGGCTGTAGCGCTCGCCGACGGCGACGAGCACGTCGCGCGCGACGGCGGCGACTTCCGGTCCGACGCCGTCGCCGGGCAACAGTGCGATGGCGTAGGGTTTCATGCGTATTGCTCCTGCATCTTTCGTTCGTAGGCTTCGACCGCGGGCAGGCGTTCGATCAGCCAGCCCATCGGGTCGACGCCCTCGATCAGGCAACGGCGGGCGAACGCCTCGGTCTTGAACTTCACCGGCGCTTCGTTGCCGAACGTGAGTTCCTGCTTTTCCAGGTCGATACTGACGCGTCCGCCCGGATCGGCCATCAGCCGCGCCAGAGTTTCGGCGTCGACCTGGATCGGCAGCAGGCCGTTCTTCAGCGCGTTGGAGGTGAAGATGTCGGCGATGGTGGTGGAGATCACGGCGCGGAAGCCGTAATCCAGCAGCGCCCACGGCGCGTGCTCGCGCGAGGAGCCGCAGCCGAAATTGTCGCCGGCGACCAGGATGCGGTGTTCGCTCGCATCGATGGTGTTGAGCGGTTCGGTTGCGATCGGGGCGCCGTCGGCGCCGAATCGGCGATCGTAGAACGCCTTGCCGCCCAGGCCCTTGCGCGAAGTGGTGGTGAGGAAGCGCGCCGGGATGATCTGATCGGTGTCGATGCTCTCCTGCGGCATGACGAAGGTGCGCGACGTGAGCTGGGTGAAGCGCTCAGGCATCGACCGCCTCCCGGGTGAACACGCGCGGGTCGGTCAGCATGCCGGCGACGGCGCTGGCTGCGGCGGTGGCGGGGCTGGCTAGGATGGTGCGCGCGCCTTTGCCTTGCCGGCCCTCGAAGTTGCGGTTCGAGGTCGAGACCGCGAGCTGGCCGGGCTGCACGAAATCGCCGTTCATGGCGATGCACATCGAACAGCCGGGCAGGCGCCACTCGGCGCCGGCTTCGATGAAGATACGGTCGAGCCCTTCGGCTTCGGCCTGGCGCTTCACTGCTTCGGAGCCGGGCACCACCAGCATGCGTACGCCGCGCTTCACTTTGCGGCCGCGCAGCACGTCCGCGGCGGCGCGCAGATCGGAGAGGCGGCCATTGGTGCAGGAACCGACGAAGACGACGTCGACCGGATGCTGCGTCGTCGCCTCGCCGGGCGTGAAGCCCATATAGGCGAGCGCTTTCTGCTCGGAGTCGTTATGCGGACGCGGCACGGTTGCACCGATCGGCAGCGCTGCGTCCGGGGTAGTGCCGAACGTCGCCATCGGTTCGATGGCGTTGGCGTCGATGCGGATTTCCTTGTCGAACGTCGCGCCTTCGTCGGTCGCCAGCGTCAGCCAGCGCGCGGCGGCGCGTTCGAACGCTTCGCCCTTGGGCGCGTGCTGGCGCCCGCGCAGGAACGCGACCGTCTTTTCGTCCGGCGCCACCATGCCGGCGCGGGCGCCCGCTTCGATCGACATGTTGCAGAGCGTCATGCGCTCTTCCATTTCGAGCGCGCGGATGGCTTCGCCGGCGTATTCGATCACGAAGCCGGAGCCGCCGCCGAAGCCGATCGCGGCGATCACCGCGAGCGTCAGATCCTTGGCCGCGACGCCCGGCCGAAGACGGCCGTCGACGTTGACGCGCATCCGCTTCGGCTTGCGCTGCAACAGGCACTGCGTCGCCAGCACGTGGCCGACCTCGGACGTGCCGATGCCGAACGCCAGCGCGCCGAAAGCGCCGTGCGTCGCGGTGTGGCTGTCGCCGCAGACGACGACCATGCCGGGCTGGGTCAGCCCCAGTTCCGGCGCCATCACGTGCACGACGCCGCGGTCGGCGCTGTCCCACCCCGCCAGCGTGACGCCGTGCCTGGCGCAATTGCGCTGCAGCGTCTCGACCTGAGCGGCGGCTTCCGCCGATGCGTAGGGACGATGGCCCGCGGCGTCCGGCGGCAGCGTCGGCGTCGAGTGGTCCAGCGTGGCGTAGGTGCGGTCGGGCCGGCGCACGCGCAGGCCGCGCGCGTCCAGCTCCGAGAACGCCTGCGGGCTGGTCACTTCATGCACTAGGTGCAGATCGACATAGAGGACCGCCGGCGTCTCGGCCGTTTCGGGCTGCACGACGTGCGCATCCCAGACCTTGTCGAACAAGGTGCGCGGCTGGTCAGGCGGCATGCACGCCTCCGCGCTCGGCCGTCGCCGCCACGATCAGGGAGATCAGTTCGGCGTCGTCGATCTCGCCGATCTCGTCGGCGCGGCGCTTGAAGCTCGCGAACACGTGGCCGAGTTCGTTGCCGCTCAGCGGATAGCCGAGCGCTTCGGCGCGCTGGGCGATGGCGTGGCGGCCGGAGTGCTTGCCCAGCACCAGCTTGGTGCCGTCGAAGCCGACGTCCTGCGGGCGCATGATCTCGTAGGTGCGCGCGTCCGCCAGCATGCCGTGCTGGTGGATGCCGGCCTCGTGCGCGAACGCATTGATGCCGACGATCGCCTTGTTGCGCACCACCGGCGAGCGGGTCAGCGCGCTGAGCAGGCGGCTGGTGGAGACCAGTTTCGTCGTATCGACGCCGGTATGCACGCCGAACAGGTCGCCGCGCGTCTTGAGCGCCATGACCACTTCTTCCAGCGCGCAATTGCCGGCGCGCTCGCCGATGCCGTTGATGGCGACCTCGACCTGCCGCGCGCCGTTGGCGATGGCCGACAGCGTGTTGGCCACCGCCATGCCGAGATCGTTGTGGCAGTGGGCGGAGAGGATCACGTCCGGGTAGCGCGCGACGCGCTGGCCGACGGCCGCGAAGATGCGGCCGATCTCCTCCGGAGTCGAATAGCCGACCGTGTCCGGGATGTTCAGCGTGGCCGCGCCGGCTTCGGCCACGGCCTCCATCACGTCGGCCAGGAATTCCGGCTCGGTGCGGATCGCGTCCTCGGCGGAGAACTCGACGTCGTCGAACAGCGTGCGCGCGAAGCTGACCGAGCGCACCGCGGTTTCCAGCACTTCGTCGGCGCTCATGTTGAGCTTGGCGGCGCGATGGATCGGGCTGGTGCTGAGGAAGATGTGGATGCGGCGGTTGGGCGTGCTCTGGAGCGAGCCGTAGGCGGTGCGGATGTCGCTCTCGTTCGCGCGCGAGAGCGAGCAGAAGATCGGGCCTTCCACTTCGCCGGCCACGCGGCGGACAGCTTCGGCGTCGCCCGGCGAGGCGGCGGCGAAGCCGGCTTCGATCACGTCGACGCCGAGCGCGGTCAGCGCCTCAGCCATCTTCAGCTTGGCCTCCACCGACATCGAGAAGCCGGGGGCCTGTTCGCCGTCGCGCAGCGTCGTGTCGAAAACGATGACGCGGTTCGGATCGCGGTCGACTACGCCGGGCACGGTACGGCCTCCTCTACGTGAACGGAGGAAGCGGCGGCTGCGGGCGCGATGCGGCGCGCGCCGATCAGGCGGTCGATCTGGCGGCCCAGCAGGTCCGCGCAGCGGCTGGCGTCGCGCGGGCGCACCGACACGCGCACTTCGCGCCCGGCGCCGGCGTCGTTGATCGTCATGCGCTCGATGTGGAAGCCGCGGCGCTCGATCAGGCCGATCAGACGTTGGAGCGAGCCTTCGGCATGGTCGATATGGATGAGAATGGTGTTGGTCATGGCTCAGTCCCCGTGCATCATTTCGGAATTGCTCTTGCCTGGCGGCACCAGCGGCCAGACGTTCTCCATTGGGTCGATGATCACATGCGCGAGGCAGGGGCCGGGCGCGGCGAGCAGACGCTCGATGCCGGCGCTCACGTCCTCGCGCCTGCTAATTCGAAACGCCTCGATGCCGAACGCCTGCGCGACGGCGGCGAAGTCCGGATTGTCGGAGAGATCGATCTCGCTGAAATTGCGGTCGAAGAAGAGCTCCTGCCACTGGCGCACCAGCCCCAGCGTCGAATTGTCCAGAAGCACGATCTTCAGCGCGACGCCGTAGCGCCGCAGCGTCGCCAGTTCCTGGATGTTCATGGCGAACGAGCCGTCGCCGGTAATGGTGACGACGTGCGCATCCGGGCGCGCCAGCTTCGCGCCGAGGCCCGCGGGCAGGCCGTAGCCCATCGCGCCCAGGCCGCCCGAGGTCAGGTGCGCTTCCGGCGCGGCGAAGCGGCAGTGCTGCGCCGCCCACATCTGGTGCTGGCCGACGTCGCACGCGGCGACGAACGCATCGCCCGCCTTCTCCGACAGTTCTTTCAGCAGCGCCGGCGCATAGACGCCTTCGCCCGGCGCGTCGTAGCGGAATGCGTGGCGCGCGCTCGCTTCGATGCACTGGGCGCGCCAGTCGTCGATCGCGGGCCGGCGCGGGTTGAGCTGCGTCAGCACCGTCTTCAGATCGCCCGCGATCGGGATATGCGCATCGCGCAGCTTGCCGATCTCGGCGGCGTCGACGTCGATATGGATCACGCGCGCATGCGGCGCGAACTCGGCCAGCTTGCCGGTGGCGCGGTCGTCGAAACGGGCGCCCGCCACGATCAGCAGGTCGCACTGCTGCACCGCTTCGTTGGCCGCGCGCATGCCGTGCATGCCGAGCATGCCGAGGAAGCCCGGCCAATCATTCGGCAGCACGCCCAGGCCCTGCAGCGTGGCGACGGCGGGGATGCCGGTCGCGCGCGCGAAGGCCCGCACCTGCTCGGTGGCGGCGCCGATGCGCACGCCGCCGCCGATATAGAGCAAGGGACGTTGCGCCGCGCCGATGGCGGATTCGGCGCGGCGCAGTTGCGCCGGATCGACCCGCCTGGCTGGCTCATTAAGGGGGTAGGGAGAGCCAGGGGCGGCGACGGCGCCGACCTGCACGTCCTTCGGCAGGTCGATCAACACCGGGCCGGGACGGCCTGATGTCGCAACATGAAAAGCTTCGGCGAACACCGCCGGAATGTCGGCGGGATCGCGCACGATCCACGAGTGCTTCACGATCGGCAGCGTGCAGCCCAGGATGTCGATCTCCTGGAATGCGTCGGTGCCCATCAGCGGCGAGGCGACATTGCCGGTGATGGCGATCAGCGGAACCGAATCCAGCATCGCGTTGGCGATGCCGGTGATCAGGTTGGTGGCGCCCGGGCCCGACGTCGCCATGCACACGCCGGGCTTGCCGGTGACGCGCGCGTAAGCGTCCGCCGCGAAGGCGGCGCCTTGCTCATGGCGCACCAGGATGTGCTTGAAGCGCGCGCCGGTGATCGCGTCGTACACCGGCATGATCGCGCCGCCCGGATAGCCGAACACGATCTCGACGCCGAAGTGGTCGAGCGCCTCCACCACAAGGCGGGCGCCGGTCACGGGCGCTGTCTGGGCGGCGGGCTTCTGCATGGGGGCGGCGCTCATGGGTCGGCTCAAGCGTTGGTCGGGGTTTTCAGCCAGGCCATGCGCTCACGCAGCGCCGCGCCCGTTTTCTCGATCGGGTGTTGGCGGTCCGCGTTCAGCATCGCCGTGTAGCGCGGCTTGCCGGCCTGGTTTTCCAGGATCCAGTCGCGGGCGAAATTGCCGGACTGGATGTCCTTCAGCACCTCGCGCATGCGCGCGCGCGTTTCTTCGGTGATCACGCGCGGGCCGGAGACGACCGCGCCGTACTTCGCCGTTTCGGAGATGAAGTCGTGCATCTTCGAAACGCCGCCTTCATAGAAGAGGTCGACGATCAGCTTCAGCTCGTGCATGCACTCGAAGTACGCGACCTCGGGCTGATAGCCGGCGTCGACCAAGGTCTGATAGCCGGCCATCACCAGCTCTTTGGCGCCGCCGCACAGCACGGCCTGTTCGCCAAACAAATCGGTCTCGGTCTCTTCCGCAAACGTGGTTTCGATCAGGCCGCCGGCGGCGCCGCCGATGCCCTTCGCATAAGCCATTGCGCGGGCGCGGGCCGTGCCGGTCGCATCCTGCTTGACGGCGAACAGCGCCGGCACGCCGCGGCCGCGCACGAATTCGCGGCGGACCAGGTCGCCCGGGCCTTTCGGCGCGACGAGGATGACATCCATGTCCTCGCGCGGCTGCACGCGGCCGTAATGGATGGTGAAGCCGTGCGCGAACATGAGCGCCGCGCCCTTCTTGGCTTTCGGCGCGATGATCTCTTTCCAGACCTGCTCTTGCGCCATATCCGGCGTCAGCACCGCGATCAGATCGGCGCCTTCGACGGCCTGTTCGGGTTCGGCGGTGTCGATCTTGTCGGCGCGGGCGTGGATCCAGCCCTTGCCGCCCTTGCGCACGCCGGCGACGACATCGTAGCCGCTGTCGCGCAGGTTCTGCGCATGCGCGCGGCCCTGGCTGCCGTAGCCGATGATGGCGATGCGCTGATTTTGCAGCGCTTCGCCGCTCACCTCGTCGTCGGAATACACTTTCATCACGAAGCCTCGCGTTGAACCGGCGCGCGCGTTTGCGCGGGCGGGGGATTGGGAATGGTGACGGCGCCCTGCGCCGCCGAAGCGACCAGGGCGGCGTATTTCGCGAACACGCCCGCCGGCGCTTCCTTCGCGGGCGGATCGGCGCGGCGCTTGCTGAGATCGGCGCGGGTGTCGATGGTGCGGGCGCGCACGTCGATGGCGATGACGTCGCCGTCCTGCAGCAGCGCGATCGGCCCGCCCGCGGCGGCTTCCGGCGCAACATGACCGGCGACGAAGCCGTACGAGGCGCCGGAGAAGCGCCCGTCGGTGATCAGCGCCACGTTCTGCATGCCGCGCCCCTTCAGCGCCGCGGTGACCTGCAGCATTTCGCGCATGCCGGGGCCGCCCTTGGGGCCTTCGTAGCGGATGACGATGACGTCGCCTTCGTTGATGGCGCCGGCCTGGACCGCGTCGAACGCCGCTTCCTCGCCGTCGAACACGCGCGCGGGGCCTTCGAAGCGGGCGGTGTCGTGGCCGACCAGCTTGATCACCGCGCCGTCCGGGGCGACGTTGCCGTAGATCACGGCGTATGAGCCGCGCGCCATCACCGGCTTGGCGAAGGTGCGGATCACGGTCTGGCCGCCGGTTTCGATGGCCTCGCGCGCCTCCTCGAACAGCGAGCGGCCGGAGACCGTCGGCGCATCGGTGATTTTGCCCGCCGACATCAGCCGGTTCATCACCACGCGCGTGCCGCCGGCCTCGAACAGGTGATGCGCCAGGAACTGGCCGCCCGGCTTCAGATCGCAGATCACCGGCGCGCTCTCGCAGGCGGCGTTGCAGTCCTCGACGCCGAAGGCGACGCCGGCTTCGGCGGCGATGGCGGTCAGGTGCAGCACCGCGTTGGTCGAGCCGCCGCTGGCGGAGACGGCGACGGCGGCGTTGCGCAGCGATTCCGCGGTGATGAACTGGCGCGCGTTCTTGCCCTGGCGCGTCAGTTCGACGGCGACGCGGCCGCAGCGTTCGGCTTCGGCGGGCTTGTTGCGATGCGTTGCCGGCACGTCATTGGCGCCCATGGGCGAGACGCCCATGGCGGAGAGCGCCATCGCCATGGTGTTGGCGGTGAACTGGCCGCCGCATGCGCCGGCGCCCGGACAAGCCGCTTTCTCGACCTGCTTCAGGCCTTCATCGTCGAGCGCGCCGGCGCCGTGCGCGCCGATCGCTTCGAACACTTCTTGAATCGAAATTTCCTTGCCGGCGTAGCGGCCCGGCATGATCGTGCCGCCGTAGAGCACGCAGCCCGGCAGGTCCATGCGCGCCAGCGCCATGGCGGCGGCGGGGATGGTCTTGTCGCAGCCGACGATGCAGACCACGCCGTCGAGCTGGTGGCCCTGCACGGCGAGTTCGATCGAGTCGGCGATGATCTCGCGCGAGATCAGCGACGCCTTCATGCCCGGCGTGCCCATCGAGATGCCGTCGGTGACGACGATGGTGTTGAAGTCGATCGGCACGCCGCCGGCTTCGCGCACGCCGCGGCGCACGTGCTCGGCCAGGTCGCCCAGATGCATGTTGCATGGCGTCACCGAGGACCAGGTGTTCACCACAGCGATCAGAGGACGCGCGAAGTCCTCGTCGCCCAGCCCCGCCGCGCGCAGATAGGAGCGCGCCGCGGCGCGGTTGGCGCCAGCGGTGACCACGGCGCTCCGAAGCGCTTTCGGGTCTTTGGAGGAGGAATCTTGCGTCATGTCGATCCGGTTCGGCGGACCGCGCGCAACAAAAAACCCGCTTCCTTTTGGGAGCGGGGTGTTGCGGGCGATCCTGGTTGGTTAGGTCAGGTTACACGCAGCCACGCCGCTCCGGGCTCAAGAATAAGCACCGTAAGGCTAAGGAGCAGGCCTACGACCAATACCAGCGCGCGCGGGTCCGCCGCGACGGCAGTCGCGATCGAGCGGGCGGCGAGGTGTTGGTCGGCAGTCACTTGTGTTAGCTCCCGCAGCATATAGAGCGAAAAAATCTGCCGCATGCAATGGCAAATCTACGCCGAACTGGAAAATTCTTCCGGGCGCCAGGATTTGGGCGATTGGTTCAGCCCCGCTAAACTGTTTAGGGGGTGCGTCTGCTAGCATGCCGCAGGCAGGACAAGGGTGACAGGCCGAGGCTTCTGCGCTAAGAGGCACGCCTGCGCCGATTTGATGCTCAGCTTGCGGGCGCGTTAAAAATACAGCTAAAGCGAAGGCAGGCGCGCCGGACGCGCCGCCATTTGCCCGCAAGCTCCAAGCCTCCAAGTCGCCGCGTTGGTACGCCGGAGACTGGCCATGGAAGTTCGCGATCCTCTTTGTCGCAAGCCTGAAGAGAATGCCGGCGGCGCGCTCGCCGGGCTCGACCTGCAGCACGATCTGCACCTGGTTCTCTCCGACTGGACGCATTGGACGCCGGTCACCGATGTGCTGCAGAGGCTGGGCGCTGAAGTGCAGAGCGTGCAGATCGCGCGCATGGAACGCGGTTTCAGCGCGCGATGTCGGCTGCGCCGCATTTCCGTGGACGCCGCGCGCTCGCTGCCCGGCGCCTTGATCGACAGCGGCGTCGCCGAGCGCGCCAGCGTCGAACACCTGATGCTCTCGAAGCACGCCGCGGGCCTGACGCCATGACCGCCCTCGCGCTCGAGCACCCAGCTTCCATCGAGTTTGACGACATCGAGATTCCGATCCCGGCCGGATTTCGTCTGGCCTCGGGCGACACGCTCGCGGACGCAGCGATCAGTGTGCGCTGCATCGGCCGCCGCGATGGGCCGCAGGTCATTGCGCTGGGCGGCATCTCCGCCGGCCGCGATGTGTGCGGCGTGCGCGGCTGGTGGCGCGAGACGCTGATCGATCATGACGCGGTCGATCTTCGCCGGTTCGGCTTGATCGGGTTCGATTTTACGCCGACGTGCGATCAGCGCGTGCGCATCACGCCGCAAGATCAGGCGCGGCTGATCGAGATTGCGCTGTCCGACCTCGGCGTTGCCCGCGTGCACGCCGTCGTCGGCGCCTCGTATGGCGGCATGGTGGGCCTGGCGCTGGCGGCGCGCGCGCCGGAGCGGGTCGGGCGGCTCTGCGTGATCTCGGCGGCGCACCAGCCCTCGGCGCTGGCGCTGGCGTGGCGCGGCGTGCAGCGCCGGGCGGTGGAGTTCGGCATCCGCGCAGGCGACGCCGAAGCCGGTCTCTCGCTCGCGCGCCAGCTCGCCATGATCACCTACCGCACCGGCGAGGAGTTCACGGCGCGGTTCGGCGCCGGCGTCGACGCCGAAGGCCGCGGCGAGGTCGACCGCTATCTCGAAGCGCGCGGCGAGGCCTACGCCAGAAGCATGGCGCCGCGCCGCTGGCTGTCGCTCAGCGAGGCGATCGACCGCTTCGCCATCGATCCGGCCGGCGTGCGCGTTCCGACTGCCTTGGTGGCCTGCCCGGAAGATCAGCTGGTGCCGATCGCCGACATCCGCCGCTGCGCGGAGCTGCTGCCGAATCTCGTGCGCTTCGAGGAACTGCCCTCGCTCTACGGCCACGACGCATTTCTGAAAGAGCCGGCGCGGCTCGCGCCGCTGCTGAGAAATTTCCTGGAGAGCGAAGTCCATGTCTGAGCACGACGAAACCATCGCCTGCAGCGTCGGCGTGGACGACGATCTCGGCCATGGCGCGGTGATGCCGCCGCTCTATCTCTCGGCCAATTACAGCTTCGCCGGCTTCAACGAGAAGCGGCCGTTCGATTACAGCCGCTCCGGCAACCCCACCCGCGCGCAGCTGGCGGAGGCGATCGCCAAGCTTGAGCGAGGCGCAGGCGCGGTCATCACCAGTTCCGGCATGGCGGCGGTTGATCTGGTGCTCTCGCTGCTGCCGCCGAACGCGCTGGTGGTGGTGACGCACGATTGCTACGGCGGCACCTGGCGCCTGCTCGAGGCGCGCGCAAAAAAGCAGCAGATTCGCACCGCTTACGTGAACCTGCGCGACAGCGACGCGCTCGGCGCCGCGCTGCGGGCGGCGCCGGCGCTGGTGTGGATCGAAACCCCCAGCAACCCGCTGATGCGCATCACCGACATCGCCGCGGTGGCGTCGCGGGCGAAAGCCGCCGGCGCGCGCGTCGCCGTCGACAACACCTTCCTTTCGCCCGCGCTGCAGAAGCCGATCGCGCTGGGCGCGGATTTCGTCGTCCACTCGACCACCAAGTATCTCAACGGCCATTCCGATGTCGTCGGCGGCGCGGTGGCGGCCGCGGATGCGGCGGACGTGACCGAACTCGCCTGGTGGGCCAATTGCTGCGGCGTTACCGGCGCGCCGTTCGATTCCTGGCTCACTTTGCGCGGCCTGCGGACGCTGCACGTGCGCATCGAGCGCCAACAGGCGACCGCCGCCGCGCTCGCCGCCCGCCTCGCAGCGCTGCCGGAAGTGGCGGCGGTGCATTATCCCGGCCTGGAGAGCCATCCCGAGCACGCGCTGGCGCGGGCGCAGCAGCGCGGCTTCGGCGCGATGCTCAGCTTCGAGCTGGCGCCGGGCGTGGACGTCGCCGCGTTCACCCGCGCGCTCCATCGCTTCACGCTGGCGGAGTCGCTGGGCGGCATCGAGAGCCTGGTCGCCCATCCCGCCACCATGACCCACGCGGCCATGACCCCGGAGGCGCGCCAGCAGGCGGGCATCGGCGACAACCTCGTCCGGGTGTCGGTGGGGCTGGAGCATCCCGACGACCTGATCGGCGACGTCGAACAGGCGCTGAAGGCCGCCGGGCGCGGGGCGGCCTGAACCCGATCGCAGCGGCGCCCCGCGCCTGCGGCAGGGCGCCGCTTGCGTTCTTTTGTGCTAGCATGCTAGCACATTGCCACGATGACCAAAGCCGCCGCCCGCCCCGACCTGCTGGATGCGCTTCTGGCCCTGGAGACCAGGGCCGAGGCCAAGGCCTTCCTGGAGGACCTCTGCACGCCCGCCGAGATACGGGCGCTGTCGGAGCGCTGGCTGGTGGCGCGCCTCTTGGACGCCGGCGAGATGTCCTATCGCGAGATCGCCCAGGCGGCGGAATCGAGCACGGCGACGGTGGTGCGGGTGGCGCGGTTCCTCAAGGACATGCCCTACAAAGGCTATCGCCGCGTGCTCGACCGCCTGAAGGCGGGAGCGAGCCGATGAGCGCGCGTCTCCGCATCGCCGTCCAGAAAAGCGGGCGCCTCGCCGACAAGAGCCTCGACCTTTTGGAGGCGGCGGGCCTGCATGTGGTGAAGGGTGCGAACGATCTGCTGTTCCGCGTCGAGAATGCGCCGATCGACCTGCTGCGCGTGCGCGACGACGACATCCCGACATTCGTCGCCGACGGCGTCGCCAATCTCGGTATCGTCGGGCGCAACGTGCTGCTGGAGCGCGCCAAGCCCGAAGACGGGCCGTGCGAGATCATGGCGCTCGGCTTCGGCCGCTGCGACCTGAAGATCGCCGGGCCGCTGGGCTTCGCCTATGACGGGCCGAGATCGTTGCAGGGCTTGCGCGTCGCCACCACTTATCCGCGCCAGCTCAGCCGTTTTTTGCGCGAGAACGACGTCGAGGCGGAGATCGTCACCATGCGCGGCGCCGTGGAGGTCGCGCCGCGGCTCAAGCTCGCCCACGTCATCTGCGACCTGGTGTCGACCGGCGCCACGCTCGAAGCCAACGGCCTGGCCGCGTTCGAGACCATCGCGCGCAGCGAAGCGGTGCTGATCCAGTCGCCTCAGCCGCTCGACCCGCAGTTCGCGCCCATCGTCGAAAGCGTGACCCAGCGCTTCCGCGGCGTGACGGCGAGCCGCGACGCCAAGTACGTGATGATGAACGCGCCGCGCGCGGCGCTGCCGCGGATCAGCGAGATCCTGCCGGGCTCGGACGCGCCGACCGTGACGCCGCTGGCCGGGCGGGAGGATTACGTCGCCGTGCACGCGGTGTGCCAGGAATCCGTGTTCTGGGAGACGCTGGAGCGGCTCAAGGCCGCCGGCGCCTCGGCGATCCTGGTGCTGCCGATCGAGAAGATGATGTGATGCGCACGTTCGTCTGGAGCACGCTCTCGGCGGCCGAACGGGCCGATGCGCTGGCGAGGCCGAAACGCCGCCGCGACGCCGAGGTCGTGGATGTGGTGCGCCGTATCTTCGAGGAGGTCGAAGCGGAGGGGTTGGCGGCCGTCGAGCGCTGGTCGCTCGCATTGGACAAGCGCGCGCCGAAACTGCTGCCGCTGGATGCAAACGCAGTGGACGCGGCGCGGGCCGAGCTTGGCCGCGACGATCTAGCCGCGCTCGACCTCGCGGTCGCCAATGTCGCCGCGTATCACGAAGCCATCAAGCCGCAGCCGGTGGAGGTCGAGCCGGCGCCGGGCGCGCGGTGCCGCCGGCTTTGGCGCGCGATCCAATGCTGTGGCCTCTACGTTCCCGGCGGCACCGCGCCGCTGTTTTCGACGCTGATCATGCTCGCTGTGCCGGCGCGCGTCGCGGGCGTGCCGCAGCGGATCGCGGTGACGCCGCCGAACGCGGCGGGCGGCGTCCACCCGATGATGATCGCGGCGGGCGCGGCGGCGGGGCTTGAGAGCATCTGGCTGCTGGGCGGCGCGCAGGCGATCGCCGCACTGACCTTCGGCGCCGGCGATGTCGCTAAAGCCGACAAGCTGTTCGGCCCCGGCAACGCCTATGTGACGGAAGCCAAGCGCTACGCGGCCGCTCTGCCCGGAGGCCCGGCCATCGACGTGCCAGCGGGGCCGAGCGAACTCATGGTCATTGCCGACGCAGGCGCTGATCCGGTCATTGTGGCGGCCGATTTGTTGAGCCAGGCCGAGCACGATGCGGACGCGCAGGTCGTGTTCGTCACGCCTTTCCGCGCGCTGATCGGCGAGGTGCAGCGCGAACTGGAGCGGCAGGCGGCGACGCTGCCGCGCGCGAACATCGCCCGCGCCGCTTTGAACCAGTCCCGCACCATCGAGGTGCGCGATCTCGGCGAAGCGGCGGATGTGGCCAATGCGTTCGGCCCGGAGCACTTGTCGCTGCAGGTGGGCGATACCGACGCGCTGGTCACTCGGCTCTCCAATGTCGGCGCGGTGTTCGCCGGCGCCTACAGCGCCGAGACGTTCGGCGACTATATCTGCGGCCCCAGCCACGTGCTGCCGACCGACGGCGCCGCACGGTGCTGGAGCGGCGTCACCGTGGCGTCCTTCATGAAGAGCTTCGTGGTGCAGCAGCTGAGCGAGGCTGGCGCGCGCGCGCTTGCCGGGCCGGCGGCGCGCCTGGCGCGGCTCGAAGGGCTTGAGGCGCACGCCCGCGCCGCCGACGTGCGGGCGCGCTGATGTACGCCGCGCCTTATCCGCCGCTGGTCAATGGCGGCGCCGGGCTGGAGCAGCCGCCGGGCGCGCCGGAGGCGCTGCGCAAGCGCATGGCCGAGGTGTACGGCGTGGCGCCGGACGCGGTGCTGCCCGTGCGCGGCGTGGCGCACGGCGTCGAAATCGTGCTGCGGAGCGTCGCCGCCGAGGCCGTCGCCAGTAACGGCGTGCCGGAGGTGGCGGCCCTGGCGCGGCTGCTGCGCATCCCTGTCGCCGACGGCGCTTCCGCTGCGCGCTTCGTCGCTTCGCCGCCCGCGGACGGCGCCGCCATCTCCGCTGCGCAAGCGCGTGAGCTGGCGCAAGAGACGGGGCTGCTGGTCGTCGACGAGCGGTTCATCGAGTTTTCCGATGCGCCTTCGCTCGCGAGCCTGGCTTCGGCGAGCGAGAACATCGTCGTGCTGCGCAGCCTCGAAGCAGCGTACGGGCTGGCCGGCGCGCCCTGCGGCGCACTCATCGCCGCGCCGACGACGCTCAATCGTCTCGCGGAGGGTATCGAGCCCAACGCGCTGCCGACGCCGATTGTGCGCCTGGCGGAGGCGGCGCTGGACCCGGTGCGCGCGCCGGCCCAGGCGCGCCGCATCGCTGAGATCAAGGCCGAGCGCAGGCGGCTCGCGCGGGCGCTGAGCGAGTCCGGGCATCGGGCGGCGGAGGCGGAGGCCCCATTCGTCTTGATCGCCGCCGGCGGCGAGACCCAGCAGCGCCTGCGCGCCTTCGGCGTCACTGCGGAAAAGGCGGGAGACGACGCCTTGCGGATTCCCGTGCGCGACGGCGCCGGCAACGATCGCGTTCTTGCGGCGTTCGGCGTCGAGACGCAGCGGCCCTCGCGGCGCGCGGAGGCGATCCGCGAGACGGCGGAGACGCGCGTCGTCGTGCAACTCGATCTCGATAGGCCGCAGCCGGTTGAGATCGACACCGGCGTCGAGTTTTACGATCACATGCTGTCGCAGATCGCGGTGCATGGCGGCTTTTCGCTCACGCTGAAATGCGCCGGCGATCTCGGCGTGGATGCGCACCACACCATCGAGGACTGCGCGCTGGCGCTGGGCGGAGCGCTGTCGCAGGCGCTGGCCGCGCGCCGGGGCATCGCCCGCTTCGGCTTCGTGCTGCCGATGGACGAGGCGGAAGGGAAAGTGTCCGTCGATCTCGGCGGGCGCCCGTATCTGGTGTTCGACGGCGCGTTCAAGGCGCCCTTGCTCGGCGCCTATCCGACAGAGATGACCGAGCACGTCTTCCGCTCGCTGGCGCAGACGATGGGTGCGGCCATTCATCTCTCCGTCAGCGGCGAGAACGATCACCACAAGACCGAGGCCTGCTACAAGGCGTTCGGCCGCGCGTTGCGCCAGGCAATCCGCGTCGAGGGCGATGCGGTGCCCTCGTCCAAGGGCGTGATCTGATGAACGTCGCCGTGGTCAAGCTCGGCGTCGGCAACACGGCGTCGGTGATGTTCGCGCTCGAGCGCGCGGGCGCCGACGCGGTGTTGACCGACGACGCGGCGCAGATCGGCGCGGCCGAGCGCGTCATCCTGCCGGGCGTCGGCGCGGCCGGGCGCGCGATGGAGCTGATGCGGGAAAGGAAACTGACGGCGACGCTCAAAGCCTTTCCGCGCCCGCTGCTCGGCATCTGCCTGGGCCAGCAATTGCTCTACGAGAGCAGCGAAGAAAGCGGTGCGGAAACGCTGGGCGTGCTGCCGGGGCGCGTGACGCGGCTTCCGGCCTCGCGCGCGACGCCCTCGCCGCACATGGGTTGGACCAGGCTCAGGCGCGAATGCGAGCATCCCCTGTTCGAGGGCGTGGCCGACGGCGCCTACGCCTATTTCGTCCACTCCTACGTCTGCCCGCTCGGGTCGGAAACCATCGCGAGCGCGGAGTACGGCGCGCGCTTCGGCGCCGCGGTGGCGCAAGGCAATTTTTTCGGCTGCCAGTTTCACCCCGAACGGTCGGGCGCGACCGGCGCGCGCGTCCTGCGGAACTTCCTGAGGCTGCCATGCTGATCCTGCCGGCCATCGATCTCATCAACGGCGCGTGCGTGCGGCTGAAGCAGGGCCGGTTCGACGAGGTCACCACGTATGGCGATCCGTTCGAGCAGCTGGCGGCGTTCGAGGCGGCCGGCGCCGAGTGGGCGCATATCGTCGACCTCGACGGCGCGCGCGCCGGCAAGCCTGTGCAGACGGACCTGCTGCGCCAGCTTGCGGCGTCGACGCGGCTGAAGATCCAGTGCGGCGGCGGCGTGCGCGAATGGGGCCACGTGCAGGCTTTGCTCGATGCGGGCGTGAGCCGCGCCGTCGTCGGCTCGGCCGCCGTGCGCCGGCCCGATGAAGTGCGCCACTGGCTCTCCTCGTTCGGCGTGGAGCGCGTGTGCTGCGCCTTCGACGTCAAAAGCGCCGGCGGCGGTTACGAGGTGGTCGCCGACGGCTGGGCGGCGGGCAGTGGCACGGCGCTTGCGGATGCGCTGGCCTTCTATCCCGAAGGCGCGCTGAGGCACATCCTGGTCACCGACGTTTCGCGCGACGGCGTGCTGCGCGGCCCGAACGCCGAACTCATGCGGCAAATCTCCGCGAGCCGGCCCGACCTGCGTCTCCAGGCGTCGGGCGGCGTGTCCTCCTTGGCGGACCTCGCGCAGCTCAGGGACACCGGCGCCAGCGCCGCGATCGTCGGCCGCGCGCTGTACGAGCGCTGCTTCACCCTGGAGGAAGCGCTTGCCGGCTAAACGCATCATTGCCTGCCTCGATGTGAAGGACGGCCGCGTCGTCAAAGGCGTGCGCTTCGAGGGCCACGCCGACGCGGGCGATCCCGTCGAACTCGCCCAGCGCTACCGCGACGAGGGCGCCGACGAGATCGTGATTTACGACATCGCCGCGTCGGCGGCGGGGCGCACGCTCGACTATGGCTGGCTGGCGCAGGTCGCGCGGTCGCTGGACGTGCCGCTTGCCGTCGCGGGCGGCGTGCGTTCGCTCGATCGCGCCGTCGCCTGCCTGGAGCACGGGGCCGACAAGGTGTCGATCAACTCGCCGGCGCTGGAGCGGCCCGAACTGATTACCGAAATCGCCGATACGGCCGGCTCGCAATGCGTCGTCGTCGGCGTCGACAGCCGCCGCATCGACGGCGAGTGGCGCGTGTACCAGTACACCGGCGACGTCAGCACGACGAAACGCACGCCGCGCCGGATGCTGGACTGGATCGTGGAGGCGCAGGAGCGCGGGGCCGGCGAGATCGTGCTCAACTGTATGGACCGCGACGGCACGCGCGACGGCTTCGACGTCGAACAGCTCGCCGAAGCGCGCGCGCGGCTGAGCATTCCGTTGATCGCCTCCGGCGGCGCAGGGGCCGCCAGCCACTTCGCCGACGTGTTCAGGGGCGCGGATGTATCCGGCGCGCTGGCCGCCAGCATTTTCCACTTTCGCCGGGTCGGCATTGCGGATGTCAAGGCCGCCGTGCGCGCCGCGGGATTTGAGGTGCGCCCATGACGGCGTTCGATGTGAATCGCGTGGACTTCGCCAAGAGCGGCGGCCTCGTGCCGGCGATCGTGCAGGACGAGGCGACGCTGCAAGTGCTGATGCTGGCCTACATGGATCGCGCCGCGCTGGAGGAGACGCTGGACAGCGGCGAAGCCACCTTCTTCTCGCGCTCGCGCGGCGGGCGTTGGCGCAAAGGCGAAACCTCGGGGCACACGATGCGCGTCGGCGCCGTGGCGCTCGATTGCGACGGCGACACCATACTCTTGCGCGTCAGTCCCAACGGCCCCGCCTGCCACCGTGGAACGACAACCTGCTTCGATGGCGAATTGTCCAACGGGCTGGGCCAGCTCGGCGCGCTGGAACGCACCGTCGCGGAACGCGCCGCAGCCGCGCCCGAGCAGAGCTGGACCGCAAAGCTGGTGCAGGCGGGCCCCAAGCGGATCGCGCAAAAAGTCGGCGAAGAGGGCGTGGAGACCGCGCTCGCCGGCGCGGCGGGCGATAAGGCCGAGCTCTGCGAGGAGATGGCCGACCTCTTCTATCATTGCGCCGTGCTGCTGCACGCGCGCGGCGCGCGGTTTGACGACGTGATGGCCGTGCTCGCGCGCCGGGCGGAGACGCGCGCATGAGCGGCCCGGTTCCGAAGCGCTCCATCCTCGAGATCGAGCCCTACCGCGCCGGCCGCGCGGCCGCGCCGGGCGTCGCGCGGCCGATCAAGCTGTCCGCCAACGAGAACGCGCTGGGCTGCAGCCCGGCCGCGCGCGCCGCTTACATCGAAGCGGCCGACACGCTCCATCTCTATTCCGATCCGCGCGCGAACCTGCTGCGCGAAGCGCTCGCCGCCAGGCACGGCCTCGATCCGGCGCGCATCGTGTTCGGCACGGGCTCGGACGAACTCTTCTCGATGGCGTGCCAGGCCTATTTGGCGCCGGGCGAGAACATCGTTCAGCCGCAATACGCGTTCGCCGCCTGGGCGATCGCGGCGCGGGCGGTGGGCGGCGCCGTAAAGTCCGCGCCCGAACGCGACTATACGGTCGATGTCGACGCCATGCTGGCGGCGGTGGACGCGCAGACGCGCATCCTCTTCGTCGCCAACCCCGCCAACCCCACTGGCACATGCCTGCCCCAGAGCGAGATCGTCCGCCTGCACGCCGGCCTGCCGGAGAACGTGCTGCTGATCCTCGATCACGCCTATGCGGAGTTCGCCGAGGGCGAAGCGCGCGAACTCTGGGCGCTGTCGGAAGCGCCCAACGTGCTGATCACCCGCACCTTCTCCAAGCTTTACGGCCTGGCCGCGCTGCGCGTGGGCTGGGGCTATGCCTGCGCCGGCGTAGCCGGCGTGCTGAACCGCATCCGGCTGCCGTTCAATCTTTCCGTCCCGGCGCAGGCGGCGGCGCTCGCCGCGCTCGACGACGACGCTTTCGTGCAGCGCTCGGTCAACCACGCCAAGGAGGCCAGGGCCGAACTCAGCGCGCTGTTCGAGGGCTTCGGCTGGCGGCCGCTGCCGTCTGCAGCCAACTTCGTCACCGTCCGCATCCCCGAGGGCGCGCGGCTCAGCGTGGCCGAGATCGATGCGGCGCTGACGGCTCGCGGCATTCTCGTGCGTGGGCTTTCACCATACCGGATGCCCGACTGCCTGAGGGTCAGCGCCGGCAGCTTTGATGAGTTGCGCCAATTGCGCGATGCGTTGCATGAGATCGTCGGCTGATGGACGCGCGCGCTGGACATCCGCGGCGGGCGCCCCCAAGTGCGACGGGGCCGCGAACGGGAGGAGCAGGACGAGTGGAGCCGAAGGAGGTCATGCCGCCCTTCCTGAGCGTGCGCGTCTTCGAGGCGGCAGCGCGCTTGGCGAGCTTCGCCCGCGCCGCCGAGGAACTGGGCATTACGGCCGGCGCGGTGAGCCAGCATATCCGCATCCTCGAAGAGTTCGCCGGCCAGCCGCTGTTCCGCCGCCTCGGCCGCGGCGTCGAACTGACCGAGGCGGGCAAGGCCGCCTTCGGCCACGCCTCCGCGGCGATGGCCGAGATGCTGCAGGCGGGGCGCGCCATGCGTGCGAGTCTGCGCGGGCGGCGCATTTCGATCTCCACGGCGCCGTCCTTCGCCTCGAAATGGCTGATTCCGCGTCTCAGCAAGTTCCAGGACCGCTATCCGGACGTGGAAGTGCGCATGTCGGCCGACATGGGGCTGGTCGACTTCGCCGGCAGCGACATGGATTTCGCCATTCGCTACGGGCCGGGCGGCTATGAGGGCCTGCACTGCGAGCGGCTGATGTCGGAATCGGTCGTGGTGGTGGCGAGCCCGCGCCTGCTGGAGGGACGCCCGCCGGTGAACTCTCCCGCCGATCTCGCCGGCCTGCCGCTGATCCACGACGATTCATCCGAGCGCGATCCCGCGTGCCCGACCTGGACCATGTGGTTCGCCGCCCGCGGCGCGCGCAACATCGACGCCGAGCGCGGCATGCGTTTTAACCAATCCAGCCTCGCGCTGGAGGCGGCGGTCGCGGGCAAGGGTCTGGTGCTGGCCAAGCGCCAGCTCGCGCTTCGCGACATCGCCGCCGGGCTGCTGGTCACGCCGCTGGAGGAATCCGCGCCGGTGAGTTTCGCCTACTGGCTGGTCTGGCCGCGCGGGCGCCGGTTCGAACCGGCGCAGATCGCGTTCCTGGAATGGCTGCGCGAGCAGGCGATCGAGGGCGATCCGGTCGCCGACCAGACCGCCTGATTTGCGCCCCTAAACATACACTTTAGGCCTGCGGTCTTCCTCGCTTGCGCGGCGGCGCCCACTGTCTGGGCTCGCTGGGGCCGATCGGCCCGTTGCTCCCCGGGCCGTCATGCCATGTACCGTTACGACGCCGTCGACCGCCTCATCGTTGAGGAGCGCGTGGCGCAGTACCGCGATCAGACGCGGCGCTATCTCGCGGGCCTGATCGACGAGGACGCGTTCAGGCCGCTCAGGCTGCAGAACGGGCTCTACATCCAGCGTTACGCGCCGATGCTGCGCATCGCCATTCCGTACGGCGTGCTCTCGTCCACGCAGCTGCGCAAGCTGGCCGGCATCGCCCGCCGCTACGACCGCGGCTACGGCCATTTCACCACGCGCCAGAATATCCAGTACAATTGGGTGAAGGTCGAGGAGGTGCCGGATATCCTCGCCGAGCTGGCCACGGTCTCGATGCACTCGATCCAGACCAGCGGTTCGTGCGTGCGCAACGTGACGACGGACGCCTTCGCCGGGCTGGCGCAGGACGAGATCGTCGATCCGCGCCCGTATTGCGAGCTGATGCGGCAATGGTCGACGCTGCATCCCGAGTTCGCGCACCTGCCGCGCAAGTTCAAGGTCGCCTTCAACGGCGCCAAGGAAGACCGCGCCGCAACCTCCGTGCACGATCTCGCCTTCGATCTCTACAAGGACGAAGCGGGCGACGTGCGGCTGGTGGTGAAGGTCGGCGGCGGCCAGGGACGCACGCCGCGCCTCGCCTCCATCATCAAGCGCGACCTCCACTGGAGCGAACTGCTCACCTACAGCGAAGCCGTGCTGCGCACCTACAACAAGCTCGGCCGGCGCGACCACATCTTCAAGTCGCGGATCAAGATCCAGGTGGAGGCCCTGGGCGCCGCCGAGTTCGGCCGTCTCGTCGACGAGGAATGGGAGCATCTGCGCAACGGCCCCAACACGCTGACTGAGGATGCGCTCGACCGCGTCGCCAAGCATTTCGTCGATCCGCCGCTGGAGGCCTGGTCGGAGCCGCCGGCGCGCACGCTGCCGCTCGACGCCAATTTTCGCGCCTGGAAGAAGCGCAATGTCGTGGCGCATCGCCATCCCGACTACGCCGCCGTGACGATCAGCCTGAAGCGCGAGGGCGTCGCCCCCGGCAACGCGACGTCCGAAGAGATGGAGTTCATCGCCGATCTGGCCGACCGCTACAGCTTCAGCGAAATCCGCGTCTCCTATCACCAGAATCTGCTGCTGCCGCACGTGCCGCGCGCCAGGCTGCACGAACTGCATGCCGAACTCGAGACGCGCAATCTCGCGCGCGCCAACATCGATCTCGCCTCGGACATCATCTGCTGCCCAGGCGGCGATTTCTGCTCGCTGGCCAACGCCAAGTCGATCCCGCTCTCCGCCGCCATTGCGGCCAAGCTTGCGCCGATCGAAGAAAAGATCGGCGCGATCCAGATCAATGTATCGGGCTGCATCAACGCCTGCGCCCACCATCATGTCGGCCACATCGGCGTGCTCGGGATCGATAAGGGCGGTGAGGATTGGTACCAGGTGCTGCTCGGCGGCCGCGCTGACGGCGCCGGACGCCTCGGCGTCCTGACCGGCAAGGCGGTGCGCCAGGACGAGGTGCCGTCGATCATCGATCGGCTGGCTCGGCATTACCTCGCCATCCGCGAAGACGGCGAAAGCTTCATCGCGACGGTCGAGCGCGCCGGGGTCGAAGCGTTCAAGGCGGCGTTGGATGCGCGGGCGGAGATCGCCGCATGAGCCTGATCGTCGAACTCGACGCCGACGGCCCGGTGGTGCGCGGCGGCGCGCCGGAGCGGCCGCCGCCGAAGCCGGCGGTTCCGGCCAATGACGGCCATGGCGACGTGCGCAAGAAGACCGTGCCGGTGATCAAGCCGCCGGCCGGGCCGTCGGCGAGCGAGTGGGAAGGCGGAAAGTACGTCTCGCTGCAGGAATGGCTCGACGGCGAGGGCGATGAAGGCGCCATCCTGCTGCAGCCGGCCGACGATGTGCGCGCGCTCGACGGCCGTATCGGCAACGCCGCTTTGATCTCCGTCGACTTTCACCGCATCGGCGACGGCCGCGGCTACACGCATGCGTTCCTGTTGCGCAACCGGCTCAACTATCGCGGCCGCTTGCGGGCGCTGGGCGCAGTCACGGCGGACCAGGTGTTCGCCATGGCGCGGGTCGGGTTCGATTCCTTCGCGCTACGCGCCGATCAGGACGCGAACGCCGCGCTCGCCGCGCTCGGCACGTTCAGCGTTCCCTATCAGAGCGCGCCCGTCGCCGGCGCGGCGGCGGCGCGCGCCGCCGCCAATTCTGCCGCGCGCGTGCGGCTGCTTGAGCGCGCCTTGGGCGCGATTGCGGCGCGCCACGAGCGGGCGGCGCTGGCGTCCAGCCTGTCGGCCGAGGACCTCGTCATCACCGACGTCATCGCGCGTCTCGGCCTGCCGATCGACGTGTTCACGCTGGACACCGGGCGCCTGCACGAAGAAACGCTGGCGCTGATCCCGCAGATCGAGCAGCGCTATGGGCTCGACATCGCCGTGTTCCGGCCGAACGAAAGCGCCGTGGCGGCCTATGTCGCCGCGCATGGGCGCGACGGTTTCTACGATGGCGTGGCGCAGCGGAAGCGCTGCTGCGCTGTCCGCAAGGTCGAGCCGCTGGCGCGAGCGCTCGCCGGGCGCGATGCGTGGATCTCCGGCCAGCGCCGCGAGCAGGCCGTCACCCGCGGCGCGCTCGCCGAGGCCGAGCACGACGCCGAGCGCAACATGCGGAAATACAATCCGCTGGCGGATTGGGCGTGGGCCGACGTGCTCGCCTACGCCGAACGTTTCGACATCCCCATGAACGCGCTCTACGCGCGCGGCTACGTCTCGATCGGCTGCGAGCCTTGCACCAAGGCGATCCGGCCGGGCGAGGATCCGCGCGCCGGGCGGTGGTGGTGGGAAAACCAGGACAGCAAGGAATGCGGGCTGCATACGACCTCATTGACGAGCCGCTGAGCGTGGAGACGCCGCCGCCGCACGCGCTGCGCGTCTCGTCCGCGCGCCTTGAACGGCTCGAGGCGGAGGCCGTTTACATTTTGCGCGAACTGGCCGTGTTCGAGCGGCGGGCGCTGCTGTTCTCGGGCGGCAAGGATTCCGCCGTGCTGCTGCACCTGGCCATGCTGGCCTTCGCGCCGCAGAAGCCGCCGTTTGCGCTGCTGCACATCGACACCGGCCACAATTTCGAAGAAGTGCTCGACTTCCGCGACCGGCGGGCCGAGGAGACCGGCCTCAAGCTGATCGTGCGCACGGTGGAGGACTCCATCCGTCGCGGCAGCGTCCGCGTGGCGGGGCCGGCCGCGAGCCGCAACGCGGCGCAAGCGGTGACGCTGCTCGAAGCGCAGCAGGAGTTCGGCTTCGACGCGCTGATCGGCGGCGCCCGGCGCGATGAGGAGAAGGCGCGCGCCAAGGAGCGGGTGTTCTCCCATCGCGATGCGTTCGGCGCCTGGCGCCCGCGCGCGCAGCGGCCGGAGCTGTGGGGGCTCTACAATCGCCATGTCGCGGCGGGCGAACATATGCGCGTTTTTCCACTCTCGAATTGGACCGAGGCGGACGTGTGGGCCTATATCGCGCGCGAAGCCATCGAGCTGCCGAGCCTTTACTATGCGCATAAGCGCGATGTCGCGCGCCGCGACGGCCTGCTGTTTCCGATCACGCCGCTGACGCCGGCCGACGAGGGCGAAGCCGTCGAACGGCTCAATGTCCGTTTCCGCACCGTCGGCGACGTGACCTGCACCTGCCCGGTGGAGAGCAGCGCGGCTCATGCCGAGGACGTGCTGCTGGAAACGCTGACGGCGTCCGTCTCCGAACGCGGCGCCACGCGCATGGACGATCGCGCCAACGCCGCCGCGATGGAGCGGCGCAAGATCGAAGGGTATTTCTGATGGACGGCGCGACGACCCTGCTGCGCGCGCCGCCCGCGCTCGACCGCCAGATTCGTTTCATGACCGCCGGCAGCGTCGATGACGGCAAGTCGACGCTGATCGGCCGTCTGCTGCTCGATTCCGGCGCGCTGATGCGCGACCAGGCGGCCCCCTATGACGGCGATGACGTCCACGATCTGGCCGCGCTCACCGACGGCCTGGAAGCCGAGCGCGCGCAAGGCATCACCATCGATGTCGCCTACCGCTATTTCGCCACGCCGCAGGCCAGCTTCATCATCGCCGACGCGCCGGGCCATGAGCAGTACACGCGCAACATGGTGACGGCGGCCAGCGTCTCGGACGTCGCCGTGCTGGTGATCGACGCCGCGCGCGTGGAGCGGGGCGTGCTGAAGCCGCAGACCCGCCGCCACGCCGCCATCGCCGCGCTGATGGGGCTCGACGTGATCGTCGCCGTCAACAAGATGGACGCGGTCGGCTGGTCGCGCGAGCGGTTCGAGGACGTGCGCGCGGCATTCGCCGACATCGCCGGCGAACTGGGGCTGTCGAGCGTCACGTGCGTGCCGATCAGCGCGCGCCGGGGCGACAATGTCGTGCGCCGCGGCGATCCGGAGTGGTGGAACGGGCCGACGCTGCTCGACCTGATCAGCCAGAGCCGGCCTCACATCGCGCAGCGCAACGCGCCGCTGCGGCTGCCGGTGCAGACCATGCTGCGCGACGGCGAGCGCCGCTTCTACGCCGGCCGCATTGAGGCGGGCGAGATCAAGGTCGGCGACGAGGCGCATGTCGGCCCGTTTGCGACACGTGCGACGGTCGCCGAAATCCGTGTCGGCGGCCGCGCCGCGCCGAGCGCCGGCGCCGGCGCGTCCGTTGCGGTCCGGTTCGGCGACGAGCGCGACGTTTCGCGCGGCGACGTCATCGCAGCGCCCGGCGTGCGCTATGCGCGCAGCGTCGCCGCGGACGTCTGCTGGCTCGACGAAGCGCCCTGGGCCAAGGGCCGCCGCTACGTCCTCCGTCAGGGCGCGCTGCAAACCCAGGCCGTCATCGACGGCGTGCGCTTCCTGCACGACATCGCCGATTTTGCGCGCCGCCCGGAGGCGCCGGGCCTCAAGCTCAACGACATCGCCCGCGTCGGCGTGACGACGCGCGATCCCATCCTGGGCGATCTCTACGCCGAGCTGCCGGGCACGGGCGCGTTCGTCCTGTTCGATCCCGACACGCATCAGACCTGCGCCGCAGGCATGATCCGCGAGGTGCTGAAATGACGGGTGCGGTCTATCTTGTCGGCGCCGGTCCTGGCGCTGCTGATCTGCTCACGCTTCGCGCCGCGCGCCTGATCGCGGAGGCGGATGTCGTTCTGCATGATGCATTGGTCGGCGCGGACGTGCTGGCGCTTGCCGAGAAAGCGAAGCTCTACAATGTCGGCAAGCGGGCCAATCGCCCGTCGGTCGATCAGCGGCTGATCTGCCGTCTGCTCGTGCGCATGGGCCAGCGTCACAGGATCGTGGTGCGCCTGAAGGGCGGCGATCCGAGCCTGTTCGGGCGCGCCGGCGAAGAGATCGACGCCTGCGCCGCCGTCGGGATTCCGGTCGAGATCGTGCCGGGGGTCAGCGCCGGCTTCGCCGCCGCGTCCGCGCTCGGCGCCTCGCTCACCAAGCGCGGCGTCTCGCGCTCGGTGACGTTCGTGACGCCGACCGTGGCGAAAGGTGAAGCCGAGAGCGCGCATTGGGCGGACGCCGCCGCCGCCGCGGAGACCGCCGTCATCTATATGGGCGCGTTGCGCGCCGAGGCGATTGTCGGCGAACTGGCGCGCAGGGGCGTGCCGGCGTCGCGCCCGGTCGCGCTGATCGAAGCCGCATCGACGCCGGGCGAGCGCATCGTTCGAGGTGTGCTGCACGGCTTGCCGGCGCTGGCTCTGCGGCTCGGCGGCGGCCCCGCGCTTATCATCGTCGGCGAAGCGATCGCCGAAGCACGCCAGATGCTGAAGGCGGACGCGGCATGATCCCGATCTATCTCGATCCAGGTTCGGTGCGCATCGCGCTGATCGGCCGCGGCGCGCTCGCGGCGCGGCGGTTGGCGTGGCTGCAGCAGGGCGGCGCCACGCCCGAGATTTGGTCCGACGAGCCGTCCGAGGCGCTGCTCAGCGCCAGCGACAACACGCTTGTGCGCCGTTTGCCGACCGACGCCGAACTGCGCGACTACCAAGCCGTCTGGATCGCCGATCTCCCGTATGAGCGCGCCGAACTGATCGCCAACGCCGCGCGCAGCGCGGGCGTGCTGGTGAATGTCGAGGACGTGGCGGAGTTCTGCGATTTCCACACGCCGGCAGTGGTGCGCCGCGGCCGGTTGACGCTTGCGGCAGGCACCGGCGGCGCAAGCCCGGCTGTCGCACGCGCCGCGCGCGAGCGGCTGGAGCAGGCGTTTCCCGCGGCGTGGGCGCCGGCGCTGGAAGACATCGCGCGCGCGCGCGCCGAATTGCGCCGGCGCAATGCCGGTTTTGACGCTCTGGTGTCGGATGCGCGCCAACGTCTGGCCGAGCACGGCCTAGCCTAACCGTTTGCGCATGCCGCCCATCCGTACATGCAAGTTGGCGAGCCGCCGGCCTCGCTGCAGTTAGGAACCTCCATGGCAGATCAAACCGTTCTCGCGCCGCGCAGCGCTGTGCCGGCCAACGTCCACGCGGTGCGGGTGCTTTCGGTGAAGCACTACACCGATCGCCTGTTCGCGTTCGCGTGCGAGCGGCCGGCGTCGTTCCGTTTCCGCTCGGGCGAGTTCGTGATGATCGGGCTGATGAACGGCGAGAAGCCGCTGCTGCGCGCCTACTCGATCGCCAGCCCGGCCTGGGACGAAGTGCTTGCGTTCTATTCGATCAAGGTCCCGGACGGCCCGCTGACGTCGAAACTGCAGAATATTCAGCCGGGCGATGAGATTCTGCTCGGCAAGAAGCCGACCGGCACGCTGGTGCTCGACGCGCTGCTGCCCGGCAAGCGGCTCTTCCTGCTGTCGACGGGCACCGGCATCGCGCCGTTCGCGAGCCTGATCCGCGATCCCGACACCTACGAGCGCTTCGATGAGGTGATCCTCACCCATACCTGCCGCACCGATCGCGAACTCGATTATGGCCGCGAGATCGTCGCCGCCGCGCTGGCCGATCCGATCGTGGGCGAGCAGGCGCAGGCGAAGCTGCGCCACCTCACCAGCCTCACGCGCGAACCGCATCCGCTGCAGGGCCGCATCACCGCGCTGATCGAGAGCGGCGCCTTGTTCGAAGCGCTGGGCGCAGGCCCGCTCGATCCCGCCCAGGACCGCATCATGATCTGCGGCTCGACGGCGATGCTGCAGGATCTGAAAGCGATTGCGCTCGGCGCCGGCCTCGCCGAGGGCGCCAACAGCGAGCCGGGCGGCTTTGTCATCGAGCGCGCGTTCGCGGGCTGAGCCTCACGCCTTGGCGGCGGCCAGTTCGTCATCGATCTGGCGCGCCCGCGCCGCCGCCGGTCGGCTGAAGATGCGGCCGACATAAGTCTCGAACGCCGGCCGCTTCTCGATTGTGCCGAACTGCAGGCCCCAGCCGAGCTGCGCGCCGAGATAGAGATCGGCGGCGGTAAAACTGTCGCCGACCAGATAGTCGCCGTGCGAAACGGCGTATTCGAGCGTGTCGAGCACCTGCTCGCGCGAGCCGTAGCCGATCATGCCGCGCTTGTCCTCCGGCACCACCACGCCGAGCGCCTGATTCGACACCATCGCTTCAACCGGCCCTGCGCCGTAGAACAGCCAGCGATAATAAGGTCCGCGCAACTTGCCGCCGGAGGGCGGGGCGAGTTTCGCCGCCGGAAAGGCGTCCGCCAGATAGGCGCAGATCGCGGCGGCTTCGGTGACGATGACGTCGCCATGGCGGATGGCCGGCACCTTTCCCATCGGGTTGATTGCGAGATAGTCCGCGCCCTTCATCGTCGTGCCGTAGTCGAGCACGACGGTCTCGTAGGGCTCTCCCACTTCTTCCAGCATCCACCGCACGATCCGGCCGCGCGACATGGGGTTTGTGTAGAAGGTCAATGACATGGGCGCCTCCAATCCGGCGCAAGCCAAGGCCCGCCGCACGGCCATGTCAAGCCGCGACAAAGCCGGCGCCGCAGGGCATGCTCGGCGCATGGCCAAAGCGAAATCCGTCACCCTGCACGGGATCAGGAACTGCGACACGATGAAGAAGGCGTGGACGTGGCTCGACGCCCACGGCGTCGCTTACGCCTTCCACGACTACAAGACCCAGGGTCTCGACAAGGCGACGCTGGAGCACTGGATCCGCGAGGTCGGCTGGGAAGTCCTGCTCAACCGCGCCGGCGCGACCTTCCGCAAGCTGCCGGAGCAGGATCGCGAGAACCTGACCGAAAAGAAAGCCGTCGCCCTGATGCTGGCGCAGCCGTC
Organism: Hyphomonadaceae bacterium; assembly: GCA_023384105.1. Classification (GTDB taxonomy): domain Bacteria; phylum Pseudomonadota; class Alphaproteobacteria; order Caulobacterales; family Aquidulcibacteraceae; genus Vitreimonas. The sequence continues at coordinate 92,602 of JAHDXR010000011.1, read as the reverse complement.
GATGATCAAGCGGCCGGTGCTGGATGTCGGCGGCAAGCTGATCGTCGGCTTCAAGCCGGAAGTTTACGAGAAGGCGTTCGGCTAAACCCCCGCGCCCATGGACCGCCGGCGCCCCGCCGGCACGTTTTTCTTGCAAGCCCAGCGAGTCATTCCGGGCGAAGGCGCGGCACGCGCCGCAGACCCGGAACCCAGGGCGACCGGCGGTTCGTTTGCCCTGGCTTAGCCTTTGTTCTCGACTTCGTATTTCGGCAGATCGGCGCGCAGCGTTTCGTAGAGGCGTTCCACGAACCGTTCCGGGTCGTCGTCGACGAAATCGTCGAAATAGGCTTCCAGGTTGGACTCGAACACGTACTCGCCGTCCTCGGCGAAGATGAAGCCGAGTTCTTCGTCGGTATCGACGTGGATGACGGCGATCTGGGTCTCTTCCTCGTCATCCTCGTCCGCCAGCGCGAAGGCGAGCCGGCGCGAGCGGATCTTGTCCTCCAGGATCGGCGCCAGCGCTTGCAGCGCGGCGAGATCGTCGAAGCCCGTGTCTTCGCTCATCGCGGCTTCGAGGCGCTTGCGCGCGTTGTCGACCTCGGCGTCGAAATCGGACGCCGGCGCGGATTGCGGCCTTTTCACGCTCATGCGGCCGCCATCAGGCTCTCGAACACCGCCGCGCCGCCGGTGCGGCCGAGCACCGGATCGGAGGCGCGTTCGGGATGAGGCATCATGCCCATGACATTGCCGTGCGCGTTCATGACGCCGGCGATGTCGCGCGCCGAGCCGTTCGGGTTGGCGAGATAGCGGAACACGATCTGGCCTTCGCCTTCGATGCGGTCGAGCGTGTCCTCGTCGGCGACGAACCGGCCGTCGCCGTGGGCGATCGGGATTTCGGTTTCGCGGGTCTCGCGATAGGCGCGGGTGAAGGCGGTGTTGCCGTTGGCGATCGCCAGCGGCGCGTCCTTGCAGGCGAACTTCAGCCCGGCGTTGCGCAGCAGCGCGCCGGGCAGGAGGCGCGTTTCGGTCAGCACCTGGAAACCGTTGCAGATGCCGAGCACCAGGCCGCCGCGCTCGGCGTGGGCGATCACGGCCCGGACGATCGGGCTCTTGGCCGCCATCGCGCCGGAGCGGAGATAATCGCCATAGGAAAAGCCGCCGGGCAGCACCACCAGGTCGACGCCGTCGGGCAGCGCGGCCTCCTTGTGCCAGATCATGGCGGCGGGCTTGCCGGTGATGCGCTCCAGGGCGCGCGCGGCGTCACGGTCGCAGTTGGAGCCGGGGAACACGACGACGGCGGATTTCATGGGCCTTCAATAAGGTGCGTCGGGACGGATTCAAAGGGTGCGATGGCGCTCGCGGCGCGTCGCCACAGCGGTTTTTCGTGCGCGGGGCGGGCGCCGGGGGTATAGGCGGGGCATGGCGACTTGGGTGGTTGGCGCGGCCGTGGCCTCGATTGTAGCAACCGCCTTGCTGGCGTGGGTGCTGTTCCGGATCAACGCCGGCGCGGTTCGGGACGGCGTCGTCCCGCCCGCTGGCGAAAACCCCGATGGGGACGCCGCCGATGAAGACGGGTCGCCCGGCGTTTCAGGACGAGGATGACGGACATGATGCTTCAAACCTTGCGTCGTGCGGCGCTTGCGGCCGCGGCGGCCGTCGCGTTGGCCGCCTGCGGGAACAGCGCGCAGCAAGGCCGGGGCGCAGAGGCGATCCAGATCGACGGCTCGTCGACGGTGTTCCCGCTCTCGGAGGCGGCGGCGGAAGCGTTCAGCGCTACCCAGCGTGGCGGCGCGCGCGTGACGGTGGGAGAAAGCGGCACGGGCGGCGGCTTCCGCAAGTTCTGCCGCGGCGAGACGCAAGTGCAGGGCGCGTCGCGCCCGATCTCGGCTGAAGAGATCCAGGCCTGCGCCGCGGCCGGCGTCGCTTATGTCGAACTGCCGATCGCGTTCGACGGCATCAGCGTCGTCGTCAATACCGCCAATCCGGTGGACGCCGTCGCCATGGCCGAGTTGCGCCGCATGTGGGAGCCGGCGGCGGAGCGCACGCTGACGACATGGCGCCAGGTCAATCCCAGCTGGCCGGACACGCCGCTTCTGCTGTTCGGCCCCGGCACGGCGTCCGGCACGTTCGACTATTTCACGCAGGCGGTGAACGGCCGCGAGGGCGCCTCGCGCACCGACTATACGCCGACCGAGGACGACAATGTGATCGTGCAGGGCGTCGTCACCAACGCCGGGGGGATCGGCTATTTCGGTTACGCCTATTTCGATCAGAACCGCGCGCGGCTGAAGGCGCTCAGCATCGACGGCGTCGCGCCAAGCGAAGAGAGCATCGCCGACGGCTCGTACCCGCTGGCGCGGCCGATCTTCATCTACGTCAACGCCGACACGCTGCGCCGGCCGCAAGTGCAGCGCTTCGCCCAGTTCTATGTGCAGAACGCCGGCCGCTTGGCGCAGCAGGTGGGCTATGTCGGCCTGGGCGATGCGGCGACCGAGATGCTGCTGACGCGCGTGCGCGAACGCCATGCCGGCACCGCGTTCGGCGGGCGCCAGGAAATCGGCGTCGATATCGAAGAGGTGCTGTCGCGCCCGCTCGATGACGGAACCGGCGCCGCGCCCGCTCCATGAGGGCGCGCCGGCGCTTTAACGCGCGGCGTCGGTCACCATATATCAGGCATGTCTGTTGCCGCTCTCGCTTTCGCGGTTGGCGTCCTGTGCCTGGTCGCGCTTGCGGTGGTGTCGCTGCGCAGCGAACGCCGCCGGCGCAATCGTTTGACGCCTGGCGGCGGCCCGATCATTCCCGTGGGCCACGCGGACGATGACGGCGATGATGGCGGCGCAGACGGTTAGTCTCTGCCCCACCGCCAACGCCAGCCGCCTTTCGTCGTGCGCCAGGCGACAATGACATAGACGAGCGTGGCCAAAACAGCGACGGCCGTGAACGGAACGAAGCGGCTATTCCCCGCGGCGGCGCCTTCGGCGAGCCAGGAACTCAGCGCGAGAATGAGGACGAGATAAGCGGCGGTCAGCGCCCAGCCTTGCCAGCTCGCCGGCGCGGCGCCGAAGCCGTAGCGTTTGGGTCTGAACCACCCTTGCGCCATGCGCGGTCAGCCCGCGATCTCGACGCGGTAGCTTTCGATCACGGTGTTGGCGAGCAGCTTCTCGCACATGTCCCTGACCTGCGCCTCGGCCTGGGCGCGATCGAGGCCGTTGTCGAGTTCGATCTCGATGCGCTTGCCGACGCGCGCGTCCTGCACGCCGCCGAAGCCCAGTTCCTTCAGCGCGCCGGCGACGGCTTTGCCCTGCACGTCGAGCACGCCGGGCTTGAGGCCAACAGTGACGATCGCTTTCATGGTGTCCCCTCGGAGCAGTGAGTAGTCAGTAGTCAAATAGTCAGTAGATTAGGACCGCGGCGCTTCTACCGACCATCCGACTGCTCGCTCCCCCCATCAATGCACGCTTTCGCCGCCGCCGCCCGCGGCTGCTTTCACGATGCCCAGACGGCGCGCGACCTCCACGTACGCCTCGGTGACGTTGCCGAGATCGCGGCGGAAGCGGTCCTTGTCGAGCTTTTCGTTGGTCTGCACGTCCCACAGGCGGCAGCTGTCGGGGCTGATCTCGTCGGCGACGACAGTGCGCACCATGTCGCCTTCATAGAGGCGGCCGAACTCGATCTTGAAGTCGATCAGCTTGATGCCGACGGCGCCGAACATGCCGAACAGGTAGTCGTTGATCCTGAGCGTCAGCGCCATGATGTCGTCGATCTCCTGGGTCGAGGCCCAGTTGAACGCGGTGATGTGCTCTTCGGCGACCATCGGATCGCCCAGTTCGTCCTTCTTGTAGTAGAATTCAATGATCGAGCGCGGCAGCGGCGTGCCTTCTTCGATGCCGAGGCGCTGGCTGAGCGAGCCGGCGGCCACGTTGCGGCAGACCACTTCGAGCGGGATGATCTCGACGTCGCGCACCAGCTGTTCGCGCATGTTGAGCGTCTTGATGTAGTGGGTGGGCACCCCGATCGCGTTCAGGTTCTGCATGATGAACCCGCTGATCTGGTTGTTGATCACGCCCTTGCCTTCGAGGATCGCCTTCTTCTGGGCGTTGAAGGCGGTGGCGTCGTCCTTGAAGTACTGGATGATGGTGCCGGGCTCGGGACCCTCGAACAGGATCTTGGCCTTGCCTTCGTAGATTTTCTTGCGACGCGACATTGGAGCCCTCCTCAGGGGGCGGCGGCTTCTACGGCCGTGGCGTGAGCGGAATCGGCGCTGCACAACAAGCCAAGAACTTAGGAGACTTGAGGCCCGGCCACAATTGCCGCAGCCATGGGACTGGCGCCCGTCGACGGTTGATCCGGCGCGGGCGGGCTCTTATTCAAGCGGGACACTGACGGAGGCCTGAACGGCGATGAGTTTCGACGACCGGGAACGCGGCGAAGAGAAAAAATTCCAGTTGGATCAAGAGCTTGAATTCAAGGCGCAGGCGCGCCGGGCCAAGCTGGTGGGCCTCTGGGCGGCCGGACTCATCGGCCTGAGCGATCAGGAAGCCGAGGATTACGCCCGTTCGGTCGTCGTCGCCGACCTTGAGGAGGCCGGTACGGAGGACCTGTTCCGTAAGATCCGCGCCGATCTCGATATGCACGCCGTCCAGCTCTCGGACCACCAGATCCGGGCCAAGATGGAAGAGGCGCTGGCCGAGGCGCGCATCTCGGTCAAAGCCGGCTCGTGAGCCAGGCCCGCGAGCGGGCACCCCTGGCGCGAACGATGTGGCGGGGCGCGCGGCTGCGTTGCCCCAGCTGCGGCCGGCGGACGCTGTTTCGCGCTTATCTGAAGCTGAATCCGCGCTGCCCCTCGTGCGGCGCGGATTTTTCGCACTCGGAAACCGCCGACGTCGCACCCTACGTGACGGTGATGCTGATGGGGCTCGTCGTCATGCCGTCGACGCTGGTGCTGGTGCTCAATACCGGCGTCGACGCCGAGCTGATGCTCGTCCCGTCGCTGCTGTTCGCCGTCCTGGCCGCGCTCTTTCTGCTGCCGCGGGTGAAGGGCGTGTTGGCAGCGCTTTTGTGGCGGGCGCGGCGGGAGATGTGAGCCTTAGGGCTCGGATAACCACGCCGGCGAACGTTTCTTTCAGGCTGCGCGGCTTAAGCATGGCGCCGATGCGATGGATGGCGGCCATCCTGGCGGCGGCTTTGGCCGGCTGCAGCGCGGAGCTGCCGCGTTATGAGGAGCGCGAGGCCCTCACGCTGCTGCGTCAGTATTCGAACGGGGCGGCTCCTTTCAATGTCTGCACCGCGGAGGGCCGGGCGCAATTGCGCGGAGCGGTGCGCGCCTACAGCCGCGCGCGCGAGGCCGCCGGGGAAGTCTGGCCCGACGTACCCAGCGAGGAGAGTTCTCGCGCCGAGCTTTCCGCGCTCGATATCTCCATGCTGATCGCCTATGCGGGCGGCTTTGTCGAAGGGCAGGACTTTCAGAGGGAACCGCGCCGTGCGTTGCGCCTCGCGGCGCTCACTCACCTGGAGGATATGGTGCGCCTGCGCGGGGCGGTGCGCACGGCCTGCGCCGAGGTGGCGGCGCTGCAGCGCGCCGCAGGCCGCTACATGGTCGAGATGGAAGCCATGCGCGTAGCCAGCGACTCTGCGCGCGCCACTCCGGGTCGGCGTCAGGCTGAGAGCCTCCGCCGCCAGTATGAGCGGGTCGCCGCCGCGCGCGAGGAGATGCGCATCGCCGGCGTGCGTGTCGAGACGCGCATGCGCGAGGCCGAATAATCAGCCGAACACGCGCTTGAAGATGTCGTCGACGCGGGCGAAGTGGTGCGCGTCGTCGAAACAGGCTTCAAGCGTTTGGGCGTCCAGCTTGGCTGTGACGTCTGCGTCCGCCCTCAGGCGGTCGATCAAAGCCGTCGCCGGGCGCGGCGGCGGGCTCTGCCAGACCGCCATGGCGTTCTTCTGCACCAGCCGATAGGCGTCCTCGCGGGTGACGCCCGCTTGCGTCAGCGCCAGCATGACGCGCTGCGAATTGTGCAGGCCGCCGAGCAGGGCGAGGTTGCGCGCCATGTTTTCGGGATAGACGACGAGTTTCTCGATCACGCCGGCAAGGCGGTGCAGCGCGAAATCGAGGTGGATGGTGGCGTCCGGCCCGATGCCGCGTTCGACGGAGGAATGGGAGATGTCGCGCTCGTGCCAGAGCGCGACGTTCTCCATCGCCGGCGTCACGGCGCTGCGCACGAGGCGGGCGAGGCCGCAGAGGTTTTCGGTGAGCACCGGATTGCGCTTGTGCGGCATGGCCGAGGAGCCCTTCTGGCCGGGCTCGAAGAATTCCTCCGCTTCCAGCACCTCGGTGCGCTGCAGGTGGCGCACCTCGGTGGCGAGGCGTTCGACGCCGCTGGCGACGACGCCGAGCGCCGCAAAGAACGCCGCGTGGCGGTCGCGCGGGATCACCTGGGTGGAGACCGGTTCGACGGCGAGGCCGAGCTTCTCGGCGACGTAAGCCTCAACGCGCGGATCGATCTGCGCGAAGGTGCCGACGGCGCCGGAGATGGCGCAGGTGGCGATCTCCTTGCGCGCGGCCTTAAGGCGATCGAGATTGCGCGCGAACTCGGCGTAGTGGCCGGCGAGCTTGAGGCCGAACGTCGTCGGCTCGGCGTGGATGCCGTGGCTGCGGCCGATGGTGGGCGTGAACTTGTGTTCGATCGCGCGCGCCTTCAGCGCCGCCATCACGCGCTCGCAGCCGGCGATCAGCAGATCGGAGGCGCGCGCGAGCTGTACGGCGAGGCAGGTGTCGAGCACGTCGCTCGACGTCATGCCCTGGTGGGCGAAACGGCTTTCCGGCCCGACGTGCTCGGCGACGCTGGTGAGAAAGGCGATGACGTCGTGCTTCACCTCGCGCTCGATCTCGTCGATGCGGGCGACGTCGAACTTGCCCTTCGCGCGATACGTCGCGGCCGCGCTCCTGGGGATGACGCCGAGTTCGGCCATCGCCTCCATGGCGAGGGTTTCGATCTCAAGCCAGACGCCGTAGCGGCTCTCCGGCGCCCAAATGGCGACCATCTCGGGGCGGGCGTAACGCGGAATCATGGGCGCCTTCTAGCGCCCGTTCGCGCCCGCGTCACGCCACCCAGTCGCGCCGCAGCGTCCGGGCCGAAATGAGGAAGTGCAGGCCGGCCCAGAGATAGCCGAGCACCCCGATCATCATGGCGTAGCGCAGGCCCGCTTCCACGCCGGCGGCGCATTGGGCGTCGCCGCTGCGCGCCGCGCAAAGCTCGGTCGAGAGCCCGGCGGCGGCGAGCTGGCCGTTGGCGAGGAAATCCGAGAGCGCGCCGATCACGGGCGGACCCATGCCGTAGCCGATCAGGTTGACGATGAAGAGCAGCACCGCCACGGCGGTCGCGCGCATTCGCGCCGCGACCACGCCCTGCGTCACCGCGTACATCGGGCCGAGATAGAAATAGTGGGTGACGGCGCCGATCATCAGTGCGGGCATCGCCAGCCAGATGTTCGGCAGGACGAAGGCCAGAATGTAGAACGGCGTGGCGACGGCGAAGCCCAGCGCCGGCAGCCAGGCCAGTGCGTTCGGGTGCCGCTTGGCGATGCGGTCGGCCAGGAAGCCGGACGTGAACGTGCCGATCGCCGCGCACAGGCCCAGCACGACGCCGACGAGCGTCGCCCCCTCGAACAGCGAGAAGCCGTGCGTGCGGATCATGAAGCTGGTCAGGTACTGGCCGACGCCGTAGCCGACGAAGCTCGCGAGCGCCGAGCCGAAGGCGACATGCCAGAACGTCGCTTTCTTGGTCAGCGCGCCGAGCGCGGCGAAAAAGCTCGGCGTGTCGCCCTTCGGCGCGCTGCGCGGCGGCTCCTTCACCGTGAGCTTGACGATAATGGCGAGCAGCAGGCCCGGCACGCCAAGCCAGATGAACGCTTCGCGCCAGCCGACCTCCGTCGCGATCCAGCCGCCGCCCACGGCGGCGATCATCGAGCCGATCGGAATCCCCAGCGCATAGATCGAGAGCGCCGAGGCGCGGCGGTCGGAGGGAAAGTAATCCGAGATCACCGAGTTCGCAGGCGGGGTGCAGCCGGCCTCCCCGATCGAAACGCCGACGCGCGCCGCAAACAGCGTCGCGTAGTTCACGGCGAAACCGCAAGCCGCCGTCATCGCGCTCCAGATGCCGAGACACACCGCGAGAATGGTCATGCGGTTGTGGCGCTCGGCGAAGCGCGCGACCGGAATGCCCAGCAGCGTGTAGAGCACCGCGAAAGCGGGGCCGCCCAGCAGGCCGAGCTGGAAGTCGCTCAAGCCGAATTCCTGCTTGATCGGCTCCTGGATGATGCCGACGACGACGCGATCGATAAAGTTGAAGGTGTAGACGACGAGAAGGGCGCCGAGCACGTAGGCGCGATAATTCTTTGTGCCGTAGCCTTGAAAGGCCGGCGCGGCTGCGTCGGTCATGCATCCTCCCGCTTGTCGTTGACGTCATTTGTGACGGGGCTTTGCAGCGCGGTCAAACGCTGAGCTGGCGGCGCACGGTTGATCCCGGCGCAGTGCAGCACTAGGTACGGGGTCCTCCTCAGACCAGGGCGTGTGCAGCGATGTGATCTTTCCCGGCCGACGCGAGTTTTTCTGCTTTGTTCCGGGACTGCGCATCCATGCCTGCTTCGATCACCGTCGCCAATCTATCCTGGGCCACGCCCGACGGGCGCCCGATCTTCTCCGGTCTCGATCTCAGCGTTGGACCTGAGCGCGCCGGACTGGTCGGTCGCAACGGCGTCGGCAAGTCGACGCTGCTGAAGCTGATCGCCGGCGAACTGGCGCCGCAGGGCGGACGCGTCAGCGTCAGCGGCAAGCTCGGCGTACTGCGCCAGAGCGTGCAGGTCGGCGCCGACGAGACTGTGGCTGAGCTGTTCGGCGTGCGCGAGGCGCTGACCGTGCTGCGCCGCGCCGAGGCGGGCGCGGCGGATGCGCGCGAACTCGCCGAGGCCGACTGGACGCTTGAGGCGCGGCTGGAGACGGCGCTCGCGCGGGTCGGCCTCGACGTTTCCCCGGACACGCCGCTGACAGCGCTTTCCGGCGGTCAGCGCACGCGGGCGAGCCTGGCGGCGCTGGTGTTCGCCGAACCAGATTTCCTGCTGCTCGATGAGCCGACCAACAATCTCGACCGTGAGGGCTGCGCCGAAGTGGTGCGGCTGTTGGCCAATTGGCGCGCCGGCGCCGTCGTCGTCAGTCACGACCGCGAACTGCTCGAGACGATGGACGCCATCGTCGAACTGACGAGCCTCGGCGCGTCACGCTATGGCGGCGGCTGGAGCCAGTATCGGGCGCAGAAGGCGCTGGAGCTGGCGGCGGCTAGGCATGATCTCGCCGACGCCGAAAAACGCATAGCCGAGGCCGCAGGCGCGGCGCAGGAGCGGGCCGAGCGTCAAGCTAGGCGCGACCGCGCCGGCAAGCGCAAAGCCATGCGCGGCGACGCGCCGAAAATCCTGCTCGGCATGATGAAGGACAATGCTGAGAACACCGGCGGCGAGAGCATGCGCTTGGCCGAGCGTCGGCGCGAACAGGCCGCCGAGGACGTCGCCGCGGCGCGCGCGCGAATCGAGGTGCTGCAGCCGTTTTCCGTAACGATCCCGTCGTCGACTCTCGTCGCCGGCAAGAGCGTAGTGCGTCTCGACGATGTGACGGCGGGCTACGAGCCGGGGCGTCCGATCATCTCTCGTCTGAGCTTCGCCATGACGGGGCCGGAGCGCGTCGCCGTCACCGGCCCGAACGGTTCGGGCAAGACGACCTTGCTCGCGCTCGTCACCGGCGCGCTGGCGCCGTGGAGCGGAAGCGTCCGCCTCGCGGTCGAGCACGCCGTGCTCGATCAACGGGTGAGTCTGCTCGATCCGGCGCTGACCATCCGCGACAACTTCCTGCGCCTCAATCCCGAGGCGGACGAGAACGCCTGCCGTGCAGCGCTCGCCCGTTTCATGTTCCGCGCCGACGCCGCGTTGCAGAACGTCGGGACGCTGAGCGGCGGCCAGGTGTTGCGGGCGGGGCTCGCTTGCGTGCTCGGCGTCAGGCCGCCGCAGCTCCTGATCCTGGACGAACCCACCAATCACCTCGACATCGACTCGATCGAGGCGGTGGAAGCCGGCTTGCGCGCCTATGACGGCGCGCTGCTCGTGGCGAGCCACGACGAGGCGTTTTTGCAGAACATCGGCGTCTCGCGGCGGCTGGAGCTTAAAGCAGACCCAGGCTCTTGAAGCTCTCCGCGCCGTTGCGGCCGATCACCAGGTGATCGTGCACCCGCACCGACACCGCGCTGGCCGCCGCCACGATCTCGCGCGTGATGGCGACGTCCGCCGCACTCGGCTTGGGATCGCCGCTGGGATGGTTGTGCACCAGGATCACGGCCGCCGCAGACAGCTCCAGCGCCCGGCGCGCCACTTCGCGCGGATAGACCGGCGCGTGATCGACGGTGCCGTGGTTCAGCACTTCGTCGGCGATCAGCTGGTTCTTGGTGTCGAGGAACAGCACCCGGAACTGCTCGCGCGGCTCGTGCGCCATGCTCATCCGGCAATAATTCATCAGCTGCGACCAGGACGAGATCACGGTGCGCTGCTTCAGTTCCGCGCGCGAGGCGCGCTCCAGCAGCGCCTGCACGATCTTCAGCTCTTGCGCTACGGCGGGGCCGGCGCCGTCGACCTCGGCGATACGCTGGACCGGGGCCGCGAGCACGGCGTCGAGCGAACCGAATTTCTGCAGCAGCGCTTTCGCCAGCGGCTTGGTGTCTTGGCGCGGGATGGCGCGGAACAGGAACAGTTCCAGCAATTCGTAATCGGCGAGCGCGGCGGGGCCGGCGTCTTCGAAGCGCTGCCGCAGGCGCTGGCGATGATCGTGATAGTGCGGCTTCTCCTTCGCCGCGGACGCAGCCTTGCGCCGCTTCGGCGCGGCGGCCGGCGGAATGTCGATGCCGTCGAGCTTGAATGGGAAAAGTTCGGAATCCTCGACGCGCGGCGGCTGGCGTTCGTTCTGCTTGCCGGAGCGCCCCGCCACCGCCCGAGCCTCAATCGGCCAGGGCGTGCGGGCGATCGAGCCCAGCCGGTGATTGGGTGAAGATCTCGACGCCGTCTTCCGTGACGCCGACCGAGTGTTCGTATTGCGCCGACAGCGACTTGTCCTTCGTCACCGCCGTCCAACCGTCATTCAGCACCTTCACCGCCGGCGAACCGAGATTGAGCATCGGTTCGATCGTGAAGAGCATGCCGGGCTTCAATTCCTCGCCTTGGCCGGGCTTGCCGAAATGGAGGATGTTCGGCGCGTCGTGGAATACGCGGCCGAGGCCGTGACCGCAGAACTCGCGCACGACGGAGGTGCGCTCGGATTCGGCGTAGCTCTGGATGGCGTGGCCGAGATCGCCCAGCGTCGCGCCCGGCTTCACCGCGGCGATCCCCCGCATCAGCGCTTCATAGGTGACGTCCATGAGCCGCTGGGCTTTGCGCGGCACGTCGCCGACGCCGTACATGCGGCTGGTGTCGCCGTGCCAGCCGTCGAACACGCAGGTCACGTCGATGTTCAGGATGTCGCCGCTGCGCAGCACACGCTCGCCCGGGATGCCGTGGCAGACGACATGATTGAGCGAGGTGCAGACGGTGTGGCGGTAGCCGCGATAGAACACGCACGCCGGCACGGCGCCGTGATCGAACAGGTATTGCCGGGCCAGATCGTCGAGGCGGCCGGTGGCGACGCCCTCGCGCACCTCGCCCGCCAGCATGTCGAGGCAGCCGGCGGCGATCCTGCCGGCCGCGCGCATGCCGGCGAACGCGTCCTGCCGATCATGCAGCTTGATTCGGCCGATATTGCGCTCCGGCGCTGCTACGGCCTGGACGTAGTTCATTCTTAGCTCCGCTCGCGGTTCTCATAACATAGGCGCCCGCCCGGCGCACCAATAGAGGCGGGCGTCCTGAAACCAGGGGTTGCGGGGACGCTGGCTACGGCGCGCGGCCACGGGTCCTGCCGACGACGCGATTGCGGCCCGAGCGCTTGGCTTCGTAGAGCGCTTCGTCGGCGCGTTTCATCAGCGCTTCGGGCGTGTCGTCGGGGCCTTCCGTACAGGAGACGCCGATGGAAATCGTGACCTCGATCGGATGCGGCGCGCCCCGCACCGTAAACGGCGCGCTCGAGATGTGGCGGCGCAGCCGCTCCGCGGCGAGACAGGCGATGTCCCCCGTCGTGCGCGGCAGCAGAACGACGAACTCTTCCCCGCCCAGGCGGCAGGCGAAATCGGACGGCCGCACGTTGGTGGCGAGACGGACGGCGAATTCGCGCAGCACCGCATCGCCGACGTCGTGGCCGTAGGTGTCGTTGCAGCGCTTGAAGTGATCGATGTCGATCGTCATCAGCGACACCGGTTCGCCGCCGCACTGGGCCCGCTGCACCAGCGGGCCGAGTTGGGCGTCCAGGAAGCGGCGGTTGTAGAGATTGGTCAGCTGATCGGTGATGGCGAGTTCGATGCCCTGGTCGAGCCGTGCGCGCAGCGTATCGATGTAGCGCTTGCGCCGCATCAGCGTGCGGGCGCGGGCGACGATCTCGTCCTCGTCGATCGGGCGCACGATGATGTCGTGGGCGCCGAGTTCCAGCGCGCGCAGGGCGCGCTTGTGGTCGTCCGGTTCGACGACGGCGAGGATCGGCAAGTGCCGCGTCGGCCCGCCCGAGCGCATGCGGGCGATCACGCGGAAGCCGTCGAAGCTCTTGGCGGTCACGGCGACGACCGCCAGATCGGGCGGGCCGGGCGCGGCGTCGCTGTCGCCGAGCACGAACACGCGATGCTCCAGCCCGAGCGCCGTCTGGATGCGCCTGATCTGGTTCGGGCTGTCGTCGACCACCAGCACATTGCCGGTGACGACCCGGTGCTGATCGAGCGGATCGGGCCGCAGTTCCTCGCCGATGACGCCAAGCCGGCGTCCGTTCGCTTCGCGCGCGCGCAGTTCGTCGATCACGACCTTCAGCGCCAGCAGGCTCTTCACCCGCGCCATCAGCTGCACGTCGTCGATCGGCTTGGTCAGGAACTCCTCGGCGCCTGCCTGCAGGCCGCGCAGCTTTTCGGTGCGGTCATCCAGCGTGGTCAGGATGATGACGGGGATGTGCCGCGTTTCAGGCTGCGCTTTCAGGCGCCGGCACGCCTCGTAGCCGTCGATGCCGCCCGGCATCATCACGTCGAGCAGGATCAGGTCGGGCTTTTCGCGCTTGGCGAGCTGGACCGCTTCCTCGCCGCGCTGCGCCATCAGCACATCGTAATACTCAGCCGTCAGCTTCGCCTCCAGGAGGCGGCGATTGGCTTCGAGATCATCGACGACGAGGATGCGCGCGCTCAAGCGGTGCTCCTCATCCAATGAACTTGCGGATTGTTTCCAGGAAGGTCGTTACCGAGATCGGCTTCGAGAGATACGCGTCGCAGCCGGCGGCCATGATCTTTTGTTCGTCGCCGCGCATGGCGAAAGCGGTGACGGCCACGACCGGAATCTTCTTCAGCGCCTCGTCCTTCTTCAGACGATCGGTGATCTCCAGGCCGGAGATTTCCGGCAGCTGGATATCCATGATGATGAGGTCCGGCTTGTGTTCGCGCGCGAGCGGCAGCGCCTGGCGGCCGTCGCGGGTTTTCACCGTGCGGTAGCCGAAGGCTTCCAACAGGTCGTTGAACAGCCTCATATTGAGTTCGCTGTCTTCGACGATGAGAACGGTCTTGGCCATGAACCCGCTTCGCCTACGCGGCCCCCAAGCGCCTCGCGCGCTTCGTTCGTCGCGCTTATAGCGTTGAGGCCTTAACAACCCACCGCAAGAGCAGCAATCTCGTCACCTGCGTTAAGAACGTCTTAAGGAATGGCACATGCGCCTCGGCGTGGATTTCGGCGGCACCAAGATCGAGGGCGCGCTGCTTGATTCAAAGGGAGAAATCCTGGTGCGGCGGCGCGTGCCAAACCCCGGGGATTATCATGGCGCCGTCCGCGCCGTGGCCGATCTGGCGGCGCGAATCGAGCAGGAGGCGGGCCGGCGCGCTCAGGTCGTCGGCGTGGGGATGCCGGGCTCGCCGTCGCCGGCGACAGGGCTGGTGCGCAATTCCAACTCGACCTGGCTCAACGGCAAGCCGTTTGTGGAGGACTTGAAGGCCGCGCTCGCGCGCCCGGTGCGTGTGGAGAACGACGCCAACTGCTTTGTGCTGTCGGAAGCGGTGGACGGCGCGGCGGCGCACGGGCGCGTCGTGTTCGGCGTCATTCTCGGCACCGGCTGCGGCGGCGGCGTTGTCGTCGAGCGCAAGGTGATCGAGGGCGTGAACGGCGTCGGCGGCGAATGGGGCCACACGCCGCTGCCCTGGGCGCGCGCGGACGAAACCTGCGAACGCCACTGGTGCGGCCGCTATGGCTGCCTCGAACAATGGGTGTCCGGTTCGGGCTTCCGGCGGTGGGCCGGCATGAGCGCGCCCGAGGCCGACGAAGCGGCGCGCGCCGGCGATCCGAAAGCGCTGGTCGCGCTCGACATGCTGGCGGACCGCATCGCGCGCGGCCTCGCCGTCGTGATCGACATCCTCGACCCGGACGTGATCGTGTTCGGCGGCGGCCTCTCCAACATCGACAGGCTCTATCCCAGCATCCGCGGCAAGCTGCTCGCGCATGTGTTCTCGGACGTGGTGCGGACGCAGCTGGTGAAGAACAAGCACGGCGATTCGTCCGGCGTCCGCGGCGCGGCTTGGCTGTTCGAGCCGGGCGGGCAGGCGTCCGCCCATTTGTCATGATCCTCTGCCGCGCCTGCGCGCGCGAGATCGGCGGCGCTCGCTGCGGTTGCGGCGAAGAGCGGCCGCTCGAACACGCGGAGCTGCCGAGCCTCGCCATCGCCCACCTCGATTGCGACGCCTTTTACGCCTCGATCGAAAAGCGCGACGATCCGAGCCTGATGCCGCATCCGGTCATCGTCGGCGGCGGCAAGCGCGGCGTAGTGTCCACCTGCTGCTACGTCGCGCGCGCCTATGGCGTGCGTTCGGCGATGCCGATGTTCAAGGCGCTGAAGCTGTGCCCGCAAGCCAAGGTGGTGCGCGGCGACATGCGCAAATATGTCGAGGAGGGCCGCATTATCCGCCGGATGATGGAGGATCTGACGCCGCAGGTGCAGCCGCTCTCCATCGACGAGGCGTTCATGGACCTGACCGGCACCGAGGCGCTGCATGGCGGCCTGCCCGCCCAATCGCTGATCAGGCTGCAGAACCGCATCTGGGCGGAGCGTCAGCTCACCGTCTCGATCGGTCTCAGCTTCAACAAGTTCCTGGCCAAAACGGCGAGCGATCTCGACAAGCCGCGCGGTTTCTCCGTGATCGGCCGCGCCGAGGCGCTGACATTTCTTGAGACGCGCTCGGTCGGCACGCTGCCGGGCGTCGGCGCCGCGGCGGCCGCGGCGCTCGAGCGCAACGGCCTCAGGAAGATCGGCGACATTCGGGCCGTCGGCCCCCAGCGCATGCGCGCGCTCTATGGCGATTGGGGCGCGCACCTGTTCGCGCTGTCGATGGCGGACGATCCGCGCAAGGTCGATCCGCACGGCGAGCGCAAGAGCATTTCGTCGGAGACCACGTTCTTCGAGGATGTCTCCGACATCGAGCAGCTGGAGGACATCCTCTGGCCGCTGTGCGAGAAAGTGGCCGCGCGCTGCCGCGCCAGCGACTCCGCGGGGCTGACGCTCACGCTTAAGCTCAAGGACGTGAAGTTCAAGATCGTCACCCGCCGTCGCCAGCTGCCGGAGCCGACGCTGCTCGCCGCGCGCATCTTCGCCCACGCCCGCGAATTGCTTGGCGAAGCTGCGGACGGGCGGACGAAGTACCGCCTGATCGGCGTCGGCCTCTCCGATTTCAGCGCGGCTGCGGCCGCCGACAAGGGCGACATGCTCGACACGCAGACACCCAAGCGCGCCGCCGCCGAGGCCGCCATCGCCAAGGCGCGCGGCAAGTTCGGTCGGGACGCCGTGCAGACCGGTCGGGCGCTCAAGGCTCAGGCCGAGGATGACGAATAGGCAAGCCTGCGCTAGGAAGGCCGCACATCGAGGGAGCACGCCATGGGCCGGGTTGAAGCACGCTTGCAGGAACTGGGGATCACGTTGCCGACGCCGCCGGCGCCGGTGGCGTCCTATGTGCCGTTCGTAATCGTCGGCGATCTCGTGCACGTTTCCGGCCAAGTTTCCGTCGACGCCTCGGGCGGCATCAAGGGCAAGCTCGGCGCCGACATCGAGGTCGAGGAGGGCCAGGCGGGGGCGCGCCTGTGCGGGCTCAACCTGTTGGCTCAAGTGAAGGCCGCGTGCGGCGGCGATCTCGACCGGGTGAAGCGGGCGGTGAAGCTCAACGGCTTCGTCAACGTGACGCCGGAATTCTCGCCGATTCCGCAGGTCATGAACGGTTGTTCGGACCTGATGGTTCAGGTGCTCGGCGACGCCGGCAAGCATGCGCGCTCCGCCGTCGGCATGGCCAACCTGCCGATGGACTTCGCCGTGGAGGTTGACGGGCTGTTCGAGATCGGCTGATGCACGGCTTTGTCTTGGCGCGCGCCCGCGCCTAGATTGAGTCTATGGACGGAACCGACGCGCTGACGGTCGCGGTCATCGGCGGCCTCGATATGATCGAGCGCGCGGCGTGGGACGCGCTCGCGAACCCGGCGGATCGGCCCTACGATCCGTTTCTGTCCTGGGATTTCCTGCAGGCGCTGGAGGAGAGCGGTTGCGCCATCGGCATGCGCGGCTGGCGGCCCGCGCATCTCGTAGCGCGCGACGGCGCCGGCGCAGCCGTCGGCGCGATGCCGCTCTACGCCAAGGATCATTCCTACGGCGAGTACGTGTTCGACCACGGCTGGGCCGACGCGATGCACCGCGCCGGCGGGCGCTATTATCCGAAGCTGCAATGCGCCGTGCCGTTCACACCTGTGCCGGGCCGGCGCATCTTGGCGCGCGACGCTGCGGTGGAGCAGGCGCTGGCGCAAGCGGCCATCGGCCTCGCGCAGCGCGCGGGGGCTTCGTCGGTCCACGCCACCTTCGCCGACGGAGCGCTGTGCGAACGGCTGGCGCCGCTCGGCTACCTCACCCGCGTCGGCCTGCAATATCACTGGTTCAACCGCGGCTATGCGAGCTTCGCCGACTTCCTGGCCGATCTTTCCTCGCAGAAGCGCAAAACCATCCGTCGCGAGCGCGAGCGGGCGAAGGAAGGCCTCGCCATCCGCCGTCTGCGCGGCGACGACATCAAGCCCGAGCACTGGGATTTCTTCTTCCACTGCTACATGGACACCGGTTCGCGCAAATGGGGCTCGCCTTACCTGAACCGCAAGTTCTTCGCGCTGCTGGGCGAGCGCATGGCGAATCGGTGCGTGCTGTTCGTCGCCGAAGCCGATGGGACCCCGATCGCCTCGGCGCTCAATCTCATCGGCGGCAACGCGCTCTACGGCCGCTATTGGGGCCGCACTGCCGAGGCGCCGTTCCTGCATTTCGAGCTCTGCTATTATCAGGCGATCGATCTCGCCATCGAACTCGGCCTGCCGCGCGTGGAGGCCGGCGCCCAGGGCGAACACAAATTGGCGCGCGGTTACGTGCCGGCGCCGACCTACAGCGCGCACTGGATCGCGCATCCCGGCCTGCGCAACGCGGTGAGACGCTACCTGGAGGCGGAAACGCCGGCGATGGTCGACGAAGCGGAATCGCTGATGGATCACACGCCGTTCAAGAAGGCGGACTAACACGACGCCCCATGGACCGCCGGCGTCCCGCCGGCAAGTGCGGACTTTTGAACAGAAAAGCGCGGCAGACCCGCATGCTCCAATTTGGATAGGTTAGCACATGCCGGCGGGACGCCGGCGGTCCATAGCGGCGGCGAGTCCGACTTTCAGCGTCGCCGTTTGCCGCGCTTGGCGTCGCGTCCGTTGCGCGTCTGGCGGCTGATGCGCGCTTTGCGCCAGCCGGGCAGCGCCGGCTCGGGGTCGCTCAGAACCGAGAACACCAGCCCGCCGCTGATCGGCGTGGCTTCTTCGAGCCGCACCTCGACCTTCATCCCAAGCGGATAGCGCGCGCCGCTGTGTTCGCCGACCAGCGCGTGCGCAGTCTCATCGTGGATCCAGCGCTCGGCGCCGAGCGTGGAGATCGGGGCGAGGCCGTCGGCCTGCGTCTCGTGCAGACGGATGAAGAGGCCGAAGCGCGTCACGCCGGTGACGCGGCCTTCGAATACGGCGCCGACGCGATCGGCCAGGAACGCGGCGATGTAGCGCGCGGTGGCGTCGCGCTCGGCGGCCATCGAAGTGCGCTCGGTTTCGGTGATGTGAAGCGCGATTTCCTCGTAGCGCGCCTCATCCTTTTCCGATGCGCCATCGTCGCCGAGCTTCAGCGCGCGGATCAGCGCGCGGTGCACGGTGAGGTCCGCGTAGCGGCGGATCGGCGAGGTGAAATGCGCGTAGCGCCGCAGGTTCAGCCCGAAATGGCCGATATTGTCGGGCGCGTACACCGCCTGCGACTGCGTGCGCAGCACCACCTCGTTGATGATCTCCTTGTTCGGCGATTGCTCGGCGAGGTGGAGGATGCGGTTGAAGCGGCCGGCGGTGACGTTCTGGCCCTTGGCCCAGCTCATGTTCACCGTCGGCAGGAAATCCGAAAGCGCCGCGATCTTCTCGTCGCTCGGCCGGTCGTGCACGCGATAGATCAGCGGCCGGCCTTTCTGCTCCAGCGTCTCGGCGGCGCAGACATTGGCCTGGATCATGAATTCTTCGATCAGCTTGTGCGCGTCGAAGCGTTCGCGCCGCTTCACGCCGACGACCTTGCCGTTCTGGAACAGGATGCGGTGTTCGGGCGCGTCGATATCGAGCGGCTGGCGCTTCTCGCGCGCGGCCCAGACGCAGGCGTACGCCGCCCAGAGCGGCTTCAGCACCGGATCGAGCAGGGGCCTCGTCTTTTCGTTCGGTTCGCCGTCGATCGCCGCTTGCGCCTGCTCGTAGGAGAGCTTGGCCGCCGAGCGCATTAGCCCGCGCACGAACTTGTGGCGGAGTTTATGGCCTTGGGCATTGAACACCATCTCGACGGCGAGACAGGCGCGGTCTTCGCTTTCGCGCAGCGAGCAGAGATCGGCCGAGAGCGATTCCGGCAGCATGGGCGCGACGCGGTCGGGGAAATAGGTGGAGTTGCCGCGCCGGAACGCGCCGCGATCGAGCGGCGAGCCGGAGGAGACGTAGGCGGCGACGTCCGCAATCGCCACCCATACGCGCCAGCCGCCCTTGTTCTTCTCGTCGTCGTCCGGCTGCGCGAAGACCGCGTCGTCGTGATCACGCGCATCTTCCGGATCGATGGTGACGAGCGGCAGATGGCGCAGATCGGTGCGGCCCTTCAGCGTCGGCTTTTGCGCCGCGCGCGCTTGCGCTTCCTCGTCTTCGCTGTGGCCAGGATGGATGCCGTGCGTGTGCATGGCCAGGATGGACGCCGCGCGCGGATCGGTTTCTCGCCCCACCACGTCGCGGATCACGCCGAATTTCGGCCCGCCGGCCCGATCGCGCGTGGAGACGCGCACTTCGGCGAAGACGAGATCGCCGTCTTCAGCCTCGCCCACATGCGCCGCTTCGACGATCAGCGGATAGCGCGCCTTGCGGTCGGCGGGTTCCACGCGGCCGCCGCCGAAGCGGGCGCGCGGATCCTTGTTGGCGCGATAGACGCCCAGGATTCGGTGCGCGCTTTGCCCCAGGCGCTTGACGATACGGGCGACGAGTTCGCCGTCGTCGTCGCGGCCGATGCGCGCCAGCACGCGGTCGCCGACGCCGATCGCCGCTTCGCCGCGCATGCGCCGCGCTTCGCCGGGCGCCACGCGCACGGTGGGGCCGAAATGCCCCTCCGGCCCGCGCATGCGCGCCAAGAGCTCGCCGTCCGGATCGCGGTCGACAATGTCCATCACGCCGGATTCGGGCAGCGCGTTCGCATCGGCGTAGGCTTTGCGGCCCAGACGCCCGAGCGCGCCGGACTCTTCCAACTCGCGCAGGATGTGGCGCAGCTCCTTCTTCCGATCCGAACCGACGCCCAGCTCGCGCGCGATATCGCGCTTCTGCGCCCTGCCGCCAGCTTTGCGGATCGCGTCGAGCACGCGCTCGCGGGTGAGGGGCTCAAGTGGAGGCGTCGGGCGCTTCGCCATCACCCCCTCCCCTTGAGGGGAGGGGGCAGGGGGCGGGGTGATGCGCGACGTTGGATCATTGAAATGAGACTTAGATGCGGAACGGTGATTGCGCCATGCGCGACCTCGGAAATGTCGAGGTTCACCCCGCCCCCAACCCCCTCCCCTCGCGGGGAGGGGGCTTTTTCCGTTCACGCCTTCTTTGCAATTTTCTTCGCGGGCGTCTTCTTGGCTGTCGCTTTTTTCGCGGCGGGTTTCTTGGCAGTCTTTCCCGCCTTGACTTCGCCGTTTCCGGCTTTTGTCGCGGCTTTCTTGGGCGCGGCTTTCCTGGCTTTCTTCTTGCCGCCGCCGGCCTCGGCGCGCGCCGCGAGTAGCGCGAGGGCTTCGTCCAGCGTCACGTCTTCCGGCTTCTTGTCCTTCGGCACATTGGCGTTGGTTTCGCCGTCATTGATGTATGGCCCGTAGCGGCCGTTCAGGACGCGCACCGGCTTGCCTGTGACGGGGCTTTCGCCCAGTTCCTTCAGCGCCGTGGGCGCGGCGCGGCCGAAGCGGCCCTTGCCGCCGCCGGCCTTCTTTTCGTCGATGACGGCGACGGCGCGGTTCATCTGGATCTCGAACACGTCCTCAACCGACGGCAGGTTCGCGTACATCTTGCCCATTTGCAGGTACGGCCCGTAGCGGCCGATGCCGGCGAGGATCATCTCGTTCTCGCTCGGATGCACGCCGACTTCGCGCGGCAGCGAAAGGAGCGCGATGGCTTTATCGAGCGGGGTCGCTTCCGGCGTCCAGCCGCGCGGCAGGCTTGCGCGCTTCGGCTTGGCCGGATCGTCGGGGTTCGGCGTTTCGAAATAGGGGCCGAAACGGCCGGTTTTCAGCACGACCGGGCCGTTGGGTCCGTCGCCCAGCTCCAGGCCCTCCGAAGGAATGGCGTTTTCCGGCTCGTCGCTCGGCGCCAGGGGCCGGGTATATTTGCACGGCGGATCGCCGTTGTAGTTCGAGCAGCCGATGAAGGCGCCGTACTTGCCGAGGCGCAGCGAAAGCTGGCCCACGCCGCACAGCGGACAGGTGCGCGGATCGGCCCCGTCCTCGCGCGGCGGGAAGATGTGCGGGCCCAGCACTTCGTTCAGCGTGTCCAGCACTTCGGTGATGCGCAGTTCGCTGATGTCGCCCAGCGCGCCGTTGAAATCCTTCCAGAACTCGCGCATCAGCGCCTTCCAATCGAGGTCGCCGGCGGAGACTTCATCGAGCTTCTCTTCCAGGTCCGCGGTGAAATCGTACTCGACGTACTTGCGGAAGAAGTTCTCGAGGAAGGCAGTGACGAGCCGGCCGCGGTCGTCGGGGATGAAGCGGTTCTTGTCCATGCGCACGTAATTGCGCTCGCGCAGCTTTTCGAGGATCGCCGCATAGGTCGAAGGGCGGCCGATGCCCAGCTCTTCCAGCTTCTTGACCAGACTCGCTTCCGAATAGCGCGGCGGCGGCTCGGTGAAGTGCTGATCGGCTTTGACGTCATGCACGTTGACCGCCTCGCCCTGACGCAGCTGCGGCAGGCGCCGGTTCTCGTCATTCTCTTCTTCGTCGTCGCGGCCTTCCTGATAGAGCTTCAGGAATCCGTCGAAGAGAATGACTTGGCCGGTCGCGCGCAGCTCCGCCTTGCCGGTCGGCTCGATGAAGTCGACCGTGGTGCGTTCGATCGAAGCCGCTTCCATCTGGCTCGCGACGGCGCGCTTCCAGATCAGGTCGTAAAGCCTGGCCTGGTCGCCATCGAGATGCAGATCGCGCGGATGCCGCGACGGATCGGTCGGGCGGATGGCTTCGTGCGCTTCCTGCGCGTTCTTGATCTTGGAGGCGTAGCGGCGCGGTTCGGCCGGCGTGTAGTTCGAGCCGAACTGGCCTTCGATGGCGCGGCGCAGATCGCGCAGCGCGCCTTCGTCCATGCTGACGCCGTCGGTCCGCATATAGGTGATGTGGCCCGCTTCGTAGAGGCGCTGCGCCGTCTGCATCGTGCGCGAAGCGTTGAAGCCGAGCTTGCGCGCGGCTTCCTGCTGCATCGTTGACGTGGTGAACGGCGGCGGCGGGTTGCGCTTGGTCGGCTTGGCCTCCACCGCGCTCACGGTGAAGGCGCCGCGCTTGACCGCATCGCGCGCGGCGTGCGCCATCGCCTGGCTGGCGATGTCGAGCCGTTTCAGCTTCCTGCCTTCGAAGGCGGAAAGCCGCGCGGGGAAGATGTCGCCGGCCTTGGTCGAGAGCTGGGCGTCGACCGACCAATATTCCTGCGGCTTGAACCGCTCGATCTCGACCTCGCGGTCGACGATGATCCGCAGCGCCACCGACTGCACGCGCCCCGCCGAGCGCGATCCCGGCAGCTTGCGCCACAGCACCGGCGAAAGCCCGAAGCCGACGAGATAGTCGAGCGCGCGGCGCGCCAGATAGGCGTCGACCAGCTCCATATCGATGTCGCGCGGCGCTGCCATCGCCGCCTGCACCGCCGGCTTGGTGATGGCGTTGAAGGTCACGCGCTTCACCTGCTTGCCCTTGAGCGCCTTCTTTTGGTTGAGCGCTTCCAGCACGTGCCAGGAGATGGCTTCGCCCTCGCGGTCGGGGTCGGTGGCGAGGATCAGGCTGTCGGCGTTCTTGAGCGCGTCGGCGATTTCCTTGACCCGCTGGCGCGACTTCGGATCGATCTCCCAATCCATGGCGAAGTCCTGGTCGGGCTTCACCGATCCGTCCTTCGGCGGCAGGTCGCGGATATGGCCGTACGAGGCCAGGACCTTGTAGTCCGAGCCCAAATATTTGTTGATTGTCTTGGCCTTAGCCGGAGATTCGACGACGACGACGTTCATGGGAGGCAGGGTGCTCTCGGTATGAGGGCCGGATTCAAAGAGGGGCGGAAACTGGGGGGCGGCCTCGGGCCTGTCAACGCGCCGGATGCGAGGACAGTCCAGGCTTATGCCCGCTCAGCCCTAATTATCCCTTGAAAATCCGGTCCTTGGCTCAGGCGTAAAGTTTGTGGCGAAAACAACTCAAGGGTGTTACGGACAACTCATGATGGTAACGGGGCGGTTCACCAGCATGACTCAACAAACTTCAGGCGGGTGGGACGAGATTACCGCGGCGGATGTCGCGGCCTATGTGCGCGACGTCGCCGAACAACTCGCCAACATGGCCCGGCAGATGGGGCTGGACGCAGTGGCGCAGCCGCTGGAGCAGGCGCATCTGGCGGCGTCCGCCGTGCTTCAGGAGAATGCGGCGCCGGACGACGCGGCATAGCCTCCGGGCAGCGAAGCGGCCTGGCCGTTCATTTCGAGTTCCGTCAGCGCGGCGGCCACCGCGCCCGCGGGCGCGTCGAGCAGGCGGGCGATGTCGTTGACGTGGATCGGCGTCGGCGAAAGCAGCTGGGCGATCTTGTTCGCGAGGCCTGGCGGCAGCGGCGGGCCGTCGCGCTCGGCGAACAGTGGCCCGACCGAGTGCGGCCGCAGCGGCGGCGATGATTCACCGAGCGCGGCGATCACGTCGTCGGCGTTTTCGATCAGCGTGGCGCCTTGTTTGATGAGCGCGTTGGAGCCGCGCGCGCGCGGATCGAGCGGCGAACCCGGCGCGGCCATCACGTCCCGGCCCTGATCCGCGGCGGCGCGCGCGGTGATCAGCGAGCCCGAGCGCAGCGCCGCTTCGATGATGACGACGCCGCGCGAAACGCCGGAGATGATCGAGTTGCGGCGCGGAAAGTCCCGCGCCCGCGCCACCGCGCCCATCGGCGCCTCGCTGAGCACGGCGCCGCGTTCGCAGATCGCTTCGTGCAGCTTCAGGTTCTGCGGCGGATAGGGATGGTCGAGCCCGCCCGCGAGCACGGCCGCCGTGCCCGTCGCGAGCGCGCCCTTGTGCGCGGCCGCGTCGACGCCGCGCGCGAGCCCCGAAACGACGGTGAACCCCGCTTCGCCCAGGTCCGCCGCCAGCCGCTCCGCGAACAGCAGCGCCGCGCCGGAGCCCTCGCGCGATCCGACGATGGCGATCGTCGGCTGCTTCAGCCAGGCTGGGTCGCCACGGATTGCGATCACCGGCGCTGGCGCGTCGAGCTGTGAGAGCAGTGGCGGGTAGTCGGGTTCGCACGAGGCGACGAGGCGCGCGCCGAGCGCTTCAGCGGCGTCGATCTCGGCTTCCGCCCTGTCGGCGGGCGGCGCGCTCAGATTGGAGACGCGCGGCAGCGCTTCGAGCGCAGCGGCAGGCGTGCGGAAGCGCGCGATCAGCCGATGAAACGTGAGCGGGCCGATCCGCGGCGTGCGCGCCAGCCGCACCCAGGCGATCCGCTCCGGGCGCGACAGCGTGCGCGTCATGCTTCGGGAGTCGCCTGCGCGGGCGCGGGCGGCGGCGCGTCGTCTTTCTTCTCGCCGATGCGCGGTTCCGTGCCGGCGCGCAGGCGCGCGATGTTGGTGCTGTGGCGCCAGAAAATGAGAACCGCCAATGCGGCCGAGAACAGGATTTCCGACCAGCTGAAACCCGCGATCAGCGCCGCCAGCGGGGCGATCGCCGCCGCGCAGAGAGCGGCGAGCGAGGAATAGCGGAAGATCGTCGCCACCGCGAGCCAGGTGACGCCGGAAATTACGCCGAGCGGCCACACGCCGGCGAACAGCACCCCGAAGAACGTCGCCACGCCTTTGCCGCCCTTGAACTTCAGCCAAACCGGGAAGCAATGGCCGATGAACGCCGCAGCCCCCGCGGTCAGGCCGATCTGACGGGTGGTTTCCTCGTCGACGCCGCCCAATTCCGCGAACATGCGCGCAAGCAGCAGCGCTGCGCCGGCTTTGCCCGCGTCGAGCAGCAGCGTCGCCAGGGCAATGTCTTTCCGCCCGGTGCGCAGGACGTTGGTTGCGCCGATATTGCCCGACCCGATCGAGCGGATGTCGCCCAGCCCGGCCGCGCGCGTAAGCACGAGGCCGAACGGGATAGAGCCCAGCAGATAGCCGCCCACCGCGGCGAGGAGAAAGAACAACGCCAGCACCGTCCGCCTCTCTAACAGGCAATGTTGCGTCTGTGGAGAGGCGCGCGCCCGCTCAGCTGCCGGTGCAATTCACCGGCGCGGCGCGGCCAACTTCCCATTGGGCGCTCGCGCCGCCGCCGCGAAAGCCGTAGCGGCCGTTGGAATAATAGCCATCACCGGCGTGCGGCAGCACCATGGAGGGGCCGCCGATGATGGCGACGCGCGCCTGGTTGCCGTTGGTCTCCACCATCAGCTGCGCGCCGTTGGCGCAAGTGTAGGCTATGGGGCCGTCGAGCGGGATCGGCGGCGGCCCGCCGCCGGGGCCCGGCTCGCCCGGACCGGGCGGCGGCGGCGTCGCGCACGCGGCGAGCGCCAGCGCTGCAGCAAGAGCCAGTTTGATGCGCATGGCCACGTCTCCTTGCTCAGCCGCCGAATACGGTCTTACCGGCGATGAATGTCCGTTTCACGGCGCCCTGCAACAGCTTTTTGTCGAAGGGCGAGTTGTTGGACTTGGACTTGAGCTTATCGCTGTCGAGTTTGAACGGCGCGCCGATGTCGATGAGGATCACGTCCGCCGGCGCGCCTTTGCTTAGGCGGCCGGTGGGCTGGCGCAGCAATTCCGCCGGCTTCAGCGTCATCGCCCGGATCAGCGTGTTGAGCGGGACATCGCCTTTGTGATGGAGCGTCAGTGCGCCGGCCAGCAGCGTCTCGAGGCCCACCGCGCCGAACGCCGCTTCCTCGAACGGCAGGCGCTTGTCCTCGGCCTGTTGCGGATCGTGGCCGGAGACGATGACGTCGATCAGGCCGTCGCTGACGGCGCGCACGAGCGCCGTGCGGTCGTCCTCGCCGCGCAGCGGCGGCGAGAGCTTGGCGAAGGTGCGATAGCCGTCGACGTCCTGTTCGTTCAGCACCAGATGATGCACGTTGACGCTTGCAAAGGCGCTGACGCCGCGCTCCTTCGCCCGCTTCAGCGCGGGCAGCGCCTGCGCCGCCGAGAGCATGTCGAGCAGCAGCTTGCCGCCGGTGAGTTCGGCGAGCGCCAGATCGCGCTCGGCCATGATCGCTTCGGCGGCGGCGGGGATGCCGGGCAGGCCGAGTCGTGCGGCCAGTTCGCCTTCGTGCATGACGCCGCCTTCGGCCAGGAACGGATCTTCCGGGCGATGCGCGATCAGCGCGCCGAAGCTGGTGGCGTAGGAGAGCGCGCGCCGCAGCACGCGCGAGGACGTGATCGGCTTGTCGCCATTGGTGAAGAGCACCGCGCCCGCTTCGGCCATCAGACCGATCTCGGTCATCAGTTCGCCGTCGAGATGCTTGGTCAGCGCCGCCGCCGGCAGCACGCGCACGCCGCCGGAGCGGTCCGGCCCGCGACGGAGCACGTAATCGACAAGGCTCTGGTCGTCGATGATCGGGTCGGTGTGCGGCATCATCACCATGGTGGTGACGCCGCCCGCCGCCGCGGCGCGGCCGGCGGACTTGAACGTCTCTTTATGCTCGGCGCCGGGTTCGCCGATGGTCACGCGCATGTCGATCAGGCCCGGGGCGACGTAAAGTCCTTCGGCGTCGATGATCTCCGCGCCATCAGGCGCGCCGCTCACCGCGCCGACATCGAGAATGTTCTCGTCGAACAGGATCGCGCCGTCTTCGACCTCGGTCTTGGCGGGATCGATCAGCCTGGTGTTCTTGATGAGGGTAGGGCGTAGGCTCATCTCCCCCTCCCCGCGCGGGGAGGGGGTTGGGAGGCAGGGTGAAACGCGACGTTTGAATGCGTGCACACGAAGATTGGAGCGCGAACCCGCAGGTGCGGCGCTTCACCCCGCCCCCTGCCTCCTCCCCTCGCGGGGAGGGGGTGCGTTGGAGTTGGACCGCTCATCTCTTCTTCACCGCAACGTTGAGTGTCGTTGAGAAGGCGATGGCGACGATGAAGGGCACCCAGATCGGCAATTCGCCGAGGCCGGGCGTCTCAAGCGCCGCGGCCAGGTGATCGTCCACGCACCACCAGAGCAGAAAGAGCCACATCAGCCAGCCTCCGCGTTGGCGCCGCTTTCCGCCAGCGCCTCCAACACCGCCATGCGCACGGCGACGCCCATGCGCACCTGGGTTTCGATCACCGAGACTTGCGGATTGTCGGCGATGTTGGAATCGATCTCGACGCCGCGATTCATCGGCCCGGGGTGCATCACGATCGCGCCGGGCTTGGCGAATTTCAGCTTGTCCTCGTCCAAGCCGTAGAACCAGAAGAACTCGCGCGCCGACGGGAAGAAGCCGCCCTGCATGCGCTCGCGCTGCACGCGCAGCATCATCACGACGTCGGCGCCCTTCAATCCCTCGCGCATCGAATGGAAGACCTTCGCGCCCCAGCGCTCGGCGGCGGCCGGCATCAAGGTGGGCGGGCCGATCAGGCGCACCTGCGCGCCCAGCAGCGTGAGCAGCGCCACGTTCGAGCGCGCGACGCGCGAATGCAGCACGTCGCCGCAAATGGCGATGGCGAGTCCTTCGATCCGGCCGAGCTTGTCGCGGATGGTGAAAGCGTCGAGCAGCGCCTGCGTCGGGTGCTCGTGCTTGCCGTCGCCGGCGTTGATCACCGAGCAATCCACCTTCTGCGAAAGCAGTTCGACGGCGCCGGAGGAGCCGTGGCGCACCACCAGCAGATCGGGCCGCATCGCGTTCAGCGTCGTCGCCGTGTCGATCAGGGTCTCGCCCTTCGCCACGCTCGAGCTCTTCACCGACATGTTGACGACGTCGGCGCCCATGCGCTTGCCGGCGAGTTCGAAGCTCGATTGCGTGCGGGTGGAGTTCTCGAAGAAGAGATTGATCTGGGTGCGGCCGCGGAGCGTGTCGAGCTTCTTGATCTTCTGCTCCGCCAGCGGCGCGAACGCCTCGGCGCGGTCGAGCAGGCTCTCGGCCTCGCTGCGGTCGAGGTCGGCGATGGAGAGCAGGTGCTTGTGCCGGAAACGGACCGGGCTCGTGCGCGCCTCGGATTTTTTCACGCCAGTCGGTCGCTGAGCCATGCGCGCTTGTTAAGCCGTGTGTCGGCTTCGCCGCAAGCGTGGCGCAAACAAGGCGGGGATAATCGTTTCAGTCATCTTGTCGTCGCGGACTCGGTGCTGTACTTGCTTTGTTCCAGATGGGGCAAGGCGGGTTGGGAACTGCACTTGAGCCCAAGGAGGGCGTGATGACGAAGTCGCACCCGAAGCGAGAAGATCCTACCCCGCTGCGGCCGGTCGGCTTGGCGCTGGCGGCCGTGGTGGCCGGTCTCGGCGCCGGCAAGGCGGTTGCGGCCGAGGCTCGCGCGCCCGCCCCGCTGGAGCCGGCCTCCCAGGAAAAGACCTACGTGGCCGATCCCACCAATCATCCCGCGTTCGAGGAGGACCCAGCGCTGGTGGTGGGCCGCAGCGAACCGGTGGCGCCGTTCGGCAAGCGCTGATCAGCCCAGCGCCAGGGTGATGGCGATCGGCATGGTGATGAACGACAGCGCCGTCGTCGCCGTGATGATCGCCGCCATCAGCCGCGCATCCCCGCCCATCTCGCGCGCCAGCGTGTAGCCGGCGGCTGCGGTCGGCGTCGAGCCGATGCCGACCGCCACCGCCGTCGCCAGCGGGCTCGCGCCGGCCAAGGCGCATACGCTCCAGACCAGAGCGGGCGCCGCGATCAGGCGCATGGCCGAGGCCGCGGCGACCTTCGCGAACGAGGCCCGCAGCGCGCTGAAATCCAGTCCGGCGCCGACGCACATGAGCGCAGTCGGCATCGCGGCGCCGCCCAGGAGTTCGAGCGCGTCGCTGGCGTAGCCGAGGTCGCGGACGCCGCCGAAGTTCGCGGCGAGGCCGACGGCGCAGGAGAGGATCAGCGGGTTGGCGACGATCTGGTCCAGCACGGCGCGCATCGAGGTCGCCCGCGCCGAGCCCCAGCGCGCCAAGACGATGACGCAGATGACGTTGAGCATCAGCACCAGCGGGCCGAAGGCGAGGCCGATCAGCGCCGGCCCTTCCGGTCCGAACAGCGCCGGCGCGGCGGCGAGCAGCGCAAAGCCGTTCCAGCGCACGCTGCCTTGAAAAACGCTGGAATAAGCGGGGCCGTCGCCGCGGAAGATCAGGCGCAGCGCAAGCGCGCCGGCGACAAGGGCGAGAAAGCCCGCAATTACGCCGCCGATGAACGGCAGCGCCTCGGCGCCGGCGAAGTCCGCCTGCGAGATCAACGTGAACAGGAACGCCGGATAGAGCACGAAATAGCCGAACCGGTTGACCATGCCGAACTGCTCGGCGGTCGCGATCCGCGCCGCGCGCACGACATAGCCGAGCGCGATCAGGATGAAGGTCGGGACCAGCGCGCCGAAGACGTCAGCCAAGACGCATCACCTCGCGTCCGATGGTCGGCCGCCGCCCGGCGCCGCTCACGCGCGGCGCTCCTGCATCGCGTCGAGCGCGCCCTGCAGCATGTAGGCGGCGGCCACTTTGTCGACGACTTCGCCGCGGCGGCGGCGCGACGCGTCGCTTTCGATCAGCGTGCGGGTCGCCGCCGCGGTGGAGAGCCGCTCGTCCCACAGCAGCAGCGGCGCGTCGCGCTTGGCCAGGAGGTTGCGTGCGAACGCGCGCGCGCTCTGCGCCGCCGGGCCGGACGAGCCGTCCATGTTCAGCGGCAGGCCGATCACCAAGCCGGCGCACCGGCGCGCGTCGTAGAGCTTGAAAATCGCCTCGGCGTCGGCGGCGAACCTGGTGCGGACGACAGTTTCCAGCGGCGAAGCGATCAGCCGGGTCAGATCGCTCACGGCCACGCCGATGCGCTTTTCGCCGGGGTCCAACCCCATGACGGCGGCGCGCGCCGGCAAGGCGGCGGCGAATTGGTGGAGGTCGAGCAGCGGCAAGGTGGGCGTATATGGACCGCCGGCGCCTCGCCGGCAACGCAAGGCCGTCCATACGCCTTGAACCGCCGCCCGGGCGCTGCTAGCCCGCCCCCATGTCCATCGATGAAAAAACCGTCCGCAAGGTCGCCAAGCTTGCGCGTCTGGCGCTGCCGGAAGAGCGCGTCGCGCCCATGGCCAGGGAGCTCAACGGCATCATGGCCTGGATCGAGCAGCTCAACGAGGTCGACGTCGACGGCGTCGAGCCGATGACGAGCGCCGTGGAAGGGCTTTCGCTGCCGATGCGCGAGGATGTCGTCACCGACGGCGGCGATCCGGAGCGGGTTTTGAAGAACGCGCCCAAGGCCGAAGACGGCTTCTTCGTCGTGCCGAAGGTGGTCGAGTGAGCGCAGCGAGACAGCTGGACGCGCAGCGATCCGGAATCTGTGGAGAATGCATGAGCTTCACCGTCGCCGCCGAGTCGCCGTTGTCGGACGACGTGCGCGCGCTGGTGCAGGCGCTGAACGAGTTCACCTACGGACTCACGCCGGCCGAGCATCGCCACCACATGACCGTCGAGCAGATGGCGGAGCCGGATACGACTTTGTTCGTCGCGCGCGACGAACAGGGCGCGCCGCTGGGCATGGGCGCGCTGCGCCGCCACGCGAACGGCGTCGGCGAGGTGAAGCGCATGTTCGTGAAGCCCGAGGCGCGGGGGCTTGGCGTCGGCGGCGCGATCCTCGCGCGCATAGAAGACCTCGCCCGACAGGAAGGCGCCGCCCGCATCGTGCTGGAGACCGGCTCTAATTTCGACGCCGCCAAGCGCGTCTATGAGCGCGGCGGCTTCCAGTCCTGCGAACCTGTTCTCGATTACCCGCCGAGCGCCTGGACGGCGTTCTACGCAAAATCCTTGAGTGCCTGACCAGATGACCGATCTCACCTCCATCACTCTCGCCGAAGCGCTCGACGGCCTGGAGAAGAAGCAATTCTCCTCCGCCGAGATCACGGGCGCTTTCTTGGACGCGATCGCCAAAGCGAACCCGCATCTGAATGCTTATGTCCTGGTGACCGAGGAGAGGGCGCGTGCGCAGGCGAAGGCGAGCGATGCGCGCCGCGCCGCCGGCAAGGCTGGTCCGCTCGAAGGCGCCCCGCTCGGGATCAAGGATCTGTTCTGCACCGAAGGCGTGCGCAGCACGGCGTGCTCGGCCATCCTCGGCGAATTCACGCCGACGTACGAAAGCACCGTCACCGCCAATCTCTTCCGCGACGGCGCGATCATGTTGGGCAAGCTCAACATGGACGAATTCGCGATGGGTTCGTCGAACGAGACTTCGCATTTCGGGCCGGTGGTCTCGCCCTGGCGGCGCGGCAATGAGGACGCCAAGCTCACGCCGGGCGGGTCGTCGGGCGGCAGCGCCGCGGCGGTGAGCGCCGATCTCTGTCTCGGCGCGACCGCGACCGACACCGGCGGCTCGATCCGCCAGCCCGCCGCCTTCACCGGCACGGTCGGCGTCAAACCCACCTATGGCCGCTGTTCGCGCTGGGGCATCGTCGCGTTCGCGTCGTCGCTCGATCAAGCGGGTCCGATCGCCAAGACGGTCGAGGACGCCGCCATGCTGCTGCACTCGATGGCGGGGCACGATCCGAAGGATTCCACCTCGCTGCCCAACCCGTTGCCGGATTTTCGCGCCGCGACCAGGCGCTCGATCAAGGGCATGAAGATCGGCGTGCCGGAAGAGTACCGCGTCGACGGCATGCCGGCCGAGATCGAGGCGCTCTGGCGCCAGGGCATCGAATGGGCGAAGGCCGCAGGCTGCGAGATCGTGCCGATTTCGCTGAAGCATACCAAGTACGCGCTGCCGACCTATTACATCGTCGCCCCGGCGGAAGCGTCGTCCAATCTCGCCCGCTATGACGGCATGCGCTACGGCGCGCGCGCCAGCGGCAGGGACCTTGTCGGCGTCTATGAACAGACCCGCGCGAAGGGCTTCGGCGCCGAAGTGCAGCGCCGCATCCTGATCGGCACCTACGTGCTGAGCGCCGGCTATTACGACGCCTATTATTTGCGCGCGCAGAAGGTGCGTCAGCGCATCGCCGAGGACTTCCGCCAAGCTTTCGCCAAGGTCGACGCCATTTTGACGCCGGCGACGCCGTCGGCGGCGTTCGCGCTCGGCGAAAAGGGCGACGATCCCGTGGCGATGTATCTGAACGATATTTTCACGGTCACCGCGAATCTCGCCGGTTTGCCCGCGCTGGCGCTGCCCGCGGCGCTGGATAAGCAGGGGCTGCCGTTAGGCCTGCAAGTGATCGGCAAGGCGCTCGACGAGGAGAGCGTGTTCGCTGTGAGCGCGGAACTGGAACGCGCCGCGCAGTTCAGGGCCAAGGCCGCCAAGTGGTGGCTCTAGCCTGAGGCGGCCGCCGCCGGCGCTGACGGCGGCGAGGCTGGCGCGGGCGCGCATTCGTTACGGCATGGGAACGGTGACGCCGCCCCAGCGGCGCGCCAGGCCGAATCTGGTTACACTGTGGTTTATGGCCAAACGCAAAGCCTCCGCCGCTAAGCCCGAGCGCCGTCCGCGCAAGGAAATCGACCGCAACTATTTCTTCGGCGACGTCTTCATCAAGACCGGCGCGGCGCTTGGGCTCGTGGTGGCGATGATCGCCGCCTACACGCCGATGACCGTGCGCAGCGCCATCGATGACGGCATGTACGACTATCTCGCGGTGATGGGGCTGTTCGGGACCGTCGCGGCGGCGGCGTTCTTCTTCGGCCGTCATCTGCGCCGCCAGGCCACACATTGGGATTTCGACTAGGTTCCCGCGTGCGGGCGCTTGACCTCGCAGCGGCCAAAGACGAGGTTCGCCGCCCAAGGAGACGGCACTGTGAACGCAGCCGAATGCACGCGCCTCGGCGCCTATCTGAGCAAGCTGTTGGGCTCGCCCACGGTGTCGGTGGTGTCGAAGGGCGCCGACGAGGCCGACCTGCTGGTCGACGGCAAGCGCGTGGCCGATCTCCTGCGCGATGAGGACGAGGGGGAGCTCTCCTACTCGATCAGCCTCGCCGTGCCGCGCGCGCCGGGCGCCAGGAAAAACGCGCCGATCGACGATGCGGAGCGCGTGCGGCTGCAAGGCGCCCTGCGCCAGCTTCTGCACGCCGCCGACCTCGACGTCCGCGCCCGCCCGCGCAAGACGGACTCCGCGGAAGTCTATGTGCACGACGAGTTCATCGGCACGGTTTCGGCCGACGAAGACGAAGGCCAGGTGCTGACCATGTCGATCCTGGACATCGATCTCGATGGCGAGGAGTGAGCCTAGCTCGCCTTGAACCTCTCCATCATCGCCGCGGCGATCTCGGGGCTTGACGGCCAGTGGCCGCCACGCCGGCCGAAGTGCTCTGTGTAGGTTTCGAGCTGATCTGGATCGGGCTGGACGATTTGGTCGCCGCTTAAGAACAGCCGGCCTGCCTTGTCTGTCGGCATTCTCAGGACAAACGCTTCGGCTTCATCGAGCGCAGAGCGGAGCGCATCCAAGGTAGCGGTGGGATCGATCGGACGATCCGCGCTCAGCGCGGCCCACTCCTCGCGCGGATAGTGCATGTTCCTTCGGACTTCGGCGATGAGCGCCTCGGGCGTGAAGCCCGGGGCCTTTTCCACTGCAGCCCAGGTCAGCGCGCCCAGGGGCAAGATGTTCTCGTGGATCACGAGCAAGTCGATGAGATCGCGCAACTCTCGACGGTTCGCAGCCGCGAGGATTTTGTTTGCCGCCAGATCAACAGGATGGAGCGTGTAGCCGAACAGCGGGTCGGGGACAGGCGGAAAGAACCGAAAATCGCTGTCGGCAACCCATTCGAGCTTCACGGTCTCGCCGTCCCGTTCCGCCAGAAGCGTGTGGGTGCCGCCCGAGCGGCGCACCCATGTCACCTTGAAGCCGTGCGCGATGAGATTTGCTGCGCCGACATCGGCTGCGCGTGATGCGCGCTCTTCGCTGTCATTGAACACGTCAATGTCGGCGGAGAAACGGAACTGATCGCGATTGAGTGGCGTGGACCCCGCGACATAGCTCATGCCGTCGTGCTCAGATGCGATCGCCTTGAGCGCTTCGATCTGCCCCTTAGTGAGCGGCACGGCACGCCGCCTCGATCTGCTCGGCAAGGCGGCGCGCCGCCATATTGCCATTCTGCCGCAGCGCGCGTGCAACCACCAACGCATCGCCCGCTACGGGCTGTGCGACGGGCCGCAGGCTCCATAACGCCATTGCGCCGAACTCCCTGAAGGCGCGGCGGTAGAGAAAGCCCAGGTCATTATCCAATGTCGGGTCCACTCTATGTAATTTAGCACAGGGACCCCTATACCGAAAGAGAACGCCCCGGCCTCGGCCGGGGCGCAAGTCGCATTCGCTAAATCCAACACAGTCCAACCGCGCAGGCTGACGAGGAGCGGCGCGGGCTGCGCGCGTTACAAGACACCCAGCATCGAAGCCACCAGCGGGTGGCGGACGATGTCAGCCTCGCCGAGCCGGACCACGGAAACGTTTTTCAGCTCCTCCAGCTTTTCCGCGACGGCGGACAGCCCCGAGAGGTCCGGCAGCAGGTCGGTTTGCGCGGGATCGCCGGTGACGACCATGGTCGAGTTCCAGCCCAGCCGCGTGAGCAGCATCTTGATCTGGCCGTAGGTGCAGTTCTGCGCTTCGTCGATGACGACGAAGGCGTTGTTCAAGGTGCGCCCGCGCATGAAGCCCACCGGGGCGATCTCGATCAGCCCTTCCGCCATCAGCGCCTTCAGCCGCTTGGGCGAGAGCCGGTCCTGCAGCGCGTCGTAGAGGGGGCGCAGATAGGGCGCGAGCTTGTCTTCCATCGCGCCGGGCAGGAAGCCGAGCGATTCACCGGCCTCCACCGCAGGCCGAGACAGCACGATGCGCCCGACCTTGCCGCTTTCGAGCGCTTCCACCGCCTTGGTGATGGCGAGGTAGGTCTTGCCGGTGCCGGCGGGGCCGAGCGCTAGCACCAGCGCATGGGTGTCGATCGCCTCCATCAGGAGCGTCTGGCCTTTGGATTTGGGGCGGACGTTTTTGACGAAGCTCTGGGCGCGGTTCAGATCGTTGGCCGGCGGCTGCCAGCCGCCGTCGAGCACTTGCAGATTGCGCGGGCGACGATCGTCATCGCGCTGGAATTCCTGAACATTGAGCGCGCCTTGTGCGTGCCTGCGTTTAGCCGTCCGCTTCGCCATCGAGATCTCCTTTCGGGAGTACGAAGAGGCCGCGCGGCTTCTGCCGGCGGCCGGTGGGGAGTCGAAGAATTGCACGGAGTCGAGGGAGTCGGCGGCGGCTGCGCCGTTCGGCGTCTTGGCGCGTGCGCTGCTGGCGCGCTGTCTGCCCACGCTCTCCCCCACTTGCGAGCTTTCGCCCTGGAGACGGGTGAACCTGGAATTCCAGGTTCGATGGTTCAAAGGAGACCCCGAACCGGTTAACGAGGCATTGAAGAACCGGAACGTCACAAACATTTCGTATGAAGGAGCAGCCGAATGCCGATCTACGCCCTGGCCGACGCCGATCTTGAGGTTGAGGATGAGAACGCCTTCTGGGTCGCGCCGAGCGCGGTGCTGATCGGCAAGATCGTCCTGAAGCGGAACGCCAGCGTCTGGTTCGGCGCGGTCCTGCGCGGCGACAACGAGCCTATCGTGGTGGGCGAAAACTCGAACGTTCAGGACGGCAGCGTGCTCCACACCGACATGGGCGCGCCGCTCACGATCGGCAAAGACGTCACCGTCGGCCACCAGGTGACGCTGCACGGCTGCGCCATCGCCGACACGTCGCTGATCGGCATCAAGGCGACGGTGCTGAACCATGCTTCGATCCCGAGTTATTGCCTCGTCGGCGCGCATGCGCTGGTGACGGAGCGCAAGACGTTCGAGCAAGACTCGCTCATCACCGGCGCGCCGGCGCGCGTGGCGCGCAAGCTGGAAGAGCACCAGCGGCAGGTGATCCAGTCCTCCGCCGCGCACTACGTGGAGAATTGGAAGCGCTATAAGCGCGACCTGCGCGAAAGCCGCGGTCGCGACTGATACCGCACGGGAACGACTTGCCCGGTTGATCCATTGAGCCTGCGAAGATCAACCGGGAACTGCTGCATGAAGTTCATTGTGCTCGCCGCCGCGTCCGCCTTGGCGTTTGCCGCTTGCGCCGAGCCCGACTCTCCACGCGCCGGGACTGCGCCGGTCGTGGAGTTGAGCGAACAGGCGCGCGGCGAAATGGAGCGGGTGAACGCCGCACGGCTGACAATGGAGCTCCCCGTCAATTTCGTGGAACGCGAAACGCCCGTCTCGCCGCCCCCCGAAGCGGCGCAGCCTGCAGCGCCCGCTTACGACGCCGGCCTCGTCCGCATTCAGACCTTGCTCGACCGCGCGCACTTTTCGCCCGGTGTGATCGACGGCCAAGACGGCGAGAATGTCCGCAAGGCGGTCGCCGCCTATCAGCGCGCGAGCGGATTGCCTGAAGACGGCCGCGCCACCGATGCGCTGTTGCGCCAACTGGAGCAGGCGGACGGCGCGGAAGCGCTGATTGCATACGCGCTGACCGAAGCCGATGTCGGCGGCCCGTTCGTCGACGTGCCGGACGACATGCAGGCGCAGTCGCGGCTCGATCATCTGGGTTATGAAAATGCCGCCGAAGCGGTGGCCGAGAAATTCCACATGGATGTGGACCTGCTGCATGCGTTGAACCCCGGCGCGGATTTCACCAAGGCAGGCGTGGAGATCGTCGTTGCGAACGCGGGCGGCGAACTCGGCGGCCAAGTCGCGCGGATCGAGATCGACAAGGCGGCGCTCACACTGCGCGCCTACGACGCCGAGAACCAGCTGCTCGCCTTCTATCCGGTGACGATCGGCGAGGGCGGCACGCCGACCGGCGAACTCGAAGTCACCGCGGTGTCGTTCGATCCGACCTACAATTACGACGCGGATGCGCTTCCGTCCTTCAATGACGACAGCGGCCGCCGGTTCACGATCCGGCCTGGCCCGAACAATCCGGTCGGCCTCGTCTGGATCGCGCTCGACCGCGACGGCTACGGCATTCACGGCACGCCGAATCCGTCGCTGATCAGCAAGTCGTCGTCGCACGGCTGCATCCGGCTCACCAACTGGGACGCTTTGGAACTCGGGCGCGCGGTCCGGCCCGGCGTACCGGTGCATCTCAACGAAGACGTCGCCCCTCAAGTGCAGCGTAGCACGTCACGCGGCTAAAGCGCCGCGCGCTAAATCCGACGCAAGCGCACTATGGAGCGCCGGCGTCCTCGCCGGCGCGGCGCGACAGCTACCGACAAGCGCTGACGCTTGTTCGATAAGGCGCAGGCGGGCGAGGACGCCCGCGGTCCATGGGGCCGGCGCGTCCGATGTCCAGCGCGACGCTTTAGATCACCAGCGCCGCACGCGGCCGGTGTCGATGTGGATAAAATTCGAAGCGGCGTAGTAGCCGACGCCGCCGGCGTGCATGCCGAGCGCTGCGTCGCGCAGGCGCGTGAGATCGACGCCGCGCACGCGAATGTCGATGGCGCGCCCGTCCATGTGCAGGCTGCGGCTGGCGACGCCGCTGGAGTTCGCGTGCAGGGCGGCGTTGGTGGCGGGCGAGCGATAGCCGGAGATGATCTGGTAGGGCGCCGACGCATCGACCAGGCCGCGCAGCGTATGAAGCTGGTCGAGCAGGCGCGGATCGATGTCGTGGACTTCGCCTGTGCGGTGATCGCGCATCACCTGATTGATGGCGCTCAGCGCGTCGGGAACGTAGGCGCCGCCTTCCCAATACGCGTCGGCGAAAGTGTCGCCTGTATGAGTGTTAATGAAAGAGAGCCGCTTCGCCTCACGCAGCGGCAAATCGGCGGGCGCCGCGGATGGAGAAGCCGCTTGCACAGCGGCGGCGTTTCCAGGCAATAGCGCTACGCCGCCGCTGACCAGCGCAGCGCTGCTTGCGAGCTTCAACAGGTTTCGGCGGTTCATGCCCAAGGCTCCTCGTCGCGTCACTAACGCCGCACGCGGGCCAATATGAGGCGCCGTTGCGGCGAGATCACGTGTGAGTTGCAGCATGGGGTGTGCAAGGCGAGCGTCATGATGAAGCGTCCCCGCACGATGTTCGCGCCCTTCGCGCTGCTCGCCAGCGCGGGACTTGGCGTGCTGTTCACGCAGGTGGACGGCCGCGAACCGCCTGCGCCTGCCGCCGCTGAGACAGCGGAAGCGGTTTCGCTTGAGCCCAAGCCGCGCGTGCGCGCGCACGCCATGCGCAAACCCCTACCGCGCGCGGCGGCGCGTCATGCGCCGGCGGCCGATCTCGTCATTCCCGTCGAGGGACTTACCCGTGCGTCGCTGGTCGACAGCTTTGGCGCCGCGCGCGGCGAAGGCCGCAGCCACCAGGGCATAGACCTGATGGCCGAAGCCGGCAGGCCGGTGCTGGCGGCCGCCGACGGCGTGATCGCGAAATTCCACGACAGCGAACGTGGCGGCGTGGCGATCTACCAGTTCGATGCGCGCGGCCGTTTGGTATTCTATTACGCGCACCTCGAAGCGCGCGCCGAAGGGCTCGAGGAAGGCCAGGAGGTCCGCCGGGGCGACGTGATCGGCTATGTCGGCATGACCGGCAACGCGCCGGTCCCGCACCTGCATTTCGAGGTCCAGCAGCGTAAGGATGGGCGCCGCTGGTGGCGCGGCCAGCCGGTCAATCCGTATCCGCTGCTGGCGGGCGGCGAGGCGCCTGTCGTTGCGGCAGTTTCTGAGCGCGAACAGGCGCGCTAGGCTCCGGGCCGGAGGGTGGCCCGATGATGAATACGCCGATCTGCAAGCGCCTTGGCATCGAGTTTCCGCTGTTTGCATTTTCGCACGCGCGCGACGTCGTTGTGGCGGTGTCGAAGGCCGGCGGCATGGGCGTGCTCGGTGTCGCGGGCTATTCGCCCGAGCGGCTGAAGGAAGAACTCGATTGGATCGACGCGCATGTCGGCGGCAGGCCCTACGGCGTCGATCTCATCGTGCCCAATAAGTACGAGGGCAAGGGCGCAGGCGCCGATGTCGAAGCGCTCGTCGGCATGTTGCCGCAGGCGCACAGGGATTTCGCCGCCGGGGTTCTCGCCCAGCACGGCATCGATGCGGAGAGCCTCGAAAGCGAACGCCGCAACGGCGCTGGCTTTGCCCGCAATCTGGCGGATTCCGGCGCCGCCTCGCTGGAGGTGGCGTTTCAGCATCCGATCAAGCTGATCGCCAACGCCCTCGGCGTGCCGCCGCCGCTTATGCTTGAGATGGGCAGGAAGCATGGCGTCGCGGTCGCCGCGCTTGTCGGCGCGAAGGAGCATGCGCTGGCGCAGGCGGCGGCCGGCGTCGACATCATCATCGCTGCGGGCACGGAAGCGGGCGGCCATTGCGGCGAAGTCACCACCATGGTGCTGGTGCCCGAAGTGGTCGATGCGCTGCGCGCCGCCGACATCGATACGCCGGTGCTGGCGGCGGGCGGCATCGTCACCGGCGCGCAGATGGCGGCGGCGATGGCGATGGGCGCAGCCGGCGCCTGGTGCGGTTCGGTGTGGCTGACGACGCCGGAATCGGAAACCAGCCCGGTGGTGAAGCAGAAGCTGCTGGCCGCCTCCTCGCGCGACACGGTCCGTTCGCGCTCGCGCACCGGCAAGCCGTCGCGCCAGCTGCGTTCGCCGTGGACCGACGCCTGGGAGAGCGAAGCCGCGCCCAAGCCGTTGCCGATGCCGCTGCAGACGTTCGTCTCCGAACCGCCGCTCAGGCTGATCGACAAGCTCAGCCAGGGCGGACACGCCGGCGCTCAGGCGCTTGCGACCTACTGGGTCGGTCAGGGCGTGGGTTTGATGAACGCGCCGATTTCGGCCGGCGCGGTGGTGCAGCAGTTCAAGGAGGATTTTCTGCGCGCCTACGAAAGGCTCGCCGCCGCGGTCGACGATTAGCGGGTTTCCGCGCGCAGCGGGCCGTTCCACACTTTCGAGATGCGCACGTCGATCTCGGGGCCGAGATTGAACCAGGCCAAGCGGTCGCGCGAGGCGTCGACGACGACGAAGCGGTCGCCGCGCTCCAGCGTCTGCGACAGCGTGTTGCGGATCACCCCGGCCGAGAAGCGCGTGCGCACGAGGTAAAGGCCCGGCGACAGCTCGCACACGTGGCCCATGCTCTCGAGCGCGGCCATGAAGCTCATCCACGAGCCGGAGAAGATTTCCACGTGCACGAAGACGTTGGCGGCTTCGGCGGAGTCGTTCGCGGGCGCGCCGGGGCAGGCGTGGTTCATGAGCCCGATCACCTTGCGCGCCTCCACCCATGCGCCGTCCGGCGCGTTCGACACTTGCGTCGCCGGCCGCACGCGGCCTTCGGTCACGAACGCAGAGAGCTGGGTCATGCTGTAGGGGCCGTACGCCTTGCCGCGCACTTGCACCCACCACTGCCTCGCGGCCGGGCTCGCCATGGGGACGGCGTGGTTCACCTGAACATGCTCCGTTTCGGCACGGCCCGCGCGGGGAGCGGGGCCGTCGAAACGGGCTTGGTGCAATCGCCGTACCGATTGGCTGACGCGGGGTTAAGTCAGGGTGGTGGCGCGGCCGGCTTCTGGGGCGCGAAATCGATGGCGAACCCGCCTTCGATCAGACGGGCGACGCGGCCGTAAACGGCGCCTACGCGCACCCAGACCCCGATCAGCGGCGGCGGCCGCTGGGTGCGGACGGTCATGCCCGCCAGCGAGAAGTCCAGCACCTCGCCGTCATAGGCGTCGCCGGTCTCGAATTCGAGCCGGACGGTTTGCGCGCCGTCGCGGACCGGGCGCGCTGGCTCGTCGACGCCAAGGCTTTTGTTGGCGGCCAGCGTGAGCTGTTCGGCCAGCCTTTCCCGCTTGTGGGCGCTGAAGTCGAAGATGATGGCCACCTCGCCTTCGCCGCACGTGCGGGCGACGTTGCCGGAGACGCGGCCGATGCCGTCAAGGTAAAGCACGACGCGATCGCCCACGCCGGGCAGGATCGGCGCGGCGATGCGGACGTCGCCGGGCGAGATGTCGGCGGTGCGGCAGTCGTGCTCGCGGCCGAGCGGGTCGAGCATGCGCCCGTTAACCTCGATCGGCATGCGCCGGAAACGGCGGCGCTCGCGCAGGCCCACTTGCGAGGCGGTGAGGCGCCGGGCGACGGCCGCGAGGTCCAGCTTTTCGGCAGTGTTGCTCATGACAGCCTTAATGGCCGCTTCACCGTAAACGTCCGCTTAAGCTTTGACGGTGGGGCAGGGCTTGGCGCCAGCGGCCGGGGCGCGCAAAGGTTGTGACCAATCAGAGTTATAAAGGGCGGGAAACGTGTCCGAGATCGATAGCGGAGCAAAGTTCGACTACGTCATTGTCGGCGCCGGCAGCGCCGGATGCGTGCTGGCGAACCGGCTGACCGAGGACCCCAATGTCACCGTCGCGCTGCTGGAAGCGGGCGGGCAGAACAACAGCCTGCTGGTGCGGATGCCCGCGGGCGTCGGCAATCTGATCAGCACCAAGGGCGCCAGCAATTGGGGGTTCGAGACGACGCCGCAGGCCTTCATGGACGGACGGCGGCTCTACCAGCCGCGCGGGCGCGGCTGGGGCGGCTCGTCCGCCATCAACGGCATGATCTATATCCGCGGCCACGCGCGCGATTACGATCACTGGCGTCAGATGGGCCTGGCCGGCTGGGGCTATGCCGATGTGCTGCCGTACTTCAAGCGCGCGCAGCATCACGAGGACGGCGCCGACGCCTGGAACGGCGAAGGCGGCCCGCTCTGGGTCTCGCGCGGGCCTCCCGGCGATCCGATCTACAAGGCGTTCATCCAGGCCGGCAAACAAGCCGGCTATCCGGTGACGCGCGACTTCAACGGCTATCAGCAGGAAGGCGTCGGCCCCTATCACCTTACCATTCGCGACGGCGAGCGCTGGAGCGCGGCGGCGGCGTATCTGCGGCCGATCGTCGGCGTGCGGCCGAACCTCAAAGTGATCTCCAATGCGTTCGCCGGGCGCATCGTCATCGAACGCAAGACGGCGGTGGGCGTCGAGTTTTCGGCCGGACCCGGCAAGCCGGTGCAGAGCGTGTACGCCAAGCGCGAAGTGCTGGTGTGCGGCGGCGCGTTCCAGTCGCCGCAGCTCTTGTTGCTCTCGGGCATCGGCCCTGCGGACGAGTTGAAGAAGCTCGGCGTGCCGGTCGAACACGATTCGCCGGAGGTCGGGCGCAACCTGCAGGACCACCTCGACGCCAGCGTCATCTACGAGATGACCAAGCCGATCTCGATGTATTCGAAGACGAGAGGGCTGAAGCAGCCGATGATCGGCCTGCAGTATCTCTTCGCCAAGCAGGGCCACGGCCGCACCAATCACCTGCACGCGGGCGCGTTCCTGAAGACGCGCGGCGAACTCGACCGGCCGGACATCCAGCTCCACGTCGTCAACGCGGTCATGATCGACCATGCGCGCGTGAAGGCCGATCGCGACGGCTTTACCGTGCACGTCTGCCAGCTGCGCCCGGAAAGCCGCGGCACCGTTACGCTCGCTTCGCGCAACCCGTTCGACGCGCCGCTGATAGACCCGCGCTATCTGGCGGAGGAGGTCGATCGCCGCACCATGCGCGACTCCGTTCGCATCGTTCGCGACATTTGCGGCCAGGAGGCGCTGGACCTTTATCGCGGCGACGAACTGCGGCCCGGCGCGCAGGTGCGCACCGACGCCGAGATCGACGCCTGGATTCGCCAGAACGCCGAAACCATCTATCACCCGGTCGGCACCTGCCGCATGGGCGTGGACGACAAGGCGCCGGTGGATGAGGAGCTGCGCGTGCGCGGCGTCGACGGCCTGCGCGTGATCGACGCCTCGGTGATACCGACGCTGGTCGGCGGCAACACCAACGCGCCCACGATCATGATCGCCGAGAAGCTCTCCGACATGATCAGGGGCAAGCCGCTGCTGGCGCCGCAGGACGCGCCGATCGCCGAAGACGAACGCGTCGCCGCCGTCTGAGCGGACCGGCTCTTAATCGTTCACGACGACGAGGCGCACGCCGCGCGGCGCTTTCGCCGCCGGTGGATGCAGCGAACCGATGCGCATGAGCTGAATCGGCCGTCCGTTCAGGAACGGTTCGCCGCCCAGCGGCTGGAACAGGGCGAGGAAGCGCTCGTCGCTGCTGTTGTCGACCTTGAGCGGGGTCAGCAGAATTTCCGCGCCCAGCCTGCGTCCGCACGCCGTTTCGGCGGTGACGCGCGCGATCGCCGGCTCGCCCGCGGCCAGGCTGGCGTCGATCAGGGCGCGCAGCAAGGCGAGGTCGGGCGCCAGGAAGAAGCGGGAGAAGTCGTGTTCGCGCATGTCGCGGCCGAACAGCGCCGCCAGGTCTGCGCCGAACGTGCGGATCGGCAGGCGCCCGTCCTTCATGCGCTGAAGCACCAGCAGGCGGTCGAGCACATGGTCGGCGCCGCCCTTTTTCGGCGCGTCGCCCGCGCCCGCCAGCGCCCGCCCATAGGCCAGCAATGCCCGCGTGTCGGGGTGGAAGGTTTCTTCTCCCATCATCGTTAAACGCAGCGTCCGTTCCGTCGTCCACCGCCGTTTACGCAAGCTTCGGGCCCGAGCGGGGCGAGGGAAAACCGTGCTGCGGAGGGGCGCTTTCGTGCGCGAGGCGAGGCCTGGCCTCGCGCTTGCAGCGCGGCAGGAGAGTTTCAGGAGCGACGGCTCGTGAGCGTTCTACTGCGATACATTCTGGCGGCGATTGCCTTTGGCATAGCCGCACTCGGGTTCTTCCTGCTGCCGGCGGGGACCGCCCATGGCGCCGAGGCGGGGGCGCCCGCCCCCGCAGAACCCGGGGGCTTTTTGCCCGACGCTCGTCCCGCCATGCGCGCCTAACGTTTTACCGTACGGGTCGATTGCGCCGCGTCCGCTGCGCCATTAAGTCGAGCCCATGACTCAGCTCGATGTCCGCTCCGCCCGTCCCGACCAGCTCATTTCCGGCGACAAAGGCCAATGGGAAATCATCGTCGGCCTCGAAGTGCATGCGCAGGTGACGTCGAAGGCGAAGCTGTTTTCCGGCGCCAGCGCCGCTTATGGCGGCGATCCGAACAGCCATGTGTCGCTCGTTGACGCGGCGATGCCCGGCATGCTGCCGGTGATCAACAGGTTCTGCGTCGAGCAGGCGATCCGCACCGGCCTCGGGCTCAACGCCGAGATCAACAAGAAGAGCCGGTTCGACCGGAAGAACTATTTCTATCCCGATCTGCCGCAGGGCTATCAGATCAGCCAGTACAAGGAGCCGATCGTCGGCG
Source organism: Hyphomonadaceae bacterium (assembly GCA_023384105.1). Taxonomy (GTDB): domain Bacteria; phylum Pseudomonadota; class Alphaproteobacteria; order Caulobacterales; family Aquidulcibacteraceae; genus Vitreimonas. Next base: position 48,421 of record JAHDXR010000011.1, on the reverse strand, counting down.
AGGGTGCGATCGAAGTGGAGCCGGACGGCGAGGCGCCGATCGCCATCCGCATCGAGCGCCTGCACCTGGAGCAAGACGCCGGCAAGTCGATCCACGACCTCAGCCCGAGCGAGACCTACGTGGATCTGAACCGCGCCGGCGTCGCGCTGATGGAAATCGTCTCGCGCCCCGACATGCGCTCGTCGAAAGAGGCGGTCGCCTATTTCAACAAGCTGCGCGCCATCGTGCGCGCGCTCGGCACGTGCGACGGCAACATGGAGGAAGGCTCCATGCGCGCCGACGTGAACGTCTCGGTGCGCCGCCCGGGCGAAGAGTTCGGCACCCGCTGCGAAATCAAGAACGTGAACTCGACGCGCTTCATGCAGCAGGCGATCGAGTACGAAGCGCGCCGCCAGATCGAGATCCTCGAAGGCGGCGGCGTGATCGATCAGGAGACGCGCCTGTTCGACGCCGGCGCCGGCGAAACGCGCACCATGCGCTCGAAGGAAGACGCGCACGACTATCGCTACTTCCCCGATCCCGACCTGCTGCCGCTCGTCATCGAGCAGGCCTGGATCGACGAGATCAGAGCCTCGTTGCCGGAGCTGCCGGATGCGAAGAAGAAGCGCTTCGTCAGCGACTATGGCCTCACGCCCTACGACGCCGGCGTGCTCTCCGCCGACAGCGATGCGGCGGCGTATTTCGAAACCGTCGCCAAGGGCCGCGACGGCAAGGCCGCCGCCAATTGGGTGACGCAGGAACTCTTCGGCGCTCTCAACAAGAAAGGCCTGGAGCTGGCCGCGTCGCCGGTGAAGGCCGAGCAACTCGGCGCGCTGCTCGATCTCATCAAGGACGGCACCATCAACGGCAAGATCGCCAAGGACGTGTTCGCCAAGATGATGGAGACCGGCGATGCGCCGGACGCGATCGTCGAGCGCGAGGGGCTGAAGCAGGTCACCGATACGGGCGCCATCGAAAAAGCCATTGACGAGCTGATGGCCGCCAACGCCGACAAAGTCGCCGACGTGCAGAAAAACCCGAAGGCCTTCGGCTGGTGGGTTGGGCAGACGATGAAGGCGACGGGCGGCAAGGCGAACCCGGCGGTCGTGAACGAGATTCTGAAGCGGAAGCTCGGCGTTTGAGCGACGCAACCGAACGCCTCTTCTCCTACGGCACGCTGCAGCAGGAGAACGTGCAGATCGCCACGTTCGGCCGCTTGCTCAAGGGCGCGCCGGATGCGCTCGTGGGGTTCAGACAGGCGCTGGTGGAGATCACCGATCCGGACGTGCTCGCCAAGAGCGGCAAGCGCTTTCACCCGATCGTGGCGCCAAGCGGCGATGATGCGGATCGCGTTGACGGCACGGTGTTCGAGATTTCACCGGCGGAACTCGCCGCCGCGGATGCGTACGAAGTCGACGATTATGCGCGCGTCGAAGCGCGCTTGGCGTCAGGCGGCGCAGCCTGGGTCTATGTGAAGCGCTAAAGCGCGCGCGCCACCAGCGGGGTGTAGCGCGCCATGTGGCCGGCGGCGCCGACGAGAGCGGGCGTATCGAGTTCCGCGCGGAGGTGGGCTTCGTACGCACCGGACTGAAAAGAGGCGATGCGGTCGCCCCCGGGCATGAACGCCTGCACCATCACGGCGAACCAGATGTAGAGCAGCATCAGCGCCTCCCTGTGCGGAGGCGAAGTGTGCTTCAGCTTGGTTGCCCGCTCGTTAACGCAATGCGGCCCGGAACTCGGACAAGCCCCGGGGCGCGCGCTGAGCGTAAGCGGCAAGGGGAGTTAGTTGCCGGCGAGGATCACACCCAGGATGACGCCGGTGGCGATGCCGACGAGCAGGTAATCGCCGCGGTCGTCGCGGACGTAATGATAGCCGCGCGGCGGCGGGCGCAGATGATAGTGGCGGTAGTCCACCGGGCGATAGTGGCGGCGATAATAGTCCGGCAGACGGTCGCCGCGGCGCCAGGCGCGATAGCCGTAGTCGGCATCGCGATAATACACGGGCGGCGGCCCATAATACCATTGCCCGCGATAATGGTAGCCGTTGTAGCGGCGGTGATCCCAATGGCGCTGATCGCGGCGGCCGTCGCGGTAGTGACGACGATCGTCGCGCCGGTCGTCGCGGTCGCGTCGGTCCCAATCGCGGTCGCGGTGGTCGCGATGGCCGCGGCCGCGATCATCCGCGGCGGCGTCCGTGGACACGATCGCCGGCGCCGCAAACGTAGCTGCAGCAAGGGCAGCCATTGCGAGGCGTTTCATACGAGGTCTCCTTCCTGCTTCCCTTGAACCGGTCGGTCCAAAAGAAGGTCCCTCTGTGCGTGCGACTGTGTCAGAGCTTGACTGAACCTCGACTGAATGCGTCTGGAACCGCTGATTTCGATTTTGTTAGAGTTTGTCGGGGCGGTAACAGCGCTGTGCCTTGCATGCGGCGCGCGCCTGCCCACCTCGTAAGGACGCATGAACGGGGGCTGAATGACCAAGCCGATCGAACTCTATTTCTGGCCGACCCCGAACGGCTGGAAGATCTCCATCGCTCTCGAGGAGATGGGGCTTCCGTACGAGTTGAAGCCGGTGAACATCGGCACGGGCGATCAATTCGCGCCTGCGTTTCTGAAAATCTCGCCGAACAACCGGATGCCGGCGATCGTCGATCCCGACGGACCCGGCGGCGCGCCGATTTCCATCTTCGAGTCGGGCGCGATCCTGCAGTATCTCGGACGCAAGTCCGGCCAATTCTATCCGAGCGATGAACGCGCGCGCAGCGAGGTCGAGCAATGGCTCTATTGGCAGGTCGGCGGGCTTGGGCCGATGGCCGGCCAGGCCAGCCACTTCGTCAATTACGCGCCGAAGCTGGTCGATGACCAGGCGCTGATCGAGTACGGCCGCGCGCGCTATGTGAACGAGCTCAACCGTCTCTGCGGCGTGATGGAGCGCCGGCTGGGCGAGGCGCCCTATCTCGCCGGCGACTACTCCATCGCCGACATGGCGTCATGGCCGTGGGCGAGGATCGCCGACAAGCTCGGCCAGGACTTCGAAGATTTTCCGAAGCTCAAGGATTGGGTCGACCGTATTCACGAGCGTCTTGCGGTGCAGCGCGCGTTGAAAGCGGGCGAGGAGCTGCGGCAGAAGCAAGCTTTGAGTAAGGAAGAGGTGCGCGACGCCGCCAAGCACCTGTTCGGCCAGACCGCGAACAGCGTAAACGGCGCGAAATCAAAACAGGGCTGACGCCGCTTAAGCTTATCGCAAGTTATGCACGTTATTGCTCCACCCCGACGGCGCGAGAAATGCACGTCTGTGGGGTGGAACGGACATGGCTGAAGCCAGACGTTCCCAAGTGATACAAGGGAGCGGCCAAAATGGCGTTCACGGATTCTGAAATCGCGCAAGCGCACGAAGCTGTGCGCCGCGAAGGCGATTGCGACAATCTCTATAAGCTCGGCCTGATCTACTCGACCGGCCAAGGCGGCGCGGTGGACCTGGTGCAGGCGCACATGTGGTTCAATCTGGCGGCCGTGCGCGGCTCTGAAGCGGCGAAGGAATGCCGCCGCGAGCTGGCCGACATGATGTCGAAGGACGAAGTCGCCCAAGCCCAGCGCGCCGCGCGCGAGTGGCTGAGCGTGAAGCATCACTAACAAGTCCCGAACGCGCGCTTTCCCGTTCGCTGCTCAAGCCGCCGCAAGGCGGCGCGTAAGCGGGCCGGTTTCCGCCGCCATCGCTAGCGGCGGACTGCGCCAGTCCTCGTGAGCGGCGAGCGCGGCTGCGCTGCAGAAGCGCTGTTCCCAGAACCAGAGCGCTTTGCCGGCGCCTTGGACGGCGCGATCGAGCAGTGCGAGCGCATGCGGGGTCGATCCCGCCCAGATGATCAGGCTGGCGAAGCCGTACGTCGCAGCTTGCGCAACGCCCACGCTCATGTGGCGCGCGAGCGAGAGGTAGTCGCGCGCGCCCCACGCCGCCGCGCACGGCGCCTGGCCGGCGACGAAGGCGCGCTTCAGGCTGTACGCGAGGCGCGTGCGCTCCGCGCCCAGGTGCTCGATCGCCACTGCATCCGCGGCCCAGGCGAACATGGCGCCCGCCTCGCTCCAGCTGGAAAACAGGCGCTCGCCCTCGTCTTCATCCCGATCCGCGTCGGTGTCGAAGGGTGCGCCGGCGCCGAACATGCGCCGCGGCTGAAGCGAGTTGCCGACGCCGTGATAGCCGGCGATCGTTCCGCTCCCGTCGCCGCCGCTGCGCGAGTAGAGCTGCTCGAAGAAGCTGGCGTTCGCGGCGCCCTTGCGCGCACGCGCGCGCACCGGCCCGAACACGCTCTGCGCGCCGGTCGCTTGGCGCACGGCGACCAAGGCCGCGAGCCAATCGGGCGCCGCCTCCTGATCGTCGTCGAGCCATGCGAGCAGATCGCCGCGCGCCAGCGTGAAGGCGGCGTTGCGGGCCTGGGCGACGCCGGTGACGGGCGCATGCGTCCAGCGGAACGGGATCGGCGCTTCGCGGGCGAGCTGCTCGAACGCGCCGAGCGCCGAACCCTCCGGCGAATTGTCCACCGCGATCAGTTCGATATCGGCGACGCCGCGTTGGGCGAAGACGCTCTGCGCGGCGCGCAGGAAGGAGTCCGGGCGGCGAAATGTCGGGATCAGCACGCTAATCAGAGTCATGACGACGGCCCCTCCGCTCAAACGTGGCTGCGGCGATAGCGGCTGATGAGCGCCGGCAAGGTGCGCGCGAGAATCTGCAGGTCGAGCCAGAGCGACGCGCGCGAGACGTATTCGAGGTCGAGTTTGAGGCGTCGCCGCGCCGCCGCGGGCGAACCGCTGACTTGCGCCAGGCCGGTGACGCCGGGCTTCACCCGGTGGCGGTGCGCGTACTCAGCGACGATATGCTGGAGACTCCGCTCAGCGGCCCCCGCACCGATGGCGTGCGGCTGCGGGCCGACAAGGCTCATCTCGCCGCGGAGGACATTGAACAATTGCGGCAGCGTATCGAGCCCGGTGCGGCGGAGGAAGGCGCCGACGCGGGTGGTGCGCGGGGCGCCGGCGCGCGCGTCGTGCGTCAGCGTACGGAATTGCAGCACTGTGATGACGCGGTTGTTGAAGCCGCGACAGCGGCGTCTGGCGAGCGCGGGGCCTTTGCTGTCGAGCTTGACGGCCGCCGCGATGAGCAGCATCGGCGCCGCCAGCACGCTCAAGAGCGTCGCGCCGATCAGAAGATCCTCCGCGCGCTTGAAGGTGGCGCGGCTGACGTTATGCGGCTGGCCCGACACGCACGCGACGGCTGCGCCGCCGAAACACTGTACGCGCGCCCCACGCACGTTTTGGGTGTCATAGTCGAGCAGGAGATCGACGCGGTTCGGCAGCGGCCGCAGGCGCGCGATGATCTCGCGCACGCGCGCTTCCGCTTTCTGCGTGACGGTGACGATGATGCGGTCGACGTGCGGCAGGCCGTCCCAGGCGAGCAGGTCGTCCAGATTGCCGCCGACCGGCGTTTCGCCAAGCGCGGACGGCGCGCGCGAAAGCCGATCGTCGACGATGGCGACGACGCGCGCCTCGCCGGATTTCGCGGCGCGCGCGACGAGGCGGCGGGCGGCGTCGGTCGCGCCGACAAGCACGACGGTTTCGGCGAAGACGCCCTTGCGGTGCGCGGCCGCGATCCAGAGCGCGAGCGCGGCGTGCATCAGCGCCAACAGCATGGCCGCGACGGGCAGCGTCGCCGCCAGCGCCGCTGCCGTGCGGGCGTCAGGGGCGAGAATGTTGGCGACGACAACGCCCAGAATGGCGCCCAGCGCCAAGCCGCCGACGCCGCGTTCCGGCCGAATTTGGCGCGGCGTCACGCGGTAGGTCTCCGTGAGCCACAAGCCCGCCTTCAGCGAGAGCGCGCCAAACACAAAAGCGGCGGCCTGGCCGATCGAGAGTTCAAGAAGGCCCGCCCCCGCGCCCCAGAGCGCTGCGACCTCCGCCGCCAGCGCCACCATGATCCAGTCCACGATCTCGATCAGACGGATCGCGTAGCGCGCCTCGATGTGAAGGCCGCGGCGTTCGAGCCGGGGGAGCCGCCGCTGCGGCGCGGGCGCTGCGTCATTGGCCGGGGTCTGGGACGCTTGGGCGAGACGGTAAACGCGCTCGGCGGATTGGCGCCATGCCGGTTCAGCGCAGGCCGCGTAGTCGATGCGAAGGCCGAACAGGCAGTAGGACGCGGCCAGATCGGCCAGCCGCCGAGCCTCGCGGGTTGCGGCGTCTTCCGCCGACGGCGGCGCAAGGTCGGAAAACCGCGTCTCGGGCTCCCCGGCATGCGCCAATTCGGCGCCGCGGCGCTGCAAGGCTGGCTGAGACATGCGTGGTTTCGCCCCTCGGATGAGTTCCGTCCCAGGCGTTCGCGCAAAGCCTGCGCCAGTTAACTATATGGAGCGGAGGCCACGCGGCGCTTGCGGGGGGCAGGCGGCGCGGCTAAGCGTGACGCCCTGCCGGAGACGTGGCCGAGTGGCTGAAGGCGGCGCCTTGCTAAGGCGTTGTACTCGAACAGGGTACCGAGGGTTCGAATCCCTCCGTCTCCGCCACCCTGCGCCCCTGCGGGGCTTCGGGTGGCAGGCCACGCAACAAGGTTAAAGGGCGTAGGATCGTCTCCCGCGTAGCTTCGCTACTGGCGCAGGTCTGCGACGCGCGACGGGATTGACGGGCGAGCGTTTTCTACCTGACGAGAGCGATGCGGCTTGGTTCGCTGATGCATGGTCGCAGGCTTTGACGCAACAGGCACCTTTCGCGCAAGGTCCGGTCGAACTCATCCAGGCGGTGCACCGGATGGTCATGCGGGAAATCGAGAGGGTTACAGCGACCCATTTGACACCCTCGCAGATGCCTGCGCTCGCACTCTGTTTGGTGGCTGTCGGAGACTGCGAAATCGAGGTGTACAATATCGGCGATTGCGCGGTGATCTTACGCTCGTGTCTCGCGCCGGCATTTCGCATTGGGTCGTCGGCGGTGGAACAATTTGACAAAGTAGTGCTTGGTGTGTTTCGCGACGCACTTTCGGCGGATGCGTCATACGCTGAGGCGGCGGTGCTTGCGAAACAGCAGATACTGATAAATCGGCGAAGTGCTAACACGATTTCAGGCTATTGGGTTGTCGATCCAACAGATCGCTGGCTCGATCATGTGCAATATCATCGTATGGAATGCGCAGGTGGCGAAGCGCTACTCGCTACGGACGGGTTTATGCGTATTTTTGACGTATACTTTGACGTATACAATGTCGCCAACGACTATGGTGATTTGTTCGACCATATCGCTGATCTGGGTATCAGTGGGATTATTGCGCGGATTCGAGAGATAGAGTCCTCAGATCCGGAGTGTCGCGCATTCCCGCGCCTGAAGCCCGCCGATGACGCCAGCGCGCTTTGGCTCCGTTTGGGTCCAAACGGAGCTAGTGGCTTTGCTAAAGGGGCGGCAATTCGGTAGGCAATCTCTAATGCTGGTTTCGTGCAACTCGCCCTTGGCATCTATGTATCGAATGATTGATGCTTGGCATCCAGCGATATGCACGAGCCAACGGCCGGCTTGGGGTACGCTTGAACGCGTTGTGGAGTTTAGATGACAGTGGCGTTGGAGAAAGAAAGTGTGACGGTTAACATCAAGAGCAAAGCAACGGCCGCTTGTTGGCAGATAGCATTTTTTGGTGTTGTGCGACTAAAGTGTATCCTACTTGAAAATGAATCTTGAAGCGGCGATGCGTATTTCCCACTGGATTGCAGACTGGGCTGTGTCGCCTTTTGCTGTGCATGATGGTGCGCCTTGGGAGGCGACGCGCGATGCAGAGATGCTAATCGGTGCTGCACTTTCCCGCCTCGACGCAGATTACGAGATCGTGGACGGCGTTGCCCGGCATAGGAGCGCAATCGTCGAGTTAGGCGCTATCGTAAAGGCACCCGCGCTATTGGGGCCGAATGCGTTTGTTGCGTCTGGCTCCTATCTTCGGGGAGGAGTTTTCCTTGATCATGATTGTATCGTTGGTCCGCAATGCGAACTCAAATCGACCTTCATGCTCGCGGGTTCGAAAGTTGCACACCTGAGTTTTGTCGGCGATTCCATTCTGGGCTCTCGCGCCAACATTGAGGCTGGCGCGATGGTGGCAAATTACCGGAATGAACTTGAGAACAAGCGAATTCGCATCCTGTACGACGGTGTTGTAGTTGATACGGGGGTCGACAAATTCGGCGCTTTAATCGGCGATGATGCGCGGATCGGTGCTAACGCGGTCATAGCCCCTGGAGCGTTGATCGCGTGTCGCGAACGTGTAGCTCGCTTATCACTGGTGGATCAATATCCGCACGCATCCTGACAGTCTCCAAGAGCGGGGTGATTTTCTAATCGGGGTTTCGTTTCTGGCCGCATGCCTCATGGATTGGGGCAATCGACACCCGGAAGTGTTGCGTCCGGCGACCGTGAGCGCACGCGGTGCGGCCCGCCGGATTTCCGTTATTTTGCAAGCGCTTATGCATAGCCCCGAGGCGGGCGCATCAGCCGTGTTTCCAACGACTTCACGGACGCCTCAGCCCTCATGGTGCGGAGGGATTAGCGAAGGCCTTCAGCTGTTGCGGCGCTCTGGGGAGGGGGTTCTTCAACCTCGTCCTGGGGTCGCCATCAGAACCAGAAGCGCAAGCCGGCGCGCACCGAGGACGTCTCCACCGTCTCGCCGTCGGCGCGGCGCAGCGAAGCGGTTTCGCCCAGCGCGCGCGCCCATACCAGATCGACATAAGGCGCGAATTTCCTGGTGATCTCGTAGCGCAGCTGCACGCCGGCTTCGATATCCGAGACGCCGGCGCCGATGTTCAGCTCTTCGATGTCTTGTGCGTAAGCCTGCAGTTCGACGTGCGGCTCGGCGATCAAGCGCTGCGTGAAGCGCAGATCGAGGCTCTGACCGAACCGGGCGCTGAAGTCGCCGTCCTCGCTGACGAACGCCGTCGCCTCGGTTTCGAACCGGTAGGGCGCGAGCCCCTGAACGCCGAGTGCGAGATACGTGACGGCGTCCGGTTCGAGATCGACGCGCACGCCGGTCTGCAGGTCCCAGAAGGTCGCGATATTGCGGCTCCAGAGCGCCTGAATCTCGGCGTCATGCGTCTCGCCGCTCTCGATTTCGCCTTCGGTCTTGAACCAGAGCTTGTTGACGTCGCCGCCGATCCAGGCGTCGCCTTCCCAGCCGATGACGTCCTCGCCGTCGATGCGCGCAGCATCCACTTCCGCGCGCACCATGTGAAAGAGGAAATTCTCTTCGGCCGCTACGGGCGTCGCTACGCCGAGCGAGAGGCCGAGCGCCAGGAGCATGCGCCGCATCAGTGGCCTCCGTGATGGGACGTACGCTCGTCTCGCTCTTGTGGCGCGGTTGCGGGCGCATCGCTGCGCGCGACGACGACGCGCGTCATCATGCCCGACGCCATGTGATAGAGCAGATGGCAGTGAAACGCCCACTCGCCCGGCTGATCGGCGGTGAGCAGCACGGAATAAGTCTGTCCAGGCGCGACCGAGACGATGTGCTTGTCCGGCAGCCGCTCCGCCGGCATCCCGTTCTCGAGCTGAACGAACATGCCGTGCAGGTGCATCGGATGCGCCATCATGGTTTCGTTGACGAAGACAAGCCGCGCGCGTTCGCCATAAGCCAGGTTGATCGGTTCGGCGTCCTCCATGCTGCGGCCGTTGATGGTCCAGATGTAGCGCTCCATGGCGCCGGTGAGACGGACGACGATATCGCGCTTGGCCGGGCGGGTATCCGCTTGCGGCGCGGCCGATGCGAGGTCGGCGTAGGACAGCACGCGCGCATCGGCCGGGAACTCCGAGCCCCAGCCGAAGGTGCGGCCCGAACCGTCGAGGCCGGCGCCGGCGCCGAGGCCCGCATTCATGTCATGGCCCGTGGCGGCGTGATCGGCGCCGTGGCCCATCGCGCTGTGATCGATGGAGGGCGCCTCCGGACCCATGCCCATGTCGGCCATGGTCAGGATCGCGCGCGGACGCCGCTCCGGGATCGGCGCTTCCATGCCCGCGCGCGGCGCCAGCGTCGCGCGCGCATAGCCGCTGCGGTCGATCGATTCCGCATAGATCGTGTAGGCGATGTCTTCCGCAGGTTCGACGATGATGTCGTAGGTTTCGGCCACCGCGACGCGCAGCTCGTCCACCTCCACCGGCTCGACGGCGCGCCCGTCCGCGGCGACGATGGTCAGCTTCAAGCCCGGGATGCGGATATCGAAATACGTCATCGCCGAGCCGTTGATGAGGCGCAGCCGCACCCGTTCGCCGCCGCCGAACAGGAACGTCTCGTTTTCATCCGCTGAACGGCCGTTGATCAGGAACGTGTAGTTCGCGACGTCGGCGATGTCGGTGGGATCCATCCGCATCCGGCCCCAGGCCAGCCGGTCGCGCAGCGCGGCGCCGAGGCCGAACGCGCGCGCGTCGCGGAAGAGATCGCCGACGGTGCGGTGATTGTTGTTGTAGTAGCCGGGATCGACTTTGAGATTGTTCAGGATCCGGCGCGGATGCTCAGCGGTGAAGTCCGAGAGGAAGACGACATAGTCGCGATCCGGGGAAGCGGCCTCGGGCGTCGCCGGCTCGATGATCAGCGGCGCATAGACGCCCATCTGCTCCTGCAGGCCAGAATGCGAGTGGTACCAGTAGGTGCCGTTCTGACGGATGGTGAAGCGGTAGGTGAAGCTCTCGCCTGGGGCGATGCCGGGAAAGCCGTTCATGCCGGGCACGCCGTCCATCTCGGCGGGCACGATGAGGCCGTGCCAATGCAGCGATGTCGGCTCGTCGGTGTCGTTGCGGACATGGATGACCGCGTCTTCGCCTTCGGTGAAACGCAGGGTCGGGCCCGGCAGCGCGCCGTTGATCGTCATGCCTTCAGCCGTGCGGCCGGCGACGCGCACCTGCGCGTCGTCGATGACGAGATGATACTCGCGCGCCGCCGCCGTGCTTGCAGCGGCGACTGCCGCAATCGCCAGCAGGATCGTCCTGAGCATTACAGCTCCTAGCCCTGCCGCCGAAAGACGCCGACCAGTTCTTCGATCACGCGCGCCTGCTCGCTGGCGTCGGTCGACTTCATCGCCTTGTGCACGCAGTGCTGGAGGTGCTGGCGCAGCAGGTCCGCCTCCACGCGCGAAAGCGCCGCGCGCACGGCCTCGATCTGGGTGACCACGTCGATGCAGTAGCGGTCGTCCTCGATCATCTTCTGAATGCCGCGCACTTGTCCCTCGATCCGCTTGAGGGAGGCGCTCGTTTTCTTTGATACGGCGGAATCCACAGATACCCCCATAGGGTACTTGAAACGATACCCTGGGTAGGTATATCAGCCTTCATTGGCGCGCAAGCCCGCCGAGGAACTCTCCATGAGCCATTCGCACCACGCCAACGGGCAGGATCAGCTTCGTCACGAGCCCGCCGCCGCTCAGGCGAGCGCCCGCGACCCGGTGTGCGGCATGGAGGTGAAGCCGGATACGCCGCACCGGCTGAGCCATCAGGGTGAAGAGGTGCTGTTCTGCAGCGCCGGCTGCAAGGCGAAGTTCGCCGCCGATCCGGCCGCGTACGCCAAGCCGGCGGAACAGCCCGGCGGCTGCTGCGGGCGCCACAGTCATGGCGCTGCGCCGATCGATCCTGCGACCGTGCCGGAAGGCGTGAAATGGACCTGCCCGATGCACCCCGAGATCGTGCGCGACGGGCCCGGCTCGTGCCCGATCTGCGGCATGGCGCTCGAACCGATGACGCCGACGGCGGACGCGGGGCCGAATCCCGAACTAATCGACATGAGCCGGCGCTTCTGGATCGGCGCGGCGTTGGCGGCGCCGGTGCTTGTGCTCGAAATGGGCCGCCATTTTCTCGGCGTCGACAACATCGTGCCGCCGATGCTGAACGCCTGGCTGCAGTTTGCGCTGGCGACGCCGGTCGTGCTCTGGGCCGGCTGGCCGTTCTTCGAGCGCGGCTACGCCTCGCTCAAGACGCGCAACCTCAACATGTTCACGCTGATCGCGCTCGGCACGGGCGTCGCCTGGACTTACTCCGTGGTCGCGCTGTTTGCGCCGCAGCTGTTTCCGCCGGCGTTCCGCGACCATCACGGCCTGGTGGCGGTCTATTTCGAAGCGGCCGCGGTCATCACCGTTCTGGTGTTGCTGGGACAGGTGCTGGAATTGCAGGCGCGTGAGCGCACGGGCGGGGCGATCCGCGCATTGCTCGATCTCGCGCCGAAGACGGCGCGGCGCATCCGCGACGGCGCCGAAGAAGAAGCGCCGCTCGATCAGATTGTGGTCGGCGATCGGCTCAGGGTCCGGCCCGGCGAGAAGATTCCGGTGGACGCGATCGTCGTCGATGGGCGATCGACCATCGACGAGAGCATGGTGACGGGCGAGTCCATGCCGGTGACGCGCGAAGCCGGGGCCCGCGTGATCGGCGGCACGCTCAATCAAACCGGTGCGCTCGTGATCGAAGCGGAACGGGTCGGCCGCGACACCATGCTTGCGCGCATCGTTCAGATGGTCGTCGAAGCGCAGCGCTCGCGCGCGCCGATCCAGCGGTTGGCGGACAAGGTTTCGAGCTGGTTCGTGCCCGCCGTCATGGTGGTTGCGGTGATCGCCTTCTTTGTCTGGTGGGCGGTGGGACCGCGGCCGTCCTTCTCCTACGGTCTCATCGCCGCGGTTTCCGTCCTCATCATAGCGTGTCCGTGCGCGCTCGGCTTGGCGACGCCGATGGCGATCATGGCCGGCGTGGGCCGCGGCGCCCGCGCAGGCGTCCTGATCAAGAACGCCGAGGCGCTGGAGCGGTTCGAGAAAGTCGACACGCTGGTGCTCGACAAGACCGGCACGCTGACGGAAGGCAAGCCCGCGGTCGTCGCCATCCACACGATCGCCGGTGCGCAGGAGGCGGATGCGTTGCAACTCGCCGCCAGTCTCGAGAATCGCAGCGAACATCCGCTCGCGCTCGCGATCGTCGCGGCGGCGCAATCCCGCGGCCTGCGGCTCTCGGAGCCCGCCGAGTTCGACTCGCCGACCGGCAAGGGCGTGATCGGCGTAGTCGGCGGACGCAAAGTGGCCCTTGGCGCCGAACGCTACATGACCGAACTCGGCGTCGATGCTGCAGCCTTGGCGGAGGAGGCGGAAGCGCTGCGCCGCGACGGCGCAACTGCGATCTTCCTGGCCGTCGACGGCCGCGCCGTCGCCGTGTTCGGCATCGCCGATCCGGTGAAAGCCTCCACGCCGGCTGCGCTGTCGGCGCTGCGCGATCAGGGGCTGAGCCTGGTGATGCTCACCGGCGACAACCGCACCACCGCGGAAGCCGTCGCGCGCACGCTCGGCATCACGGCGGTGGAGGCGGAAGTGCTGCCCGACCACAAGGCCGACGTGGTCGCCCGCTTGAGGCGGCAGGGCCGGGTGGTGGCGATGGCCGGGGACGGCGTGAACGATGCGCCGGCGCTCGCCGCCGCCGATGTTGGCGTCGCCATGGGCGGCGGCACGGACGTCGCGATCGAAAGCGCGGGCGTCACGTTGCTGCACGGCGACCTCGGCGGCATCGTGCGCGCCCGCGCGGTCTCACAGGCCACGATGCGCAACATCCGCCAGAACTTGTTCTTCGCTTTCGCCTACAACATCGCCGGCATCCCGATCGCGGCGGGCGTGCTTTATCCGCTCACCGGCCAATTGCTGTCTCCGATGATCGCGGCGGCGGCGATGGCGCTGTCGTCCGTCTCGGTGATCGCCAACTCGCTTCGGCTCGGCTCGGTGCGGCTCTGAGGCTTCAGTGGATTGCGCCGTCGCCTGATCCTCTGTGGCCGCCGCCGGCGACACGCTTCTCGACCATTCGCGCGCCGCGTTCGGCCAGCTCCGCGCCCTGCCGCGCGGCTTGACGCGCAACGCCGCGCAAGCTTTCGCGCTCCGGCCGGCTGAGCGGCGCCAGGGCGCCGATCAAACCGCCGACGCCCGCCACGATGGCGGCGACGGCCAGCGGGTTCGCGTCAAAGAGACGCCCGGTCTGGCCGCGCGCTTCGCTCGCTTTGCGGCGAACATAGCGGGCGCCGTCGCCCGCAGTCTCCGTCGCGCTCGACGCGGCTTCGCCGACGCGTTCGCGTGCATGTCGGCCGGCGCGCCGCACGCTTTCGGCGGCTTCCGTTGCTCGCGCCGCTAACGCGTGCGGCGCGCTGGCGTTGCGGGAGCGGCCATTGCGGTTCAGCAGCAGCATCGCTACGCCCGAGCCGATCAGCACATAGGGCAACGGGTTGTCGCGCACCGACCTGGCGGCGCCTCTGGCGACTTTCCGCGCCCGACTCGCAGTCGCGCCGCCGGACGTATTTGCGTTTCGGTCCAGTGAGAGCTTGTGGCTGAATTTCTCGATGCCGCGGTTCAAGCGGCGGCGCGATGCATTGATGTCCGCTTCGAGACGGTTCGGTTCGTAACTCACGGCGTGTTCTCCTTGAGATGCGATGATCGAGTGGGGCTGGCCGCCCTTCAGAAACGTTGTTCGGCTAGAGCCCGGCGCCGTCCTGCTCCATGGCCGCCTTGGCGACGCGGGCCAGCGCGAATGCAGCCACGAAGCTCGCCCCCAGGAAAAGGGCCGGGCGCCGGCGCGCGAAACCGTTCACCTCGTTCACCACGCGTGAGACATCGCCTTCGCCGATCGTGCGCGCCGCGCCTTCGATCGCATCCGCCGACTTGCGCAGCACGTTTCCGATCCAGCCGCTGTCGCCTTCGACGTCGCTTGCCGCGCGGCGCAGCGCCGATGTGGCCGAGCGCACGGAGGACGCGAGCTGTTGCACGCCTTCCTGCGCCTTGCCGGCGGCGGCGCGCCTAGTGCGGTCGATGACGGTCGTCGCGGACTCCTTGATGCGGCGTGCGCTATCGGCCGGCGACGCGCCGGATGTGCCGTTCGGGATAGCCATGGTCGTCTCCTAGTTGGATGACGAGGCAACGCCGGTTGCGCCGACGTGTTCCAAGATGGCGCCGCTCGCAGAAGCCTGCGGTAAGCAGCTAGGCGGCGCGCTCTTTAAGGCCCGCCTGCTTCATGCGCCAGATCAGGTGCTCGATCCGGTCCTGGCCGAAGAACGGTTCGTGTTCGTAGACGAAGAGCGGCACGCCCCAATGGCCGGCGCTCTTTTGCGCCGCCTCGTTGTCGGCGATCTCTGCGTCGAGGTCATCCGCCTTGGCGCGGGCCAGCGCGTCCGCTTCGTCGGCGTTCAGTCCGGCTTTCGCCAGCGCGTGTTTCAGGTGCTCGCCTTCATGCCAATTGTCGATCCCGCCGGACCAGATCGCGTGCGCCGCCGCGCGCACGAACTCGAAGCCCTTGCCTTGCCGCTCCGCGACAACGCCCAGGCGGCTGACGTGATGAATGTAAGGCTGCTCCGCCGCGACGTCCTTGGTTGCGTGATCCATGACGATCGGATCCGGCCGCGGCCAACGGTAGGGGATGTCGTTCATCTGCGCGATGCGGAACGTGTCGCGCAGCAGATAGGGCGGCCACATCGGGTTCACGGTCTTGAAGAAACCCGGAATCCGGATCGCGATCGGCAGCACGATGCGCATACGCGGGCGCATATCGTAGCGCGCCATCAGCTGCTCGATCTCCGGCGTCGCGAGATAGGAATAGGGGCTGCGAAACGAGAAATAGAAGTCGAACGTCTGAGTCATGTCGCCCCCTTAGCCTGCGTAGCGCGGCGTCATTTGCTCGCCCGCGGCCTGCTTGAGGTCTTTCAGCGACGCTTCCATGTCGGCCAGATATTCGTGCGCCACTTCATTGTGCTTGGGCGACAGCATCAGATGCAAGCCCTTCGGCTCCAGCAGCGCCGCGGTGAACCAGCCGCGATGGTGCATCTTGGCGTAGAGCGCCAGGCAATCCGCCTCGTCGTGCGTGAAGCTGACGATGCCGAGCTGCGGCTTGCCGATGACGCGGAAGCCGAGCTTCCGCACGCCCGCCTCGATCTTCTCGCGCGCCTCCGTCACTTGGCGCTGCTTCTCGCGATAGCCCTCGACGCCGAGGAATTGCGTCACCGCCCAGGCGGCGGCGATGGCGCCGCCCGGACGCGTGCCGGCGAGCGTCGGCGTCATCATGCGTCCGAGCGGCCAGGGGCCGGCGTCGAAGGTCATGAAGTCGAGCAGTTCGCGCGTGCGGAAGAACACGGTCGAGGCGCCCTTGGAGGCGTATCCGTATTTGTGCAGGTCGCCCGAGATCGACCATACGCCCGGCACGCTGAAATCGAACGGCGGCAGATCCGCGCCGTTCATGCGCACGAACGGCGCGATATAGCCGCCCACGCAGGCGTCGACGTGGAGCCAGACGTTTCTGCGCTGCGCCAGTTCGCTCAGCGCCTCGATCGGGTCGATCAATCCGAACGGGAAGCAGGGCGCCGACCCCACGATCAGCAGCGTCCGCTCATCGATCGCCGCCTCCATCGCCGCGACGTCGGCGAGATAGTCTTTCACCGGGACGCGGCGCACGTCGATGTCCATCATCATGCCGGCCTTGTCGAAGGCCGGGTGCGCGCTGAACGGGATGACGATGTTCAGCCCCTTGTCGAGTCCGCGCTTGGCGCGCGCATGATCGCGCGCCGCCTTCACCGCCATGACGATGGAATCGGTGCCGCCGCTGGTCATCGAGCCGGCGCCGCCTTCGGGCGCCTTGAGCAGCGCCAGTCCGAAGCCGACCACTTCGCGCTCCATCTGCGCGATTGAGGGAAACGCCGCCGGACCAAGCCCGTTCTCAGCCGAGAACATCGCATAGGCCGCCTTCTGGACCCGCTCGACCTCCTCGCCGGCGTTGAAGATGTAGAGGCCGGTTCGTCCCTGGCGCCATTTGACATCGCCCTTGGCCATGTCGCGCATGCGCGCTTCAAGCGTCTCCCAGCTTTGGCCGGCTTGGGGCAGGGCGTCTTGGCTCATTCTTTCTTTCCTCCGCTTCCGGCAGCGTTAGCAAGCGCGGCCTCGCCCGGTCAAAGCCCGCCTGTCGTCACCTATCATGACAGGTGTCACGGCGGCCGGCCGGGCGCCAGGATGGTCTGGATGAAGGACCGGCTCACCTCCTTGCGGCGGCGCGCGCCCATCCAGATCCACGTCGCCGGAGGCATCGGCTGGCGAAGGGCCGCACGGGGCGCGGGCAGACGGGCGCGGCTCGGCGCGGTATATGCCTGAGCGGAGGCGGCGATGCAGCACGGCGAGAGCGGTCCGATCAGAGTGCAGTCCGCGCCGGCGGGCGAGGCGTATGAGACCGACGCGATCATCGTCGGCGCGGGGCCGGTCGGCCTGTTCGCCGTGTTCGAGCTGGGGCTGCTCGATCTCAAGGCGCATCTCGTCGATGTGCTCGACCGGCCGGGCGGCCAGTGCGCCGAACTCTATCCCGAAAAGCCGATCTACGACATTCCCGGCTTGCCGGTGGTCACCGGGCAGGGTCTCACCGATGCGCTGCTGAAGCAGATCGCGCCGTTCCATCCGACCTTCCACCTCGCGCAGATGGCCGAGGCGCTGGAGCGACTGCCCGACGGCACGTTCAAGCTGCGCACCGAACTCGGCACGACCATCACGGCGCCTGTCGTCGTTATCGCCGCCGGCGGCGGCTCGTTCGTGCCGCGCAAGCCGAGGATCGACGGCATCGAGGCGTTCGAAGGCAAGAGCGTCCACTACGCCGTGCGGCAGATGGAGCGCTTCCGCGGGCGCGACATCGTCGTCGCCGGCGGCGGCGACAGCGCCCTGGACTGGGTGCTCAGCCTGCAGCCGATCGCCAAATCCACGACGCTGATCCATCGCCGCGACGACTTCCGCGCCGCGCCGCATTCGGTGGCGCAGATGCGCAAGCTGGTCGCGGAAGGCAAAGTGCGGCTGGAGATCGCCGACCTGAAAGGCGTGGCAGGCGAGAACGGCGCGCTGACCGCCGTCCAATGCCACACCAAGGAGAAGGGCGCCTACGAGATTCCCTGCGACGAGCTGCTTGCGTTCTACGGCCTCACCATGAAGCTAGGCCCGATCGCCGATTTCGGCCTCAACCTGCGTGAAAACCTGATCCCGGTCGACACCGAGAAATTCGAGACCAGCGAGCCCGGAATCTTCGCCATCGGCGACATCAACACCTATCCTGGCAAGCTCAAGCTGATCCTGTGCGGCTTCCACGAAGCGGCGCTGATGGCGCAGGCGGCGTTCAAGATCGCCCGGCCCGGAGAGCGGCTGGTTTTCCTCTACACCACCTCCTCGACCGATCTGCAGAAGAAGCTCGGCGTCAGCTGAACTTGCGCGCCGGCTAAACCGACACTTTAGTTGGCGTTTCCTCTCCAACCCGCCACATGTGCGCCACCACTTTGAAGAGAAGCGCAATGATCCACGCCTCCATCGTCGACGCCATCGGCAACACGCCGCTGATTAAGCTGAAACGCGCCTCGGAAGAGACCGGCTGCACCATTCTCGGCAAGGCGGAATTCCTGAACCCCGGCCAGTCGGTGAAGGACCGCGCCGCGCTGGCGATCGTGCTCGACGCGGAGAAGAAGGGGCTGCTGAAGCCGGGCGGCGTGATCGTGGAAGGCACCGCCGGCAATACGGGCATTGGTCTTGCGCTGGTCGGCGCGGCCAAGGGCTATCGCACCATCGTCGTGATGCCGCGCACGCAGAGCCAGGAGAAGAAGGACGCGGTCCGGGCGCTCGGCGCGGAACTGGTCGAGGTCGACGCCGCGCCCGCTTCCAGCGACAACCACTATCCCAAGGTCGCCCGCCGCATCGCCGAGGAAAAGGCCAAGACCGAACCGAACGGCGCGATCTGGGCCAATCAGTTCGACAACGTCGCCAACCGTCAGGGCCACATCGACACCACCGCGCCCGAGATCTGGCGCGATACGCAGGGCAAGGTTGACGGCTTCATCTGCGCCGTCGGCTCCGGCGGCACGCTCGGCGGCGTCTCCATGGGGCTCAAGGCCAAGAACAAAGACATCGTGATCGGCATCGCCGATCCGGGCGGCGCTGCGCTCTACAATTATTATAAGCATGGCGAACTCTACGCCGAAGGCTCCTCCATCACCGAAGGCATCGGCCAGGGCCGCATCACGGCGAACCTGCAGGACGTGGTCGTCGACGAGGCCTTCCGCGTCGAGGACGCGGACTGGCTGCCGGTGCTCTACAATCTGATCCGCGAGGAAGGGCTTTCCGTTGGCGGCTCGTCGGCGCTCAATGTGCTGGGCGCGATGGAACTCGCGCGCAAGCTCGGACCCGGCAGGACCATCGTCACCGTGCTGTGCGACTACGCCAACCGCTACATGAGCAAACTCTTCAACGCCGAGTTCCTGCGCTCCAAGGGGCTGCCGGCCCCGCCTTGGCTCGACTAAGCGCCAAAGCTCCCCATTCACGCGCATTGACGTGGCGGCGGCGGCGAACCGGGCGTAAGCTTATACCGCGGCGCCGCGTTCAGCAGCTCTGCACGGTGGACGCCGTTGGACAGCCCTCGCGTCAGCGGGGGCGGAGGAGGGCGTCATGCCAGCGATGAACGCGACCGTCTTCAAGCTCAACGATAAGTTCGCCCCCGGCAGATTGGGCGTCACGGCAGCCGAGATCGGCGCGTTCTCGCCGGGCGCGAGGCTCGATGCGTCGATTGCGTTTCCCGACGAGCCGGCCTTGCGAAGGGTGCTGCAGCGTTATCTCGACGCCTTGCCGCGCGGCATTCACGAGGCGCTGCGCGCTACGATCCACGCCGCGCTTTCGGCCAATCCGCCGACGCCGATGGTGTTCAACTGGGAGGCCGCCTACGATTTCGGCCTGCACATCACCCAGACGCCGGACACGGTGATGACGCCCGGCGTGATCAGCGTGACGCTGCGCGGGCGCTACCCCGACGACGACCACCCGCTGTCGGACGCGATCGCCGAGTTCGCCGCCTCGTCCAGGTCGGCGCGCAAGGAAAGATCGTCGAAGCCGGCCAAGCGCAAGGCGTCGAAGAAGTCCTGAACGTCGTCCCTGCGCGCGTAGGGGCCGCCGCCGATCAGCGCGGCCGCTCGCGCCCGCAAGCTCGGCGTAAGCAGCGCGTGCGCCTCGCTGATGATGCCGAGCCGGGCGAGGCTCGCCGCGCGGATGAGCGGCGCGCGCTTGTCGTGGCCGCGCGCGGCTTCGGCGGCGCGCGCGGCGGCGCCGGCGTAATCGCCGGCGTGAAACTGGGCGAGCGCGAGCGTCGACAGCATCGCCGACATCTGCGGATCGAACGGATTGAGCCGGATGCTGCGCTCGAGCGGCGCCACCGCCTCGTTCGCGCGGCCGCAATAGATCAGCACTTGCCCGAGCCGGAAGTGGCCGAAGGCGAAATTCGGATTGAGCGAGAGCGTCCGCTCCGCCTCCTTCAGCGCCTCCGCATGCCGGCCGAGATAGAGCAGCGCGCCCGACAGCGCGAAGTGGGCCGTGGCCTCGCGCGCGTCGAGCGTGATGGCTGCGCGCGCGGCCTCCTCTGCGGCGCGGAAGTCCGACATCGCATCGGCGGACCAGCCGTAGACGGCGCGTCCATAGAGCGTGCGGGCAAGCCCGGCCCGCCCGAGCGCCAGGCCGGGATCGAGGCGGATGGCTTCGCGGAACAGCTCCTCCGCCTTGCGGAAGTCCTCGGCGCTGACCTTGTTGAGATGCCACATGCCGCGCTGGAAGCAGTCGAACGCATTGAGATCGGCTGCGGCTATGTGCGAGGCGCGCATGCCCTCGTGATGCAGCATCGCGGGCTCGATGGCGGTCACGACGTGCTCGGTGATCTCGTCGTGCAGCGCAAAAATGTCGGTCAGGTCGCGGTCATAGATTTCGGACCAGATGTGCGTGGCGTTGTTGGTGTCGATCAGCTGCACGCCGACTCGGATGCGCTGGCCGGCGCGGCGGACGCTGCCCTCCAGAAGGTAGCGCACGCCGAGATCCCTGCCGACCTTCGCAGCGTCGGCGGCGCGGCCTCTGTACGCGAAACTCGAATTCCGGGCGATGACGAAAAACCAGCGCCAGCGGGACAGCGCCGAGATGATGTCCTCGCTCAGGCCGTCCGCGAAATAGTCCTGCTCGCGGTCGCCGCTCAAATTCTCGAACGGCAGCACGGCGATGGAGGGTTTGTCCGGCAAGGGCAGCGGCAGCGATGCGGAGGCGTCGAGCCTGAGGCAGAACACGCGCACCGGGCGTTCGATGTTCTTGAGGTAGTGTTCGCCGGCGTCCTCGAAGGCGAGATCGCCGCGGCCAAGCGCGTCCTCGCGCACCCGCGCAGACACGCAGACGCCGCCGGGCGGCGCAAGCTTTTCCAGCCGCGCGGCGATAGCCACCGTTTCGCCGAAGACGTCGCCGTCCTCCAGCACCGCGTCGCCGGCGTTGACGCCGATGCGAAAATCCATCCGCCGGCTGCTTCCGGCGTTGCGTTCAGCCATCGCCTGCTGAAACGCGACGGCGCAGATCAGCGCGTCGAAAGCGCTGGCGAACTCCGCCAGCACCCCGTCGCCCATGGTCTTGACGATGCGCCCGCGATGCTCGCGCACCAGCGGCGAAAGCAGTTCGTTCAGGCACGACTTGAACGCGGCGAGCGTGGCCGTTTCGTCGGTGTTGAGCATGCGACTGTAGCCTGCGACATCGGCCGCAAGTATCGCCGTCAACCGCCGTTCGGAGCGCGGAGCGTCCACGCCAGGCCTCCAATGGGCCGCCATGCATGCGCCGCCGCCATCGGCAGCCTCGAAAAGTGATATAGCAGACGCCGGCTGTGCTGTCCCCAGCGGAACAGGCTGGTTGAGGAAAGGTGCCGGTCCGGCTAGGTGTCTGCTCAGGAAAAAACTCTTGGGGGATACGAAATGAAACCTCGCCATTGGCTTGCCGCCGCCGCGCTTACGCTGGCCGGCGCATGCGCAACCGCCGCGCCGCCGCCGGCGGCGCACGAGATCGCCGCCTTCAATGCGCCGCCGCTCTCGGCGGAGGCGCTGCTCGCGCATGTCCGCGTGTTGGCGTCGGACGAATTCGAGGGCCGCGCGCCAGGCACGGCCGGCGAACAGCGCACGGTCGAGTATCTTCAGCGTGCGTTCGAGGCGGCGGGCCTTGAGCCGGGCGTTGCGCTGCCGGACGGAACGCGCTCCTGGGTGCAGGAGACGCAGCTCAACGCGGCCACGCTCACCAATACGCCGACGCTGACGCTCACGGGCCGCGACGGCGCGCGGTCCTATGAATACGCCACGCAGTTCTCCGCATGGACGCGCCGCCTCGATCCCACCGTCAGCATCGAGAACGCGCCGCTGGTGTTCGTCGGCTACGGCGTCAACGCGCCGGAACTCGGCTGGAACGACTACGAAGGTGTCGATATGCGCGGCAAGATCGCCGTCATCCTCATCAACGACCCCGATTTCGAGACCGGCGACGACCGCGGCTTCGGCGGGCGCGCCATGACCTATTACGGCCGCTGGACCTACAAGTTCGAGGAAGCCGGCCGCCAGGGCGCGGCGGGCGCCATCATCATCCACGAGACCGCGCCGGCGGCCTATCCCTGGGCGGTGATCCAGTCCGCCACCGGCAGCGCGCGCTGGGACGTGGTGCGCGCCGACCGCGGCGCCAACCGCGCCGGCTTCGAAGGCTGGATCAACAATGACGTCGCGATGGAAACGTTCCGCCGCGCCGGGCTCGACTTCAACCGCTTAAAGGCGCGCGCGCAGACCCGCGGCTTCCGCGCCGTGCCGATGGGCGCGCTGCGCGGGTCGATCGAACTGCAGACGCAGATCGAGACACGCACGACCGCAAACGTAATCGGCGTTCTGCCCGGCGCCGAGCGTCCGGACGAAGTCATCCTCTATTCGGCGCACTGGGATCACCTTGGCCGCTGCCCGGCGGTCGACGGCGACGACATCTGCAACGGCGCGCTGGACAACGCCACCGGCACGGCCGCGCTGGTCGAACTCGCGCGCCGGTTCAACGCCGACGGCCGCCCGCAGCGCTCGGTTGCGTTCATCGGCCTGACCGCGGAAGAGCAGGGCCTGCTGGGCGCGCTCTACTACATGCAGCATCCGGTGTTCGCGCCGCGCAACACGGTCGCCACCATCAACATGGACGGCGTCAACAACGCCGGGCCGACGCACGATCTCGAAATCGTCGGCTTCGGCAAGAGCCAGATGGACGATCTGATCACCGAAGCGCTGCAGGCGCAGGGACGGCGGGTCGAGCCGGATTCCTCGCCCGAGGCCGGCTACTTCTACCGCTCGGACCATCTGCACTTCGCCCAGCTCGGCATTCCCGTGCTCTACACGTCGAACGGCGTCGACATGGTCGATGGCGGCGTCGAGCGCGGCCGCGCCATCAACGAGGCCTATGTCGCCGACAATTATCACAAGCCTTCGGATGAAGTGACCGAGGCCTGGGACATGACCGGCGGCGCGCAGGACCTCGAGGCGCTGTACGCCGTCGGCCGCCGGCTGGCGGACGGCGACGAGTGGCCGGAATGGCGCGAGAACGCCGAATTTCGCGCCGCGCGCGAAGCTTCGCATCACTGACGGGGTTGGGCGCGGCGGCTCAGCAAGTCGCCGCGCCCGCCGCCGCATCTTAAATGCACGGCAACGGCGTCTGCGGCGCTTGGGCCGCCGCGGGCTTACGGCCTGCTATAGGCGAGGTTTAGGGCGGGCCACTTGTTCGCCCGTCCGGCCCAGCGCATGTGCTGCCGGATGGAGCGGGGGATATGAGCGCCACAAGCCTTTACGGCGGTTCGGACAACGGTGTCCGCGCGCCAATGGTTAACGCGGGAACTGCCTCGCTCTGGCCGCATTGGGCTGCAACGGGCTATGCTTCGCCCCAGGCGACCGAAGAGGCGTAATGGAATTGGCTCCGGACCTTTGGCCCGCAGTGTGGAGCACGTTTGGCCTGTTCCTTCTGGTCGGCTTTTTCGCCCAACTGGTGGATGGCGCGGTAGGCATGGCCTACGGCGTAATTTCCAGCAGCGTGCTGTTGGCGCTGGGCGTGCCCCCGGCGCAGGCCTCCGCCACCATCCACGCCGCGGAATGCTTCACCACGGGCGCCTCGGGCGCCTCGCATTTCGCGCACCGCAACATCGACTGGAAGCTCTTCCTCCGCCTGGCGCCTGCCGGCGTCGTCGGCGGCGCGGCGGGCGCCTATCTGCTGACCGGCTTCGACGCCACCTTCATCAAGGCCATCGTGATCGCTTATCTCGGTCTGCTCGGCGTGTTCATGCTGACGCGAGCGCTGCGCGAGCCGAAGGAGGAGCCGCCCCACGTCAAGCATGTGATTCCGATCGGCGTCGTTGGCGGCTTTCTCGACGCCAGCGGCGGCGGCGGCTGGGGGCCGGTGGTGTCGTCGACGCTGCTCGGGCGCGGCCACGCGCCCCGCTACGTGATCGGCAGCGTTAACGCCGCCGAATTCGTGGTCACGGTTGCGATCTCGATAACCTTTCTGTGGACGTTGTTCACCGGTCGGTTTCAGCTTGAAGGCGGCCTGGCGCAGGGCGGCGCGGCGCTCGGCGGCCTGATTCTGGGCGGCGTCGCCGCTGCGCCGCTAGCCGGTTACGTGACCAAAATCGCGCCGGCGCGGCTGCTGCTGGGCGCGGCCGCCGTGCTGGTGATGGTCTTGAGCATCTGGCAGGGCGTCACGCTTTGGCCGCGCCTGCTCGAGTACCCGATCTTCGGCGAGGTCGCCCACTTCACCGGGCTTCGTTAACGCTTTCCTGCGAACCAGCCGTTTACGAGTGTTGCGCGAAGCTGACGGCTTCGCGGGAGCGGTCGGTTTGGTCAGCAATATCAACATCGCGAGCGCCCTGTTGGGCGGGACGACGTCGAGCGCAAGCTATGGCGTCGACGCGACCTTGCTGACCTCATGGGCGCGCGCCAAGGCGGGCATCGGCGTCGACGTCGGCGCGCTCACCCAGGATCCCAACGCGCCGCTCGCGCCGGTCTGGACGCCAGGCGTGTCGCCGAGCGCCGAAGTGCTGATCCAGCGCGCCTTCGACCGTAAGGCGTTCTTCGACACCGAAGCCAAGCTCTACAGCGATCTCGGCGCCACCGGCGACTATAAGCGGCTGTTCGCGCTCTATTCGGGCCTGACCACGCTGCAGGCGCTCGCCGGCAACGCCGAGAACGAAAAGCTCTCGGCCGCGGACCGCGCCAGGACGCTCACGCAATTCGCCCGCGGCCTCACCGAACTCGAAGCGTTCTTCGCCAAGCAGCAGTTCGAGGACATCCGTCTGGCGCAGGGCGATCGCGTCGACTCCGCGCAGACCACGCTCGCCATGCCGATGCGCTCGGAGGACTACCAGACCGGCTACATCCATCGCGGCGGCCTCTACGACAAGCTCGCGGGCCTCGATCCGAACGCGCAGTTCACGATGACGGCGACGTCGGCGGCGGGCGTCGTGCGCAATGTGTCGATCGATCTGTCGCAGATGGGCTCGGTGACGCGCAGCTTCGGCAACGTCATCAGCTTCATCAACGGCAGGCTCGCCGCCGCCGGCGTCGCCACCCGGCTCGAAGCCGCCGACATCACGCCGAAAGAGACCACCACGACGCTGGCCGGCCGCACCGTCACCTCCCGCTACACCGGCCCCAAGCAGTATGCGCTTAAGGTCGACGTGCGGGCGGGCGAGAAAGTGTCTTTCGCCCCGGTCTCGACGACGCCTGCTTTTTACGCGCTCGGCGCGACAAGCAACGGCGCGCGCCTGATCAAGCTCGAAGACGTCGGCGGACAGGGCGGCCAGCCGGTCTGGCTGGATCGTCCTGCGGCTACAGCCGATCCGATCGGCTCGCTCATCGGCGGCGGCTGGTTCGGCGCCGGCCCGCCCTACACGTCGGCGCCGGCGGGCGCCTGGGAACAGCGCACCGGCGCGATGATGTCGGATGGCGCCAACAAGTTCGAGGACGCGCTGCGCGCCGCGGGCGAGGCGGTCATCAAGCTCGAAACGCCCGACGGGCGCATGTTCACGGTGACCACCGCCTGGCGCAGCGACGATCTCGAAGCCTGGCGCGCGCGCGCCGGCGAAAGCGACGACCGCGCCATCATGGAAGATCTCGCCGAGCGGCTGACGCAGCTCATGCACGAGCAGGGGCTCGCCGCCGGCGTCGACGTCTGGGAAGACAGCGGCCAGCTCGGCTTCTCGATCTACAGCGCCGACAACATCCGCGCCTCCAGCTTCAGCATCAGCGGCAAGGCGACGGCGCTGGAGACGGTGGAGCAGCCCGGCATGGTCGGCGGCCTGCGCGAGGGCGTATTCGCGCGCCGGTTCGAAGCGGGCGCGGTCGCAGCCGCGAGCGATCTCTTCACCGGCAAGCAGACGTTCTATTTCACCACCAACACCACCACGCACAGCATCATTATCGATGGCGGCGACGATGGCCTCACCGCCGGCGAACTCGCCGATCAGCTGAACGCGAAGCTGCGCGAGAAAGGCGTTTCCGCGGTGGCTTCGCTCGTCGATGACGGCGGCACGCTCACGCTGCAGATCGATGCGCTGCATGATGTGATCGGCGTCAGCGCCACGCTCAACGAGGCCGCGCATGACGCCGTGCTGCAGGCGCCCGGCGCTTGGGCTACGGGCGGCTTGCCCGTCGCCGGCGCCGGCCAGCCCTATGGCGATGCGATCCGCAGCTACAGCGCGTCGTCGTCGCCGCTGCTCACCCATGCCGGCGCGCTCGACATCGAGATCGTCGTCGCCACGCCGACGGGAAACAAGACGGTCAGCGTCTCGATCAGCGCGGCGGAACGCGCCGGCGACCCCGACGTCGCCCCCGGCGAGTGGAGCGCCGCGTTCCAGGCGCGGCTCGACGCGGCGCTGAACGCGGCAGGCGTTTATGTCGGCGCTTCGAGCGGCGATCTCACGCAATGGTCGGTGGCCGAGGGCGCCGGCCAGCGCATCCAGTCCATCACCATCAACGGCGACGCCCTCGCGCTGAGCGCCGATGCGCCCGCGTTCGCCGTCGGCGGCGCCTTCTCCGCCGATCGCAGCTTCACCGGCGCCCAAGCCGCAACCGGCGTGGCCGACAATGTCGCGGCGCTGCTGAGCGATCAGACCGTTTCGATCACCTTCGACACGGTGTGGGGGCAACGCACCGTCTCGGCGACGCTTGAGCCGGGCGATCCGCGCACGCTGGAGAGCGCCGCGCTTCGCCTCAACGACGCATTGGCGGCGCAGGGCTACGATCTTGGCGTCGTCGCCACGGAATTGTCGGGCGGCGGCGCGGGCCTTCGCGCCGTCACCGGCGGCTCGCAGACGGTGAGCGGCGTCTCGGACATCAGCCTTGGCGGCGTCTCGCATGCGTTGACGCTCGATCCGATCGACGCGGTCAGCCGCGCGGACGATCCGCCGGGCGCGCTGAGCGTCGTCGAGCGCGCCGCGCGCGGGGCGGCCGTGACGATGACTATCCCGGCAAGTTCGACCTTCACCGCGCCCAGCGCCAACGCGTCCGGCTGGTTTGCGGGGCGCGCGTTCGATGTCAGCATCGGCGGCGGCATGCAGATCGCCACCGCGCGCTCGGTGGCTACGGGCGCCGACGGTTCGGTCTATATCCTCGCCGACCTCGGCGGCGACAGCGCCTCCAGCGCCATCAAGGGCGCGCGCGACGTTGCGCTGCTCAAATACGATTCCGCCGGCAAGCTCGCGTTTGCGGAGGTGCTCGGCGCGGCGGAGTCCGCCAGCGGATTTGCGCTTGCCGTATCCGCCGACGGCAAGGTCGCCATCGCCGGCTCGGTGGAGGGCGCGCTCGCCGGAACTACGGCCAAGAGCGGCGCCGACAGCTTCGTCACCGTCTACGATTCCAGCGGCAAGGAGCTTTGGACCGCACGCCGCGGCGCCAACGGCGCCGACCAGGTCAACGCCATCGCCTTTGCCCCGGACGGCAGCGTCATCGTCGCCGGCCAGACCGAGTCCGCGCTGGTTGGGCAGGTCGCGCTGGGCGGCGTCGACGGCTACGTGCGCGGCTACTCCGCCGCCGGCGGCGAGCTGTTCACTCGTCAGTTCGGCAGCGGCGGCGCCGATGCGGCCACCGCGCTGACGGTGCGCGACAACGGCGCGGGCGGCGTCGAAATCATCACCGGCGGCGTCGAAAACAATCGCGGCGTGCTGCGCAGCTTCACCTATTCGAGTTCGGCGGGTTTCAGCGCCGGCGCCACGCGCGACATTGGCTATTTCTACAAGGGCGCGATCAACGCCATCGTCGCCGACGGTGCCTCGCTCTATGTCGGCGGCGAGATCGGCGCCGATCGGCTCACGCTCGGCTCGACGGCGACCGGCGCCGTTGCGGGGCAGGAGGGCTTCGTCGCGCGGCTCGACGCCGATCTCGTCTCCACCGCGCTCGACCGCGCGACCTATCTCGGCTCGGCGCAGGACGATTCCGTGAACAGTCTCGCGATCGTCAACGGTCAAGTGTACGCCGCCGGCATGACCGGGGGGCTGATCGCCGGACAGGGCGCGTCGTCGAAGTCGAGCTTCCTCACGCGCCTGGGCGACGACGGCGCCGCGGACTGGACGCGCACGTTCAATTCTGTCGGCGGGCCGTTCGCGATGACGAGCCTCGCGGTGGACCAGTCCGGCGGCTCCGCGCTCGATGTGCTCGGCCTGCCGCGCGGCGCGCTCGCCACGAACGATTCCGCCGCGCTCGTCGACCGCAGCGCGGTGCGCGTCGGCGATGAGTTCAAGATCGGCGTCGACGGCCGGCGCCTCGCGACGATCCGCATCGGCGAGCGCGACACGCTCTCCACGCTCGTCACCCAGATCAATCGCGCCATAGCCGGCGCGGGCCGGGCGGAGATCGTGAAGGAAGACGGCTTCGAGCGGATCAAGATCACCCCGTTGGGCGACAAGGCCGTCCGCATCGATCCGGGCCGGGACGGGCGCGACGCGCTCGGCGCGCTGGGCTTGACCCCAGGCGTGGTGGCGACCAACAGCAAGACCCGCGGCGCGCTAAAGACCTATGGCCTCGGCCTGGTCGCCGCTGATCTCCGCCTCGACTCCAAGGCCAATATCGCCCGGACGAAGGCCGAACTCTCGGCCGCGATTTCGATCGTCCGCCAAGCTTATGAGAACCTTCTCAACCCCAACGCCAAAGAGTTGACGGAGGCGGAGAAGAAGCTCCAGGAGCGGCGCCAGAACGCCGGCGCGGCCCCGGAATACTACGCCGCTCGCCTGGCCAACTATCAGGCCGCCCTGGCCCGGCTGACCGGCGGCTGAGGCGCCGCGTCCAAGCGGGCTTCCCTATGCCCGCGACGCGGGCTAGAAGCCCCCGCTTCGGGGTTTGCCGCGGTAGCTCAGTGGTAGAGCGCACCCTTGGTAAGGGTGAGGTCGGGAGTTCAATCCTCCCCCGCGGCACCATGTCCCGCAGGCGTGGCCGCGCCCGGTTTTGCTCCGCCTTCGAGTTGTTCCGGTTTTGCGCCTTGGATCGGGGGCGCCTGCGGCGTGTCGGGAGCGGCTGGAGCGACGGGAGCCGGTTCTTCCTGGTGCAGCAGGGCCGAGCCGCAGGCTCGGCGCACCACCTGCCACTCCGCATCGGTCATCGAGGGCGAAAGGCCTGTGCGCGCGCGGGCGCGGGCCGCTGCGGCGCGTTCGGCGGTGGCGGGGTGGCTTGAAAGCATGGTGGGGATTTCGCCGGCGTCTCCCGCCTGCGCCTGCGCTTCCACCTGGAAGCGCTCGAACAGGCGCGCCAGGCCGGCGGCATCCACGCCGGCGGCGTCGAGATAGTCGAGGCCGCGTTCGTCGGCGTCGGTCTCGTCGCCGCGGCTGTAGCGCAGGCCGGCGAGATTGACGGACGCGATCGCCACCATCTGCCCGGCGCCGGCGCCGCCGACCACGACGTCGAAGAAGACGCCCGCGCCCACCGAACGGACGATGTTCTTCATGACGTGGTTGTGCTCGATGTGGGCGATCTCGTGGGCGATGACGCCGGTGAGTTCGTCCGGATGCTCGGACATCGCGATCAGGTCGTCGGTCACCAGGATCGAGTTGTCCGGCAGCGCGAACGCGTTGGGGAACGGCGCGTCGACGATGGTGATCCAGATGTCGTCGCGCATCGCCACGTCCGACGCCGCCATCATCCGGTAGGCCACGTCGTTGAGGATGTGCGCGGCCTCGTCGCTGTCGTCGCAATAGTCGGCGAACAATTCCACCTGAGACCAGGAAATATCCGAAATCTGCGTGCGGATGCGCGTCGGCATGCGCTCGGCGATCGGTGCGGCGGCCAGCGGCACGCCGAGCAGGAACACCGCCGCAAGCGACCACGCGGCGCCGGCGACGCCGAGCACCGTCGCGCGGCCCTCGACGCCATAGGCGCGCGGCCCGAACAGCGCCGGCGCCGCCAGCTTCAGCCGGTCGCCGTCTGCTTCGCTGAGATAGAGCCGCTCGCCGGTGTCGGGCTTGCGTTTGAGGATCACGCGGCCCGCGCCGTCGTCGGCGCGGCGCAGGTCTGCGCAGGTCCAGGCATGGTGCGCTTCGCCGACGCTGAACGTCAGCCTATCCGCCGCGAACTCGACCGTTGCGTTGCGGGTGATGGCGGCGCGGCCGTCGGCGTAACGCGTCGCGTCCATCAGACGACCCCCACGCCCATATCGAGATCGAACGCATCGCCCAGGCCTTCGCCGGCCCTGCCTTCATCCATGATGCTCTGGCCGATCTCGGCGAACTTGGGCGTGCCGACGATCTCCAGCCGGTTCAGCACGTAGCGCACCTGCAGAAACCCCGCCATCGGCGCGAGCAGGCCGAGCGAGAAGATGGTGATGAGCCACCCGGCAAGGCTGACGAAGAACAGCGAGAACGTCTTTGCGCGCAGCTTGAAGCGTGCGCCGTCGATCGAGATCAGCGAGGCGATGCGGTTCATCGCCGCGGCGTTGTAGGGCGCCCACAGCAGCACCATCAGCACGAGCACAAGCGCGATCGCCGCGACGACCACGACCACGCCGTACTCCGGCGGGATCTGCTCGGAGACCGGCAAGGCGCCCGTGCCGAACAGCATGGCTGCAATCATGAACATGATGATGAAGGCGCCGAAATAGGCGATCGGCGCAGCGAACCAGCCAAGCGCGAACGGCCCCCACAATCCCTTCGCCAGCGGTTCGCCGTCGTCGATGAACTCGAAGGGCTGGTCGCCGAAGCGGGTGTTCTCCCAAATCATCTTGGCGCGGTTCATTCGCGCCACCGGCGTGTACCAGCCGAGCGAGAGCGTCTGCAGGATGGTCCAGCCGAACGACGCCCAGGCGAACGAAGCTGCGCCGCCGGCCAGGCCGAACCGGATGCCGCGCCAGCGCGTGCGGGCGAGCTGGTAGCGGCGCATCAGGTAGCGCGCCGCCGCCATCAGCGGCACCGCCACCAGATAGAAGCCCGCCGCGAGCCAGAACGCGGTCACCGGGTCCATCACCAGCGGCGCGACGTAGAAAACGAACATCGCAGGCAGGAAGAAGGTCGGCAGCGCGATCAGGAAGCCGCGGAACAGCTCCAGCGCCGAGCCGGTATATTCGAGCGGGTCGCCCATCGCCGACGCGCGCGACCAGAGCCGGCGGCGCATCGCGGTCCGGGCCCAGAAGCGGTAAAGCGTGAGCGTCAGCACTGTCAGCGCCGCGTTCTTGAGCGCCAGCCCCAGCACGTTGAAGAATTTGCCGGAGTGGGTGAAAGAATTCGTCGGCGCGGCCTCGACCGTCATGGCGTCCCCCAAACGTCAGTCTAGCTTGCGCCCGCCAAAGGTCGATTCGGAATGGGTACGAAGCAGCCGCCAGCCCCAAATTCGCGCGAGGCGCGTCTGGCCGAGGCGCTGAAGCGCAATATCGGCCGGCGGAAGTCCGCGCAGAAACCGGCGAAGTCCGGCAAATAGCTGGTATCGGAAAACCGCAGCCGGGGCGTGGCCGCACGCCTTGCTTAGGCCCTGCGCCGTCCCCATAAGTCCCGCCTGGGCCCCAGGGGATCGACGAAAGACTTTTATGGACCGTATCGCCATCACGGGCGGGGCGCCGCTCAAGGGAGCGATCCCGATCTACGGCGCCAAGAACTCGGCGCTGAAACTCCAGGCCGCCGCGCTGCTCTCCCCCGACCCGCTGATCCTCGACAACATGCCGGACCTCGCCGACACCCGGTTCATGGTCCAGCTCCTGGCCTCGCTCGGGGTCGAGATCACCTGGATCAAGGAGACCCGCACGCTGCGACTGCACGCGGCCGAGATCGGCTCGACCATCGCGCCCTATGACCAGGTGCGGAAGATGCGCGCCTCTTTCAACGTGCTCGGCCCGCTGCTGGCGCGGGTGGGGCACGCCACCGTCTCGCTGCCGGGCGGCTGCGCCATCGGCGCCCGCCCGGTCGATCTGCACCTGAAGGCGTTCGAGGCGATGGGCGCCGACATCCATATCGAGCAGGGCTACGTCAAGGCGGCGGCGCTGCGCGGACTGAAGGGCGCGGAGATCGCGTTTCCGTTCGTCTCGGTCGGCGCGACCGAGCACGCCATGCTCGCCGCCGTGCTGGCGCACGGCGACACGGTGCTGAAGAACGCCGCCCGCGAGCCCGAAATCGTCGACTTGGCCGATTGTCTCAACGCCATGGGCGCCAGGATCGAGGGCGCGGGCACGGACGAGATCGGCATTCGCGGCGTCACCTCGCTTAAGGGCGCCGCGCACCGCGTCGTCGCCGACCGGATCGAGACCGGCACTTACGCGCTCGCCGTCGCCACGGCGGGCGGAGACGTGCTGCTGGAGGGTGCGCGGGCCGATCATCTGCAGGCGCTGATCGAGCTGCTCGGCGCCGCCGGCGTCGCCGTGGAGAGCGAGCCGCGCGGCCTGCGCATCAGGCGCAATGGCGGGCGCATCCAGCCGGTCGATTTCGAAACCGAGCCGCATCCCGGCTTTCCCACCGATCTGCAGGCGCAAGCCATGGCGATGCTCTGCTCGGCCGACGGCCGGTCGCGCATCCGGGAGACCATTTTCGAGAACCGGTTCATGCATGCGCCGGAACTCGCCCGCCTGGGCGCTCAGATTGCCGTGCACGGCAATGAAGCGGTGGTGACGGGCGTCGAGCGCCTGATCGGCGCGCCGGTGATGGCGACGGACCTGCGCGCGTCCGTCAGCCTGGTCATTGCCGGGCTTGCGGCCGAGGGGCAAACCGTTGTCAACCGCGTCTACCACCTCGATCGCGGCTTCGAAAAACTGGAAGCCAAGCTCGCCGCCTGCGGCGCGCAGATCGAACGGCAGAAGGAAGACTGAGCCGGCATGAGCGCGCTGCTAAAGTTGTTGGCCGAGGACGCCGCCGATCTCGAGATCATGAGCGCGGCGGCGCAGGATGCTCTGCTGCGCGTGAGCGACATCAGCGTCGACCGCAAGCAGCGCCGCTTCACCGCGCTGTTGAACCGCTTCCGCTGGGAAACGGCCGACGGCCCGCACAACGAGCGCATCCGCGCGGCGCTGTCGTTCGAAGGCGTGCTGGGCGTTAAGAGCAAGCGTGTCCGCCAGGATGCGCCGGAGGCCTTGGCGTCGATCCTCTCCGTGAGCTTCACCCCCGACGAGGAGCCGCCGGGCGGCGTCGTGCGTCTGCTGCTGGCCGGTGGCGGCGAGATCGCCATCGCGGTAGAATGTTTGGAGGGGCGGCTGATGGATATCGGCGAGCCCTGGCGCACGCCGCGCCGGCCCGATCACGACAAGGCATGAGCGAGAACCGCCTCATCGACGTGGTGCTTGACGAAGCCTCGATCGCGCCGGCTTCGCCCAATGCCGAGCACGAGCGGCGCATCGCGCTGTTCGATCTCAAGGAAACCAATTCGTTTTGCGTCGTCGGCGCCGACCGCGGCCCGTACGTGCTGGTGCTCTCGATGCAGGAGGGCCGGCTCGCGCTCGACGTGACCGACCAGCAGGGCGAGCGCATCGTCCTCCATCATCTGGCGATGTCGACGCTGCGGAAGCTGATCAAGGATTACGCGCTGATCTGCGAGAGCTATCACAACGCCATCCGCCACGCTTCGCCGAGCCAGATCGAAGCCATCGACATGGGCCGGCGCGGTCTCCACAACGAAGCCGCCGAGGTGCTGCAGGATGCGGTGGCCGATCGCTTCGAGGTGGATCTGGAGACCGCAAGGCGTCTGTTCACGCTGGTCTGCGCGCTGCATGTGCGGGGCTGAGCCGTGGAGGGCCAGGGGCTGCCGCGCTCGGTGCTGTTCGCATGCACCCACAATTCCATCCGCTCGCCGATGGCGGCGGAGCTGATGCGGCTGCGGTTCGGCCCGCTGATCCGGGTCGACAGCGTCGGCGTCCGCCCGTCCGAGGAGGTTTCGGCCATGGCCGCCTTCGTGGTCGACGAGGTCGGCGGCGACATGACGAAGCGCCAGCCCAAGGGGCTGGAAGCGTTCGGGGAATATTACGAGGACGGCCCGTTCGACCTGATCGTCTCCCTGAGCCCGGAAGCCCACCACACCATGCTCGATCTGATCCCTGCATTGGGGGCTGACGCCGAGTATTGGCCCACGTTCGATCCCTCCCTGGCGGAGGGATCGCGCGAGCAGGTGCTGGACGAGTACCGGCAGGTCCGCGACGGCCTCGCCCGGCGGATCGCCGAGCGTTTCCCGCGCCCGTCGACGGGATAGGGATCAGCGCCTATAAGGCCCCCCGCGCGCCCTGAATCAGGAGAGAGAATGGCCAAGGAAGAACTGCTGGAATTCGCGGGAACCGTGATGGAGCTGCTGCCCAACGCGACGTTCCTGGTGAAGCTCGAAAACGATCACGAGATCATCGCCCACACCGCAGGCAAGATGCGCAAGAACCGCATCCGCGTGCTGGCCGGCGACAAGGTGCTCGTGGAGATGACGCCCTATGACCTGACCAAGGGGCGCATCACGTACAGATTCAAATAATGGCCTCAGGCTCCCTCGATCGCGCCGTCGTCGTCACGGGCGCCTCCACCGGCATCGGCCGCGCCGCCGTGGCGAAAGCCGTGCGCGAGGGCGCCCATGCGTTCGCGAGCGTGCGCAGAGCGGCCGACGCCGGGGGATTGAAAGCCGAGTTCGGCGAGGCGGTGACGCCGCTTCTGTTCGACGTCTGCGACGAGGCCGCCGTGCGCGCGGGCGCGGCGCAAGTTGCGCAGATACTGGGCGATCGCCGCCTGTTCGGCCTGGTTAACAATGCGGGCGTCGCTGTGCCCGGCCCGCTGCTGCATCTCGATACGGAGGAGCTGCGCCGCCAGTTCGAGATCAACCTGTTCGGCGTGCACAACGTCACCCGCGCCTTCGCCGATCTCTTGGGCGCCGATCCGGAGCGCGCCGGCAAGCCGGGCCGCATCGTCATGATCTCGTCGGTGGGCGGGCAGAACGGCGCGCCTTTTGTCGGCCCTTACGCATCCTCCAAGTTCGCGCTTGAAGGCTACGCGCAGTCGCTGCGCCGCGAGCTGATGCTGTACGGCGTCGACGTCATCGTCATCGGCCCCGGCGCGGTCGCGACGCCGATCTGGGACAAGGCCGAGCAGAACGA
Organism: Hyphomonadaceae bacterium; assembly: GCA_023384105.1. Taxonomy (GTDB): domain Bacteria; phylum Pseudomonadota; class Alphaproteobacteria; order Caulobacterales; family Aquidulcibacteraceae; genus Vitreimonas. The sequence continues at coordinate 13,080 of JAHDXR010000011.1, read as the reverse complement.
TCTCGACCGCTTCTCCAACACGCCGTACGGGCCGATGCTGAAAGGCGTCGCGGACTTCATGCTCCAGCAAGGCCGCGAGGGGCTGCCGGCCGACCACGTGGGCGACCTGATCTGGTTCTGCCTGACCCATCCTAAGCCAAAAGTGCGCTACGCCATCCTGCGCCGTCCGTTCATGGACCGCACGCTGCCGCGCCTGCTCGATCAGCGCTTCGTCGACAAAATCTACGCCAAGCGCCTGGGCTTTCCGAAACGGCCATGACGCGACTGGTGCTGGCGAGCGCAAGCCCGCGTCGACTGGCGCTGCTGGCGCAGATCGGCGTGACGCCCGACGACGTGGTCGCCGCCGACATCGATGAGACTCCGCTGAAGGGCGAGCCGCCGCGCCGGCTGGCGCTGCGGCTGGCGCGCCGGAAGGCCGAAGCGGTGCAGGCCGAAGGCGCGACCGTGCTGGCCGCCGATACGGTGGTCGCGCTTGGCCGGCGCATCCTGCCCAAGGCCGAGACCGAACAGCAGGCGCGCGAATGCCTCGCGCTGCTCTCGGGCAGGGCCCACCGCGTCTATACCGGCGTCGCCGTCAAGACGCCTGCCGGCGCGCTGCGCACGCGCCTGGCCGAAACGCGCGTCGCCTTCAAAGTGCTCTCGCGCGACGAGATCGAACGCTACATCGGCAGCGGCGAGTGGCGGGGCAAGGCCGGCGGCTACGCCATCCAGGGGCTCGCCGCGCGCTACGTCACGAACCTGATCGGCTCGTACTCCGGCGTCATCGGCTTGCCGCTGTTCGAAACCGCCAATCTGCTGGAGGGCGCCGCGACATGAGCGAGCCGCTCGAAACCTGGGTCGACGCCGCCATCGGCGAGACGCGCGAAGCGCTGGTGCGCGACGGCCGCCCGATCGCGCTGCGCATCGCCCGCGCCAGCGACGAGGGCCGGCGCGCGCGCTGGGGCGAACTCTATGTCGCGCGCGTGCGCGACATCGATCGCCGCCGCCGCGGCGCGTTTCTCGATCTCGGTCTGCGCGACGAACAGGGTTTCATGCCGCTCGGCGAGGACGGCCGCGTCCGCCGCGCCGGCAAGGAGCGCGTGCCGCTGGCCGAAGGCGCGGGCGTCGTCGTCAGCGTCAGCCGCGAGGGCGCGCGCGGCAAGAACCCGGTCGTCGAGTTGCAGGAGACCGGCCACGACGGCCAAAGCCCGCACCGCATCGGCCGTCACGATGTCGACGACGAGCTGGTGCTGGCCAAGCCCGCCGATGCGCAGCTCCGCGCCAGGCTCGACGCTGCGATCGAGGACGCGCTCGCCCGCATCGCGCCGATCCCGGGCGGCGGCGTCCTCAGCATCGAGCCGACCTCGGCGCTTGTCGCCATCGATGTCGACACGGGCGGGCGTTCGGGCTCGACCGATCCCGAACGCTTTGCGCTCGATCTCAACATCGCCGCCGCGAAGGAGGCGGCGCGCCAGGTCCGGCTGCGCAATCTCGGCGGTCTCATCGCGATTGATTTCGTCTCCATGCGCGCCAAATCGCATCGGAAGCAGCTGGAGAATGCGGTGCGTCAGGCGTTTGCGGACGATCCTTGGAGCGTGCAGTTCGGCGGGCTCTCGCGTTTCGGCGTGTTCGACCTCGCCCGTTCGCAGCTGCGCCGCCCGCTGCACGAGCAGCTGCGCGACGATGACGGCCGCTTGAGCGCCGAAACGGCGGCGCTGATGGCGCTGCGCGCGATCGAACGCGAAGCCCGCGCCCAGACCGGCCGTCAGATCGCCTGCACCGTATCGCCGGACGTCAAGGCCTGGCTCGATTCCGCCGAGATCGATTGGCGCACCGAACTCTCCAACCGCATCGGCATGCGCTGGACGCTCGATTCAGCGCCCGGTCAGCGCGATCGCATCGACGCGAGGGCGCTATGAGCGAAAAGCCCGTTTCCGAGCGCAAATGCGTCATCTGCGGCAAGCCGCAGACCGAGCAGTACAAGCCGTTCTGCTCCAAGCGCTGCGCCGACGTGGATCTGAACCGCTGGTTCAGCGGCGGCTACGCCATCCCCGCCGTGGAGGAGGATGAGCCGGACGACGAGGCGCCGCCGGGGCGAACCTGATTCAGCCGAACGTCGCCACGATCGGCACGTGGTCGCTGGCCTTTTCCATACCGCGCGCCTTCTTGAAGATGTCCACGCTCTCCAGCGTGTCCGCCGCCTGCGGCGACAGCAGCAAGTGGTCGATGCGGATGCCGTGATCCTTCTGCCAGGCGCCGGCCTGATAATCCCAGAACGTATATTTATGCGCCGCGCCGTCCGCCTGCATGTAGGCGTCGGTGAGGCCGAGATTCAGCAGCGCGCGGTAGGCGGCGCGCGTTTCCGGCTGAAACAGCGCATCGCCCGTCCAGACGTGCGGATCGTGGCAATCCACTTCCCGCGGAATGACGTTGTAGTCGCCGGCGATGACGAAGCGCTCCTCGAGCTTCAGCAGGGATTGGAGGTGCGCCCTCAGCGCCTCCATGAACGCCAGCTTGAACGTGAACTTCTCCGTGCCGATCGGGTTGCCGTTAGGCGCGTAGATCGACGCCACCCGCACCGGGCCGTTGGGCGCTGCGATCACCGCCTCGATATAGCGCGACTGTTCGTGATTGAGCCCGGGAACGCCGCGGACGAATTCCTCGATCCGGTGCTTCGAGAGAATGGCCACACCATTATAGCTCTTTTGCCCGAACGTCTCGACGTTGAAGCCCATCGCCTCGATCTCGAAGCGGGGAAAGCGCGCGTCCTCGCACTTGATCTCCTGCAGGCACCAGACGTCGGCGTCCACTTCCGCGAACACTTTGAGCGCCGTAGGCAGGCGCGCGAGGATGGAGTTCACGTTCCAGGCGGCGATCTTGAGGGCCATGACCGGGGCTTAGCCGTCCCCGCGCCCCGGTTCAACCGAACCAGATCCACGCCACCACGGCGAACCCGATCAGGACCAGGACGATTCCCGCCGCCAGCACGTAGCGCACGCCTTGGCCGGTTTCGCCGGCGCGGGCTTCGTCCGGGCTTAATTCGACGTGTTCGCCGACTTTGCGTCCGCTCATCGCCAAAGCTCCTTCGGCTCGTCCGGGCCGCCGCGGCTCGGGACAGGCCTCGGCCGGGCGTGTTAAAGTGATATCTATGACCGTAATCCTGTGGGCCTTCACCTTGTTCCATCTTGCGGTCGGACTGGCTTGCGTGGCCGCCGCCGTGCGCCTGCTGACGCCGGACGAACGCCAGCTGTGGCGTTCCCGATTGGCGTTGCTCGTGGCCGAGTTCTTGGTGTGGATTTATCCGGTCGCCGCGTTCGTCGCCGTCAAGTCGGCGTGGGACGCCTACGCGGAGCACCATCCGTTTTCGCTGACGATGATGATCGCGCCGGTCGCCTGGCTGATCGTCATGGGCGTCGCCTTCGCGATCGTCGACTTCGCCGAGGACGGCGTGCTCGGCAACGCGCGCCGGGCCGACTGAAGCGCCGCTCTATGGAGCGCCGGCGCCCTCGCCGGCATGCGATTTATCGAACAAGCGCCGACGCCTGTCGGTAGCCGTCGCGCCGTGCCGGCGGGACGCCGGCGCTCCATAGGCGGCGCTTTAGAATCCTTTGAACGTGGCGAACTCGTCCACGCTGGCGCGGTCGCTGCGCAGCGTGTTCACGGGCTTTGTCATGTCGGCGTAGCCGAGCGCCATGCCGCAATAGATCATCTCGCTGTCGGGCAAGGCGAAATGCCGCGCGAGCGGCGCGCGTATGCGCGCCCAGGCCTCCTGCATGCAGGCGCCGAGCCCGCGTTCGGTCGCGGCGAGCGCGATGCTTTGTATGAACATGCCCAGGTGCGCCCACTGGCCGTGACCCATGCCCTTGTCGATGACGAAGAAGAGCCCGACCGGCGCGCCGAAGAACCGGAAGTTCTGCGCCATGTGCGCCAGCCGCGCCGGCTTGTCGTCGCGGCCGATGCCGAGCAGGGCGTACATGTCCTCGCCGACCTTGTAGCGCCGCGACCGGTAGGGCTCCCAGAGGTTCGCGGGATAGACGGGCCTGTCGTCGTCCGCGCCCGGCAGGTGCGCTTGCGCGAACTGCACGACCGCCTCGCGTGCGGCGCCCGCGACGGCGATCACTTTCCACGGCTGCAGATTGCCGCCCGAGGGCGCATAGCGCGCCACGTCCAGGATCTCGCGCACCAGCGCTTCGGACACCGGATCGGGCTTGAAGGCGCGGATGGAGATGCGGCGCTTGATCGCTTCGTCGACGTTCATGCGCGCATGATGGCGCGCATCGGAGCGGTCCGCCAGCGGTGACGTTCGGGAAGTCAGCGCGATCCGCGCGCGCGGTCCTGGATGTCCTTGACGTAGCCGCGCCCAAGCTTTTGCGCCTCGGCGATCTCGCGCGCGGTCATTTCCTTGGCGAGCGCCGACGCCCGCTTGCGAGCGGCCTCGTCGCCCGAGAGCGCGACGCTCGCATAGAGCCACGCCAGCGCCTCGACCGGATCGCGGTTGATCCAGAAGTCGGAGAGGTGGAGCATCGCCGGCGCGTAGCCGGTCTCGGACGCGCGCGTGAGCCAGTGACGCGCATCCTCGGGCTCGCTCATGGTCGCCAGCTGCACCATGGCTTCCGCGTCGCCCGCGCCCGCCGCCGAGCGGAAGTGCTGGCGCGCCAGCGCATCGTTCTTGGCGACGCCCACGCCCGAACGGAGGGCGATTCCATACGCGGTTTCCGCGCCCGGATGGCCGTCGTTCGCCGCCCGCGCGAAGCAGTCGGCGGCGGCGCGCTTGTCGGCTGGACCGCCGAGCCCGCGCCAATAGAGCAGGCCCAAATGATAGCAGCCGAGCACCCGCTCTTCTTCCTGCAACGCCTCTGCCAGCAGCTTGCGCGCGCGTTTCCACGCGCGCTGTTCGAACGCGTCGAGACCGCGGTCGAGCTTGGAGCGGGCGGCGAACATCTCAGACGGAGAAGCTGACGCCGCAGCCGCAGCTGGACGCCGCGTTCGGGTTCTTCACTTTGAACGAGGCGCCGATCAGTTCGTCCACCCAGTCCAGTTCCGAGCCCAGCAGGAAGGGAAGCGAGACCGGGTCCACGAACAGCCGCGCCCCGTCGCGTTCGACGACGAGGTCGTCCGCGCTCGGCGCCTGGGCCACCTTGATCTCGTACTGGAACCCCGAGCAGCCGCCGCCTTCGACGGCGACGCGCAAGCCGGCGCCGGCCGGCTCGCCGGCGACCACCGTCTTGATCCGACCTGCGGCTGCGGCCGTAAGGGCTATGCTGGCCATCTGTTAACGCAAACCTTTCAGCGCTTTCTCAAGCCTCATCGCCCCATATATGGTCTGTTTCAGGGCGCGAGGAGAAGGCGTTTCGGTGGCGGACGGTCAGAAAGCAGCGGGAACGAAGCGGGCGAGGCCGGCCAAGCCGGCGCCGGCGAGCGCCTATGCGCGTCCGCCCAAGGCCCCATACGCGACTGAGTTCGCCCGCTCGCGCGGCCGGCTTTATCCCGAGCCCGAGAGCCGCACCCGAACCCCGTTCGAGCGCGACCGCGACCGGATTGTCCACTCCACCGCGTTCCGCCGCCTGCGCGGTAAGACACAGGTGTTCGTCGCCCACGAAAGCGACCACTACCGCACCCGGCTCACCCACTCGCTGGAAGTGGCGCAGATCGCCCGCAGCGTCGCGCGGGTGATGGGGCTCGACGACGATCTCGCGGAAACGCTCGGCATCGCCCACGATCTCGGCCATCCGCCGTTCGGCCACACCGGCGAAGACGTGCTCGACGCCTGCATGGAAGGCTACCAGGGCTTCGACCACAACGCCCAGACCTTGCGCGTGCTGACCAAGCTCGAACGCAAGTATCCGGCCTTCGACGGCCTCAATCTGACGTGGGAGACGCTCGAAGGCGTCGTCAAGCACAACGGCCCGCTGATCCGCTTCGGCGCAGCGCTCCAGGATCTGCCCATCGCCATCCAGGAATATGTGGGCGCCCACGATCTCGAACTCGACACTTGGCCCAGCCTGGAAGCGCAAGTCGCCGCCCATGCCGACGACGTCGCCTACAACAATCACGATATCGACGACGGGCTGCGCGCCGGGCTCTTCACCCTGGGCGAGCTGCGCGAGGAAGTGCCGATGGTTGCGCGCGTGCTCGCCGCCGTCGAGAAGGACTATCCGGGTATCGACGAGTTCCGGCTCGTCGCCGAAACCATTCGCCGCCTGATCGGCGTCTGGATCAATGACCTGGTCGTTGAAAGCGGGGCGCGCATCGCTGCGGCCAGGCCGCAATCGGTGGAAGACGTGCGCGCCGCCGGCAAGCCGCTGATCGGCTTCTCCGACGCCATGAACGAGGATCAGGCCGTGCTGCGCCGCTTCCTGATGGCGCGCATGTACCGGCACTGGAAGGTCAACCGCTCGCGCAGCCAGGCCAAGCGCATCCTGAAACAGCTGTTCGAGCTGTTCGTCAGCGAGCCCGAACTGCTGCCGAACACTTGGCAGCGGGGCCTGGACGGGCCGTGCGGCCAGCGCACCGCCCGCCGCGTCTGCGACTACATCGCCGGCATGACCGACGATTACGCCATCGAGGAACACAAGCGCCTGTTCAGCCTGGAGCGTGGCTAGGAGCGGTCCGAGGCGACGCTAACCACTCCGTTACGGATACGGAATTATGGAGTCTGGCGCCGCCGCCGCACACAACGTTAAACGCGCGTGAAGCGCGACCGTGGTAAACGGCGTGTTACATCGCGATTCCGTGGAGCCTCGTTTTGAGCACCCGTTACGATCCGCGCATGCATGCGTACGACGATCAGGCGCGCCACGCCGGGGTGATCTACATCCTGATGCTGGTGATCGCGGTCGCGTTCGGCGCCTTCCTCTGGCAGCTCTACAGCGCCCCCGAGATTCCGCGCATTCCGGCGCCGTCCGGCCCCTACAAGGTCGAGCCGCCGGGCGAAGCCGTCACCGCGCCCGACGCGACCGAAACGGCGGTCTTCGCCGCGGAGGAGCCTGCCTCGTCCGCGCCCATGGCGCGAGCCGCTGCTGCCCCCTCAGCCGGCGACGGTCCGCCGCAATTGCCGGCCGCGCCCCACTTCGTCGCCAACGGCCCGTACGTCGCCCAGCTTGCGGCGCTGCAGTCGGAGGCGGCGGTGGAGCAGGCGTGGCGCAGGCTTTCCTCGCGCGCGCCGCAGCTGTTCGCGTCCGCGCGCCTCGACGTCGAACGCGCCGACCTGGGCCAGCGCGGCGTCTACTACCGGGTTCGCGCCGGCTATTTCGCGGACCGCGACAACGCTGCGCGCTTCTGCGACCGCATCCGGCAGATGGGCCAGGACTGCATCGTCGCGGCGCGCTAAGAGCGGTCGATGAGCTTGCTTTCCTGTTCGCTCGGCGTCCGCCAGCCGAAGCTCGACGCCGACACGCGCGCGTTCTTCCGCGATGCGCGGCCGTGGAGCTTCATCCTGTTCCGCGAGGCCTGCGTGTCGCGCGTGCAAGTGCGGGCGCTGTGCGATCAGCTGCGCGAAGCCGCGGGCCACGACGCCGTTGTCTGGATCGACCAGGAGGGCGGCCGGGTGGCCCGCCTCAAGGCGCCGGAATGGCCGGTGTGGCCGCCGGCGGCGAAGTACGGCGAACTGTTCGGGCGCGATGCGGCGGCGGGGCTGGAGGCCGCGCGTCTCGGCCATCGCCTGATCGCGCATGAACTGAAGGCGATAGGCGTCGACGCCGATTTCGCACCCGTGCTCGACGTGCCTGTGGAAGGCGGCGACAAGATCGTCGGCGACCGGGCCTTCTCCGCCGAGCCCAAGGACGTCGCCATGCTCGCGCGCGCCGCGCTTGAGGGGCTTCACGAGGGCGGCGTCGCCGGCTGCATCAAGCACATGCCCGGCCACGGTCGCGCCACCGCCGACAGCCACCTTGCGCTGCCGCGTGTCTGCGCCGGCGAGGCGGACCTCGCCAACGACGTCGCGCCGTTCGAGGCGCTGGCGGACGCCGAAGCGGCCATGACCGCGCACATCGTCTACGACGCCTGGGACGCCGATCGCCCCGCAACCTGCTCCCCGGCCGTGATCGAAAAGATCATCCGCGGCCGCATCGGCTTCGACGGCCTGCTCATGAGCGACGACCTCGATATGAAGGCGCTGCAGTTTGCGCTGAACGGCGGGCTTCGGCAGCGTGCGGAGGCCGCGCTCGGCGCCGGCTGCGACGTGGTGCTGCAGTGTTCGGGCGTGCTGGGGGAGATGCAGGAGACGGTCAAGGGCTGCCGGCCGCTGGACGGCCTCTCGCTCGTGCGCGCACGCGCCGTCGAAGCGTTCGCGAAACGCCCCGCGCGCGAATTTGACGCCGTGGCGGGGTGGGCGCGCTTCAATGAACTGATGAATGCGGCGACGAGTTGAGCTACGTCATTTGAGCATAGTCGGGAACCGAGGGCGAATGACGCGCTAGCGGCCCTGGGTTCCGGGTCTCCGCTGCGCTTCGCCCGGAATGACGATTAGAATGAACGCAGACGATCAGATCGAACTCGACCTTGCCGCCGCCGAGGAGGCGGACGAGAGCGAAGCGTTGCGCGTGGCGCTCGATGCGTTCGAAGGGCCGCTGCACATCCTGCTGGAACTCGCCCGCGCCAGGAAGATCGACATCGCCAAAGTGTCGGTCACCGAGATTGCCGACCAGTATCTCGCTTTCATCGCCGAAGCGCGCGCGCAGAACATGGAGATCGTCGGCGATTATCTGGTGATGGCGGCGTGGCTTGCGCTGCTGAAGTCGCGCCTGCTGATCCCCAAGCCGCAATTGCCGCCTGAGGAGCCCGATCCGCAGCAGCTCGAAGCCGCGCTGCGGCGCAAGCTGATGAATCTCGCCGCCGCGCGCGCGGCGGCGCGCAAGCTTGACGACCTGCCCCAGCTCGGCCGCGATGTGTTCCTCAACGGTCAGCCGCAAGCCACCGTGCTCACCAGGACCACCGCCTGGAAGGCCGATCTCTACGAACTGCTCAACGCCTACTGCGCCGACCGCACCAGGCAGATCCGCAAGCGCGCCTACACCACGCTGGTTCGCCGCGCCTATCCGCTCGAAACCGCGCGCAAGAAGCTCGAACAGGCGCTGGCGAAGCTGGAAGAGTGGAGCGTGATCGAGGCGGTGGCGCCCGTTCCGGCCGACGCCAGCCCCGACGCGCCGCCCCAGGAAAGCTATCTCGCCTCGACCTTCGGCGCCGCGCTCGAACTCACCCGCGAGGGCAAGCTGGAGTTGCGGCAAGCGGAAGCGTTCGCGCCGCTGTTCGTGCGGGCCCGTCCGGTCCAAGATGGACCCGCCGAATGAGCCAGGACGAGCCGCCTCTCGCCGACACGATGCGCCGCATCGAGGACGCCTTCGCCGAGGGCGGCGAACGCTTGCGCGCCGAGCCCAGCGCCGACGCCATCCGCGCGGCCGAAGCGCTCCTGTTCGCCGGCGGCGAGCCGATCACGGCCAAGGACCTGGGCGAGAAGCTGGGTCCCGCCGTCGACGTCGCCGCCGTGCTGATGAGGCTCAAGGCCGATTATGCGGGCCGCGGCGTCGAACTGGTGGAGACCGGGGCGGGGTGGCGGTTCCAGTCCGCGCCGGACCTCGCCGGTCTCTTCGCCGAAACCCGCGAGGCCCCCAAGCGCCTGCCCAAGGCGGCCCTGGAGACGTTAGCGGTTATCGCATACCACCAGCCGGTGACACGGGCCGAGATCGAGGAGATTCGCGGCGTCAGCCTCTCGCGCGGGTCGATGGAACTTCTGATGGAGATCGGCTGGATTCGCCTCCGCGGCCGGCGGCGCACGCCGGGCCGGCCGCTCACGTTCGGGACCACCGACGCATTTCTCAGTCACTTTGGCCTGGCTTCGCTTGACGCTCTGCCCGGCAAGGATGATCTGAAGGCCTTGGGGCTCCTGGATCCCCGCGCCGCCGCGCTGCTTGACGTGCCGCGTCCGAGCGAGGATGGCGCCCCGGACGAAGAGCCGCTGTCAGAAGGTGACGACGCGGCAAGCTTTTTCGTGGATCATCTCGGCGAAGATGACTGACCGCAGCGCCCGTCGCGCGATGGAGTTTTGACGATGCATATGCCCGGGCTAATCCCGCTTCTGATCGTTCTGGTGCTTGCCTTCCTCCTGTTCTCGAAGCCGGGCCGCATCTCCGGCCTGATGGAGGACCTGGGCAAGGGCATCAAAGGCTTCCGCAAGGGGCTGACCGAAGGCGATCAGGCGGAGACGCAAGAGACGCCGCCGCCGCAGGTCCGCGATCAATCCACCAACGGAGACCGCGCGCAGTAATTTTGGCGCGCGGGCTGACCGCTCATGCTTCCTAGTCTCGGTTTCAACGAGATCGTCATTCTCGGCATCCTCGCCCTTGTTGTGGTGGGGCCGAAGGACTTGCCGCTCCTGTTCCGCAAAATCGGCCGCTGGACCGCGAAGCTGCGCGGCATGGCGCAGGAATTCCGCACCGGCTTCGATGAGCTCGCGCGGCAGGCGGAGCTGGACGAACTGAAGCGCGAGGTCGATGCGCTGCGGCGGACGACGGCGCTGCACGAGATCCGCAACGAAATCACCAAGCCGCTGCCGACATTGGAAGACTATGCCGGCCTCACGCCGCCGCCCGCGGCGGCGCCCGCCGCGGAGGCGCCGCCGGCGGAGGATGTCGCCGCCGAGCAGGCCGCTGACGCCGGCGAGATCGTGAACGCCGAAGCCGCGCCGGAGCACGCGGACGCCGCCCCGATCGCGCGGAGCGCACCGTGACGCCGGCGGCCCAAAAGAAAAAGCCGCTGACGGACGACGAGGAAATCGAAGCCTCGCGCGCGCCGCTGCTCGATCACTTGTCGGAGCTGCGCGACCGGCTGGTGCGCTCCATTGTCGCCGTGGTCGCCGGCTTCGTTATCTGCTTCATTTTTGTTGATCCGCTGTTCCTGTTCCTGGCGCAGCCGTTCCAGACGGCGATGGCGGCGGTCCATCCCGAGCGGGCAGGCGAAACGATCGAACTGATCAATACCGGCGCGTTCGGCTTCTTCTCGGTGAAGATGCAGATCGCCTTGTTCGGCGGCATCGTGCTGGCGTTTCCGATCATCGCCTGGCAGGCCTATGCCTTCATCGCGCCCGGGCTCTACCGCCGCGAGCGCTCGGCGGCGGCGCCGTTTCTGATCGCGGCGCCGATCATGTTTCTGCTGGGCGGGGCGTTCGTGTTCTACGTCGCCATGCCGTTCGCGCTGAACTTCGCGCTGCATCAGGAAGTGAGGGCCGGGCCTGTGCAGGTGACGTACCTGCCCAAGGTCGAGGAATATATGGGCCTGGTGACGACGCTGGTGCTGGCGTTCGGGCTCATGTTCCAGCTGCCGGTGGTGCTGTCGCTGCTGGGCAAGATCGGCGTGGTGTCGGCGGCGCTGCTGCGCAAGGGGCGCCGCTACGCCATTGTCGGCATCGCCGCGTTCTCGGCGCTGGTGACGCCCAACGACGTCATCTCGATGTTCGTCATGGCCGTGCCCGTCTATCTGCTCTACGAAATCTCCATCTGGATCGTTGCGCTGATAGAGAAGAATCAGGCGAAGCGGGACGCGGCGGAAGCTCACGCCGTGGTGACGCCGCCGGCCCCGTAGCGCTTGGCCGCGCGTTCGGCTAAGCGGAGCGCGAACGGGAAGACACCATGCACGACATCCGCGCCATCCGCGAAACCCCCGAACTCTACGACGCCGCCTGGGCGCGCAGAGGGCTCGAGCCGCAAGCCCGCAAGATCGTCGATCTCGACGCCAGGGCGCGCGCCGCCTCGACCGCCAAGCAGGAGGCCGAAGCCCAGCGCAACGCCGCCTCCAAGGCGATCGGCCAGGCCAAGGCGCAGAAGAACGACGCCGAGGCCGAGCGGCTGATGATGCAGGTCGCCGCGCTCAAGGCGCGGATCGAGGAGAGCGGCGCCGAGGAAGCCAAATGGCTGAAGCAGCGCGACGATCTGCTCGCCTCGCTGCCGAATCTGCCCGCGCCCGAAACGCCCGACGGCGCCGACGAGCACGGCAATGTCGAAGTCCGCCGCTGGCACATGCAGCCGGGCGCCAATCCGCCGGCGATCGATCTCACCGCCGATCACGTCACGCTCGGCGAGGCGTTGGGCATGATGGATTTCGAGTCCGCCGCGCGCCTGTCGGGCGCGCGTTTCGTCGTGCTGCGCGGCCAGCTCGCCCGGCTCGAACGCGCGCTCGCGGCGTTCATGCTCGATCTGCACACGAACGAGTTCGGCTATACCGAGGTCGCGCCGCCGCTTCTGGTCAAGGACCAGGTCATGTTCGGCACCGGCCAGCTGCCGAAATTCGTCGACGATCAGTTCACCGCCGCGCGCACCGTCAGCCGCGAGGAACTCTTGTTCGCCGCTCTCGACCGTTTCGACGAGGAGTTCGAGAAGCGCAGAGGTCAGGCCAAGCCCACCGAAGTGATGAAGGAGCTTCTGGAAGTCGCGCCGACGCGCGAGGACTTCTGGCTGATCCCGACCTCCGAGGTCGCGCTCACCAACCTCGTGCGCGAACAGATTCTCGACGAACCGGCGCTGCCGATCCGCATGACCGCCGATACGCCGTGCTTCCGCGCCGAGGCGGGCGCGGCGGGGCGCGATACGCGCGGCATGATCCGCATGCACCAGTTCCGCAAAGTGGAGCTGGTCTCGATCACCGCGCCGGATCAAAGCCACGCCGAACACGAGCGCATGGTGTCCTGCGCCGAGGAGGTGCTGAAGCGGCTCGAACTGCCGTTCCGCACCATGCTGCTGTGCGCCGGCGACATGGGCTTCGGCGCCCGGAAGACCTACGATCTCGAAGTCTGGCTGCCCAGCCAGGGCAAGTATCGCGAAATCAGCTCCTGCTCGAACTGCGGCGACTTCCAGGCCCGGCGCATGAACGCGCGGTTCCGCAACAAGGACGGCCGCACCGAATTCGTGCACACGCTGAACGGTTCGGGCCTCGCCGTCGGGCGTACGCTGGTGGCCGTGCTCGAAAACTATCAGCAGCCGGATGGCTCGGTCCTGGTGCCGAAGGCGCTGGCGCCGTACATGGGCGGCCTGGAGCGGATCGCGCGCTGAAGCGTCACGCTATGGACCGCCTGTCAGTGGTTTGAAGGCTGTGTCGTCTGATCGAGGATGGCGG
>JAHDXR010000010.1 GCA_023384105.1 Hyphomonadaceae bacterium | reverse complement strand
CGGGCGGGGATAGCGGGGCGGGCTGTCCGCGCAAACTTCATCTTGAGACGGCGAGGCGCGGAAGCGTTGCAGGCCGGCCGGAAGCTGGCGGTCCGCAGGCGGGGCGCGTCCAGCGCTTTCCACCCCAGCCGACGCCCCTTCTCCACAACCTCCGCGCCTGTCCCGGCTTCCTCCGCCGCTGAATCGCTGCATGGTCGCCGAGGGCCGCGGGTTAACCTTTCTGCAAGGCGACTCGCGGCCTCGTTACGCCACATCTGGTGGTCGCATGACCGCCAAATACCTACATTTAGTGTGGTTTCGACTTCGGAAGGGAGTGCTGCGGATGGCTGGAGACAACGGGGGCAGGCTGCCGGGGCTGCGGACGCCGTCGATCGGCTACAAGCCCTTCCGCTATCCGTGGGCGTACGAATTCTGGCGCCGCCAGCAGCAGGTCCACTGGGTTCCGGAGGAAGTCCCGCTCGGCGAGGACGTGAAGGACTGGGCCTCCAAGCTCAGCGACGCCGAGCGCAACCTGCTGACGCAGATCTTCCGCTTCTTCACCCAGGCCGACGTCGAGGTGAACGACAATTACATGGAGCGCTACGCGCGCGTGTTCCGGCCGACCGAGATCAAGATGATGCTGGCGGCGTTCTCGAACATCGAGACGGTGCACATCGCCGCCTACGCGCTCCTGCTCGAAACCATCGGCATGCCGGAGACGGAATTCGCGGCGTTCATGGAATATCAGGCGCTGCGCGACAAGCACGATTACATGCAGAAGTTCGGCGTCGAGACCGACGCCGACATCCTGCGCACGCTGGCCATGTTCGGCGCCTTCACCGAGGGGCTGCAGCTGTTCGCCTCGTTCGCGATGCTGATGAACTTCCCGCGCTTCAACAAGATGAAGGGCATGGGCCAGATCGTGACCTGGTCGGTGCGCGACGAAAGCCTGCACTGCGAAGGCATGATCAAGCTGTTCCACACCTATGCGAAGGAAACCGACGCGCTGACGCAAAGCGTGAAGGACGACATCGCCGATTGCTGCAAGACCGTCGTCGGCATCGAGGACAAGTTCATCGATCTCGCCTTCGAGATGGGGCCGGTGCAAGGCATGACGGCGGACGACATCAAGCAATATATCCGCTACATCGCCGACTGGCGCCTGGGCCAGCTCGGCCTGCCGAAGATTTACGGCGTCACGGAACACCCGATCCCGTGGCTGACGGCGATCCTCAACGGCGTCGAGCACGCCAACTTCTTCGAAGCGCGCGCGACGGAATATTCCAAAGCCGCCACCAAGGGCGATTGGCACGGCGAGTCCGGCGTGTGGGCGAATTTCGAACAGATGATGGAAAAGCGCAAAGCGGCCGGCGCGGCGAACTAGAGCCTACGCCTATGGACCGCCGGCGTCCCGCCGGCATGTGCGAGCTTGTGAAGGTTGGGACGCGCCGCGCTCCTCTTTTCAGAACTATGCGCAGGCCGGCGGGACGCCGGCGGTCCATAGGGGGCGCGGTTTAGGCTGAGAGCTTGGCGCGGAGGTCCGCGCGTTCCGTTGCGCCGACGCCGAGCGCCTGCTCCAGATAATTCAGCGCAGAGCCATGCTTCGCCTCGATCGCGTTCAGCGCTTCGCGCAGATAGTCGACGTGCACGCCGAGCATCGGCCGCAGCGCTTCCGCGTTCAGCTTGCGCCCCAGCCGCTCTTCCATGCGCTGCTGGATGCGCGGCATGCGCTGTTCGAGATCGACCGCGGCGTTGGTGAACTCGTAATCGGCGAACACGGCCTCTTCGCCGACGCCGAGCGCGATCAGCGTCAGCGCGCAGCCGATGCCGGTGCGGTCCTTGCCGGCGGCGCAGTGGATGACGCCGGCGCCGCCCTCGCCCAGCTCGGCGAACCAGTCGCGATAGAGCCCGATCAGCCGCGGATCGAACGGGATCTCGCGATAGAGGCTCATCATGTAGTCGCGCGTCGATTGCGCCGTCAGATCGCTCTGCATCAGCGCGAGCAGATGCGGCGGCAGCGAGGTCCCGCCCGCGCCTTCGTCGTTGAAGATCACGCGCCCGGCGTTGGCCCATCTGTTGGGCTCGTGCGCGCGCTCTTCCGGCCGGCGCAGATCGACCAGGAAGCGCAGCGCCATCGCGTCGAGCTTCTCGATGTCCGCTTCCGTGGCGTCATGCAGCGCCGCGGAACGGTAGAGCTTGCCGCGCGCGACGCGCGCGCCGTCCTGGGTTTCCCAGCCGCCGAAGTCGCGGAAATTGAGGACGCGGTCGAAAGGAATGAGGCGGTCGTTCATTTGGGTGCTAGGTGCTGGGGGCTGGGTTTTGGGGATAAGTGTCAGGTGGGGACGGATGTGTCGATACGCAATTATCGCGACCTTGCGCGCTGACGAAGCTCTTCGCGCTAAGTCGCAGACACCCTAGCCCCTAACACCCAGCCCCCAGCGCCTATCTGAACGGCGGCTCGTCGAACGCGCGCAGCTTGCGCGAGTGCAGGCGGTGGCGCTGCTGCTTCAGCAGCGCCACCGTCTCCAGGCCGATGCGCAGATGCGCGCCGATGGCGCTGTCGTAGAAGCGGTCGGCCACGCCGGGAAGCTTGATCTCGCCGTGCGCCGGCTTGTCGGAAATGCAGAGCAGCACGCCATACGGCACGCGCAGCCGGAACCCTTGCGTCGCCACGCACGCGCTTTCCATGTCGACGGCGACGGCGCGCGATTGCGAGAGCAGGCGGCGCTCTTCGTTATAGTTGAGCTCCCAGTTGCGGTCGGCGTAGGACACCACCGTGCCCGTGCGCAGCCGCCGGCGCAGCTCTTCCTTGTCGCCGCCGACGACCGCGTTCGCCGCCTGCTGCAGCGCGATCTGCACTTCGGCGATCGCCGGGATCGGCACTTCGAGCGGCACGCGGTCGTCGAGGATCTTGTCGCGGCGGAGGTAAGCGTGCGCGAGCACGTAGTCGCCGATGCGCTGAGTGTGGCGCAGGCCGCCGCAATGGCCGATCATCAGCCAGCAATGCGGACGCAGCACGGCGAGATGGTCGGTGATGGTCTTCGCGTTCGACGGCCCGACGCCGATGTTCACCAGAGTGACGCCGTCGCGGTCGGACGTGGTCAGGTGATAGGCCGGCATCTGGTACTTGCGCCATGGCGCGGCGAGCGCTTTCGCTTCGGCGTCGCGATCGCCCGCTTCGATGCGCACGCCGCCGGGACAAGAAAGCGCCCAGCCTTTCGGCCCGTTGGCGACGGCGGCGGCGGCCCAGCGCACGAACTCGTCGACATAGCGCTGGTAGTTCGTGAACAGAATCCACGGCTGCACGTCCGCCCAGGGCGCGCCGGTATAGTGCTGTATCCGCTTCAGCGAATAGTCGGTGCGCAGCGCGTCGAACAGCGCCAGCGGCCGCGCGCCGTCGAGCCGCTCGATCCGCAGCCCGTCCACCACCGCATCGCCGACCTGCGCCAGCCGCGGATGCGGAAAATAGCGCGCCAGCTCTTCCGCCGGCACGTTCTCGTAGGCGGACGCGCCCGCCGCATCGAGCACGTACGAATACGGAATCTCGCTGTCGCTGACGCGCACGCTGAGTTCGGCGCCGTAATCGGCCGCCAGCAGCGACAGCTGCTCGATCAGATAGTCGCGGAAGAACGCCGGCTGCGCGATCGTCACCGCATATTCGCCCGGCCAGGTCAGCTGGCCGTAGGCGCGCGCCAGCCGCGGCGCCGGCGCGTTCGGCAAATAGGTGACGCGCAATTCCGGATAGCGAAACAGCGCGCGCTCCTCCGCGCTGGGCGGCGCGCCGCCTTCGGAGAAGCGGCGCACGCTCTCGACCAAAGCCGCAACGGCGCGATTGTGGAGAAACTCGAGGCGGTCGACCGCTTCGGCGGGCGTTTTCGACTGTTCCATCGCCGGAGTGTCCCGCGATGGCGGCGCCCGTCAAGCGTCAATCACTCGCGCTCGATCGGGTCGACCATGCGCGAGCGGCGGAAGGCTTTATGTCGGAACGTCGCGCCGTCGGGAAACAGCCAGTTCAGCGCGGAATCGTAATGGTAGCTGGATTCCGCCAGGATCAGGCTCGAGCCCGGCGTCATGATGCGCGGATCGAGCCCGGTGATCGGCATGCCGGTCTGCAGCGCCGGCATCACGCCCCTGCCCTCGCTCCACACCACGATCGCGGTCGAGCTGTCGACGATGCTGATGCTGGTGATGCGGAGGTCGAGAGCGTCCGGATCGTTCGGGTACATCAGCACCTGAAGCGCATCCCAATAGCCGCTCACTTCGTCGTCGCTGACCGAGGTGTCGCGCGCGACCACGTCGGCGATCGAAGCGGTGGCGTTCTGCGCCCGGCCGTTGACGCCCAGCACGTCGATCAGATCGATCGAGCCCAGCAGCAGCGGCACCATCAGCAGCGGCGCGATGATCGCGAACTCGATCGCCGCAGCGCCCTTCCGGGCCCGGCCGAACCGGTGCAGAGGCTTGCTGCGGATCATTGGTAGGGCTCGTTGCGGAACATC
The DNA here is from genome assembly GCA_023384105.1 of Hyphomonadaceae bacterium. Lineage (GTDB taxonomy): Bacteria > Pseudomonadota > Alphaproteobacteria > Caulobacterales > Aquidulcibacteraceae > Vitreimonas. Next base: position 138,847 of record JAHDXR010000010.1, on the reverse strand, counting down.
ATGGTGGAAACGAGGATGCGCTCGCCGCCGGCCACGTTCGAGAAGATGGTTTCGAACATCGGCGTCAGCACGCGCCAGCGATAATAGGCGCGCACCACGACGATGTCGGACGGCCCGCCGGGATTGTACTGGAAGTTGAGCGGCGTGAACTGGCCGTTGGCGATCGGGCCGGGCTGGTTGCGCGCGCCGGTGAAGGAATCGAAGCGGTCGACGTCGAGATAGAGAAACCCTGGGCACTCCATGACGATGAGCGTATTGGTCCGCTCGCAGAGCAGCTCCTCAATGTCGTCGGAGGTGAGGCCCGCCGTCTGCAGCTGGCCGGTGCGGATCTCGCGCGCGGTCTCCGACACCGCGAAATTGAGCGTCGACTGGGCGAAGCCCATCATCGCCACTTCGACCAGGCCGCACGTCAGCAGGAAGAACGGAATGATGACCAGCGCGAATTCGATGGCCGCAGCGCCGCGCCGCGCTCCGGCGAAGCGCGCAAAAGGCCTGGCTCCCGTTCTGAACCGCGCGAACATGCTCTCTCCCGCCCCGAGCCTAGCCGCCGAAGGGCTGAGAAACCGTCAAACGAACTGGTAAAGATGCGTTACCAATTATGGACCGCCGGCGTCCCGCCGGCATGCGGCGTTTCAATCTCTCAGCCGTGTGCAGGATGAAACGGGCGTTTTCGGCAGTCATTCCGGGCGAAGCGTAGCGGAGACCCGGAACCCAGGGCCAATGATACATCGTTTGCCCTGGGTTCCGGATCGCGCTCCGCGCGTCCGGAATGACTCAAGTTAAAGCATTAGATAAGTACGCGCATGCCGGCGGGACGCCGGCGGTCCATAATCAGTTGGAGCTTGCGGCGCTGGCGCGGCTGGTGATCTGCGCGGCGATCGCACGCGAGGCTTCGCCGTCGCCGATATCGGGCCGCGGACGGCAGAGCGGGGTGCATTCGAGGCGGGCGGTCTCGCCGGCGCGCGTCACCATCACGACATCGGTTTCGTCCGGCGTCACCACCACGCGGCCAGAATAGAGCACGCGCCCGCCTTCGCCGACGACGACGAGATTGGTCGAGCCGTAGGAGCGGCCGGTGACGAACAGGAAGCGGTCGTTCTGCACCGAAACGCCGGCGATGCTCGGATTGCCGATGGCGACGCCTTCGGCGGGCTCGGCCAGGCGGATCGGGAAGGCCTGGTCCAGGGCGACCCGCACGTCGCGCGCCGCGGCGGGCTGAACCGCAAACGCGCAGACGACCGCCGTCGCGGCGATGAACGAACGCAGAGCGCGCATGTCGCTTCCTTATATATACGCGACCACGTTGCTACGCGCGATTTATTGCGGGATCGCTAAAGCGCCGCGCATAAGAAGGTGAATATGGACCGCCGGCGTCCTGCCGGCCTGCGCGAACTTCTGCAAGCATTACGCAGGCCGGCGGGACGCCGGCGGTCCATAGGGGCGCTTAACGTGCAGTGCTAAGTGAGAAAAACGCCCAGCGATCTTTACCGGAAATAAACTGTTCCCTTGGGGCGGAGCCTTAACCAGTGCGGCATTAGCTTCCGCTCGCGTCTGGGATGGGTGTCGGGTGCGACGCTCCACCGGGCCGGTGAAAAAGCACTCGACAAAACGGAGTAGTCATATGTTGAAGCGTTTCCTGAAGAACGAAGACGGCGCCACCGCGATCGAATACGGCCTGATCGCCGCCCTGATCGGCGTCGCCATCATCGCCGCGGTCAGCGCGGTCGGCACGGACCTCAGCGAACTGTTCGGCCGCGTGTCGACGAAGCTCGACGGCGCTGGCACCCAATAATCGCTAGCAGCGCGAAGGGCGCGGTTTGCGCCGCGCCCTTCAGCGCCCTTATTTCCCCTCCCCCTGCGCCGCTCCCTCGGGGCGGCGCGTTTTTGTTTCCAGCGTAACCATCGTTCCATTTTTCCCAATGGCTGCGGCCCTTTCGGTTCCGCCTTAAGCATTTCTTGAGGCGCGCCATAGCAAATATGACGCAATGGTCGAACTGCTCGCCATCGCCGCTTTCGCCGGCCTGCTGATCTGCGCAGCGGGCTCCGACGCCGCGAGCATGACCATCCCGAACTGGATTTCGGTCGCGCTCACGCTGGTGTTTCTGGCCGCCGCGCTGCTGGTCGGCGCGCCGCTGGCCGAGATCGGCATGCACCTGCTGTTCGGCTTCGCCGTGCTGGCGCTCGGCTTCTTCCTGTTCCAGGCCAACATTGTCGGCGGCGGCGACGCCAAGCTGTTTGCGGCCGTCGGCGTGTGGACCGGCTTCACCGCGCTCATGCCTTTCCTGTTCTGGACCGTCGTCGCCGGCGGCGTGCTGGCGCTCGTTCTCCTGGCCGCGCGCCAATTCATGCCGCAAACGGCCAGCTATCCCGCTTTCGTCACCCACCTGCTGAAGAAGCAGAACGGCATCCCGTACGGGATCGCGATCATGGCCGGCGGCCTGATGGCGATCCCGCACCTTCCAATCGTCACGAGCCCGTTAACCCTGCCTTAGCCATGAGCGTGGTCAGTTCGGCTGGGGTTTTCGGGGCCGGATCACGCGGGGAGTGAAAGTATGTCAGCCCGTCAGCTGATCGTCCTTGCCGTCGCCGCGATCGCGGCGATCGGCGCGCTCTTGCTGATCCGCGCGATGGGAAATCGCGCGCCGGCGCCCGCTCCCGAAGCCGCCGCGCCGATCGCCGGCGAGCAGGTGCTCGTCGCCGCGCGCGACATTCCCCAGGGCGCCGCGCTCAGCCCCAGCGATCTCGCGGTCGCGACCTTCCCGAACGGATCGGTGTCGGCGAGCTTCGTCAATGTGTCGACGCAGCCCTCGGCGCAGGCCGACTATGTCGGCGCGGTGACCCGCCGTGCGTTCGTGCAGGGCGAGCCGATCGTTACGAACTCCGTCGTGCAGCCGGAAGGCCGCGGCTTCCTCGCCGCGCAGCTGCCGCCCGGCTATCGCGCCGTCGCCATCGAGATCAACAAGCACTCCGCCGCCGGCGGCTACATCCAGCCGAACGACCGCGTCGACGTACTGATGGCGCGCCGCTTCAGCGAGGGCTCGCAGCAGCGCGTGACCAGCCAGGTCGTCCTCGAAGACGTGCGCGTGCTCGCCCTCAACGACAGAACCCAGCCCCAAACCAGCGGCCAGGCGCCCGAAATCGTGGACGCCACCGTCGCCGTGCTCGAACTCGCCGCCGAGGATGCGCGCGTGCTCGCGCAGGCCGATCAGCTCGGCGAGATATCTCTCATGCTGCGCGGCGTGCAGGTCGACACGGTCGGCATGAATGCGCCGCGGCGAAACGGCGTCGGCCAGTCGTCGGGGTCCGTGCGCGTCCATGCATTCGGCTCGGTCTCCGGAGGCGGTCGATGAATCGGGGCAAGTCCCTTCGCGTTTCGCTCGCCACGGCGCTCTCTGCGGCCGTGGCGTTCGCGCCCACATACGCCGCCGCTCAGGTCGAGCCGGCGAGCGCCTCCAGCGTCCGCATCACCAACGGCGGCGGTTCGCGCTCGGCCGCGCTGGTGCTGCCGTTCGGCAAGTCGGCGATCATCGACCTGCCGGCGGACGCCCGCGACGTGCTGATCTCCAACCCCGACATCGCCGACGCCACCATCCGCACCGCGCGCCGCGCCTACGTGATCGGCCGCCAGCTCGGGCAGACCAACCTCTTCTTCTTCGACTCTCAGGGCCGCCAGATCGCCAATGTCGAGATTCGCGTCGAGCCGGACGTCGCCCCGCTCAACGACATCCTGCGCCGCCACGCGCCGGATGCGTCGATCACCGCCGAAGCGGTGAACGGCTCGATCGTGCTTTCCGGCAGCGCCCGCAGCGCCGGCGAATCCGACCGCGCGCGCCAGCTCGCCGCCCAGTACATCGCCACCACCGGCGCCGGCGGCGCTGGCGGCCCCGACCGCATCGTCAACCTGATCCAGGTGCAGGGCAGCGAACAAGTGCTGGTGCGCGTGCGCGTGGTCGAGATGAGCCGCACGCTGGTGCGCCAGCTCGGCATCAACACGAACTACCAGGAACTGATCAACCAACTCGTCGGCGAGGACGATTTCCTGAGCGTCGCCACGCGCAACGGCTTCTCGATCAACGGCAATCTGCTCGGCGGCCTGACCGCCTCCGGCGGCGTCGCCCAGAACATCCTGCGCCCGAACAGCCTGACCTATCCGAGCCCCGGCGTCGATCCGACGATCGGCCCCGGCCAAGCCGGCGTGGGCGGCTACACCTACGACAATGGCGGCACGCTCGATCTGGTTGACGACACCGAGACGTTCGGCGCCGGCCACGTCGAGACCTCGCGCCGCACCGACGCCTCGATCGAAGCGTTCGAGCGCGCGGGGCTGCTGCGCGTGCTGGCCGAACCGAACCTCACCGCGATCTCGGGCGAAGCCGCGCGTTTCCTCGCCGGCGGCGAATTCCCGGTGCCGGTCGCCGCCGAGGACGGCCAGATCTCGGTCGAGTTCAAGCCGTTCGGCGTCGGCCTCGCCTTCACGCCGGTGGTGATGTCGGGCGGGCGCATCTCGCTCAAGGTCGCCACCGAGGTCAGCGAACTCACGCAGGAAGGCGCGATCTCCACCGGCGACACCCCGATCCGCAACCAGGACGGCACCACCACCGTCATCCGCGGCATCACCATTCCGGCGCTGCAGGTGCGCCGCGCCGAGACCACGCTCGAAATGTCGTCCGGCAGCTCGATCGTGCTGGCGGGCCTGATCCAGGAACGCACCCGCCACGCTTACGAAGGCGTGCCCGGCGTAATGAACACGCCGGTGCTCGGCTCGCTGTTCCGGTCGCGCGACTTCGTCAACAACGAAACCGAACTGGTCATCATCGTGACGCCGTACCTCGTGCGTCCGACCAGCCCAGGAAACCTGCGCACGCCCGCAGACGGCTATCTCAACCCGAGCGAAGGCGAGAGCCTGCTGACCGGCCGGCTCAATTCGCTCTATCGCCCCGCCCGCGGCTCCGCCGGCGCGCAAGCGAACGCGCGCCTGCAGGGTCCGCATGGCCACGTGATCGAATGATGAGGCCGCACATGAAAATCCGCCTCCCCCTGCTTGTTCTCGGCCTCAGCGCGCTCGGCGCCTGCGCCAGCGTGCCGACGCCGGAAGGACCGCCCGTCGCCAGCGCGGCCGACCGCCACCGCATCCAGGTCAACGAGACCGCCGAGCGGATCGAGATTCCGGTGGCCGCGGGCGACGTCTCGCTGTCGCCGGGCGCGCGCGCCACGCTGCGCGCGTTCGCCGGCAACTATCTGCGCTACGGCCACGGCGCGCTGGTGCTGAGCACGCCCTCCGGCGGCGCCAACGCCGACGCCGCCTCCGTGCTCGCCCACGAAGCGCGCATGTCGCTGGTCGAAGCCGGCGTTTCCTACGCCGCCGTCGCCGGCGCCACCTATGACGGCGCCGGCGCCAACGCGCCGATCGTCGTCAGCTTCACCAAGTTCGAAGCGCAGGCGCCGGAATGCGCGCCGCTCTGGGAGCAGGACCTGGCGCATCAGAGCAACAACCAGCCGTGGGCGAGCTTCGGCTGCGCCACGCAGGCCAATCTCGCGGCGCTGGTCGAAGATCCGCGCGACCTCGTTCGTCCGCGCGACGCCGATCCGCGCGACAGCGGCCGCCGCGACACCGTCATGCAGGCCTATCGCGACGGCGAGCCCACACACGCCCAGCGCAGCGCGGACGAACGCGTGGCGATCAGCGATGCGATCAATTAAGGCGGCCGGCCCATGAGCAATCCCGATCCCGCCTGGAGCCTCGGTCACGACGACGAGTTCGTGCTCGAAGATGACGACACCTTCGGCGCCGGCGGCCTCGCGGACGTCGATCTGCCGCCGTTCGACGACGCTGCGGCCGCGCCCGCGGCGAACGAGCACGCGCCCGCCGCCCCGCTCGGCGTCGAAGAGGATTTGCCCGGCCTGACCGCGCCGGCCGCCGCCGCGCTGCCCAGCGTGCTGCGCGAGGACGGCCGCCCGACCGAGCAGCCGGTGCCGCGCATCACCATCCACGCCGCCTGCGACCGCCCGGAAATCGCCGACATCATCGCCGGCATCGCCGCCGACCGCCGCATGGCGCGCGCCGAGATTACGGTAGAGCCCGGCGGCGTCGACGCCGCCGTCACCCGTTTCGCCGCGCAAGCCAGCCCCAACCTGCTGATCATCGACACCCAGCAGCAGGGCGTCGCGATGCTGCACAGCCTCGACCGGCTGGCGCAGGTGATCGAAGCCGGCACCAAGGTCATCATCATCGGCGCGGTCAACGACATCGGCCTTTTCCGCGAGCTGATGGCGCGCGGCGTGAGCGAGTACATCGTGCCGCCGCTGCAGCCGCTCGACCTGATCCGCACGATCTGCGCGCTCTACGTCAATCCGGACAAGCCGTTCGCGGGCCGCGTCATCGCCGTGATCGGCGCGCGCGGCGGCATCGGCGCCTCCACCATCGCGCACAACGTCGCCTGGTCGATCGCGGAACGCCAGGAGTCGAACGCGACCCTGCTCGACCTCGACCTTTCCTTCGGCACCGCCGCGCTCGACTTCAACCAGGACCCGCCGCAGACCATCGCCGACGCGCTAACCTCGCCCGACCGCGTCGACGACGTGTTCCTGGAACGGGTCACGACAAAGCAGACGCAGCACCTGCAAATGCTCACGGCGCCGGCGACGCTGGAGCGCGAGTTCGAACTCGATCCGCAATCCTACGAGGTCGTGATCGACCGCGTGCGCCGCACCAGCCCCTACGTGGTGCTCGACCTGCCGCATGTCTGGACCTCTTGGGTGAAGCACACGCTGCTCGCGGCCGACGATGCGATCATCGTCGCCGGCCCCGATCTCGCCAGCCTGCGCAACGCCAAGAACATCATCGACCTGCTGAAGGCGATGCGGCCCTACGATGCGCCCCCGACGGTGGTGCTCTCGATGGTCGGCGTGCCGAAGCGGCCCGAGATTCCGTTCAAGGATTTCGCCGAAGCCCTGGGCGCCGAGCCTGTCGCATCGATCCCGTTCGATCCGCAGCTGTTCGGCATGGCGGCGAACAACGGGCAGATGATCGGCGAAGTCGCGCCGCAATCGAAGACGGCGCTGGTCCTCGACGACCTCGCGGCGTCGCTGACGGGCCGCAAGCCGGCGGAGACGAAGAAGGCGTCGATCGCCGTCAAGATCCCGTTCCTGAAGCGCTGAGGGTTTGGATGTTCGGTAAGCGAGGCACAGGCGAAGCTCCCGGCTTGGCGCCCACCGCGCCTGCGGCCGCCGCGCGTCCGGCCGCGTCCGCCGGCGCTCGCACAGCCGCGGCGCCCGCAGCGGCGCGCCCGGCGCCCGCTGCAGCGCCCCGCCCCGCCGCACCGGCGCCGCGCGCGGCAACGCCCGCCGCCAGCGCGCCCGCCGTGCGTCAGCCGGAGCCGGCGGACCAGCCGGAATATCGCTCGGAAGCCTATTACCGGGTCAAATCGACCATCTTCAACGCGCTGATCGAGACCATCGACCTGACGCAGCTGGCGCAGCTCGATCCGGAATCCTCGCGCGACGAAATCCGCGACATCGTCGCCGAGATCATCTCGATCAAGAACGTGGTGATGTCGATCGCCGAGCAGGAAGCGCTGCTCGACGACATCTGCAACGACGTGCTGGGCTACGGGCCGCTCGAACCGCTCCTGGCGCGCGACGACATCGCCGACATCATGGTCAACGGCGCCAACAGCGTCTTCATCGAAGTCGGCGGCAAGATTTCCAAGACCGGCATCCGCTTCCGCGACAACGGCCAGCTGATGAACATCTGCCAGCGCATCGTGAGCCAGGTCGGCCGGCGCGTTGATGAATCGAGCCCGATCTGCGACGCGCGCCTGCCGGACGGCTCTCGTGTCAACGTCATCGTGCCGCCGCTGGCGATCGACGGGCCGACGCTCACGATCCGGAAGTTCAAGAAGGATAAGCTGAAGCTCTCGAATCTCGTGGAGTTCGGCTCGATCTCGCCCGCGGGCGCGAAAATCCTGCAGATCATCGGCGCCTGCCGCTGCAACGTGCTGATCTCGGGCGGCACGGGCTCCGGCAAGACCACGCTGCTCAACACGCTGACCGCGTTCATCGATCCGACCGAGCGCGTCATCACCTGCGAAGACGCCGCCGAACTGCAGCTGCAGCAGCCGCACGTGGTGCGCCTGGAAACGCGGCCGCCGAACCTCGAAGGCTCCGGCCAGGTGACGATGCGCGATCTGGTCAAGAACTGTCTGCGGATGCGTCCCGAGCGGATCATCGTCGGCGAAGTCCGCGGCAGCGAGGCGTTCGACCTGCTGCAGGCCATGAACACCGGCCACGACGGCTCGATGGGCACGCTGCACGCCAACACGCCGCGCGAAGCCCTCTCCCGCCTGGAATCGATGATCACCATGGGCGGCTTCTCGCTGCCGCCGAAGACGATCCGCGAGATCATCGTCGCCGCCGTCGACGTGGTGATCCAGGCCGCGCGCCTGCGCGACGGCTCGCGCCGCATCACCCAGATCACCGAAGTGCTCGGTCTCGAAGGCGACACCATCATCACCCAGGATTTGCTCGTCTACGAAATCCAGGGCGAAGACCAGAACGGCCGCATCCAGGGCCGCCACCGCGGCACCGGCGTCGGGCGTCCGCGCTTCTGGGAGCGCGCGCGCTATTTCGGCCTCGAGAAGGAACTGGCCCAGGCCCTCGACGAGTCGGAGAGCGCCTGATGGACGCCGCGCTCATCGCCGCTGTGCTCGCCTTCGTCGCCATCGGCGGCGTCGGCATGGTGCTCGCCGGCGGCGGACAGCCCGCCGCCGCGTCCAAGCGCGTGAAGGCGGTCGCCGGCGCGAAGGGCGACCGGCGCAAGCAGGCCGTCGACACCGCCGCGATGAAGCGCAAGCAGAGCACGCAAGAAGCGCTGCGCGAGCTTTCCGCCAACGAAAAACAGTCGCGCAAGCGCCGCTTTTCGGTGCGCGGCCAGCTCACCCAGGCGGGCCTCGACATCTCCGTTCCGACCTATTGGATCTTCGCCGGCGTTCTCGGCGCCGTGCTCGCGCTCGTCGGCCTGATCGTGCAGGGTCCGATCGGCGCGGCCATGGGCTTCTTCATCGGCATGTTCGGCCTGCCGCGCTGGATTCTGGGCGTTCTCGTCTCCGGCCGGCAGAAGAAATTCGCCAGCCAGCTCGCCGACGCCATCGACGTCATCGTCCGCGGCGTGAAGTCGGGCCTGCCGCTCGGCCAGTGCCTGCGCATCATCGCCAGCGAAAGCCCCGAGCCGCTGAAGAGCGAATTCCAGGCGCTGGTGGACTCCCAGGCGATGGGCGTGCCGCTCGACGCCGGCCTGCAGCGCATGTACGACCGCATGCCGCTGCCGGAAGTGAACTTCTTCTCGATCGTGCTCATCATCCAGCAGAAGACCGGCGGCAACCTCTCGGAATCGCTCGGCAACCTCTCCACCGTGCTGCGCTCGCGCAAGCTGATGAAGGAGAAAGTGAAGGCGCTGTCTTCGGAAGCGAAGGCGTCGGCCGGCATCATCGGCTCGCTGCCGATCATCGTCGGCGTCCTGGTCTATTTCACGCGGCCGGAATATATCGGCACGCTGTTCACGCACCAGGTCGGCCACCTCATCCTGATCGGCTGTGCGGTGATGATGTCGATGGGCGTCTTCGTCATGCACAAGATGGTCAACTTCAAGTTCTGAGGGCGCGCGGATGGCTGATCTCATCGACACCCTCACCGATCCGCTGAACATCGCCGGCGTGCTCGCCGCCGGCGCCTGCTTCGCCACCATCGTCACCGTCGCCGCGCCCGCCCTGTCGGACGACCGCCTGGGCTCGCGGCTCAAGGAAGTGGCCAGGAAGCGCGAAGAGCTGCGCAAGAAGAGCCGCGCAGACCTCGCCAAGGGTAGCGGCTCGCTACAGCACAAGAACGCCAACTCGTTCGCCAAGAAACTGGTCGAGCGGTTCGACCTGCAGAAGGCGCTGGCGGACGACACGCTGGCCGAAAAGCTGATCCGCGCCGGCCTTCGCGGCCACGCCGCGCAGACCATGTTCTACTTCTACCGCGCGGCGCTGCCGATCGGCTTCGCCCTGCTCGGCCTGCTCTACGTGATGACCATCGGCGGCCACCTGCCGATGCATATGAAGCTCGTCGCCGTCGTCGGCGGCTTGGCCGCCGGCTATTACGCGCCGAACCTCTATCTGAAGAACCTCGCCGACAAGCGCCGCCAGAAGATCATGGAGGCGTTCCCGGACAGCCTCGACATGATGCTGATCTGCGTCGAGAGCGGCATGTCGATCGAGATGGCGCTGCAGCGCGTCGGCCAGGAGATCGCGCCGGCCTCGGTGGAGCTGGCGGAAGAATTCGCGCTGACGACGGCGGAACTCTCCTACCTGCCCGATCGCCGCCAAGCCTACGAAAATCTCGCCCGCCGCACCAATCACCCCGGCGTCAAGGCCGTCGCCATGGCGCTGACGCAGGCGGAAAAGTACGGCACGCCCGTCGGCCAGGCGCTGCGCGTGATGGCGAAGGAAAACCGCGAAATGCGCCTCTCCGAAGCGGAGAAGAAGGCCGCGTCGCTGCCGCCGAAGCTCACCGTGCCGATGATCATATTCTTCCTGCCGGTGCTGTTCGCCGTCATCATCGGCCCGGCGGTCATTCAGGTGAACGAGATCATCGGCAACCGCTAAAGCATTAAGTTCGACGATGCTTCAGCCCGAGTCATTCCGGACGCGCGGAGCGCGATCCGGAACCCAGGGCGAGCGGCGCGCCAGCGGCCCTGGGTTTCGGGTCTCCGGCGCGTAGCACGCCTCCGCCCGGAATGACTTGCCGGCGGTCCGGGGCAGCGCTTGTGTTAGCCCGCGCGGCCGAGATCGCCCCAGCGGCGCGGATCGCTCAGCAGGCTGCGCAGATACTGGATGTTCTCCGCCGCCTGCGCCGGCGGCAGGTCGATGCGCTCCAGCTGTTCGGCCTCGTCGAAGCGGCCCTGCAGCGCGATCGCGATGGCGAGGTTCTGGCGCGCTTCCGGCGGCGCGTGCGGCAGCTGCGAGGCCTGGCGCAGGATCGGCTCGGCTTCGGCCGGATCGCCCGCCATGATGTGCGAGACGCCGAGATTGGTCAGCACGCGCGGCTCGTTGGGTTCGAGCGCCAGCGCTTCCTGATAGGCGCGGCGCGCTTCGGTGAAGCGGCCGAGCTGGTCGAGCGCGGCGCCGAGCGCGGAGCGCACGCGCCAGTTCTCCGGCTCCGCCGCCGCCACCAGGGCCAGCGGCCGCAGCGCGTCCTGGGGCCGGCCCGACGCGATCTGCGCATAGCCGTAGGTCGTCAGCAGCTGGCGGTCCTCGGGAAAACGCCCGAGCGCCTCGCCGGCGATCTGCGCGGCGCGGTCGGCGCGTCCGCCCCTCCGCAACGCCTCGGCGAAGCGCTGCGCCGCCTCGATGTCATTCGGGAAGGTCTGATATTCGCCGGCCCAGAACGCCATTTGCGTCAGCATGTCTTCGCGGGCGACGCGCTGGCGCGCGTCGCGGTCGACCGGGCGCGCGCCCGGCAACGCGCCGCTCGCATCCACCGCCTGATGGCCGCCGCCGGAGGTGGCGCAGGCGGCAAGAGGAGCAGAGGCGGCAAGCATCACGGCGGCGAGACGGTGCATGGGCGCGAATCCTAATAAGCGCCTAATCTGCCGCCACATGCTCAACAAACGGCTAATGCCGCACTAGGTAAGCCTGATGCCGAACCTGCCCTTCCTGACCGCCGCCGACGGCGCCGCCGTCCCGATCCACGCCATCCGCACGGCCGAGTGGAAGCAGTGGGACGAGCGCCATCCTGAATCGCTGCGCCGTCTCGCCAAGGCGCACGACTTCCAGGCGCAGAACGCCCGCATTTTGCTGGTGCCGGCCACCGACGGCTCGATCGAGCGCGTGCTGTTCGGCGTCGGCGACAAGGCGGCGGTGAACGTCATGGGCGCGCTGGCGCAGCACCTGCCCGCCGGCGATTACCGCATCGCCTTCGCCCCGCGCGAGTTCAACGCCACCACCATCGCCGTCGCCTGGGGCCTCGGCGCGTACGCGTTCGACCGCTACAAGAAGCGCAAGCGGCCGGCGCCGCGGCTCGCCCCGCCCGAGGGCGCGGACATGGCCGAAGCGGCGCGCATCGTCGAAGCGTGCTGGCTCGCGCGCGATCTGGTCAATACGCCCACCAACGACATGGGCCCCGACGCACTGCACGCCGCGGCGGAGAACGTGGCGCGCGACAGCGGCGCGGCGTTCGAGGCCGTCATCGGCGATGCGCTGCTGGCGCAGAATTATCCGCTGATCCACGCCGTCGGGCGCGCTTCGGCGCAAGCGCCGCGCATCGTGCATATCGGCTGGGGCGATCCGGCCGCGCCGCGCGTCGCGCTGGTCGGCAAGGGCGTGACGTTCGACACCGGCGGCCTCGACATCAAGCCCTCCGCCGGCATGCGCATGATGAAGAAGGACATGGGCGGCGCCGCACACGCGCTCGCGCTCGGCCAACTCGTCATGCAGTCGAAGCTCAATCTGCGGCTCGACGTGTTTCTCGCCATCGTCGAGAACGCCATCTCCGGCGACGCCTTCCGCCCCGGCGACGTCATCGCCAGCCGCAAGGGGCCGACCGTCGAGATCGACAACACCGACGCCGAGGGCCGCCTGATCCTCGCCGACGCACTGGCGCGGGCGAGCGAAGATCAGCCCGCGCTGCTGATCGATTTCGCCACGCTCACCGGCGCCGCGCGCACCGCGCTCGGTCCCGACATTCCGCCCTTCTACACCGGCGACGAGGCGCTGGCGTCCGAACTCGCGGCGGCTTCGCTGGAGATGAACGATCCGATCTGGCGCATGCCGCTGTGGGATCCCTACGAAACCGAAATGGATTCCCCGATCGCCGACCTGAAGAACACCGGCGACGGCGCGATGGCGGGCTCGATCTACGGCGCGCTGTTCCTGCGCCGTTTCGTCGGCGTTGCGAACTGGGCCCATTTCGACATCTTCGCCTGGTCGCCGAAAGAAAAGCCCAGCCGCCCCCAAGGCGGCGACGCACAAGCGCTGCGCGCCGTGTACCGCGTGCTGAAAGGGCGATTTGGCTAGAATTTTAGCCAAAATATGTGTAATCTTATCTCTATGAGCAAGCAAGTCGCGCTGCACGAGGCCAAGAACCGGCTCTCCTCGTTGATCCAGGAAGTGGAGCAGACCGGCGCGGAGGTCATCATCACCCGCCATGGCAAGGCCGTGGCGCGGCTGTCGCCTGCGCGCCGACAGTTGGGGCCTGCCGAACGCCAGCGTCTTCTCGACGAACTGGCGCGGCTTCAAGAAACTCAGACCGACGCCGGATTTCCTCCGTTTGATTGGAAGGAAGCGGTCGAAGAAGGGCGTGAATGAGCGTCACCGTCATTGACGCTTCGGTCGCCCACGCATGGGTGTTGCAGTCGCAAAAAACCGCCGCCGCGTTTGCGCTCAGAACGCTTGCAAATACGGCATTTGTCGCGCCTTTCATCTTCTCGTTCGAGATCCGCAGCGGCCTCGCCAAAGCCGAACGTCAGCAGCGCCTGTCTGCAAGCGCCACGGATACGGCGCTGCAGATTCTGCATGCTGTCGTGCACATCGAGGCGCCGCCGGACGAACTCATTCTCACGGAGACGCTTTCGCTCTCGCGCCGGCGTCACCTCTCATTCTACGACGCCTGCTATCTTGAAGCCGCGCTTCGCCTGGGCGCGAAATTGGCCACACGTGACGCGCCTCTTCTCGCGGCGGCCTTGCAGGAGGGCGTGAGCGTCTACGACGCCCGCTAACGGCTGTCTCAGAGGCGGAAGCCCCGGTCCAGCCCTTGCCGCGCCTGGATCGTTTCGGAGGTCGCCGTCCACCTCTTGTTAACCATTTTGCCTCTTCCACAACATCTTGTGGTTTCGCGCTTGCAAGGACCACCAAATCAGCGAATCTTCCACTTGCGATTCAACCGGAGGGGAGCGGCATGGACCTCATCCAAAATAAAGTGGAAGCCCTGGATCTTTGGCGGCGGGTCACCGTCAGCACGGTGCGTTCGGACGCCCCGGACCTGACGGCCCGCCAGCTGGCGGTGCTGATGACGGTCCGGCTGCAGCCGGCGCCGCATACCGTGCGCGGACTGGCGGCCGCGCTGAACGTCGGCAAGCCGGCGATCACGCGGGCGCTCGACACCCTCTCGCGGCTCGGCTTCGTGCAGCGCCGCCGCGACCCGAAGGACGGCCGCAACGTGTTCGTCGAGCGCACCGAAAAGGGCGACGCGTTCCTGGAGCAGCTGGGCGCCACCATTCTACAGGACGAGGGCGAACAGCAGCAGCGGCCGATGCTACAAGCGGTCTCATGAACGATCCGCGGCTGACGCCGGCGCGCAGCGATGTGGCGGCGGCGAAGCTCAAAGGCCAGGTCGATGCGGAACGGTTCGTCGAGGCCGTTCCGCATCAGGTCAAAGTCGGCGCCTCCGTTCTGCGCGAGGCGCCGTCTTTCGTTGCGCGGCTGGAAACGCAGCTGCTCTACGGCGAAATCTTCGACGTCTACGACCGCGACGATCAGGGCTGGGTCTGGGGCCAGGCGCGGCTCGACGGATATGTCGGCTACGCCCGCGCCGACAGTTTCGACACCGACATCCACGCGCCGACGCATCGCGTCGCCGTGCTGCGCACGCTGGTGTTTCCCAAGCCCGACAAGAAATCGCAACCGCCCTCGCCGCTCAGCCTCAACGCCAAGCTCAGGATCGCGACCTACGAGAACGGCTTCGCGGCGCTGAGCCGCGGCGGCTGGGTCTATGCCGCGCACATCGCGCCGATCGACGCGACGGTCGAAGACTGGGTCGCCAGCGCCGAGCGCTTCGTCGGCTTGCCCTATCTATGGGGCGGCAAGGATTCGAGCGCCGTCGATTGCTCTGGCATGGTGCAGAGCGCGCTTGAAACCGGCGGCGTGCCGGCGCCGCGCGACGCCGACATGCAGGAACAGGCGGTGGGTCGAGCCATTCCGCCCGATGCGCCGCTTCAGCGCGGCGATCTCGTGTTCTGGAGCGGCCATGTCGGCGTCATGCGCAGCGCGGCGGAGCTGCTGCACGCCAACGCCTTCCACATGCAGACAGTGATCGAGCCGCTGAGCGCGGCGATCGCCCGCAACGGTCCGCCGCGCACGATCCGCCGGCTTTAAAGCGCCGTGCGCCAAATCCCACGCAACGTCCTATGGCCCGCCGGCGGGACGCCGGCGGGCCATAGGCGCGGTGCTTTAGCCGCCGCCTGCGGACGCGCCTTCGGCCGGCGCCGCGGTCTCAACCGCTTCCGGCAACGGCGCTGGCAGCGCCACGTTGTTCGGCGAGATCGAGCGCAGATAAGCGATCAGCGCCACCCGGTCCTGCTCGTTGCGCAGACCCGCGAACGCCATCTTAGTGCCCGGCACGTCGCGCGCGGGCGAGAGCAAGAAATCGTTCAGCGCGAGATAGTCCCAGCCGCCGCCATGACCGGCCATCGCGTCCGAATAGGCGAAGCCGGCGTGGCTGGCGACGGCGCGCCCGAACACGTCATGCAGGTTGGGGCCGATCCGGTTCGGGCCGCCGGCGTCGAACGTGTGGCAGGCGGTGCATTGGGCCGTGATGCGCTCGCCCCGCGCAATCAGCTCACTGAGCTGGGCCTGATCGGCGAACAGGCGGCCGAAGTCCGGCGGACCGGCCGGCGCGGCCGGGCCGCCGCCGGGGGCGTCCAGCTGCACTTCCGGCAGGTAGCCCGCCGTCTCCGGATAATTCGATTGCACCAGCGAACCGGCCAGCACGCCCACGCCCATGACGCCCAACACCGAGGCCAGGACGGCCCCGAACACCGAATTCATCCGCAGATCGCTCATTAGCCCTGCCCTGACTGGCCGAAATTGACGGGCGGTTTATGGCGTGCGTTGCGCGCTACGCCAAGCGGGGGCTGCGACGCGGACGCACTGCGCCGGCCTTGCGCGGCGAACCGCCGCACGGCATGCGAGGGCCTATGAACCCGGTCATCGTCATTCCGGCCCGCATGGCCTCCACGCGCCTGCCCGGCAAGCCGCTCGCCGATATCCACGGGCGGCCGATGATCGCCTGGGTGGCGGACCTCGCCCGCGCCGCCGGCGTCGGCCCTGTCCTGGTGGCCGCCGCCGAGGAAGAGGTGGCCGAAGCGGCGCTGCGCGCCGGCGCCCATGTGACGCTGACCGACCCCGAACTCCCCTCCGGCTCCGACCGCGTCCACGCCGCGCTGGAGGCGTTCGACCCCGCCCGCCGTTTCGACGTCGCCGTCAATCTGCAGGGCGACATGCCGACCATGGCGCCCGCCGACATCGCCCGCGCCGTGGCCGCGCTCAGACCCGGCGCCGACATCGCAACGCTCGTTTCGCCGTCGAACGACGAGGCCGAACGCGCCAATCCGAACATCGTCAAGGCCATTCGGGCCCAGGACGGCCGCTGCCTGGCTTTCACCCGCGCGCCCGCGCCATGGGGCGAAGGCCCGATCGAACGCCATGTCGGCGTCTACGTCTATCGCCGCGACGCGCTGGCGCGCTTCGTCGCCGCGCCGCCCTCGCCGCTCGAACTGCGCGAGAAGCTCGAACAGATGCGCGCGCTCGAAATGGGCATGACCATCGTCGCCGATGCGATCACAGACTTCCCCAAGGGCGTCGACAGTCCGCCCGATCTGGAGGCCGCGCGCGCGGTTCTCGCCGCGCGCCGAGCAGACGTAAGCGCGCGTTAAGCGCCGGCGCAGCGCCATTTGCGATTTGCCAATATTTGGCTTCGTTTTTCGCGCCGCTCCTTTAGCGCTCGTTATCACCTCGGTGCGCTTTATGCGCTCGCGCCAGCGCGCGCCGGGGAGAGAAATGAACGCGAAGGAAACTTTTGCGCGGGGCATCGCCAACACGCGCCGGAGCGCGTGGAGCGTCGCACAGACCGCGTCCACCAGCCAGAAACTGGCTGTCGCTTTCGCGCTGTTCCTGATCCCGCTCGGCTTCGTCGCCGGCAAGCTCGCCGACGAGCAGCAGCGCAGCGTCGACATGACCCTGGTGGAACGCGACGGCGCGGCCTATCTGCGCGTCATCAACGAAGCGCATGCGCTGCTCAACATGCAGTCGCGCGCGCAGGATCTCGGCCACGACGGCATCGACAACATCTCCCCCGCGATCCGCGCGCTGCGCCTGGCCGAGCGCCGCTACGGCGAAGGCCTGGAGACGGCCGACCTTTCGGAGCGCGCCATCACCGCCATGCGCGTGGCGCTGACCAACGAACGCGCGCGCAAAACCGCCGCCGGCGCGGCGGCGATGGCGCTTTACGATCTCGCCCACCAGGTCGGCGACCGCGCCAATCTGGTGCGCGACGCCGAACGCGCCAGCCATCTCGCCGCCGCCATCGTGATGGACCGCGCGCCGGTGCTGGCGCAGCAGGCGCGCGATCTCGCGGCGCTGGCCGACGACGTGTTCGCCGACCGCCGCATCGGCGAAGGCGAGCGCACGCAGATGCTGCAGGAACTGGCCGTGCTCGAGCGCGCCACCGCCTCGCTGAGCGAAGCCATCGACCGCATGACCGAAAGCGCCGGCAACGAACGCCTCGCCGCCTCGCTCGGTCCGCCGTCCTATGCGGCGATCACCAATCTCGCCTCGTACCGCGCCTATGTCGAACAGGCGCTCAACCGCGGCCGCGTGAACATGGCCGAGCTGATCGCCAGGGAAGCCGGCGCCCAACTCGCCCTCGCCGATCTCTCGGGCCGCGTCTCGAACAGGCTCGACGACATGCTCGTGGCGCGGATCGACCGCCTCGCCAACGAACGCACCGGCACGCTGCTGCTGGCGGCGCTGCTCTTCCTCGTCGTTCTCGGCTCTGTCGTCGCGCTGCTGCGCGTGGGCCTGGTGCAGCCGATCGACTCGCTGTCCGCCTCGATCCGCGCCATCGCCGACGGCAATTACGATTCCGAGATTCCGGCGCTCGCGCGCGGCGACGAAATCGGCGACATGGCCCGCGCGCTGGCGGTTCTGCGCGACGCCGCCGAAGCCCGCATCAGCGCCGACGCCGCCCGCATCGCCGCGGAAACCGCCAACCGCGCCAAGTCGCAATTCGTCGCCAATATGAGCCATGAGCTGCGCACGCCGCTCAACGCCATCATCGGCTACGCCGAGATTCTCGCCGAGGACGCAGAGGATCGCGGCGACGCCGCCTCCACCGCGGACCTGGAACGCATCAACATGGCCGCGCGCCACCTGCTCGCCGTGATCAACGACATTCTCGACCTGTCGAAGATCGAAGCCGGCCGCATGGACGTGATCGCCGCGCCGGCCGATCCGCGCGCGATCGTCGCCGAAGCGATCGCCACGACCAAGCCGCTCGCCGGCAAGAACCGCAACACGCTGACGGCGGAAATCGAAGAGATCGCCGAGTCCTACATCGACACGCAGAAGCTGCGCCAGTGCCTGCTCAACCTGCTCTCCAACGCCTGCAAATTCACCAAGCAGGGCGAGGTGCGGCTCAGCATGCGCCGGGTCGAGGAAGACGGCGAGGCGCGGCTCGTGTTCAGCGTCGCCGACACCGGCATCGGCCTCAGCGAAGAGCAGACGGGCCGCCTGTTCCAGGCGTTCGAGCAGGCCAGCGCCAGCACCGCGCGCGAATTCGGCGGCACCGGCCTCGGCCTCATGATCACGCGCCGGATGGCGCAGATGATGGGCGGCGAGGTGAGCGTCGAAAGCGAGCTTGGCAAGGGCGCGACCTTCACGCTCTGGATTCCGCAATTCTACAAAGGCTTCGGCGCCAGCGGCGAACGGGACGTGTTCGAGCGGCACGGCGACGAGGACGCCCCGCTTGCGCTGGTCATCGACGACGAGGCCAGCGCCCGCGATCTCGCCGTGCGCGCGCTCACCCAGGTCGGCTTCGCCGTGCAGGGCGCGCGCACGGCCAATGCGGGGCTTGAGCTTGCGCGCACGCTCAAGCCCTCGCTCGTCATCCTCGACATCAACCTGCCCGACCGCGACGGCTGGAGCGTGATCTCCGATCTCGGGCTCGATCCGGAAACGCAGGGCGCGCCGATCCTCGTGCTGTCGATCGAGGAAGACCGCCGCCGCTCGATCGAGCTGGGCGCGGCCGAGCACCTGGTGAAGCCGGCGACGCGCGACATGCTGTGCGCCGCGGCGCTGCGCCTGGCCCGCATCCGTCCCCAGCCGCGGACGCTGGAAATGAAGCTGAGCGCCTGAAGCGCCGCGCCTATGGACCGCCGGCGCCCCGCCGGCATGCGCCCGATCGAACAAACGTCAACGCCGGTCGGCAGCTGTCGCGCCCTGCCGGCGGGGCGCCGGCGGTCCATAGGGCGCTTTCGACACTTTGCGCCACGCCCATTGCGCTAACGCCTCTACCGCAGCCGCGGTCCATGCGCTAACGCTCGCCGCCGGCATGACTGACTATATCTCCTTCCAAGGCGAACCCGGGGCGAACTCGCACATCGCCGCGCGCGAAGCCTATCCCGACCTCCAGCCGCTGCCCTGCGCCAGCTTCGAGGACGCGTTCGCCGCCGTGAGCGAAGGCCAGGCGCGCTATGCGATGATCCCGGTCGAGAACTCGGTCGCCGGCCGCGTCGCCGACGTGCATACGCTCATTCCCGAAAGCGGCCTCTACATCGTCGGCGAGCGCTTCGTGCCGATCAAGCACCAGCTGCTCGGGCTGAAGGACGCGACGCTCGAAGGCCTCACCCATGTCCGCTCGCATCCGCAGGCGCTCGGCCAATGCCGCAAGCAGCTGCGCGAGCTTGGCGTCGTCGCGGTGAAGACCGCCGACACCGCCGGCGCCGCGCGCGAGATCGCCGAAATCGGCGATCCCAAGGTCGGCGCGCTCGCCTCCGCGCTCGCCGGCGAAATTCACGGCCTCCAAGTGCTGCGGGCCGATCTGGCCGACGCGCCGCACAACACCACGCGCTTCCTGGTCTTCTCCCGCGAGCCGCAGAACCTCGCCCTCGGCGCCGGCCCATGCATGACCAGCTTCGTCTTCCGCGTCCGCAACGTGCCGGCCGCGCTCTACAAGGCGCTCGGCGGCTTCGCCACCAACGGCGTGAACATGACCAAGCTCGAGAGCTATATCGAAGGCGGCGCCTTCGCCGCGGCCATGTTCTTCTGCGAGGTCGAGGGCCATCCCGACGAGCGCAACGTAAAGCTCGCCTTCGAAGAGCTGGCCTTCTTCTCGGCATCGCTCAAAGTGCTCGGCGCGTACCCGGCCGATCCGTTCCGGCGGACATGAGTTGCACCTAGTACCAATTTTTGGTATTTTGCTAATATGAGCAAGAACACCTCGGTTTCGCTTGGGGATCACTTCAACGGCTTCATCGAGCAGCAGGTGGCGACCGGCCGCTACGCGTCCGCCAGCGACGTGATCCGCGCCGGCTTGCGGCTGCTCGAAGAAAACGAAACGAAGCTGCAGCGGCTGCGCGAAGCGCTGCAGGAAGGTTTGGACAGCGGCGAACCTCAGCCCTTCGATTTCGACGGGTTCATGAAAGAAATGCATGCCGAAGCCGATCGCGACGCGTGAGCTGCGCCTCCGTCCCGCGGCGCGGCGCGATCTGGCGGGCATCTACACGTACACGCGGCGGCAATGGTCGCGTCAGCAAGCGGACCGTTATGTCGCCGCCCTCAGAGCCGAACTGGAACGCGTGCGGGAACGGCCTGAAATCGGGCGGCGTCTAAGAGACGCGCAGGCGCCCTTTCTCAGACGCGTCTGCGGCAGCCATGTCATCTTCTATCTCGCGGACGACGACGTGCTCGACGTCGTCCGCATCCTTCACGCCAGCATGGATTTCGCGGCTCACCTCGCCAACGACGACTCGTAGCCGAGCTCACGCCACCGCTTGCGCCGCGCCGACCAGCGCCGCGCCGACCGGCTGGGCGACTTCGCCGACCCGGCCGTCATTGACGGCGGCTGCGGCGATAATGCCGCGCGTGCGGTCGAACATCACTTCGGCGTACCAGAGCGTGTTCGAGCCGTTGTGCCAGAGCATGCCTTCGCGCTCGGACCATCCCATCGCGTACGGCCCGCCGAACGGCGGCGTATGCAGCGCGTCCCAGCTCTCACGGCGCAGGAACGACGTGCGGTCGCGATGCGCGGCGAGATACTTGAACACGTCTTCAAACGAGGCGTGCACGCGGCCCGCCGGCCCTAGCACGGCGGGATTGTCGGTGATCGGCGCGCCCGGCGGATGGGGCGCAAGCGAAGCCGTCGCCTGGCCGTCCGTCACCGTCGCCGGACCCAAGGCGTGCCCCACCGGCTGATCGTAGGCGCCCGGCGCGCCGGGCGCGCCTTGGCCGGCACCGGTCATGCGGAGCGGATCGAACACGCGCCTTTGAATCAGCTCTTCCCACGGCGCGCCGAGCTTCGCTTCCAGCATCGCGCCGGCGATGACGTAGCCGGTGTTGGAATACTCGAAGTGCTCCTCCTTCGCGCCGGCCGGCTGCTGCTGCAGGCCGAGCCGCGCGTAGGCGATGCGGTCCTGGCGCGCGTCCGCGCTCTCGCGCGGAAACGCCAGCAATTGTCCAAGCTCGATGTTCGCCGGCAGGCCGGAGCGATGGCTGAGCAGATGCCGGAAGCTGATGTCGCGATATTCTGCGCGCATCTCGGGGATGGCCGCGCCGAGCACGGCGCCGACCGTATCGGTCCACCGCACGCGCCCGGCTTCGACCGCGCGCGCGACCAGCGTCGCCGTCATCGACTTGGTGATCGAGCCCAGATGCCACTTGTCCGACATGGTCGCGCGTTCCGGTCGCCCGATGGCGCGAACGCCGTCGACCAAAGCGAGGGAGCGGCCGCCGCGCCTTGCAGCAGCGGCCGCGAAGGCTGGCGCGCCGCACTGCGCCCGCAGCGCCGCGAGCCGCTCTTGCGTGAGCGTTTCTCGCGGCGGCGCTTGCCGTGTCTCCGCCTCGCGCGCGAACACCAGAGGCAGCGTGCCCCGCTGGGTGAATTCGCCTTCGATGCGGCCGCCGCTCAGACGGCCCCGGAAACTCGCCTCGATCACCGGCAGCGCCAGCGAAAGCCGATCGCCGTCGATCCGCGTTTCGCCGACGGGGATCGCCACATTGCCCTGGTCGATGCTGTAGAGCGTGGAGTTCGGCCCCTCGGCGACAACGAGCCGGAGCCGCAGACGCTGCGAACCCAGATCGAGCGCGCCGAACCACTCGCCCATGAAATCCGCGGCGGTCTGGGCGAAGGCGTCGCCGACCGTCAGGCTTGCCGCAGCGGCGCCCAACAGCAGCGGGCGTCTGGCAGTGATCATGTTGGGTCCCCTTATTAGCGGTTGTCACGCATTGGGATGCCGACCGCGCCTGGAACGGATGCCGGACGGCGTTCTGTCTCGATAGTCGCATTGACGGGCCATTTCTTACGGGCTTTATGTGCGCGTGCGAACAAGGCGTGGCGACACGCCGCCAATCCTCAAGGATTTCAACGATGAAAGTCCTCGTCCCGGTCAAGCGGGTGCTCGATTTCAATCTCAAGGTCCGGGTGAAGCCGGACGGCTCTGGGGTCGACCTCTCGAACCTCAAGATGTCGATCAACCCGTTTTGCGAGATCGCGGTCGAGGAAGCCGTGCGCATGAAGGAAGGCGGCGGCGGACATACAGCCGGCGCGGCCAAGGAAGTCGTCGCCGTTTCGATCGGCCCGGAACAGGCGCAGGAAACGCTGCGCAACGCGCTCGCGATCGGCGCCGACCGCGGCATCCTGGTGAAGGCCGACGGCGAAGTCGAACCGCTCGCGGTGGCCAAGATCCTCAAAGCCGTGGTCGAAGCGGAGAAACCCGACATCGTCATCCTCGGCAAGCAGGCCATCGACGACGACGCCAGCCAGACCGGCCAGATGCTCGCCGCCCTGCTCGATTGGCCGCAAGCGACGTTCGCGTCGAGGATCGTGCTGCAGGACGGCAAGGCGACCGTGACGCGCGAGGTCGACGGCGGCCTGCAGACGCTCGATGTCGATCTGCCGGCCATCATCACCACCGACCTGCGCCTCAACGAGCCGCGCTATGCGTCGCTGCCGAACATCATGAAGGCGAAGAAGAAGCCGATCGACGTGAAGGCGCCGACGGATTTCGGCGTCGACGTCACGCCGCGCCTCAAGGTCCTGAAAACCGCCGAGCCGGGCAAGCGCCAAGCCGGCGTCAAAGTGAAAAGCGCCGCCGAACTCGTCGGCAAGCTCAAGGAAGCGGGAGTCCTCTAATGGCCGTTCTGGTTATCGCTGAGCACGACAACGCTTCGCTGAAAGACGCGACGAACAAGGTCGTCACCGCCGCCAAGGCGATGGGCGGCGACGTCGATGTGCTGGTCGCCGGCTCCAACGCCTCCGCCGCAGCCCAGGCCGCCGCCAAGATCGAAGGCGTGCGCAAGGTGCTGCACGCCGACGGGGCGACGCTGGCCAAGCAGCTCGCCGAGCCGATGGAAGCGCTGATCGCGCCGCTGATGGCGAACTATGACGCCGTCCTCTTCCCCGCCACCACGACGGGCAAGAATGCGGCGCCGCGGATCGCCGCCAAGCTCGATGTGATGCAGCTCTCCGGCGTCATCGGCGTCGAAAGCGCCGACACGTTCGTGCGCCCGATCTACGCCGGCAACGCCATCATCACGGTGCAGGACAGCCAGCCGAAGAAGGTCATCACCGTCCAGCCGACGGCCTTCAAGGCCGCAGGCGAAGGCGCCGGCGCCGCTGTCGAGACCGTCGCCGCCCCGAGCGGCCCGTTCAAGTCGGCGTTCGTCAGCGAAGAGCTGGCCAAATCCGACCGCCCCGAACTCACGGCGGCCAAGCGCGTCGTCTCCGGCGGCCGCGCCCTGGGTTCAAGCGATGAATTCCACCGCGTGCTCGAACCGCTGGCGGACAAGCTCGGCGCCGCCGTCGGCGCCTCGCGCGCCGCGGTCGACGCCGGCTACGCCCCGAACGACTACCAGGTCGGCCAGACCGGCAAGGTCGTCGCCCCGGAGCTTTACGTCGCGGTCGGCATCTCCGGCGCGATCCAACACCTCGCCGGCATGAAGGACTCGAAGGTCATCGTCGCCATCAACAAGGATGAGGACGCCCCGATCTTCCAAGTCGCCGATTACGGCCTGGTGGCGGACTACAAAACTGCGATCCCAGAATTGATGGACGAACTCACCAAGGCTGGCCTCTGAACTCAATGCATCCACGGTGATGCTTGCCGGCATCTTGCCAGCATCATCCACGGGAGCATTGCAGGTGGGTTTCTTTTCGCGTCATCCGATCGCGACCTTTGTCGCGCTCGTTTTTCCGTTGTCCTGGTATTCGTGGCTGCTCGGCATCGCCGACCGGATCGGCAGCACTGGCCTCAATCCGCTCGGCCCGCTCGCCGCCGCGTTCATTACGTGCTGGCTCGTAGGCGGGTGGTCGCGGATCAAGCAATGGCTTGCGCAATTCGTGCGCTTTCGCTGCGGCCTTTGGCCCCTCTTCGCAGCCATCGCCATCCCGATCGTGCTGAGCGGCGCGGCGGTCGCAGCAAACGTAGCGCTCGGGGCGCCGACGCCGACTCTCGAACAACTCGCCACATGGCCCAACATGATCGGGCAGTTCGTGTTCATCCTGCTGTTCATCGGACTCGGCGAAGAGACAGGCTGGCGCGGCTTCCTGCAGCCGGAGCTCCAGAAGCGCTTCCACCCGTTCGCTGCAGCGCTTGTGCTCTCGCTGATTTGGGCTGCGTGGCACGCCCCGCTTTTCCGCGCCGAGATCGGACCAGCTCTCTGGGCGCCTTTCCTCATCGGCATAGTCGCCGCAGCGTTTGTCTTGGGCTGGCTGCGCAACGTGTCTCAATCGGTGCTGGCGCCGATCATCTGCCACGCCATGGTGAACACGGTCGGCGCCGGCTGGGCGTTCCAGTTCTTTGATGGCGCGAGCCTGACCCGGCTTTGGTGGATCAACGCGGGGATTTGGCTCGGGGCCGGTCTGCTGCTAGCTGCCGTCACAGGCTTTCGTCTCGGAGCGCCTCGCGACGCACAATAAGCAGCGCCCCCTTGCGCCTGCCCAGCCCAGGCGTATGCTGCACTGCAACAAGATTTGCTTTTCAGCAGCGCCTGAGCGCCTATGGCTGGTACAATGATTCAAATTCGCACGGTCGGCGTCGTCGGGGCCGGACAGATGGGCAATGGCATCGCGCACGTCTGCGCGCTGGCCGGTTACGACGTGCTGCTGCACGACGCGGACGCCGCCCGCATCGACGCCGCCATCGGCACCATCGACAAGAATCTCAGGCGCCAGGTCGGCCGCCAACTCATCACCAAGGCCGACGCCGACGCCGCGCTCAAGCGTATCAAGCCGGCTGCGTCGCTTTCCGATTTCGGCGCCTGCGACTTCGTCATCGAGTCGATCGTCGAGCAGGACGAAGCGAAGCGCAAAGTGTTCGCCGATCTGCGCGCGGTGCTGAAGCCGGAAGCGCTGCTCGCCTCCAACACCTCGTCGATCTCGATCACGCGCCTCGCCGCGACCACCGATCGTCCCGACAAGTTCATCGGCGTCCACTTCATGAACCCGGCGCCGGTGATGGAGCTGGTGGAGATCATCCGCGGCCTCGCCACCAGCCAGGAAACCTACGACGCCTCCGTCGCCTTCGTGACCAGCCTCGGCAAGCAGATCGCCAACGCCGAGGACTTCCCAGCCTTCATCGTCAACCGCGTGCTGGTGCCGATGATCAACGAGGCGATCTACACGCTGTACGAAGGCGTGGGGTCGGTCGAGGCGATCGACAAGGCGATGCGCCTGGGCGCGCACCATCCGATGGGGCCGCTCGAACTGGCCGACTTCATCGGCCTCGATACGTGTCTTTCGATCATGCAGGTGCTGTACGAAGGCCTCGCGGATTCCAAGTATCGCCCCTGTCCGCTGCTGGTGAAATATGTCGAAGCCGGCTGGCTCGGCCGCAAGACCCAACGCGGCTTCTACGACTACCGGACCGATCCCCCCACGCCGACGCGCTGACAGCCGTCGGCATTTTTGCGTCAAAAGCGGAGTGCGCGAAGCGCGCGGGCGTTCTGCCCGCGCGCCCCGCGCGATGCGCCTCACGCGGCCATGCTGGCCATCAGCAGCAGCCCTTTCGCCATGTACGCCGCGACGGCGATGGCGAAAGCCGCGCCAATGCTCAGTTCGAGCAGTGTGATTGCTTTGCGCATTCGTGTTTCCCCGGTTGCGCGGACGGGGAGGTGTCCGCGCCGCCGAGATAGGAGCGCGCCGCAACGGGAAAATGGCGCCGGCATTAATTCGGATTGAGGTTGGCGGAATCCGGCGCCGCGCTTGCATCGACGTCACAGCACGTTGGGGGACAAACGCGCATGAGCATCGGCGCCGTCACGGCAAATCCGCTTCTTTCGCCGCAAATGCGGCCAAACGCGCCTGCGGCGGGCCAGTCCGTCTGGTCAAACGCTGCCCAGCGTCCGGCAAATTCTGCCGGGCCGCCGGCGACCATCCTGCCGATGGGCGCGACGATGACGCTCTCGTTCGAGACCATTATGAATCTGCAAAGCCTCGACGAACCGGCGCCGGTGAAGCCCACCGGGGCCACCGCCGAGGAAAAATTCCTGGAGGAAGCGCGCAAGTCCCCGATCGAGCGCATGCGCGAGCGGATACTCGAAGAACTGGGCCTGACCGAGGAGGCGATCGCGCAAATGTCGCCGGACGAGCGCCGCGCCACCGAGGACAAGATCCGCGCCATGATCGAAGAGAGGCTGCGCGAAGCCGCCGGCGTCGATCGGGCGCCGCAGACCAACGCGCAGATGATCGAGGCCCTCGCCTAACGCGCCGCCCCTATGGACCGCCGGCGCCCGCGCCGGCCTGCACCACCTGTCCAAGTTGCCGCGCATGCGGTGCGGGACACGCCGCGCTCCCCTTTCAAAAGATGGCGCAGGCCGGCGGGACGCCGGCGGTCCATAGGGCGCGGCGCGTTCCTTTTGGGCGGCGCTTTAGCGGTCGAACATCCACGAGAAATTGTTCGCCGGCGGCGTTGCAGCCATTACACTCCCGCGCATGCGCGCACCCATCCCGCAACGCATCGCGCCGCTGAGCTGGCGCAAGCCGGCGTTCATCTGGACGCCGCTGGCGCTGGCGCTCGCCGCCGGCTGGCCGGCGGCGCTGTTCGCCCAGCAGCCCGGCCTGCAGCGCCTGGCCCTGCTCGGCGCCATCGCTGTTTTCGCCGTGGCTCTCGCATCGCTCGGCGCGGCCTTCGCGCTTGGCCGGGTTCCGAAGGCGCGGCGCGACATTGTCCGCCACGTCCTCATGGCCGCGACGGCGGTTGCGCTGCTTGCGCCCCTCGCCCGCGCGGCGGCGTCCCCCGCCTTCACGCTCGATATGGCCTTTGCGGCGATCCCGCTGACGCTGATCCTGGCGCTGCCGGTCGCCTTCATCTCCGCGCTGATCTTCGCCTACATCGCCCTGGATCGCGACGCGGACTAAATTCGACACCAAGGCCCGAAGCGGACCCGTCGCGACTCGTTCTGCAGGACTGGCGAAACGACGCCGCTTCGGACCGCCGGCTTCCCAGCCGGCATGCAGCGTTTCCGCTTCTCGCCCGCCTCAAGGATATTCGGCCCGGCGTTTTAGGCGCGGCGCAGCTGCACAGAGGGCTCGCCGCGATAGGGCGCGCGGCCATACTCGCGGTAGCCGAGCTTGCCGGCGAGCTTCAGCGAGGGCGCATTCTCCGGCGTGATCAGGCAGACGAAATCACCGCGCTTGAAGTGATCCTCGCCCCAGCGGATCGCCGCGCTCATCGCCTCGTAGGCAAAGCCCTGGCCATGCGCGTGCGGCGCGAACGCCCAGCCCTGCTCCGGCGCGTCGAACGGGGGATCGATTTCGCGCTTGAACGCGCCGAAACCGCCTTCGCCGAGGAAACGCCCCCCGGCCTTCTCCTCGATCAGCCAAAAGCCGTGCCGCATCAGCGCCCAGTGCCCGACATAGGTCTGGAACCGCCGCCAGCTGTCCTCGCGCGAGGACGGCTTGCCGCCGATAAAGCGGGTGACGGTCTCGTCCGCCCACATCGCCGCAGAATTGTCGAAGTCGCGCAGCTCATGGCCGCGCAGCCTGAGCCGCTCCGTCTCGATCACCGGCGTCACGATGGTTCTCCCCCCAACACCGCCTCCATCAGCGCCACGGCCTCGCCGCTCGCCCAATCGGCGCCGCCGGCGAGCCGCGCCACCTCGCGGCCGTCGCGGTCATAGATGATCGTCGTCGGCATGCCGGCGGCCTGGACGTCGAACAGCACGCCGCGGCTGATGTCGATCAGGAACGGCAGCGAGCCGCCGCTCAGCCGCGCCAGCTCGGCCCGCGCCTTTTCGCGGTCCGCCTCGCTGTCGACGCTCACCGGAACCACGCGCAGCCGGCCCTCGAACCGGCGCTGCAACTCGCCCAGGGTAGGCATCTCGTCCATGCAGGGCGCGCACCAGGTGGCCCACAGGTTCACCACCATCACCTCGCCGGTGAAGGCGGCCAGACTGGTTTCCGCGCCCTCGGCGTCGCGCAGCGTCCGCCGCGGCAGCGGCGGCGGGTCCGGCAGCACCGCCAGCTGCTGCATTTCGCCCCGCGCGAATCGCGTCACACCCTGGCCCCGCTCGGGCTTTGAAGACGCGGCGAAAAGCACGTAAAGGACGGCGGCCAGTCCCAGCGCCAGCATCGCCAGCGCCGCCCACAAAGCCCACGGCTTTTGCGATCCAGAGGTATCCGCGTTCGTGTCCAATTCCGATCCTTCGTCCAAAGGGCAAAAGATGTGGGGCGGCCGCTTCGCCGCCCAGCCCGCCGACGCCATGCAGGCGATCAACGCTTCGATCGACGTCGACAAGCGCCTGTGGCGCGAAGACATCGAGGGCTCGAAAGCGCACGCCGACATGCTGGCCGCGCAGGGGATCATTACGCAAGAGGACAATGCGGCGATACAAGCCGGGCTGGATCAGATTGCCGCGGAAATCCTCGACGGCCGGTTCGAGTTCTCCGCCGAGCTGGAGGACATCCATCTCAACATCGAAGCGCGGCTGACCGAACGCATCGGCGAGGCCGGCAAACGCCTGCACACCGGCCGCTCGCGCAACGACCAGGTCGCCACCGATTTCAAGCTCTGGACCATGCGCGCGGCGCGCGAAGCCGGCGAAGGCCTGCGCGCGCTGCAGAAGGCGCTGCTCGGGCCGGCCGAAGCGCACGCCGACTGGATCATGCCCGGCTTCACGCACCTGCAGACGGCGCAGCCGGTCACGCTCGGCCATCACCTGCTCGCCTACGTCTCGATGTTCGAGCGCGACCGCGTGCGCCTCATCAGCGGCGCGCTGGAGGCGGCGTGGGAGTGCCCGCTCGGCGCGGCCGCGCTCGCCGGCACGCCCTATCCGATCGACCGCGAACGCACCGCCGCCGCGCTCGGCTTTCACGAACCGGCGCACAATTCGCTCGACGCCGTCGGCTCGCGCGATTTCGCGCTCGCGGCGCTGGCCAATCTTTCCATCGCCGTCACGCATCTTTCGCGCCTGGCCGAAGAGATCGTGCTGTGGACCAGCCCGCAGTTCGGCTTCGCGCGGCTGAGCGATCAATGGTCCACCGGCTCCTCGATCATGCCGCAGAAGCGCAACCCCGACGCCGCCGAACTGATCCGCGCCAAGGCCGCGCGCATCGGCGCCGACTTCGCGGCGCTGAACGGCGTCGTGCAGAAGCTGCCGCTCGCCTACGCCAAGGACCTGCAGGAAGACAAAGCGCTCACGTTCGGCGCGTTCGACAATTTCGCGCTCTCGCTCACCGCCATGATCGGCATGATCGAGACGATGCGGTTCGAGCGCCAGGCCATGCGCGCGGCGGCGGCCAGGGGCTATTCCACCGCCACCGACCTCGCCGACTGGCTGGTGCGCGAACTCAAGGTCCCGTTCCGCGAAGCGCACGAGATCACCGGCCGGATCGTCCGCCGCGCCGAGGAGGCCGGCGTTTCCGAGCTCGGCCTTATGCCGCTCGCCGACTTCCAGGCCGTCGACCCGCGCATCACCGAGGAGGCGCGGGCGCTGCTGACGGTTGAAAAATCGGTCGAGAGCCGGGATAGCTATGGCGGGACCGCGCCGCTGCGCGTGCGCGAGCAGATCGAACGCTGGAAGGGATTGTTCAAATGAGCCGCTTCGTTCTTGCGCTCGCCGCGCTCACGCTGGTCTCCGCCTGCGGCGTGCAGGGCGATCTCGCCCGCCCCGATCCGCTCTGGAACAGCGAAGAGGCGATCCGCCGCGAATGCCAGCGCCAGATGGAGCGCAACGAGCCGCTCGACCCGCGCTGCGCTCAATATCAGAGCGGCGCCGGGACCCAGTGAACCATTTCGATTATCGCGACGGCGAGTTCTACTGCGAAGGCGTGCGGCTTGCCGACATCGCCGAAACCGTCGGCACGCCGGTCTATGTCTATTCCAGCGCCACGCTCGAGCGGCACTATGATGTGTTCAAAAATGCGTTCGCACCGCGCGAGGTGCTGGTCGCGTTCGCGGTCAAGGCCAACGCCAACCTCGCCGTGCTGGCGACGCTCGCGCGCAAGGGCGCAGGCGCCGACACGGTAAGCGCGGGCGAGATCGAACGCGCGCTGCGCGCCGGCGTTCCGGCGTCGCGCATCATCTTCTCCGGCGTCGGCAAGACCGAGGACGAACTCGCCTTCGCGGTCGGCGCCGGCGTGCACCAGATCAATGTCGAGAGCATCGCCGAACTGGAGACGCTGTCGCGCTGCGCCGCCGCGCTCGGCGCCAAGCCGGCCATCGCCATCCGCGTGAACCCGGACGTGGGCGCCGGCGGGCACGAGAAAATCTCCACCGGCAAGGGCGACGCCAAGTTCGGCGTCTCGATCGACCAGGCGCTCGCGCTCTACAGGCGCGCGCATGCCGATCCGCATCTCGCCGCCAAGGGCCTCGCCGTCCATATCGGCAGCCAGATCAAGGACCTCGCGCCGCTCGAAGCCGCGTTCGGAGTGCTGCGCGGCATGGCCGAACGGCTGCGCGGCGACGGCGTGAGCATCGAACGGCTCGATCTCGGCGGCGGCCTGGGCGTGCCCTATTTCCACGAGCCTGATCCGCCTTCGCCTGCGGAGTACGCGGCGATGGTGCTGCGCGTGTTCGACGGCTTCGACGTCTCGCTCGCGTTCGAGCCGGGCCGCATGATCGCCGGCAACGCCGGCGTGCTGCTCGCGCGCGTGATCCGGCTGCAGGAGCGCCCGGGCCGGCCGATCCTGGTGCTCGACGCCGGCATGAACGATCTCATCCGCCCGGCGATCTACGACGCCTATCACGACATCAAGCCGCTCAAGCAGGCGCAGAGCGCGCCGCCGAAGGCCTATGACGTCGTCGGCCCGATCTGCGAGACCGGCGACACCTTCACCCGCAATCGTTCCCTGCCCGAGCTTCGGCCGGGCGATCTGGTCGCCTTCCTCACCGCAGGCGCCTATGGCGCGGTGATGGCCTCCACCTACAACGCCCGCGCGCTCGCGCCCGAAGTGCTGGTGCGCGGCGACAGGTACGAGATCGTGCGCCGGCGCTGGACGCTGGAAGATCAGCTCGCGCTGGAGCGCACGCCGGATTGGCTGGAAAGGACATAAGATGAAAACCTGGATCGCGGCCTCGGCGCTCATGCTTGCGGCGTGCGCCACCGCACCCGCTGCGCCCACTGCGCCGCAGGATGCGTTCATGAGCAACCTGCGCGCCTTGTGCGGGCAGAGCTATGAAGGCCGCGTCGTCACCACCGACGCCGCCGATGCGAGCTTCGCGTCGGAGCGGCTCGTCATGCACGTGCGCGACTGCAGCGCCGAAGAGGTGCGCATTCCGTTCAATGTCGGCGAGGACCGCTCGCGCACCTGGGTCGTCACCCGCACCGAAAGCGGCCTCAGGCTGAAGCACGACCACCGCCACCAGGACGGATCCGAGGACGTGCTGACGCAATATGGCGGCGACACCGCCGGCGAAGGCTCGGCCGAGCGCCAGGACTTCCCGGCCGACGAGCATTCGCGCCAGCTCTTCACCGCCAACAACATCCCGCAATCGGTGACCAACGTCTGGGCTGTGGAGGTTCACACCGGCCGGATCTTCGCTTACGAGCTGCGCCGCCCGAACCGGCACTTCCGCGTCGAGTTCGATCTCACACGCCCGGTCGACACGCCGCCGCCGTCCTGGGGCGTCGCCCCGGTCGCGGCGCACGCACATTAAGCAGGCGTTAGCGACGAACGGCTGTTCCCGGCTGGCCTTGGTCATGGTTTGGCCAGAGCCGCGCTGTTAGGCTCGCCCAGCCGGCATGAAGCTACAGGACGCCCTCGACCAGCTCGCCCGCGAGACGGCCCGCGCCCGGCGCCGGCTCGCGCTCGAACGCGCCTTCGCCGCGGCGCTGCCGCTGGCGCTGGCGATTGGCGCGTGGGCGGTGATCGCCCTGCTCGGCCTGCACGAGGCGCTGCCGCTCCTGCTGCAGAGCCTCACCGCCGCTGCGGCGCTGGCGGGCTTCGTCTATTTCGGCTGGCGCATCGCGCGGCGCTGGCGGGCGCCGACGGACGCGGACGCGCGCGCGCGGCTGGCGCAGGATTGCCGCCTCGACGCCGGCGCTTTCGACGCGCTGCGCGACCAGCCGACGCGCTACGATCCGTTCTCCGTCGCGCTGTGGAAGCGCGAACGCGAGCGCGCGCTGGAGCGCGTGGAGCAAACGCGCGCCGCGCCGGGCGGACCCGATCTCAACAAGAGCGACCGCTACCGCCTGCGCTATGGGCTCGGCGCCGCCCTGCTGCTCGCATTCGTCGTCGGCGGGCCCGACGCGCCCGATCGGCTGGCGCGCGCGTTCCTGCCCGATCCCGGCCCGCTGTTCGGCGACCGGGAGATGGCGATCGAGGCCTGGGCGGCGCCGGCGGAATACACCCACGCCGCGCCGGTTTCGCTGAGCGACCGGCTGGGCGAGGCCGTGGCGACGCCGCCTTCGGTGGAGGTCACCGTGCGCCTCACTGGTCCCGCCGGCGCGCCGCGTCTGGTGTTCGACGGCGCCGGGCGCGACCGGAGCGTGCGCTTTGCGCGCGCCGCGGACGGCGCCTGGGAAGCGCACATGCAGCTGCCGGGCGCGGGCCGGCTCAAGATCGTGCGCTTCCACAGCCGCGGCCATTGGCTGATGCGCCCCGCGCCGGACGCACGCCCCGCCGCCGCGTTCACCGCGCCGCTGGCGCAGCTCTCCGACGAGCGGGTGCTGATCGGCTGGCGCGCGCGCGACGATTACGGCGTCCGCCGCCTGGCGCTGCGCATACGCCCGGTGGAGCCGCCGCCCGGCCTCGCCCACGCCGATCCGATCGACACCGAACTCGAAACGCCGGCGGGCGACCCGCGCGAAGCGGAGAGCCATACCCAGATCGACCTCGCCGCGCATCCTTATGCGGGCATGGACGTCGAAGCGCGGATCGTGGCGTTCGATGCGCTGGGACAGGAAGGCGTGAGCGACGCGATGCGCTTCACGCTGCCGGAGAAAGTGTTCCTGCAGCCGCTCGCGCGCGCGGCGATCGAGATTCGCCGCCACATCCTCGCCGAACGCCGCCCCTATCGCGACGCGCAGCCGACGCTTCGGCGCATGGTCCCGGCGGGCGACATCCTGCTCGGCAATCAACGCATCGAAATCCGCGACTATGACCGCCGGCCGGCGCTGCAGCGCGCGCCCGCAGGCGTGCGCCGCGCCGCGCGCCTCATCGACGCGCTGACGATGACGCCGCAGGACGGCTATTTCCGCGACCTCGCCGTTTATCTCGGCTTCCGCACCGCGCGGGCCGAACTCGGCGTCGCCCGCGACATCGACGCCGCCGCCAACGCCGCCGACACGCTCTGGCGCACGGCGCTGCGCGCCGAGTATGGCGGCGCCGCCGACGCGCGCCGCGCGCTGGAAGAAGCGCAGCGCCAGCTCGCGCAGGCCCTGGCCGAAGGCGCGCCCCAGGAGCGCATCCGCCAGCTGATGGAGGCGCTGCGCCGCGCCACCGAGAACTACATGCAGGCGCTGGTGCAGGAAGCGCTGCGCAACGGCGAACGCGCCAACATGGAAGACACCGAAGAGCAGACCTCGCTCAGCGAACGCGACATCGAAAGCCTGCTCGACGAAGTGCAGCGCCTGTCCGAACAGGGCCGCCACGCCGAGGCGCAGCGCATGCTCGAAATGCTGGCCAACATCCTGCAGAATCTCGACGTCCAGCTCGCCGAAAGCCAAAGCGGCAACGGCGAGCAAGGCGACGGCGACGGCCAGATGCAGCAGAGCATGGACCAGCTCTCCGAAGCGATGGGCGAACAGCGCGCGCTGCGCGACCAGACCGAGCAGGCGCAACAGCAGCAAGGACAGCAGAGCCAGGGCGGCAGCGGCGGCGACCAGCAAGGCGGCGTGGGCGGCGACGAGCTGGCGCAGCGCCAGGCGGACATTCGCCAGGGCCTCGCCGAAGCCCAGCGTATGGCCGAACAAGCCGGCGGCGCGCCGAGCGAGGATCTGAACGCCGCCGGCGAAGCCATGCGGCGCGCGGAAGAGGCGTTGCGCCGCGGCGATTTCGAAGGCGCCGAACAGGCGCAATCGGCCGCGCTCGACAATCTGCGCGGGGGCGCCGAAGCGCTCGCCGCCGAAATGCGCGCGCGCGGCCGCGAGCGGCAGGGCCAGCAAGGCGAACAAGGCTCGGCCGGCAACCGCGATCCGCTCGGCCGCGCCACCGGCGGCGCCGACAGCGGCGAAGGCGCGACCGTGCCTTCGCAATCCGATCCCGCGCGCGCGCGTCAGATCTTCGACGAAATCCGCCGCCGCGCCCAGGACCCGAACCGGCCCGAAGCCGAACGCGAATATCTGCGCCGCCTACTCGACCGCTTCGGCGACAGTTGAGCTTGCGCATCGGCCGCAGCCGTTCCATTGGTGCGCGCCGGAGGTCCACAATGCTGAGACGCACGCTCCTCGCCGCTGCGGTTTTCGCAATCGGCGCCTGCACGCCGGCGCCCCAGGAAAAAGCCGAGGCGCCGCAACCCGAGCCGGCGCAGGAAATCGCCTGCAACAGCGTGGCGCCGGATGTCGGCAAGCAGGTCGGCGTCGTCGAAGCGCCGGTCACGGCCGCGGCGGCGGATTTGCGCGGCGGACGCATCGCGCCGGGCGTGTACGATCTCACTGCCGCCCAGCGCATCGGCGGCGCCACCGGCTGGCAAGGCACGCGCGCGGTCGCGCTCGACATATCGGAGGACGCGCAGACCGGGGCGCGGTCACGCTCAACTGGGCCGGCACGACGCCGACAAGCCTGATCGACCGCTGGACGGCGACGCTGACGGACGCGCCGCAAGCGCGGCTGGCCTACAGCTGCGGCCGCATCGGCGAGGTCGACGCAAGCTTCGCCGCGGCCGAACGCACGCTCGACCTGCGCCTGGCCGACGGCGCCAACGGCGCGCTGCAGCTGACGTTCGAACGGCGCTGAACGCCGGATCGCTATGGACTGCCGGCGTCCGCCGGCATGCGCCACCTTTTGAAAGAGGGGGCGCGGCGCATCCAGCGCCGCATGCGCGGTGGAGCCGCGCGATCCAACCTTCATAGATTCGCGCAGGCCGGCGGGACGCCGGCGGTCCATAGGGGGCGTCCGATCAGTCGATCGCGGCGATGTGGGGCAGGCCGCGGTAGCGGCCCTTTTCGTCCATGCCGTAGCCGACCAGGAAGGCGTCCGGGGCGTCCCAGCCGATCGCCTCGATCGGCTCGCCCACGGCTTGCGGCTTGCGCACGAACGCGCAGGCGATGGCGTGCGTCGCGCCCTTCGCCAGCAGATGCGCGCGCGCATAGGCGATGGTGCGGCCGCTGTCGAACACGTCGTCGACGATCAGCGCCGGCCGGCCTTCGATCGGCCGCGAGATGTCGGCGCGCACCATGACCTTGCCCGAGCTTTCGCGCGCGTCGCGATAGCTCTCGAGCCAAAGTGAATCGTAGATCGGATGGCGTCCGCGCCGCTCGAACGCGCGCATCAGATCGGCCGTGAACGGAATCGCGCCCTGCAGCAGCGCGACGACGGTCCAGCCGTCGTCGACTTGCGCAAGCGCATCGGCAAGCTGCTCTACGCGTCTGGCGATCTCGGCTTCGTCGAGCAGGACGCGCAGGCGCGTCTCAGCCATTCGTGAAGCGCAGGCCTTCCACCGGGCCGAGTTCGCTCACCGTTTCGTGCGGCGCCTCGGCCGGCTGGTCGAGCAGCAGCGGCTCGTCGGCGTGCGCCGCGGGCGATACGAGCGGCGCGCCGCCCGCGAGCGCCGCTTCGCTGAAGCTCGCGAACGTGGCTTCAAGATCGACCGCATCCGACGGCGGGTTCTCGACGCGAATCTGGAACGGCATCGCCGCGCCGGCCGCAATCGGCTGGTCGGTGATCTGGTTCACCAGCTCGAAAATCTCGTTCGAGTTGGTGTCGCGCAGCGACACGCGCACCGGCGGCACGAGTTTGTCGTCGCGGCCGATATTGCGGATTTCGCCGGTGACCAGGAGGACCGGCGTCGGCCCGTCGAAGGCGCGTTCGACGGCGAGGTCGTAGAATTCGAGACCGTAGACGTTCACGTCGAGACCGAGCGCGGCGAAGGCGCTGGCCGAGCGCGGCCAAATCTCGGCCACGTCCTGACGGAACGCGACCATGCCGGTCGCGGAGGCGGCTAGCGCGGCGCCCGTGGCGGTCCAGACCACGGCGGCGGCGCGGGCGCGCTCCTTGCGCATGCGCTCGGCCTGCTGGGCGCGAAACTTGGCGGCGGCGGATGGGGCCGGCCCCGGTTGCTCGGCGGCGCGGCGCAGGCGCTCGACCCGCTCGCGCGTCAGCGGCTCCTGCGCCGGCGCTTCGGCGCGCGCGGCTTCCGGCGCTTCCGCGGCGGTGCGCAGTTCGAGCTGCGGTTCGGCGAACCATGAGAACCCGCAGGCGGCGCAACGCACCGTACGCCCCGCCGGACCGATGGCCGCGTCGTCAGCGTAATAGCGGGTTGAGCAAGACGTGCATGTTAGGATCATGGTAATGAAACGTTCAGCTGCCCCAGTAACGGTTGGTCGTGCCTTGATTCTATTTATCTTGTCTAGTTATGGCCCGGTTAAATCCCATTGATCTCGAACTGTTCGAGCGCGGCGTATTGATCCGCCTCTCGGACGTCGACGCGGGCTATGGCGCCGCCACCGTTCTGATGGGGGTGAATTTCGAAGCGCGCGCTGGCGAAGTCGCGCTCGTCACCGGTCCCGCCGCCGCTGGAAAGACTACGTTAACGCATCTGTTGCGCCTAGCGCTGCCGATCCGTTCTGGACGGGCTTTAATTCTCGGCGCCGATGTCGGCCGCGCCGGCGAACGCCAGCTCGCGCAAGCCAAGCGCAAAATCGGCTACATCGCTGAAAATCCAACGTTCATTGAGCAATGGAGCGCCTTCGACAACATCTCGATGCCGCTGCGCATGACAGGCAGGAAGCCGCGTGAATATGGCGAGGACGTGCGCGAACTTGTGGATTTCGTCGGCATCGGCGAAGCGGCCGATTTGCCGGTCGCGCAGCTCTCGGGCGCGGAGCGGCGCCGCGTCGCCATCGCCCGCGCGCTGGCGGGCAAGCCCGAACTGATCCTGGCCGACGATCCCACCGCCGGCATGTCGCCCGCTGACGGTAAGCGCGTCGTGCGGCTGCTGTCGGAAATGCGCCGGGTGGGCGCTGGCGTTGTGATCACCAGCCAGGACGAGAGCCTGGCCGAATGCGCCCCGGTGCAGCATTGGCGGATCGAGCGCGGCCGGATCAGCAAGGCCGCCGCGCCGCTGGAAGCCGAGGCGCAGGAATGAAGAACCCGTTCGCGGGCGTAGAACGCGCCCTGATCCTGACGCTGGTGTTCGCCGCTTTCGCCGCGACCCTGGCGGGCCTGGGCGCCCGCGCGGCGGACCGGCTGGCCGTCCATTACGAGCAGCAGCGCAGCGCCTACGCCGTCGTCCGGGTGCTGGCGCCCGAGGGGCCGGAGGGCATGGCGGCGGCGGAAGCGGCGCTGGCGCACGCTCCGCACGTGCTCACCGCCGCCCGGATGACCGCCAACCGCGCCGCCGAATTGCTGAGCCAATGGGGCGGCGTGGAGATCAGCCCGGCCAGCGTGCCGGACATCCGCCTGATCGAGATCGAGCTGACGCCCTCGCCCGGCGCCGACGTCGCCGGCGACATCGTCGCCGCGCTCGCCCAGGGCGGGGTGACGGCGGAGGTGATCGAGGCGCCGCGCGAGATCGCGGGCGGCGGCGTTTCCGCGCGGGTGCGGACGGCGGCGCTGTGGGGCGCGCTCGCCTTCGCCGCGCTGATGGCGGCGATCGTCTGGCTCGCCGCGCGCGGGCTGGCGGCGCGGCGGCGCGAACTGGTGACGGTGATGTGCGATCTCGGCGCGATGCGCAGCCAGGCCTCCGGCCGCATCGCCGACGAGGCGGCGGTGCTTGGGCTCTATGCCGGCGCCGCCGGCGCCGCGCTGGCGGGGCTCGCGGCCGGCGCAGTGATGCTGCTGGTCATTCCCGGCGCGAGCGTCGAGACTCTGCGCGACATGATTCTGCCGATCGATCTCGCGCCCATCGTCGCCGCGCCGCTCGGCGCAGCGGTCGCGGCCGGCGCGGGCGCGCGCGGCGCCGCCGCGCACTTCCATGCGCAGGCGGCAAGGCTGGGCTGATGCGCGTTCTCGCGACTTGGCTCGGCATCGGCTTCGTGCTGCTGTTCATCGCCGGCTTCTGGAGCTTTGCCGAACGCGTGCGCGAAGCGCCGGCCGAGCCGCCGCAAGCGGAAGCGATCGTCGCCCTCACCGGCGGCTCGCTGGAGCGGCTCGCCACCGGCGTGCGTCTGCTGGAGGAGCGCAAGGGCGAGCGGCTGCTGATCTCAGGCGTCAACCGCATCGTCACCGACGCGGAATTGTACGAAGTGCTGGGGGTCGACCGCGAACTCGGCGACTGCTGCATCGATCTCGGCCGCGCGGCGGAAGACACGCTGGGCAACGCATCGGAGACGGCGGCCTGGGCGCGCCAGCACCGCTACAAGAGCCTGATCCTCGTCACCGACGACTATCACATGCCGCGCTCGCAGGCGGAGCTGTCGCTGGCGCTGCCGGAGGTGGAGATTCATCCCTACCCGGTGCGCACGCGCTGGACCGACCCGGCGCTCTGGCGCACCGATCTGCGCGCGGCGACGCGGCTGGCTTCCGAGTACGTGAAGTATCTCGTGATCCGCGGCCGCGAAGCGGTGATCGACCTTGGCCGCGGCGACGGCGCTGCTAAAGACGACGCATGAAGCTGCTGCGCTCGCTCATTTTCGTCGTCTGGCTTTACGGCGCGATGGCCGTCATCGGCCTTGCGCTGTGGCCGTTCGTGCTGGCGGACGACAAATACGTCTACACCGCGCTGCGCTGCTGGGCGCGCACGACGCTGTGGGGCCTGCGCTGGATCGTCGGCGCGCGCGTGAGCTTCGAAGGCCTGGAAAACATTCCGGAGGGCGGCGCGCTGATCGCGATGAAGCACCAGTCGATGCTCGACACGATCGCGCCGTCGCTGTTCCTGAAGCAGCCGACCTTCATCTACAAGGCCGAACTCGGCAGCGCGCCGGTGATGGGCGCCTATCTGAAGCAGAACCAGATCGCCGTCGATCGCGGCGGCCACGCCAAGGCGCTGAAGAGCGTCGTGCGCGGCGCGCGCGAAGCGGTGGCGAAGGGCCGGCAGGTGGTGATCTTCCCGGAGGGCACCCGCCAGCCGCTGGGCGCGCCGCCCGACTACAAGCCGGGCATCGCCGCCATGTACAAGGACCTCGGCATCCCGGTGACGCCGGTGGCGCTGAACACTGGGCTGATCTGGAAGCCGAAGGGCCTCATGCGCAGCCCCGGCAGCGTGACCTTCAAGATTCTGCCGCCGATCCCGCCGGGCCTCCCGCGCGAAGAGTTCATGCGCGAACTGGAGCGCGTGATCGAAACCGAGGGCGACGCCTTGTTGCCGCCCGATCAGCGCAGAACCATCGCCGCATGAAACGCAACTGGCTTTGGCTCGCGGTTCCGTGGGCCGTGTTCATCGTGCTGGCGATCGGCTGGATCGCCTACTGGAACTTCGTCGCGAATGCGGCCGAGCAGCGCATCCGCGCAATCGTCGCCGAGCAGCAGGCCGAAGGCGCCAGCGCCCATGTCGGCCGCATCGTCCGTCACGGCTTTCCGGTGATGCTGCGGTTCGAACTGCATGACCTCGCGTACGGTCCGGCCGGCGGCGGCTGGGAAGCGTCGACCGCGCGCGGCGACCTTCACCTCAACATGCTGAACCCGCAACACGCGACGTTCGAGGCCAAGGCGCCGATCGCCTTCGCCCGCGCCGGCGGCGACGTCACCAACATCGCCGGCGACGCGCTGATTGCGACGCTGCGCATGAACGGCGGCCGGTTGGCGACGGCCGGGATCGAAGCCGATAATCTGACGCTCGACGATCCCGCCAAGGACGGCGTGCTGCGCGCGCGCAAGATCGTGCTCAACGTGCGCCCCGACCCGCGCGCGGCCGGGGAGTACCAAGTCGCGTTCGACGCTCAGGCGCTGCAATTGCCGCGCCCGGTGCGCAGCTTCGAGGCGTTCGGCCAGGATGTGTCTGCGGCGCGCGCGGCGATCGTGGTCGAGCAGGCCGAGGCGCTGACGCGGCCGTCGCCCGGCGATCCGCTGGCGGCCTGGCGCGAAGCCGGCGGCCGTCTGCGCTTCGAAGCGCTCGAACTGCATTGGGGGCCGCTGCAGACCACCGGCGCGGGCTGGGGCGGGCTCGACGACCAGCGCCGCCTGCAAGGCGCGCTGGAGCTGCCGATCGAGCGGCCCGGCCCGGTGTTCGGCGCCATCGCCAACGGCCCGAACGTCGACCGGGACGCGCGCCGCGCCCTCGGCCTGCTCGCCGCCGCGTTCGCGCTGAGCGGCGACGACATCGACCTCGACATCGACGCCGGGAACGGCGTGCTGCGGCTCGAAGGCGTCACCGTGCGGACGCTGCCGCCTGTGTATTAGGCGTCAGGCGTCAGAGTCATTCCGGACGCGCGGAGCGCGATCCGGAACCCAGGGCCAATGTCGTACCGGCGGCCCTGGGTTCCGGGTTCAATGCTGCGCATTGCCCCGGAATGACTCTGGCGCCTGACGCCTAATTCTCCCGCCCCCAGTTCGGCGCGGGCGTGTCTTGTCCGGCTTCGATCACTTCGCGGCGCATGCGGCGGGCGCGGTCGAACAGGTCGTAGAGCGCATCGCCTTCGCCCCAGCGGATCGCGCGCTGCAGCGCGGCCAGGTCTTCCGAGAAGCGGCCGAGCACTTCGAGCACGGCTTCGCGGTTGTTCAGGAACACGTCGCGCCACATCGTCGGATCGGAGGCGGCGATGCGGGTGAAGTCGCGGAAGCCCGACGCGGAGAACTTCACCACCTCGCTTTCGGTGACGCTCTCCAGATCCTCCGCCATGGCCACGATGTTGAAGGCGATCAGGTGCGGCAAGTGGCTGGTGACCGCGAGCACCACGTCATGGCGCGCCAGGTCCATGCGTTCGACATTGGCGCCGAGCGCGCGCCAGAACGCTTCGAGCCGGTCGAGGCCGGCGGCGTATTCCGGGCGCGGATCGTCGAGCGGCGTCAGGATGTGCCAGCGTCCCTTGAACAGCGTGGCGAAGCCGGCGTCCGGTCCGGAATGCTCGGTGCCGGCGATCGGGTGGCCGGGGATCAGCAGCGCGTCTCGCGGCGCGAGCGGCCGCAGCGCCTG
This sequence comes from Hyphomonadaceae bacterium, assembly GCA_023384105.1. Classification (GTDB taxonomy): domain Bacteria; phylum Pseudomonadota; class Alphaproteobacteria; order Caulobacterales; family Aquidulcibacteraceae; genus Vitreimonas. The sequence goes on along the minus strand of JAHDXR010000010.1, from coordinate 97,215 downwards.
CACCACCGCGCCTTTCACCGAGCCGACGTCGGTGATGATCGCGCCCGGCTTCACGCCGGGCGCTGCGGCCTCGAGCGCCTTGGCCATCGCGCCCACCGGCACGGCGAGGATCACCAGATCGGCGCCCGCCGCGGCGGCTGCCGCGCTGTCGCACACCTCGCCCAGTTCAAGCGCGCGCGCGCGGGCGCGAACGCCTTCGTCGGCGTCGTAGAGCGCCACCTCGCCGGCAGCGCCTTCGGCCCGCGCGGCGCGCGCGATCGAGGCGCCGATCAAGCCCACGCCGATGACGGCGACGCGTTCAAAGACAACAGCCATGTTCAGACCCGCGCGTAGGAGCCAAGCACGCGCACGTCGTCGGACAGCGCCCGCTGCATCAACGCAAGCCGCGGATCGTCCGCCGGCACGAAGCCCTCGACACGGACCAGCGCCCGCGGCTCGGCCCGCGCCGCCTCGACGCCGGCGAGACCCGCCTCCTTCAGCGCGCGCTGCAGCCGGTGATGGCGGTCGAACACGAACAGCATGGTCTGGTCGCCGCCCGCCTGCTCGATCGGGCTGGCGGCGAACAGCGCCGCTTCCGGCTCGTCGGTGGTCGCGAGCAGCGGCAGGCCGGCGATGATGTTGAGGGAGTGAAAACGCCGCTCGCTCAGCGCCGGCCACCAGGCGCCGACGCCGGGCGCGGACGGCCACCAGGTGATGGCCACCAATGCGTCCGGATTCTCGGCCGCCTTCTGCAGCGCCATCTGCGGCTCGCCGACATCCTTGATCCGCGTTCGGGCGCCGAAATGACGCCGGGCGATGTCGAACAGCCGCGTGGGATCGCCGCGGCCGCCGCCGACGACGACATCGATCACGCGCTGGCGGCGCAGGCTGGCGCCGATCAGCGCCCGCCACAGCTCAACCACCAGTTCGCGCTCCAGCGGCGGCTGCGCCTCCGAAACAAGCCGGCGCAGCAGCGCCACTTCCCGGCCGGGCCGGATCGGCAGTCCCGACTGCGGCGCCTTGGCCTGGACGATCTTCTCCGCAAGCTGAAGCCGCTGCGTCACCAGCGCGAGCAGCTGGGAGTCGAGGTCGTCGATTTGGCGCCGAACCGATCCGATCGGATCGTTCGGGTCGTCCGGCGGCGGGGGAGCGGCGTCGTTCATATCGGCGCGACCATAGCCGCCTTTCGCCGCTACCGCCAACGTCCGCGCCAGATGCGCGTCATCAACAGCGGCGCACCGCTTCGGGGGATGCTTAAGAGGCGAAGCAGTCTATGCATACGCTCCATGATTCACACGGGCGGAGCGGCGGCGAAACTGCAAGCGGCGGGCGGCGTGCGCTCCTTGAGCTTCGACAAGACCTCGCCGCTCCAGCTGCAGAGCGGCGAGACGCTTGCGCCGCTGACCATCGCGTTCGAGACCTATGGCGCGCTCAACCATGACCGCACCAATGCGGTGCTGGTGTGCCACGCGCTGGCGGGAGACCAGTTCGTCGCCAGCCCCAACCCGGTGACGGGCCGTCCGGCCTGGTGGCCGCGCATCGTCGGCCCCGGCCGGCCGATCGACACCAATCGCTTCTTCGTCGTCTGCGCCAACACGCTCGGCGGCTCGATGGGCTCGACCGGCCCAGGCTCGATCGCGCCGGACGGCCAGCCCTACGGCCTGCGCCTGCCGGCGATCACCATCGGCGACACCATGCGCGCGCAAGCGATGCTGGTCGAAGCGCTCGGCATCGAGAGCCTGTTCCTCGTCATCGGCCCGGGGCTCGGCGGCATGCAGGCGCTCAACTGGGCGAGCGCCTATCCGCGCCGGGTCTTCGCCTGCGCCACGGTGGCGGCGGCGGCGAAACAGTCGGCGCAGAACATCGCCTTCGCCGAACTCGGCCGCCAGGCCATCATGGCCGACCCGGACTGGCGCAACGGCGCCTACCTGACCCACGGCGTGCGCCCCACGCGCGGCGTCGGCGTGGCGCGCACCGCGGCGCAGATCGCCGGCCTCTCCGCGAGCGAGGTGCGGGCGCGCTGCGACGGCGCGCGCAGCAAGGAGCGCTTCGGCTTCACCGTCGAGAACGACAGCGGCCTCGCGCGCCCGAACCAAGCCGGCTATGTTGATCGCTTCGACGCCAATTCGTATCTCTATCTCTCGCGGGCGATGGACGGCTTCGATCTCGCCAGCGATTTCGGCGGCCGGCTCTCCAACGCGTTCCAAAGCGCCGCGACGCGGCACGGCGTGTTCGCGTTTTCGAGCGACTGGCGCTATCCGGTCGAGGAAAGCCGCGAGATCGCCCGCGCCTTGATCGGCGCCGGGGCCGAGGCTTCGTATATCGAGATCGAGAGCGACAACGGCCACGACGCCTATCTGGGCGAGGAACCCGCGTTCGAAGCGGCGCTGACCGGCTTCATCGACGCGGCCGCCACCGCCCGCGGCCTGGCGCTGCAGGCAGGAGCCCGCTGATGGCGCAGCTTGAACTCGTTCATCCGGCGCCGGTCGAACGCACCGGCCTTCAGCCGCGCGCCGATCACGACGTGATCGCCCAGATCGTCGCCGACGGCGCGCGCGTGCTCGATGTCGGCTGCGGCGACGGCGCGCTGATGCGCATGCTGATCAAGGAATGCAGCGCCAGCGTCCGCGGCCTGGATATCGATCCGGCGAAAGTGCACCGCTGCGTCTCGCGCGGGCTTTCGGTGGTGCAGGGCGACGCTGAGCGTGACCTCGAACAATTCCCGAGCGCAGCGTTCGATTACATCATCTTCTCGCACGCGCTGATGAAGCTGCACGATCCCGCCGCCGTCTTGCGCACGGCCGCGCGCGTGGGCGAACGGGTGATCGTCTCGATCAACAACGCCGGGCACTGGCGCCCGCGGCTGCGCATGATATTTCAGGGCAAGCTGGCGCGCTGGACCGACGATGCGCCCTGCACGGTCCGCGATTTCGCCGGCCTCGCCCGCGACATGCGCATGAGCGTCGAGCGCGCCGTGCCGATCTCGCGCGGCCACACCGGCGCGCCGTTCGCCAGGACGCTGTGGCGCGCCAACTGGTTCGCCGAACAGGCGGTGTTCGTCCTGGCGCCATGAAGCGCATCGTCGTCCGTTGCGACGGCGTTTCAGCTTCGACCCACGTGCAGGATGAAATGAAACGCCGGCCTGCGCCTTATCGGATAGGCGTCAACACCAACCGCAGCCGTCGCGCCATGCCGGCGAGGGCGCCGGCGGTCCATGGACCGCCGGCGTATCGCCAGCTCGCCGGCGCAGCGCTTAAGCGCGCTGCACTTCCGCGACCCACTCGTTCACGAGCCCGTCCGTCACCGTCAGCGGCGTCGAGCCGTTGGTGAGCACGCGGTCGTGGAACGCGCGCAGGTCGAAGCGGTCGCCCAGCGCCGCGCGCGCGCCGTCGCGCATGCGGTTGAGCGCCTGGCGGCCCGCCATGTAGCTGCACGCCTGGCCCGGCCACACGCAATAGCGCTCGACTTCGGTGGTGACGTTTGAGCGCTGATCGCCCGTCGCCTGCATCATCGAGTCGATCGCCTGCTCGCGCGTCCAGCGCATGTGATGGATGCCGGTGTCGACGACGAGGCGCGAGGCGCGGAACGTCATCGATTGCAGATAGCCGATGCGGCCGAACGGATCGTTCCGGTACATGCCCATCTCGTCCGCGAGCTGTTCGGCGTAGAGGCCCCAGCCCTCGCTGAAGCCGCTGAAGCCCAGGAGCGCGCGGCGGATGAACGGCATCTCGCCCGCTTCCTGCTGGAGCGACAGCTGCCAGTGATGGCCCGGCGTGCCTTCGTGATAGGTCAGCGTCGGCAGCGTGAATTTCGGCCACTCGTTCGCCGGATCGCGCAGGTTGATGTAGTAGGCGCCCGGCCGCGAACCGTCGAGCGCGGCGACCTGATAATAGCCGCCCGGCGCGCCCGCTTCGATATATTCCGGCACGCGCTTGATTTCGAGCGTCGCGCGCGCCTGCACGCCGCACACCTCCGGCATGCGCGCGGTGATGACGCGCATCTGCTCGTTGAGCATCGCCAGCAGCGCCTCGCGCCCCGCGTCCGTGCTCGGGAAGATCTGATCCGGACGGCGGCCCAGCGCGTTGATGCGCTCGTTGACCGTGCCGCGGGTCATGCCTTGCGCGCGGAAGATCGCATCCATCTCGCCGGTGAACTGCGCGATGAGGTCGACGCCCATCTGGTGCAATTCTTCCGGCGACATGGTGGTGGTGGTGTAGGCGCGCAGCGCGGTCGCGTAGAGATCGGCGCCGTTCGGCAGGCGCCATACGCCGGCGTCGGCGGTCGCGCGCGGCAAGACCGCGTTGAGCGCGTCGATCTGGCGCCGATAGGCCGGCAGCACCTCGTCGCGCACGATCTGCTCGGCGCGCTGCGCGAGCGCGGCTTTGTCGGCGTCGGCGATGTCGGCGACGCCGGCGAGGCGGCTCTGCAACGACGTCACCAGCACCGTCTGCGCCGGCGCCGTGGCCGCGAAGGTGCCCAGCTGGGCGACGGCGCCGCCATTGCCGTCCGCGCCGGCGATGGTGAAGTTCGGCTGGATCACGCCGGTCGCCGCATCCTCGCCGATGCGCGCGGTTTCCTGATCGAGCGCGCGGGCGTAAGCCGAGAGCCGCGCGAGATAGGCGTCCGCCTGTTCGCGGTTCGTCACCGGATGCTGGCTGGCGAGGAAGTCCGGAATGCTGGTGTAGGCGCCGGTGAGCTGGGTCACGACATAGGGCGACTGGGCGCCGCCGCCGTGCTCGAAGCGGGCGGCGTCGACGCTGTCCTGCAGCGCCGTGGCCACGATATCATAGGTGACGCGATCGTTCGGTTCGAGCCGCTCGCGGTTCAACGCGCGCAATTCGCCGAGAGCGCGCTCGGCGACGCCGCGCAGGCGCAGCGCCCCTTCTTTCGAGTAATCGCTCAGACGGTCGATGTAGCGCCCGCCGGCCTGCTCTTCGGAGACGGCGAGGCTGGTCGCGTATTCGGGGATCTCACGCAGGATGTCGGTCGAGAGCCGCTCGAGAATGCCGTTGAGATCGCCGCTCTGCGCCTGGCGGCCGCACGCGGCGAGCGCCAAGCCGGCCGCGGTCGCGCCAAGCAGCGCGCGCCTTGAGAGTTGCATGTGATCTGTCCCTTGCGATGTTGGGGGAGAAGTTCCGGCCGCAGTTTAGCGGAACCCGCCAGCTCCGCACGAGGGGTTGCGACGAACGTCTTTGGTCGCGCGGCTTCAGCCCTCGACGGCGGCTTGCCCGGTTTCGCCGGTGCGAATGCGCTGGATGTAGTCGAGGTCGGCGACCCAGATCTTGCCGTCGCCGATCTTGCCGGTCTTGGCCGTGGCGGCGATCGCCTCGACCGCCTTTTCGACGATAGCCTCGTCGGCGGCGATTTCGATCTTCACCTTGGGCAGCAGCTTCACTTCGTATTCGGCGCCGCGATAGACTTCCGTCTTGCCCTTCTGGCGGCCGAAACCGCGCACTTCCGAGACGGTCAGGCCGCCAATGCCGGCGTCCTTCAAGGCTTCGAGCACGGCGTCGAGCCGGCTCGGCTTGATGATGGCGGTAATCAGCTTCACAAGGCCCCCCTTCGCACACGCAACATAAGCCTCACCGATCGCGCTTGGGCAAGTTTCCCGGCGCTCCCTGCGGCGTTCGGCGCGGCGCCTTGGCCAAAAGGACACGCCCCTCCGAGCGCGCGGTATTGGCGTAGAGCCGTTTCACCGCCTCCATCAGCACCAGCCCGCCCTGCGCCGGCCAGAGCAGTTCGCCAACGCTCTCGAACGCATCGGCGGTGCGCACGATCGGCGCCCAGCTCAGCGGCGGCGCGTATAGCGCGCGGGCCGAGACAACCGGCTCGAACATGGAGTCCGACAGCAGCGTCGCCAGCTGCGTGCGCGAATAGGGCCGGCCATGCCCGAACGGCGTCGCGCCGGACTGCGCCCACAGGCTCCAGCGGTTGGCGACGATGACGACCAGCCGCCCCTCAGGCGCCATCACGCGCCACACGTCGCGCAGCATGACGTTGGGCGCCTCCGCCTCTTCGAGCGCATGCACCAGCAGCACGCGGTCGAACACGGCGTCCATGAACGGCAAGCGCCGGTCGTCGGCGAGCGCGGTCAGCACGCGGCCGTTGTCGCCGGCCCACGGCTCGGCCCCTTGCGCGGCCGGCATCATCGCCACCGTGCGGCGCGCGCCCTTCTGGAAGCGGCCGAGATAGGGCGAGGGATAGCCCAGCCCCAGCACGTCGAGCCCATCCGCCTGCGGCCACAGCGTCGCGAGCCGCCGCGACGCGGCGCGCCGCACCGCTTCGCCCAAGGGCGAGGCGTAGAAGCGCTGCAGGGCAAGAACATCGACGCGCATTTGGGGACTGGGGGCTGGGATCAGGGATTGGGGTAGGACAATGCGGGCGGCGGCTCTACATTAAGGTCCGCCGCGGCGGCGGAACAGTACGCACGGCTCCCTAGCCCCTAATCCCCAATCCCTAATCGATGCTTCAAATCCACCAATTCCCCTGTCTCAGCGACAATTACGGCTTCCTGGTCCACGAGCCGCAGAGCGGCGCGACCGCCGCCATCGACACGCCGGACGCGGACGAGATTCTGCGCCAGGCGCAGGCGAAGGGCTGGCGCATCACCGACATCTGGAACACGCACTGGCATCCCGATCACGCCGGCGGCAACGCGGCGCTCAAGGCCGCCACCGGCGCGCGCGTGACCGGCCCCGCCGAGGTCGAGCGGATCGGCGCGGCGCCGGACCGCATCGTCGCCGAAGGCGACGTGGTGAAGCTGGGCGGCGCCGAAGCGCGCGTGCTCGATGTCGGGGGGCACACGCTGGGGCACATCGCCTACGTGTTCGACGCCGAGAACACCGCGTTCGTCGGCGACGCGCTGTTCGCGCTCGGCTGCGGCCGCATCTTCGAAGGCACAGCCGAACAGATGTGGGCGAGTCTGCAGAAAATCGCCGCGCTGCCGGACGACGCCACGCTCTATTGCGCGCACGAATACACTCAGTCGAACGCCCGCTTCGCCGTCGCCGTGGACGCCGGAAACGAAACGCTCGCCGCGCGCGCCGCAGAGATCGACAGGCTCCGCGCCGCAGGCCGGCCCACCGTGCCGATGCGGCTCGGAGTGGAGAAGGACACCAACCCGTTCCTGCGCGCGCCGCTGCTGAAGGCGTCGCTCGGCCTGGCCGGCGCGCCGGACTGGCAAGCCTTCGCCGAGGTCCGCAAGCGTAAGGACACTTTCAAGGGCTAGCGAAGCCGACGCCGGGAAGCTAAGTTTTGTGCATGGCGCACGAGCGTATCACCCGGGATCCGGCCGTCTTGCTCGGCAAACCCTGTATTGTCGGCACGCGCATTAGCGTCGAGGTTATTATGCGCCGCTTGTCGACGGGGCTTTCTGCGGATCAGATCGCCGCTGAATTCCCCGAATTGACCCGAGACGACGTACTTGCGGCCACCGCCTACGCGGCGGAGTTGGTGCGCCACGACGGTCTAGTCGCTGCGAAGTAAATGCGCTTGTTCCTGGACGCAAGCGTATCGCCAGCACTGGCCAAGGCTCTCGGCGGTCACGGCTTCGATGTCGTCGCCCAGCGCGAGGTATTGCCGCTCAACAGCTCCGACCTTCAAGTTATGGAGACGGCGTTCGCCGATGGCCGCGTCGTGCTGGCGCGTGACTATGACATGGCGGAACTGGCGCTGCGCGGATTCGCCAACTCCGCCGGCGTCGTGATTATCGCTTTCGACGAAGCGGACGTCTCGGCTGAGGGGGCTCGGATCGCGTCGGAACTCAAACGGCTGGGCGAAAGCATCTACCGGGCCGTGCACGTGATCGAGGTGAAACGCGTACGATCGCGTCCATTCGACCTCGGCTAAAGCGCCGCGCGCCAAATTCGACGCAAGCCTGATATGGACCGCCGGCGTCCCGCCGGCATGCGCCACGTGAGAATGGCGTCATGCTTCGACAAGCTCAGCATGACGCCAAGGCGACGCCCGGCACCGGCCCCATCGCGCGAGTCATTACCGGACGCGCGGAGCGCGATCCGGAACCCAGGGCGAGCGATACGCCGCTCGCCCTGGGTTCCGGGTCTGCGGCGCATGCGCGCCTCCGCCCGGAATGACTCGCTGGCTTGTAAACGAAACCGCATGCCGGCGGGACGCCGGCGGTCCATAGGGGCGCGTCCGATATTCAGCGCGGCGCTTTAGAAGAAAGCCGCTTCTCCGGGCGACCTATTGCGTCGGGCCTTGGACTTCGCCGGTCACGACATTGCGGATCGTGTTCGACGAGGGGCGCCCGGCGTAGCCGAGCTGGGGCGCGACCTGGATGTAAAGCTGGTCGCCGTCCAGCACCACGCGCGGCTGCGGGCCGAAGCTGATGATCACCCGGCGCACATTGGTCATCGGCGCCGCCGCCAGCCCCTCCGCCGCGCGTTCCGCCGCGTCGACCACCACGCCCGCCGCCGGCGCCGACATGCGCGCCGGCACCGTGAACGTGATCGGCGCGCCGACGCTGCGCCGCGCGCTGACCTGCAGCCGGCGAAAGCGCTCCTGCATCTCGGCGAAGGCGATGGCTTCCGGCGTCAGCGGCGCGACGCGCGCTTCTTCCGAAGCCGCCGCGCCGGTGCGCAGGGCGCGCGTATAAACGATGATGCCGCCGTGCGGGGTGATGCGCAGCGCGACGTCGCCATCCTCGGTGCGGTAGATTTCGCCGCCGCCGGCCGCCATGGCCGGGCGCAGCACGTGCACCTCGGGATCGCCCTCGAACTGCACCAGGGCCGCGCGGCCGCCCGAGCGGTCGAGCACGAAGCGGACGGCGCCGTCGGGCGTGGCGTAGCGGGTCGCCCCGGCGGAGGTGGAATAGAGCCCCTGCACCGGCGGCGCCGTCTGGCGCTGCGGCTGTTGCTGGGCCCCGGCCAGCCCGGGCGCAGCCAAGGCGAGCGCAGCGGCGACGGCCGCAGCGCCTCGTCCCGTCAGACTCGGCCCGCCGGATTGGCTCATAGGCGAAGAGATGAGCCTTTGACCTGGGCGCTTTTTTGGCGTGTTGCAGACAGCCTGCGCCCATGTTGCGGCAAAGCCGCACTTACCTGTACGTCAGCTGGCCTGCACGTCAGCTGGCCTATGCGTCAGCCGGCTTCGGGGCGCGGTCGGGGTCTTGCTTAATGTCGGCGCGGGCCTCGGCGCGCCGCGGCTTCTCGATCGGGAGAATCACCTCTTCGGCCTCGACCGCCGGCTGCGCCGCCCTGAGCTGGCGCGGCGCGCGGTACGGCGCGGCGGCGGCCGCGGCGCTGGTCGCCATCATCCCGGCGATCGGGCCGGCGCGAACCGCGTCCTGCGGCAGCTCCGGCGGAATCCGCACCACCACCCGCACGCCCGAGCGCGGCGGCTCGGCCAGGTCGCCCGCGATGCCCGCCGCGAACGAAAGCGTGCAGAGCGCAAGCGCTATAGCGCCGATCCGGATGGCGTTTTTTCCGATCACCGGCCGGACATTAACTGAGTCGCGGGCAGCGTCACGCCTTCAAACGCGACGCTGCCCACAGCTTCAGCGGAGCGATTCCTCGTCCAGATTCAATTCTGAAACCGGAATGCGCTCGGCGTTGCGCCGCACCCGGCGGACGCCGTCGTAGAAATGCCGCGCGTCCCCAACGATCACCAGATCGGCGCGATCGGGATCGAAATAACGCTGCGCCGCGGCCTGCGCCTGCGCCGGCGTCACGCTGGTGATGTCGGCGACGTAGGCGCCAAGCCGCTCCGGCGGCAGGCCGTAAAGGGCCAGCGTCGAGATTTGCCCGGCCAGACCCGCCGTCGTCTCGATGCTGCGGCCGAAGCCGCCGATCAGCACCGCCTTGCGGGCGGTAAGCTCCGCTTCCGGCGCCGGGGTGTCGCCGATGCGGTCGATCTCGGCCCGCATCAGTTCGTACACCTGCACCGCCGCATCGTTGCGCGTCTGCGCCGAGGCGACGATCGGACCCGGCGCCATGCGCGCCTGCAGGCTGGAGCCGGCGCCGTAGGAGAGCCCGCGGCGGATGCGGATCTCGGTGTTGAGCCGGGCCGAGTAGCCGCCGCCAAGCACGTTGTTGGCGACCAGGAGCGGGAAATAGTCCGCGTCGGTGCGCGCGACCCCGCGCAATCCCATCAGCACGGCGGCCTGGCCGGTCTGCGGCAGGTCGACGACGATGGTGCGCGCGGAGGCCGCGTGGGCCGATGCATCCGGACGCGCCGGCAGCGGCGCCTCGGGGCGCGCCCAGCCGCCGAAATGGCGTTCGGCCAGCGCAAAGCCCTCGTCGGCGGAAACGTCGCCGGTGATGACGAGCACGGCGTTGTCGGGACGCCAGAAAGTGCGGTGGAAGCCGCCCATTTCCTCGCGCGTGATCGCGCCGATGCTGCGCGGCGATGCCACTGCGCCGTACGGCGCCTCGCCATAGATCGCCCGCGTCATCGCCATCTGGCCGATCGAGCCGGGCTGGCTCAGCGCCACCTGCAAACCGTCGAGCGCCTCCTGCTGCGCGCGCTCAAGTTCGTCCTGCGCGAACGCCGGGTTGCGCGCGACGTCAGCGAACACGGCGAAGGCGTCGTCGGCGCGGTCCGAGCGCGTCATCAGCGAGACGGCGGACGAATCGACGCCGGCGCCCGAACCGATGCTCGCGCCCAGCGACTCGATCTGACGCGCGATCTCGGTGGCGCTGCGCGTGGCGGTGCCGCGCGTGAGCAGGTCCGCCGTCATGCTGGCGAGACCGGCGCGGTCGGCGGGATCGGCGCTGCCGCCGGAGGCGACGCGCAGGTCGGCGCTGACCAGCGGCAAGGCGCGGTTGGGCGCCACGATCACGCGCAGGCCGTTCGCCAGCGTGCGCTGCGAGGTCTGCGGAATGCGCGCGTCGACCGGCGCGCCGGGCGCCGGGGGCTGCTCGCGCTGGGCTTCGGCGGCGAGCGTGTAGGTCGGGATTTCCGACTGCGGGATGTCGAGCCGGCGCGCCTGGATGTGCGGCGAGGTCCGGATCGTGTCGCCGGCGGCGCCCTCCTGCTCCGGCAGGTAGCGCACCACGACGCGGCGCTGGTCGTTGAGGATGCGGCGCGCGACGCGCTGCACGTCCGCCGCCGTCGTCGCCTGCACGGCCGCGAGCAGGCGGTCGGCGTAACCGGCGTCGCCGTAGCGGATCACCGCGTCCGCCAGTTCGAACGCGCGGCCGTAAGCGGTCTCGCGGTTCTCGATGGTGGAAGTGACGATCTCGTTCTTGGCTTCGTCGAGTTCGGCCGGCGTCACCGGCTCGTCGCGCATGCGCGCGATCTGGGCGGTCAGCGCGGCGACGCCGGCGTCGGCCGACTGGCCCTCCGACAGGATCGCGAACAGGCCGTAGGCGCCCGGATCCTGCGTCGCCTCCAGATTGGTGAACACTTGCGCGGCGATCTGCTGCTCATAGACCAGCGACTGATAAAGCCGCGAGGAATTGCCGCGCGACATGATCGCATCGAGCACGAACAGCGCCGGCAGGTCGGGATCGGTCGAGGCCGGCTGCGGGTACGAGATCATCACCGCCGGCAGCGGCACGTTCGGCGCATAGACGGTGTAGTCGCGCGGCTGCGTGCGCGCAGGTTCGGCCGGATAGTCGCGCGGGATGGCGCGGCTCGGACGGGCGATGTCGCCGAAATACCGATCGATCCAGCGGTCGAGCTGCGCCTGATCGAAATTGCCGGCGACGACCAGCACCGCATTGTCCGGGCGATAGTACGTCGCGTGGAACGCGCGCACGTCCTCGACCGTGGCGGCGTCGAGATCTTCGATCGAGCCGATGCCCGGACGGCCGTACGGGTGCACGTCGTAATTGGCCTGGTTCAGATAGAAGTAGAACAGCCGGCCGTAGGGCGAAGCCAGCACGCGCTGGCGCAGCTCTTCTTTCACCACGTTGCGCTCGGAGGCGAAGCTTTCTTCGTTGACGACCAGCGAGCCCATCCGGTCGGCCTCGGCCCACAGCACGCGCTCGAGATGATTGGCGGGAACGACCTCGTAATAGTTGGTGAAGTCGTCATAGGTGGAGGCGTTGTTGAAGCCGCCGACATCTTCCGTCAGCCGGTCGAAGAACTGCTCCGGCATGTTGCGCGTCGACTTGAACATGATGTGTTCGAACAGGTGCGCGAAGCCCGAACGGCCTTCGGGATCGTCGACGGAGCCGACGTCGTACCAGACCTGCACCGAGACGTTCGCGGTGTTCGGATCGGGCATCGCGTAGACGCGCAAGCCGTTCTCCAGCGTGCGCATCGTGTAGGCGAGCGGCGCGACGTCGAGCGCAGCGCTCCGCTGCGGCGCGGAAGACGTCGCGCACGCAACCAGCGCGAGCGCGGCGGCGACCATCGTGATGATACGTTTCATGAGACCCCCAACGGATTCGGGCCGTTCTAGCAGCGGCGGCCTGCGGCGCCACAAAATTGCGACGGGCGCGTCGCCGTCGGGGGACGAACGGCGACCTTCCCCTTTTTGGATCGCCGGCGGAGACGGTTCCGCTTCGACCCGGCGCGAAAATTCGAACGGCGACGCCGGCGAGACGCCGGCGGTCCAAGGTAAAGCTAGCCGGCCCGCTTCAGCAGCGGATCGTAGCTGAGGATCGGGGCCAGCCAGCGTTCGGCGGTCGCGACGTCCCAGCCCTTGCGCCGCGCATAATCCTCGACCTGATCGCGATCGATCTTGCCGACGCCGAAATACTCCGCTTGCGGATGCGCGAAATAGAGCCCGCTGACGGACGACGGCGGCGTCATCGCGAAGCCTTCGGTGAGGCCGATGCCGGCGCGCGCGGTGGCGTCGAGCAGATCGAAGACGGTGCGCTTTTCGGTGTGGTCGGGCTGCGCCGGATAGCCGGGCGCAGGGCGGATGCCGCGATACTTCTCGGCGATGAGATCGTCATAGTTCAGCGCTTCGTCGCGCGCATAGCCCCAGAGTTCGCGCCGCACCTTCGCGTGCATCGCTTCGGCGAACGCTTCGGCCAGGCGGTCGCACAGCGCCTGCGCCACGATGGCGGAGTAATCGTCGTTGGCGCGCTTGAAGCGGATGGCGATCTCTTCCTCGCCGATGCCGGCGGTCACCGCGAAGGCGCCGACATAATCGGCTTCCGGCGCAACGAAATCGGCGAGCGCGAAATTGCCCTTGGCTTCGCCCTTGTCCATCTGCTGGCGCAGCGTGTGCAGGCGCGCCAGTTCGCCGTCGCGCCGCTCGTCCCGCCAAAGAACGATATCGTCTCCGTCGCGATTGGCCGGCCAGAAGCCGACGACGCCGGAGGCGGTCACCCATTTCTCGGCGACGAGCTGATCCAGCATCGCGCGCGCGTCGCGATAGAGATTGCGCGCCGCCTCGCCGACGATGTCGTCTTCGAGGATCGCCGGGTAGCGGCCCATCAATTCCCATGACGCGAAGAACGGCGTCCAGTCGATATACGGCACAAGCTGTTCGAGCGGGTAATGCTCGAACGCGCGGACGCCGAGGAAGCTGGGCTTGACCGGCGCATAGTCGAGCTTGGGCGCGCGCTGGCGCGCCTTGGCGAGCGGCAGGCGCGGGCGCTTGTCCTGGCCGGAGAAGTAGCTCTCGCGCGCCGCGCCCTGGTCGGACTTCGTTTCGGCGATCAGCGCATCGCGGTCGTCGCCCAGCAGCTTCTGCACCACCGGCACCGCCTTGGACGCATCCGGCACGTAGATCGTCGGCCCCGAATAGGCGGGCGCGATCTTCACCGCGGTGTGCGTGCGCGAGGTGGTGGCGCCGCCGATCAGGAGCGGCAGGTTCATGCCCAGCCGCTCCATCTCGCTCGCCACGAACACCATCTCGTCGAGGCTGGGCGTAATCAGCCCGGAGAGGCCGATCGCATCGGCGCCGATTTCCTTCGCCCGCTCCAATATCTTCTCGCACGGCGTCATCACGCCGAGATCGTCGATCTCGTAGCCGTTGCATTGCAGCACGACGCCGACGATGTTCTTGCCGATATCGTGCACGTCGCCCTTCACGGTCGCCATCACGATCTTGCCGTTCGACTTGCCGGCCATGCCGGTGCGCTCCTTCTCCTCTTCCATGTACGGAATGAGGTGCGCCACCGCCTGCTTCATCACCCGCGCCGACTTGACCACCTGCGGCAGGAACATCTTGCCCGCGCCGAACAGGTCGCCGACGATGGACATGCCGTCCATCAGCGGCCCTTCGATCACGTGCAGCGGACGCTCGGCCTCGAGGCGCGCCTGTTCGGCATCCTCGACGATGAATTCGTTGATGCCGTGCACCAGCGCGTGCGCGAGCCGCTCCTTCACCGGTTTCTCGCGCCAGGACAGATCGCGCGCGGCGTCCTTCTTCTTGCCGCCCTTCACCGTCTCGGCGAACTCGAGCAGCCGCTCGGTCGCATCGTCGCGGCGGTTCAGCAGCACGTCCTCGACGCGCTCGCGCAGTTCCGGCTCGACCTCGTCATAGAGCGTGAGCGAACCGGCGTTGACGATGCCCATGTCCATGCCGGCGCGGATGGCGTGATAGAGGAACACCGCATGCATCGCCTCGCGCACCGGCTCGTTGCCGCGGAACGAGAACGAGACGTTGGAGACGCCGCCCGAGACATGCGCATGCGGCAGCGACTCGCGGATGATGCGCGTCGCCTCGAAGAAGGCGAGCGCATAGTCGGCGTGCTCCTCGATCCCCGTCGCCACCGCGAAGATGTTCGGGTCGAAGATGATGTCTTCGGGCGGGAAGCCGTGGTCGACCAGCAAATGATAGGCGCGCGTGCAGATTTCGATCTTGCGCCTGGTCGTATCCGCCTGCCCCTGCTCGTCGAACGCCATCACCACGGCCGCCGCGCCGTAGCGGCGCACGCGCCTGGCGTAGTGCAGGAACGCCTCCTCGCCCTCCTTCAGCGAGATCGAGTTCACGATCGACTTGCCCTGCGCGCATTTGAGCCCCGCCTCGATCACCTCCCATTTGGAGCTGTCGATCATCAGCGGGATTTTCGCGATGTCGGGTTCGGACGCGATCAGGTTGAGGAAACGGCGCATCGCGGCCGGTCCGTCGATCAGCGCCGCGTCCACGTTCACGTCGAGCACGTTGGCGCCCGACTCGACCTGCTGGCGCGCGACGTCGAGCGCGCCGGCGTAATCGTCCGCCTCGATCAGCTTGCGGAACTTCGCCGAGCCGGTGACGTTGGTGCGCTCGCCGACGATGACGAAGTTGGCGAAGGGGTTTGACCCGGTCATGAACGTGGCTCCGGTTTCACCAGCCCGGTCAGGCCGTCGATGCTCCGCCCATTCGTCGCATAGCGGCGCTCTTCCCATTCCTCGCGCGGACGCGCTTCGACCCAGCGCTGCAGCTGGTCGCGTTCACTGCGGAAGTCGTAGAACGGCACGCCCCACCCGCAACTGTCCGCAATCCGGTCGAGCTTAACCCGGATCACTGCGCGGGCTCGGTCGAAGTTCGGGAACAGCGCCTTGAGCGCATCGAAGCCGGGCTCGCCCATGCAGACCGCCTCTCCGCGCCCGTAAAGACGCAGGATGTTGGCCGCGCCCTCGAAGGCGCAGAACATGATCGTGATGCGCCCGTTCTCGCGCACATGCGCGATCGTCTCCACGCCCGACCCGCCGAGGTCGAGATAGGCGACGGTGTTGGGATCGAGAACTGCGAAGCTGTCATAGCCTTTCGGCGACACGTTCACGCGCCCCTCGCCTGACAGCGGCGCCGTCGCCACGAAGAACATCTTTTGTGCGCGGATGAAGCCGATCAAGCGATCGTCGAGCGCGTCATAGGTCTTGCTCATGCTACGCCGCCGCCGTGAAAGGTTCGAGGCCGGCGAGTTTTAGGCGCACGTCGCGCACGGGAATTTTCCGCGGCGCGACGCCTTCGACCGCGTGCTTCATGTGCTCGATATGCTCCGGCGTCGTGCCGCAGCAGCCGCCGGCGATGTTGAGCAAGCCGGCGCGCGCCCACTCGGCGTAGTGGTCTTCCATCGAATGCGGAGTCTCGTCATAGCCGCCCATGGCGTTGGGCAGGCCGGCGTTGGGATAGGCGCTCACCGCGCATTCCGCGACGCGCGCGAGATCGGCGAGGAACGCGCGCATGTCGGCGGGCCCGAGCGCGCAGTTCAAGCCCACCGCCCACGGATCGGCGTGGCGCACGGAACTGTAGAACGCCTCCACCGTCTGCCCCGACAGCGTGCGGCCGGAACGGTCGGTGATCGTGCCGCTGATCCACAGCGGCAGCTCGACGCCGGTCCTGTCGAACGCCTCCCACGCGCCCCACAGCGCCGACTTCGCGTTCAGCGTATCGGTGACGGTTTCGATCAGCAGCAGGTCGGCGCCGCCCTCGATCAGGCCGAGAACCTGCTCCTCGTAGCCCTTGGCCATGCCGTCGAAATCCGCATCGCGCCGGCCCGGATCGCCGACTTCGGGCGACATCGACAGAAGCTTCGTCGTCGGCCCGATCGAACCCGCCACCGCGCGCGGCTTGCCGTCCTGCGCCTCGGCGCGGTCGCAGACCTCCCGCGCCAGCCGCGCCGCCTCGACATTGATCTCATAGACGACGTCTTCCAGCGCGTACTCGCCCTGGCTGATGCGCGTGGCGTTGAACGTATTGGTGGAGACGATGTCGATTCCGGCGGCGACATAAGCCTCGTGCACCTTGGCGATCGTCTCCGGCTGCGTCAGCACCAGGACGTCGTTGTCGCCCTTCAGCGACATCGGGTGCTCGACGAAGCGGGTGCCGTGGAAATCGTTGGTGGTGAGGCCGAAGCCCTGCAGATAGGCGCCCATCGATCCGTCCAGGATCAGGATGCGCTTGGCCAGTTCGGCGTTGAGCGCGGCGAGACGCTGGGCGCGGTTCATGGCGCGCCTCCGGAACGCGGGCCTTCAGGCCCGCACAGGCGCGTCCGAAGACGCGCGCTCCATCGTTCACGGCTCATACCGCCTGCTCCTTGGCGCGCACGCCGATGATGCGGCAGATCGCGAGCGTCAGATCGGCGCGGTTCAGCGTGTAGAAATGAAAATCCTCGACGCCCTCGGCGGCGAGATGCGCGCACAATTGCGCCGTCGTCGCCGACGCCACCAGGCGGCGCGTGTCAGGATCGTCGTCGAGCCCGTCGAACAGCCGCGCCAGCCAGCCCGGCAGCGTCGCGCCGCAGCCGTCGGCCATCTTCTTCAGGCCCTTGACGTTGGTCACCGGCATGATCCCCGGCACGACCGGCGCGGCGACGCCCGCCGCCGCGAGCCGGTCGCGGAAACGCAGGAACACGTCCGCGTCGAAGAAGAACTGCGAAATGCCGCGCGTGGCGCCGGCTTCGAGCTTGCGCTTGAAGTTCTCGATGTCGGCGGCCCAGGTGGCGCTGGCCGGATGCCGCTCCGGATGCACCGCGACGGAGACTTCGAACTCCGCCACCTTCCGTGCGCCGGCGACCAGATCGACCGCGCCCGCATAGCCCTCGGGATGCGGCGCATAAGCCGCGCCGACGCCGCCCGGCGGATCGCCGCGCAGCGCCACGATATGGCGAACGCCCGCGCTCCAATAGTCGCGCAGCACGCCGTCGATCTCCTCGCGGCTGGCGCCGACGCAGGTGAGATGCGCCGCCGGCTTCAGCTTCGTCTCCGCGACGATGCGCGCGACAGTGCGGTGAGTGCGGTCGCGCGTCGAGCCGCCGGCGCCGTAGGTCACCGAGACGAAGCTCGGCGCCAACGGTTCGAGCTTGCGGATCGAGTCCCAGAGCTGCGTCTCCAGCGCCTCGGTCTTCGGCGGGAAGAACTCGAACGAGACGCGCGGCGCCGCCAGACGCTCGGCCGCTTCCGCGATCAGGTTGTGTGCGTGGGCTCCGCTCATGCCTTATCTCCCACCCAGATCTTCACTGTGAGCGCGCCGCTCTTCTGCGGCGCAAGCGCCGTCGTCTTCAGCTGCGCGATGTCGGCGGCGGCGCACCAGTCGGCGATCTCGGAATCGGCGAACCCCAGCCGGCGATGCGCGTGCTCCTCGCGCAGGAATTCGAGCGCATGCGGCGCAAAATCGACGATGACGAGCCGTCCGCCCGGCTTCAGCAGGCGCGCCGCCTCCGCGATCGCCCGGCCCGGATCGGCCAGGAAGTGCAGCACCTGGTGAATGGTCACGAGGTCGGCGGCGCCGCGCTCGATCGGCGGCGCATAGGCGTCGCCGAACCGCACCGCCGCTTTCGCCTTGAGATCGTCGAGCGAGGCGCGCGCGATCGCCAGCATCTGGCGCGAGGTGTCGAAGCCCTCGGCGCGCCGCACGCGGTCCGAGAACAGCTGGATCATCCGTCCCTGGCCGACGCCGACATCGACCATCAGCTCGAACGGCCCCTCGCCCGCCGCCGCCAGAATGGCGCTGTCGATGTCCGCCTCCGGCAGGTGCAGCGCCCGCACCCGCTCCCAGTCGGCGGCGTTGCGCTCAAAGTATTCCGCCGCCGCCGCTTCGCGCGCGGCGCGGATTTCCTGCAGCCGCTCGGCGTCGCGCACCAGCAGCGGATCGTTCGGATCGAGCATGCCGAGCGCCGCTTCCGCGAAATGCCGCTCGGTCGTGTGCGCGCGCGGCAGCCGGTAGAACACCCATGCGCCCTCCGGCGCGCGCTCCACCAGCCCCGCTTCGGTCAGCAGCTTCAGGTGCCGGCTCACGCGCGGCTGGCTCTGCCCCAGCGCCTGCGCCAGTTCGCCGACCGCCAACTCGCCTTCCGTGAGCAGCGCCAGCATGCGCAGCCTGGTCTGCTCCCCCGCCGCCCGCAGCGCGCCGACGACGCGCTCGGCGTCGCGGCGCTCTGGCGCGAGCTGAATTGGAGATATAAACATATCTTTATATGACGTGATCGGCGGGCGCTTGGGAAGCCCTTTCTTGCGTCCCGTCTTCGGCGCCGCAAAAAACTAATCGGAGGTGTGGCCGAGACGCCTCGCCTTTTCAAAAACCTTGCGTTTTCTGTTGGTTAATTCACTGCGGCGAAGGCGTGACCGCGGTCGCAGCCGAGCGCCGGGCGGCGCAGTTCACTCGCAAAGTTGATTAACCCAAACGGCTTATTATCTCGCCGGCGCAAGGGTAAGGACCAATGCGGGGACAAGTGCCGACGTTCGCATTCATGGCCTATTTGGCCGTGCCCGGCCTTGCGTTGGCGCAAGCGCCGGTGAGCGATCCGTGGGAGCCGCTCAACCGCGACCTGTTCGCCGTGCATGAGTCGATCGACAACGCCGTGATCGAGCCGTTCGCGCGCGGCTATCGCGCCGCAACGCCCGGCCCCGTGCGCCAGGGCGTGCGCAACTTTCTGCGCAACCTGCGCGGCCCCGTGATCTTCGCCAACGACCTGCTGCAGGCCGAGTTCGCGCGCGCCGGCGTCACCGCCGCGCGCTTCGGCCTCAACACCACGATCGGCATCGCCGGCGTGTTCGACCCCGCCGCCAGCGCCGGACTTGAATATCACCACGAGGACTTCGGCCAGACGCTCGCCGTGTGGGGCGTGCCGGCCGGCCCGTATCTGTTCGTGCCGATCTTCGGCCCGAGCAATGTGCGCGACACCGCCGGGCGCCTGGTCGACTTGGCGCTCGATCCGCTCAACTACGCCAATGGCGAAGACGCTGACGCGGCGCGCATCGCGCGCGGCGCGCTGACCGGCTTGTCGGTGCGCGAGCACTTGCTGGAAACCGTCGACGACGTGCGCGCCAACTCGGTCGATCCGTACGCCTCTTTCCGCACCTCGTACGGCTTGCTGCGCGCGAGCGCGATCGAAAACGGACGCGGCGGCGTCCAAGACTTGCCCGATTTCGAGGACATCCCTGAGACCGAGGACACATCGCCGGGGGGCGGCGAAGCCGTAAGCTACGCACCCTCTGCACCAGACGAGATCGGTCTGACCTACTTCGCATTGGACTATTTTGAAGGAGAAGCACAGTGAACCTCCCAATCACCCGCGCCGCGTTCTTTGCAGGCTTGCTGGGGCTTGGCGTGTTCGCTGCCGCTCCTGACGCGCACGCGGCGCGCAACGCCGACGCCGAGCGCTACGTGCAGGAGCACGCGACCGCCGCACTGCGCACGCTGGGCGACCGCTCGATCAGCGCAACGCAGCGCCGTCAGACGTTCGATCGCCTGATGGAGCAGTTCGCCGACATGCCGCGCATCGCCAATTTCGTGCTCGGCCGCCACGGCGCCCAGTTGCGCGCCGATCCGGCGCTGCGCGCCGAATGGAACCGCGTGTTCCAGGAATACTCGATCGCGGTCTATGAAGACCGGCTGCAAAGCTATAACGG
The DNA here is from genome assembly GCA_023384105.1 of Hyphomonadaceae bacterium. Taxonomy (GTDB): domain Bacteria; phylum Pseudomonadota; class Alphaproteobacteria; order Caulobacterales; family Aquidulcibacteraceae; genus Vitreimonas. The sequence goes on along the minus strand of JAHDXR010000010.1, from coordinate 77,040 downwards.
CGCAGGGCTGCGCGTGACCGACTCCGTCGAGCGCGTCGCCGGCCGCGACGTCATCGTCACCAGCGAAATCCAGCCGCGCGGCGGCGGCCGCGCGCAGCCGGTGCAATGGCGGCTGCTGCGCAACGGCGACGTCTGGAAGGTGGTCGACGTCTCGCTGATCCTGGAAGGCAACCAGATCTGGCTGGCGCAGCAGCAGCAGAGCGAGTTTCTCGCCGTGCTCGGCCGCAACAATGGCGACATCCGCGCGCTGATGGGCAACCTGCGCGAACTGACCGCCTCGATGCGTCAGCGCATCATGGCGCGCAACGCCTAAAGCGTCGCGCCAGATATCGGACGCGCCGCGCTCCATAGCGCGCTTGCGTCGGATTCAGCGCAGATCGGCGCCGACGGCTTCGGCCGCTGAATCGAAGCCGTCGGCCGCCAACAGGCCGTCCAGCTCGTCGAGCACGCGCGCGACCAGCCCCGGCCCCTCGTACGCCATCGCCGAATAGAGCTGCACCGCGCTCGCGCCGGCCTTGATCTTCGCCAGCGCCGTCAGCCCGCTCGCGACGCCGCCGACGCCGATCAGCGGCAAGCGCCCGCCGAGCGCTTGCGCGAACAGGCGCAGCGTGTGCGTCGAGATCTGAAACAGCGCCTGGCCCGACAGCCCGCCCGCCTCGTCGCGACGGTCGGAGGTCAGGTGCGCGGGCCGCTGCAGCGTCGTGTTGGAGACGATCAGCGCGTCGAGCCCGTACGCCAGCGCCAGTTCGGCGATGTCGCGCACCGCCGTCTCGTCGAGATCGGGCGCCACCTTCAAGAACAGCGGGCGCCTGCCGTGCGCCGCTTCGAGCGGCGCGCGCGCCTCGCGCAGGCGTCCCAACAAATTCTCCAGCGCGCCGCGCTCCTGCAGCCCGCGCAAGCCCGGCGTGTTAGGCGAGGAGATATTCGCCGTCACATAGGACGCGCACTTCCATACCCGCCCCATGCCGAGCACGTAATCGGCGGCGCGGTCCTCGCTGTCCTTGTTGGCGCCGACATTGGCGCCGAGCGCGCCCGGCCTGCCCGCGCGCGCGGAGAGGCGATCGGCGAAATAGTCGAGCCCTTTATTGTTGAAGCCGAGCCGGTTGATCACCGAGCGGTCCTCGCTGAGCCGGAAAATGCGCGGCCGCGGATTGCCCGCCTGCGGGCGCGGCGTGACCGTGCCGCACTCGACGAAGCCGAAGCCCGCCGCAAACAGCGCATCCGGCGCCTCGCAGTTCTTGTCGAACCCCGCCGCCATGCCGACCGGGTTCGGCAGATCGAGCCCCGCCAGCGTCGTCTTCAGCCGTGGAAACTTGTCGGCGCGCACGCGCGGCCCGAGCCCCAGGCGCAACCCGGTCAGCGCCGCTTCATGCGCCGTTTCCGGGTCGATCAGGCGCAGCGCGCCGGTTGCGAGATCGTGCGCAAAGCTCACGCCGCTGCGCTTCGCCGATTCTGGCGCCGCTGTCGCCCGCCATCGCGTCCCGCCTATGCCCCGGCGTCTTACCGCTAAGATTTTCTTCCTATGATGTGGTTGAAAGTCCTCCGCTGTTGCGGTATGGGTAACAGGATGCAGCACGGCCAGATCTGGCGCGCGATTGACGCCTTGGCGGCCCGGCGCGGTCTTTCCGCGTCCGGCCTCGCGCGCGCCGCCGGGCTGGACCCGACCACGTTCAACAAGTCCAAGCGCCAGGCGGCGGACGGCAAGCCGCGCTGGCCCTCGACCGAGAGCATCGCCCGCGCCCTGGCCGCGGCGGACGCGAGCTGGGACGAATTCGCCGCCCTGCTCGCCGGCCGCGCCGGCGGCGCCGGGCGCGCCATTCCCATCGTCGGCATGGCGCGCGCGGGCGCCGACGGCTTCTTCGACGAGAACGGCTTTCCCGTCGGCGCCGACGAGACCGTGCGCTTCCCCGATCTCGGCGACGATCGCGTCTATGCGCTCGAGATCGCCGGCGACTCGATGGAGCCGACCTACCGCGCCGGCGACATCGTCATCGTCCAGCCCGGCGCCGCCGTGCGCCGCGGCGACCGCGTCGTCGTGCGCACGCGCGCCGGCGAAGTGATGGCCAAGATGCTCGGCCGCCGCAACGACCAGCTGATCGAACTCGTCTCGCTCAACCCCGACCACCCGCCGCGCGAGCTGCCGACCGCCGACGTGGACTGGATCGCCCGCATCGTCTGGGCGAGCCAGTAGTGCTGCGCAGAGAATTGCGCTAGAATAATAAAATGTCCGATGTGAAAGTTACGCTGAGCGGCGAGGCCGCTGATCGCCTCCTGCGCCTGGTGGCTGAACAGAAATACGCACGACCGGAAGAGGCGATCGAGGACGCGCTCGACGCCCTGGAAGAGAGCCGCGCCTCAGACCTCGACGCGTGGCTTCGGGATGTCGTCGCCGCACGCGCGGATGCGCTCGCCGCCGATCCGTCGCGCGCCCTGAGCGCTGAGGAAGTCCGCACGCGCCTGCTCAAGGCCTGATCCGTGGCGCGCTACGCGGTCATCTTCGATCGCGACGCAACAGAAGATCTGATCGCCATCCGCAACCACATCGCCGGCGTCCGCGGCCGCGAGTTCGCGGATGCCTTTATCGACCGCGTCATTTCGCGATACTCGGCGTCTTCTATCGTGGACGTGACGTATTCACCGCGCTCCGCCGACGTCGCGAGACCGGCTAATCGTCGCGATCCCGCAGCGGCTTCCACGCCGCGAGCAGACGCGGGCCCGCCGCGCGCATCAGGTCGCCCTTCACCTCGAACGCCGCCCACGCCGCGGTCGGAAAATGCCCGCTGAACTCGCGCGCCAGTTTCGAGCCGTCATGGGCCTGGTGCACCAGCATCGTCACCAGTTCGCCGACGCCCGGATTGTGGCCGACGATGATGAGGCTCTCGGCGTCGCCGGCGCTGAACGCGTCCCAAATGCCTTCGGGCGAGGCGTGATAGAGCGCTTCCTCGCAGCGCGTTTCCAGCGCGAAGCTCTGCAGGGCGAACTCCGCCGTCTCGCGCGTGCGCTGCGCCGTGGAGACGAGCGCCAGCGCGGGCTTGAGCCCGGCGTCGGCCATCGCCGCGCCTGCGGCGGCGCTGTCGCGGCGGCCGCGGCCGGTAAGGCCGCGCGCCTTGTCGCTCTGAGCCTCGTGCAGACGGACGGCTTTGGCGTGGCGAAACAGGATCAGCGTGCGCATCGACTCGAACTCTGCCTTGCCCGGCGGAAAGCGCAACGGGCTGTTGCGGCAGCCGGCCGGCGCCGCCTGGAACCTGGATTTGGCATCGCCCGCCCAGCCGGTCTAAGCAGAACGCCCGCTTTTGGATTCGCCGATGTCAGATCTCGCCACACTCGCCGCCGCCGCCAAGGCCTGGCCGTTCGAACAAGCGCGCCTGGTGGTGGAACGGCTGAAAAAGCAGCCGAAGGACACGGTGATTTTCGAAACCGGTTACGGCCCGTCCGGACTGCCGCACATCGGCACGTTCGGCGAAGTGGCGCGCACCACCATGGTGCGCCACGCCTTCCGCTGCATCACCGGCGACAAGATCAAGACGCGGCTGATCGCCTTCAGCGACGATATGGACGGCTTCCGCAAGGTGCCGACCAATCTGCCGAACCGGGAAATGCTGGCCAAGCACCTGCACCTGCCGCTGACCAAGGTGCCGGACCCGTTCGGCTGCTGCGAAAGCTTCGCCCATCACAACAACAAGCAGCTGCGCGCGTTCCTCGACAGCTTCGGCTTCGAGTACGAGTTCATGTCCTCGACTGAGGCGTACAAGTCCGGCGCGTTCGACAAGACGCTGCTGACCATGCTCGACCGCTACGACCAGGTGATGGCGATCATGCTGCCCACCTTGGGCGAGGAGCGCCGCGCCACCTATTCGCCATTCCTGCCGATCAGTCCGAAGACCGGCCGCGTGCTGCAAGTCCCCACGCTCGCGCGCAATTTCGAGCGCGGCACGATCACGTTCGAGGATGAGGACGGGACGAAAACCGAAGTCCCCGTCACCGGCGGCAATGTGAAAATCCAATGGAAGCCCGATTGGGCGCTGCGCTGGACCGCGCTCGGCGTCGATTACGAAATGGCCGGCAAGGATCTGATCGACTCGGTGCAGCAGAGTTCGAAGATTTGCCGCGCGCTGGGCGGAACCCCGCCGGAAGGCTTCAATTACGAACTCTTCCTCGACGACAAGGGCGAGAAGATTTCGAAGTCGAAGGGCAACGGCCTCACCATCGACGAATGGCTGACCTACGCCGCGCCGGAGAGCCTTTCGCTCTACATGTTCCAGAAGCCGAAGACCGCCAAGAAGCTCTATTTCGACGTCATCCCGAAGGCGGTGGACGAATATCTTTCCTTCATCGACGCCTATCAGAAGCAGAACGAGGCCGAGCGGCTGGAGAACCCGGTGTGGCATATCCATTCCGGCCATCCGCCCGCGAACGTCTCGCCGATCTCGTTTGCGCTGCTGATGAACCTCGTCTCCGCCGCCAACGCCGAGACGAAGGATCAGCTCTGGGCTTTCATCCGCAAGTACGCGCCGGGCGCCTCGCCGCAGACGCATCCGTTCCTCGACAAGCTGACGGACTATGCGCTGCGCTACTTCAACGACTTCGTGAAACCCACCAAGGTCTTCCGCGCCGCCACCGACAAGGAGCGCGCCGCGTTCGAGGAGCTGATCCGCCGTCTCGACGCGCTGCCGGCCGACACCACCGACGGCGAAACGATCCAGAACGAAGTCTACGCCGTCGGCAAGGCGCACGGCTTCGAACCGCTGCGCGATTGGTTCAAGGCGCTCTACGAGGTGCTGTTCGGCGTCGAAAGCGGCCCGCGCTTCGGCCAGTTCGCCGCCATCTTCGGCGTGCGCGAAACCAGCGTCCTGCTGCGCAAGGGCCTCGACGGCGCGTTCCTGAAAGCGGCGTGAAACAGCCGCACCGCTTGACTTTCCGCGTTTAGGCACGACCTTAGGGGCATGCGTACGAGCGCGCCCCTTCTGTCCATCTTTCTCCGTGCGGACCGCACGGCCGACTGCGCTTAACCCCTAGCTCGCCCTCCGTCCGAGCTAGGGGACGGCTACGCACACTGAAAAATTCGAGGAAACGCGGCGTGCGGGTTAACGGCCCGGCGCCCATGAGGCTACGCCAATGTCCACGCAGACCAAACCCGATATCTACGTCAACCAGGACGACCACGAAGAGCTGATCAGCCTGGCGCTGAAAGCGCTCGGCCGCGCGCCCGGCGCGGCGCTGCTGCTGCAGGAAATGGAGCGCGCGAAAGTGGTGAGTGAAGTGCCGCCGAAGGTGCTGGCGATGAACGGCGCGGTCGACTTCGAGTATGACGGCAGTCTCTATCGCGATTTCCATTTGGTGTATCCGAACTGCGCCGACTTCGCGAATGGCCGCATTTCCGTGCTGACGCCGGTCGGCGCGGCGCTGATCGGCCTGGCCGAAGGCCAGACCCTCTGGTGGCCGGGCGACCAGGACCAGCGCGCCGTCCATCGCCTCACCGTGCTCAAGGTCGACGGCGCGAAGCCGCACTGAACCGCCGCTTATGGACCGCCGGCGTCCCGCCGGCATGCGCTATGTTCTGAAATGTTGGCGCATGCCGGCGGAACGCCGGCGGTCCATGCGCCGTTGCGGCGGATTCAGCGTGCGCCGCCGGCGGCGCGCTCCGCTCGCCACGCGCCGAGGATCGCTTCGGCGCTGGCGTCGGCGTCGGCTTCGGTCGTGTTCATACCGCACACGGAGATGCGGATGATCTGGCGCCCGCGCCAATGCGCGCCGCCGACGAAGCAGACGCCTTCGCGCTGAATCCGCGCGATCGTGCGCGCCGTCAGCGCATCGGCAAGCGCGCCGTCCATGTCCGAGCCGAGGCGCACCGCCACCTGGTTCAGCACGACATCGTTCAGCACCTCGACGTCCGGCGCCGCGTTCAGCCGTTCGGCCATCCGCCGCGCCAGCGCGCAATCGCGGCTGACCAGCGCGTCGATCCCTTCGCGCCCGAACGCCTTGATCGTGGCCCAGGCGGCGAAACCGCGCGCCCGGCGCGACAGTTCGGGCGTGTAGTCCGCCGGATGGCGTTCCTCGCCTTCCGGCAGGTAGCTGGCGGAAATGCCCGTCGCGCGACGGTGCGCATCGGCGTCGCGGACGATGGCGTAGGCGCTGTCGTACGGCGTCTGCAGCCACTTGTGTCCGTCCACGCCCCACGAGTCGCACAGCTCCAGCCCGCGCCCCAGATGCGCGCGGTCCCCGCAGGCGCGCGCCCACAGTCCGAACGCGCCGTCGACATGCAGCCACGCGCCTTTCGCGCGCGCGGCTTCGGCGATCTCCTCGAACGGATCGAACGCGCCCGAATTGATGTGGCCGGCCTGCGCGATGGCGATGATCGGCCCATCCAGCGGTGCAATCGCGCGCGCGAACGCGCCGGCGCGCATGCGCCCCTCGTCATCCGCCGGCGCGCTGACGATGCGCCTGGCGCCGAACCCCAGATAGCGCAGCGCCGAGAACACCGTCGAGTGCGCCTCCTCGCCGACGATCACATGCACCGGCGGCGCGCCGATCAGCCCGTCCGCCTCCACGTCCCAGTCCACGCGCCGCAGCACCTCTCCGCGCGCCGCCGCCAGGCAGGTGAAGTTCGCCATCGTCGCCCCGCTGACGAAACCGACCGACGACTGCCGCGGCAGGTCGAGCAGATCGAGCAGCCAGCGCGCCACCACCTCTTCGCAGGCGGAGGCCGACGGCGTCGCATGCGCGTTGCCGACATTCTGTCCCCAGGCGCTGAGCAGCCAGTCCGCCGCGACGCCGGTGGGATGGCTCTGCCCCATCACCCAGCCGAAGAAGCGCGGGCCGACGATATTGGCCAATCCGGGCTCGGCCAGCCGCGCCAGCTCGGCGATCACCTGCGCGCCGTCCGCGCCGCGTTCGGGCGTCGGGGCGTCGAACGCCGCGCGCGCTTCGGCGTAGCTCCGGCGCGGGCTGTGCGGCCGCTGCGGCGCGGCTTCCCGGTACGCCGCCGCGCGCTCGGCCACATCCGCCAGCACGGCGCGCCACATACGATCCGTCATCGGCGTTCCTCCGGCGCCGGACATAGGCCCGCATCGGGCCGTCATCCAGAGATCGTGTTTGACAGCGACGCCGTAATCCGTTGCAGTGCGTCCACGCATCACAATACGCCGACCGGCGACCGCCGCGCAGCGACGGCCGGACGGCCTCCGTGTCCCGGGAGCAGAGCCGCCGCGTGGAAGATCATTCGCTCATCGTGAACCTCGTCGCCGCGATCGTGCTGGCGTTCTTCCTGGGCGCCATCGCGCAGCGCTTTCGCATCTCCCCGCTGGTCGGATACCTGCTCGCCGGCGTCGCCGTGGGGCCGTTCACGCCGGGATTCGTCGGCGACGCCGAACTGGCCTTTCAGTTCGCCGAAATCGGCGTGATCCTGCTGATGTTCGGCGTCGGGCTGAAATTCTCGCTGACGGACCTGTGGGCCGTCCGCGGCATCGCCATACCGGGGGCGCTGGTGCAGATGAGCGCCGCCACCTTGCTCGGCTATGTCGTCGGCACGCTGATGGGCATGGGTGCGGCCGAGGCCGTCACGCTGGGCTTTTCGCTTTCGGTGGCGAGCACGGTGGTGCTCCTGCGCGCGCTCGAGGACCGCCAGCTGGTGAAGACCGAAAACGGCCGCATCTGCGTCGGCTGGCTGGTAGTCGAGGATATCGCCATTGTCCTCGCTATCGTGCTGCTGCCTTCCCTCGCGGCAGCGGCGACCGGCAATGGCGGCGCTTCGGTCCAGGACACGCTGGGCGCGCTGGCGCTGACGCTCGGCAAGATCACCGTCTTCGTCGCGCTCATGCTGTTCGTCGGCGCGCGGCTGTTCCCGTGGCTGATCGTCCAGATCGCGCATCTGAAGTCGCGCGAGCTCATGTCGCTGGGCACGCTCACGCTGGCGCTTGGCGTGGCCTATCTCGCCTCCGAGCTGTTCGACGCCTCGTTCGCGCTCGGCGCGTTCCTGGCCGGCGTGGTGATGAACGGCACCAAGTTCACCCACAAGATCGCCGAGGATTCGCTGCCGCTGCGCGACACCTTCGCAGTGCTGTTCTTCGTCTCGGTCGGCATGCTGTTCGACCCGATGACGGTGGTGCGCGAACCGATCGGCGTGCTGGCGGTGGTGTTCATCATCATCATCGGCAAAAGCGCCGCAGCGCTCGCCATCACCTCGCTCTACAAGCTGTCTTTGCGCACCGGGCTGATGATCGCCGCCTCGCTGGCGCAAATCGGCGAGTTCTCGTTCGTGCTCGCCGGCATGGGCGTGCGCCTCGACCTGCTGTCGGACGAGACCTACAACCTCATCCTCGCCAGCGCGCTGATCTCGATTGCGCTCAACCCGGTCATGTTCCGCGTCGCGGACGCAATCGCGAGCAAGACCGAAACGCCGCCGCCCGCGCCGGCCTGAGCGATATACAACCTTTGGTGTATTGTGGGTAATTTGTTGCCGTAACATCTGCATCCGTAGATGGGTGGGGCAATCCGGCGGGCTGACGAACTTCGCCCCGCGGCGACAACGATCGCCGCGGATCAGCTCAACGCCGCCCGCTACGGCTTCCACCGCACGCAGCCCGGCCGCTCCGCCAAGCGCACGTTTTATATCACTCAGCTGCTTGCCTTCGCGGCCCTCGCCGCCGCGCTTGTCTGGTGCTTCGCCACCTATCCCGGCCCGACCGGCAAGGCGCTCCATCTCGCGGCGCTCGCCGTGTTCGCCAGCGCCATCGCCCTGCGTTTCGCCGCCGCCGCCCATGTCAGCCCGCTACTGACGCCGCTGGCGGCGCCCGCGCGTCATCCGGTCTACACCATCCTCTGCCCGCTCTATCGCGAGGCCAATGTCGTCGCCGATCTCGTCGCCGCGCTCGACCGGCTCGACTATCCCAAGCACGCGCTCGACATAAAGCTGCTGGTGGAAGGCGACGACGTCAACACCATGGCCGCGGCGCTCGCCGTCTCCGGCGCGCCTCATGTCGATGTCGTCATCGTTCCCGCCGCGGCGCCGCGCACCAAGCCGAAGGCGCTGAACGTCGGGCTTGCCCTGGCGCGCGGCGAGTACGTCGTCGTCTATGACGCGGAGGACCGCCCGCACCCCGCGCAATTGTCGGCGGCGCTGGCGGCGTTCGAGCGCGGCGGCGAGAGACTGGCCTGCGCACAGGCGCCGCTCGACATCGACAACGGCGCCGTCTCCTGGATCGTCCGCCAGTTCGCCGCCGAATATGCAATCCAGTTCCACGAGATCCTGCCGCTCTTGGCGCGGCTCAAACTGCCGCTGCCGCTCGGCGGCACCAGCAACCACTTCCGCACCGACGCGCTTAAAGCAGTGGGCGGCTGGGATCCGTATAATGTCACGGAAGACGCCGATCTCGGCTATCGCCTCGCCCGCGACGGCTATCGCGCCGACGTCATCGGCCCGCCGACCTACGAAGAAGCGCCCATCGGCTTCGCCGCCTGGCTCAAGCAGCGCACGCGCTGGATCAAGGGCCACATGCAGACGTGGCTGGTGCTGATGCGCGATCCGCCGCGGACGCTGCGGGAGCTGGGCCCCGCGGGCTTCCTGGCGATGCAGCTGGTGCTGGGCGGCGGCCTCGTCGGCGCCTTCGCTCATGGACCGCTCGCCGGCGTGATCGTGATCGCCGCGCTCTCGCCCTACAATCTGCTGGGGGCCACAGGCCTCGCGCTCGCCGTGTTCGGCTATTGCGTCGCCGTATTTTCGGCCCTGGTCGCCACCGGCGTCAGCGGCAATCTGAGCCATACGCGCGCGGCGCTGACGATGCCGTTCTACTGGCCGCTCGCCAGCATCGCCGCCGGCTGCGCGCTGTTCGAACTGATCGTCCGCCCGCACCACTGGGCCAAGACCGCCCACGGCGTTTCGCCGCGCGCGCTGCGCCGCTTCGCCTCGCCGGCGCAACCGCAAACGGCCGCCGCCGCTAAAGCATCGCGCTGAAGACCGGATGCGCTATGGACCGCCGGCATCTTGCCGGCAACACCGTTTCATCCTGCACACAGGTGCGAAGCTGAAACGCTTGCATCGACTTCAGCGCAGCGCTTTGAGCAGCGCGCACATGCGCTCGACCTCGGCCTCGCCCTGGTTCCAGGACACGACAAGGCGCGCCTCGCCTGCGCCCTCGCCGCCCCAATCGTAGAATTCCGCGCCCGCCGCGCGCAGCCCCGCCAGCGCCGCCGCGCCCGGCTTGATGAACACCTGGTTGCTCTCCGCCGGCAGCGACAGGTGCGGACCCGCCGCTTCCGCCAGCTTCGCCGCCAGCGCATTGGCGCGGCGGGCGAGCTTCAGCCACAGACCGTTCTCGAGATAGGCCAGGAACTGCGCCGCCGGGTAACGGCCCTTGCAGAACAGGTGTCCGCCGCGCTTGCGCCGCCGCGCCACGCCTTCTGCGCGGTCGAGGTCGAACACGACGACCGCCTCCGCCGCCAGCGCGCCGTTCTTGGTCGCGCCGAACGACAACAGATCGACGCCCGCCCGCCATGTGATCTCAGCCGGCGTGCAGCCGAGCGCGGCGACCGCGTTGGCGAAGCGCGCGCCATCCATGTGCAGGGCGAGCTTGGCCGCGTGCGCGATCTCGCCGAGCGCGGCCACTTCTTCGGGCCGATAGACCGCGCCGCGCTCGGTGGTCTGCGAGATCGAGAGCGCCGCCGGCTGCACCGAGTGGATGCCGCGCGCGTTGCGGCCGATGGCTTCGCGCAATGCGTCCGGCGTCACCTTCGCCGCCTCGCCCTCCATCAGCACCAGCTTGGCGCCGCCGGAAAAGAACTCCGGTGCGCCGCATTCGTCGCACTCGATATGCGCTTCGCGATGACACAGGATCGCGCCCCACGGCGGAATCGCGCTGGCGAGCGCGATTGCGTTCGCGGCCGTGCCGCTCGCCACCGTGAACACGCGCACCTCGCGCTCGAACAATGCGCCGAACGCCTCATCCAGTTTGCGCGACCAGGGATCGTCGCCATAGGCACCGGCGGGCTTTTCGTTGACCGCCGTTAACGCGGCGAGAATTTCCCCCGCCGCCGTGGCGGTGTTGTCGGACTTGAAGTTCATGCACCCTTACCTCTGCGAACCGCCGGCAAGCTTTCGTTCATGCGCCGCGCAAGTTTTCCGCGCTTCAGCCTCATAAAACGCAGCTCCACGAACCTTTGCTTTACGGAGCCGCGCTAGCGTTACCGGGAAATTAGCCAAAGGGGCATGGCGTGCAACACTTCATAAACCGTGCGGCGATCGAGCGCGCAGCGGCTGAAGTCTTCACCGGCGCGCACGCACGTTACTATCTCATGGGGCTGCTGGCGCTGGGCCTGGCGGCCGCTTCGAGCGTCGCCCTCGCCGCCATCTGGTTCGGCTTCGCCCTGCTCGTGGAAGAAGCGCAAAAAGCCGTGGCGCCGCGCCTTTCCGCGCTCTCGCCGATGCAGGCGCGCGCCGGCCGCTTGGCGCTCGATCTCGCCTCGTCGGCCTCGCTCGCCGCTGCGTGCGCGCTTGCCTGGTACGCGCAGAGCAGCGCCGGCCCCGCGCTCGCCATGGCGATGATGTGCGCCGCCGTCAGCCACGCCGCGCTCGGCGCCAGCCGCGGCCGCCTGCACACGCTTATCGTCTGCGCGCCCTACGCGCTGCTCGGTCTCGTCATCGCGTTCAACGCCGCCGGCGCCGCGACGGCGGTGCTGATGTGCTGCGCGAGCGTCGCCTATGTCGGCCTCGCCGCGCTCCATCACGCGCACCGCGCCTCGCATGCGCGGATGCAGGACGCCGAATGGGTGCGCCAGCTCAATATGAGCTTCGGCGACGAGACATCCGCCGCCTGGGAGATCGACTATGCGCGCGGCAAGCTCGCCGGCGCCGACCGTCTCGCCGCCCTGCTCGGCCGCCCCGTCGACGCCGCCGACGTGATCGAGCGCGCCTGCTTCGCCGCCCCGCACGATCGCGCGCTGGTGAGAAGCGCGTTCGCGCCCGCCCCCGGCGCCATCCGCCGCATCTCGATCGAGCACGACGCGCTCCGCGCCGACGGATCGACTGCGCGCGTCCGCCATCAGGGTTTCGTGCGCACTACGCCGGACGGAACGCCGGTGCGCATGACCTGCGTCAGCAACCTCGCCGAACAGGCCGCGGCGCAAGCCGGCGCGCCGAGCGTGACGCTCGACGCCGTGGAAGCGCTGGCCCATCAGGCCGAAGCGTTGAAGACGCTCAGCAACGAACTCTCCACCCCGCTCGACGCCGGCGCCCAGATCGACGCCCTCTCCACCGATCTCGCCGCCATCCTGCGCACGCTGGCCCAGCGCGGCGACGCGCTGGAGCGCGGCGTCGATGCGCTGGCGCATGCGCGCCACGCCGCGGAGAGCGCCAACCTCGCCAAGTCGCAATTCCTGGCCAATATGAGCCACGAACTGCGCACGCCGCTCAACGCCATCATCGGCTATGCCGAGATGCTGCAGGAAGACGCGCGCGACAATGACGACGAAACCACGGTGCAGGATCTGCACCGCATCCTCGCCGCCGCCAAGCACCTGCTCAGCCTGATCAACGAGATTCTCGATCTCTCCAAGATCGAGGCCGGCCGCATGGAGGCGAGCCCCACGCACTTCGATCCCCACGAGATGCTCGAAGACCTGATCGAGACGGTGCGCCCGCTGGCCGAGCAGAACGGCAACGCCATCACGATGACCGGGCAGGCTGCGGCCGGCGCCGCGCACACCGACTCCACCAAGCTGCGCCAGTGCGTGCTCAACCTGCTCTCCAACGCCTGCAAGTTCACCCGCGACGGCCAGATCGAGCTGCACTTCGAGCGCCGCGACTATGCCGGCGTCGAGCAGCTTTTCATCACCGTGCGCGACACCGGCATCGGCATGTCGAACGAAAGCCTCGCGCGCCTGTTCCAGCCGTTCGTGCAGGCCGACCCGACCATCACGCAGCAATATGGCGGCACCGGCCTTGGCCTCACCATCACCCGCCGGCTGGCGCAATTGCTCGGCGGCGACGTCGAGGTCGAGAGCGCGCTGGGCCAGGGCTCGACCTTCACCCTGCACGCGCCCGCCGATTTCGCCGACGCCGCCAAGGCGCTCGGCGTGGCCGCGCAGGTCGATGCGCTGCAGGGATCGGCCGACGGCCCGCTGATCATCGTCATCGAGGACGAACCCGACGCGCGCGAACTGGCGGCGCGCTCGCTGACGCGCGCGGGCTTTTCCGTGCTCGGCGTCGGCGGCGGCGAGGCCGGGCTTGCGCTTGCGCGCACCGAGGCGCCGGCGCTGGTGCTGCTCGATATCTTCCTGCCCGACCGCTCCGGCTGGCGCGTGCTGCAAAGCCTCAAGCACGATCCGAAGACGCAGGACATCCCCGTCATCGTGCTTTCGGTGAACGAAGACCGCGCCCACGCGCTGGCGCTCGGCGCCGCCGAACACATCGTCAAGCCCGCCGACCGCGACCGCCTCGCCGCCACCGTGATGCGCTACGCCCGCGCGCGGCCCGCCGCGCAAGCCGCTACAGCGCCCGCCAGCGAACAGAAGCAAGCCGGCTAAGATTCAAGTATGGGGCGCCGGCGCCCCATAGCGTTGCGTCCGTCAGCGCGCCGCGTGCGCCGCCAGCACGCGCGCCACCACTTCGGTCACGCGCTTGCCGGTCGGGATGTGCAGGAATTCGTTCGGTCCGTGCGCATTCGAGTGCGGCCCCAGCACGCCGGTGATGACGAACTGCGCCTCCGGAAACTTCTCGCCCAGCATGCCCATAAACGGGATCGAGCCGCCCTCGCCCATCATCGCCATCGGCTTGCCAAAGGCGGCGTGCGAGGCGTCTTCCAGCGCGGCCTCCAGCCATGGCGCCGTCTTCGGCGCATTCCAGCCCGAACCTTCCTTCTCCGCCTCGTAGGTCACTTTCGCGCCATAGGGCGGATCGGCTTCCAGGATCTCTTTCATCCGCGCACTGGCCGCCTTGCCGTCCACCGTGGGCGGCACGCGCATGGAGAGCTTCGCCTCGGTGAACGGGCGCAGCACGTTGCCGGCGTCGCGCGGCGCCGGCGCGCCGGCGAGCCCCGTCACCGAAAGCGCCGGCCGCCAGGTGCGGTTGAGCACCAGTTCGGCAAGATCGCTTGCGGCCGGCCGCATGCCGCCGACGAACGGAAACTTGGCGTAGACCTGATCGCCCAGCGCCAGCGCCGCCGCTTTCGCCTGCGCCACACGCTCGGCCGGAATCGGCGCGTTGAGTTCGGGCGCGATCACTTCGCCGGTCTCGACGTTCTCCAGCCGCGCCAACAGCTGGCGCAGAATGCGGAAGCTCGACGGCACGACGCCAGAGGCGTCGCCGGAGTGCACGCCCTCCTCCAGCACGTCCACGCGCAGCGCCCCGCCGATCATCCCGCGCAGCGAGGTCGTCAGCCACAGCCGCTCGTAGTCGCCGCAGCCGCTGTCGAGGCACACCACCAGCGAGACATCGCCGATCCGCTCCGACAGCGCCTCGATATAGAACGGCAGGTCGGGCGAGCCGCTTTCTTCGCTGGCCTCGATCACGATCACCGCCCGCGCATGCGGCGCATTCTGCTCCTTCAGCGCCAGCAGCGCGCCAAGCGCGCCGAACATCGCATAGCCGTCGTCGGCGCCGCCGCGGCCGTAGAGCTTGTCGCCCTCGATGACGGGGAGCCACGGCCCCTTGCCTTCGCTCCAACCGGTCATCTCCGGCTGCTTGTCGAGGTGGCCGTAGAGCAGCACCGTGTCGCCCGCGCGCGCCGAGCCCGGCACGTCGATGAAGATCAGCGGCGTGCGCCCCGGCAGCCGCTCGACCGAGAGCGTCGCATTGAGCGCCGGCAGCTTCTTCTCGGCCCAGGCCACGAACAGATCGGCCGCCTTGTCCATATGGCCGAGCTTGGCCCAGTCCGGCTCGAACGACGGCGACTTGTTCGGAATGCGGATGTACTCGACCAGCGTGGGAACCACTTCGTCGTTCCAGAGCCGGTCGGTAAACGCGCGCAGCGCCGGGTGGGACAGTTCGGCCATGGGAAATCTCCTGTTGGCGCTGTCCTAACGCCGCAGCGCTTCGACTTCCACGCCCCGCGCGCATTTCCCTGCGCCGGCGGCGCTCACGCGGCGACAGGCTCCGCCCGGCTCTCGAACAGCGCCTGCAGCGCCTCGCGCACGCGGACCGGGTCGTCAAGCGTGCAGACGGCCTTGCGCGTCTCGCGCGCGCTCGTCCCGAACACCGCGTCGATGGTCCAGGCGATGTGCTTGCGCGCCACGCGGCGCCCGAGGCCTGGCTCATAGAAGGCGAGCGAGTCCTCGTAGAGCGCGAGCAAGGACGAAAGCAGCCGCGCGCGCGAAGGCGCCGACGCCTCTCCGCCGTATCTCAGCGCATGTTCGATGGCGCCTGGAAGCCAGGGCCGGCCTTGCGCGGCGCGCCCGATCATCACGCCCGCGGCGCCCGAGAGCGCCAGCGCGCGCCGTGCGTCCTCGGCGCTGGCGATGTCGCCATTGGCGATCACCGGGACGGTCACGGCGCCCGCGACGCGCGCGATCGCCGTCCAATCGGCGCCGCCGGTGTAGAACTGGCCGCGCGTGCGGCCATGGACCGCGATCATGCGCACGCCCGCCGCCTCGGCGCTCCTGGCGATCTCAGGCGCGTTCAGGTTCGCATGATCCCACCCGAGCCGCATCTTCAGCGTCACCGGCAATGCTGTGGCCGCAACCGTCGCTTCGATCAGGCGAAGCGCGAGCGCCGGATCGCGCATCAGCGCCGCGCCGCAAAGGCCCGAGGTGACGCTCTTGGACGGGCAGCCCATATTGATGTCGATCACGTCGGCGCCGGCGGCTTCGGCCAGGCGCGCGCCTTCGGCCATCCAGCGCGGCTCGCGGCCGGCGAGTTGGATCACGAGCGGCGAGATCACGCCGGCGCCCGCGGCGCGGCGCACCATATCGATCCGCTCGCGCGCCAGCTGGTCGGAGGCCACCATCTCCGACACGCAATAGCGCCCGCCGAAGGCCTTCACCTGGCGGCGAAACGGGATGTCGGTCACCCCCGCCATCGGCGCAAGCGAGACCAGCGGGGCGCGTTCGCCCGGATTGAACACGTCGATCTCCCGTCCCGCCGCTAACCGCGTCCCATCACGGCGCTGAGCGGCTCGGCCACCTCGCCATAGCCCGCATCCGGCGGGATCACCAGGACCGGACCGCCCTCCCGCTTCTCCACCCAGGGCAGCACCGGCGTGAGCGGACGAACGCCGGCGCGCACAATACAGTCGGCGGCGCTCTCGGCCTCGGCCAGGAGCCGCAAGTTCATGAGCGTCGGGAAAATGATGGTGCGCGCGCCGCTCGCCGCGAGGGACACCGCCTGTTCGGGCGCGATCCACTCGGCGTCCACCGTCTCGCGCCCGTCGCAGGCCGCAGCCTGGTCCGGCGGCGCCTGCACGACATAGAACCAGGTGTCGAACCGCTTCTGCATCATCGCCGGCGTGATCCAGCGCGCGAACACCGACAGCGCGTCCAGCCGCAGCCGAACGCCCCAATCGCGAACAACGTCTATGAACGCCGCCTCCCCCGCATCGACCGCCTTGCGCAGGGCGAGATCGCCAAGGCTCGAAAACGGCGTTCCGTCGGCATGCTCCGCGAGCAGAACGCCGGCTTCCTCGAACGCCTCGCGAATGGCGCCGATCCGCAGCGCGCGCTGGACCGGATCGTAGCGCTCCCAGCCCAGGACGTGATCCGCCCAGGCGGCGTCCGCGTCGTCCCGCTGGGTCTTGCCGCCCGGAAACACCAGCGCGCCCGACGCAAAGTCGATCTGATGGTGGCGCTTGACCATCAGAACCTCGAAGCGCGGCGCATCCCGCAGCAGCAGGATCGTCGCCGCCGGTTTCGGTTCGGATGGTTGAGGCGTCTCGCCCATGTGCGTCTCCGTGAATGCCCCAGACAACCAGCCAACCGCTCGCCGCGCAATACGCGCGGGCGGCGATGGATGGGCCTGCGGCTCCGCCCATCTCACTATTTCAGGCGCGTGGCCGCGCGCTTCAACGCTTCATTGACGCGTCGCTGCCAGCCTGCCCCAGTCGCCCTGAAGGCTTTGAGTGTTTCGGCGTCGACCCGCACGTTCAACACTTCCTTGGGGGCCTCCGAGCGCGGCCGGCCGCGCTTGGCCTTCGCCGCCTCCGCCGTTGGCTTAAGCCGCTTCAGAAGCCGATCCGGCACCGGCGGCGAATCCACGGAAAACAGCGCGCCCTCCGGCGCTTTCGGCCGCGCCTTCTTGGCCTTGGCCGGCGCTCTCAGCCGCGCCCCGGCCTTATTTCGTTGCCTGTTCATATCTCGCACGCTCCCTGTCGTTGGCTTTTCTGAGAGAGATGACCCGACGCCACGCATGCCGGCGCACATAAATCAAGACATGCAGCCGATCACCGATGAAGCCGATCGCGATCATGCGGCGCTCGCCATAGTCGAAGCGATCGTCTTCAACCTCGACGGCGCTCTTCCAATCGAACCCGCGCACCGCCTCCATGGAAACGCCGTGCTTTGCGAGATTGGCCTCGGCCTTGGCTCCGTCCCATGCGTAACGCACGGATTTTTGTATTACGAAAATTGTCGCAGCGCAAGTACTTTGCATACTACGAAAATTGATCGGTCGCGCCGGAAGCGCTCAGGATTCGCGGCAGCGAGACTTTCCCAGCCCTTGGCGGGCGCCTCCGCCGACAGCGGTTAGGTGGTTGAAGCTCTGGAGCGGGCAGGGGGAATCGAACCCCCGACATTCAGCTTGGGAAGCTGACGTTCTACCTCTGAACTATGCCCGCGAGCGGGTTGAGAGATAACGGTCTTTGCCGCGGCTGCAAGAGTGCAAGCAGCAGCTCATGTGCGCCCTTCCCTGTTGGATCGCCAGCTCCCGTCATCGCCGTCGAGCGAGGCCCGGCAAACAAGGGCAAGTCCGGGGCGCCGGATCAGACCTTAAGGCCGAGCCTCCCCCGCCGGCTGAGCCGAGAAGGCCGGCCAGTAGGCGCGTAGCCAGATCAGGAACGCCGCCGCCCAGGCGAGCGAGGCGAGGCCGTGCATGGGTCCGGGCGGAAGGACGCCGAAGGTCGGCGCCGCGCGCAGGACCACCGCCAACAGCAGCAGCGCGAACGCCAGCGCGATCCGTTTCGACAATCCCAGCTCCTGGCCCGTGTGCAGTTTGCCGGCGATGGAGAAAACGCCGAGCACGCCGACGCCGAGTCCGCCCATGCCCAAGACGTGCAGGCCGACGACGTCGAGCCCGGGCGCGCCGAGCCGCCCGGCGCCCCAGAGCAGCAGGCCGAGTCCCGCCAGCGCGGCTGCGCCCGACAGCGCCAGGATTTCCAGCCGGAAGAACTGTCGCCCGATGAAGGATTCGGCGACGCGATCCATGAAAGCGGCGCCCGCCGCTATGGAAAGATAGCCGAGCACGGCGCTCGATGCGCCGGCGAGTTCGGCGCCGATGCAGACGGCGATCAGCGCCGGCGCCAGATGGCGTTTGCCAGGATGCGGCCTGAACGGCGCCGTTTTCCGCTCCGGATCGAGGATGCGGTTGGTGATCGGCGGCGTGATCCGCGCCAGCGCCAGCGCCAGCAGCGCGGAAAAGGACAACACCGCGATCCGCAGCGCGGTTTGCGCAAGCGCGACGTCCTGCGCGCCGATCGCCCAGCGCAACACGGCTTCGCAGCCCAACAGAGCCGCGAGCCAGAGCAGAAAGCCGTTGAGGCTGGCGGTGCGCGCGCGCCAGGCGACGCGCCCGACGAAGCCGATAAGCGCAACGAGCCAGGCCATATCGGCGAGGCCCGCAAGAGCGTTCGCCCAGTCGACGCCGAACAGGCCGACCATGCGGCCTATCCCCCACAGGCACGCAAGCACCAGCAACAGCCGCGGCGCGGGCCGCGGCGTGTCCGTCCATTCCGGGACGGCGGTCAGGATGAAGCCGAGCAGCGCCGCGCCATAGGCGCCGTAGATCATCTCGTGGCCGTGCCAGACCGACGGCGGCGTCGCCTGGATCAGCGGCAGGTCGAGCTGGAAAACCCACGTCCACGCGAACGGCCACAGCGCCGCGTAAACCGCGCCCAACGGAAAGAACAGGCGCAGCGCCTCTTCAGTCAGCGCCGCCGTCAGCGCTTTGCCGGCGCGGATCATAGCACGCGCCGCTCATCGACGTCGTTGAGATGAGCAAAAAGCGGGTCGGCGGTGAGGAAACGTTGCGCGCAGTCGAAGCTGGCGCGCGCATCGCGCGCCAGCGGCGCGCCCTCTATGGCGCGCTCGCCGGCGACGCCGCAGCCGTCCGCGGCGAGCACGAGCACGCGATGGGCGATGCGCGCCGCCTCCATCAGGTCGTGGGTCACGAAAAGCACGCCGGCGCCCCTCCGCAACAGCGCGCCGAGCGCCAGATCCTGCATGCGCTGGCGCAGGCCGACATCGAGCGCGCTGAACGGCTCATCGAAATAGACGAAGTCCGGCTCGATCGCCAGCGCGCGCGCGATCGCCACGCGCTGGCGCATGCCGCCCGAGAGTTCGACCGGAAACTTCTTCAGATCGTCCGGCGTGAGATCGACCAGTTCGGCCACCGCCGCGATCCGCGCGCCCAGCGCGCGGCTGGAGAGGCGGCTGCGGCGCAGGACGTAGGCGATGTTGCCGCGGGCGTCCTTCCAGTCGAGAAGGCGCGGCTCCTGGAACACCACGGCATGGCGGCGATAGCCGCGCGCAACGTGGCCGCGCACCGGCGTGAGCAGGCCCGCGGCGATATGGAGCAGCGTGCTCTTTCCCGAACCGGACGGCCCCACCAGCGCCACGCACTCGCCCGCGCCGATGTCGAGCGAAACGCGGTCGAGCACCGTGCGGCCGAAATAGGCGTGGCCGATCTCGTGCAGCGCGAGCACGCTCATCGTTTGACGCCCCAAGGCTGCGCCGCCGAACGCCAGCGTTCGAACTCGCTGCGCACAGGATGCATGAGGCCGTATTCGACCAGCAGAAGCAGCGCGACGGCGAGCGCGACCCAGGCCAGCGCCTCGCCCACGTCCAGCGTCGCGCGCGCGTCCGCCAAGGCGCCGCCGACGCCGCCGGCGTTGGTCAGCAGTTCGGACATCACGGCGACCTTGAACGCCGTGCCGGACGCCATCATGAGCGCGGGAAACAGCGTCGTCGCGGCTTGCCTCAATCCCAGCGTCGCGCGTCTCAGCGGCCCGGCGCCGAAGGCGCGCGCCATGTCGTCGAGCCCGCGATTGCGCGTGATGACGCCTTCGGCGGCGCCGATAAGCAGCAGCGGCGCCGCCGCGGCGACGACCGTTGCGATAATGGTCGTGTCGGTCGAGCCGAACCAGATCATCACCACCACGATCCAGGCGATCGGCGGCACGCCGATGAGGATCGTCACCACCGGGCGCATGATCCGGATCGCCGCCGGCGAATAGCCGATCACGAGGCCCAGGCCGCCGCCGACAAGCAGCGACAGCGCAAGCCCCACGAGCGCGCGCTCCGCCGTCGCCAGGATGACGGGATGACTCTCCGGCGCCGCAACGATCGCCTGTATGTGAGCGATGACGGGCAATGGCGCAGGCAACACGAAGTCGCCGAAAATCTCGTGCCCCAATTGCCAGAGCGCGGCGATCAGCGAAAGCGCTGCAAGTCCGATCCAGGCCGACCAGAGAAACCGGCCGATGCGGCCGAGCCGATCGAGCGCGGCGTCGAGGACGCCGGCGCTAGACGTAGAAGCCTGCATCGGGGAGCCGCCCGCCGAGAATGTCGACGTCCAATTCGTGAATGGCCGAGAAATAGCGCTCCACTTCGCTCTTCGCCTCGGCGGCCGGAACGGCGACCAGGTTGGAATACGGAATCGAGGCTTCAAGCACGGGCTTGGGCAAGCCGAACAGCGATGCGGCGGCGGCGGCCGCTTCGCCCGACTGCTCCAGCGTCGCGCGCACGGCGGCGATCAGCACCTCGTTCAGGCGGGCCAGTTGCGCGCGATGCGCGTCCACGAACGCGCCGGTCGCGGCGAGGCCGGCCTGCGGCAGGCTTGCGCCTTCGCCGGCGACCGACGCCCACGCCTGCTGCACGTCGATCACGCGGCGCAGGCGTTTTCCAATCAGCCCGCCCGCGGCGATCGCCGCCGACGCCGCCGGCTCCGGCACGAACGCGGCGTCGACCTGGCCGGTGAGCAAGAGCTGCGTCGCCTCGATCGGCGTGCCGGTCGTGCGGACGGTCAGATCGCCTTCCGCCAGGCCGTGATAGGATAGGAGCCGCTGCAACACGATTTCCGGGGCGTCCTTCCGGTACGGCACGGCGAGCCGCTTGCCGGCCAGCGACGCGACATCGACGATGCCGTCGTCCTCGGACACGACGTAGAGAAGCCCCCGCGTCATGATGTTGACGAGGCGCACGTCCTGGCCCCGATTGTACAGATTGGCGGCGGTGTTGAGCGGCATGATCGACAATTGAATCGTCTGCGAGGTGAGCCCCGCGCGCAATTCGTCGGGACTGCGCCACGCCCGCACCGTCGCATCTTCGGCAATCTCGCGCAGCATGCCCTGCCGCTCGGCATGCGCGAGGATGATGCTCGGCCCCGCCGGCGGGCCCCAGATCGCGAACTCTCCCGGCGCCGGGCGCTCGCGCGCGCAGGCGCCGACGACAAGCGCTGCGCCCGCCGCCAGCGCATGCCGGCGCGATATCCCCCGTCTCACAAATTGCATCGCCTCAGAACTCAACCGCAACACCTGCATAGACTGCGCGCCCGTCGCCTGGAATGTACACGGCCTGGCCGGGTTGGGCTTGATCGACGACAAGCGTCGACGCCGCGTAGGTTTCGTCGCCGATGTTGCGCGCTTCGACGAAGAGACGCCAGCGCTCGCTGGTGCGGTAGATCGCACGCGCATCCACGACCGTATAGGCGTCGTTATAGAGCGTGTTGAGGTTGTCGACCGGGGTCTCGTCCGGCAGCCAATGGAGGCTGAGGCCCAGCACCAGGGATGGGACCGGACTGTAGTCGAGATCGAGATTGACGACATGCGGCGGCGCGCCGGCCAGCCGGTTGTCGCCGCGCACCGGATCGTCCACGAAGCGGAAGTCCTGATAAACGTAGGCCAAGCGGGCGTTGAGCTGGGGCGTCAGCGCCGCGCCGGCGGCGAGTTCGAGCCCGAAGTGGCGCGTCTCGCCCGCATTGATCGCGCCGATCGAGACCCCGGTGGCGTCGCGCAGATTGAGCAGTTCGTTGTCGAGCCAGGCGTAATACGCGACCGCGTCGAACGCGACCGGCCCCCGTCTGCCGCGCCAGCCGATCTCGAGCGTGTCGCCGGTCTGGGCTTCGAGCGCGGGCGTCGCGAACACGGCCGCCGGCAGCGCCGGATTGCCTGGCGCGGGCCGCCCCGCGGACGAGTTCGGCGTGCCGTTGATGGTGGCCAGCAGGTCGTCGTGCGAGGGCGGCTCGAACGTGTGGCTCAGCGCAACGAAGAGATGATCGTCGGGCGTCGGCGTCCAGCTCAGCGCCAGCGCCGGGCTCACTTCGTCGTATTCACGATCATAGCTGGCGTCGACTGTCGGAACCGCGCCGTCCGGTAGGCGCACGGTCGGGTTCATCGGATTGAACGCCAGCGTCGGGCGGGTCGCCAGCGTGTAGCGGTCGTCGAAACTGCGCTCGGCGTGCGCGTAGGACAGCGAGGGCGAGAGCGTGAAGTTGCGCCCCAGCGGGATATTGGCGTTCACATTGAAGCTGTAGGTGGTCGCCGAGAGTTCGCCGGTTCCGAACAGCGCCCCGCGCACGCCCGCGGCGTTGAGATAATAGTCGCGGTCGTCGTCCCCGCTGGAAATGAGCGCGGTCGCTTCGAACAAGGGCAACGGGCCCGCCTCGCCTTCGTAAGCGTAGCGCGCCATGACATTGAGCACGCCGCCCTCGGTGACGCGCTCGCCGGACGATACCGGAAACCTGAAGCTGTCGTCGGAGGTCACGTAGCTGACGGCGCCGTCGAGCGCATGCCGGCCCAGGGACGCGGTGGTGCGGACGCCGGCCCAGGTGAGCGCGGTGTCGCGCCGGGGCTGGTCGCGCACCACATTCGGCCCCGGATTCTGCGCCACGCCGCCGACCACGACCGGGCCCAGCGAAACCTGCGAAGGATCGGCCTGAAGCGCGGCGTAATTGAGCGGCCCCGACACGTCGAAGCGGTTGTCGACATGGCCCGCGAGCACGCGCGTCGTCACGCGGTCGCTCCAGCGGAAGCTGGCCGCGGCGTAGCCGCTGGTGCGCTCGGAACTGTTGTAGCTGCGAAAGCCGTCGCGCTCGGTGTGGCTGAGCGAGGCCTGCGCGTCCCAACCGCCGCCGCTGAAGCCGAGATCGGCGCCGCCATAGACGTGCTCGAACTCTCCCGCTTCGGCGCGCAGACGCAAGCCGTCGGCTTGGACGCCCGAGGGCAGCACGAAGTTCATCGCGCCGCCCAGCACCGTCGAGCCCAGGCGGTTGGCGGTGTAGCCGCGAAACACTTCGATATGCGCGGCCTGGCGCGGATCGACGAGGCCGACGACATAGGAGCCGTCGGCGCGGTTGAGCGGCAGGCCGTCGAGCAGCACAAGCACGCCGCGTTCGACCGGATTCTGCTGCAAACCCGAACCGCGGATCTGCACGCGCGGCTGATCGTTGGCGCCGAAGAAATTCTGCACCACGACGCCCGGCGCCGACGACAGCGCGTCGGACAGCGTGACATTGGCGTTCTGCGCGACATCGTCGGCGACGACGACGCTCACGCCGCCCGGCGTGGCGCGCGCTCTCGCCTGCGCGATCTCGACGGCGGAGCGGCGCTCGCCGGTGACGACGATCTCTTCGGTCTGGGGAGCTTCGTGCGCGCCGGGGAGCACCGATTGGGCGAGGGCCGGCGCGCTCAAGGCGGGCAAAGACGCCCCCGCCAGCAGCGCCGCGGACAACAGCCGGACGCCGCCGCGCCGCTGACCCGAAGGACCTCTAGTTTCCATCTCTCGCCCCCAAACTGGACTTTTCGATACGGCTTTTTACCTGCGAGTGTTTCGCATTCGCGAGTCAAAAGTGCGCCATGCGGCGCTTTGTCAGCGCATGGAGGGGCGCGCCAATGCCGCGCCCGGACGAGAGTTGATCTGGATCATGCGTCGGCCCGCGCTGCGTTCGCTCACGCAGCTCACGACGCAAATTCCAGCGGTTCCAGCCGCTCCTGAAGACACGCTTTAGCTAATCTCTATTGATCCGATCGAGATTAAGTAGATTATCCCCGCCGCACCCGCATCACAGGAGCTTCCGATGGGAAAGTCCGCCACGGCGACGGCGCTGCGATCAGCCGCTCTGCACTTCACCCCGATCGGGCCGCTGCTGGGCGCCGAGGTGGCGGGCGCCGACCTGCGACGCGAGCTCTCGTCCGAACAGGTCGCGGAACTGCGCGACGCGCTGCTGAAGCACAAGGTGCTGTTTTTCCGCGATCAGGACATCAGCTACGAGGATCATGTCCGCTTCGGCCGCTATTTCGGCGAACTGGAAGGCCATCCGGTCACCGCGCACGTGCCGGGCTTTCCGGAAATCCTCTACATCGAGGCCGCCGACGGCATGAAGCTCAGCGAAGAGCTGATCCCGATCGCGCGCCCCGCCAACAAGTGGCACACCGACGTCACCTTCCGCGAAATCCCTTCGCTCGCCGGCATCCTGCGCATGCGCAAACTGCCCCCGCTCGGCGGCGACACCATCTTCGCCGACACCGCCGCGATCTACGCCGACCTGCCGCCCGACGTGAAAGCCAGGATCGAGCACCTCGACGCCGAACACGACATCCTGCGGAGCTTCGGCTACCGGGTGAGCAAGGAGAAAGCCGAGCAGCTGCGCCGCGAGCATCCGGCGCAGACGCATCCGGTCGTGCGCCGCCACGTCGAGACCGGCGAACGGCACCTGTTCGTGAACCACATCTTCACCAGCCGCATCCTCGGCCTCGAAGAGAAGGAAGCCGCCGACCTCCTGGCCTATCTCGTCGATCGCGTGAAAGCGCCCGAATACCATGTGCGCTTCCGCTGGCGCGAGAACGACATCGCCTTCTGGGACAATCGCGCCACGCAGCATTACGGCGTGCTCGATTACTGGCCGCACGAGCGCATCGTCGAACGCGTCACCGTGCAGGGCGAAGACAGACCGCAGCGCTGAGCGCTCAGCGCCCGCGCAGTCCGTCTTCCTCGATCAGCGCCCCGCCCCCGCTCGGCACGCTCAGGATGCCAACCGCCGCCAGCATCTGCCGCTCGGCGACGACCAGATCGCGTTCGGCTTGCGCCAGCGCGATGCGCGCGGTGAGCAGGTCGGCTTCCTGGTCGAGCACTTCGATCGTCGAACGCAGGCCGGTTTCCTGCTCCAGCGTCACGCCTTCATAGGCCAGCTCCGCCGCCTGCACCTGCTCGCGCGCGGAGTCCACCGCCGCGCGCGCGCTGGCGAGGCCGGTCCAGGCGTTGGTGACGGTTTCCTGCACGCTGCGCTGGGCGGCGGCGAGATCGAGGCTGGCGGCCGAGCGCAACGCCCGCTGCGCGCGCGTGCGCGAACGGATCGCCCCGCCCTGGAACAGCGGCACCGTAACCCGCACGCCGACGCTGTCGCTGGTGGCGTCCAACGTATCGTCGTCGAAATCGCCGCTCGTGCCGAAGCCCGCTTCGAGCGTGACGTTCACGCGCCCCTGCGCCGCCGCGACGTCGACATTCGCATCCGCCAGGCGCGTATTGGCCTGCGCCGCGATCAGCACCGGGCTGTTGTCGACGGAAAGATCGAGCGCCGTCGCCAGATCCCCCGGCAATCCCGTCGCCGTCGCCGGCGCGGTGAGGTTCGACGGCGGCCGCCCGACCAGCCGCTGATACGCCTGCACCGAAGCGGCCATCGCGCCTTGGGCCTGCACCAGCTGCGTGCGCGCCTGCGCGTAGCGCGCCTGCGCCTGCGCCACGTCGGTGCGCGTCACCACGCCGGCGTCGAACTGCGCCTGCGCGAACTCGAGCAGGCGCGCCAGATTGGAGACGTTCTGCTCGCGCGCAGCCACCACCGCCTGCGCCTGGCGCACGTCGGCGTAGGCGCGCGCGACATCGAGCAGCAGCGTCTGCTGCGTCAGCTCGTAATTCGCCACCGCGCCGGCGATCTGCGCCCGCGCCGCGCGCGTCGACGCCATCACCCGGCCCGAGCCGAACAGCAGCTGCGAAACGTTGGCGTTGGCCGACCACGTCTCGGAGGCGCCGGTCTCCAGCGCCGGATTGTCCGAGTCGCGGTCGCTTCGGCTGGCGCTGCCCGAGATCGACACTTGCGGCAGCGCCGCGGACCATGCCTGAGGCAGCGCTTCGCGCGTCGCATTCAGGCGCTGACGCTGCGCCGCCAGGGTTGGGTTCGACTCCACCGCCGACGCCATCGACTCCGCCAGCGTCTCGGCCGAGGCCGGCGCGGTCGCCGCGATCAGAGCGGCCAGGGATGCAACTGCCAAACGCATGAGAACTTCTTCCTCACTCCCGCCTGAGCGCCTCGATCGGATCGAGCCGCGCCGCGCGCCATGCCGGATACGCGCCGAACACCACGCCAACCGCGCCCGAGAAGGCGATCGCCATGCCCGCGTTCAACGGCGAAATTACCAGCGGCAGGTTAAACAAAGACGTCATTAACCACGCGCCGGCGACGCCGATAGTGAGGCCAATGATCCCACCGGCCACCGACAGCGTCACCGCCTCCAAGCCGAACTGGTGAAGAATATCCGACTGACGCGCGCCCAAGGCCTTTCGCAAACCGATCTCACGCGTCCGTTCAGTTACGCTCACCAGCATGATGTTCATGATCCCTATACCGCCCACCAGCAGCGAGACGGCGGAGATTCCCCCCAACAGATAGGTGAACACTTGCGTGGTTTGAGCCGCCGTCTGTGTGATCGAGCTCAAATTCTGCACCGTGAAGTCGTCCTCGCCTTCCCGCGTGCGGTGGCGCTGGCGCAGCAGCGTTTCGACATCCTGCTGCACGGCGCTCAGCACGCCCTCGTTAACCGCCTTCACCGAGATCTGGCTGACGCTGTCGCCGCGGCCGCGCCGGCCGGAGACGCGCCGTTTGACGGTTGTCAGGGGCGCGAGAACGATATCGTCCTGGTCCATGCCGAAGCCGGACTGGCCCTTGGACTCCAGCACCCCGATCACTTCGTACGCCCCGCCGGCCATGCGCGCCGTCTGGCCCACGGGATCGACATTGGGGAACAGCTCGTTGGCCACCGTCGCGCCCAGCACGATCACGCGCCGAGCCTGGCGCTCCTCGGTCTCGTCGAACATGCGGCCCTGGGCGATGCGCCAGTCGCGCGCTTCGAGATAGGCGGGCGTCACGCCCTCCACTTGCGGGTTCCAGTTGAGGCCGCCGGCGATCACCTGCGTGCGCGCGCGCTGCGACGGCGCGACCACGGCGACGTTCTCCACCTGCGCGGCGATCGCCTCGGCGTCGCCCAGCGTCAGCGCGTCCCAGCCGCCGCCGGCGCCCGCTTGCGCGCGCACGCCGCCGCCGCTCCGCTGCGCGCCGGGC
This sequence comes from Hyphomonadaceae bacterium, assembly GCA_023384105.1. Lineage (GTDB taxonomy): Bacteria > Pseudomonadota > Alphaproteobacteria > Caulobacterales > Aquidulcibacteraceae > Vitreimonas. Next base: position 49,580 of record JAHDXR010000010.1, on the reverse strand, counting down.
ACGACGATCAGCAGATTGGAGCCCAGCGAGGCGATCGAACGCTCGACCTGCGCCTGCGCGCCCGAGCCGAGCGCCACCATCGCCACCACCGAGGCGACGCCGATGATGACGCCCAGCGCCGTCAGCGCCGAGCGCAGCGGATTGGAGCGCAGCGCGCGCGCCGCGCTCGCGATCAGGTCAGACGTGCGCATCATGGCGTGCGCTCCTTTCGTTGAGCCTGTCCGACACGATGCGGCCGTCGCGCATCTCGATCGTGCGCCTGGCCGCCGCCGCCACCTCGTGATCGTGGGTGACGACGATGATCGTGACGCCTTCGCGATTCAGCTCGTCGAACAGGGCCATGATCTCGGCGCCGGTCGTGGTGTCGAGCGCGCCGGTCGGCTCGTCCGCGAGCAGGAGCGGCGGCTTGCCGGCGAGCGCGCGCGCGATGGCGACGCGCTGCTGCTGGCCGCCGGAGAGCTGCGTCGGCCGGTGGCCCATGCGCTCGCCCAGGCCGACACGCTGCAGCAGCGCCGCCGCGCGTTCGCGCCGCGCCTTCGGCTCGACGCCGCCATAGATCATCGGCAGCTCGACATTCTCCAGCGCCGTCAGCCGCGGCAGCAGGTTGAAGCTCTGGAAGATGAAGCCGATGGCGCGGTTGCGGAACTGCGCAAGCTCGGCGTCGCTCATCGCGCCGATATCGGCGCCGTCGATGACGAGCTTGCCCTCGGTGGGCGTGTCGAGGCCGCCGATAATGTTCATCATCGTCGACTTGCCCGAGCCGGACGGCCCGACAATGGCGCAATAGTCGCCGCGCGCGATGGTGAAGCTCACGCCGTCGAGCGCATGCACGGTCTCCTCGCCCATGCGGTAGAGCTTCACCAGGCCGCGTGCGTCGACCAGCAGCGCCATCACGCGCCCCTGATGCGGACGCCGGGGCCGGGGCCGCCGCCCATCGGGCTGGCGCCGCGCTGCTGGCCTTGCGCCTGCGCTCCGCCGCCGGTGATCACCCGATCGCCTTCGGAGAGGCCGCTGAACACCAGCGTATTGGCGTTGTCGGCGACGCCGATCTCGATCAGCACCGGCTCGGGCCTGTTGTTGCGCACCACCCAGACGACCGCCTGCTGACGCAGCTCCTGGCGGCGGCCGGCCCCGGCGCGCATCTGCTCCAGCAGTTCGCGCTGGTGCGGCGTGAACGTGGGCTCCAGTTCGCGGATCACCTGCTCGCGCACCTGCCGCATGGCGGCGCGGCGATTGCCGCCGCCCTGCCCGAGCGACGACGCCGTCGCCGTCTCGAACGTCTGGCGCGCCCGCGCCTGCTGATCTTCGGTGAGTTCGAGCGCCTGCGCGAGCTGGCCGACGCCGCGCCCCGCCGCCGGTCCGTTGCGGCCGCCCGGCGCTTGCGCCTGGGTTTGCGCGCCGCCGCCCTGCATCAATTGCTGCGCGCGCGCCACCAGCGCCGCGTCGGCCGGACGGAAGCGCAGCGCCGTGTTCGGCAAGCGCAGCACATCGTCGCGCTGCTCCAGCACGATCTCGGCGTTCGCCGTCATGCCGGGCAGCAATTGCCGGCCGGGATTGTCCGCCTCGACCACGACCGTGTAGCTGACCACGCCGCTTTCGGCGACGCCCTGCTGGCGCACCTGGCTTACGCGGCCTTCGAACTCGCGCTCCGGAAACGCATCGACCGTGAAGCGCACCGCCATGCCTTCCTCGACTTCGCCGATGTCGGCTTCGTCGACCGTGATGTTGGCCTGCAGCCGCGACAGATCCTGCGCAATGATGAAGAGCGTCGGCGCCTGAAGGCTCGCCGCCACCGACTGGCCGACATTCACCTGCCGGTCGACCACCACGCCGTCGATCGGCGAGCGGATCACGCTGCGCTCGAGATCGGTGCGCGCCGTCGCCACCTGCGCCTGCGCCTGCGCCACCGCCGCGCGCGCCGTATCGCGCGCCGCGCGCTGCTGCGACATCAATTGTTCCGACGCGAAGCCGCGCTGCTGCAGCAGCACGTAGCGCTGATAGTCGGCCTCCGCCACGGCAAGCTGCGCCTGCGCCTGCGCAAGCTGCGCCTGCGCCTGCACGATGCGCTGCTGAAACGGCGTCGGATCGAGCCGCGCCAGCACCTGGCCGGCGCGCACCTGGCTGTTGAAGTCGACCAGCACGTCCTGCACCGGGCCGGACACGGTCGAGCCCACGTTCGCGGACACCAGCGGCTGCAGCGTGCCGGTCGCGCTCACCACGCGCGTGATCGAGCCGCGATCCGCCTGCGCCGTGCGATAGGGCTCTTCATCGCCGCCGCGGCCGAACATCAGCCAGAACGCCAGCACCACGGCGAGACCGCCGGCGACAAGGTAAAGAGCGCGCCCCCGCAAGAACGCGGGGCGTTTCGACCAGAGGTCCTGTGCTTTCTGCTTCAATCCGGCCAGCATGTCCCATCTCACTTGGCCGCCTCAGCGCGGGCGGCAAGCCCCTTCTCCCATTACGGCAGCCGAAAGCGCGGCCGGAGGGTGAGCCCTCCGCTCCGGCCGCGCCTCGCTCAAGGCCTAGTCGCGGCCGCGATGCGGACGCGCAGCCTCAGCTTCCTGGCGTGTCACACGTCCGTCATTGTTGGCGTCGAGCCGTTCGAACATGCGCGCGCCCATCGCCACGAACTCCTGACGGGAGATCTGCCCGTCATTGTTGGCGTCGAAGTTCGGACGCTCGCCGCGCTCGGGACGCTGCGGCCGCTCGGCCTGGCTGATGACGCCGTCATTGTTGGCGTCGAGCCGGTTGAAGCGCTCGGTCGGCCCGGCGAGGAACTCCTCGCGCGTGATGGCGCCGTCATTGTTGGCGTCGGCGCGATCGAGCCCCGCGCCATGGCCGCGGCGGCCGCCGTGCGCGCCGCGCATCGCGCGCATCTCTTCGCGCGAGAGCTGGCCGTTATTGTCGCGATCCAATTGCGTGAAATGAGCGGTGCGCGCCGCATCGAATTCCTGGCGCGTCAGCACGCCGTCATTGTTGGCGTCGGCCTCGAACAGACGCGCGACGCCCCGCTCCGGCGCTTGGGCCGGTCCGCCCTGCGCCATCGCCACGCCTGCCGCACCCGTCAACGCCGCGAAGCCGGCCGCGGCAAACAGTATCTTACGCATGCAATCTCTCCTTGGCCGCCCAAGCACCGGCCATGGTCGATGTCTAAACGGCGGCTGTTACCTCCATTGGTCGCGCTTGCGACAAAGTTTGTCGGGAGCGGGCGCGCCGGACGGCGCAAAGAAACAAAGAAAACGGCCGGCGCTGGGGGAATGCGCCGGCCGCTGTTCTCGTTGGGGCCGGGTCCGCCGGGGAGGGAGGGAAGCGGACCTCTGACCCTCGGAGCGGCGGCTGGGGGAGAACCCGCCGTCCGATGCATGCACGTTAACCCTGACTTGTGTCCGCCGTTTTTCCAGAACGGACCATTCTGGCGCCAGACTTTGTCAGGGCAGCGGCTGCGGGCGCGGCCGGTCGCTCGGCGGACGCGCCTGCCCGACCAGGCGGATGAACTCCGACCGCGTCAGCGCGCCGCTTTCGTCTTCGTCATAATCGCTGAAGCGCGCGCGGATTTCGGCGTCGAACTCCTCGCGCGTGATGACGTTGTCGACGTTGCGGTCGAAATCGAGCCGATACGGGCCGAGCTGGCTGCCGCCCAGCACGGCGTTGGACCAGTTCTGAAATTCGATCGGCTGCAGCGCGCCGTCGCTGTTGACGTCGGCGCGGGCGAACTCGCGGTCCAGCCCCGCTTCCAGTTCGGCAGCCGTGATGGAGAGATCGCCGTCCGCGTCGAAGCTCACGAACATCATCACGTCCGCCGACATCAGCGCCCGGATCGGCTCGCTCGCGCGACTCGAGGCGCCGTTCCCGCTCGCACAGCCCGCGAGCGCCACCGCCGCGACCGCCAAACCAGCCAATCTCAGGTCCATCGCCTTTTCCCTTGTTGCTTGAGCCCTAGAGGCTTGCCGATCAAGGCGGCCTCAAGGCGGAACGTCCCTCGTTCTTGCCTAAGTGTGTCAGCCATAGGCGAGCGCCAAGCTTTGGCACAAGTCCGGCACGCGCGCCGAGTAGATTTTTGACGTGTTCGGGGGCACTTAAAGGTTCGATGACGCTCGAGGACCCCCATATCCTGGTCGTTGACGACCATCGCGAAATCCGCGAGTCGCTGGCCCAGTTCCTGAAAAAGAACGGGCGGCGCGCCACGGCCGTCGAGAGCGCCGAGGCCGCGCGCAAGGCGATCAAGGAAAACCGGATCGACCTTGTCATCCTCGACATCATGATGCCGGGCGAGGACGGCCTCTCTCTCGCCCGCCATATCCGCGAAACCAATCAGATCCCTGTGATCCTGCTTTCGGCCCGCGCCGAGGAGATCGACCGCATCGTCGGCCTCGAAGTCGGTGCCGACGATTACGTGGTGAAGCCCTTCAACCCGCGCGAACTGCTCGCCCGCATCGACGCCGTGCTGCGGCGCACGCACGCCCTGCCCCCGAACGTCGAGGCGCCGAGCGGGGATGCGCTGCGTTTCGACCGCTGGACGCTGAAGCTGGCCGAACGCGAGCTGGTCGACGACGACGGCCATACGCACGAACTCAGCACCGGCGAGTATCGCCTGCTGCTCACCTTCCTGCAGCGGCCCAAGATCGTGCTTTCGCGCGATCAGCTGCTCGATCTCGCCTTCGACCGCGGCGCCGACGTGTTCGACCGCGCCGTCGACACCCAAGTCTCGCGCCTGCGCCGCAAGATTGAGGCCGACGCCCGTTCGCCCAAGCTGATCAAGACCGTGTGGGGCGGCGGCTATGTGTTCACCGCGCCGGTCGAAAAAGCGTGAAGCTCAATCCGCTCAATACGCTGACCGGCCGGCTGGTGCTCGTCACCGTGCTGGCCGTGATCATCTCCTACGCGATCGCGTTCGCGCTTTACGCCAACGAACGCGGCGCGGCACTGCGGCGCGCCGCGGAAACGAGCGTCGCCGAGCGCGTCGTGTTCACGCAGGAGCGCCTGCTGGAGGCGGCCCCGGACCGGCGCGAGTCCGTCGCCGCGTCGATCCGCGACTTCAGCATGCGCTATCAGGTCTCGGGCTCGCCCGAAGTCGTCCAGGGCGCGCTGACCGGCCCGGGCGGGCGCGTCGCCCGCGCGATCGCCGAACGCCTGCCCGGCGCGGAAGTTCACGCGAACGCGCGCACGGTCGAGACGCCGGCCCGCCGCTGGCGCATGCGCACGCAAGAGTTCGCCGAGGGCGAGCCGCGGCCGATGCGCCGCTTCGAGGCCGACGAGCCGCCCATGGTGCGCCACACCGAGGTGACGCTCTCGCTGCGGCTTGACGATCATTCCTGGCTCAACGCCCGCGCCCGCCTGCCCGGCCCGCGCCCCGCGCCGCTCGGCGTGCTCGCGGCGGCGCTTGTTTCGGTGATCATCGTCGGCGTCGGCGCAGCGTTGGTCTCGCGCCAGATCGGCCGGCCGCTCGCCGACCTCGCCAACGCCGCCCAAGCGCTGGGCGCCGGCGAAGCCAATGTCGTCGCGCCTGTCAGCGGTCCGGAAGACGTGCGCCGCGCCTCGACCGCGTTCAACGCCATGGCCGAGCGGCTCGGCCGCCAACTCAACCGCCAGCGCCAGATGCTGTGGGCGCTGAGCCACGATCTGCGCACGCCCATCACCGCGATCCGCTTGCGCGCCGAACTGGTCGACGACGAGGCCGCGCGCCAGCGCCTGCTCGCCTCGGTCGAGGAAATGGAGCAGCTGACCGAGCAGGCGCTCGCGCTCGCGCGCGCCGGCGCCAGCGACGAAGCGCGCGTCAAGGTCGATCTCGCCGAGATCGCGCGCACGCTCTGCGGCGAGTTGCAGGACATGGGCGTCGACGTGCGCGCGGACGCGAACGAACCGGTGATCGCCGAGTGCCGCCCGAGCGAGATCGCGCGCGCCTTGCGCAATCTGGCCGAGAACGCCGCCAAGTACGGCGGCGGCGGCGTGATGGGCGTCTACCGCGAAGCCGGCGAAGTCGTTGTCGAAGTGCTCGACCAGGGCCCTGGCGTCCCGCCCGAACAGCTCGCCAAGCTCACCGATCCCTTCTTCCGCGCCGACGAAGCGCGCAGCTCCGGCGCCAATGGCGCGGGTCTCGGCCTCGCCATCGCCCAGGCCATCGCCGAAGCCCATGCCGGCCGCCTCGAACTCGCCAACCGCGCCCCGCACGGCTTCACCGCCAGACTCGTGCTGCCGGGCTGAACCCCTTATGGACCGCCGGCGTCCCGCCGGCCTGCGCAAACCTTTGAAAGAAAGCGCGGCGCGCTACTCCACGCGCTCCACGCTGTAGCCCAGCGCGCGCAGCTGCGCGATGACGCCGTCTTCGCCGAGCATGTGCGCGGCGCCGACGGCGACGAAATCGACGCCCGCGCCTTGCAGCTCGCGGTCCAGCACCTCGACCCAGGCGTCGTTGCGATCGGCCAGCAGGCCCCGGTAGAAGTCCGGGTACTCGGCCTTCATGTCCGATACGACGAGGCGTTCGAGCGTGGCGAGATCGCCCGTCTCCCACGCCGCCGCCATCGCATCCATCAGCGCGCCGCCGGCTTCGACTTCGTCCAGCGTCTGCAGCACCATTTCCCGCTGCACCTCTTCGCTGAAGCCCGCCAGCATCCGGATCTGCTGTTCGGCCGTCTCGAACGCGCGCTGGATCTTGCCGTGCTCGTCGGCGTAGGCGTCGATCAGGCGGTCGGCGCCCTGCTGCGGATCGTAGCCCGCCTGCAGCATCGGCATGATCGACAGCGTCAGCCCCGCCAGCCACGGCTTCATCGGCTCCAGCGCCTGCGCCTGCAGCCCCAGACGCTGCGCCGCTTCGGCGATGCGCGCGTTTTCCTCGGCGCTGAAATAGCTCGACAGCGGCCGCCCCGGCTCGGCCGCGCCGTACTGGATCGCCAGCCGCTGCGCCTGCTGGTCGGTCTCGGGCGAGATCGGCATTTCGGTCCAGACCTCTTCCGCTTCGGCGAGTCCGGCTTGCGCCCGCGCCCCGCCCCACGGCGCGCCGGGGCGGCGAATGTGCAGCGTGCCGAACAGGTACATGGTCGAGTCCGCGTCGCGCGCGACGAACAGCGCCGGGTTGGGTGCAAACTGCTGTTCCTGCGGCGCCGTCGCGCACGCCGCCAGCGCCAGGGCGGCAAGCGCCGCACACAGTCTGCGGATCATGCCCGCCTCCTCAGCGCCACGGCGCGAAATGCTTCGACAGCTTCAAGCCCTGCCCCTGATAGCTCGACCCCGCTTCGCCATAGAGCCGCTCCACCGGCCCCGACAGCGGTTCGAACACCAGCTTCCCAACCGGCTGCCCGTCCTCGACGATGAACGGCACGTCGCGCGAGCGCACTTCGAGCACGGCGCGCCCTCCGTGCGGCGCAACGCCGAAGCCCGGATCGAAGAAGCCGGCATAGTGCGCGCGGAACTCGCCCAGCTCCGGCCGGATCGGCGCCATCTCGGCCGCTTCGTCCGGCGGGATCACCACGTTTTCCTTCGAGGCGAAAATGTAGAACTGGCCCGGATCGAGCACGACGCGGCCCTTGCGCGCCTCCATCGGCTCCCAGAAGTCGCGCGGATCGTAGCCGCCGACGCGGTCGAGATCGATCACGCCGGAATGGCGCTTCGCGCGAAAGCCCACCGGCCCTTTCATGGACAGATCCATCGAGAACTCGATCTCGCGCTTCGGATGCGGGGCCCCGCGCCGCAGCCGCACCTGGCTCAGCCGCGTGCCGGTGCGCGCCAGCACCGAGAACGTGCATGGGCTGATCTCCGCCCACATCGGCCCGTGATAGCCCATCGGAATGGTGTCGAACGACTGCGCCCCGTCGGTGATCAGCCGCGTGAACACGTCGACGCGGCCGGTCGAGCTCTTCGGGTTCGCCGCGCCGTGCACGTGCTGCGGCAGCGCCAGATCTTCCTGCACCTGCACCAGATAGACGCAGCCCGTCTCCAGCACCGCGCCCTGCGTCAGGTCGATCTTGTGCATGACGAGTTCGCCGTCGAGCCGATCCTGCACCTTGGCGCCGGCGCCGGGCAGGAAGCTGGCGCGCAGACGATAGGCGGCCTCGCCCAACCTGAGATCGATGCTGGCCGGCTGAATCTGATCCTCCAGGAACGGATTGTCCGCCGCGATCCAGCCCTGCCTGATCGCGCGCTTGATTTCCGTGTCGGACAGAACCCCGTGCGTGGCCGTCACTTTCGCCTCGATTCGCCGTGCGGATTGGCGCCCTTGCTGGCCACAATCGCGCGCTTTGTCCAGCGCCGGAGGCCCGCTACGCTCCAGGTGTCAGGTGTCAGGTGTCGGGTGTCAGAAATTATGATCGCTCTTGCTCTCGCCCGCCCGTCGATGCGCTCTCGCTGACACCTGACACCCGACACCTGGAGACCTCATGACCCACCCTGCCTTCACCGAAACCATGCACCGCGTCGTCACCGGCGAGGGCGGCGACGGCCGCTCGCTCGTGATCGTCGACGGGCCGCCCTCCGCCATGATCGGCGATCCCGATCTCGGCGGCCTGTTCGAGATTTGGCACGAGGCGCTGGGCGAGCCGCTCGATCCGAAGGACGCGCGCGACCGCGGCGAAGCCAGGCCCGTGCTGTCGCCGGCGGTGGGACACGTGAAAGTGCGCTGGTTCGCGATCGCGCCGCCGCCCGAGGGCGCGCCGCCGGAGCTGGTCAAGGCCGTGGCGCGCCAGCGCTTCGCCGAGTTCGAGGCCGAAGATCATCTGCGCGATCAGGACCGCCACCCGGCGATGCACCAGACCGACACGCTCGACATCATCTGCCTCATCTCCGGCGAGGCGTCGCTGATCCTCGACGACAGCGAGACACGGCTGAAGCCCGGCCAGATCGTGATCCAGCGCGGCGTGTCGCACGCCTGGACCGCCCATGGCGGCCCGGCCCTGTTTCTGGCCGTGCTGATCGACCGGGAACTGGCGAAGTAGCGCCGCCGCGTCAGTGCAGCACGAACGACACCTTCATGTTGACGCGCCACTCGGTGATCTTGCCGTTCTCGCACTTCACCTTGATGTCCTTGATCCAGGCGCCCTTGACGTCCTCGAGCGTGTCCGACGCCTTGGCGAGCCCCTGCTCGATGGCGTCTTCGAGGCCCTTCTTCGAGCCGGCGTTGACTTCAATCACTTTGGCGACGGCCATGACGTCCTCCTTCGATTGCAGCCCCGCCCGGATAGTCCGCCGCGGCCAGCGCCCGATCAAGCTCAATCCCGCGCAAACGCCGCGCCGCGCACGCTTGTGCGACGGGGCGCCCCCGCTTCACGGCCGCAGCGCAGCGAAGAGCCGGGACCCAGGGACGAACGCACCCGCACTTCACCCCCTGGACCCGGCTCGCACCCCGGCTTTCGCCGGGGCTGCGTCCGGGGAGCGGGGCGTCAGCGCGATTGACGCCGCGCGATGGCGCGACCGCGGCGAACGGCTGTGCTAGCCGTTGCGCCAAGGAGGCGCGCCCGATGACCGAACCCACCTGCTTCAAGCTGAACATCGAAAACAACATCGCCCACATCGTCCTCAACCGGCCGGACGCGCTCAACGCCATGAACCGGCCGTTCTGGAACGAGCTGCCGGCGCTGGTGCGCGACATCGACGACAACGCCAAGGCGCGCGTGATCGTGCTCTCCTCCACCGGCAGGCACTTCACCGCCGGCATGGACCTCTCCGTGTTCACCGACGGCGAAGGCGTGAGCGCCGGCGGCGGCGACCAGTACGTGCGCGCCGAGGCGCTGCGCAATTTCGTCAGGGTGCTGCAGAACTCGTTCGCCTGCCTGGACGAGGCGCGCATTCCGGCGATCGCCGCGATCCAGGGCGGCTGCATCGGCGGCGGCGTCGACATGATCTCCGCCTGCGACATCCGCTACGCCACGGCGGACGCGTTCTTCCAGATCCAGGAGATCAATATCGGCATGACCGCCGACGTCGGCACCTTCCCGCGCCTGTGCAAGCTGATCCCGGAAGGCTGGGTGCGCGAGCTTGCCTATGCGGGCCGGCGCCTGCCGGCGCAGAAGGCCAAGGAGATCGGCCTCATCAACGAGGTGTTCGAAACCCAAGAGGCGATGCTCGCCCATGTCATGGAGCTGGCGCGCGAGATCGCCGCGAAGTCCCCGCTCGCGGTCGCCGGCTCCAAGCGCATGATCAACTACGCCCGCGATCACTCGATCGCCGACGGCCTCGACTACATCGCCACCTGGCAAGCCGGCATGTTCGCGCCCCCGCACATGATGGAAGCCTTCGCCGCGAAAGCGCAAAAGCGCGATCCGAACTTCCCCGCCCTGGCGCCGCTGAAGAAGAAGATGTGAGCGCGGATTGGGGACTAGGGATTAGGGATTAGGGGCTAGGGATTAGGGATTGGCTGTGCAGTGGAATGTTTCAGGTGAGCGTTTAGAGCGCTTGACGCCGCATCCAATCGCTTTGCCGCTCAACCCAATCCCTAATCCCTAGCCCCTAATCCCTAAATGCCAGACATGAGCGAAACAGAAACCGCCGCCCAGATGATCGAAGCGCTGACGCGCGCTGCGCGCGAGGCCGTCGGCGCCGAGACGCCGCTGGTCTCCGTGACGATGGAGTTCCTGCGCGAAGGCGCGCCTGCAAGCGTCTCCGCCGAGATCTCGCGCCGGACGCGCACGCTGGTCTTCGCCGTCGTCGAGGCGAAGGCCGCTGACGGGACCCGTATCGCCACCGCCAGCAGCGTTCACAAGATCAGAAGCTGAATAAACATTGGACCGCCGGCGAGGGCGCCGGCGGTCCGTATTTGCTAGCTGAACACCTCGAACAGGCCGGCCGCGCCCATGCCGCCGCCGATGCACATGGTGACGACCGCATGCTTGGCCTTGCGCCGGCGGCCTTCCATCAGGACATGGCCGACGAGGCGCGCGCCGGTCATGCCGAACGGGTGGCCGATGGCGATCGAGCCGCCATTGACGTTGTATTTCTCGGGATCGATGCCGAGCTTGTCGCGGCAGTACAGACACTGCGACGCGAACGCTTCGTTCAGCTCCCAGAGGTCGATGTCGTCGATCTTGAGGCCTTGGCGTTCCAGCAGGCGCGGCACCGCAAACACCGGGCCGATGCCCATTTCGTCCGGCTCGCAGCCGGCGACGGCGAAGCCCTTGAACAGGCCGAGCGGCTCAAGCCCGCGCTTCTCCGCCTCCTTCTCGTCCATCAGCACCACCGCGGCGGCGCCGTCCGAGAGCTGGCTGGCGTTGCCGGCGGTGACGAAATTGCCGGGGCCGCGCACCGGCTCGAGCTTGGCGAGACCTTCGAGCGTGGTGTCGGGGCGGTTGCACTCGTCCTTGGTCACCACGTAATCGACGAGGCTCTCTTCCTTCGTCTCCTTGTTGACCACCTTCATCTTCGTCGGCAGCGGCACGATCTCGTCCTTGAACAAGCCGTTCGCCTGGGCCGCGGCGATGCGCTGCTGCGAGCGCAGCGAGTACTCGTCCTGATAGTCGCGGCTCACATTGTAGCGCTTGGCGACGATGTCGGCGGTCTCGATCATCGCCATCCAGAGCTCGGGCTTGGTCTTCATGAGCTCTTCCTCGGTGATGCGGTAGCGGTTCGCATGCCCGCTCAGCTGCACCAGCGAGATCGATTCGACGCCGCCGCCGACGGCGGCCTTGGCGCCTTCGTTCGTGATGTAGTGCGAAGCCTGCGCGATCGCCTGCAGGCCCGACGAACAGAACCGGTTCACCGTCGCGCCCGAGGTCGTCACCGGCAGGCCGGCGCGAACCAGCGAGAGACGGGCGATGTTCGAGCCGGTCGCGCCTTCCGGCGCGCCGCAGCCGATCACCACGTCCTCGATCTCGGCCGGATCGAGCTTCGAGCGCTCGACCGCGTGCTTGATCGCGTGGCCGGTCATCGCCGCGCCGTGGGTGTCGTTGAAGCCGCCGCGGCCCGACTTGGCGAGGCCCGTGCGGGCGTAGGAAACAATGACTGCGCGACCCATGCGGCGATCTCCCTGAAACGAATGGCGCGCACCCTAATCGGGCTTTCGCATGTGCGAAAGCGGATATCGCCGCGTCAGGCGCCGCGAAAAGAGGCGCTACGAGATCGCCTGGTTGTTGACGAGGCCGCCGCCCGGCGCGGGCTCGGAGGACGCCGGCGCGCTCGCCGAGGCCTCGGCGCGCGCGGCGGCTGCAGCCGCCGCCCCGCCCTGGGTCAGGAAGCCGCGGCCGCGTTCCTGAATCCACTTGGCGATATCCTCGGACAGGATGCCCGCGACGATGCCGACCAGCGACACCGTGAACGGATTGAGCGCCGAAGACGTCGTCGGCTGCTGCGCCGAGGACGACGCCACCGAGAAGCCGGCGATGGCCGCGTTGGCGAGCACATAGAACGCCAGCGCCGCGCACATGCCGAAGATGATGCGCACGACGATCTCCGCCATCGTCACCGGCTGCAGCCGGTTGAGATAGGCGGGGAACAGATAGAGCAGCGCGCCCAGCGAGCCCATCAGCAGCACCAGCACCGTCGACAGCAGCGCCGGATGCCCCTGCGCCAGATAGGCGCTGACGCCCAGCGGGCTCATCGCGCGCAAGGCCTCCGCCTCGCCGCGGATGCGCGCGTATTGATCGGTCTCCGGCACGACGCTCGCCTGCAGCGCCAGCATGCGGCGGTCCGCTTCCTGCACCTGGCCGTTCACCAGGCGCTGGCGCGCCACCAGCTCGGCGCGCTCGGCGTCGCGCTCGTCGAGCGCGGCTTCCTGCTCGGCCAGCTGCTGCGCCTGCGCGCGCAACTGCGCCACGCGCTGCTGATCGCTCGGCGACAGGCCTTGGCGTGCGGCGAGGCTGTTCACGCGCTGAGTCAGCGCCTGCGCGGACGTATCGACCGCGGCGCTTGCGGCCTGGATGTTCGCGTTGCGCTCGATGTCGGCGATTGCGCCGACCATCGTCGCGCGCAACTCGTCGGCGTCGCGCGTAATGGTTTGGATCTGCGCGTCGAGCCCGGCGAGCTGATTGGCGAGTTCGCGCTGCTCGCCGCGCGGGGTGGCTGTCGCCGCTTCGATCTCGTCGATGCCGCGATTGGCCTCTTCCAGTTTGGCGAACGAGATCATGCCGCCGGTGTGCGGCGACAATTGCTGCACGCCGAACTGGAAGTCGCGCGCGCTGAACACCAGCGCGGCCAACGTCAACACCGAGACCATGGCCAGCGCCAGTACAACGCCAACCGAGAACTTGTAGAAGGTCATGGCAGCACAATCCCCCAGGCCGTCCCGCGCGCCCCCGCGCGGCGGCACTGTAGCGAATTTCCGGGCGGCGGTTGCGCTTTTTTAACCACGTCGGCCAGCGCCTCGGCCAACGGACGCACGCCGGACTTTTTCAGGCTGAACGAAGCTTTCCGCCGCGTAATAATTCATCAGTGAATATTTTTTATTTCCTTCAGTTTTCTCTTGTCAGCGGTCAGGGGCGGTGGCAGTGTTCGCTCGCGCTCCTCCCCCAAGCAGCGCGACCTTGAGCCCAGGAGTTCAAAGACATGTCCGCCCTTCGTTCGATCATGATCGCCGCTGTCGCCAGCATGAGCTTCGCCGGCGCGGCCTACGCCCGCGACGCCGTCTTCACCGTGAAGATCGAAGGCACGGCGGCCGAGCGCCAAGTCATTGCCCAGAACACCGTTTGGCTGTGCGAAGGCGACACCTGCCGCGCCCGCCCGAACCACGCCGCAAGCGTGCGCGCGTGCCGCCAGATCGCCCGCGAACTGGGCGCGCGGATCGTCGCCTACGGCCCGGAAGGCGGTGAGCTGACAGCCGAAGAACTGGCCCGCTGCAACGGCGAAAGCGCGCCGGCGCCGACCTTCCAAGCGCAGAACTGAACCTCGGCATACGCTGATCGAGACAGGGCCGTCGGCGCGCGCCGGCGGCCCTTTTCGCGTCACGCCGGCGCGCGCCCGCGCAGGTCCTCGCGCCAAGGATGAGGCCCGCAGGGCTCGAGCGTCAGCAACGCCGCGGCCGGATCATTGGCGATGCGCACGCGCGCGGAGCCGGTGAGGCCGTCGATCAGCGTGTGCGCGACCGGAGCAATGCCGCCGCCGTTCTGCCGCGCAAGGACCAGCACGCCATGCGCGCCCGCCAGCTGCGCGCCGCGCCCGACACGCGGCAACGCATAGACAATGCGAACCCGAAACGTACGGCCGTTTCTTTCCTGGATTTCATATTGCGGCCGCGCGAACAGGGTCTCGGCTTCATCTTGATAGACCGCCTCGATCGCATCGGCGCGAAAGCGCACGCCCACGCCCGCCGCGCACGCGGCGGGGCCTGAACTCCAAAGACCGGCCAATTCCTCAGGCGGGCGCGCGCCGGCGCAACCGGCGAGAAGGAGGCCAAGCAGAACGATGGCCGCACGCGCCATGGCGCCTTCGCTACGCTCGTATGGTTGAAGACGTCTGAACGTCGCTCCGCCTCTGGCTTATTTCCGCCCGGCGCCCCATGTGAACCTCCACACGAACATGGACATGCCGGCCTCCGCCCCGCCTCCTGACGCCGGTCACCCGGACATCGCCGCCGTCGCGCCGCGAACGCCGCCGCCATCGCCGCCGCCGCGCGCCGAGGCGCAGTTCGAGGGCCGCAGCGCATCGGAAGTGCTCAGGGAACTCACCGAGGCGTTCGGCGGCGAGAAGATCAGCGTCGGCGAACTTCTCGACCGGCTGGATTCGCGCGCGCACGGCGTGCTGCTGCTGATCCTGGCGCTGCCGATGTGCATTCCGAACATTCCGGGGATCTCGACCATTTTCGGCGTGCTGATGATCGCGCCGGCGCTTGGGCTGCTGCTCGGCCAGCGGCGGCTCTGGGTGCCGCGCAAGGTGCGCGCCTGGACGTTCTCGCGCGACGGCTTCACGCGCGCGCTCAACATCGCCATTGGCGGACTGCGCCGGGTCGAATTCCTGATCAAGCCGCGACTTTCGTTTCTCACCCGCTGGCCGGCGACGTCCGCCGTCGGCTTCCAGACGCTGCTGATGGCGCTGGTGCTGATCCTGCCGATCTGGGGCGCCAACCTTTCGCCCGGCGTGACGGTGACGCTCACCGCGCTCGCGCTGATGCAGCGCGACGGCCTCTTGATGCTGCTCTCGGTGCCGTGCGCGCTGGGCTCGCTGCTGTGGGTCTATCTGTTCACCAAATACGGCGTCATCGCCGCGGCTTGGGTCGGCGAATGGCTGCAGGGCGTGTTGCCCTGGCTCCATTTCTGAGCCGCGCCGCTCAGCACGAGCGCCTGATCAGCCAGCCCAGCTGTTCGCCGGAACGCGACGTCGCCGGCTCCACGCAGGCGCCCGCGGGGCGCGCGCCGCCCCGCTGGAATTCGGGATCGCCTTCGCCGCTGCGGCGATCGATGTCCGACAGCGTTTCGTACACCGTCGCTTCGCCGCCGGCGGCGATGCACTCGCGCCGCGAACCGTTGGCTTCACGCAGGCGCACGCTGGTGACGCCGCCGCCGACGGCCGCCGCGAACGTCACCCGCGCGGGATGCGACTCCGCGCGCGCGAGACACACGTCGATCGCCGGCATCAGGTCGGTCAGCACCGCCGCCCAGCTGGTGTTGCCGCCTTCGTTGATGCCGCGCCGCGCGCAGCCCTGATACGACACGCCCTCGTAGATCACGTGCGCGACATAGGGCAGTTCGACGCCGCTTGCGTTGCAGGGCTCGTGCATGAGGGTGATGGTCACGGCGCCGGCGACGACGCGCATGCCGCGCTCGCGATAGTCGCGCTCGCCGGGAATGCCGCCGTCCTCGCCGAGACCGGGACGCGAAAACTGCGCGTAGTCGCTGAGCAGGCGCAGCTCCCACGCGCCCTCAGCGCCGCCGCCTTCGCCCTGGCCCAGCGCGTCGATGCCGCCGGAGGCCTGAAACTCGCCTTCATAGAGCGCGCGCTGGCCGGCGCTCGCCGGCCCGCCCAGGGCCGCCAGTTGCTCGGCCGCGATCGCGGCTTCACGCTCGGCGTCATCCTGCGCGCCCGGCGCTTCCTGCGGCGCCGACTGCTGCTGCTGACACGCCGACAGCGCCAACGCGGCCGAAACGAGTGCGGTGCTCAAGACAACGCCGCGGACCAGGCTCCGCATGCTTCCCCCCATCGGCAGCGACCCCATGGGGCCAACGCCGTCGCGAAAGGGTACTATAGGCGCATGCAGCGTGATTCCGGCGCCCCACTCTATGAATTTTTCGCCGGCGGCGGCCTCGCGCGGCTCGGACTGGAGCCGGATTTCGCCTGCGTTTTCGCCAATGACATCGACCCGGCCAAAGCCGCCGCCTACCGCGCCGCCTTTCCCCCCGGCGACGACATGCGCCAGGGCGACATCTGGAAGCTCAACAGTTCGGACTTGCCCGGCCAGGCCGCACTCGCATGGGCCTCCTTCCCCTGCCAGGATCTGTCGCTCGCCGGCGCGCGCCGGGGCCTCGCGGCGCCGCGCTCCGGCGCGTTCTGGGGCTTTCACCGGCTGATCGGAAAACTGGCGCACGAAGGCCGCGCGCCCGACGTGCTCGCGCTCGAAAATGTCACGGGGTTGCTGAGTTCGCACGGCGGCGCCGACTTCACCGCCCTGATCCACGCGCTTGACGATCTCGGCTATCGCGCCGGCGCGCTGGAGGTCGACGCAGCTTTGTTCACGCCGCAATCGCGGCCGCGCCTGTTCATCGTCGCCGCGCGCAACGCGCCGGCGCATCTCGCCGCATCCGGGCCGAGCGAACCGTTCCACAGCGCGGCGCTGCGCGGCGTCGTCGCGCGCTTGCCCGACACTCTGCGCAAGCATTTCGTCTGGTGGCGCCTGCCCGCGCCGCCGAAACGCAACACGCGCCTGGCCGACCTGCTCGACGAGGCGCCTGGCGCGCCCTGGCGGAGCGCAGAACAGACCGCGCGCCTCATTGCGCAGATGAGCCCGCTGCAACGGGCGCGGCTCGACGCCGTCGCCGAAAGCGGCCGCAGCGAAGTCGGCGCCGTTTTCCGCCGCATCCGCATCGAGCGCGGCGAGCGGGTGCAGCGCGCGGAAGCGCGGTTTGACGGGCTCGCCGGCTGCTTGCGCACGCCTGCGGGCGGTTCGAGCCGGCAGCTGCTGCTGTTCGTCGACGGCGCCGATATCCGCTCGCGCCTGCTGTCGCCGCGCGAAGCGGCGCGGCTGATGGGCGCGCCCGAACACTATCCGCTGCCGGCGAGCCAGACCCAGGCGCTGCACCTGATCGGCGACGCGGTGTGCGTGCCGGTGGTGCGATGGCTGTCGCAGCACCTGCTCGCGCCGCTTGCCGGCGCCGTGGCGGCGCGCAAGACAGCCTGATGCGCGCCGACGTCTTCGATACGGAAAAACGCTCCGCCGTGATGCGCGCGGTGAAATCGCGCGACACCTCGCCGGAGCTGGCCGTTCGCGCCGCGGTGCGCGCGCTCGGCTATGCGCGCCGCTATCGTCTCAACGGCGCAGGGCTGCCCGGCAAGCCCGACCTTGTGTTCTCCTCGCTCGGCAAGGCGATCTTCGTGCACGGCTGCTTCTGGCACGGCCACGACTGCAAACGCGGCGCGCGCCAGCCGAAGGACAACGCCGCCTACTGGCGCGCCAAGATCGAACGCAACCGCGCGCGCGACGCCGCTTCGCTCAAGGCCTTGCGCGCCGCCGGCTGGTCGGCGCTGGTGGTGTGGGAATGCGAAATCCGCGACGCGGCGGCGCTGTCGCGCAAGCTCGGCTCGTTCCTCGCGCGCTGAAAAGGCCGCTCCGCCGCGTCCGTTGGCGCGGACGCGGCGGAGCGGTCAGCGGCGCGGGAGGATATGCGCCGCCGCCCCCCATCCTCACGCTCAGCCGCCATCAGCGCCGCAAGCGGCCCCGCGCCGAGCAAGAGGATAATGGCCATGGCTTATCGCCTTATTGCAAATCACTCGCAATAGCAAACCATGGCGCGCCGGCGAGATCAAGCGGGCGCGGTCAGGCGATTTCCGCGGTCACGCCGCCGAGCGCGGCTGGCGGACCTCGGCGAGCACGCGGGCGTCCAGCGAGAAGCAGAACACCGAGCCTTCGCCGAGTTCGCTCTTGGCCTCGATCCGCCCGCCCATCAGCCGGGCCAGGCGCAGCGAAATGGCGAGCCCGAGCCCCGGCCCGTCGCCGTCCGCCGCCACCCGCCCGCGGCCGAAGATCAGCGCCAGCTGCGAGCGCGACATGCCCGCGCCGGTGTCGGCGACGATGAACTTCAGACGCACGCGATCCTGCTGCTGCGACGGCTCCAGCGTCAGCGTCACCCGCACGCCGCCGTGGGCGGTGTAGCGCACCGCGTTGGCGAGCAGATTGAACAGCACCTGGCGCACGCGCAGCGCATCCATCTCCACGCGCGCCGGCGCTTCCGGGGCGATGTCGAGGAACAGTTCGAGGTTCTTGTCCTGGGCCGCGGCGCGAAAAGCGCTGACGACGCCGCGCACGATCTCACGCGGATCGGCCGCCTTGGGCTCGATCCGAAGCTGGCCGTTCTCGAGCCGGTCGAGATCGGAGAGGTCGTTCAGCACCAGCTTCAGCACTTCGCCGGCCTGGATCAGGGTCGCGATGTGGGCCCGCGCCGCCGAAGTCGCCGCGGCGCGATGCAGATGCTCAGCCGCGCCGATCAGCGCCGCCATCGGCGTGCGCAGCTCGTCGTTCATGCGCTTGATCATGTCGGACTTCGCCGCCGCCGCGGCCGCCGCCGCCTGCCGTTCGCGCAGCACCGCGGCTTCCGCCTGCGCCTGCGCTTCGTCGGACGCGAGCAGGCTGCGCCACAGATTGACGCCGAAGCCCATCACCAAAAACGCCGCCACCAGCGGCATGAGGTCGAGCGGATTGCGCCCGCCGGCGAGGTAGTCGACGAGCGGCAAGCCCAGCATGAACGCCAGCGTCGTCCCCGCGCCCGCCACCGAGAGCGTATGCGAGGCGCGCAGCGTCGCCGCCGCATTGGCCAGCCCGCCGCACAGGAACATCATCGCCAGCATCTCGCCCGGCGCGTAAGTGGAGAACCACAGCACCGGCGCAAGCAGATTGCCGTACAGGCTCTGGGCGCCGGTCCACGCCGCGAGCGAGACCATGCTCGCCGGCGCATGTCCCTGTTCAGCCTGCGCGAGCACGCGGACGAAGACGGCGCGGTCGATCAGCACCACGACGAAAAGGCCGGCGAACCAGTAGAGCGGCCAGATATTGCCCACCATGGACATCGCCACGAGGGCCGTGATCCCGCACGCGACAATTCGCAGATACGCGTTCGCCACGCGCGCCTGGCCGACGGCGCGCAATCTTCGCACCCGCTTGGCGAGGCGCTGTTCGGGATCGGTGGTCGCGGCGTCGGTCAAGTCGGTTCAGATTGTGACTGACGGGCCACTGCGCTTTGGTTAATAAGACTGGGTCGCCAGCGCGCGGCCTCCGGGAGGTCCATGTCCATGCGCCTGCTTGCCGCCGCAGCCCTCGCCGCCGCCCTGAGTTGGAGCGCCGCCGCCAGGGCGGAGGTCGCGTCGGCGTCGCCGGGCGGCTTTCTGATCACTGCCGAAACGGAGGTGGCGGCGACGCCGGACCGGGCCTGGCGCGCGCTCACCCGCCTGCCCCGCTGGTGGAGTCCGGCCCACACCTATTCCGGCGACGCCCGCCGGCTGAGCTTCGAGCCGTACGCAGGGGGATGCTGGTGCGAGCGCTGGGGCGACGGGCAATCGGCCGAGCATGCCCGCGTCGTGCTGGCTATGGAGCACGAGGGCGTCCGCACGCTCCGCGCCGTGGGCGGCTTGGGCCCGTTGCAGGCGCTCGGCGTGGCCGGCGTATTAACGTTCACCGTTGCGCCGCACGCCTCTGGCGCGAAAATCACGATGAACTATCGCGTTTCAGGCGATCCGGGCCTTAATCTCGATCAACTTGCCCCGCTGGTGGATCAAGTTCTGATGGAACAGTTCGGCCGTCTAGGCCGCTTTACCGCATCGGGCTCGCCCGATTAGGGGGAACGTTCATCGCCCGCTCAGCTTGCGGGAAGGAAGTTCCGCGTTCGAGTGGGCCTGACGCCCGCCTTTGTCTTGGAGGGATTTTCATGATCCGCAAATTTGTGGCCGTAGCCGCCGCCGCACTCATTATGGTGGGCTGCACCAACGTCGATCCTGTCACCGGCGAACGCACCACCAACCGCACCGGCACCGGCGCCATTATCGGCGCAATCGTCGGCGCGGGCGCCGGCACGCTCGCCGGCGGCGACGATCGCCGCAACGCCATGATCGGCGCCGGCGTCGGCGCGCTCGCGGGCGCGGCGATCGGCAATTACATGGACCGCACCTATCAGAACCTGCGCCAACGTCTCGCCGGCAGCGGCGTCGGCGTCACGCGCGTGAACCAGTCGCAGATCATGCTCAACTTCCCGGCGGACCTCACGTTCGACTTCGACCGCGACGCGGTGAAGAGCCAGTTCGTGCCGACGCTGATGGATGTCGGCGCCATCCTGCGCGAATACGATCAGACCACGGTCGACGTGTACGGCCACGCCGATTGCCGCGGCGCCGATGCGTACAACCAGGACCTGTCGGAACGCCGCGCGATGAACGTCGCTTCGGTGCTGACGCAAGGCGGCGTGATCCGTCAGCGCGTCGCGGTGCGGGGCTTCGGCGAAAGCCAGCCGCGCTACGAACCGTGCGATGCCGCGGGCAACCGCCGTGTCGAAGTCTTTATCAGCGCTTTCCAAGGCTGATCCGGACCGACGCTCAAAGGAAGCGCCGCCGCCTGATGGGCGGCGGCGTTTTCCGTTCGGGAGAATTGCGATGCGCGCGCTGCTGCTAAAGCGTCGCGCCGAATATCGGACGCGCCGCCGATATGGACCGCCGGCGCCCTCGCCGGCCTGCGCGAACATTTAAGGGAGGGAGCGCATGCGGCGCGGTACACGCCGCGCTTCCTTTAAAAAATGTTGCGCCATGCCGGCGAGGGCGCCGGCGGTCCATATCGGCGGCGCGTCCGCTCGACCCGAGCGCCGCGCCGCTCAAATCCGCGCCGGCTTGCGCTGCTTGCGATATCTCGGCGGAGCGCTGTTCGACCAGACCGCGTTGCCTTTGCGGTCGCGGCGGTCGCCTTCGTCGCGCGACCGGACCGCACCATGGCCCTGCTTCGCATGCGCCTTGCCGTGCGCGTCCGAAGCGTGATGCTTCTTCGGCGCGCGGGCCGGATGCGGCGAACGGCCAGCCGGCCCTTTCGGGCGCGCCGGGCGCTCATCCCGCTTCGGCGCAGCGAGCGAGAAATCCGTTTCCATCACCGGCACCGCCTGCTTGGTGAGACGCTCGATATCCTTCAGGTAGGCGCGTTCATCCGGCGCGCAGAACGAGATCGCCATGCCGCTGCGCGAGGCGCGCGCTGTGCGGCCGATGCGGTGCACGTACTGCTCCGGCACGTTCGGCAGATCGAAATTGATCACGTGGGTGACGTCGTCGACATCGATGCCGCGCGCGGCGATCTCGGTGGCGACGAGCAGGCGCGCCTTGCCCTTCTTGAACGCCTCCAGCGCCCGCGTGCGCTGGCCCTGGCTCTTGTTGCCGTGGATCGCCTCAGCCTCGAAGCCGGCGCTGACGAGCTTTTTCACCACCCGGTCGGCGCCGTGCTTGGTGCGAGTGAACACCAGCGCGCGGGCGATGGAGCGATCCTCCAGCAGCGCGTGCAGCAGATCCTGCTTCTTGGCCTGATCGACATGCGCCACCGCCTGCTCGACACGCTCGGCGGTCGAGGACACGGGCGTCACCGCGACACGTTGTGGATTGGTCAGGAACTGCTCGGCCAGTTCGGCGATCGGCGGCGGCATCGTCGCCGAAAAGAACAGCGACTGGCGCTGCTTCGGCAAGAGCGTGGCGATCTTCCGCAGATCGTGGATGAAGCCCATGTCGAGCATGTGGTCGGCCTCGTCGAGCACGAGGATTTCCACCTTGTCGAGCCTGAGCGAACGCTGGCTGACATGGTCGAGCAGGCGCCCAGGCGTAGCGACGAGCACGTCGACACCGCGATAGAGCGCCTGCTTCTGCTTGAACATGGAAGCGCCGCCGAACACGACCGCCGTGCTCAAGCCGAGGAAGCGCCCGTAAGCGCGGAAGCTGTCGGCAATCTGCGCCGCCAGTTCGCGCGTCGGCGCCAGCACCAGCGTGCGGCAGGACTTCTCGCCGGCGTGTTTGCGGTTCGCGGCGAGGCGGTCGAGGATCGGCAGCGCGAACGCCGCGGTCTTGCCGGTGCCGGTCTGGGCGAGGCCGACGAGGTCGCGCCCGTTAAGCACGATCGGAATCGCCTGGGCCTGGATCGGCGTGGGCGTGGAATAGCCTTCGGCGTCGAGCGCCTTGAGGATCGGCGCTGAAACGCCGAGGTCTTTGAAACTGGTCACGAATGCTCTTTCAGCCGCCCGCATGCGCGCGGCGGCTCATCAGTTCAGGAACGATGCGACGGCGAAGAAAGGCGGCGAGCCGGCGGCTCAAAGCCGAACGTCGATGGTGGCGTTCCGGGGGACCGCGTTCCGCGCAAAGTGCGGCTGGAACGGTCGCTGACGCCGCATATCGGCGGAAAGGGTTGAAAAGTCAATAACGCGCCCGGCATAGGCGTCTTGCGCTTAGTCGCACTGAGTACAGGCCGTGCCAGCTTATGGACCGCCGGCGGTCCATAAGGCGCTTGCGTTTAACGCGCGGTGCTTAAGCGGTCGCGCGCACGATCCAGCAGGCGGCGGCAAGCGACACGCCCGCGGCGTCTTGCGCGTCGGCCAGGCGCGCGACGATCAGCTGCTTGGCCGCGGCCGCGTCCAGGCCATGGTCGGCGATCGCGCGGGCGCTCGGGCCGATCCGCAGCACATAAGCGGCGGCGTCCTCCGCGTCGGCGCCGAGGCGCAGCGGCGCGTCCCACCGCTCGATCGAAACGCCGCGCCATCCGGATGCTTCAAGAATGGTTCTGATCTTGCCGGCGTCGGCGAAGGCGAAGGGTCCGGGCAGGTTTTGATCGGGCGGCGGCAGCGGCGCTTTCAGCATCGGCGACAACGCATCGAGCGGCGCGCGCGACCAGGCGTTCTCCGCAAATGTGCGCCAGCACGCGAACACGAGCCGCCCGCCGGGGCGCAGATGCTGGCGAATGCGCGCGAACGCGGCGGCCGGATCGTCGAAGAACATCACGCCGAAGCGCGAGAACGCCGCGTCGAACGGCGCGCCAGGGATAGCCGCGGCGGCGGCGTCGGCCTCGACCAGATCGATCGCCAAGCCGCTTTGCTGCGCGCGCCGGCGCCCGAGCGCGAGCAGCGGCTGCGAGAGATCGACGCCGACGACATGGCCGTTTCCGCCGACGCGACGCGCCGCCGCAAGCGTCGTTTCGCCTGCCCCGCAGCCAATGTCGAGCACGCCTTCGCCCGGCTGGAGATCGAGCGCATCGAACACGGCCTGGGTCAGCGCCGCAAACATCTTGTCGGTGCGGTCAGCCTGGCGCGCCCACTCCTCGCCGACCTTGCTGTTCCAGTATTCGCGCTGGGTAGGACGATCCGGCTCCGCCATTTTTGCAGCTCCCGAACTCAAGCCGGCTCTTCGACGAAGCCCTGCCAGGTGCGCATATAATTCACGAACGCGCCGCCGAGGCCCTCCTGGCGCAGATGCGCCTCGGAGACCGGCGTCGCGATCGCGGCGAACTCGGGATCGGCGGCGACGCGCTTGGGAAAGTCGTGGTGCAGGATCGCGGCGCGGCCGAGCATCGGGAAATCGAAACCGGCGGCGATAGCGTCGCGCGCGTCCTGCGCCGACATGATCTTGCCGGCGGCGCCGAGGCGGACACCGCCGCGCTCCAGTTCGGTGAAATAGGAGGCCAAAGTCCGGCCGCGGAGCTTCTCATCGCTCGGCTCCTTGCGGACGTCCCAGAGCGACATGTCGAGAAAATCGATCCTGGCTTCACGCAGGAGCCGCTGGGCGACGTCGCGGATTTCGAGCAGGTCGAGGCCCCAGCGCTCGGGCGAGAGACGCACCCCCAGCGTGAACCCGGGCTTGGTCGCGGCGCGGACGCCGTCGACGATCTCGAACAGGAAACGCGCGCGGCGTTCGGGATCGCCGCCATATTCATCGTCGCGGCGATTGAGTTCGGGGCTCATGAACGAGCAGATGAGATAGCCGTGGGCGGCGTGCAGTTCGACGCCGTCGAAGCCGGTGCGTTCGGCGCGGCGCGCGGCTTCGATGAAGCAGTCGCGGCTCTCGCGGATCTCATCGAGCGTCATCGCTTCGGCTTTGAGTTTTTCGTCGGCGCTCGGCGCCTTGGGAGTCTTCGCCGCGCGCAAGCCGCCGTGATGCAGCTGGGCGACGGCGAGGCTGCCATGTTCCTTGATCTTGGCGGCAAGGCGCGTGAGGCCGGGGTCGTGCCTGGCGTCGTGAAAGCCGAGCTGGCCGGGAAAGCCGACGCCGCTTTCCTGAACGGACGCGGCGCAGGTCATGGTCAGCGCGAAGCCGCCCTCGGCGCGCATAGTGAGCCACTTGAACTCGTCCTCGGAGAGCACCCCGTCCGGATGGCTTTGCAGGTTGGTGAGCGGCGCGAGCACGAAGCGGTTCTTCAGCGTGGCGCCGGAGCGGAGGGAAAGCGGATCGGTAAGTGCGGTCATGACAGCCCCAAAGATGCCCTCAAGAGATAAGGGGGCGCGCGAAAAGCGCACCCCCTTACGTTACGTCCAGAGTCAGCGCTTGGATCAGGCCGCCTTCTTCGCGCCGAAGCGCTCGTAGAAGGTCTCGCCCTTGGCGGCCATGTCGCGCAGCAGCTTGTTCGGGCGGAAGCGCTCGCCGTAGGCGTCGGCGAGGCGGTCGGCTTCCTCCACGAACTTCTTCGTCCCCCAGAAGAGGTCGATGTAGCTGATGCAGCCGCCGGTGTAGGGCGCAAAGCCCCAGGCCAGGATCGAGCCGACGTCGGCGTCGCGCGGATCGGTGATGACGCCCTCCTCGAAGCAGCGCGCCACTTCGATGCACTGGCGGAAGAGGAAGCGCTTGGTCAGCTCCTGCTTCAACTCGGGCGGGCATTCCGTCACCTTCGTTTCGATCTTTTCGGAGATGCCCGGCCAGATGCGCGTCGGCTTGCCGTCGTCGCCGTACTCGTAATAGCCCTTGCCGCCCTTGCGGCCGACACGGCCCTTCTCTTCCACGATCCACGACAGAAGCGCCGCGCGCGGATCCTTCTTGTAGTCCTGCTGATTGAGTTCGGCGTTGGTCTTGCCGATCTTGAGCGCGGTGTCGAGGCCGACGCTGTCGGACACTTCGAGCGGCCCCATCGGCATACCGCACTGGCGCCCGACATTCTCGATGATCGCCGGCGCGACGCCTTCCATCAGCATCTCGACGCCTTCGGCCGGATAGGTGCCGAAGCAGCGCGAGGTGTAGAAGCCGCGGAAGTCGTTCACGATGATCGGCGTCTTGCGGATCTTCAGCACGTAGTCGATCGCCTTGGCGACGGTTTCGTCGGTGGTTTCCTTGCCGCGGATGAGTTCGACGAGGCCCATGCGCTCGACCGGCGAGAAGAAGTGGATGCCGATGAAGTTCTTCGGCCGCACCGAGGCTTCGGCGAGGCCGGTGATCGGCAGCGTCGAGGTGTTTGAGCCGAACACGGCGGTGTCGCCCAGGAAGGCTTCCGCCTTCTTCGTCACCTCGGCCTTCAGCGCCGGGTTCTCGAACACGGCTTCGACGACGAGGTCGGCGCCCTTGATCAGCGAATAGTCGGTCGAGGGCGTGATGCGCGCGAGCAGTTCGTCGCCCTTCTCCTTCGTGAGCTTGCCGCGCGAGACGTCCTTGTCGACGATGCGCTTGGAGTAGGCCTTGCCCTTCTCGGCGCTCTCCTGGCTCACGTCGAGCAGCACGGTTTCGATGCCGGCCTTGGCCTGCACGTAGGCGATGCCCGCGCCCATGAGGCCCGCGCCCAGCACGGCGACCTTCTTCACCTGGTATTCCGGGAAGCCTTGCGGACGGTTGCCGCCCTTGCCGAGCGCCTGCATGTTCACGAACAGCGTGCGGATCATGCCTTTGGCTTGGGGCGTGTTGGCCGTCTTGATGAAGTAGCGGCTCTCGATCCGCAGCGCGGCGTCGATCGGCACCTGAATGCCTTCGTAGATGCACGACATGATGTTGCGCTGCGCCGGATAGTTCAGGTTGGTCTGCTTGGAGACCATGGCGTTGCCGCCGACATAGGCGATCGAACCGCCCGGCGTGAACGGGCCGTCCTTCACACGGAAGCCCTTCACGTCCCACGGCGCGGTCGCTTTCGGGTTCGCCTTCACCCAGGCCTTCGCCGCTTCGACGGTTTTGCCGGCCGGCACGACTTCGTTGATGAAGCCCAGGCCCTTGGCTTCCTGCGGCGACTTGTCGGCGCCTTGCAGGATCATCATCGCCGCGTTCTGCACGCCGATCAGGCGCGGCAGGCGCTGCGTGCCGCCGGCGCCCGGCAGCAGGCCGACCTTGGATTCCGGCAGGCCGAACTTGATCTTCGGATTGTCCGCCGCGACGCGATAATGGCACGCGAGCGCGATCTCCAGACCGCCGCCGAGGGCCAGGCCTTCGAGCGCGACGGCCACCGGCTTGCCGCAGGTTTCCAATGCACGCAGCGACTTGTTCAGCGTGAAGCTCTGGTCGAACTGCTTCTTGAGCTTCTCTTCTTCGCTCTTCGGCTCGTCCTTGGCCTGAGCGCCGCGCTGGTTCAGCTCGCCGAGGTCGGCGCCGGCGCAGAAGCCGCTGGTCTTGCCGGACGCGATCACCGCGCCCTTGATCTTGTCGTCGGTCTTGATCGTCTCGACCAGCGTGATCAGGTCGCGCATCACCGAACCGGTGATGGTGTTCATGGAGCGGCCCGGCACGTCGAACGTGATGAGCGCGATGCCGTCGCTGTCGACGTCGATCTTGAAGTTTTCCATCGGACCTTACCCTCTTCTTCCTTCTCGTTCCTCCCCGCCTGCGGGGAGGTGGATTGCGGCGAAGCCGCGAGACGGAGGGGACAATCCGCCGACGGCAGCGCCGCCCCCTCAGTCATCGCGCTTCGCGCGCTGTACAGCTTCCCCGTGCGCGGGGGAGCAAACCTCAGTTGACCCGTTCGATCACCGTGGCCGTGCCCATGCCGGCGCCGACGCAGAGCGTGATGAGCGCGCGCTCCTTGTTGGAGCGTTCGAGTTCATCGACCATGGCGCCGAGGATCATCGCGCCGGTGGCGCCCAGCGGGTGGCCCATGGCGATGGCGCCGCCATTGACGTTGACCTTCTCCGGATCAAGGTCGAGCGCCTGCACCCAGCGCAGCACCACCGCCGCGAACGCCTCGTTGAGCTCCCACAGGTCGATGTCCTTCGTCGTCATGCCGAGCTTGTCGAGCAGCTTCCGGGTGACGAATTCCGGGCCGGTGAGCATGATCGCGGGCTCCGAGCCGATCGAGGCGCCGCCGAGAATCCTCGCGCGCGGCTTCAAACCGAGCGCTTCGCCCATTTCCTTTGTGCCGATCAGCACCGCAGAGGCGCCGTCAACGATGCCCGACGAGTTGCCGGCGTGGTGGACGTGCTTGACCTTCTCCACTTCCGGATAGCGCTGCTGGATGACGGCGTCGAAGCCCGGCATCACTTCGCCCTGCATCACGAAGGACGGTTCGAGCGAAGCGAGCGACTGCATCGTCGTGTCGGGGCGCATATGCTCGTCATGGGCGAGCAGGGTGACGCCGAGCTGGTCCTTCACCGGCACGATCGACTTCTTGAAGCGGCCTTCCTTCCAGGCCTTCGCCGCGCGCTGCTGCGACTGCACGGCGTAGGCGTCGACGTCGTCGCGCGAGAAGCCGTACTTGGTGGCGATCAGGTCTGCGCCCACGCCCTGCGGCGTGAAGTAGGTCTTCATCGCGATCGAGGGATCGGTGGCCCAGGCGCCGCCGGTCGAGCCCATCGGCACGCGGCTCATGCTTTCAACGCCGCCGCCGATCGCCATGTTGGCTTCGCCCGACTTCACCTTCGCCGCGGCGATGTTCACCGCTTCCAGTCCCGACGCGCAGAAGCGATCGACCTGCACGCCGGCGACGGTTTCGGCGTAATTGGCGTTGAGCACGGCGATGCGCGCGATGTCCGAGCCCTGCTCGCCGATCGGCGAGACGCAGCCGAGATGGACGTCGTCGACCTTCGAGGTGTCGAGATTGTTGCGATCTCTTATCGCTTCCAAAACCTGCGTCGCCAGCGACAGCGACGTCACTTCGTGCAGCGAGCCGGTGTTCCTGCCCTTGCCGCGCGGCGTGCGCACCGCATCATAGATATAGGCCTCAGCCATCAGTCACTCCTTATCCTCACCCGCTTGCGGGGGAGGTGCGAGCGAAGCGAGCGGAGGGGGTGTCGCCCCCTCAGTCGCGCCCCGCGTGACAGCTCCCCGCAAACGGGGGAGCAACTAACCCTCCATGGGACCGGAGTCGTCCCGCGGCGCGCAGCTCGCGCCTACTCCGCTGACCGCTTCCGCCGGGCCGGCGAAAGCGCGGCAAACTCTAGTGCGCCTCCCCGCCGGCGATCGCTACGTCGCCCTTGAACGAGTTGGCGATGAAGCAGGCCTCGTGCGCCGTGTGGTGCAGTTCGCGCAGCTCCTCCTCGGTCGGCGCTTTATCGCCGCTCCACGCGACCTGCGGATTGAGCCGGACCTGCGTCATCTGCATGCGCCCGTCGGCGCCTTTCGCCAGCACGCCTTCGGCCTTGTCGACATAAGCGTCGACGACGAAGCCGGCTTTGCGCGCGAAATCGAGAAAGAACAGCATGTGGCACGACGACAGCGCCGCCACGAACAGCTCCTCCGGATCGGCGGCGTCCTCGCGCGACAGCGGCGGGCGCACCACATGCGGCGAGGACGAGCCCGGAATCGAAAAGCCGGCGTCGAAGGCGATGTCGTGCCCGCGCGAATACTTGCCGTCGCTGAACGCCTGATCGCCGCGCGTCCAGGTGAGGGTTGCAGTGTAGGTGCTCATGGCGACGCTCCCACCTCTCCCCCGCGCGGGGGAGAGGTCAAATTCGCAAAGCGAATTTGGGTGGGGAGAAGGGAAAGCGCGTGTGCATTCATCAGAACGCCTCCGCCGCGAGCGCCATCACGGGCTCCGCGCCGCTCTTCAGCTTGGCGAGATGGGCGCCCGCGTCCGGCAGCATGCGCGCCAGGAAGTAGCGGCCCGTCGTCAGCTTGGCGCCGTAATATGGATCGGAGGCGCCGCCGTTCTTCTTCGCCGCCAGCGCCGCCTTCGCCTGCAGCGTCCACATGTAGGTGAGCGCGGCGAGGCCGAAGAGGTTGAGATAATCGTGGCTCGCAGCGCCGGCATTGTCGAAATTGGTCATGCCGTTCTGCATCAGCCACATCGTGCCCTCCTGCAGCTGGGCCTTCACGCCGGCGAGCGCGGCGGTGAATTCCTTCAACTCGGCTTCGTCCTCGTGCGCCGAGACGAAGTCGTCGAGCTCGTTGAAGAAGGCGAAGATCGCGCGGCCGCCATTGGCGCCCAGCTTGCGGCCGACCAGATCGAGCGCCTGGATGCCGTTGGCGCCCTCGTAAATCTGGGCGATGCGGGCGTCGCGCACGAACTGGCTCATGCCATGCTCTTCGATATAGCCGTGGCCGCCAAAGACCTGCTGACAGTTGGTGGCGTTGGCGTAGCCCTTGTCGGTGAAGTAGCTTTTGATCACCGGCGTCACCAGCGCCACGTAATCGTCGGCCTTCTGACGCGCCTTCTCGTCCGGCGAGCCGCGCAGGAGATCCACATAGAGCGCCGTCCAGAACGCGAACGCCCGCGCCCCCTCGTTGAACGCCTTGGCGTCCATCAGCATGCGGCGCACGTCCGGGTGCACGATGATCGGGTCAGCCGGCCCGCCCGGATTCTTCGCCCCGGTCAGCGAGCGCATCTGCAGGCGATCCTTGGCGTAGATCACCGCGTTCTGATAGGCGACTTCCGACTGTGCGAGCCCCTGCAGGCCGACGCCCAGGCGCGCCACGTTCATCATCACGAACATGGCCATCAGGCCCTTGTTCTCCTGGCCGATCAGATAGCCTACGGCGTCGTCGTAATTGAGCACGCACGTCGAATTGCCGTGAATGCCCATCTTCTCTTCGATCTTGCCGCAGACGACGCCGTTGCGCTCGCCCAGCGAGCCGTCGGCGTTGACCAGGACTTTCGGCACGATGAAAAGCGAGATGCCCTTCGTCCCCGCCGGCGCGCCCTCGATGCGCGCGAGCACCAGGTGAACGATGTTCGGCGCGAAGTCATGCTCGCCGGCGGAGATGAAAATCTTCTGGCCGGTAATGCGGTACGAGCCATCGGCCTGCGGGATCGCTTTGGTGCGCAGGAGGCTCAGATCGGTGCCGCAATGCGGCTCCGTCAGGTTCATGGTGCCGGTCCACTCGCCGCTCACCAGCTTCGGCAGATAGGTCCGCTTCTGCGCGTCGTCGCCGTGGGTGTGGATCGCGGCGTAGGCGCCGTGCGAAAGCCCCGGATACATGCCGAACGCCATGTTCGACGACGCGACCATCTCGTTCCAGGCCAGCGCCACGATGTACGGCAGGCCTTGGCCGCCGAACGCGGGATCGCTGGACAGTCCCGACCAGCCGGCCTCGATATATTGCTTGTAGGCGTCCTTGAAACCGGGCGGCGTCGTCACCGAACCGTCGTCGTGACGCACGCAGCCGTGCTCGTCGCCCACCCTGTTCAGCGGCGCGAGCACGCCTTCGCAGAACTTCGCGCCTTCATCGAGCACCTGGTCGATCAGGTCCATCGGCGCATCGGCGAAGCTGGGCAGGTTCGAATAGCGCCCGATGTCGAGCACGTCCTTCAACAGGAAGCGATACTCGCGAAGCGGGACTTTGTAAGAAGGCATCGTCAGCTCCGAAACGGCGGTCGGCAATCGGCAGATCGGCGGTCGAAAACAGCGGCGTCGAAACGACTGCCTACCGCCGACCGCCAAGCGCCGCTAGTGTACTTCTTCGAGCCGCTTCTTGGCTTCCGCCTCAAAGGCGCGCGCCGCGCCCATCACCGCAGCCGGCGCCGGTTTCGACAGGAACTTTTCCAGCTTGGCGATGCTGTCGGTCAGCGTTTCGATCGCCGCGTCGATGTCTTCGCGCTGCGCTTCGAGAGCGACGACGCGGGCTTTGTACTTCTTCAGCGCCGTCTGCGCCTGCGCGCGCTGATCGACCTTGTAGAGGTCGAGTATCTCCTTGATCTCGATCAGCGAGAGGCCGACGCGCTTGCCGCGCAGGATCAGCTGCAGCCGCGCGCGGTCGCGATGCGAGTAGACCCGGTTCATGCCGTCGCGACGCGGCGTCAGCAGGCCTTTGTCTTCGTAGAAACGGAGCGCGCGCGGCGTGACGTCGAACTCACGCGCCAGTTGGGAAATTGTGTAGGTGCGCTCGGCTTTGGTCATCGGACATCCCTTGGTGTTTCTTCCCAGTGTGACGACCCTAGCTTCCGTTGACGGAAGCGTCAACGGAAGTTGACGGCGGCGTCACTCATCGCAGTTTATACTAGTCAAGCCGATGCCGACATCCGTCAATTTCAGGCGGTCCGCAGCGGCACCAAGCCTTGCGCAGAGGTATTCCGCAACCGCCAGCATGCCAGCGGCCAAGCCGCTGCCGAAGCGCGTCGGGACTTATCTGCCGCTACGGCAACACCACCGCCGCCGCCTTTGCGCGCGACCGGCGGTTTCGTCTGCGATTTGATCTCGACGATCCGTTCACGGTCGAGCGCTGGATGCGTGCGCGGCGCGGTTCGCATCCGGCAGTGCGCTCACGCCTGCGGCGACACTTTAACTCCCGCGCCAGCGCTTCGAGTACGGTGAAGGGCGTCGGGCTATCGGGCCTTCATCCAACTAGGCCTGCGCATGGAGATCGCGTTCAGGTTTCGAATCCGGAATGATGTGTCGTTTCCGGCATGGCTAATCGCTGTTTACTATTTTACTCGCCATTAACACGCCGACGCCTTTGATCGACACTGCGAAATCGTGGGCGATTCTCGGACGCATCGAGCGCCGCCCTGGGGTTGGGCGTGAGCCGCGGACGCGCGGCGACAACGCGGCGAGGGCACGTTAATGAGCGGCGCGCAAAGCTGGAGCTTGAAGGGCATCGACCCAAAAGTGCGAGAGGCCGCGCGCGAAGCCGCCGCTCGCCAGGGGATGAGCCTCGGCGAATTTCTGAACCAAGCGCTCGCCAGCCAAGGCCAGTCGCTTTCGCATGCGCCCGCCGCCGCGGCGCAGACGCCGCGCATGCGCGCGCGCCACGCCGCTTTGCCCGCGACCGTCGAATACGACGACGACGATTGGACCATCGGCGGCGGCCGCCTCAACGACCCTTCCCGCCTCGCCCAGCGCCTTGAATCGATCGAGCGCCGCACGCAGCTCGCCGTCACCGGCCTCGACCGCGCCGTCTCCACCATCGACCGCTCGGTGCTGGGCCTCGCCGCGCGCATCGAAGACGTCGAAGCCGTCTCCACCGAAGCGGCCGAGCGCGTCGCCCAGGCGCTCGAACAATTCCGCATCGCCGGCGAAACGCTGAGCGGCAAGCTGGAGCGCGCGGAGCACGAAGCGCAGGACGCCAAGCGCGCGTTCGAACACGCGGGCGGCGACATTCAAAACGTCAAGCAGCGCCTGGAGCGCCAAGTCAGCGTCGCGGAAGAAATCGCCCGTCGCGCCGAGGCCGCGGCGAGCTTCCTCAGCAGCGAAATCGAAAGCCGCGACGCGCAGGTCGCGCAAACGCTGGCCGAGGCGCGCCGAGTCGCCGAGGAGGCCGCGCGCCAAGCCGCCGAGGCTTCGGCCGACGCCGTCTCCGAACTGCGCCGGCTGCAGGAAACGCTTACCGAACGCGTCGCCGAAAGCGAAACCTCCACCCGCCGCGCCATCGAAACCGCCGTCGCCGAGGTCAGCAGCGAAAGCCGCGGCACGCGCGAGGCGCTGCTCGAGGAAGTGGTGCGCCTCGAAGGCGAGATCGCGCGCCGCGTCGGCAGCGTCGACGACCTGAAGCGCCAGCACGACGACCTGATCGCCCGCATCGAGCGCGCCGAATCCGGCGCGCGCGAGAGCACGGCGGGTCTGCGTCAGGCCGCCGGCGCGGCGATCGCCGATCTGCGCAACGCCCAGCTCACGCTGGCCGCGCGCGTCAAGCAGGTCGAGGACATCGCCGGCCAGAGCGGCGCGATCGATCTCACCGAGCTGCATCAGGCCCAGGCCGACATCGCCGAACGCCTCGCCCACCTCGAAGCCAAGGCCGACACAAGCCCGCTGGCGAACGCGCTCGCCGCGTTCGAGCGCCGTCTCGCCACGATGGAGAGCGCCGCTGCGCCGCAGAAGCTCGGCGAAGTCGACGGCGCGGTGAAAACGCTCGACCAGGCGCTGCAGCGTCTGGCGCAGCGCATCGCCGAGACCGAAAACACCGCCAACACGGCGATCCGCACGCTGGAGGAAACCGTGTCCTCGCTCGGCGCCAAGGTCGAGCAAGGCGGCGCGGCGCAGGAAACCGAAGCGCTGCGCGCGCTGCTCGAGCAGCGTCTCGACACCATGGCGCAGTCGGTCGGCCAGATGGTCGGCGAAGCCCGCACCGAGCTCGCCAGCCAGCTGCAGGCGGCGCTGGATGGGGTCACCGGCGACAAGGGCCTCGAAGGCGCGATCGCCGACGTCAACCGCCGCCTCGCCTCCGCCGAACGCCGCCAGGCGCAGACGATCGAAGCGATTTCGCTCGAAATCAAGCGCATGAGCGAAAGCGTCGATAAGCGCCTGCGCGCGGTCGAATCCCGCAACGACGACGCCGCGGCCTCGGCCGTGCGCGAAGAACTCTCGCGCATGGCGCAGGCGCTCGAACAGCGCTTCGACGACATCGAGCACCGCGAAGCCGCCGCGTTCGACCGCATGGGCCTGGAAATCGGCCGGCTCTCCGAGCGTCTCGAAGAGCGCGTCGGCGCGGTGGAAACGCGCAGCGCCCAGGCTATCGAGCACGTGGGCGAACAGGTCGCGCGCATGGCCGAGCGCTTCAGCCAGCGCCACGAACTGCTCTCGCGCGAACTCGGCGAGCGCATGCTCGACAGCGAGGAACGGTCCGGCGCGCGCGTGTCCGAGGCGATCGCCTCGATCATGCAGCGCCTGCAGGAGGTGGAAGAGCATTCGCAGGAGGCGATTGCGCCGGTGCAGAAGGCGGTCTCCTCGGTCGCCTCCAAGCTCGAACAGTACGAGAGCGCCAAGGACGACGATCCTCCGCTCGAAACCATTCCGACGCCGTCGCGCCGCACCGACGATTTCCCGTCCTTCGGCAGCAGCGACCTCAGCGATCCCGAGCCGCAGCCTTACGTCTCGCCGATGGACGCAGCGCAGCCGCTGCGCGCCGGCCCGCTGCCGCCGATGGCGACGGCCACGCCGAACAAGCAGCCCGTGCTGCGCCAGGAGCCGAACGACAGCGACATCTATTTCGCCGAGGACATCGACGACTTGATCACCGACGATCTCGGCGAGGCGCCGTTCGCGTCCGATCCGCCGATCGAGGCGCGCGAAATCGTCTCGCCCGACGACGATCTGCTGATCGAGGAATCCGAAGCGGAGACGCCGGAGACCGCGCCGCCGCCGGAGGACGATACGTTCTGGACGCCCGACGGCGAGCTGGAGCTGACGACTCCGGCGGCGGACTCCGCCTCGGCCGACGACGACGAAGCGTTCGAGCCGCTGCTCAGCGAACACGCCGCGCCGGCGGCTCAAGCCGATGCGCCGGCGATGACGACGCTCGACCTCACCGAGCCGTCGCCCGCGCCCGCAGGCAAGAACGACTATCTCGCCCAGGCGCGCAAAGCCGCGCAGGCGCAGTCGCTGCCGAAGACGCGCGAGCAGGCGCCGACGCCGAGGCTCTCGCTGCGCGGCCCGAGCCGAATCGTGCTGTGGGGCGCGACCGGGCTGATCGCCGCCCTGCTCGTCGGCGGCGCGCTCTATATCCGCGGCAATGACGACGCCGCCGACACCAACGCCGAGCCGGATGCGCCGCCGCCGGCGCCGGCTGAGACCCAGGCCGCGCCCGCGCTGGATGCAACCGATCCGGACGCTACCTTCGAGGCGGCGCCCGAAGATCCGTTCGCGCAAACCGCGCCCGCGGACGCCGCGGCGCCAGCCACCGGCGCCAACGACACGCCGATCGCCGCCGCGCCGGAAACGACGCAGCCCGTCGTCGCCGGCCCGCTCGCCCCGCGCAACGTCTCGCTCGATCAAGCCGCGCAATCGGGCGATCTCACCGCGCAATACGAGTTGGCGCTGCAGCGCCTCGCCGCCGGCCGCACGCAGGAGGGCGTCGCCATGCTGCGCCGCGCCGCGGACCGCGGCTTTCCGATGGCGCAGTATCGCCTGGCTAAGCTCTACGAGCGCGGCGAAGGCGTCGAAACCGATCTCGCCGTCGCCCGGCAATGGACCGAGCGCGCCGCCGCCGCGGGCAACCGCCGGGCCATGCACGATCTCGGCGTCTATTTCGCCCGCGGCGAAGGGGCCCCGCTCGATGAGGCGGCGGCGTTCCGCTGGTTCCGGCAAGCGGCCGAGCTCGGCGTCGCCGACAGCCAGTTCAATCTGGGCGTCCTCTACCAGCAGGGCCGCGGCGTGAGCGCGAGCGCATCGGAAGCGCTGTTCTGGTTCCTGGTCGCAGCCCGCCAGGGCGACCAGGACGCCGGCGCACGCGCCACCGCGCTGGAGGCGCAGCTGCCGCAGCTCCAAGTGCAGCAGGCGCGCGCGCGCGCCGAGGCCTTCCGTCCGCGCGCGGCGAGCGCCATCGCCAACGGCGAGTTCGGACAGCGCGCCTGGGCCTCGCGGACCGGCGCGTAAAGCGCTTCGCCTTCCCCTTCTCCAAGCCCGGAAGCGGGACGCGGATTTTACCGCGCTCCGCCGTTGCTTCGACGCGCCAAGGCGCCCATAAGGGCGCGGGCGCGGGGACGCTCCCCGGATCAGAGCTGGACAATTGATCTACCTGCCGATCGCCGAGATGCCGGTGAACGTGCTGCTCGTCCTCTTGGTGAGCGGCGGCGTCGGCTTCATGTCGGGCATGGTCGGCGTCGGCGGCGGCTTCATCATGACGCCATCGCTGATGTTTTTGGGCGTGCCGCCGCCGGTCGCGGTCGCCACCGGCGCGAGCCAGATCGCCGCCACCTCCTTCTCAGGCATCATGGCGCAGACGCGGCGCAAGTCCGTCGACTGGCGCATGGGCATGCTGCTTTCGATCGGCGGCGTCCTGGGCAGCGTCTCGGGCGTCTGGCTGTTCGAACGGCTGCTGCACTTCGGCCAGCTCGATCTCATCGTCTCGCTGCTCTACCTGATCCTGCTCGCCAGCGTCGGCTTCCTGATGGTGCGCGAGGCTTATCACGTCTGGCGCGGGCGCGCGGTCAAAGGCGTCTCGATCCTGCGCCGGCCGGTGAAGACCATGGCGCATACGCTGCCGCTGCGCATGCGCTTCCCGCGCTCGGGCCTCTATATCAGCGTGATCCCGCCGCTCGCGCTCGGCTTCGGCATCGGCGGGCTGGCCGCCATCATGGGCATCGGCGGCGGCTTCATCCTGATCCCGGCGATGATCTATCTGCTGCGGATGCCGACCAATGTCGTCATCGGCACCTCGCTGTTCCAGGTGCTGATCATCACATCGCTTATCGTCGTGCTGCAGTCGACGGCGACGCAGACGGTCGATCTGGTGCTCGCGGCGCTGCTGATGCTGGGCGGGGTGGTGGGCGCGCAGATGGGCGCGCGGCTCGGCGCCGGCCTCAAGAGCGAGCATCTGCGCGCGGTGCTGGGCGCGCTGCTGCTGATCGCCAGCGCCAAGTTCCTGTGGGACCTCGTGATCCCGCCGACCGAGCCCTACGTGCTGCGGGGGCTGTGGTGAGACGGCTGGCCGCCCTCCTCGCGCTGCTGCTGCTGGCCGCGCCCGCGGCGGCGCAGACCTCGGACGTCGCTTCGGACCTGCCCGCCGCCGTCGCCGAGGAGCAGATCACGGTCAGCTCCGACTATCGCGGCTCCTACGTCACCGTGTTCGGCGTGAACCCCGACCGGCGCGGGCGCGGCGACATCGTCGTCGTCGTGCGCGGGCCGAGCGAAAGCGCCACCGTGATGCGCAAGCGCCGCGTGCTCGGCCTCTGGATGAACGGCGACCCGGTGCAGTTCAGCGAAGCGCCGACCTTCTTCGCCGTGCTCAGCAACCGCCCGCTGCGCCAGATCGCCAGCCCGCAATCGATCTGGCGCTATCAGCTCGATCCGGCCGCCTCCGCGCAGCTCGACAGCGCCGTGCCGCAAGGCGGCGATCCGTCCGCCTATCGCGCCGCGCTCGTCCGGCTGCGCCGCCAGCAAGGGCTTTACCAGGAATATTCCGGCCGCGCCGCGCCGGACCAGCGCGGCGGCCTCACGCTCTATCAGGGCGGCCTGTTTCGCGCGGTTGTGCGCCTGCCCGCCAACGCGCCGATCGCGCAATACTACGCCGACACCTATCTCTTCCGCGACGGACGGCTGATTTCGGCGCAGCGCATCCCGATCAGCATCAGCCGCGTCGGCGTCGAGCGCCGCATCCACGACCTCGCCACCAACTATTCGTTCCTCTACGGGATCCTGACCGTGTTGCTGGCGCTTGCGGCGGGGTGGGTGGCCGCGTTCTTATTCCGCCGAACGTGACCGAACCGCAGCCCTTCCTGCCCCGCGCCGCGTTGCGCCTCGGCTTCCTCGGCCTCGCGCCGCTCGCCATTTCCGCGCTGGTTTCGCTCTCGCAGCACCACGACACGGCGCTGCTCGGCGCGCTCGGCTTCTCGGTGTACGCCGCCGTGCTGCTGTCGTTCCTGGGCGGCGTGCGCTGCGGTTTCGAGCTGATGCGCGCGCCGCACGCGCCGGACGGCCTGCGCCTGCTGTTCAGCGCCGTTCCTGCGCTCGCCGGCTGGGCGCTCGCCCTGTTCGTCGTGGTCGTGCCCGCCGCGATCGGCGCTGCGTCCGCCTTCGCCGGCCTGTTCGCCGCGCAATACGTCTGGGATCACCGCAGCGCCGCGACCGGCGCGCCGGACTGGTACCCGCTGCTGCGCCGCGTGCTCACGGGCGGCGCGATGATCGTCTGCCTGCTGATCCCGCTCGCGACGGCGCTGCGCAGAATCTGACAGGCGTCGGCGTTGTTCGATCGGGCGCATGCCGGCGAGGACGCCGGCGGTTCATAGGGGCGAGGCTTCAATCGGCCAGCAGCCGCTCGCTCGCGACCGGCAGCACGCGGTCCTTGCCCAGCACCAGGGCCGTCACGCCATCGGCGAAGATCGGCGCGTACGCCACGTCGCAGACATTGAGCCCGCCGGCGAACGCCCCGAACGCCGGCATCACCAGACGCGCGCCATCGGTGGCGAAGCAGCGCCGGCGCACGCTGCGCCCGCGCCCGCTCACCTTCGCGCACGGATGCAGATGCCCGGCGATCTCGCCAGGCGCCGGCCCTTCGGCCGGCTCATGGCGCAGCACCAGCGCGCCGATGTGCAGCGTTTCGCGCACCGCCCCGCCCAGCGTCTCCGCCGCGCGGCCGTCGTGATTGCCTTCGACCCACACCCAATCGCAGCGCGCGATCATGCTTTGCAGCAGAGCGCGGTCGCGCGCGGCCATCCGCGCCGGCCCGCCGCCGTCGTGAAAGCTGTCGCCGAGCGAGACCACGATCTCCGGCGCCAGCCGTTCGATCAGCGCCTGCAGGCGCGCCAGCGCCGCATGCGTATCGTAGGGCGGCAGCATCTGGCCGCGCAGCGCATAGGCCGAGCCCTTCTCGAAATGCAGGTCGGAGACGATCAGCGTCTTCGCTTCGCCGAGCCAGAGCGCGCCTTCCGGCAGCGCCGTCAGCAGCATGTCGCCCAGCCGAAGCTCGACATTCGCGCCGGCGATCGCCATCGGCGGCGGCGCGCCGGCCGGCTTGCGGCGCGGGCGCGCCGGCTTGGCGGCGGGGCGATGCAGCATCGGCATGGCGGCGATCAGAGCGGATTCTTCAGGGCGTGACGATGGGAAAATTCGGGTCCGGTGTATCGAACGCCTCGTTCATGCCTTCAAGCGAGCGCCTATCGCCGGAGATGCGCACGCTTCCGGATAACACGGCGCGGCGCATCGCGCCGGCCGCCATCGCCTGCAGGAAGGTCGCGCGCGCGGCGGTAATCGTTGGCGCATCGGGAAGCGTCACGTCGCGCTCGTGCACCAGCACGCCGTTCCGGATCGTCACCGCGAAGCGCTCGTTCCGTTCCGGGAAAACCAGGTTGAACGCAAAGCTGCGCGCGCCCAGCCGCTCCGGATTGAGCCGCACCGCCAGCAGGTCGAGAATGTAGCCGGTGGGCGTGGCCGCAACGAGATCGACGCTCACGACCTGCGAACCGCGCGCCGGCGGCCCCTGCTCCAGTTCGCGCGCGGCGACGAGATACATGTTGCGCCAAATGCCGCTCTCGGCCTGCCACGCCATCTGCCGGTGCGTGCGCGCGAGCAATTGGCGCGCGGCGGTGTCGCTCGGATCGGCGAATACGAGATGGTTCAGCACCCGCGCCGCCCAACGATAATCACCCTCGTCGAATGCGCGCTGACCTTCCGCCAGCACCCGCTCGGCGCCGCCCATCGCGCGGACGAAGCGCACGCCTTCCTCCACCGGCGGCAGCGGGTTGAGGTTGGCGGGATTGGCGTCGTACCAGCCCATATAGCGCTGATAGATGGCGCGGGAGTTGTGCATCATCGTGCCGTAATAGCCGCGGTTGAACCAGCGGCTCGCCAGCGGCTCGGGCAGGCGCACGAGGTCGGCGATCTCGCGGTCGGTGTAGCCGGCGTTCATCAGCCGCACGGTCTGGTCGTGCAGATACTTGTACGCGTCGCGATGGCTGGCGATGAAATCGCGCACGCGCTCGGCGCCGAAACGCGGCCAAGCGTGGCTCGTCACCATCACCTGCGACTGCGCGCCATAGAGGCGCAGCGACTCGGTGAGATAATCCGCCCACGCCTTGGCGTCGCGCACCAGCGCGCCGCGCGGCGTCAGGATGTTGTGCATCGCGGCGTTGGCGTTCTCCGCCAGGCACAGCACGCCGAGATCGGGCAGGAAGAAGTTCATCTCCGCGGGCGCTTCGGTTTCCGGCGTGAGCTGAAACTCGATGTGCACGCCGTCGATCGTCAATGTTTCGCCGGTGCGCGCGATCGTGCGCGTCGGCGGGATGAGCGTGAACGCGCCGGCCGAGATGGCGAGGCCGATGCCCGACGTCATCTGCCCTTCCGGGCCCGGCGCGAGCCCCGCGCCGAACTGGTAGAGCGCGCGCCGGCCCATGGCGGCGCCGGCGATGACGTTCTCCGTCACCGCATGCTCCATGAAGCCTTCCGGCGCGATGATCTCGACCCGTCCCGCCGTCATGTCCTCGGCGCTGACGACGCCGCGCACGCCGCCGAAATGGTCGACGTGGCTGTGGGTGTAGATCACCGCCCGCACCGGCCGGTCGCCCAGCGTGCGCCGAGCCAGCGTCAGCGCCGCGCTTGCGACCTCCGCGCTGGTCAGCGGATCGACCAGGATGAGGCCGGTGTCGCCGACGATGATCGTCATGTTCGACACGTCGAAGCCGCGCACCTGATAGACGCGGTCCGTCACCTGGAAGAGGCCCGCGCGCGCCAGCAGCCCGGCATGGCGCCACAGGCTGGGGTTCACCGTCTCCGGCGCGTCGCCCTGGAGGAAGTCGTAGGCGGTGAAGTCCCAAACCACGTGACCGTCGGCGGCGCGGATTTGCGGCTGATCCCAGGCGGCGATGAAGCCACGCGCGGCGAAGTCCTCGTCCTCGCGATCGCTCCATGGCAGCGTGCGCGCCAGCTCCGCATTGGCCGCGCGGGTCGCGTCCGTAACTTGCGCCTGCGCCGCGCCGGTCAGCGCCAGCGCGAAGGCGAACATCGCCGCAAACCGCATCGTCTCCCCCGATCTTGTTGCGGCGAACCTGCGCCGAAGCGCCGGCAAGCGCAACGCTGACGCTGCGGCGGCCCGCGTTCAGCTCATCGCTTCGCCGATCAGCGCCTCGGCGTCGGCGAGGATCGCCTCCTCCGCCTCGCCCTGCACGCCGACCCGCCCGACCTCCATCATCACCGGCGCACCGAACGGTGAGACATGCGCCAGATCGCGGTGGACGATCTTGCCCTTGACCCGCCGCAGCAGCGCGCCGACGCGCTTGAGGTCGAGATAACCTTCGCCGGCGTCCGCGAACGCCGCCTGCAGCAGCAGATGGTCGGGCTCGTACTGGCGCAGCACGTCGTAGATCAGATCGGCCGAGAACGTCACTTGCCGGCCGGTCTTGCGCGCCGCGCCGGGCATGTTGCGCTCGATCATGCCGGCGATCACGGCGCACTTGGCGAACGTCGCCTTCATCAGCGTCGATTCCGCGAGCCAGGCTTCGAGATCGTCGCCCAGCATGTCCTCGTCGAACAGCGCGTCCAGGTCAACATCGCCCATCGGCTCCAGCCCCCACACCGCCATCGCGTACTCACTGGCGAGGAAGCCGAGCGGATGCTTGCCGGCGCGCTCCAGCCGGCGCGAAATCAGCACGCCGAGGGTCTGCTGCGCCAGGCGCCCCTCGAACGGGTAGCAGACGAGATAGTGCTTGCCGCCGCGCGGGAACGTCTCGATCAGCATCTGATCCGGCGCGGGAACGGTCGAG
This sequence comes from Hyphomonadaceae bacterium, assembly GCA_023384105.1. Lineage (GTDB taxonomy): Bacteria > Pseudomonadota > Alphaproteobacteria > Caulobacterales > Aquidulcibacteraceae > Vitreimonas. The sequence continues at coordinate 8,062 of JAHDXR010000010.1, read as the reverse complement.
CGCCTCTTCTGCAGCTTGATCCATTCGCGCACCTGCGGCGGCAGCGTCTTCTGCCGCTTCGGCTCGTGCAGCATGTGGCGGACGCGGTCGGCGAGGAAGGTCGAGAGCGGAAACTTGCCGCCGGCATAGGACGGCACGCTGGGATTTTCCGCGCCGGCCGCCGGCACGACCAGCGCGTCGGTCTCGCGCTGGCCGACGAAGCGCAGCACCTGCCCGGCGAAGATGAAGGTGTCGCCCGGCGTCAGGCCCTCGATGAAATATTCCTCGATCTGTCCCAGCTTGCGCCCGGCGATCAGCGGGCGCGGCTGCCCGGTGCTTGTTGACGCGCCCGCGCGCGGGCGTGCGCCGGCCCGGTGCGCCAGCCGCACGTCGAGCATCTCCGATTCGACGATCGCGCCGACATTCATGCGATGCTGCTGGGCGACGCCCGCATTGCGGGCGCGCCAGCGCTGCGTGTGCGGATCCTGGATTATGCGGCGGTAGCGGTCGTAGGCGCGCAGCGCATAGCCGCCGGTGGCGACGAGGTCGACGGCGCGCTCGAACTGCGCGCGCGGGAGATCGGCGTACGGCGCCGTGGAGACGACTTCGGCGTAGAGTTCGTCGGCGTCGAACGGCTCGCCGCAGGCGCAGCCCATGATGTGCTGCGCCAGACAATCGAGGCCGCCGACGCGGCGCTGTTCGCCGTCGAGTTCGCCGTCCATCACCGCTTCCTGCGCGCAGCGGCATTCGAGCACTTCAAAGCGGTTCGAGGGCGCAAGCAGCGCGCGCGACGGCTCGTCCAGCCTGTGATTGGCGCGGCCGATGCGCTGCACCAGGCGCGAACAGCCCTTCGGCGCGCCGATCTGGATGACGAGATCGACATCGCCCCAGTCGATGCCGAGATCGAGCGTCGAGGTGCAGACGACCGCCCGCAGCGCGCCGGCCGCCATCGCCGCCTCCACCTTGCGCCGCTGCGCGACATCGAGCGAGCCGTGATGGAGCGCGATCGGCAGCGCATCGTCGTTGATGCGCCAAAGCTCCTGGAACGCGAGTTCCGCCTGCGCGCGCGTATTGACGAACACGAGCGCGAGCTTGGCGCGCTTGACCGCTTCGTACACGTCCGGCATCGCGTGGCGCGCGGTGTGTCCGGCCCAGGGAATCTGCGCATCGGAATCGAGCACGTCCACGATCGGCTGCGCGCCGGGCGGGGCTTTCACAATCGCTCCCTCCCCTCGAGGGGAAGGAGAAGGGGATGGGGTGAGGCGCGACGTTTGACGTTTGCGCTTTGGCGCATGCCCTGAAGCGTCGGGCGTCATCCCGCCCCCCGGCCCCCTCCCCTCGAGGGGAGAGGAAGAAGCCCCCAGCAGCCAGCGCGCCAGTCCTTCTTCATCCGCCACCGTCGCGCTGAGGCCGACACGCCGATGCTTCGGCGCCCAGCGCGCCAGCCGCGCCAGCGCCAGCGCCAGTAGATCGCCGCGCTTCGTCGGCGCCAGCGCGTGAATCTCGTCGATCACCACCGCCTGAACATCTTCGAAGAACACGCGCGCATGCGCCGACGCGATCAGCAGGCAGAGCTGCTCAGGCGTCGTCAGCAGAATGTCCGGCGGGTGCGCGCGCTGGCGCTGGCGCTTGTGCGGGGGCGTGTCGCCGGTGCGCGTCTCCAGGCGGACGTTGAGCTTCATCTCGCGCACCGGCGTTTCGAGGTTGCGGGCGATGTCGGTGGTGAGCGCCTTGAGCGGCGAGATGTAGAGCGTGTGCAGCTTGTGCGGGCGTCTCGGCCCCTGCGCCGCCAGGGGCGCAAGCTCGATCAGGCTGGGCAGGAAGCCGGCCAGCGTCTTGCCCGCGCCGGTGGGCGCGATCAGCAGCGTCGACAGCCCGTCCTGCCCCCGGCGCACCAGTTCGAGCTGGTGCGCGCGCGGGGTCCAGCCGCGGCTGGCGAACCAGGCGGCGAACGGCTCGGGCAGGACGGGGACGCGGGCGTCCATGGGGCGGCGATCCTAGACCTCGGCGGCGAGGCCGCAGCCAACGTGGCGGGCCTCATTGCAGTTTCAAGACGCGCCGGCCGCGTGCAAGATTGAACCGCGCACGCGGGGGTCTTGCATGTACCGGTCGCTCGATCCGAGCCATATCGTCAAAACCATCGAACGGCTGCAGCAGCGGATCGATACGCGCTTTCCGGGCGCGGGGTTGGGGCGGGTGTGCGGCGAACTGCTCGCCACCGCGCACAAGTCCTCGGCCCAGGCGGCCAAGCTGGCCCAGCGCAACTGGCCGCTGCGCATCAGCGTCGGCGCCATCCTGGCGCTGGGGCTGGCGGCGCAGATCGCGGCGGCGAAGTTCCTGCACCTGGAGCGGTTCGAGGCGAGCATCGGCCTGCTCGAAAGCCTGGAGGCGGCGGTCAATCTGCTGATCCTGTTCGGCGGCGCGGCGTGGTTTCTGCTGACCCTGGAAGAGCGGCTGAAACGCCAGCGCGCGCTCGATGCGCTGCATGAACTGCGTTCGCTCGCGCACGTCATCGACATGCACCAGCTGACGAAGGACCCCACCGCCCTGGTGCACGAGCGCGCCCCGCCGCGGGCGATGACCGCGTTTCAGCTCACGCGCTATCTGGACTATTGCGCCGAGATGCTGGCGCTGATCGGCAAGCTCGCGGCGCTCTACGCCGAACGCGTGCGCGATCCCGTGGTGATCGAAGCGGTGACGGAGATCGAGAATCTCACCACCGGCCTCGCCCGCAAGATCTGGCAAAAGGTGTCGCTGATCGGCGAACTGGAGGAAGGCAAGCGGGCGCAGCTCTAGCCGCGTTTACCGGCCGGCAACCGCGCTTTCAGCGATTTCTAAGCAATCGCCGCTAGGCTCGCCTGCTGTCTCTGGGGGCGTTGCGGAAGTATGAACGGCGAAGATGTCGAACCGTCCGGCTTGTCCGCGCTTGTGGTCGACGACAACCATTTCGAGCGCGGCATCACGCTCGACCAGCTGCGCAGCATGGGCTTCCGCCGCGCTGTGGGCGTCGCCAACACCGCCGAAGGCTGGGAAGCGCTCAAGAAGCTGAACCCGACCGTGGTGCTGCTGGAATGGTTCGGCTGCGCCGGCGCGCTCGATTTCGTCCGCCGCATCCGCCACAGCGCCGAGACCCCGAACCGCGCCGCGCCGATCTTCATGCTGACCTCGCGCGGCACGCTGGCCGACGTGGAGACCGCGCGCCAGGCCGGCGTCGACGGCTATCTGCGCAAACCCATTTCCGCGCTGGCGCTGCAGCAGCGCATCCGCGCCGCGATCGAGCACCCGCAACCGTTCATCACGTCGCCGACCTATGTCGGCCCCTGCCGCCGCCGGCGCAGGCCGGACCTCAACTACACCGGCCCGCACCGGCGCCTCGCCGACATCCCCGAGGACATACCCGACGAAGCCGACGAGGCCGAAGACAACGTAAAGGAGCAGCTCGCGCGCGCCAGCGTCGCGGCGATCGAGGCGCATGTCCAGGCGCTCACCGCCGGCGACGCGAAAGCGGCCCAACACGTGTTTCAGGCCGTGCAGACGCTGATCGAAGTAGCCGAGCAGATCGGCGATGCGACGCTCGTGCTCGGCGCGCGCGAGATGACGCGCTATCTGAAGGCGCAAGGCGCGACCAAGCGGCTCGATCCGGAAGCCGTGCGCACCCATGCGGCGGCGCTGCACCAGCTCGCGCACCTGCCGCACGCCCTGTCGATAGAGCGCGAAGCCGTGGCCCAGAGCCTGAAGCGCATGGTCGACAAGAAGCTGCGCCAGCTGCTCAACGACGCGGCTTGAACGATCAGTGCTTCGCGGCCGGCGGCTTGACGAACAGCAGCAGCACGAACCCAAGCAGCAGCAGGATGGCGATCGAAGCGAAACCGGCGCGCTGGCTCTGGTAGGTCGAGGTGAAGTACTCCACCAGCATCGGTCCGAGCCACGCCGTGGCTGATCCGGCCAGCGCATAGAGGCCGAACACCTCGCCCTCCATGCCCTCGGGCGCCAGCCGCGCCATCAGCGTCCGGCTCGAAGCATAAGCTGCGGTGATGAAAATGGCGATGACGATGGCGAAGCCCATGTAGCCCAGTTCCGGCGCGGTTGCGAACAGCGGGCTGTTCCAGATCCTCGCCTCCGGATCGACGGGAATGACGAACAGCATCGACGCGAAGGTCATCGACACCATGGCGATGAGACACGCCAGCACCGCGCCAAGCTCGATCACGACGGCGCGTTTCGGCCCGAGCGCGTGGTCCAGCCAGCCGCCGATGAAGCCGCCGAACACGGCGAAGATGGTGAGAATGACGCCATAGGCCAGCATCTCGATCAGGCCCCACTGCATGACGCCGGCCGCGTAGATGCCGCTGAAGATCAGGATCGCGGTCTTGCCGTCGGCGTAGAGCATGCGCGCGACCAGAAAGAGCGCGACGTTCCGATAGTCGCGGAGCTTGGAGATGGTGCGGATGACGTTGCCGACGCCATGGCGCATCGCGTCGCCGAAGCGCTCTCCGGTCGTGGTGAGATCGGGCGTGTAGAGAAACAGCGGGATCGAGAAGACGATCAGCCAGATCGCGCAGAGCGGCGCGACGATGCGGCTGGGCTCGTAGGCGGCGGGGTCGAGCCCGAACAGGGGCGCGTCCGGGATCAACGGCAGGTCCATTTGCCCCGGCAGCGCGATCGTCGCCAGCACGAACACCAGCAGCAGCACCGAGGCGAGGTTGCCCAGCGACAGCCCGAGCCCCGACACGTGCGACAGCACGGCGGGATGGGCCGCGCGCGTCAGCATCGCGTTGTGCAGCACTTCCGAATAGACGAAGGCGATGCTGCTGACGATGACGACGAACCCCAGCACGCCGAGCGGCAGCCCGCCCTCGCCCGGCACGGCCCACCATTGAACGAAGATGCTGACGGCGAGCACGGCGACGATCAGCGCCAGCAGCGGCTTGCGCCGGCCCATGCGGTCGGTCGCGGCGCCGAGGAACGCGGAGGTGACGGCGATGATGACGCCGGAGATCGTGTGCCAGCTCGAAATCAGCGCCTGTCCGCGCACGGGATCGCCGATGACGACGTTCGAGATATAGGGCGCGAGCACGTAGATCGTGCACAAGAGCACGTACGGATTGCGCGCCCATTCGAACAGCGCCCAGCTCCAGGCGCCGCGATCGATGCGTGGAGCGGGCGCCAGCTAGCGGTGTCCCTTGAGCGCGGCGGCGGCGTCGCCGGCGATGCGCCGTATGGCGGCCTCCGCGGCGGGCGCCGCTTTCGGGAACGCGACGAAGCCGTGCGGCAGCGACTCGAAGCAGTGATAGCTCGTCTTCACCCCGGCGTCCTTCAGCCTCTCGGCGTATTGAGCGCCCTGATCGAGCAGCATGTCAAAGCCCGCCGTGTAGATCAGCGCCGGCGCAAGCCCGCGCAAATCCTCGGTGCGCAGCGGCGAGATGCGCGGATCGCCCGGATCGACCCCTTCCGGCAGGTACTGCCGCACGAAGAACTCGATCGTCTCCGCCGTCAGCGGCCAGGCGTCGGCGAAATCGTGCATCGACGGGGTCTCGGAGGTGAAATCGACCGCCGGATAGATCAGCAGCTGCAGCACCGGCGGCTTCGTCCTGCGGAACTCCTGGGCGATGATCGCGGAGAAGTGGCCGCCCATCGAGTCGCCGCCGACCGCCGCCTTGCCCACGGGCGCGCCGAAGCGCGCCGCATTGTCCACCGCCCACTGGTAAGCGGCGATACAGTCTTCGAGGCCGGTGGGAAACTTGTATTCGGGCGCCAGCCGGTAATCGACCGACATGACCGGCGCGCCGGCCTCCTTGGCGATCATGCTGCAGAAGCGGTGGCAGGTTTCGAGCGAGCCGATCACGCCGCCGCCGAAGTGGAAATAGACCAGCATGGCCGCGGAATTGTCGCGCACCGTCGGCAGGTAGATCCGGGTCGGCACCGAATGGCTGCGGCCGGTGACGTACTGCCTCTGAATCCGCACGCCGCCGACGGCCTTGCCGCCAAACAGCTCGGAGCCGGCTTCGGTCTGGGCGCGCAGCATGTCGACCGTCATCCGGTCCCAGGGGATCGCGCGGGCGCGCGCCTGCGCTTCCAGGAATTGAAACCGCGGATCGAGCGTCATGCCGCGCACCGTGCGCGGCTCGCCCCCGGACGCCTTGATGAGCGTCTCGCTCGAACGCGACAAAGCAAGTTGGACGAGCGCCTTGCGCAGCCAGGACAAGTCTTGCGTCTCCTCGAATTAGCCTTGGCGCGGCGCGCCCTGAAGGCCCTTTAGGATGAGTCCAGTCGCAAAGTCTGCAGCAGCGGCGATGTCCGGCGGCGAACGGCGCAACATGGCGGAGCCAACCTCTTGCGCGATGCCGATGCAGGCGCAAGCCAGATAGTCAGCGTCGACGCGCGGCGCATCGCCATGGGCGATGGCGTCCTCGAGGCTTTGACGAACTTCCTGATAGACCGCCGACATCTCCGGCGTGTCCATGCGCACGTGCGGCCGGCGCTGATCGATCGGCAGCCCCTCCTGCTGATTGTCCTCAACGATGAAGCGGAAGTAGGCCACGAACGCGCTATGGAGGTAGTCCTCGAACGACTTCGCGTTCTCCCGCGCCTGGCGCAGGATCGGGCGGAACCGGCGGGCGCCGTCGTCGGCCAGCGCTTCGAACACTTCCTCTTTCGAACGGAAGTAATTGTAGAACGTGCCCGAGGCGAGCTCGGTGCCGCGGATGATGTCGCGCACCGTCGCCGCCTCGTAGCCGAGCTTGGCGAACACGCGCCGCGCCGCCACCAGGATGGCCTGCCGGTTGGCCACCTTGGTGCGCTCGCGCTTGCCGATCGGCTCGACGACCGCCGCTTCGCTCATGTCCATTCCTTAAGAGTACAGCCCATCGCTATAGCGGCACAAGAATGACGCATCGTCAATTTCCATACGTGGCGGACGGCGGCGAGCGCTGCTAGCCAGGGAACATGAGCGACAGCAAGCCCCCAGCCCCCGCCGGCGCCGAAGGCGAAGACCCCGGCGAGCGGATCCGCGCCATGATCCGATTCAGCCCCCAGGCCACCGCGATCGGCATGGAGATGACCCGGATCGAACGGGGGCGGGTCTGGGGCCGGACGCCGTACCGTCCGGAACTGGTCGGCGACCCGGAAACCAACGTGATCGCGGGCGGCGTCATCACCACGCTTCTGGACAGCATCTGCGGCATGGCCGCGGTGTCGGCGATGGAACATCCGAGTTCGGTCGCAACCATCGATCTCAGGATCGACTACATGCGCGCCGCCGAGCCCGGCCGCGACGTGCTGGCCGAGGCGCATTGCTACAAGCTGGGCCGCTCGATCGCCTTCGTGCGCGCCGTCGCCTACGAAGACACGCCCGAGAACCCGATCGCGCACGTCGCCTGCGCCTTCATGGTCAACGCCAGCGCCGGACGGCGGATTTTCTCGAACATGCGGAAGAAGAAATCATGACCACGTCGCAACAGCGCGTCACCGCCGCGCTCGAACGCATCCCCTATGCGCGCTTTCTCGGGCTTCGCGCCGAACTGAAAGGCGATGAGCTGACTTTGGTGATGCCCTACGGCGAGCACCTGATCGGCAATCCGATGCTGCCGGCGCTGCACGGCGGCGTGGTCGGCGCGCTGATGGAAGTGACCGCGCTGACGCAGCTGGCGATCGCATCCAAGAGCGAACGCTTCCCGAAGACGATCGACATCGGCATCGACTATCTGCGCTCCGGCCGGCCGGCCGACACGTTCGCACGCGCGCGCGTGGTCAAGATCGGCCGCCGCGTCGCCAACGTGCAGGCCGAGGCCTGGCAAGGCGAGCGTCACCAGCCGATCGCCACGTTGCACGGGCATTTCATGACGCCCGAAGTGGAAGAGCCGAACGCCGCCCCGGCCTGAAGCGTCGCGCTGAATCGGACGCGCCGCGCCTATGGACCGCCGGCGTCCCGCCGGCCTGCGCAACTTTTTTAGAAGCGAGAGCGCGGCGCTCCGCCGCCGCACGCGCGGCAGACGCTGCGCGCTCTTCCTTTGAACGTCGGCGCAGGCTGGCGGGACGCCGGCGGTCCATAGGCGCGACGCTTCAACCCGGGTCATTCCGGAAA
>JAHDXR010000001.1 GCA_023384105.1 Hyphomonadaceae bacterium | reverse complement strand
CGGCGGGGGGCGCGTGCGCTGGAGTCATTCCGGACGCGCGCAGCGCGATCCGGAACCCAGGGCGGGCGATGTACCGGCGGCCCTGGGTTCCGGGTCTGCGGCGCGCGCCCGCGCCTCCGCCCGGAATGACTGCGGTTGGCGTGTGCGCGGATGACTGCAAACGTGGCTTGCCGGCGAGGGCGCCGGCGGTCCGTGGGTGGCGATGCGTCCGATATTCGGCGCGATGCTTTAGGCTGCGTTGTTGCGGCGGGTCAGCGCGGCGAAATCGTGCAGCATCTGCTCGGTGACGTTGGCCGGCTTGAAGCCAAGGCCGGCGATCTCGCGCACCGGCGTGATCTCGGCGGCGGAGCCGGTCAGGAAGCATTCGCTGAACGTCGGCAGTTCGTTCGGCCAGATCGCGCGCTCGACCACTTCGACGCCGCGCTGGCGCGCGAGCCCGATCACGGTCTGGCGGGTGATGCCGTTCAGGAAGCAATCCGGGTACGGCGTGTGCAGCACGCCGTCGCGCACGAAGAAGATGTTGGCGCCGGTGCCCTCGGCGACCTGGCCGCGCCAATCGAACATGATGGCGTCGTCGAAGCCGGCGTCGGTGGCGGCGTGGCGCGAGAGCGTGCAGATCATGTAGAGGCCGGCGGCCTTCGAGTTCGACGGCGCAGTGTCGGGCGCGGGCCGGCGCCACGGCGCGATCATCAGCCGGATGCCTTTCATCTTGTCGGCGAAATAGTCGCCCCATGGCCACGAGGCGACGGCGACGTGAACGTCGTCGCGCTTGGCCGAGACGCCCATCTGCTCCGAGCCGCGCCAAGCGATGGCGCGGATGTAGCAGTCGGGCGTGCCCTGCCTGGCGATCAGCTCCGCCTTGATGCGGCAGAGTTCTTCGGGACCGTAGGGAATTTGGAAGCCGAGCAGGCGCGCGGACGTGTGCAGCCGCTCGCTGTGCTCGCGGCTCTTGAACACCACGCCGCCATAGGCGCGCTCGCCTTCGAACACGGCCGAGGCGTAGTGCAGAGCGTGGGTCAGGACGTGTACGCGCGCATCGCGGTGGGGCACGAACTCCCCGTCCATCCACACCCAGCCGTCGCGGTCGTGGAAAGGCTGCGCCATACGTACCTCCTGCTATGATCCGGGGCCTTGCCGAGCCGCCGCGCCAGTGGGAATGTCGCGATGGCCGGCCCAAGGGTTGGTTTTTGAGGATACTCAGTGCCGCGAGACATGCCTGTCAATCAAGCTGCAAACAAGGCGGCCGTTCTTGCCCTTAATTCAGCCTCTTCGAGGTTGATTGAGCCCCAATCGAGGCGGGCGGCGCCTGCCTCGGCGGTCCGCGCATGAGCGCAGCGCCCGCCTTCGACGCGCTCGACCGGCCGCCGCACCTGCTGCTGGTCGACGACGACGACCGCATCCGCGAACTGCTGAAGCGCTATCTGGCCCAGGCCGGCGCGCGCGTCTCGGCCGCGCCCGACGCCGCCGGCGCGCGCAAGCTGCTCGAAAGCATGGATTTCGACCTGCTGATCCTCGACGTGATGATGCCGGTGGAAGACGGTTTCTCCCTGGCCGAGAGCGTGCGGCGCACGTCCAAGGTGCCGATCGTGCTGCTGACGGCGCGCGGCCTGGCGGAAGACCGCATCCGCGGCCTCTCGATCGGCGCGGACGATTACGTGCCGAAGCCGTTCGAGCCGGCGGAGCTGGCGCTGCGCATCAACGCCATCCTGCGCCGCACCGTGGCCAACCGCAGCGAGGCGCCGGAGCTGGTGACGTTCGGGCCGTTCCGCTTCAACAGCGCGCGCGGCGAACTCACGCGCGACGGCGCGCCGGTGCGGCTGACGGAAGCGGAAGTGGCGCTGCTGCGGGTGCTGGCGGCGCGGCCGGGCGAGGTGGTGAGCCGCGAGGAGCTGGCCAAGCGCACCGGCGCGGGGCTGGAGCGCTCGGTCGACGTGCAGGTCACGCGGCTCCGGCGCAAGACCGAGACCGATCCGCGCGCGCCGATCTATCTGCAGACGGTGCGCGGCGTCGGCTACAAGCTCGCGGCCGACTGATGGAGCCGCAGCCCAAGTACCGCCTGCGCGACATCCTGCCGAAGGGACTGTACTGGCGCACGCTGCTGATCATCGTCGCGCCCGCGGCGCTGCTGCAGCTGATCATCACGCTGGTCTTCCTCGACGACCACTGGCAGGCGACGTCGAAGCGGATGAGCCAGGGCGTCGCCGCCGACGTCGCGCTGATCATCCAGCTCTACGAGCGCGACCCGACCCCGGAAAACCTCGCCGATCTGCAAACCTTGGCGATGCGGCCGCTGCGGCTCGACGTGGAACTGCAGCCGGACGCGCCGCTCGATATCCCGCGCTGCCGGCCGTGGGGCTCGACGCTCGACCGTCACTTCCTGCGCGCGCTGACCCAGGACATCGGCCGCGACGTCTTCTACGATTCCACCTGCCCCGGGCCGCAAGTGATCATTCGCGTCGAAACGCCAAGCGGCATCCTGCAGCTGAAGGCGTTCCGCGACCGTCTGCAGGCGCGCTCGGGGCCGCTGTTCGTGGCCTGGATCTCGGGTGCTACGCTGTTCCTGATCGTGGTGTCGGTGATCTTCATCCGCAATCAGGTGCGGCCGATCGAACAGCTCGCGGACGCGATGGAGCGCTTCGGCCGCGGCGAGGACGCCAGCCGCTTCCGCGTGCGCGGCGCGCGCGAGGTGCGCGGCGCCACCACCGCGTTCTTCGACATGCGCGAACGCATCACCCGCCACATCGAGCAGCGCTCGCAATTGCTGGCGGGCGTGAGCCACGATCTGCGCACGCCGCTGACGCGGCTCAAGCTGCAGCTCGCCCTGATGCCGCCCTCGGCCGAGATCGAGGACGCCAAGCGCGACCTCGCCGACATGGAAGAGACGCTCGACGAGTACCTCGCCTTCGCCAAGGGCCAGGCCGAAGAGGCGCCCGCGCAAGTCGATCTCGGCGCCCTGGCGCGCGAGGCCGCCGCCGACGCCCAGCGCAACAGCGGCGGCGACATCGTCGTGGATGTGATCGGCAACGCCCGGACGCCCGGCCGCGCGCAGGCGCTGAAGCGCTGCCTCGCCAACCTGATCGACAACGCCGCCGCGCATGGCGACAAGGTCGAGGTGACGGTGGCCGGCGGCGAACGCGCGGTGATGATCTCGGTCGACGACAACGGCGCCGGCATTCCCGAGGAGCAATACGAGGAAGCGTTCCGCCCCTTCTCGCGGCTCGACGCCACCCGCTCGCGCAACCAGAAGGGCGTGGGGCTGGGGCTCGCCATCGCGCGGGATGTCGCGCGCAGCCACGGCGGCGACATCCAGCTCAGCAAGAGCCCGCTCGGCGGCCTGCGCGCGACGTTGCGCGTGCCGCGGCCGGCGTAATCCACAGGCGCCTGTGAGTAACTCCGCTTGCTGCGGCGCGGCGCTTCCAAACCGCCCGGGTTGGAATTAAGCCTGCTGAGCGGCGGGGCCGCTGGGGCGAGAACTGGGCGTGCAAGCGCATGGATGACGGCGAAAGCAACCGGTACGAGCGGGCGCGCATCTGCATCGACTTCGGCACGGCGCTGTCGAAGGCGAGCATCTGCCTCGACCCGATGCTGCCAATCGAAATGGGCGTGAAGCCGCTGCCGATCGGCGCCATCGCGCGCGCGGAACATCCGCTGCTGACGCCGTCGGTGCTCTATGTCGACCAGGGCCGGCTCCATTTCGGCCCTTCGGCGCTCGAACATGCGCGCCGCGGCGTCGACGCCCAGCGCGATCCGCTGCTCTCGTTCAAGACCATTCTCGGCGCCACCGATGTGAACACGGCGCTGGCGCAGAAGCTGCGCCCGTCGATGGACCCGACGGGCACGTTCAAGGCGCGCGACGCGCTGGTGCTTTATCTCGCCTATCTGGATCAGCTGATCCGCGAAGCGATCGATCTGGCGCCGAGCGTGCCGAACATGGTCGCCAACGCCCGGCGGCGCTACACGAGCCCGGTATGGCGTCCGGGTTCGGGCGTGGACAAGACGTTCGAGGCCATCTTCAACGAAGCGGCGTCGGTGTCGCAGCGGCTCGGCCAGCTGTTCCTCTCGCATGAAGGCATCTCCATCGCCCAGTGCAAGGACGCGCTCGACCGCGCAGCGGCGCAGCCGGGCCAGGGCCTGATGGAAACAGGCATCTTCGAGCCGCACGCAGCGGCGGCGACGGCGCTCGCCTTCACCAATGCGCCGACGCGCTTCGTGCTGGTGTTCGACATGGGCGCGGGCACCGTCGACATGGCCGCCTTCGAGTTCGACGAAACGACCGAGCCGCCGGCGCTCAGCGAGATCAAGGAAGCGCGCCAATGCAGCGCGCTCGCCGGCGACGAGATCGACCGCATCCTGGTCGAACTCTACGTGCGCAAGCGCGGCGGCGAGAAGAGCCGCGAGGACGAACTGCGCCTGAAGCGAACCGCGATCCTCTCGGCCCGCGACATGAAGCGCGAGCTGTTCGCCACCGGCAAGACCACGCTCAAGGGCGGCGGCTGGATGGCGACGACGATCCGCGCCCAGGAGCTGATGGAAGACCAGAACTTCCGCACCTACCTGAACGCGCTGCGCCAGACGGTGGCGGCGTCGCTCTCCCGCGTGATCGCACGCGCGGAGGCGGCCGGCGCGCCGGTGGTGGACGTCGTGCTCGCGGGCGGCGGCGCGCGGCTGCCGTTCATGGTCGATCTGGTGAAGAGCGCCGGCACGCTGCGCCCGAGCAACGTGCAGCTGCGCATCGGCCCACTTTCGCCGGCCAATCCGCTCTATGGCGGCGTCGACGCCTCGCTGCGGGACATCTTCCCGCAGATCGCGATGTCGGTGGGCGGGGCGCTGGTGGAGATGATGCCGGCGAAATAGCGCCGCGCTGCAAACGGCGGCCGCCAGAAACATCCTCGCATGTGCAGGATGAAACGGGGCGCCGGCTGGAAGCCGGCATGCAACGTTTCCGCCTCTCGTCCACGTCCATAATAAGGCTGCGCCCGGCAAAAGAACGGCGACGGCCTTGTCGGATTGCGCGGGAGCTGCACGTCCTTGGGTCAAAGCCCAGGAGACACCCCATGCGCAAAGTCGTCACCGCCGCCTTCGTCTCGATGGACGGCGTCATGCAGGCGCCCGGCGGGCCGGAAGAGGATCCGACCGGCGGTTTCGACAAGGGCGGCTGGATCGTGCCCTATATCAACGAGGTGTTCGGCGCCGAGATCGACGATCTGTTCGGCCAGCCTTTCGACCTGCTGCTCGGGCGCAAGACCTACGAGATCTTCGCCGCGCACTGGCCGTTCGCCGAAAACAGCCAGGACGATGGCATCGCCAAAAGCTTCAACGCGGCCACCAAATATGTCGCCAGCCGCAAGGGCGTCGATCTGACCTGGGAAGGTTCCGTCCGCCTCGAGGACGCCGCCACCGACGTCGCCAGGCTGAAGCAGGAGAACGGCCCGGCCCTGATCACCCAGGGCGGCAGCGACCTGATCCGGACTCTGCTGGCGAACGATCTGATCGACGAGGTCAGAACGCTGACGTTCCCGATCCTGCTCGGCAAGGGCAAGAAGCTGTTCGAGGCCGGCGCGCCGCCGCTCGCTTTCAAGCTGACGCACAGCAAGGTCTCGCCCAACGGCGTCGTCATCGCCCGCTACGCCCGCGCGGGGACCGTCACGCCCGGCGACATCGCCTTGATCGACCCGCCGAGCGAACTCGAGTTGAAACGGCGCGAACGAATGAAGCGCGAAGGCTGAAGCGCCGCCTATGGAGCGCCGGCGCCCTCGCCGGCATGCGCCCTATCGAACAAGCGTCAACGCTTGCCGGTAGCTGCCGCGCCGTGCCGGCGAGGGCGCCGGCGCTCCATAGGCGGCGCTCGGCCGTTACAGCGTGAAGCTCGCCAGCTTGCGGCTGAAATCAGTGGCGGCGCTCGACCAGCTGTCCGACAGCCGGCTTACTTCCGGCGCCACCAGCTCGTCATACTGGATTGCCGCTATGGCGATGATCATGAAGGCCAGACCGCCGAGCATGCGCCACTGCGCATCGGCAAAATCGCGAAGCCAGGACCTCACACCGCTCAGATCGATGACATAACCGAACATCACGCGCGCCTCATGGCTAATGCGCGCTTATCATTGCGTGCGAAGCGTAAACAAGAACTAACTGAAAAGTTTACGCGCGTGCGTTTTGCAGCGGAATCTCAGCCGATGCGCACGACGAAGCGCTTGCGCATCGGTTCAACCACGCGCCACACGCCGGCGAAGCCGGGCTCGATGACGAAACTGTCGCCAGCTTTGTAGCGTTGCGCTTCGCCGCCGTCGGGCGTGAGTTCGCATGCGCCTTCCAGCACATGGCAGAACTCCCACTCGTCGTACCGCACGCGCCACGCGCCGATGTCGGCCGCCCATTCGCCGGCGTAAGTTCCATCGCGCGCGTAGTCGAGACGCGTTTCCGTCATCGGCGCGCCGTCGACAACGCGATCGGCGTCGACCGGCTTGAAGTCGGGTTCCGCCGCGCCGCGGATCGGATGCAGCCGGCTCACGCCGCGCCGCCCGTTTCGCCCGGCTTCGGCTTGGCTTCAAAACCGGCCCAGCGGCCGAACATCTCCTCGGCGCGGCGCAGGTTCTTGTCGAGCGAGGCCATGGTCTTGGCGAAATCGCCGGCCGTATCGCCGCGCCAGGCGGCGCGCGCCTGGCCGATGATGACGCCCAGCCCCTGGGCGCGCGCATTGCCGGTCATGCCGTCGGCTTCGAGCCCGGCGAGCGCCAGCACCCAGCGCGCGCACCGGACGTGGCGCTGGTGCGCGGCGGCGAGCAGCGTCGGATCGCGATCCTGGCCCTGCTCCATCGCCAGCACCGCGGCGCGATACGGCTCCATCGCTTCGAACCGGCGCATGATCAGCTCGAACAGGCGGTCGCGCACACTCTGGTCCGGCGCGAGCTGATCCAGGTTCTCGGCGATGGCCCGGTCGAACGCCTCCTCGACGCAGTCGATCGCTTCGCCCAGGCTCGCGCCGTAGAAATCCGCCGCCGGCCGGCTCGCCGCGTCGGCCAGCTTCACCAACGTCGCCTCCCGCCACGATCCGGACGACGCAAGCGAAAGCGCGGCGCGGGCGAGATCGCGCCGGAGTGTGGGGTCGTGCAGCGAAGACATGGGGAGTTCGTCCTCAGGGATGGATCGCCCCCAAAGACAGGTCCCGCGCGGCGCCGTCAAGCCGACGCGCTGGCGGCTCAGGCCTTGCCGAGGTCGCGCGACCGCTGCGCCGCAGCCGACACCGCGCGGCGCAGCAGCGGGCCGAGGCCGTCGCCGGCCCCGAGCACGTCGAGCGCGGCTTCCGTGGTGCCGCCGGCGGAGGCGACCTGCTTGCGCAGCGCCCCCGGCGGCTCGCCGGTTTCCAGCATCAAGGCGCCGGCGCCGGCGACGGTGCGGCTGGCGAGCCGCATCGCCGCGTCCTTGTCCAGCCCCTCCTGCTCGGCGGCGGCGGCAAGCACTTCGGCGAGCAGGAAGACGTAGGCCGGGCCCGAACCGGACACCGCGGTGACGACGTCCATCAGCCGCTCCGCCGCGATCGGCTCGACCGCGCCCAGCGGCTCCAGCAATTGCTCGATCAGCTGGCGGTCTTCCGGCGTGCACGCGGGCGTCGCCACATAGGCGGTGACGCCGCGGCCGATGCGAGCCGGGCTGTTCGGCATGCAGCGCACGACGCGCTGCGCGTTGAAGGCGCGGCAGAGCGTTTCGAGCGTGACGCCCGCCATGATCGACATGACGCGCGTGTTCTCGCCGACGAACCTGCGCACCCCGGCCACGATCGAGGGAAAGGTCTGCGGCTTGACCGCCAGCACCAGCACGTCGACCGGGCCGGCGTCCGGCGGATTGAGGATCGCGCCGACCGCTTCGAGTTCGCTCTCCAGTTCCGGATCGAAATTGGGCTCGACGACGGTGAGCGTCAGCCCGCCGCCCTTGCGGACGGCTTCGATCCAGCCGCGAACCAGCGCGCCGCCCATGGCGCCCGCGCCGACGAGGGCGATCGATGGAGACTCCAAACCGCTCACGCTTCTCCGCTGACTTCGAACAAGGCCGCTTTCGAAGCGTCCTCCGCCGACATGCCGCCGAGAATAAGGAATTGGAACGCCGGCTGGAAGCGTTCGGCCGCATCCATGGCCGCGGCCATCATCGCCTGCACCTCGCCGACCGAGATCTCCTCGCGGCCGATCATCGGCATGGCGTGGCGGAAGATGATGGTGCCGTCGTCGGACCAGACGTCGAAATGGCCGAGCCAGAGGTTCTCGTTGATCAGCCCCGCGAGCCGGATCGCCTCGTTCCGCCGCGACTTCGGCGCCTGGATGTCGAAGCCCAGCGTGAACAGGAGCGCCGGCAGTTCGTGGCGGTAAGAGAAATAGCCGACGCTTTCGCCCCAGTGGCAGCGGAAGGAGAAATGGACGTCGCCGTCGGGGGCGCGTTCACAATTGAAGCGGTCGTCGGAGGCGATGACGGATTCAACCGTGTCCAGCGGGTCGACCGCTGCTTCGGCTTCGTCGTCGAGCCAGAGATCCATGAGCGTCCCCTTCGAGCTCAAGCGCCGCGACCGGCGGCCGGGTGGTCGATCTCTTCGCCTTGGATGCGCGCATTGAGCAGACGCGTCGAATCAAGCCCCTCGGCACAAGGTAAGCGCCGAGAGTGTTGCGTGAAACTTAACGGCGGGCTTATCCCGAAGCTCGCAACACCCGCCATACTAGCCGCGCGCATCCTTCAGCGCCGCTTCCAACGCCTCGATCCGCTCACGCAGCGCGTCGGCCTCGGCGCGCGCCTCGGCGGCCATCTGCTTCACCGCCTCGAACTCGTCCCGGCTGACCAGGTCCATTTCCGCGACGAAACGGTCGGCCTGGGCGCGCATGAAGCCCCTGGCCTCGTCGCTCACGCCCTGCGCCACGCCCATGGCTCCAGTCATCAAACGGGCCAGATCGTCGAACACGGAGCTTGTCGTTTGCATGTGGACCGATCCTTTCGGGCTACTTAGAACCCCGGCGCGTGGGCCGGCGCAATGCGGCGAAACAGCTGAAAGTGGTGCGAGCGGGCGATGATCGAGGCGGCGTTCCAATTTCCCAATATCGACCCGGCGGCCCTCACCATACCGGGCTTCGAGCTGTTCGGGGCGCAGCTGGGGCCGTTCCACCTGCGCTGGTACGCGCTGGCGTATATCGCCGGCCTCGTCCTCGGCTGGCGCTGGATGGTGTGGCTGATCCGGCGCGAACGGCTGTGGGCGCCGGGCCGGCCCGCGCTCAGCGCGCCGCAGACGGACGACTTCCTGTTCTGGGCCACGCTCGGCGTCATCCTCGGCGGCCGCCTCGGCTACGTGCTGTTCTACAAGCCGGACATGCTCTGGCTGAACCCGCTGGAAGTGTTCCAGATCTGGCAGGGGGGCATGAGCTTCCATGGCGGCCTGATCGGGGTGGCGCTCGCCGCGCTCTGGTTCGCCCGGCAGAAGCACGTCAATGAGGAGCAGTTCGCGGCGCTGGCGAAGAAGCACGTCGTCGCTGCTCCGCCGGCCGACAAGAAGAGCGAATACACGCGCATAGGCCCGCAGGGCTGGCTCAAGAAAACCGAAGCCGAGCAGCTGCGCGAAAAAGCCAAGACCGACACCGTCGACCTGCTGCGCCTGGGCGATCTCGCCGCCGCGGCGGCGCCGATCGGCCTGTTCTTCGGCCGCATCGCCAATTTCATCAACGGCGAACTCTGGGGCCGGCCGACCGACGGTCCGTTCGGCGTCGTGTTCTGCAACGAAACCATCAGGGAGCTGAACTACGGCGCATGCCCCGCCGGCGTCGAGCCGCGGCACCCGAGCCAGCTCTACGAAGCGGCGCTGGAAGGCGTTGCGCTGTTCGCGATCATCAATTTCGCCACGCTCAAGTTCGACTCGCTGCGCCGGCCCGGGATGAACGTCGGCCTGTTCCTGCTGTTCTACGGCCTCTCTCGCGCTCTGCTCGAAACCGTGCGCGAGCCCGACGCGCACATGCCCGAGGCGCTGCGCGGCTACGTCACCATGGGCATGCTGCTCTCGCTCCCGATGATCCTCGCCGGCCTCTGGCTCATCCGCCGCGCCTTCGCCCAACCAAAACTGGCGACGGCGTGACGCGCGAACGCGCCCGTGCGCTCCGGCGCAACACGACGCGTCTGGAGCGCGATGCATGGGCTTGGCTGCGTTTGCTTCGGGACGAAGGCATCGCAGTGCGCCGGCAGCATCCCATAGGGAAATACGTCGCGGATTTCGCCATCATGCGCGCGCGCATCGTGATTGAGGCGGATGGTCCGCTGCATGAAAGAACAAGAGAGGCTGACGCCGAACGCGACCTAGCCCTCGCAACACTTGGCTGGCGCGTGCTGCGCTTCACGCCCGCACAAATCGCTGACGGTCCGGCCTTTCTCGCCGCTGTGCGCGCTGCACTCCCCCCCTCCCCGCGAGGGGAGGGGGTAGGGGGCGGGGTGAATCCCGGCGCTTCGGAGAAAAGCGAAACCACCGTCGCGCCTTCGCTTTTGGATGGCGAGCTTCGCCCCGCCCCCCAGCCCCCTCCCCTCGCGGGGAGGGGGAGCGCGTTGCGCCGCACCCGCGCCAGCCGCGTTTTGCCGCCGAGGGGCGCGCCGTGAGTCTGCGCGAGCGCCTTGTCGAATACATCCGCGAGAACGGCCCGATGACCGTCGCGGATTACATGGCCGCGTGCCTCTACGATCCGCAGGACGGCTATTACGCGACGCGCCCCGCCATCGGCGGCGCCGACGCGGATTTCATCACCGCGCCGGAAGCGAGCCAGATGTTCGGCGAACTGATCGGGCTCTGGTGCGCGCATGAATGGGATCAGCTGGGCAAGCCGGCGTTCAGCCTGATCGAACTCGGCCCCGGACGCGGCGTGCTGATGCAGGACGTCCTGCGCGCCACCCGCCGCATCGAGGGCTTTCACGACTCCTCAAGCGTCGTGTTCATCGAGATGAGCGCGCCGCTGCGCGAGGAGCAGGGCCAGCGCGTGCCGGACGCGGAATGGGCGCTGCGCCTGGAGGACGCCCCGCCCGGCCCCTCGCTGATCGTCGGCAACGAATTCCTCGATTGCCTGCCGATCCGCCAGTTCGTCAGGGGCGAAGACGGCTGGCATGAAAAGCTTGTCGGCGTCGCCGAGGATGGAAGGCTCACCTTCGGCCTGAGCGCGGCCCTGCCCGCGCCCGACAGCGACGACGAGCCCGGCGCGGTGCGCGAGATCGCGACCGGGCTCGAAAGCCTGATCTACGAAATCGAGCGCCGCCTGCACGATGCGCCGGGGCGCGTGCTGCTGATCGACTACGGTTACGTCGAACCCGAAGGCGCCGACACGCTGCAGGCGCTGAAGAGCCACGCCAAG
The DNA here is from genome assembly GCA_023384105.1 of Hyphomonadaceae bacterium. Classification (GTDB taxonomy): domain Bacteria; phylum Pseudomonadota; class Alphaproteobacteria; order Caulobacterales; family Aquidulcibacteraceae; genus Vitreimonas. The sequence continues at coordinate 443,725 of JAHDXR010000001.1, read as the reverse complement.
GTCGATCCGATCGAAACGCCGGGCGAAGCCGATCTCACCGCCCATGTCGACTTCGCGCGCGTCGCCCGTCTTGCGGCGCAAGCCGGGCTGGATGTGCACGGGCCAGCGACGCAGGGCCAGTTCCTGCGCGCGCTCGGCGTCGACCTGCGCTGCGAAGCGCTGTCGCGCGCCAATCCAACGCACGCGGAGCGGCTTGCGCGCGAGCTGCACCGCCTCACCTCGCCCGACCAGATGGGCGCGCTGTTCAAAGTGATATGCCTGTCGAGTCCCAACCTCCCTCCGCCCGCCGGCTTCTGAGCGCGGATGCGCCGCCGCACTGGACGGCGGATGTGCTGGGCGGCGTGCGGCACGGCTTCTTCGGCCGCCGCGGCGGCGTCTCGGCCGGCATCTACGCCAGCCTGAACGCCGGCACGGGCTCCAACGACGACGCCGCAGCTTCACGCGAAAACCGCCGCCGCATCGCCGCCGCGTTCGGCGCGCCGCTTGAACGCCTGATCGGCGTGCATCAGGTGCACTCGCCTACCGCCGTATCGGTCAGCGGCCCATGGACGGGCGAGCGGCCGCATGCGGACGCACTGGTGACGGCGACGCCGGGCCTCGTGATCTCCGTGCTGACGGCGGACTGCACGCCCGTGCTGCTGGCCGACGCCGACGCCGGCGTCGTCGCCGCCGCGCACGCCGGCTGGAAAGGCGCGGTCGGCGGCGTGCTGGAGCGCACACTTGCGCTGATGCAGCAGCACGGCGCCGCGCCGGAACGGATCGCGGCCGCGATCGGGCCGTGCATCCATCAGCCCTCCTACGAAGTCGGTCCGGAATTCGAACACCGTTTCCGCGAAGAGAATGCGGGCTACAGCCGCTTCTTCGCGCCCGGCCGCGACGGACGGTTTCAGTTCGACCTGCCCGGATTCTGTGCAGACCGGCTGGCGGCCGCCGGGATTCGCCGCATCGAGACGCTGCCGCTCGACACCTACGCCCTGGAAGACGCCCTCTTCAGCCACCGCCGCTCCGTCCACCGCAACGAGGACGATTACGGACGAAACTGCGCAGCCATTGCGCTCTAGGCGCCACAGCCTTCGCCGGTGTCGCGAAACTGCAGCGAATCTCTTTTCCCGCCCCCGAGTCGAAGGGTAAGGGGAGCCCGACCAGGAGGCGCGGGGCCCGCATTCCATGAAACTCATCGCCGGCAATTCCAACGAGACGCTCGCCAAGGCGATCGCCGAGCATCTCGACACCCCGCTCGCTCAGGCCGAAGTGAAGCGGTTCAAGGACAACGAGATTTTCGTCGAAATCCAGGAGAACGTCCGCGGCGAGGACGTGTTCTTCATCCAGTCGACGTCATATCCCGCCAACGACCACCTGATGGAGCTGCTGATCGGCATCGACGCGCTGCGCCGCGCCTCCGCGCGCCGCATCACCGCCGTCATCCCCTATTACGGCTACGGCCGGCAGGACCGGAAGGTCGGCGGCCGCACGCCGATCTCGGCCAAGCTGGTCGCCAACCTGATCACCACCGCCGGCGCCGATCGCGTGCTGACGCTCGAACTGCACGCCGGCCAGATCCAGGGCTTCTTCGACATCCCGACCGACAACCTCTTCTCCACCCCGGTGCTGGAGCGCGACATCCGCGAGACCTGCCGGGACGTGCAGAAGCTGATGATCGTCTCGCCGGACGTCGGCGGCGTCGTGCGCGCGCGCGCGCTCGCCAACCGGCTGGGCGCCGATCTCGCCATCGTCGACAAGCGCCGTCCCACGGTAGGCGAATCCGAAGTGATGCACATCATCGGCGACGTCGAGGACCGCGAGTGCATCCTGGTCGACGACATCGTCGACAGCGGCGGCACGCTCTGCAATGCGGCCGAGGCGCTGCTCGAAAAAGGCGCGAACTCGGTCTCGGCCTACATCACCCACGGCGTGCTCTCGAACGGCGCGGCCAAGCGCATCGACGCCTCCAAGCTCAAGGAGATCGTCGTCACCAATTCGATCGACCCGCTGACGCGCCCGGAGAAGTGCAAGAAGCTGCGCGTGGTCACCGTGGCGGCGCTGATAGGCGAGGCGATCTCCCGCATCGCCAACGAGCAGAGCGTCAGCTCGCTGTTCGAATGATGTTGCGCGTCGCCGGCGCATCCGACATTCCGGCGCTGCATGCGCTGGTCGAAAGCAGCTATCGCGGCGACAGCGCCAAGCAGGGCTGGACCCACGAGGCCGACCTCCTGGGCGGTCAGCGCACCGACGCCGAAACGCTGGCCGAGATCGTCGCCGATCCCGATCAGTCGATCCTGCTCGCCGAGCAGGACGGCAAGCTCATCGGCTGCGTGCTCGTCTCGGACAAGGGCGTGCGCGAGGGGCGGCGCTTCGCCTATCTCGGCATGCTCACGGTGAGCCCCGCGCTGCAAGGCGGCGGCTTTGGCCGCAGCCTCATCGCCGCCGCGGAAGATCACGCGCGCGGTTTCGGCGCGGACGTCATGGAAATGACCGTGATCAGACAGCGGCGCGAGCTGATCGATTGGTACGTCCGGCGCGGCTACGCCGATACCGGGCGCGAAGAGCCGTTCCCGCTCGACGATCCACGCTTCGGCCTGCCCAAGCGGGGCGATCTCGTTTTCGTCGTGCTGGCCAAGCCGTTGCGCTGAGAAAAACGGCGGCGCGTCGCCGCGCCGCCGCAGCTCCAGGAACGAGCTTCAGAGAAGAGCCTATTCGGCCGCGACGTGGGCGGCGGCCAGATTCTCCTTCGTCGGCAGCGGCTTTTCGAGCTGAGCCCAGTCGATCAGCACGTCGCCGGCGAGGTCTTCGTACTTGAGCGCGCCGAGCGCTTCGTATTTCGGCCGCACCTTGTCGGTGAGCAGGCCGACGCGCTTCAGGTTCGGCATGATGCGTTCGAACAGAAGCTCGCGGAACAGGCCGATGACCATGGAATCCATGATGTACTTCCTGGCCGCTTCCTCGTCGAAGCCGTACTCGCGGATCACGTCCATGCCGAACAGACGGTCGCGCATGATCGCGCAGGCCTGGTAGGCGAACTCGGCGCGGTCTTCGATTTCCTTCTCCGGCAGCGCCTTGATCCAGTCTTCGAGATAGTTGACGCCGAACGCGACGTGACGGCCTTCGTCGCGCATGACCAGCTCGACGATCTGCTTCAGCACCGGGTCCTTGGTCGTGCGCACCGTCGTGCCGAAGGCGGCGAGCGCAAGCCCTTCGATGATCAGCTGCATGCCGATGAACTTGAGGTCCCAGCGCTCGTCGGCGAGCACCTTGTCGATCAGCGCCTTGAGGTTCTTGTTGATCGGATAGATGCGTCCGCAGCGCTGGCGGAGATACTGGTTGAACACCTCGACGTGGCGCGCCTCGTCGAACGTCTGCGACGCGGCGTAGAGCTTGGCGTCCGCCGTCGGCGCGCATGAAACGAGCTGCGACGCCACCAGCAGCGCGCCCTGCTCGCCGTGCAGGAACTGGCTCATGGTTTGCGCGTGCGCCTTCCAGGAGAAGGCGACCTTCTCTTCATGGCTCAGCGCTTCGTATTCGGGATAGCCGTTCAGCGCCGAGAGCGACGCTTCCGACGGGAAGTCGGCCATGTCGCACGGGGCGTCCCAGTCGATGTCGGCGGTGGGGTTCCAGTTGAACCGCTTGCCGAGTTCGTAGAGCCGCCGGATCTTGGCGTTGGCGCTGTCATAGTCCCAATTGTAGGAGCCGGTCAGCGGGGTGTGGAAAATCTCGCGGATCGTTTCCACGTCCTCCATGGTCAGCTGGTCGGTCAGGTCGACCGCCTCGAACGTGCGAACCTCTTGGGGCGGCTGGTCGACGACTTTGACGCGCATTTGCTCCTCCCTTATGAAAATGACGCTAGCGTCAACTTCATGGAGCAGGAGAAAGCCGGAAATTGCATTGATCTCGATCAAGGCCCGAACGCGCCGCGCCAGGGTCCGCAGGCGGCAAAAGTCCGGTCTGGAGGCGGGCCATGCTTACCGCCGCCGATGCGCCGGCCTCCGGGCGGCGATCCCGATCCGGCTGGCGGCCCCCGCCTTGCGGTGGGATCAGCCTTCGGCTAGAAGCCCCGCTTCCATTTTCCCGCCTGACGGAATTTCGAGGGGCAAGAGGCCCATGGCCGGCATTGTACTGAACGTTGAAAAGCGCGAGCGCACTGGCACGGGCGGAGCCCGCGCCACCCGCAATTCCGGCCTCATCCCGGGCGTCCTCTATGGCGGCCCGCGCGGTTCGGTGCCGATCGAGATCAACGCCAAGGACGTCGAGATGGCGCTCCGCTCGGGCAAGTTCCTCTCGCACATGGTGGAACTCAACCATCAGGGCGAGAAGCAGCCTGTGATCCCGCGCGCGATCCAGCTCCATCCCGTCACCGACGAGCCGATCCACATCGATCTCTATCGCGTGGAAGAAAATTCGGAAATCGACGTCGACGTCGTGGTGCGCTTCCAGAACCACGAAGCCGCGCCGGGCCTGAAGCGCGGCGGCGCGCTCAACATCGTGCGCCACACGGTGAAGCTGCGCTGCAAGGCGAGCAAGATTCCGGAAGAGATCGTCATCGACCTCACCGGCCGCGAGATCGGCGATTCGATCCACATCTCGTCGGTCGCCCTGCCGGACGGCGCGCGCCCCGTGATCCGCGACCGCGACTTCACCATCGCGACCATCGCCGGCCGCAAGGTCGAGGCCGAACCGGCCGCCGTGGCCGCCGAAAGCGCGGCGCCGGCTGAGGGCGAGAAGAAGGAAGGCTGATCCGCCTTCCCTTCCCGCTCGGGGTCCGAATTGAGCGGCAGGCGAAATTCGGGTATGTTATCTGGAAGGAAATCGCCGAGCTGAGCGCCGTCGAGCGGCTGTCCCTGATCGGCGAACGATGGGACAGCATAGCCGACGACGACACGCCGTTGCCGCAGTCCCAGCGAGCGGAACTGCAGAAGCGCCTGGCGTCGCTCGAGGACGACAAGTCCCGCGCGGTGAGCTGGGGCGAATTGAGAACAGAACGGGGCGCCCGCAAACTTTGACGCTTGCCGTCAGGGCTCGGCGTCGCGTTCGACGCCGAAATCGATCGGCAGGCGTCGCGGATCGCGGACAATCCGCTGCAGTTTCCAATCGTACCGCCCGAACTGAGACGAGCCCGGCTGCGCCGATTTCCCACAGTCTCTTCTTTCGCATCGACGACGATGGCGTATTTGTAATTGCTTGTTTTCACGCCAGCCGCGATCCACGTGGCTGGGCGGAACGGACCTAGAAGGCGCGCATGCTGCTCCTTGTCGGCCTCGGCAATCCGGGCGCGAAATACGCGGGCAACCGGCACAATATCGGCTTCATGGCCGTGGACGCGATCGCGCGCGCCCACGGCTTCGGCCCGTGGAAGAAGAAGTTCCAGGGCGAACTGGCCGAAGGCCATATCGACGGCGTGCGCACGCTGCTCTTGAAGCCGCAGATCTTCATGAACGAAAGCGGCCGCTCGGTGGGCGAGGCCGCGAACTTCCACAAGCTCTCGCCGACGGACATCGTCGTCTTCTACGACGAGATCGATCTCGCGCCGGGCCGCTTCCGCATGAAGCGCGGCGGCGGCGCGGCCGGCCACAACGGCATCCGCTCGATCATCGCCTCGCCGGTGGGCGAGGGCTTCCGCCGCGCGCGGATGGGCGTGGGCCATCCCGGCCAAAAGGAATTCGTCCACCATCACGTGCTGAGCGACTTCCACAAGGCCGACGCCGACTGGCTCGCGAAGATGCTCGACGCCTGCGCCAAAGCCGCGCCGCTGCTGGCGAAAGGCGAGGACGAAAAGTACCAAGCCGAAGTGATGCGCCTGGCGCCGGCGGAAAAGGCGAACCCGCGCCAGCAGGCGCAAGGGGACGGCGCGTGATCTATCTGATCATCACCTACCTCCCCTCGCTCCTGTGCGGCATTCACGTGGTGCGCACGGGCCGCGAGATGTTCTGGCTCTGGCTGTTCATCATCGGCCCCTGGCTCGCGCCGGCCTTCTACGTGCTCGCCGTGCTCGCGCCGGAATGGATGGGCGGACGCACCGCGCGCGGCGTCGGCAAGGCCGCGCGCCAAGCCATCGACCCCGAGCGCGACTATCGCAACGCGCTGCGCGCGCTCGAGGACACGCCCACAGTCGGCAACCGCATGCGCGTGGCGCAAGCGGCCGCCGCGCTCGGCCGCTGGAGCGACGCCGAAGCGCACTGGGCGCAATGCGCCGAGAGCCAATGGGCGGACGATCCGGCGATCCTGATGGGCCACGCCAACGCTCTCCTTGAACTCGAACGCTGGCGGGAGGCGCTGTCGCGCCTTGAACAGCTCAAGGCGCTCGGCGGGCGCGAGGCGACCGCGCCGGCGACGGCTCTCGCCTTCGCCCGCGCCTACGAAGGGCTGGGCCGCGACGAAGACGCCGACGACGCCTACCGCTTCGCCGCCGATCGCGTGCCCGGGCTGGAGGCCGGCGGCCGCTATGTGGCGTTCATGGCCAGGACCGAGCGCCGCCAGGACGCCGAGATCGGCCTCGCCGAACTCGAGCGCCGCCTGCAGAAGATCGCTCCGCCGCTGCGCGCCGAAGCGCGCGTCTGGCGCGACATGGCCGCCCGGGCGCTGGGGCAGAATTGACACGAAGTTCGTGAATCACTAACTCCGTGATATGGTCAACGTCACCATCAGCATGGACGAGGAGACCGCCCGCTGGGTCCGCATCGAGGCGGCCAAGGCCGGGATGAGCGTGTCGCGCTACGTGGGCGGGTTGCTCGCCGAGCGGAGGCGCGCCCTGGAAGAAGCGGCTTGGGAGGCGGGCCGCGCGGCGCGGCTCGAGGCCGGCCGCGCCTTTCTCGCCAGTCCGCCGCGAGAACTCGGTTATTTCGGCCGCGCGCCCACGCGAGAAGAACTCTATGACGAAGTGCTTCGCCGACACGAACGTTCTCGTGTACAGGAAGGATCTGACGGAGCCTTCCAAGCAGAAGAAAGCCCAAGACTGGATCAGCGCCGCGATCGAAAAGGACGCGTTGATCCTAAGCGCACAAAGCCTCCGTGAGTATTACTGGGCCGCACTCAGGCACGATAGATCGCCCTCCGCAGCCGCCGAACTTCGCCGTGAGATTGCAGCGCTCAACGCCTATGTGCCGGAGATGTTGCGCGTCGATTATCTCGCCGAGGCATGGACCCTTCAGGACCGCTATCACCTGAGCTTCTGGGACTCGCTCCTGCTGGCGTCAGCGCTGGTCGCGGGCTGCACACTGTTCTTGAGCGAGGATATGAACGGCGGGCAGACCGTCGGCGGTCTCACGATCATTAATCCATTCACGACCGCGCCGAAAGCGGTGCTCGGTCAATAGAGGACATCATGGGTTTCAAATGCGGCATCGTGGGCTTGCCGAACGTGGGCAAGTCGACGCTCTTCAACGCGCTGACGAAAACGGCGGCCGCGCAGGCGGCGAACTATCCATTCTGCACCATCGAGCCGAACGTCGGCGAAGTGGCGATGCCGGAACCGCGGCTCAAGAAGCTCGCCGAGATTTCCGGCTCCAAGGAAATCATCCCGACGCGGATGAATTTCGTCGACATCGCCGGCCTCGTCCGCGGCGCCTCGAAGGGCGAAGGGCTGGGCAACCAGTTCCTCGCCAACATCCGCGAGTGCGACGCCATCGCCTACGTGCTGCGCTGCTTCGAGAACGACGACATCACCCACGTCGAAGGCCGCATCGATCCGATCGCCGACCTCGAAACGGTCGAAACCGAACTGATGCTGGCCGATCTCGAAAGCCTCGACAAGCGCATCGCCAATCTCGAAAAGAAGGCCAAGGGCGGCGACAAGGAGGCCAAGCTCACGCTCGATCTCGTGCTGCGCGCCAAGGCGCTTCTGGAAGACGGCAAGCCCGCGCGCCTCACCAGGCGTGCGCCGGAGGAAGAAAAGGCGTTCGGAATGCTGCAGCTGCTGACGGCGCTGCCGGTGCTCTACGTCTGCAACGTCAACGAGGAGGACGCCGCCGGCGGCAACGCCCACACCGCGCGCGTCGAGGAGCGCGCCAAGCGGGAAAACGCCGCGTGCGTCGTCATCTGCGCACAGCTCGAAGCCGAGATCGCCGCGCTTTCCGACGAAGAGCAGGAGGAATTCCTGACCACGGTCGGCCTGCAGGAGCCCGGCCTCACCAAGCTGATTCACGCCGGCTACGATCTGCTGGGCCTGCAGACCTACTTCACCGTCGGCCCCAAGGAAGCGCGCGCCTGGACCATCCATAAGGGCTGGACCGCGCCGCAAGCGGCCGGCGTCATCCACACCGACTTCGAAAAAGGCTTCATCCGCGCCGAAACCATCTCCTACGACGACTACATCGCCTACAAGGGCGAGCAAGGCGCAAAGGAAGCCGGCAAAATGCGGCTCGAAGGCAAGGACTACGTCGTGAAAGAAGGCGACGTGATGCATTTCCGCTTCAATGCCTGAGGGGCCTGCGCCTCCCCGGCAACGCACGCTCTCGACGTTCGAACTCGTCGCCATGGTGGCGGCGCTTTCGGCGCTGAACGCGCTCGCCATCGACATCATGCTGCCGGCGCTGCCGCAGATCGGCGCCGACTTCGCGCTGACCAACGACAACGACCGCCAGCTTGTCGTCGTCGCCTATGTCGCCCTGTTCGGCGTCGCGCAGCTGATCTACGGCCCGCTCGCGGACTCCTTCGGCCGCCGCAGCGTGCTGATCTATGCGCTGGGGATCTATATCGCCGGCTCGATCCTGTGCGTGATCGCGCCGAGCTTCGAGCTGTTCCTCGCGGCGCGCGCGATGCAGGGCGTGGGCGCCGCGGCGACCCGCGTCATCGCCACCGCGGTCGTCCGCGATCTCACCGAAGGCCGCCGCATGGCGCAGGTCATGTCCATGGCGATGACCGTATTCATGATCGTGCCGATCGTGGCGCCGGGCCTCGGCCAGCTGATCCTGTTCGTCGCGCCCTGGCGCTGGATCTTCGGCGCGCTGCTGATCTATGCGCTCGTGGTGCTCGGCTGGGCGCTGATCCGGCTGCCGGAGACGCTGAAGCCGGAGCACCGCGCCCCGTTCAGGCCGCGCAGCGTCGCCGTGAACTATCTGGCGGTGCTGCGCGAGCGGCAGACCGTCGGCTACATGATCGCGTCGACGTTCGTGAGCGGCTGCCTGTTCGGCTACATCACCTCGTCCGAGCAGATTTTCGTCGATGTCTTCGGCCTCGGCCCCGCCTTCCCGATCGCGTTCGGCTCGATCGCCATCGCCATCTCCTGCGGCACCTTTCTCAATTCGCGGCTGGTGGTCCGCCACGGCATGCGCCGGCTTTCGCACATCATGACGCTCGGCATGACGCTGGGGGCGGCGGCGATCGCGCTGCTGGCGCTCGCCGGCCTCGCCGGCTTCTGGGTGTTCACGCCGCTGCTCGCGCTCACGTTCGCGATGTTCGGGCTGGTCGCGAGCAACTTCAATGCGCTGGCGATGGAGCCGGTGGGCCGCATCGCCGGCTCCGCCTCGGCGCTGTTCGGCGCCGTGACCGCGACCGGCGGCGCACTCGCCGGCGGCCTTATCGCGCGCGCGTTCGACGGCACGCTCGCCCCGTTCGCATTCGGGCTCGCCCTGTCGGGCGCGGCGACGCTGGCGGCGGTGCTGTGGACCGAGCGCGGCCGCCTGTTCGACAAACCGTCCCGCATTCCGCTCGGCTAACGCGCCGCGCGCTAAATCCGGCGCAAGCGCGCTATGGAGCGCCGGCGTCCTCGCCGGCGCGGCGCGACGCTACCGACAAGCGCAGGCGCTTGTTCGATAAGGCGCAGGCGGGCGAGGACGCCCGAGGTCCATTGGGGGTCGGCGCGTCCGATATTCGGCGCGACGTTTTAGTTGAAGCCGACGAAGCGCGTCGTCTCGCGGAGGTGGAAGTGCACCGTCGCCCGCCCGTAATCTATCGCCAGGCCGCGCGTTTGCGAGAGCACGTCCATGCCCACGAGCAGCGTAGGCTCCTGCTGCAGGCCCCACACGTCGAAGATATGAAAATCGCCGACATAGGCGGTGATGCTCCGCACTTGGAGATCGCCCACGCTCAAGGCCGGAATGAACACGAGGCGATCCAGCACCACCAGATCGCCGGCGGTGTACGCAGGCACGCCGTCAAATCCCGGCGTGCGCCGCACCCTGGCCTGCAGCGCATCGCGCAAGGCGGTGTTTCCGAGCGAGGCGTTCGACCCTGTGTCGATCAGCAGATTGACGGGCACGCCGCGAATGCGTCCGCGCACGACAACTAGGTGGCCAAACCGCAGCTGGCCGCGCACCGTGGTCCAGCCGCGCAGGCGCCGCGCGCCTTGCGAGGGCGTGATCTCGATGCAGTTTCGCTCGAAATCCATGCGCAGGCGCCGGCCGCGCATGCCGTCGACGCCAAGCAAGCCCTGCTCTCCCGCGAGCACGTCGCCGTGAAGCGTCGGCAGCGTGGCCGCCCCGAGCGCGAGCGGGCCATAGTGCACCGACGCGACGTCGACCAGCGGCGCGACGGAGACGCCATGCACCGTATGCACCTCTCCCATCCCGGTGGCGATCAGCCCCAGCCGCTCGGCCAGCGCGCTCGACAGGACCGAGCGGTTCGCACCGGTGTCGACGATGAAGCGGAACGGTCCTTGACCGTTCACCCGCACAGGGGCGACCACACGGCCGATCCGGTCCGAGCGCGTCGGTCCGAGCGCGAAGTCGGCCGGCGTCGCCGACTGGTACGCGGCGAGATCGGGCGCATTCACGCACTCAGCGGCGGCGGCGCTCGCAATCGCCGCTGCGCACGCAACCACCAGCAAAAAGCGGCCGAGCACTGACATGGCGGCGCCAGCATGAACTCGACGCCTACGCCTCACCAGTGACAACGCGCTCAATTTGCGGAGAGCGAATGACCCGCTCGACGAAACGCCGTCCGCGTGCGACAGACGGCGCATGGTTGAACGCATCGGCTTGAAAGGCGCGGACGGCGCCGAAATCACCGCGCTCAAGGCGGCGCCTGGATCGGCGCCGATCGGCGGCGTCGTCGTGATCCAGGAGATTTTCGGCCTGACCGATCACATCGCCGACATGTGCCGCGCGTTCGCAGATGCGGGATACGCCGCCATCGCCCCGGGCCTGTTCGACCGCATCGAACCGGATTTCCACGCCACGCACGATCCCGAAGGCGCGAAGAAGGGCCTCGCCGCCGTCGCCGCCTCGCCCTGGCCGCAAGTGCTGGGCGACATCCAGGCCGCGATCGACGCGCTGCCGCAGCCGGTCTACGTCACCGGCTTCTGCTATGGCGGCGCGGCGGCGTGGATGGCGGCGGCGCAATGCGCCCGCCTCAAGGCCGCGGCCTGCTTCTACGGACGGCTGATCGCCACTCTGCTCGACGCCGCGCCCAAGGTTCCGGTCATGCTGCACTATGGCGCGCACGATGCGTCGATCCCGCCGGAGAACTACGAAAAGGTGCGCCTGGCCGCGCCGGATGCGCCGCTCTATCTCTACGATGCGGGACACGGTTTCTGCCGCGCCGGCAGCAACGACTACGACGCCGCGTCGAGCCAGCTGGCGGTGGCGCGCACGCTCGACTGGTTCGCGCGCTGGCGCTGAGGAGGGTCCATGGCCATCGATCACGTCTCCGTCGGCGTCGCCGACATGCAGCGCGCGAAGGCGTTCTACGACGCGGCGCTCGCGCCGCTCGGCATGGCGCCGATGATGCCGGTTGAAATCGGCGGCCAGCTGGTCGGCGTGGGTTACGGACAGCAAGGCAAGCCGAGCTTCTGGGTCCAGCTGCCGATCGACGGCCAGCCCGCCAGCATGGGCAATGGCGTTCACGTCGCCTTGACGGCGCCGACGCGCGCGGCGGTGGACGCCTTCTTCCTCGCCGCGCTCGAACAGGGCGGCGTCGAAGACGGGCGCCCCGGCCTGCGCGCCGAGTATCATCCCAGCTATTACGCCGCTTTCGTGCGCGATCCGGACGGCAACAAGATCGAAGCCGTCAGCCATACGCCCGAATAGCCTGTTGCAGTGATGAGCGAGCAAACGCCCGTCGCCATCATCGGCGCCGGCCCGGCGGGACTGATCGCAGCCGACGTGCTGAGCGCCGCGGGCAAGCGCGTCGTCGTCGTCGAGCGCATGCCGAGCGCGGCGCGCAAGCTGCTGATGGCCGGCCGCGGCGGCCTGAACCTGACGCACGCCGAACCGTTCGAGACGTTCATTGCGCGCTATGGCGAAGCGGCGGCGCATCTGCGGCCCATGCTCGAAGCGTTCGCGCCGGAGGACTTGGTCGCGTGGGTCGAAGGCCTGGGCCAGGAGACGTTCACGGGATCGAGCGGGCGCGTGTTTCCGAAAGCGATGAAAGCCTCGCCGCTGCTGCGCGCATTGCTGCGGCGTCTGGCGGACCGGGGCGCCGTCATCCGCCTCAACACGACCTGGCTCGGCTGGCGCGACGACGGCGCGCTCCAATTTGCCGACGGCGGCGCCGTCCGATCGCTCCGCGCAGACGCGACGCTGCTGGCGCTGGGCGGCGCGAGCTGGCCGCGGCTCGGCTCGAACGGCTTGTGGACGGACGCCCTGGCGGCGCGCGGCGTTCAGCTTGAGCCGTTCCGGCCGGCCAATGCCGGTTTCAATGTCGCCTGGAGCGCGCATTTCCGGTCGCGCTTCGCCGGCCAGCCGCTGAAGACCATCGCTATCCGTCACGACGCGCGCGAAGTGCGCGGCGAAGCCATGATCACGCGGTACGGCGTCGAGGGCGGCGCCATCTACGCGCTGTCGGCGGGCCTGCGCGCCAGCGTTCCCACGACCGTGACGATCGATCTGCGCCCCGCCCTCACCCATGCGCAGATCGCCGCGAAGCTTACGCGCGCCAAGCGCGGCGACTCGCTTTCCTCCACGCTGCGCAAGGCGCTCGGCCTCACGCCGCTCGCGATCGGCCTGTTGCACGAGAACGGCCCGCCGCTGCGTGCGCCGGAGGCGCTGGCCGAGCTGATCAAGGCCGCGCCCGTTCGCCTTCTCGCCGCGCAGGGCCTTGAGCGCGCCATCTCCAGCGCGGGCGGCGTCGCCCGGTCCGCGGTCGACGACGCGCTCCAGCTCCGCGCGCTTCCCGGCGTCTACGTCGCCGGCGAGATGCTGGACTGGGAGGCGCCGACGGGCGGCTACCTGCTGCAAGCCTCGTTCGCGACGGGCGTCTGGGCCGCGCGCGCCATCCTGGCCGGTTAACGCCTCCCCAAGGCAGCGCCCGGCCTTGCCGCACCGGGAGCCCCCTGCTAGCTAGCGCGCCTCCCCGCAGGATCGCCATGCCGCAAGCTTCCGCCACGATGAACGTGATGATCGCCGCCGTCCGCAAGGCGGCGCGGGCGCTGGCGCGCGACTTCGGCGAAATCGAGAACCTGCAAGTCTCACGCAAGGGTCCGAGCGACTTCGTCTCGTCCGCCGACGTGAAGGCGGAGAAGACGCTGTTCGAGGAACTTTCCAAGGCGCGCCCCGGCTACGGCTTCCTGATGGAGGAGCGCGGCGGCGTCGAAGGCAGCGACAAGACTCACCGCTGGATCGTCGATCCGCTCGACGGCACCACCAACTTCCTCCACGCCATCCCCCACTTCGCCATCTCGGTCGGGCTCGAGCGCGAAGGCGTGCTGGTCGCCGGCGTCATCTACAACGTCGTACGCGACGAGCTGTTCTGGGCCGAGAAAGGCATGGGCGCCTATCTCAACGACCGGCGCCTGCGCGTCGCCGGCCGCGCCGACATGCGCGACGCCCTATTCGCCACCGGCACGCCGTTCAACGGCAAGCCGGGCCATGCGCGCGCGCTGCAGGAGATCGAACGCGTGATCGCGAAGACGGCCGGCATCCGCCGCTTCGGCGCCGCCTCGCTCGATCTGGCTTACGTCGCGGCGGGCCGCTTCGACGGTTTCTGGGAGCGCGGGCTTTCGGCTTGGGATATCGCCGCGGGCGTGGTGCTGGTGCGCGAGGCCGGCGGCGTCTGCACCGAAATCGACGGCGACGACTTCATGAAGACCGGCGCTATCCTTGCGTCAAACCCCACGCTCGCGCCGCTGCTTCAGCAAACCGTTCGCGGCGGTTGATCGCGCGCGTTCGCTCGTGAACACTGCGACGATAGGCTCGCCCCGCCCTGGGGACAGGGCGGAGGACGCGATTGACCGACACACCCCGAACAGCCCCCAAGACGTCCGCGCTTGAGATCGCGGCGTTCGCCGCGCCGGCTGCGCCGCTGCTGGCGCTGTCGCTGCCGGTGATCATTTTCCTCCCGCCGCACTTCGCCGAACATCTGGGGCTGCCGCTGTGGGCGGTTTCGGCGATCTTCCTCGGCGCGCGCTTGTTCGACCTCGCCATCGATCCGTGGATCGGGGGCGTGCAAGACCGCACCGAACACAGCTTCGGACGCCGCCGCTTCTGGCTCGCGGCCAGCGCGCCGGTGCTGATGATCCTGTTGTGGGTGGTGTTCCTCGGCCTGCCGCAAGGCGTGCCCCCGCTCGTGGCCGGGATTGCGGTGTTTGCGATGTATCTCGCCTACGCCAGCATGATGATCGCCCATCTTGGCTGGGCCGCCGAACTCCAGCCCACCTATCACGGCCGCACCCACGTGCTGGGCGCGGTGCAGGTGGCGGGCATGGTCGGCCAGGTGCTGATGCTGGTGCTGGCGGGGGTGGTGGCGCAGGGCTTCGGCGGCTCCAACGCCGACGCCGTCCACGTCATGGGCTGGACGCTGCTGGCGCTGCTGCCGCTCTGCACCTGGCTGGCGGTGCGGTTCGTGCGCGAACCGCACCGGCCGCCGCAGCCGCACCTCTCGCTCGGCGAGACGCTGAGCACGCTGATGAGCAACAAGCTCGCCTTGCGCGTGCTGCTGCCGGATCTCCTGCTCGGCGTCGCGCAAGGCGCGTCGGGCGGCCTCTTCCTGTTCTATTTCCAGTTCGTGCTGCGGTTCGAAAACGCGGCGCAGACGCTGCTGGCCATCTATTTCATCGCCGGCCTCCTGGGCGTGCCGATCTGGTGGTGGGCGGCGCGGCGCTTCGGCAAGCACGTTGCGCTGCAGGGCGCGCTGGTGTTCGGCAGCGTGACGACGGCGGGGCTTTTGTTCCTGCCGCCGGGAAACTTCCTCGTGGTCGCGCCGCTGATGGCGATCGCCGGCCTGGCCCAGGGCGGCGGCGTGCTGCTGACGCGCGCGCTGATGGCCGATGTCGTCGACGAAGACGAGCTGCGCACCGGCGCGCGCCGCTCCGGCCTCTATTTCGGCGTGCTGTTGACGACCTCGAAGCTCGGCGTCGCCGCGGGACCGCTCACCTACGCCGTGCTGGGCGTGGTCGGCTTCGCGCCGGCGCTCGGGGCCGACAACAGCGCCGCCGCGCTCGGCATGCTGAGCTTCCTGTTCATTGGCGTCCCGGTCGCGCTCTACCTGGCGGCCGCGATCTCGCTGTACGGCTATCCCCTCGATGAGAAAGCGCAAGCCAAGCTGCACGCCGCCATCGAAGCGCGCCACGCGGCGAACGACTGAAGCGAAGCACCCGGCTTAAGGGTCTCCACTCGGCGTGCGGGATGAAACGGGGTTGCCGGCTGGAAGCCGGCATGCAGCGTTTCCGTTTCTCGCCCACGTCCGATATTCAGCACGACGCTCTAACTTCGTTTGAGCGCCCGGTGCAGAAAGCGGGCGGGATGCAGCGCCTCCCGCTCCGCGTGCGACAGCATGGCCGGCTCGCCGCACATCTCCGCGGCGACGATCTCGCCCAGCAATGGCGCCGTGGCGAGCCCGCGCGCGCCAAGACCGCCGATCACGTAAACGCCCTCGTGCGCGGGCGGCGCCTGGTCGGTCTCGACCTTGCGCCCATGCGCGAGCGGCGCGTACTGCGCCAGCCACCGCTCCGCGTCCGGCAGCACGCCGGCGACCGGCGCGCGGTCCGGCGTCGCCGCGCGCAGCCCCGCGCGCGATTGCAGCGACGCCTCGACCACGCTGGCGGCGACGTCCGGCGCAAGCTCGCGCAGCGCCGCCAGATTGCGGGATCGGGACTCGCCGTCCGGCTGCGGCGCACTGGGCTCGCTCACCTTGTCGAACGTGGAGCCAAACATCACCCCGCCCGCGAACGGCGCGAGATAGCTGCTGCGGACGATGACATGCTTCGGCGGCGCGCCCTCGCCCCATTCCACCTGTCCGCGCGAAAGCTGCAGCGGAAGAAAGCGCGCCGGCTCGAACTGCCGCAGCGCCGAGCCGCACGCGAGCACGACGGCGTCCGCCTTCAGCAGCGCGCGCTTGTCCGGCGCGCGCAGCAGCCAGCCGTCCTCGACCCGCTCGAGGCGTTCGACCGGCGACTCGTACAGCACGCTGGCTCGCGCAAGCAACGCCTCCAGCACCCACACCGGCTGGGCCAGGCCCGCGCGCTTGTGCAGCGCAGCGCCTTCCGGCGCCGCGCCGAACCAGTCCGCCGGCAAGGGCGGGTCCGCCAGCAAGTCCGCCAACGCGTCGCCGTCGCCGCTGGGATATTGCACGACGCCGCAAGGATCGAACACGCCCAGCCGTTCGTAGGCGGCGACCGCATGCAAGTATGCCGCGAGGTGAAACGCCCGCAGCACGCCGCCGCGGTCGAGCCGGGGCATCACCAATCCAGCGGGGTTGCCGCTGGCGCCGGCGCCGAGCGTGCGGGCGGCGTCGAGCGCCACGGTTTCGACGCCACGATCGGCCAGCGCATGTGCGGCGGCTGCGCCGGCGATGCCGGCGCCAAGAATTGCGACGCGCCTGGGATGGACCGCGGCGGACGGATAGATCGACGCCGGCCGGCCGGCCGGCTTGCCGCGGAACGTCGCTTCAAGCCGTTCGCGCTTGGCGCCGAAACCCGGCTTCTTCTCGACCTCGAAACCCGCCGCGCTCAAGCCCCGGTGCACCTCGCCCGCGACTGTAAACGTGGCCAGCCGCGCGCCGGGCGCGCTGAGCCGGGCGATGTGCCGGAACGTTTCGGCCGACCACATCGCCGGGTTTCGCGCCGGGGCGAAACCGTCGAGAAACCAGGCGTCGAACTGCCCGCTCAGCCCCGCCAGAACCGGCGCCGCCTCGCCTACATGCAGCGTCAGCGAAAACCCGTCCTCGGGAAACCGGAGCCGCTGCGGCGCGTAAGCCCGAACCGGCCAGCGCTCGATGAGCCGCGCCGCCAGATCGGCCAGTTCCGGAAACTGCGCCAGGGCGCGGGCGGCGTCCGCCCTTGCGAGCGGGTATGCCTCGATGGTGGAGATATGCAATTGCGCATGGGGGTTTCGCGCCGATTTCCAGGCTCTCCATACCGCCAGAATGTTTAACCCCGTGCCGAATCCAAGCTCGCAGAGGGTGAAACGATCCCTGTTTTTCCAGCCTTCCGGCAATCCGCAGCCGCGCAGAAACACCGCCTCGGACTCCGCCAGTCCGCCCCGCTTCGAGAAATAAACGTCGTCGAACGCCGCCGCGCGCGGGGCGCCGGGATCGCTCCAGTCGAGTTCGGGGTGTGGCGGCAGGCGCGGCATCGGCAGAGCCTAAACGCAAATGAGCCGCCCTTTCGGGCGGCCCATCGCGATAACTACGTCCGTAGGTGAATTACGGAGTGGTCGCGGCCGGAGCTTCCGCCGGAGCTTCCGTGGTGGCCGCCGCGTCAGCCGGAGCTTCCGTGGTGGCTTCGGTCGTCGCTTCCGGGGCCGCTTCGGTGGTTTCTTCAACCGCCGCCGGCTCTTCGGTGGTCGTCGTTTGGCCGCAGGCCGCGACGCCGAAGGCGAGAACGGCCGCGGCAGCCGCCGCCATGCCCAACTTGAACTTCGTCATAGGTTCTACCCCTCGTCTCAGCGTCAGGGACTGCTCCCCAACGCGGGAGGCGACTCCATGCCAAGGATTAACCGCATTGGCAAGCGGCGCACGCTTAAAGGCCCATGCAAATACGCATAGGTTCGCGCGCCGAACTCATTCCTGCTGTCAGCCTTCCGTAGCGGCTGCCAGCGCTTCTTCCAGCTGCGTGAAGCTCGGCTGCATGTGCGACGGCACCGAACCACGGCCAATTTCCACAGAAACCTGGGCCGCGTTGCCGTGCAAGTGCGCCACGAGCACATCGCGAATGATTTTGTAGAACTGGGCGTCGTGCTCGATCACGGCGTTGAGGCGCTGGGCCACCGGGCCGACGATGCCGTAGGCCAGGAACACCCCGAGGAAGGTGCCGACCAGCGCCTTGCCGATCATCAGGCCCAATATCTCCGGCGGCTCGTTGATCGCGCCCATCGTCTTCACGATCCCAAGCACCGCCGCGACGATGCCGAGCGCCGGCAGGCCGTCGGCCATGGTCTGCAGCGCGTGAGCGGGATGCAGCGTTTCGTGGTGATGCTTCTCGATCTGCTTTTCCATGGCGTCCTCGACCTGGTGGGGGTCGTCGAGGTTCATCGTCATCATCCGCAGCGTGTCGCAGATGAACGCCACCACGAAGTGATCCTTAGTGAGCTTGGGATACTTCTGGAAGATCGCGCTTTCTCCAGGCCTTTCGATGTGCGCTTCGAGCGCCACCACGCCCTTGGTCTTCATCAGCTTGGTGAGCTGAAAAAGCAGCGCCAGCAGATCCTGGTAGTCCTTCTTGCTCCACTTCGGCCCGGACATCACCTTGCCAACGCCGCCCGCCACGCTCTTGAGGCCGCCCATGTCGTTGGAGATGATCAGCGCGCCGAGCGCGGCGCCGCCGATCATCATGAACTCCATCGGGGCCGCCTCGAGCAGCACCTCGAAATGGCCTCCGGCGAGGATGAACCCGCCGAACACCATCCCGAACACAACTGCGAGGCCGATGATTGGAAACATAGATAACGCGCGTTTACCGGGTGCCTGAGCCGGCTCAGCTTATGCACCACCCGCGCTTAACGCGTCGTTTCGGTTGACCACATTGAAACCGAATTCAGGCCGGTCTATCGCTGGCTCAGCGCCCATGTCCGAGCTTTCCGCGGCGTCCGGCCCGCCACGCCGCCGGCAGTTTCACCTTCTCTTCATTTGTCTGCTCGTGATCGGCGCGGGCAATTCGATGCTGCTTGCCGTAGCGCCGCCCCTGGTGCGCCAGCTCGGGCTGTCGGATTCCAGCGTCGGCTGGATCTTTTCGCTTTCGGCCCTGCTCTGGGTGTTCGCGAGCCCGATCTGGGGCCGCGCCTCGGACCGCCGCGGACGCAAGCCCATCGCCGCGCTCGGCCTTGCCGCTTACGCGGTGTCGATGGCCTCGTTCGGGCTGGTGGTGATGCTTGGCCTCAACGGCCTCGTCACCGGCCTGTGGCTGTTCACCTGGCTGATGCTCGCGCGCGCGATCTTCGGCGCCTTCGGCTCGGCCTCCTCCCCCGCCGCGCAAGCCTACATCGCCGACCGCACCACGCGCATGGAGCGCACCGAGCAGCTGGCCGGCCTCACCGCCGCCTTCGCCATGGGGCAGGCGTTCGGTCCCGCGATCTGCGCCGCGCTCGCGGCCAAGCTCGGCCTCGTCTTTCCGATCTGGCTGATCGCCCTGCTTGCGGCGGCGGCCTCGTTCGCGATCTGGCGGTTCCTGCCGGAGAACACGCCGCCGCAGAGCGAACGGCCGCGCGGCGACTGGCGCGAGTCGCTTGCGCTGCTCACCGACAAGCGCATCTCCGCCTTCCTGCTGTACGGCTTCGGCCTGTCCGTCGTCGCCGGCGTCACGGTGCAGGTGTTCGGCCTGTTCACGATGGACCGCCTGGGCGCCTCGGGCGAACAGGGCGCGGAACTCACCGCCGCCGGCTTCATGGTCAGCGCGCTGGCGCTGCTCGCGACGCAAATGGCGATCCTGCCGCGCATCAAGCTCGGCCCGCGCGGGCTGATGGCGTGGGGCGCCGGACTGCTGGCGTTCGGCGTGCTCATTCAGATTCTAGCGCCCAGCCTGGGCGCGCTGCTGGTGTCGCAAGCCGTGCAGGGCTTGGGCGCGGGACTGGCGCGGCCGGGCTTCACCGGCGGCGCGTCGGTTGCGGTGCGGCCCGATGAACAGGGATCGGCGGCCGGCCTCGTCGTCGCGATCAACGGCGCGGGCTTCATCTTCTCGCCGCTGGTCGGCGGCGTCGTTTACGAGACCGTCGGCATGAACGCGCCGCTGATCATCGCGGTCGCGCTGCTGCTCGTCATGTTCGTGTTCGCGCTGGTCAGCCGCCGGCTGCGCGCCGTGCGCATGCTCGATGCGCCGCCGTCGGAGCCGACGACGCCCGGCTGAAGCGCCGCGCGCTTTAAATATGGACCGCCGGCGTCCCGCCGGCATGCGTGAACCTAAGAAAGTTGGAGCGCGCGCTCCAGTCCTGCAACGCTTGCGCATGCCGGCGGGACGCCGGCGGTCCATACGACTACGCTGCGCTAACGCGCCGCGGCGCGCGCCGCGTCCAGCACGACGTCCGTTGCGCGGCCGCGCACTTCCATGCCGCGCGCGCGCTCGAACGCGCGAATGGCGTCGCGCGTGCGCTCGCCGATCACGCCATCGGCTGCGCCGGCGCCGTAGCCCAGCCTGTTGAGCAGACGCTGCAACTCGCGCACGCCGGCGCGGTCGAGACCTCGGGGCTGGCGCGGCGGCTCGCTCGCGACGCCGGCGCTCGCGCGCACCGTGTTCAGCAGCGACGTGGTCGGGAAACCGTCCGCCGGCAGGCTCTGCGCCGCCTGGAACAGGCGCACGGCGCGGCGCGTGGCCGAACCGAACAAGCCGTCATTGGGTCCCGCCTCGTAACCGAGCCCGTTCAGCAGCGTCTGCAGTTCGAGCGTCTGATCGCGGTCGAGCGAACCGAGATGGCGCGGCCAGGAGCGCGCCAGCGAGCTTGCGCCGCCGTCCATCGCGCGGCCGAGCAGCGCCACCACGAGCGCGTAGCGATCCGAGTTGTTGTAGCGGCGGATCACCCCGAAATTGTGATGCAGCAGCAGCGCCGGCCCTTGCGCGCCGGCAGGCAGCCAGAGCTGCGCCTGCAGGGTCTCGCCGCCGGCCCACGGCGCGCCGTCGACGCGCGCGACGCCGCGCGCGGCCCATTCCGCGACCGAACGCATCACGCCGTCGGCGAGCGAGTAGTCGAAATTGTCCGGCAGCCGCACCTCGTCGAACACCGGCTCGCCGCGGCGCCAGCCGCGACCGGCCAGGTAGTTCGCGATCGAGGCGGCGACATCGCCGCGATTGGTCCAGATGTCGCGGTGGCCGTCGCCGTCCCAGTCCACCGCGGTGCTGAGATAGACGTCCGGCATGAATTGCGGCTGGCCGAGCGCGCCGGCCCACGACGAGCGCAGCTGGGTCTGGTCGGCCAGCCCGCGCTCGACCATTTCGGCCAGCGCCAGCAGGTAGCCCTCGAACTGCGCCCGGCGCCGGCCTTCATAAGCCAGCGTCGACAGCGCGGTCTGCGGCGTCCAGTTGAGCGCCGCCTCGCCGTAATTGCTCTCCAGGCCCCAGATGCCGAGGATGACGCCGCTGGGCACGCCATAGCGCTGTTCGATCGCCGCCAGGGTGTCGCCCAACGCCCCCTTGAGCGCGTGGCCGTCGCCGATGCGGCGCTCGCTGACCCGGTTGGTGACGTAATCCCACACCGGGCTCACAAATTCCGGCTGACGCCGGTCCAGTTCGATCACCCGCTCGTCCGGAACGACGCCGCCGAGCAGGCGCCCCAGCACCGCCGGATCCCGCCCCTGGGCCACGGCGCGGCTGGCGAAATCGTCGCGCCAGGCGTCGAACTCAGGGTTTCCCGAGGTCTGGAAACGGGGCGGCGGCGGGGTCTGCTGGGCGTCCACCACCGTCGGCCCGCAGGCGATCGCCAGCGAAACCGCCGCAGCCAGGATCACAGCACGCGCCATCCACCACCTCATCATCCCAAACGCCTCTAGGGCGTGTCGGGCGCCGGAGGCAAACTCCCCGCCGCCCGATCATTGACTTCGGCCCAACCCGCCCTTATTGACCCCGCTTCCAATTCCGCCCGGACATTTCGGTCATGAAAGTTAAGTCGTCTCTCAAGTCGCTGAAGGCCCGCCATCGGGCTTGCCGGGTGGTGCGCCGCAAGGGCCGGGTCTATGTCATCAACAAGGTGGACCCGCGTTATAAGGCGAAGCAGGGCTGAATTGGGCCGCAATTGGAGCCCATAGGCGCCCTCGCCCTCTCGCGGGCGTAGTGAAAATCAGATAAAGCTGACGCGGTTCATGATCGCGATGCGCCGTCTTTTCCTTGCCGTGGCCGCCGCCGTGGCGCTGTCCGCCTGCGGCGCGAACGAGCGCGCGGCCCGCCACGATCCCGAACTCGACGCGCTGTTCGTGCAACTCGAACAGGCGCCCGACGCCACGGCCGCCGAACCCATCCAGCAAGCCATCCTCGCCAAGTGGGCCGATTCCGGCTCCGCCACCGTCAACGTGCTGCTCGAGCGCGCCACCGCCGCCGCCGCCGAGGGCGACGAGGAGATGGCCGAGGGCTTCCTCGACCAGGCGACCGCGCTCGCCCCCGACTACGCCGAGCCGTGGCGGCTGCGCGCCAACATCGCCTACAGCAGCGAGGACTACGCCGGCGCCATCGACGCGATCCAGGAAGCGCTGAAACGCGAGCCGCGCCACTTCGGCGCCATGGCGGGCCTGGGGCTGATCTACGAAGAACTCGGCCAGCAGCGCGCCGCGCTCGAAGCCTATCGCGCCGCGCTCGTGGTTCATCCGAACTACGATGTCGCGCTGCAGGGCGTGCGTCGGCTCGAACCGCGCGTCGACGGCCGCGACGCATGAGCTTCTGGCTCGTCGCCGCCGCGGCCGCGGCGGCGCTTGCGGCGATCGTTCTCGCCGCGCACGCGGCGCGCTACACGCACAAGGCCGAAGCGCGCTATCCCCCGCTCGGCCGCTTCATCGACGCCGAGGGCGCGCGCATTCACGTGCGCGAGGCCGGCCTTGAGGGCCTGCCGCGCCTCTTGCTGATCCACGGCGCGAGTTCGAACCATCTCGAACTCTGGGGACCGCTCGCCGCCGAGTTCTCGCCGCTTCATCGCGTCATCGCCTATGACCGGCCCGGCATGGGCCATTCCACGCGCCTGCGCCGCAACGGCCACACGCTCGCCGCGCAGGCCAATGTCGCCGCGCGCGTGCTGGAAAGCGCCGGCGACGGCGCGGCGATCGTCGTCGGCCATTCGCTCGGCGCGGGCGTCGCGCTCCGGCTGGCGCTCGATCACCCACGCCTCGTCAGCGGCCTGGTGCTGATCGCGCCGGCGGCATGTCCGTATCCGGGCAAGCCCGCCTGGTGGGCGCGGCTTTCGGCGACGCCGGTCCTGGGCGACATCTTCTGCGGCCTGCTGATTCCGTGGCTTGGCCCGCTGCTGAGCCCGGCCAGCGTCGCCGGCAATTTCTGGCCGCAGCCGACGCCCGTGAACTACGTCGAGGACGCCGGCGTGCCGCTGATCTTCCGCCCGCGCGCATTCCGCGCCAGCGCGCTCGACGTCGTCGCCACCAAGCGCGAATTCGCCGCCCAGCAGCCGCGCTACGCCGACTTGCTCACACCCGCCGTCATCATCACGGCGGAGAAGGACAAGATCGTCTCCCCCAAGCGCCACGCCCGCGCGCTCGCGGCGGATTTGCCCGCCGCCGAACTGGTGATCGCGCCCGACGCGGGGCACATGCCGCACCGCCTGAGGACAGATCTGGTCATCGCCGCGATTCGGCGTGTCAACGAGCTGACGTCAGCGCCCGCGCGAGACTAACCTTTCTCAACGATTCGATTCTCGAAACGATTTGAGGGTGAGGCCCATGCCGGATTTTGGTGGCGCGGATACGGTCGTCGCGACGCAATCGCTGACGCAAACGGCGCAGGAGAAGCTGCGCCAGCTGGTGGCGCGCATCGAACGCCTCGAAGAAGAGAAGAAGTCGATCGCCGACGACATCAAGGAAAGCTACGCCGAGGCGAAGGCGATGGGCTTCGACAGCAAAGTGCTTCGCCAGGTGGTGCGCCTGCGCAAGCAGGATCGCCAGGAGCGCGAAGAACAGGACCAGATCCGCGAACTCTATCTCCACGCGCTCGGCGAGATTTAGGGCCTAGGGATTGGGGACTAGGGTCTGGGGCGGGCGGCAATTGCGTCCCTAGTCCCCGGTCCCTAGAACCTAATCCCCACAATGCCCCGCGACATCGATCGCAAGCAGACGCGCAAGGCGCAGCGGTTGATCCGCAAGCTCGCCGCCAAGGGCGGCGCGGCGGAGACGACCGATCCCGAGACCGGCGAAGTGAAGCCGGGCGAAGGCAAGGTCGAGTATTCGCACTGGGAGAACGAGTTTCTCACCGAAGTCGATCAGCGCCTGGAGAAATACGGCTCAGCCTTCGCCGACCTGAGCAAAGGCCGTAAGGAAGACGCGCTCTCCGCGCTGCAAACCGTGAAGCTCAAGGAAATCGCCGCCAAAGCCCGCGGCAAGAAACGCAAAGGCCTGACGACGAAAAAGCCGCTGGGGTGGAGGCGCCGCCCGAAGGACTAACCCGGACCGCCGGCGCCCTCGCCGGCAGCGGCG
Source organism: Hyphomonadaceae bacterium (assembly GCA_023384105.1). GTDB lineage: Bacteria > Pseudomonadota > Alphaproteobacteria > Caulobacterales > Aquidulcibacteraceae > Vitreimonas. The sequence continues at coordinate 419,317 of JAHDXR010000001.1, read as the reverse complement.
TTTCCTCAACCCGCGACGCATGTAGGATGGGCCGCATGCCGGCGAGGGCGCCGGCGGTCCGGGGTTTGCGGCAAATGTCCCACCAAGGCTGGCGATCGCGCGGCTACCTGCCTCATTGCAACGAGCGCGGCTTGGTGCAGCACATCGTCTTCGGCTTGTTCGATTCACTGCCCGCAGAAGCGCCGCCAAGCCTGAGCCGCCCCGATCATCGCGCCGAATGGGCCGACGAACAATTGGATCGCGGCTTCGGCTGCCGGCTCCTCGCCACACATGCAAACGCTGGAATCGTCCAAGCCTCGCTACTCAATGACGACGGCGAACGCTACGCGCTTGCTGCATGGTGCATCATGCCGACGCACGTTCACGTGCTGATCGAGCAGCGCTTTGACGCTGCGCTGGCGACAATCGTGCAAACGTGGAAGTCCGTTGCCGCGCACAGGATTAACAAGCAGATGGATCGGCGCGGCGCGGTTTGGCAGCGCGAATACTTCGACCGCTTCATGCGTGACGCGGAGCAGTTCGAGAACACAGTGCGCTACATCGAGAACAATCCCGTGAAGGCCGGACTGTGCGAACGGCCAGCGGATTGGCCTTTCTCGTCAGCGACGTGGCGAAGATAGACTCGGACCGACGGCGCCTCGCCGGCATGCTGCTCTGACCCCAGGCGATGTTGCTTGCGGAAATGGCGCTGTGCCGGCGAGGCGCCGGCGGTCCGGGCTTTATTCTGCACCGCTTTGCGCACTACCCCTCAGCCGCCGCCCTCTCCTCCAGGCCGTATTCGCGCAGCTTGCGGTAGAGCGTGGAGCGGCCGATGCCGAGGCGGCGGGCGACTTCCGACATGTGCCCCGCATAATGATCGATGGCGAGTTCGATCAGGTCGCGTTCGATCTGCTCCAGCCGGCGCAGATGGCCTTCGTCGTCGTAGACGGGAACCGGCGGCGTCTGCGCGGCGGCGGCTTCCGCCATTACCTGTGTGAACGCCGCGTGCGCGGCGGTGGTGTGATGATCGTTCGCCGGCGCGGGGACCTCGGCCGGCAGCGCGTCGTTCGCGGCAAGCAGCGGCTTCATGCCGGAGATTTGCGGGAAGTCCTCCGGCTGCAGCAGATCGTCTTCGCACAGGATCACGGCGCGGAAGATGCTGTTCTCGAGCTGGCGGACGTTGCCCGGCCAGTCGTAGTCCATCAGCATCTGCATCGTCGCCTGCGAGCAGCCGCGCACGTTGCGGCCCTCTTCCGCGTTGAAGCGGGCGATGAAGCGCTGCACCAGCGCGGCCAAGTCTTCCTTGCGCTCGCGCAGCGGCGGCGCTTCGATCGGGAATACGTTGAGGCGGTAGTAGAGATCTTCGCGGAAGGCGCCGTCTGCGACCAGCTTCGACAAATCCTTGTTCGTCGCGCTGATGATGCGGACATCGACCTTCACCGGGCGCTTGGCGCCGACCGGGTCGACCTCGCCTTCCTGCAGCACGCGCAGCAGCTTCACCTGCATGTCGAGCGGCAGTTCGCCGACTTCGTCGAGGAACAGCGTGCCGCCGTTCGCTTCCGCGAACTTGCCGGCGTGATTGTCCGTCGCGCCGGTGAACGCGCCCTTCACGTGGCCGAACAGAATGCTTTCGACCAGATTCTCCGGGATGGCGCCGCAATTCACCGTGACGAACGGACGGCCCGCGCGCTCGCTCGCGCCCTGGATCGCGCGCGCCAGCAATTCCTTGCCGACGCCGCTTTCGCCGGTGATCAGCACCGGAATGTTGGAGGCCGCCGCGCGCTTGCCCATGCGCACCACCGGCGCCATCGCCGGCGCGTTGGCGACCATGTCGTCAAAGCCCATCTGGCCCGAAGCGCGCTTCTTCATGCGCACCACTTCGGTCTTCAGATTCGACATTTCGAGCGCGTTGCGGATCGACACCATGATCCGCTCCGGCGAGGCCGGCTTCACGAAGAAATCGGTCGCGCCCGCCTGCATCGCCTGCACCACCGTGTCGATGCCGCCGGACGCGGTCAGCACGATGCACGGCAGATCGCTGCGGCGCATGCGGATTTCCTTGAGCGCCTCCTGGCCGCTCATGCCCGGCATGACGAGATCGAGCAGGACGATGTCGATGTCGGCGTGCTTGTCGACGGCCTCGACCGCTTGGGCGCCGTTCTCGGCCGCACGCGTCAGGAAACCGTTGCGCTCCACAGCCGCCTGCAGAAGGCGGCGCTGCGCCGGATCGTCATCGACGATCAGGATCGTCTTGCCCATGTAAAACCCACCATGTTTCGACGCGTTTCTCTTGTGGAAACGCTGTTCGTTGGCGGGACCATAACCACGGGAGGTTCAGGTCGCGTTAAAATGGCACACTCGGATACGATTTTCGTAAGTCTTCGCAGGCCCTAGATAAACGCCGTGTTCACCACATCGATCAGCAAGCGCGAAGCCCCCTCCCCGCGAGAGGAGGGGGCGGGGGGGCGGGGCGAAGCTCCACGCTTTGAAACGCGTGCGCAAAAGTCATCGCACATGCGCACAATGTCGGTGCTTCACCCCGCTCCCAACCCCCTCCTCTCGCGGGGAGGGGGCAAGTGAGCGACTCCCCCAAAGACCCCGAGCGCAACCGCATCACCGCCCGCATCGGACGCGTGGCGAAAGTGGGCGCCAACATGTCCGGCGCGGTCGCCGCGCGCGTCTCCGGCGCGGACCAGGCGACGCTCGCGCGCACGCTGCGCAAGGCGCTCGGCCAATCCAAAGGCCCGCTGATGAAGGTGGCGCAGCTGCTCGCCACCATCCCCGACCTGCTGCCCGAAGCCTACGCCGAGGAATTCCGCAAACTGCAGGCGCAGGCGCCGCCGATGGGCTGGCCGTTCGTGCAGCGCCGCATGCGCGCCGAACTCGGCGAGAACTGGGAAACCAGGTTTGCGAGCTTCGAGCGCGAAGCCGCGGCGGCGGCCTCCCTCGGCCAGGTGCACCGCGCTGTCGCGCATGACGGGCGCGCCCTCGCCTGCAAGCTGCAATATCCGGACATGGCGAGCGCCGTCGAAGCCGATCTCGGCCAGCTCAAGACGCTGCTCAACCTGTTCAAGTCGATGGACAGGACCATCGACAGCACCGAGGCGATCGAGGAGGTCGGCGAGCGGCTGCGCGAGGAATTGGATTACGCGCGCGAGCTGAAGCACATGCGCCTGTTTGCGCTGATGCTGGCCGACGAGCCGCGCATCAGAACGCCCGAGCCGCTGGAGGAGCTGTCCAGCAAGCGCCTGCTCACCATGACCTGGCTCGAAGGGCGCGGCCTCATGCATTGGCTGGACGCGCCGCAGGACACCCGCAACCGCATCGCCGAACTGCTGTTCAAGGCCTGGTGGGGGCCGATGACGCATTACGGCGTCATCCACGGCGACCCCCATCTCGGCAACTACGCCCTCACCGAAAACGCCGAGCGGCTGCATCTCATCGACTTCGGCTGCGTCCGCGTCTTTCCGGCGCGCTTCCTCGAAGGCGTCGTCGGTCTCTGGCGCGGCCTCAAGGCCGAGGACATGGATCAGGTCGCGCACTCGTATGAGATCTGGGGCTTTAAGAACCTGAACGCCGAATTGATCGATGCGCTGACCATGTGGGCGCGCTTCATCTACGGCCCGCTGCTCGACGACCGCGTCCGCACCATCGCCGACGACGTGCCGCCTGCGCAGTACGGCCGCCGCGAAGCCTTCGAGGTGCGCAAGCGCCTCAAGACGCTCGGCCCCGTCCTGATCCCGCGCGAGTTCGTGTTCATGGACCGCGCCGCCATCGGCCTCGGCGCCGCCTTCCTGCATCTGCGCGCCGAACTGAACTTAGGCGCCATGTTCGCCGACAGCGTCGAAGGCTTCTCGGCCGAGGCGCTGGCGGCGCGGCAAAGCGAAGCGCTGGCGCGGGTGGGACTGTAACCGCCGGACACTCGCTAACCAAGTCATCCTACGTACAGGATGAAGCGGGATTGCCGGCTGGAAGCCGGCGGTCCGAAGCGGACCCGCCGCTACTCGCTTTGCAGAACTGGCAAAACGGCGCCGCTTCGGACCGCCGGCTTCCAGCCGGCAATCAGCGTTTCCGTGTCTGTCCCGCGTCCGATATTCCACGGACTCTGCAGCGCACACGATCGCATCCGCATAAAGCATGAGCGGCGTGTGCGCGGCGGCTAAACCAGCCCTTGCGCTCTCGCGCCCCGGCGTGCGTTTATCCATCGGCGACGCGAAGGACCAAGCCGGCATGGAAGACAAATACGCGCTGATCACGACCCTGGTGGGCGCGATTGTCTTGGCCTTCGTCTTCGGCTTCGTCGCCCAGCGCTTCCGCCTCTCGCCCGTCGTCGGCTATCTGCTCGCCGGTCTCGCGGTCGGCCCCTACACGCCCGGCTTCACCGGGGACGTGGAGCTTGCGCTGCAGCTCTCCGAGATCGGCGTCATCCTGCTGATGTTCGGCGTCGGGCTCAAAATCTCGGTCAACGACATCTGGTCGGTGCGCTGGGTGGCCGTGCCGGGATCGGTGGCGCATACTCTCGCCGCCGGCGCGCTGGGCTTTCTCGGCGGCCTCGGGCTCGGACTGCCGGCGATCGAAAGCATAATCCTGGGCGCGTCGCTCTCCGTCGCCAGCACGATCGTGTTTCTGCGCGCGCTCGAAGACCGCAAGCTCTTGAAAACGGAAGCCGGCCGCATCGGCGTATCCTGGCTGCTGGTGGAAGATCTGCTGATCGTGCTCGCCATCGTCGTGCTGCCGGCGCTGGTATGGGCGACCTCAGCCGAGGGCGCGAGCCTCTCGCCGTGGCGCATCGTCGGCGCGCTGGGCATGACCTTCGCCAAGATCGCCGGCTTCGTCGCCCTGATCCTGGTGATCGGCGCGCGCTTCTTCCCGTGGCTGATCATCCAGATCGCGCACACCAAGTCGCGCGAGCTGTTGTCGCTCGGCACGCTGGCGCTGGCGCTGGGCGTGGCCTGGGCCGCCTATTTCTGGTTCGGCGCCAGCTTCGCGCTGGGCGCCTTCCTCGGCGGGCTGGCGCTCAACGGCACCAGGTTCAGCCACAAGGTGGCCGAGGATTCGCTGCCGCTGCGCGACACCTTCGCGGTGCTGTTCTTCGTCGCCGTCGGCATGCTGTTCGATCCCGGCGTGCTGATGCGCCATCCGCTCGCGGTCGCAGCCGTGGTCGCCATCGTCGTCGCCGGCAAGGCGGGCCTCGCCCACATGCTGATGCGCTGGATGAACCAGCCGCCGCACGCCAGCATCGTCATGGCGATGGGCCTGGCGCAGATCGGCGAGTTCTCGTTCGTGCTGGCCGGTCTCGGGCTGCAGCTCGAAGTGATGTCGAGCGAGACCTACAATTTGATCCTCGCCGCCGCGCTGATCTCGATCGCGCTCAACCCGTTCCTGCTGCGGCTGGCGCCCGAGGCCCCCGCCGTGAAACCCGTGCCGCAGCCCGGGCCGGGCGAGAGCGTCGCCTAGGCGGCGACCTCCCGGCCGCTGCCGGAATCCGGCTTTTCCGCCACGGCCGGCAGGCGGCGGCGGAAACCAAGGTTCCGTCGCCGAAGCCCGCCGGCATTTCGCCTCCTTGCCCTTCCGGGCGCTTTCCGCTATCAGCGCCGCTTCAATTTTCCCCAGGAATCCGGTCATGAAGTCCGAAGGCCATCCCGACTACCACATCATCACCGTCCAGATGACCGACGGCTCCACGTTCAAGACCCGCTCCACCTGGGGCGAGGACGGCGCCACGCTGGCGCTGGACATCGACCCCAAGTCGCACCCGGCCTGGACCGGCGGCAGCCAGCATCTGATGGACCGCGGCGGCCGCGTCTCGCGCTTCAACGACAAGTTCGGCGGCTTCATCAAGAAGAAGTAAGCCGGCTTCACGGCTTCAGTACGACAAGGCGCCGGAGCGATCCGGCGCCTTTGTTTTGTTTGCCGCCGCCCCGCTCCCCGGACGCGGCCCCGGCCTTGAGCCGGGGTGCGAGCCGGGGCCAGGGGGTGAAGCGTGGTGGGTTTGCCCCTGGGTCCCGGCGCTGCGGTCGGGAAGCGGAGGAGCGACGATCGCGCGGCGGCTTAGCGGCCGAAGGCCTGCTGTAGCTTGGCCAGCTGGTCGGAAACCGGGTTCGCCACTTCCACCGGGCCGCTCTCGTACATGCTCTCATCCAGGCGGCGTACGCGCTCATAGATCGCCGCGCCGCGCACGATCAGCGATTTCAGCGCCGCCGGCAGTTCGTCCGCGCCGGCGAAGCCCGGACCCGGCTGGCTGTCGCGGGCGATCAGGCGGTATTTCTCGCTGGCGGCCTCGGCCAGCTGGATCTCGCCGTCGCGCACCGCGCGCTGCACCAGCAGCCACGAGGCCACCTGCATCAGCCGCGTCGTCAGCCGCATGCTCTCGCCGGCATAGGCGAGCGCCGCAGCTCGCGACAGGCGCTTGGAGGCGGCCCGGCCAGGGCCGTCGAGATAGGCCGCGGTTTCCTCAACCAAGGCCATGCCCTCTTTGAAGGTGCGTTCGAACACCTCCGAACGGGCGAAATCGAGAGCCCGCTGCGGGTCGAAACCGCTCTTGGTTGGGGAAGCTTGCGTCGTATCGGTCATGGGCCCGTGAAATCGCAAGGAGCGGGCCGCATGGCCCAAAAATCAAGACGGCTGAGCGCCAAATACAGAATCTGCCGCAGCGCGCTGCGCGCGTTTGGCCTGGATGGCTTTTTCGCAGGCTGTGATTTCAGCCTTGAGCCGTTCGATGCGGGCCTCAAGATCGTCGATCGACGCATTTTCCAGTTGCGCTTCGAGCGGGAGCGGTTTGCGTACTGCCGGAGCGAAAGGATCGTCGTCGATCATTGGGGCCAACCTCCTGGGCCAACATAGCCCGGATTGGCCTGGAGCATAAGGGAGACGGGCGTGCTGAAACCGCAGACAATGCGCAGGGTGGCTCATGCGCCGGACCGGCCGCTCACCGTGGTGACGGACGACGTTCCCCGCCCCGGCCCGCACGACGTGCTGATCCGGGTCGCCGCCGCCGGCGTGAACCGTCCCGACCTGATGCAGCGGGCGGGCCTTTATCCCCCGCCGCCCGGCGCGCCGCCGGCGCTCGGGCTGGAGGCCGCCGGCGAAATCGTGGAGCTGGGCGCCGGCGTCGCGCGCTGGCATGTTGGCGACAAGGTGACGGCGCTGCTCGCGGGCGGCGGCTACGCCGAGTTCGCGACCGCGCACGAAGGCGCGGTGCTGCCGATCCCGGCCGGGCTCTCGCCGATCGAAGCGGCGGCGCTGCCGGAAACCGTCATGACCGTGTGGGCCAACGTGTTCGACGCCGCCGCGCTGCAGCCGGGCGAAACCCTGCTCGTCCATGGCGGCGCTTCGGGCATCGGCACCACGGCGATCCAGATGGCGAAGGCCCATGGCGCGCGCGTGTTCGCCACCGCCGGCGACGACGCCAAGGTGAAGCTGTGCGAGAGGCTCGGCGCCGACCGCGGCGTCAACTATCGCAGCGAAGACTTCGAAGCGGTCGTGCGCGATCTCGGCGGCGCCGACGTGGTGCTCGACATGGTCGGCGGGCCGTACGTGCAGAAGAATCTCAACCTGCTCAACGATCGCGGCCGCTGCGTGATGATCGCCTTCCTGCAAGGTCCGCAGGTCGAACTCAACCTGATGCGGCTGATGCTGAAGCGCCTGACGCTGACCGGCTCGACGCTGCGCTCGCGCCCGAACGAGGAGAAGGCGCGGATCGCGCGCGCGGTGGAGCGCCAGGTCTGGCCCTGGGTCGAGGCGGGCAAGGTCAAGCCGGTGATCGACTCCGCCTTCCCGCTCACGGAAGCCGAAGCCGCCCACGCGCGCCTGCAGAGCGGCGCGCACGCAGGCAAGATCGTGCTGACGATGTAAGCCGCGCCTCAGGGCTTGGCGCTGCCGGACTTCACGTTCTTGGTCTTTTTCGTCCGTTCGGCGCCGCCGAACACGTCCTCTTCGTCCACCGGGCGGCCCGGGCGGCGTGACGCGTCGGTATTCGGCGTCTCGCCGGGCTTCACGCCCGCCCTCGCGGTCTTGGACGCTTCCGGATGCTTGCGCGGCTTGGCCATGGGGCAGGACCTCTACTCAGGGACCTGACAAACGGCCGCCCGCGCCGGCAGGTTCCGGAACGCCGGAATGGCGCGTTTTCGCCTTCCATTTCCGCCGCGGCGCCGCTATATGCCCCGGCAACTGACTTGGTCCGCGCCCGGATCCGTCAGCCCGTTGCTCCATCGGCCCGTTGAGCGCCTGGCGACGACGCCGGGCGCTTTTGCGTATCCGGAGCCCAGCCCATGACCTCGAACGTCCTGATGCCGAAGGCCACCGCCGTGTGGCTGATCGAAAACACCTCGCTCGCCTTCAGCCAGATCGCCGAATTCTGCGGCCTGCACCCGCTCGAAGTGCAAGGCATCGCCAATGAAGACGTGGCGAAAGGCATTCGCGGCGTCGACCCGATCGCCGGGGGCTTCCTCTCGCGCGAAGAGATCGCCAAGGGCGAGGCCGACGAAACCTACAAGCTGAAGCCGCTCGAGCAGAAGCGCATCGACCTGCCGCAGGTGAAAAAGCGCGGGGCCCGCTACACCCCGATCGCGCGGCGCCAGGACCGCCCGGACGCCATCGCCTGGTTCCTCAAAAATCACCCGGAAGTGCCGGACTCCAAGATCGTGAAGCTGATCGGCACCACCAAGGCCACGATCGAGCAGGTGCGCAACCGCACCCACTGGAACTCGCCGAACATCAAGCCGGTCGATCCGGTCACGATCGGCCTCTGCAGCCAGATCGAACTCGACGCCGTCGTCGCCGAAGCCGCCGCCGCGAAAGCCCGCGCCGACGCGCGCGCCGCGAAAGCCGAAGCCAAGACGCTGAAGGCCGCGCAGGAAACGGTGCCGGCTGAGGTGTACGAACGCACGGACGAAGAGACGCAAAACTAGCGCAAGCCACGGAGCGCCGGCGCCCTCGCCGGCACGGGCAGCGACAGCTACCGACAAGCGTAGGCGCTTGTTCGATAGGGCGCATGCCGGCGAGGGCGCCGGCGGTCCATGGGGCGAGTATTAGCGCCGCCATACTTGGCGCAGCACGCGATCGCGCCCGCATGCTGCACGATAGGCGGCGTAACGTTCGGGATTCCGACGCGCGTAGTCGCGATGATATTCCTCCGCTTCCCAGAACGGGCCGAGCGGCAGGATCGGCGTGATCACGCGCCCGTTCACACGCCCGCTCGCGATCACGGCGGCCTTGCTTGCTTCCGCGTCGGCGCGCTGCGCCGGCGTGACGAAGACCGCCGGCCGATAGCTCGCCCCGCGATCGCAGAACTGGCCGCCGCCGTCGGTCGGATCGGTGTAGCGCCAGTAGAGATCGACCAGCTGGCGATAGCTGATCGCGTTCGGATCGTAGCGCACGCGCACGGCTTCGTAGTGGCCGGGATGGTTCTCATAGGTCGGGTTGGCGTTGCGCCCGCCGGTGTAGCCGCTCATCACTTCGGCCACGCCGGGAATGGCGCCCATGTCGTGCTCCACGCACCAGAAGCAGCCGCCGGCGAACACCGCCTCTTCAAGCCCCGCACGCGACGGCGGCGTAGCCTGCGCTTGCGCCGCGGTCTCCGCAGGCGCGCACGCCGCCAGGAACAGCAGGCTCATGAACAGGGCGCGGATCATGCCCCATATACGGAGCGCAAACGGCGCCGGTTTCAAGCCGCCTTCGCTAATCGCGATCCTTGCTCCGCTCGACCAGGACCGTCAGCCGGTCCTGCACGCGCAGCGTCGCCATCCAGATTTCGCCGAGCAGACGCAGCGCAAGAATGGCGGCCGCTCCGGCGCCGAGCACGCCGACGGCGGTGAGCAGCGCAGTAAAGAAGCCCGCAGTGTTAATGGCGGTGAGCACGGCGAGCGCGCCGAGCACGGCAAAAAGCGCAATAAACGCCGAAACGATCTGGAACACGACCGTCAATGCGGCGGGCGTCAACGCCTCGTCGAAAGAAAACAGAGCCCGCATGAGCGCTCCCGGAACGGCGGGAACGCTAGCGCGCGTTCTTTGCAGGCTCAATCGCGCGCGCCGCGGGATTGAGATTTTCGCGCGTCAGCCGACGCCGCGCCTGTATCTAGTGATGATGGTCGATTTCCTGTCGGAGGTATTCAATTTCTTCTTTTAGCTTCAGTTTCTGACGTTTCATCGCGCTGAGCCGCATCATGTCGACGGAAGGCCGCTGGGCCTCAGCTTTGATGATCAGGTCGAGATCCCGATGCCGGGCGTCGAGTTCGCGTAGCCGCTGCTCGATAGCCATCGAAGGCGCCTCCTTTAGCTTTGGCGATTCCAAGCATGCGCCTCTTTTTCGCTGTTGTCTCCTTACAACGTGCACAAAATTAATGTTTGTTCGCCTTGCAGCGTTCGCAGGCGCCGTGCGCGCCGCGAGTCGCGGCTTTACAGCGGGCGCCGGGCATGGCTTAGCTCGGATTTTCGCGGACCAGCGGGGGCCCGCGGCGAACGGCGGAACACGCGCGAATGAGCGCCGGCGACGACGAACAATTCGACATCAGCGACACGCCCGAGAAGCGTGCGCTGAGAGTGCGCCTGAGCGAACTGCGCGAAGAGCATCGCGCGCTCGACAGCGCCATCGTCGCGCTCCAGGAACAGAGCGGCGGGGACGCGCTGCAGCTGGCGCGGCTGAAGAAGCGCAAGCTCGTGCTGAAGGACCAAATCCAATGGATCGAAGACAGGCTGACGCCGGACATCATCGCCTGAAGCGGTTGGTGGCCGGCGCGGCGTTGCTGACGGCGCTGCCGGGCGCCGCGCTCGCGCAGAGCGCGCCGGAGTCCAAGGGCGTGTTCTCGCTGACCGTGGAGAACGACAGCCTCTCCTCCGGCGCCGACCGCAACTACACGTCGGGCATTCGCCTGGGCTACGTCTCGCCTGCCGAAGACGTGCCGAACTGGCTGCAGGGCGCCGGCGGCTTCACGCGCGCGTTCTCGAAATCCGAGCCGGACTTCTGGGGCGTCGCCATCGGCCAGTCGATCTTCACGCCGGAAGACATCGGCGCCGTTCCCGCGCCGCCGGACCAGCATCCGTACGCCGGCTGGCTCTACCTGCAGATTTCGGTCGGCGCCGAAGAGGACCGCAGCGATGGGCGCGCGCCGCGCTTTCTCGACACCTACGAACTCGAACTCGGCATTGTCGGTCCCTCGGCGCAGGGCGAGGAAGCGCAGCGCGGCATCCACCAATGGCTCGGCGCGCCCGACCCGCAGGGCTGGGACAGCCAGCTCGAAGACGAAATCGCCTTCGCCGTCTCGTTCGACCGCCGCTGGCGCGCGCTGCGCGTGTTCGGCGACTATTTCGGCGGCCTCGAAGCCGACTTGACGCCCAGCGCCGGCGCCTCGCTCGGCACGCTGCGCACGGAAGCGCGCGTCGGCGTGGCGGCGCGCATCGGCCAGCGCATCGACAGCGATTACGGCCCCCCGCGCGTGCGCCCCTCGCTCGCGGGCGTGGAGCATTTCCGCGGCGGGGCGCTGTCGTGGAATATCTTCGCCGGCGTGCAGGGCCGCGCGGTGGCGCGCAATCTCTTCCTCGACGGCAACACGTTCGAGGACAGCGCCTCGGTCGACCGCAATCCGCTGGTGGCCGATTTCCAGACCGGCTTCTCGATCAGCACCGGCGCGGTGCGGCTCTCCTACACCTACGTGTGGCGCACCGAGGAATTCGACACCCAGCCGACGCGGCAGGATTTCGGCGCGCTGGCGCTGAGCGTGCGGCTTTAACGCGCCGCCCAAGTCTTCCCTCTTGTAAGCGCTTCTCCCCCGCTCCCCGGACGCAGCCCCGGCGAAAGCCAGGGTGCGATCCGGGGCCCAGGGGTTGAAGCGCGCTGCCTCCGCCCCTGGATCCCGGCTCTTCGCTGCGCTGCGGCCGGGAAGCGGGGGTGCGGGCCTTACGCCGTTGCGCGCCAGCCTAGCAGTGCGAGATGGTGGCCTTCCGGGTCGCGGAACGGGCGCAGCATCAGTTCGCGTCCGGGCGCGCGCTGCAATGCTTGGGCCGGATGCAGGAAAGCTATGCCGCGCCCTTCCAGCGCCGCTTCCGCCGCGCTCCAGTCGCGCGGCTCGAAATAGATCACGGCGTCGCCGCCGACGCTCTGGCCCGGCTGCGCCGGCCCGATCATCAGCCGCGTCGCGCCCGACTGGAAGAACGTCATCCCCGCCGTCTCGAACAGCACCGGCAGGCCGAGCGTGTCGCGGTAGAACGCGACGAGCTTCTGCGGATCCGCGCTCGCCAGCGCGACCTGCGCGATCCCCGAAAGCAAGGGCGGCGTCGTGTGCATCGCACCTCTCCTGTTCGACCGCGCGCGCAAGAGCCGGCCGGCCGCAGCAGAAAGTTAGTTTGACTAACTAAATGAGTCAATCCATCTTCGGCGCATGGCGCGATCCGATTTGTCCGAAACCGCGCGGCGGCTGCATTCCGGCGCGATCCGGCTGCTGCGCATGGCGCGCGCGGCCGACGACGAGAGCGGGCTTTCCGCGCCCAAGCTCTCAGCGCTGTCGGTGCTGGCGTTCGGAGGCCCCCAAAGCCTCTCCGGCCTCGCGCGCGCCGAACAGGTGACGGCGGCGACGATGTCGAAGCTGGTCGGCGATCTCGAAGCCGAAGGGCTCGTCGCCAAGCGCACGGACCGCAACGACCGGCGCGGCGTGCGCATCGCCGTCACGGCCAGGGGCCGGGCGCTGATGGAGAAGGGACAGAAGGCGCGCCTGGCGCTGATACGGGCGCGGCTGGCGACGCTGAGCGACGCCGAGCGCGCGGTGCTGGATCAAGCCGCCGCACTGATGCTGCGCCTGGCGGGCTCGCCTCCTTAGGCGTGAACGCAAAAACGCCGCCCGGCGGAGGCCCGGCGGCGTTCGTAGTCCAGAATTGAGCTTTAAGGTCGCTCAGCGCTTGGCTTGCGGGCGGGGCAGCAGGCCCTCGCGCTGCGCGCGCTTGCGGGCCAGCTTGCGCGCCCGGCGCACCGCCTCCGCACGCTCGCGCGCGCGCTTTTCCGACGGCTTCTCGAAATGGTTGCGGCGCTTCATTTCGCGGAACGTGCCTTCCCGCTGCATCTTCTTCTTGAGCGCCTTCAACGCCTGGTCGACGTTGTTATCGCGAACGAAAATCTGTACCAGGACCCTTCTCCCGTCGCCTTGACTTGGAACACCGAAGCCGCCGCGGGCGCTTCCTGCGCCCACGTGGCCGTGAATTGAAGGCGGGGCCATAGCAAAACGCCGCGCTCATGTCCATGCCGGCGCGGGTCGACGCCGCCACGCGTCGGGCGTAGTTATCAGCCATGCCCGACACGCCCTCCGCCCGGTTCCGCGACCGCATTCTGGACGCCTTCCCCGCCCACGCCGCCGCCCAGGGCTGGACCGAGGCCGCTTTCCGCGCCGCCGTCGCCGACGCCGGCCTGAGCGAAGGGGAAGCCAAGCTCGCCTGCCCGCGGGGCGCATTCGACCTGTTCGACGCCTTCGCCGCCCGGGCCGACGAGGCGATGCTGGCGGGCCTGGCGGAGCTTGACCTCCCCGCCATGCGCATCCGCGACAAGGTCCGCGCCGCGGTCCAGCTCCGGCTCGAGGCGCAAGCCCCCTACAAGGAAGCCGCGCGCGCCATGACCCGGGCGCTGTCGAACCCGCTGCGCGCCCCGGAAGCCGCCCGCCTCGTCTGGCGCACCGCCGACCGCATCTGGCGGGCGCTGGGCGACGCCTCGACCGACGAGAACTTCTACACCAAGCGGGCCACGCTCTCGGGCGTGCTGGCCAGCACCTATACGCGCTGGTTCAGCGACGACAGCCCCGATCACGAGGCCACCTGGGCGTTCCTCGACGCCCGGATCGAGAACGTGATGCAGTTCGAGAAGTTCAAGGCGCGTCTGAAGCCGATCGGCGAGGCCGCCGAGAGCGCCGTCGGCGTCGCCGCCCGCTTCCGCTACCGCTAAAACTTATCTCGATTTCACTGCCATCACGAACGCGTGAGCGTATAATGGTATTAGTGACAGGTTCCGTGTTGGAGGCGCCCTATGCGTGCTGCTCCCGTACGGTTTCTCAATGCCGCGGCCTGGCCGCTGACGATCTGGTCGAGCCTGACGCATCTGGAGAAACACGCCGACGACGATTACGTCGAGCGCACATCGCCTATTGTCGCAACAGCCATCGCATTCTGGATCTGCGCGGCGGTGCTCGTCGCCGTGGTGATGCTCGGCGGCGGCTTCAACGTCTTGTCCGATGACGGCGTGGTCTCGCTCGCGCCGCGCTGGGCCCGCACCGTCTCCGGCGTGCTCTGGTTCTTCCTGCCCGTGCTCTACGTCGTCGGCCTCTGGCTCTACACCGCCCGCGACGAAGCCTATCGGCGCTAGAATTTGAGCTTCGTCACATGGCCCATCTTGCGGCCGGCGCGGGCGTCGCGCTTGCCGTAGAGGTGGATGCGCGCGTCGGGATCGGCGGCGAACCTGCGCCACTCATCGGCGTTCTCGCCGATCAGGTTCAGCATTTCGACGCCGGCCACCCGCGTCGTCGGCCCCAGCGGCCAGCCGGCGATGGCGCGGATGTGCTGCTCGAACTGCGAGGTGAGCGCCCCTTCGATGGTCCAGTGCCCGGAATTGTGCACGCGCGGCGCCATTTCGTTGGCGGCCAGCGTTCCGTCCGGCATGACGAAGAACTCGATCGTCAGCACGCCGACATAGCCGAACGCCTCCAGCACGCGGCGCGCCGCATCCTGGGCCGCGCGCTCGACGCCGGCGCCGACGCGGGCCGGCAGCGTCGTGCGCGAGAGAATGCCGCCGGCGTGTTCGTTCTCGTTGAGATCGTAGAACGCGATTGCGCCGTCCCAGCCGCGCGCGGCGATGATCGAGACCTCGCGTTCGAACGCGCAGAAGCCTTCGAGGATGCCGGGCGCGCCGAGCTTTTCGTAGGCGCCGGCCGCATCGGCGGCGGCGCCAATGCGGATCTGGCCGCGCCCGTCATAGCCGAGCCGGCGCGTCTTGAGGATCGCCGGCGCGCCGATCTCGGCCAGCGCCGCGTCCAGGTCCGCCTGCGAGGCGACGGCGCGGAACGGCGGCGTGGCGATGCCGGCGCTGGCGAAATAGCTCTTCTCGTCGAACCGGTCCTGGGCGATGGCGAGCGCGTTCGGATTGGGGGCGACACGCGCGCCGGCGGCGATCAGCGCCTCGGCCGTCTGCGCCGGCACGTTCTCGAACTCGGTGGTGACGACATCGACGCGGCGGGCGAAATCGGCCAGCGCCGCCGCATCGAGATAATTGCCGACGAAAGTGCGCGCCGACACGCGCGCGGCGGGGCTGTCCGGCTCGTCGGTGTAGATGGCGACGTCGAAGCCGAGCTGCGCGGCGGCGATCGAGAGCATGCGGCCGAGTTGGCCGCCGCCCAGGATGCCGATCACGCCGCCCGGCGGGAGCGGGTTCATCGCGGGTCTTCGCCGACCGCGTCCGTCTGCGCGTCGCGGAACGCCTCGAGCCGCGCCGCCAGCGCCTCGTCCGACAGCGCCAGGATCGAGGCCGCCATGATGCCGGCGTTGGCGGCCCCGGCCTCCCCGATCGCCAGCGTCCCCACCGGCACGCCCTTCGGCATCTGCACGATCGACAGAAGGCTATCGAGGCCCTTGAGGCTGTTGCTCTTCACCGGCACGCCGAGCACCGGCAGCGTCGTCATCGACGCGGCCATGCCCGGCAGGTGGGCTGCGCCGCCGGCGCCGGCGATGATGACCTTCAGCCCCCGCGTTTTGGCGCTGGCGGCGTAGTCGTAGAGGCGTTTTGGCGTGCGGTGGGCGGACACGATCCTGGCTTCGTACGCGACGCCGAGCGCATCGAGCACCTCGGCCGCGGCCTTCATCGTCTCCCAGTCCGACTTCGAGCCCATGATCAGGCCGACTGGTGGGGTAGCCATGTGTGCGGCTGCTCCTAAAAAACGGCCCAGTAAATCAAGCCGCGGCTTTCGTCCAGGTGTCAGGTGTCAGGCGCCCGAGTCATTCCGTGGCAATGCGCAGCATTGAACCCGGAACCCAGGGCAACTGGTACGACATTGGCCCTGGGTTCCGGATCGCGCTCCGCGCGTCCGGAATGACTCTAACACCCGACACCTGCGGTTAAGGCGGTCTTTACCTCGCGGGCGCATCCCTGGGGCTGAAGAGGCGCAGTCCATGCGGTTCGGCAAGATGAAGATCGGCTCCGCAACGAGCCAGCTCCTGCAAGGGCTGGGCCTGTCGCGGCGCGACGTTTCCGACGCCGCCCTCGCCGCCCTGGAGCGACTCGCCGCCGAGCGCGAGTCCCTGGCCGAGCGGCTCGCCGCCGCCGAAGCCCTGGCCGACCGCGACGCGCTCGCGCCCGTGCTCAACCGCCGCGCCTTCATGCGCGAGCTGCACCGCACCATGTCCGAGGTCGAGCGCTACAGGACACCGGCCGCGGTGCTCTATCTCGATCTCGACGGCTTCAAGGCGCTGAACGATTCCTACGGCCACGCCGCCGGCGACGCGGTGCTGCGCCATGTCGGCCTGATGCTGCTCGACAGCGTCCGCGAGAGCGATGTCGTGGGCCGCCTCGGCGGCGACGAGTTCGGCGTGATCCTCAATCGCGCCACCGCGGACGAAGCGCACGCCAAGGCCGCCGCGCTGAGCGAAAAGCTCAACAGCGCCGTGATCCTGCACGAAGGCATGGCGCACCGCGTGCGCGCCTCGTTCGGCGCGCACGCCATCGCGCTGGTGGAAGATCCCGAAACCGCCGTCGCCCGCGCCGACGAGGCCATGTACGCCGACAAATTCGCCCGCCGCCAGCAAGCGCAGGCGTTCGCGAACTTCTAATATGGACCGCCGGCGTCCCGCCGGCATGGCGCGACAGCTGCCGACAAGCGTTGGCGTTTATTCGATCAGGCGCAGGCCGGCGGGGCGCCGGCGGTCCATAGACCGGCGCGTCTGATGTTCAGCACGGCGCTTCAGCGCCCCAATTTCATCCTGCACGCGGCTTGAAGCTGAAACGCCGCATGCCGGCTGGAAGCCGGCGGTCCATAGACCGGCGCGTCCGATATTCGGCGCGGCGCTTTAACGCTCGGCGCCGCGCGTGCGCGCTTTGAACTCGTCGATGGCGTCGGCGATCGCGCGCTTGAGGTGTTCGCACCGCGCGACTTGACGCAGCGGCGCATCTCCGGCTTCACGCGCGGCGACGCCGCGGCTGCATTTCTCGCCCGCTTCTTCTTCCGAAAAGCTGGTGACGCCGCGGTCTCCGCTTTGGACGTGCGTCGCTGCAAGACCACACTCGGCGCATGTCACGCGATGTATCGGCATGCGCAGACGATGCGCGGAGTCGACGACAGTTCTAAGACCATACAGCCATGCCGGGCTGGAGCATTTGCGACGGTTTTATATCAGATATGTGACAGCCGCTCTCGCGTGCGGGGAGTCGCGGGCATACGCGGCCGTAATTGCGGGCTATAGAGGTCGGCAGATTAGGCGGCGAGGATGTGATGTCTGAGAAGAAGGACCTGAAACGCGCGGCGCAGGCGGTGTGGACGCAGGTGAAAGCGCTCCGCGCGGAACGCGGCAAGCTCTATTCGGCCGCCGATCTCGAGGCGTCGAGCGTCGCCCTGGCGGCGTGCGCAAGCGAATTGAAGCATATCGCCAGGCAGAAAAGCGCCCTCTCCGCAATGCCGCCTGCGCCGAAGCCGGCGGCCAAGAAAAGCGCCAAACGCGCGGAAGGCTGAGGACGCGGACGAGAAGCTGAAACGCTGTATGCCGGCTGGAAGCCGGCGGCTCGCTCAGCCCTTGGCCTTGCGGCCGCGCCAGTTGGCGAGGCTGACCTGGTCGACCACGCCGGCCTTGAACACGCGCGCGGCGAGCATGAGCACGACGGTCACGGCAAGCAGCATCAGCGCGCCCTGGCCGGCGATCTCGATCCAGTCGAGGCCGGCGGGGGCGCGGATCAGCAGCAGGAACGGCGTGAACAGCGGCACCCAGCTCGCCGCTTCGATGATCGGCGCGTTGGGATTGTCGAGCGCGGGCGCGATCAGCATCATCGGCATGGCCAGCACCAGCGCGACCGGGCCGAGCAGCGTCTGCGCCTCCTGGATCGATTCACACAGCGACCCGAGCGCGAGGAAGATGGCCCCGTACATCAGATAGCCGGCGACGAAGCCGACGCCGAAAGCGGCCAGCAGGCGCGGCTCCAGGAACGCGGCGGCGATCTGGCCGAGCATCGAGGTGCTGAGCGAACTGGCGGCGAGGCTGAGCAGCGTGCCGCCGAGCGCGCCCCAGAACAGGAACAAGGTGGCGCTGACGGCGGCGACGCCCAGGAGCTTGCCGATCAGCATCTCCAGCGGGGTCACGCTGGTCAGCAGCGTATCGAGGATCTTGTTCGATTTCTCCTCGATCACGCCGGTGAGCAGCATGTTGGCGACCGAGAACACCACGCTCCACAGCACGAACGAGAGCAGCAGCGCCGCGTAGAACGGCGCGCGCTGGCGCAGCGTCACCTGCGCTTCCTCGGCGCGCGAGCGCGGATCGAACTGGACGATCTGCGGTTCGAGCGTTTCGAGCCGGTCGGCCTCGGCGGGCGCGAGCCCGTGCGCCGCCAGAGCCTCGCGCTGCATCATGAGACGCATCGCCCGGCGCGCGATGGCGGACGGCTCTTCGTGGCTCAGATTGACGCCCCAGTACTCGATCACCGGCCGGCCGGCGGCGTCGCGGCGCAGATTGAGCGCGCCGTAAAGCGCCTCGCCGTTCGGCAAGAGCCGCCCGCCGGAGAGATAGGGCCGCATCGCCTCGATGGTCCGGGCCGGCGGCTCGACGATGATGTAGCGCGGCGACGGCGCGGGAAACGCGCGCAGCGCGCCGGGCGCGCGCCGGCTCACCACCTCGCGCGCGGCGGCGATGGCGGCGCGGCGCTCGGGTGCGGCGTCGAAAGCGGCCAGCGCGTCGGCGACGATTGCGGGCGCGGTCGTGTCGAGATAGGCGCGGATCTCGCCGCGGGCGCTGCGGCGCGCCTCGGCCTCGAACGCGGCGGCGATGTGCGCGCCGTCCTCGACGCGCTCGGAAAGGATGGCGAGCGTGCGCGGCGGCTCGGCGCGCGCCAGCAGCACCGGCGCGAACACCAGAACGGCGATGATCAGCGGCGCGGTGATCAGCGAGAGCCAGAAGCCCCAGGCGCCGATGTAAGCGAAATAGTCGCGCCGGGCGACGAGGAAGATCGGTGACATCGCGCCCTACTCCGCCGCGTCCGGCATGGCTTTGTCGCCCACCAGCGACACGAAGGCTTCGTGCAGGCTCGCCCGCGCGGGCTCGAACAGCGAAAGCGGCGCGCCGACCTCGACGCACGCCTGCAGCAGCTGGCGCGAACCGTGGCCGTTCTCCAGCTTGGCGCGCCAGCGCCTGTTGCCGTGCTCCTCGCCCTCCTGAACGATGCGGAACCCCTTGGGCGCGAGCGTGGCGGCGAGATCGTAATCGCCCTCCGTCTCCAGCACGGCGACGCTGGGCGCGAGCGCGAGCGCTTGCTGCACCGTGCCTTCGAACGCCTTGCCGCCGTGGGCGATCAGCAGGATGCGGTCGCACAGCCGTTCAGCGTGCTCCATCACGTGGGTGGAGAACAGGACGGTGCGCCCGGCCGCGGCCTGGGCGCGGATGGTGTCTTCGAGCACGCGCTGGTTCACCGGATCGAGGCCCGAGAACGGCTCGTCGAAGATGATGACGTCGGGCTCGTGCGCGATCGCGCCGAGCACCTGCACCTTCTGCGCCATGCCCTTGGAGAGCGTCTTGATCTTCTTGCGCTTGACCTTGCCGAGACCGTGATCGTTCAGCAGCTGGTCCGCGCGCTTGAACGCCTTGCCAGACGGCGCGCCCTTGAGGCGGGCGAGATAGGCGATGGCGCCACGCGCGCTCATCGAGCGGTAGAGCCCGCGCTCTTCCGGCAGATAGCCGAACCGCTTCAGCGCCTCGCGCGTCACCGGCCCGCCCAGCAGCGAAATGCGCCCCTCGGTCGGGCGCAGCACGCCCACGAGCATGCGCAGCGTCGTCGACTTGCCGGCGCCGTTGGGGCCCAGCACGCCGTAGATCGACCCCCGCGGGACCGAAAAACTCAAATCGCGGACCGCGGTACGCGCGCCGTAGCGCTTAACCAGCCCTTCCGCTTCCAGCGCTGCGTTCATGCGTAGCCACGTTTACGGGCCTTCGCCGCGAGATCAAGCGCGTCTCATCGAAGCATCGCCGATGAACGCAGCAGCGAACCTGACGCGCGAATCCGGTTGCGTGCGTGGCGGCTGGCCCTGGTCCGCGGCGGGATGAAACATAGGTAAAATCGCGGGCCGGGCGATTGCGCTTGGCGGCGCCCGGCAGTTAGCTCCGGCAGGCAACGAGGGAGAGCTGCGAATGGCTGCGCCCGATCCAGAAAAACTCGACGCGTTTCTCGGCAAACTGGTGAACGATCTCGGCGCTTCCACGAGCGCGGCGCTGGTGCTGCTCGGCGACAGGCTCGGCATCTACAAGGCGATGGCGCACGGCGGCGCGGTGACGCCGGAGGACCTCGCCGACAAGACACGCCTCAATCCGCGCTATCTGCGCGAGTGGCTGTCCGCGCAGGCGGCGGCCGGCTATGTCGACTACAATCCGAAAAGCAAGAAGTTCAAGCTCAATCCCGAACAGTGCGCGGCGTTCGCCGACGAAGGCGGGCCGGCGTTCTTCGCCGGCGCGTTTGAAGTGGCGCAGGCGATGTGGCTGGACGAACCCAAGATCGCGCAAGCGTTCAAGACCGGCAAAGGCGTGGGCTGGCACGAGCACTCGAAGTGCCTGTTCCGCGGCACCGAACGCTTCTTCCGCCCCGGCTACAACGCGCATCTGGTTTCAGAATGGATTCCCGCGCTGCGCGGCGTGAAGGAGAAGCTCGAACAAGGTGCCAAGGTCGCCGATGTCGGCTGCGGGCACGGCGCGTCGACCATCCTGATGGCGCTCGCCTACCCCAAGTCGAAATTCTACGGCTACGACTATCACGAGGCGTCGATCGAGCGCGCCAGGCAGCTGGCGAAGGAAGCGGGCGTCGCCAGGCGCATCACCTTCGAAAAGGCGAGCGCCAAGGAATATCCCGCGCTCGGCTACGATCTCGTCGCCTTCTTCGACTGCCTGCACGACATGGGCGACCCGGTCGGCGCCGGCGCGCACGTGCGCGAGTCGCTGGCGGGGGACGGCGCCTGGATGATCGTCGAGCCGTTCGCGCACGACGATCTGAAGGACAACCTGAACCCGGTCGGCCGCGTCTATTACGCCGCGTCGACCATGATCTGCACGCCGGCCTCGCTCAGCCAGGAGGTCGGGTTGGGGCTTGGCGCTCAGGCCGGGGAAGCGCGGCTGAAAAAGGTAGCCAAGGAAGCCGGCTTCAGTAAATTCAGACGCGCCGCCGAGACGCCGTTCAACCTGGTGTTCGAAGCGCGCGTGTAGAAGCGGCTCAAGGGGACGCGTGAATGCAATCGTGGCTGAGCGCGGCCGCAGCATTGGCGGCGGCGAACTGATGGCGTACTGGCTGGTAAAGAGCGAACCGGGCGCGTGGTCCTGGGAACAGCACGTGAAGAAGGGCGCGGACGCCTGGACCGGCGTGCGCAACCATCAGGCCAAGGCGCACCTCGTCGCGATGAAGAAGGGCGACAAGGCGTTCTTCTATCACTCGAACGAAGGCAAGGCGGTTGTCGGCGTGAGCGAGGTGGTGAAGGAGGCCTATCCCGATCCCACCGACAAGACCGGCGCGTTCGTGTGCGTCGACCTCAAGGCGGTCGAGCCGCTGAAACAGCCGGTGACGCTGGCGGCGATCAAGGCCGACAAGAAACTCGCCGACATGGTGCTGGTGAAGAACTCGCGCCTCTCGGTGCAGCCGGTGACGGCGGAGGAATGGAAGGCGATCCGGAAGATGGGCGGTTTGAAATGAGCACTCTCGATCCCGCGCTGTTCAGCGACGACGCCATTCCCCCCGACACGCGCACGCTCAACGAGAGCATCGTCGCCGCCACCGCCAACATGGCGAACTGGTGGGAGGTCGGCGCACAGACCGTGCGCGACGCGCGGGCGCGCGGCGAAGGCGTGTTCCCCGCGCCGGTGAAGTCCGACCGGGCGAGCTGGATCGAGATCGACGGCCCCGCCGGCAGGATCAAGCTGCGCGCGGTGGCGCCGGCGAACTCGCGCGGCGTCTATCTGCATATCCATGGCGGCGGCCACGTGCTCGGCGCGGCCGATCAGCAGGACAAGCTGCTCGAATTCATCGCCGACGCCGCCAGCCTCACCGCGCTCAGCGTCGAGTACCGGCTGGCGCCGGAAAATCCGTATCCCGCCGGCCCGGACGATTGCGAGGCGGCGGCGCTCTGGGTGAGCGACAACCTGCGCGACTTCGGCGGCGAGGCGCTGGCGATCGGCGGCGAGAGCGCCGGCGCGCATCTTTCGGCGCTGACCATCCTGCGGCTGCGCGACAAGCACGGCCGCACGCCGTTCAAGGCGGCGAATCTCGTGTTCGGCGCGTTCGATCTCGGGTTGACGCCGAGCGCGCGCGCCTTCGGCGCCGAGCGGCTGGTGCTGCGCACGCTCGACATCGAGAAATTCAGCGAAGCGTTCCTGCCGGGCATGGGATCGGAAGAGAAGCGCGCGCCGCATCTGTCGCCGCTCTACGCCGATCTGCGCGGGCTGTGCCCGGCGCTGTTCACGGTCGGCACGCGCGATGCGCTGCTGGACGACAGCCTGTTCATGCACGCGCGCTGGGTCGCCGCCGGCAATCGCGGCGAACTCGACATCTATCCCGGCGCCTGTCACGGCTTCATCGCCTTCCCCTGCGCGCAGACGCTGGCCTCGCTCAAGCGGCAGGCCGAGTTCCTGAACGCCGCCTTGGGTTAAGGCGGCGAATTTAGCGGCGCGATGTTTCAACCGGCGTCATTCCGGACGCGCGAAGCGCGATTCGGGAACCCACGGTCGACGCGCCGCTCGCCCTGGGTTCCGGGTCTGCGGCGCGTACCGCGCCTTCGCCCGCGAGCTTGCAAGCGAAACCGCACGCTGGCGCTACGCGCGCGGCGGCGCGCATCGCCTTCGACAAGCTCAGGCCGACGCTGCCGCGGCGCGGGGCTCCGGCGTTTTGAGTTGGCAGCAGCCGAGCTTGTCGAAGCACGACGCCGCGCACGCGCGGCGCAGGCCGGCGGGACGCAGGCGGTCCATAAGCGGCGGCGCGCTTGGGCAGCGCCGTTCGTCGCAGACGAACGGCAGGCGCCGCTGCAAATCCGCGCTTCGTCTCTCGTATGTTGTGCACGCGCGAAAAGCGGCGCTCACTGGCCCTACCGCTCACGCGGTGGAATGCCCTCTCCGCTCGCCCCTCAAAGCGCTCGAGAGGACGGGGCGCCGGCATAACCCCCAACCCGCCTCCGGCGCCCCACTTCTCCGCTCAGCGGCCTTCCAGCTCAGCCAGCAGCGCATCCATGCCGTAAACGTCCGCCAGCGACGTGCGGATCGCGGTCGCGGCGACGCTGACGGAGCGGTTGAGCGCGCCGTCGTAGAAATACTCGCCGCCGAGCGAGTGGATGTTGCCGTCGAACACGACGCCGACGACGCGGCCTTCGCGGTCGAGCAGCGGACTGCCCGAATTGCCGCCGATCACGTCGTTGCTGGACGAGACGTTGAATACGCCGTTCGGATCGAGCCGCGGGCGCGCATCGATCCAGGGCTGGCTGAGCACGAACGGCGGCTGGCCGGTGGCGCGTTCATAGAGCCCGGCCGTGTAGGTGAAGGGCGCAACCGCGCCCACGCCGGGCTCGGTCCAGCCGATCACGCGGCCGTAGGAGATGCGCGGACTGAACGTGGCGTCGGGATACTGCGACTCGCCGAAGGCGCGGAACCGGGCGCGGGCGATGCGCTCATGCGCGCGCGCCGCCGGGCCTTCGACTTCGGCGACGAAGCGGGCGCGCACGGCGCGGGCGTCGGCGTCCCAGGCGCGGACGAACTGGATCATCGGATCGTCGGACGCCTCGATCGCCGCCGCGCCGCCTTCCCACAGCTGCACGCGGAAAGCGAGATCGGCGAGGCGCGAGCGCGACAATCGCGCCGCCAGCGCTTGGGGGCTGTCATTGCCGAGCACGCGGCGCGCCGCCGGATGGTCAACGGTCAAGTGCTCGCGCAGCTTCGAGAGCCAGAACGCGAGGTGGATTTCCTCGAACGCCGGCGTCACCGGGCGCGGGGCGCGCAGGCCGCTTTCGACCGAGGCGATGCGCGCCCCGGTGTAGCGCGGCAGGCGCTCGGCGTCCGGCTTCTCGCGTTCGGCTGCGCCGCGCACCAGATCGCGCGCCCAGGAAAACAGCTGCGAACGCTCGCCGGCGCGCGCTTCGAGATACTGGTACGGATAGAACATGCCGCGATAGGCCGCCTGCGCGCGCTCGATCTCGCCCCAGGCGTCGCCGACTTCGCGCTGAGCGGCGCGGTTGCGGCGCACGCGGTTCTGCAGATCGGCCTGGCGCTCAGCCACGCGCGCGAAGCCGGCGGGGTCGGCCAGCGCCTGGCGGCGCCCGCTCAGCGCCTTGTACGCATTCTCCACGCTCTGCAGCGCGCTGGAGGCGATGCGCGCCTGGTCCGGGCCGAGCTGCGAATAGGCGATCAGCCGGCCGCGGATTTCGGACAGCGAGGCGATCTGCCAAGGCAGATTGTGGTCGCGCTCGAACGCGAGTTCGGCCGTCGTGCGCAGGCGCGAGGTGCGGCCGGGATTGCCGGCGATCAGAACGATCTCGTTTTCCTCCAGCGGCGTGAAGCGCATCGAAAGATGGTTCGGCGTCGCGGCCGGGGCGTCGTTCTCGTAGAGGCGCAGGAACGAGAAATCGATGTCGTAGCGCGGGAAATTGAAATTGTCGGGATCGCCGCCGAACGCGGCCATGCCGTGCTCGGGCGCGAACGCCAGGCGCACGTCGTTGTAGCGCTTGTAGCGATGCAGCGCGTAGCGGCCGCCTTGATAGAGGGTCACGACTTCGCAGCGGATCGTCCCTTCGGAGCACTCGCGCTCCAGCCGCGCGATCTCGGCGTCGCGCGTGCGCGCGAACAGGTCGGCCGGGACGTTCGCGGTGGCGACCTCGATGTTCGCGGTCACGTCGGTGATCTGCGTCAGCACGTCGACATTCATGTTCGGGCAGCGGCGCTCCTGCTCGCGCGCGCGGGCCATGAAGCCCTGCTCGATGTAGTTGGCGTCGCTGCTCGAAAGCGCGACGACGCAGGAAATGACGCAATGGTGGTTGGTGAGCACCAGCCCCTGGCCGCTGACGTTCGAGGCCGAGCAGCCCGGCAGCCGCGCCGTACCGGCCATCACCCGGTCGCGCCACGCCTGATCCGGCGCCCAGCCCATCTCGCGCTGCATGCGTTCGACCGGGAAATTGTCGAACGTCCACATGCCCTCTTCGCTCGAAGCCGGCGTCGCGATGAGCGCAAGGATTCCCAGTGCGGCCGCGGCCGCGCGCAAGTTCCGGCGCATGATGCCCCCTGACGACTTTTCCGCGTCAGGTACTGCCCAGGCGCGCGCCGCTCGGCAAGAGCCGAGCGGCGGATGACATGCGCCTCAGATGCCGAGCGCGGCGCGCAATTGCGCCTTCACCTCCGGCGACAGCTCTTCCTGCTCTTCGATGAACTCGCGCACGCCGTTTTCGTCGGCGCCGGAGATGCGGACATAGGCGCGGTCGTCGGCGTTGCCCGGACCGCCCTCGTCGGCGCGCACGACAACCGTTTCGCGCCCAGCGCCGATCGACAGGTTGACGCGGCTGTTCTCGGTCTCGCCGTCGTTGTCGTGGCCGGCGATGCTCATCGAGAAGCCCGGCAGGCGCAGCGACATCACTTCCGGCAGCTCCTCGCCTTCCGGCGGCGGATTGGCCGCAAGCGCCTGCGCGCGCGCCTCGTTCATCATCGCGGAGGCGCCGTCGGCGGCGCGCGCGCCCACGGTGCGACCGTCCGGCGTGGTGATCAGGTAGGTCTGCTCGGCGCTGCTGGCGCGGACCTCCATGATGTAGCCGAAGGCGGCGGCGTCCGTTTCGCCCTCGCGCGCCGTCTCGACCGAGCCGTCACAGGCCGCGAGCGCGCCCAGCGCCAGCGCCGCAATCAGAATGCGCATCCTATTTCCTCCGTCCGCCATACTCGGCGCGCGCGCCTCCGGCCGCAAGCCGGCCGCCGGCGGGCGCATTACGAAGATGCAGGGAGGAACGGGTTCGGATGCGGCCTAGCGGGTGCGCTCGAACCGGACCACTTTCTCGTCCCGGTCGACATAGGCCACCCGGTAGCCGGCCCGCATCCAGGCGCGGGCGTGGGTGTGATGGTCCTGGTTGTCGTTGGCCCAGAACGAACGGTGCTTCTGCGCGCTCTGCGGCAGCGGCTTGCCGATGATCTGCTCGATGTCCTCGAAGGTGAGCATCTCGGGGCGGCCGTTGCGCCGGTTGAGATGCGCGTGCAGCGCGGCGTATTTGCGCATGTCCTTTTCGTCTCCCGCTCGCATCGCAGCGGATCGCACCCGCAACGATGCCGACGGACGCGCAGCATGGACTGATTTGCCGCTTATGCACAGGGGAGACGGAATGAGCGTTGCCGGAGCGGCGCGCTAACACAGCCCCGCTTCCCGGCCGCAGCGAAGCGGAGAGCCGGGACCCAGAGGCGAACGCGAGCGCGCTTCAGCCCCTAGGCCCCGGATCGCACCCCGGCTTTCGCCGGGGCTGCGTCCGGGGAGCGGGGTTGGTGGAAACGTTTGAGAGGGGGCACGAGCGGTTCCGATGGCCGCTTGTCACCGCCCGAATTTCTGGAACTTGATCCGGCTGGGGATGATTTCGGCTACGCCGAGGCGGCGCATCTTGTCGGCTTCGTAGCTGTCGAAGTCGCCTTCGAACCATTCGACGTGGCTGTCGCCTTCGAACGCCAGGATGTGCGTCGCCAAGCGGTTCAGGAACCAGCGGTCGTGGCTGATGACGACGGCGCAGCCGGCGAAATCTTCGAGCGCCGCTTCCAGCGATTGCAGCGTTTCGACGTCGAGGTCGTTGGTCGGCTCGTCGAGCAGCAGCACGTTGGCGCCGGTGAGCAGCGTCTTGGCGAGGTGGACTCGGTTGCGTTCGCCGCCCGAGAGCAGCCCCACCTTCTTCTGCTGGTCTGCGCCCTTGAAGTTGAAGCTCGACACATAAGCGCGGCTCGGCACCTCGCGGCCGTTGATCGGCAGCATGTCGAGCCCGCCGGAGATTTCTTCCCAAATGGTCTTGTTGGGATCGAGCGCATCGCGCGATTGATCGACATAGCCGAGTTTGACCGAGTCGCCGATCGTGATCTTGCCCTCGTCCGGCTGCTCGTGGCCGGTGATCATGCGGAACAGCGTCGACTTGCCGGCGCCGTTGGGGCCGATCACGCCGACGATGCCGCCGGGCGGCAGCTTGAAGGCGAGCCCGTCGATCAGCAGCTTGTCGCCGAAACCCTTCTTGAGGTTTTCGAAGGCGATGACATTCTGCCCCAGGCGCGGGCCGGGCGGAATCTGGATGGTGGCGAAGGTCTGCTTCTCGCGCTCGGCCTGCGCGGCCATTTCCTCGTAGCGCTGCAGGCGCGCCTTGCTCTTGGCCTGGCGCGCCTTCGGCGACTGGCGCACCCATTCCAGTTCGCGCGACATGACTTTCTGGCGGCCTTCGGCTTCGCGCTCCTCCTGCGCCATGCGCTTGGCTTTCGCTTCAAGCCAGGCGGAGTAGTTGCCTTCGTAGGGATTGCCCTTGCCGCGATCGAGTTCGAGCGTCCACTTCGTCACCTGGTCGAGGAAGTAGCGGTCGTGGGTGACGAGGATCACGCAGCCGGGGAATTGTTCGAGGTGGTGCTGCAGCCAGGCGACGCTTTCGGCGTCCAGGTGGTTGGTCGGTTCGTCGAGCAGCAGCATGTCGGGCTTCGACAGCAGCAGACGGCACAGCGCCACGCGGCGGCGCTCGCCGCCGGAGAGCTTGTCGACCGGCCAATCGTCGGGCGGGCACCGCAGCGCGTCCATCGCCATGTCGATGCGGCTGTCGATGTCCCACGCATCGGCGGCGTCGATCTGCTCCTGGAGCTTCGTCATCTCCTCCATCAGCTCGTCGGTGTAGTTCTCGCCGACTTCCATGCTGACTTCGTTGAAGCGGGTGACGAGCTTCTTCTCCGCGCACCAGCTCTCGACGTTCTCGCGCACATTGAGCGCCGGATCGAGCTGCGGCTCCTGCTCCAGATAGCCCATCTTCGTGCCGGACATGGCGAAGGCTTCGCCGGTGAAATCCTTGTCGAGCCCGGCCATGATCTTGAGCAGCGTCGACTTGCCAGAGCCGTTGACGCCGACGACGCCGATCTTCGCGTCCGGAAAGAACGACAGCCAGATGTTCTCGAACACCTTCTTGCCGCCCGGATAGGCCTTGGTCAGGCCCTGCATGGTGAAAATGTACTGTGCCGGCTGCGCCGCCATGGGAAACGTCATCCTGTTGGGAAATCAGCCCGCGATATAGCGATGCGCCGCGAAAGCGTCCATGGCCGCGGCGGCGGCGGAAGCGCTCGGGCTCTTCAGCGGGCCAAAGCAAAGAGCCCGGCGAGCGCTCGCCGGGCTCTTGCATTTCAGGCTGCGCCGCGCCTTACGCCGGAACCCAGCTTCCGCTCGGGGTGCGGCAGAAGGTTTCCGCCGGCAGCTGCTGCTCGCCGTATTGCGGATCGCTGACGGTGGCGTTCACGCGCCGGCACTCGGCGCCGTAGCCGGGCGCGGGCGCGGGCTGGCTGACCCGCAGCGAGCGCTGCTGGCCCTGGTCCGACTGCCAGGAATCGTTCACCGGCTGACCGCTGTTCAGCGACTGATAATAGGCGTTCTCGACGCGCTGCTGCTCGCGCGCGGTCAGCAGGCGGCACACGCCGTACGTGCCCGCGCCGACGACGGCCGCGCCGATGGCCGCGTTCTCGACGCGGTTCTCGCGCGGCCCCTGGGTGGCGCCGAGCACCGCGCCGACGCCTGCGCCGATCAGCGCGTTGCGCATGCATTGCGAGAGCTGGGTGCGCGGCGGGCCGTAGCCGCCGCCATAGCCGCCGGTGGTTTCGCACGAGGCAAGAACGAGCGCGCCCGTCAATGCCGCGCAAACAAGCTTCAGTTTCATCGCGCTGCTCCTTCGCATGTCGCCGCGGTCCCGCCCGGCGACGCTGAACGGATGGTTATTGCTGGGTGCAGACGGTCTCGGCCGCGCCCGGCCGGGTCCAGCGCACTTCGTCGCCGCGCCGGCGCAGCTCCATGCCGCCGCTGGCGTAGCGGAAGCCCGAACCGCTAACGAGCGCCGGCAGCTGCACGGTCACGTAGCCCTCCTGAACCACGCGCGCTTCATCCGGCGCGCCGAGGAACGTCACCTGCAGCTCGGAACCGTCGTCGCAGGCATAGGCGGCGCTGGTCGCCCCGCGCTGCGGCGCCGGACACGGCGTCTGGCAGGCGGCGAGAACGGCGGCGGCGAGAACGAGGACGGCGGCGCGCATGGGGTCTCCTTCGCCGGCGCTTCTAGCACGTTCGCCGGCGCGCGAAACGCCCGCCCTGCCGCGCCGCCGCATCACGGATTATCCACCGCGCCCGCCCTTCCAGCGGCGGCGCCGGGATGCTAGGCCGCTCTCCCCAAATGGCGGGGCGCGGGGGCGCGTAGCTCAATGGTTAGAGCCGGCCGCTCATAACGGTCTGGTTGCAGGTTCGAGTCCTGCCGCGCCCACCATATTCCGAGAGCCGCCGCTCGTTTCCCGGCGTCGCCGCTCGCTTCCGTTTCTCGCCGCACGGCCGCTTGCACAACCGCCCGTGCCCCCTCTCAAACGTTTCCGAATCCCCCGCTCCCCGGACGCAGCCCCGGCGCTAAGCCGGGGTGCGAGCCGGGCCCCAGGGGCTGAAGCGCGGTGCGTTTGCTCCTGGGTCCCGGCTCTTCGCTGCGCTGCGGCCGGGAAGCGTGAGGGCTGACAGCAAAATTTCGCTCCGGGCCGGGAGCGGAGATCATGTCCGCTGCTTAGGCATGAGGCGCCCACTCAGGCTTGGACGGCGCCATCAAAATCCAGCGCCCCGTTTTGCTCTGCCCGTCATGGGCGGCGGCCTGCGTCGTCATGCTGGCGGGCGCGCGGTGCGGCAGCGAAATGGTCTATGGACGCGGCGTCGGCGTGCGCGCTCCTGCGCCGCGGGCTAATGATGATCGTGGCCGCGGCTAGCGGCAGGCGGCGCGACAAGCGTCAGCACAGGCGCGGGATGCGGCGCGGAATGCCAGGCCGCCCCCGGCGCCGGAATCTGCTCCCAGCGCTGCTCGCCTTCGGCGCAGGTCTGCGTGACGCGAAAGTAGAGCGGCCCGGTTTGGTCCGGCAAGCGCATCATGATCCCGAACTGGTCGAACTGATCGGCCGGCAGCTCGCCGCGCCAGGTGATCGCGGCGACGCGCTCGGTGATCGCATGGCCGCCTTCGCCGCTTATGGACGCGGCCAGCGGCGCGCGCTCGATGTCGAGCGTCCAGCCGGGTTTCGGCTGCGGGCGGGCGACGTTGACGCCATCGGGGATTTCTACACGGATGGCGCGTGTGGGCGAATCCCCGCAGCCGTGGCTGACGCGCAGGAAGCCGGCGTAGTAGGAATTGGGCGCGGCCTCCGGCTCGGCGAACACGACATGCGCGGCGGCGGTCGAGAGAGAAAGACAAGCGAGCGCAAGGCCGGCGCCGGCCACGCGCATGAAATTGGCGAACATCTGAATCTCCATGCTCAGAAGCGATAGGCGAAGCCGCCGTAAACGGCGCGGCCTTCGCCCGGATAGAAAACGGCGGTGTTGGCGCCCGGCGCGCTCGCATCGACCACGGCGCCGAACTCCGGAGCGTAGGCTTCATCCGTGAGGTTGCGCGCATCGACGAACAGCGACACGCCGTTGTCGAAATCCCAGCCCGCATTGAGCGACCAGATCGCGTAGCCCGGCGCCTTGAGCGTGTTGGCGTAATCGACCCACACATCGCGGGGGCGCCATTCGAGGCTGGGCGCGACGAACCAGCCGGCGGGATGGCTGTAGCGCAGCGTGGCGCGGTATTGGTGCTCGGGCGCAACCGGAAGCCGGTTGTCGCCATAGGCCGGATTGCCGTCGAAGAAGAAATCCGAATAGGTGTAGCTCTGACGCAGGAGCCAGCCTTCGGCGACGCGCCAGTCGAGCGCGGCTTCGATCCCCTGATGCACGGTGTCGCCTGCGTTGAAGAAGGCCGCCGGCACGCCGATTTCGGGATTGAAGCTCAGCAATTCGTTCTCGATTTCGGCGCGGTAGAGCGCGACATCCCAGATGAACGCGCCGCTGCGGCCGCGCGCGCCGATCTCGCCGGTCCACGCCTCTTGCGGTTTGACCGGCACAAAGCCCGGATGCGGCGCTTGCACCAGCGCGCCATAATGCGGCGGCTCCACCGAGCGGGTGACGTTGGCGTAGATTTGCGCCCCGCTTTCGCTCTCCCACAGCAGGCCGAGGCGCGGCGCGAACCAATCATCATCGAGCGAGTCATTGTTGGCGGCGTTGAGGCGATCTTCGTAATCGCGCGTGAAACGCCCATAAGAGCCGCCCGCGGCCAGGGCCAGCGCGTCGGTGACGAACAGGCGTCCTTCGGCGAACAGCTCCATGCCGGTCGCCTCGCGGCGGCTGTCGCCCGCGATCGGGAACATGACCGGGCCGAGGATCTGATCGACATGGCCCTGGCGGTAGGAGACACCCCAGTAAAGATCGGCGCGGCGTCCGCCCAACTCGCCCTCCCAGTCGAAGCGGCCGAAAGCGCCTTGCGTCTCGATCTGCTGGTCGATCAGCAGCGAGATCGGGTGATAGAGGTCGGTCGCGGTCGCATAGACGCCCCCCTCGAACAGCAGCGCGTCATCGAAGCGCCAGCGCGTTTGCAGGCTGGCGCGCAGCACCGTCTGATCGCGCCGCCAGTCGAAGCCCGCCGCCGCGCCGCTCGCGGCCGTCGGATCGGCCAGGGCCTGCGCCAGCGTCAGCGTGCCTGGAACCTGCTGGTCGATGTCGGCGCCATAGACGATGAGGCGCAGCTCGCGGTCCTCGCCGAAGGCGCGGCCGATATTGAGCGTGCCGCGCGCCTGGCTCTGCTCGGCATGGTCGCGAAAGCCGTCGCCCTGCATGGCGGTGAGCGCGGCGAAGCCGTCCCAATCGCCCCATGTGCGCGCAAACTGGCCCGCGGCGCGCGCGAATCCGAACGAGCCGACCTCGGCGCGCAGCAAATTCTCCGACTGCGCCGTGCGGCCTGTCGGCGTGATGAAATTGAGCGCCCCGCCCAATTGCGCGCCGCCGAAACGCAGCGCATTGCCGCCGCGATAAAGTTCGACATAGCGCGCCGTCAGCGGGTCGATCTTCTGGAAATCGGCGAAGCCGTCCGCGTCCGCGAACGACACCCCGTCCTGCGCGAACAGCACGCCGCGCTGGTGGAACGATTGGTCGAGGCCCGAACCGCGGATCGAGAAACGCGATTCCTCGCCATAGCGGCGTTGCGCCAAGACGCCCGGCGCGTCGCGGAGAATATCGGCAAGGCCGGCGG
Organism: Hyphomonadaceae bacterium; assembly: GCA_023384105.1. Lineage (GTDB taxonomy): Bacteria > Pseudomonadota > Alphaproteobacteria > Caulobacterales > Aquidulcibacteraceae > Vitreimonas. Next base: position 386,849 of record JAHDXR010000001.1, on the reverse strand, counting down.
AAGCGCGGCTTTCGTGCGCTTCATTGGCAACGACGGACACGGCGCCGGGCGTGCGCGAGAGGCGTTCGCGCGCGTCCGCGACCGCCGCCGGGTCTTCCGGGTTCGGGCGCGCGGTGACGATGATGGTTTCGGCTTCGATGGATTGGGCGAAAGCGGCGCCGGGCGCGAGCACCAGCGCGCTGACGAGCAGCGTGGATTTGAAGGACATGGGAATGCAAGCCTGATCGGGCCGCCGACGCATGGCGCGCGGCGGCTTGAAGCACGACAGGCCGGCCCGTTCAGAGCCGGCGGCGACGTTCAGGCGTGAAGCGGAGGCCCGCGCGCAGGCAGCGGCGGGCCTGTGGCGTCATCGGCGCCAACAGGCGCGCACGCCGGCGCTGAGACGCCAACATATGCAAAAGTCGGCGTGAGGGTGACAAAACCAGGCGTCGCGAGCGCCGGGGCGCAGGCGAGAGCGAACGGGCAAGGCGGGCTGCTGTCGTCGTCAGCCGGCGCCTGATCGTCAGGATGGCTGATCTGCCCGGCGCCGGGGTCGAAATAGGCTTCGCCGCCGCCGCAGAGAACCACCAGCATGCGACCGGCGTTCGCGTCCAGCATGAAGCCGGGCGGCAGCGTCGCCTTGAAGGTCAGCGCGAACAGCGCGAGCAGGAGCCCGGCCACGCGCGCACGCAGAAGGATGCCGCTCCCCGCCATGGCCGGCGAGTTTAGAGAGGAGGCCACGCTGTTGCATGGCGGTAGGTCGTCGCACTCCCTTTGCCAGGCGCAGGCCGCCGCAGATCCTTCTTGACCGCCCACGGCTATTTGCATAGTTCTCCTATGCATGACGCGGGAGCAGCTTTCATTTGGTCTGGCGCGCCTGGCCGCGCTCGCCCGCCAGGACGATTGGCGCGCCGGTGAAGTCGAGGGCCTGACGCCGACGCAGGGCGACATTCTGCGCGTGCTGTTGCAGCGGCCCGAGGGCTTGCGCCTCAACGCCGTCGCCGCGCATCTGCACATTTCGCAGCCTACCGCCAGCGACGCCGTCACGGCGCTGGAGCGCAAGGGCCTGCTGCAGAAGCGCGCGGACCCGGACGACGGCCGCGCGCTGCTGTTGCGCGTTACGCGTTCCGGGCGCGCGCTCGCGGGCCGCTGGCCGCTCAGCTTTGGCGCTGTCGCCGATGCGTTGAGTCCAGCCGATCAGGCGGCGCTGCTCGGCATCGTCACGCGCGCCATTCACGCCTTGCAGCTTGAGGGCGCGATCCCGCCCCAGCGCATGTGCCTCTCCTGCCGGTATTTCGCCGCCAACGTCCATCGCGACAAATCGAAGCCCCACCACTGCCGGTTCATCGACGCGCCCATCGGCGACGGCGATCTCAGGGTGGACTGTCCGGAGCACGAAGCGGCCGACGCCGCCTGAGCGCACAAGAGTTTCGGAAAGCCCGAAAGGCGCGCGCGTCGCCGATCACGCGCGGTCATTATATAGGAGTCCTTACAATGAAGGCGAAAGTGATCTTTTACCACGCCGGCTGCCCGGTCTGCGTCACGGCCGAACAGCAACTCGCCGGCGCGCTCGATCCGGCAAAGTTTGATGTCGAGGCCGTCAATTTCGCGGACGCGCCGGAGCGCATCGCCGAGGCCGAGCGGGCGGGCGTAGCGTCGGCGCCGGCGTTCGTCATCGATGGCGCACCGTTCCACATCAATTTCGGCGCCTCGTTGGCCGACGTGAAGGGAGGCGCATGATGCGCCTCGCTTCACTCCTGGCCGCTGCGGCCACGTTGACGCTGGCGGCCTGCGCCGACGGCCAAAGCCGTGAAGCGACGGCGCCGCCGCAGGATCACACCGGCGGCATCGCCGCCGAGCGTTCGCCTGGCGCGCTGGCGCCGTTTGACATCGTGCACGCGAGGATACGCACCGAAGGCAATGTCGCGATATTCCATATGGCCGTGTCAGGGCGCGCCGGGGAAACCACACCGACCGCGACCGGACAATTCGCCGGCAGCGAGGTGTTTTCCTATGTCTGGCCGACAACCATCGACCCTTACGAGGTGGGCTTCGAGCGCGGCGCGGGCATTCTGGCCCTCGCCGTGACCGCGCACCCCGACTTCGACGACACGCCGCTGTTTGACGAGTCGCGGGACAGCGATCTGGCCAATGACGGCGGACTCTGGCACATGCATTGGGTTGTGCTCGGCTCCGATCCCGTTTGCGGCGACGGCGCGCTCAAGGTGATCGACATCCCTGACGGCCAGCGCCCGCGCCTGCCGCCGACCTGGCCCGGCGCGCCGATCCTGATCGACAGCCCCGGCTGGCAGCCTCTTTTGGACCGGGCAACCGTTGAAGTGCGGGTGCCTTTCGCGAACATCGCCATCGTCAACGAGGCCGGCTTTGACGGCGTCACCGCGGGCTTGCGCGTCAACGCGAGCGCCCATGCGCCGCTTCTGTGCGTCGCCAACGTGTTCGATGTGGCCTCTGGCGATCTCAGCCTTCCCGGCCGCGTCAATCAATAGGCGGAAGCCATCGCCGGCGCAGAGCCATTCCCTGCTGCGCCGGCGAACGGACAAGACAAGGAGAAGCGATGCCTGCGCTCAAAGCCGCGCCGCCCTGGCGCACGATCCAGTGGTTCAACACGCCGACGCCGCTCGCGCTCGCCGATTTGCGCGGGCGCGTCGTGACGGTTTGCGCTTTCCAGATGCTGTGCCCCGGCTGCGTCAGTCACGGCCTGCCGCAGGCCAAGCGTGTCGCGGAGACGTTCCGACCGGAAGATGTCGCGGTCATCGGCTTGCACACGGTGTTCGAGCATCACGACGCCATGAGCCCCAAGGCGCTTGAAGCATTCCTGCACGAATACCAGATCGCCTTCCCGGTCGGCGTCGATGAGCCCGACGGCGACGGGCTCCCGCACACGATGCGCGCCTATGCGATGCAGGGCACGCCGACGACATTGCTGATCGACCGCGACGGGCGCTTGCGCCGACACGCCTTCGGCCACTTGCCCGACCTGCAACTCGGGGCCGAGATCATGGCGCTGGTCGGCGAAACGGCCACAGCGCCAAACGCAACGCCGGCGGGGACGGCCGGCGCGTGCACGCCGGCGGGCTGCGCTTAAAGCGCAGCGCAAAACCTTCAGCCTAGCCGCGCCATTGGCTGCGCATGGCGAAACTCGTGGTGATGCGCGCCACGCCCGGCAATTGGGAGAGCACGTCGCGATGGAATCGCGCGTAGTCCTCGATGCCGCCGACGCGCAGGCGCAGGATATAGTCGCCGTCGCCCGTCATCAGATGCCATTCCTCGATCTCGGGATGCTTGCGCAGGGCGCGCTCGAACTTGGTCAGGAACGCGCCCGTCTGCCGCTCCAGCGCGACCTGCACGATCGCCGTGGCCCCTTCGTCAGGCGCGCGCCCGGCGACGATCGCCGTGTAGCCCAGGATGACGCCGCCCCGCTCCAGCGCCCGGACGCGCCGCAGACAGGCCGAAGCGGATAGCCCCACTTCCTCGGCGAGCGCGCTGTTGGTGATCCGGGCGTTGAGCCGCAGCGCATTCAGGATTTTGCGGTCGAACTCGTCGGTTTGCATATTCTGCCGTCTCACGCAATTTACTGCCGTGAGCGGGCCATGATCACCGCTTTCCTGCAACAATCAACCGAACATTGCCCGATGCTTCCGGTAATCTGGCGCCCGCCATGAAGAGCGGCCTGTCCGCGCCTGTGTCTTCCCAACTCGGACGCCTGCGCATCGATCTCGGCGCTTTATGCGCGAACTTCCGCCGCCTTGCCGCAACGGCGGCGCCGGCGCGCTGCGCCGCCGTTGTCAAAGCGGACGCCTACGGCCTCGGCGCCGCGCCTGTCGTCAGCGCCCTGGCGCGCGCCAGCTGCCGCGACTTTTTCGTGGCCCACCTGGAGGAAGCGCTCGCGCTGCGCGGCATGATCGGCGCCGAAGGCGTGCTTTACGTTCTGAACGGCGTGGCGCGCGGCGCCGAAGCCGTCTGCGCCGATGCGGGAATCATCCCGGTGCTGAGCAGTGTGGAGCAATGCCGCGCATGGCAAGCATTCGCCCAAACGCGCGGCGGCACGGCGCCCGCCGCCCTTCAGATCGACACCGGCATGTCGCGTCTTGGCCTCGATCTCCAAAGCGCCGCGGAGCTTGCGCAAGATGCCGGCTTTCTCGCCGCCGCGCCGTTGCGGCTGCTCATGACGCACCTGGCTTGCGCGGACACGCCGGCGCATCCGGCCAATGCGGCGCAGTTGGCCGCCTTCGCACAGGCGCGGGCACTGTTTCCGCAAACGCCCGCCTCGATCGCCAATAGCGGCGGGATTTTCCTGGACGGCGCCTATCGGGGCGATCTCGTCCGCCCCGGCGTTGCGCTCTACGGCGCCGCGCCCTCATCCGAAGCGATGCCGTTACAGCGCGTTGTCACGCTCGATGCGCCCGTGCTGCAAATCCGCACGATCCCGGCCGGCGCCGGCGTGGGCTATGGCCTCGACTATGCCGCTTCCGCGCCGCGCCGGATCGCCACACTCGGAATCGGTTACGCCGACGGCTGGCCGCGCCATCTTGGCGGACGCGGCGCGGCCTGGCGCGGCGGCGTGCGCCTGCCGATGATCGGCCGCGTCTCGATGGACAGCATGAGCGTGGATGTGAGCGCGCTCGCGCCCGACACGCTCGCGGAAGGCGATCTGGTCGAACTCATCGGCCCCAGCCAATCGCTTGAGGACGTGGCGCGCGAGGCCGGCGCCATCGCCTACGAAATTCTGACGCGGCTCGGCGCGCGGCTGCATCGAACCTACGCGCATATCGGAGATTGAGAACGATGAAGATCGTCGTGCTCGGCGCCGGGGTGATCGGCATCGCCTCCGCTTATTATCTCGCACGCGCGGGCCATGAGGTCATTGTGCTCGACCGCCAAGACGGTCCCGGCCTGGAAACCAGTTTCGCCAATGCGGGCGAAATCTCGCCGGGCTACGCCTCGCCCTGGCCGGCGCCCGGCATTCCCATGAAGGCGCTCAAATGGCTGTTCATGCGCCATGCGCCGCTCATCCTCCGGCCGCGCTTCGATCCCGCGATGGCGTCCTGGGCGCTCGCCATGCTGCGCAATTGCACGCCGGCCCGCTATGCCCGCAACAAGAGCCGGATGGTGCCGCTGGCCGAACTGAGCCGCGACGAGCTGTGGTCGCTGCGCAGCGATCTCGGGCTCGACTACGACCAGAGGACGCTTGGCACCCTCCAGCTCTTCCGCACGCAACGCCAAATGGACGACAGCGCCAAGGACATCGCGGTGCTGGAGCGCTATGGCGTAGCCTTTGAATTGCTCGACCGCGACGGCTGCGTGCGCGCCGAGCCCGGGCTTGCCGCCGCGCGTGAAAAGATTGCAGGCGGCCTGCGTCTGCCCAATGACGAAACCGGCGATTGCCATAAGTTCACCCAGGCGCTCGCCGCCTGGCTCGCCAGCTACGGCGTGAAGTTTCACTACGGCGTCAACATCAATTCGCTCCGAACCGCGAACGGCGCAGTTGCAGCCGCATGCACCGACCAAGGCGAGATCGACGCCGACGTATTCGTCGCCGCGCTGGCGAGCTACACGCCACGGCTTCTGAGGCCGCTCGGGCTGCGGCTGCCGGTCTATCCCGTCAAAGGCTATTCGATCACCGCGCCGGTGGCCGACGCCGCCCGCGCGCCGGTTTCGACGTTGCTGGATGAGGCCTACAAGATCGCGGTCACCCGCCTTGGCGAGCGCATTCGCGTGGGCGGCATGGCGGAAGTGTCCGGGTTCAGTCACGACCGTCCGGCGCGACGGCGCGACACGCTGGCGTTTTGTCTGAACGACCTGTTTCCCGGCGCCGCTTATACGGACGATCTGGAGCTTTGGTCCGGTCTGCGTCCGATGACGCCCGACGGCCCGCCGATCATCGGGCCTACGCGCTTCCGCAATCTCTATGTCAATACCGGCCACGGCACGCTGGGCTGGACGATGGCGTGCGGCGCCGGCCGCGTGCTCGCCGATCTCATCTCGGGCGCGACGCCGGCGATCGACATTGCGCCGCTTGCGCCCGCGCGCTTCTAAGCTGTCCGCGGGGGCGGCGCGCTGCTTCGTGCGGATCACGGTATGACGACAGCGGTGTCGGTCTTGACGCGATCATTGAGAGCGTGGCGCCTCCCGCGCGTATACGCTGCGGCGGCGAGCGCTCCAACTTTCACAGGTTCAAGCCGGCCGGCGGAGCGCCGGCGGTCCATGGACGGCGAGTCTGTTTTTGGGCGCAGCGCTGTAGGCCGCCCGAGGAGCGCTTAGCCTCGTAAGACCGTAGGCTTCACGCCAGGTTCTCCGCTTCCGCGCGTCCCGGCGCCGACACATGCTCCACTTTCAAGCGGCTCAAGCGGCCTGCCTCATCGCGCCACTCGACCGCTTCGCCCGCGGCCATGCCGAGCAGCATCGCGCCGGCCGGCGTCAAGACCGAGAGGCGTCCGGCCAGAACGTCCGTGTCTTCGTCGAAGACGAGCGTCATGTCCCGGCAGGACAGACCGTTGTACTCGAAGCTCACAACGCTGTTCATGCGGACGACGCCGTCGGGCGTCGTGGGCGCAAGGGTCGCGCGCGCCAACTTCTTGAGCAGGAGCGGCGCGCCTGGCGTTCGGGCGCGCGCCGCGGCCGCCAAGGCCGCGAGGCGCTCGTGATCATCGCTCCGCATCATCACTGATGGGATGCGTCTATGCTTTCGCATCATCCGTCGCCTCCGGCGCGGCGTGAAACGATGAATTCCTCGTGGCTCTTAAGAAATGCGCGCGTGGCGCGCCATCAAACCCCTAGCCACATCGGCTAGGGGTCAGGCCCGTGCGAGATCGAGACGGACGCGCTGCGTGAGAAAGCTGGAACGCATAGCGGCTTTCATATTGAACCGGCCCGCCTGCGTGTCAACAAGCCGCCGCAAGGCGCGCACTTGCAGGCGCAATCCATCTGCGGCGCGATCTTTTCCGATGACTTGACAAGAAACTTCAACCCGTCAGGCTGGTTTAATGGTGACGACGTGCGCGGCATTCCTTCGGAGCCATCCGATCACGGGTTTTTAGCCCCCGGGACGCGGCCATAAACGCCAGGCGTCTCCGGGGGCGCCCTCCGCGCGCGCCAACGCAACGGCCTTGCGCGCCTTACACCTCATCGAAACGGCAATTCAGCGGCGCAGCGACGCACAGGCGGCAAGGAGACCGCCACCATCATGGCTCAGCAAACGATCACGGAGGTCAAGCCTCCGCTCATTGTCACGGAGACGGACCATCGAAAGCTCATCGCAATCGCCGATGCGGCGTCGCGCCGCTTTCCCGAGGTCGCCGATGAATTGCGTGCGGAGATGGAGCGCGCGCGCGTCGTCGCCGCGGATGCAATACCCCCGGACGTCGTCCGCATGGGCTCGCTCGTCGAGTTCCTGTCGGACAGCACCCAGAACGGGCGCGTTATCCTGGTGTTTCCAAACGAGGCGGACATCGCGCAGAACAAGGTGTCGGTGCTCACGCCCATCGGCGCGGCGCTGATCGGCCTCTCCGCCGGCCAGTCCATCACCTGGCAGGCGCCAGACGGCCATAAGCACAAACTGACCGTTGTGAAGGTCCGACAACCCGCCGCCGATCCAGCGAGTCCCGAAGCGCCTCCTGCGGTTGTCGATCTGGCGAGCCGCCGCAAAGCCGCCGGGGACCGGACGGAAGAACGTCCGGACCCGGACGATGACGACCCCGGACCGCGCGCGGCGTGAGAACATGGACGCCGCTGCGAAAGAACACGTCGGCCGCTTCTGCATCAAGGCCGCAATCTCCGTTCTCATCGCGCTCTTTCAGAAGAACGGTCTTGGTCTCGATGCCGTTGCGTTTTGGCTGGCGCTGTACGCCGTCTTCGCCGCCGGCTACGCGGTAGCCAGAGGAGAGCATATTATTGCGCGCACAACGACCTACTGGGACGAAGCGATGTGGCTTGCGGCCGCGGCGCTGATGCTGCGCCTCGCTCACCAGGCGTTCTAGCTTCATTGCGCGCGAATATTCGCGCGTGCTTTCCGCATCGCGTGGTCAAATCGCCCTTGTCCGTATAAAAAACTGCCGGTGTCCCCAATTGCGCCCGGAGTTCACGATGGCCAACGCGCTCCCCTTGTTCAAGCCGCCGCAAAAAATCCTGCTGGCCACGGACCTGAGCGCGCGCAGCGACAGGGCGCTCGATCGGGCCACGCAGCTGGCGCGCCAGTGGAATGCAGGCTTGATCGTCGTGCACGCGCTGGAGAACCAGACGATTGCGAGCCGCTCGCCGTTCTACGATGACCTTCCCTCCTGGCGGCGGCCGCCCGACCCGGCGCTCGTGGTCGAGAGACAAATCCGCCGCGACCTTCGCGAACCTGTCGCCGACCTCAGAATCATCGTCACCCAGGGCGAGGCGCCCGAGGTCATTCTGGATGTCGCAGCGCAGGAACGGTGCGACCTGATCGTCGTCGGCGCTACGCGCGGTCAGGGACTGGGAAGAGCCGTTCTCGGCAGAACCGTGGAGTATTTGATCCGCCGCGCGCCGACCTCCGTGCTGGTGGTCAAATCCCGGCTGTCGGGCGCTTACCGGCACATCCTTGTGGGAACCGACTTCACCGCGGAGGCCGGCTACGGATTGTCCGTTGCGGCGCACATGTTTCCGGACGCCGCCTTTGCGGTCATGCACGCCTTCGACATGCCGTACCGCTCCTTGTCGGGCGCGTCCCAACTCAGCCGCGACTTCTCGGCGATGGAGCAGGAGGAAATTAGAGCTTTCGTCCGCGACGCCGACATGCCCGAGAGCGTGCGCAGCGGCATCGTGACGCTGATCGAGCACGGCCGCCCCGAGGTTATGATCCACAACTACGTCATCGAACAAAATGCGGATTTGACCGTGATCGGCACTGTCGGCCACGGCAGGCTGTTTCATCTGCTGATCGGCGGACACGCCCCCAAGATCGTGGACGGAACACCCAGCGACATCCTTGTCGTGCGGATGCCGGGCGCCAGATGACGACTACACAATATCAGGGCTTGCTCTCAGCAACGGCCGATGTGTCCTTGATGAAGGCGGCGCAGTTCACCGCAAGAAGGGGCGCGCGCGATGCCGACTAGCTTCCTGCTGCTGGCCTTGATCGGTCTGCCGTTTTTCGGCGCGTTGCTTGCGGCTTGGCTGCCGACGCACGCCCGCAACGCCGCTGCGACGCTGGCCTCAACGGTCACGATTGCGGGCCTTGTCTGCCTCGTCCTGCTTCACGGCGCGACTTTCGACGGCGCGCGCACCGACATCGCCTGGCTGCCTTCGCTGGGGGTCAATCTCGTATTTCGTCTCGACGGCCTGTCTTGGCTGTTCGCGCTGTTGATCGTGGGCATCGGCGCGCTCATCGTCTTGTACGCGCGCTACTACATGTCGGCCGAGGATCCGGTTCCCCGCTTCTATTCGTTCTTGCTGGCGTTCATGGGCGCGATGCTCGGCATCGTCATGTCGGGCAATATCATTCAGCTTGCGCTCTTCTGGGAGGTGACGAGCCTGTTCTCCTTCCTGCTGATCGGCTACTGGCACCAGAATGCGAACGCGCGCGAGGGCGCGCGCATGGCGCTTACGGTGACGGCGGCGGGCGGGCTCTGCCTGCTGGTCGGCATGCTGCTGCTCGGGCAGATCGCCGGCGGGTTCGACCTGGACGTCGTGCTCGGCGCGGGCGAGCGCATCCGCGAACACGCGCTCTATCTGCCGACGCTTGTGCTGATCCTGATCGGCGCCTTCACCAAGAGCGCGCAATTTCCGTTTCACTTCTGGCTGCCGCACGCGATGGCGGCGCCGACGCCGGTCAGCGCCTATCTGCATTCCGCCACCTTGGTGAAGGCGGGGGTCTTTCTGCTCATCCTGTTGTGGCCGGTCTTGTCGGGCACAGATGCGTGGTATGCGCTCGTGGGGTCGGTCGGCATGGCGACGCTGCTCATCGGCGCGTTCGCCGCGATCTATCAGCACGATCTCAAGGGGCTTCTCGCCTATTCCACCATCAGCCATATCGGCCTCATCACCCTGCTCCTGGGCCTTGGCAGCCCGCTGGCCGCCGTGGCCGCGATCTTTCACACCGTCAATCACGCGACCTTCAAGGCTTCGCTGTTCATGGCGGCGGGCATCATCGACCACGAAACCGGCACGCGCGACATGCGCAAGCTGAGCGGTCTTGTCCGCTTCATGCCGGTCACCGCGAGCCTCGCCATGGTCGCTGCGGCGGCGATGGCGGGCGTGCCTTTGCTCAACGGCTTTCTGTCCAAGGAAATGTTCCTCGCCGAGGCGATCGCGCAGAGTTCGACCCGCCCCTTCAACTACGCGCTTCCCGTATTGGCGACCTTGGCGAGCGCCTTCAGCGTCCTTTATTCGCTGCGCTTCATTCACACGACCTTCTTCGGCCCGCCGCCGACGGAATGTCCGCGCACGCCGGCGGAGCCGCCCCAATGGATGCGTTTTCCGATTGAGATCCTGGTCCTGATCTGCCTCGTTGTCGGCATCGTTCCCGGCCTCACCATCGGGCCGTTTCTCGCGGCCGCCGTCGATTCCATGCTCGGCCCGCAGGCTCCCAATTACAGCCTGCGCATTTGGCACGGTTTCAGCCCGGCATTGCTGCTGAGCATGACGGCCTTGATCGCGGGCGCGCTGGCTTACGCGCTCTTCGGCAAGCGCATCAACGCCAATTCCCGCGGCGCTCCCCCGATCCTGCATCGCTTCCAGGCGCGCCGACTGTTCGACGGCGCCATGGCTGGCCTTGTGGCGCTGGCGCGAGGGTTGGAGCAGAGGCTCAGCACGCGCTGGCTACAGCCTCAGCTTCGCCTGCTCGTGCTGATCCCGCTGGCGATAGCGCTGGCCGTCGCCTTCGTCGCCGGCGGCGTGCCGCTCTCGCCCCAGCTGCAGCCTGTCGATCCGGTATTCGCTTTGATGTGGGTCGTCGGAGCCGCCTGCGCGATCGGCGCCGCCTATCAGGCCAAGTACCATCGCTACGTCGCGTTGGTGCTTATGGGCGGGGCGGGCCTTGTCAGCTGTCTCACGTTCATATGGCTTTCGGCGCCCGACCTCGCCCTTACGCAATTGCTGGTCGAGATCGTCACCACCGTGCTTCTGCTGCTTGGCCTCAGATGGCTTCCGATCCGTCTTGAGCAATTGCGCGCTTTCTCGCGCGCCTCGCGCTGGCGCATGCGCGTGCGCCGCGGCCTCGACCTCGCTGTCGCGGCGACCGCGGGCCTCTCCGTTTCCGCGTTGACATTGGCGGTCATGACCCGGCCGGCGCCGGATCCGATTTCAAGTTTCTTTCTGGAGCGCTCCTACGCCGATGCGGGCGGGCGCAATGTGATCAACGTGCTGCTGGTCGATTTCCGCGCCTTCGATACGCTGGGCGAGATCACGGTGCTGGGCGTAGTGGCGCTCACCGTCTTCGCACTGTTGCGGCGTTTCCGGCCCGCTCGGGAAACCGTGGCGGCGCCGCCGCAGCAACGCCGGCAGAATGACTACGATGAACGCCATGCCGAACGCAATGTCGGCCAGACGCTGCGCGACTACCTCATGGTCCCGCGCGTCCTGATGCAGTGGTCTTTTCCGGTCATCGCCGTTCTCGCGGTTTATTTGTTCATGCGCGGACACGACTTGCCCGGAGGCGGTTTCGCCGCCGGCGTCACGATGTCGATCGCGTTCGTGATCCAGTACATGGCTTCCGGAACGCGCTGGACCGAGGCCCGTCTGCGCGTCCAGCCGATCATCTGGATCGGGGCCGGGCTTCTGACCGCGGTGGCCGCCGGCGCCGGTTCTTGGATATTCGGCTATCCGTTCCTCACATCGTATTTCAGCTACATCGATATTCCCGGTCTCGGCCCCGCGCCCGCGGCTACGGCGATGATCTTCGATCTCGGCGTGTTTGCACTCGTCGTCGGCGCCACGGTGCTGATGCTCATTGTGCTCGCGCACCAATCGATCCGCACGCCACGCCATGTCCTTCCTGACCGGGCCGGAGCGGAAGCCGACGCCCTGCCGGCGCCTGAGCCGGCAAGCGATGCGCCGCAAGCAGGCGGCCAAAGCTGATGGAGATCGTGCTCGCACTCGCTATCGGCGTGCTGATCGCGTCGGGCGTTTGGCTGTTGTTCAGGCCGCGCACGTTTCAGGTCGTCATCGGCCTCTCTTTGATCAGTTACGGCGTCAATCTCTTCATTTTCTCCGTCGGCGGGATTCGCATCGGCGCGCCCCCGGTGCTCGACCCGGCCGTTGGCGGCGCCGGCGCCTATACCGATCCGCTCCCGCAGGCCCTGGTGCTGACGGCCATCGTGATCAACTTCGCGATGACCGCGCTTTTCCTCGTCGTCTTGCTGGCTTCGCGGGGCCTGACCGGGACCGACCACGTCGACGGCCAGGAGCCCGAGCAATGAACGGCTTGCTCACGCACCTGATCGTCGCGCCGATTGTCCTGCCGCTGGGCGCCGCCGCGCTCGTTATGATGATCGAGGAACGGCCGCTGCGCATCGCCGTCAGCTTCGCGACGGTGACGGCGTTGCTGCTGGTTTCCGCCACCTTGCTGCTTTCGGTCGCCGCGCCGGACGCAAGCGCGGCCGCGGTCTATCGGATCGGCGACTGGCCGGCGCCGTTCGGCATCGTCCTGGTTCTCGATCGATTATCGGCGATGATGGTGGCGCTCGCGAGCACGCTCGGGCTTGCCACGCTGGTGTTCTCGCTGGCGCGCTGGGACCGGGCGGGGCCCCGCTTCCACGCCCTGTTCCTGTTGCTGTTGGCTGGACTTAACGGCGCCTTTCTCACGGGCGATCTGTTCAACCTGTTCGTTTTCTTCGAGGTGCTGCTGGCGGCGTCGTACGGGCTGGTGCTGCACGGCTCGGGAGCCGCACGGGTCAAAGCGGGGCTTCACTATATTGCGGTCAATCTTGGCGCCTCGTCGTTGTTCCTTCTCGGCGTCAGCGCGATCTACGGCGTCGCCGGAACGCTCAACATGGCGGACCTCGCCGGACGGCTGCCCGAACTCTCTGGCGCGCAGCGAACATTGTTCGAAATCGGCTGCGCGGTGCTCGGCGTCGCGTTCTTGATCAAGGCCGGGATCTGGCCGCTCGGTTTCTGGCTGCCGCCGACATACTCGGCGTCAAGCGCGCCGGCGGCGGCGATGTTCGCGATCATGACCAAGGTCGGCGTTTATGCGGTGCTGCGCGTCACATTCCTCTTCTTCGGCCCGGAGACCGGGGACGCCGCGGGATTCGCCAGTCCGCTGCTCTTGTTCGGCGGGGCGCTCACCATCGCGATGAGCGCGGCCGGCATGCTGGCGGCGCGCACGTTCTCCCGCATCGCAGGCTTTTCCATTCTGATCTCTTCCGGTGCGGTCCTTGCCGTCGTCGGCGCCGGCGGCGGTCGGGCCTTGTCCGGCGCGCTCTATTACATGATCAGCTCGACCTTCGCCGTCGCCGCCTTTTTCCTGCTGGTCGAGCTCCTGAACCGCGCGCGCGGCACAACGGCGCCGGCCTCGCCGCCCCCTGTCTTCGAGGACGAATATCGCGACCCCTACGAGGACGGTTCGCCCAGTGACGAGGTGGGCGTCGTTATCCCCGCCGCCATAGCGCTCATCAGCGGCGGCTTTATTCTCTGCGCTCTTCTGCTGGCGGGCCTGCCGCCGCTGTCCGGCTTCGTCGGCAAATTCGCCATGATGGCCGGCCTGTCCGAACAGGCGACGGCGGCGGATTGGGTGCTCATCGCTTTGCTGACGCTCTCGAGCTTCACGGCCGTCGTCGCATTGCTGCGCATCGGGATCGAGTCGATCTGGGCGTCCAAGGAAAGCGTGACGCCGCGCGTGCGCGGCGTGGAGTTCGTCGCCATCGCCGGGCTTCTGGCCGCGTGCGTCATCATGACCGTCAACGGCGCGGCCGTCTTCCGCTTCACGGATGACACGGTCGCCTGGCTCTCCCGTCCGCAGGACTATATCGGCGCAGTGCTCGGCGGCGATGTCCCGCCAGCGCCGGCGAACGAGACGTCCCGATGAGCCGCCTCTTCCCCTACCCCGGGCTTTCGCTCGCTCTCGCGGCCTTCTGGGTGCTGCTGCATAATTCGCTGGCCCCGATGACCTTGCTCGGCGCCGTCCTGATCGGGATCGTTGCGCCTTGGAGCCTTGTCCCGCTTGAAGCCCCGAAATTGCGCATCGGAAGCGCCGTGGCCCTGTTCAAACTCGCAGGCATCGTCATCTACGACATCGTGCGCTCAAACTTCGCGGTCGCCGCGATCATACTCGGCGGCGCCAGACACGCGCACACGTCAGGCTTCGTCGCCATACCTCTCGAACTTACCAATCGATACGGTTTGGCGCTGCTGGCGGTGATCATCACAAGCACGCCCGGCACGCTCTGGGCGCAGCACGACGCGGCGACGAACCGCCTACTCCTGCACGTGTTCGATTTTGTGGACGAGGCGGATTGGATAGATTTGGTAAAGCGCCGGTACGAACCGCTGTTGAGGGAGATATTCCAGTGAACGTCCTCATTCTTGGCGGAGCCCTCTTTGCCGCGCAAATCATGCTGGCGATGGCGATGACGATGGCGGTGTGGCGCATTGCCCGGGGCCCGCGCGCGCAGGATCGCGTCCTCGGGCTCGACACGCTCTACGTGACCGCGATGCTGATGATCGTGACGTTCGGCGTACGGACCGGAAGCATGCTCTATTTCGAGGCCGCCCTTGTCATCGCCTTGCTGGGGTTCGCCTCCACTGTCGCCATGGCGAAGTTTCTGATGCGCGGTGAAGTGATCGAATGATCGAGGCGCCCGATCTGCCGCTGTGGGCCGCTTTGCTCACCAGCATTCTCATCGTCGGGGGCGCCGCGTTCACCCTGATCGGCGCGGTCGGCCTCGCAACGCTGCGGTCCTTCTACCAGCGCGTTCACGCCCCGACGCTCGGAACCACCCTCGGCGCGGCGCTGATCCTGTCCGGATCAATGCTCTGCTTCTCGGTGTTGCAGTCGCGGCCGGTCGGGCGCGAACTCCTGCTCCTGCTCTTCGTGCTGCTGACCACGCCCGTCACCTTCATCCTCCTCGTGCGGGCGGCGCTTTACCGCGATCGCTCCGAGTCCAACCAAGAGGTGCCCCCGCTGGACTGAAAGTCCTTGCTCGCCATCACCGCTGCGAGCAGCCGTTCGCGACGGACGCGACGGCTTGCGCGAAAAGCGCGATATCGCGCGCCCGGCGTCGCCGCTCGTTTCCGCTTCTCGCCGTACGGCCACTCGCACAGCCGCCCGTGCTCCCCCTGGCCGGGGAGGACGCGGTGGATCACGCTCCTCGGACGCAGCCCCGGCGAAAGCCGGGGTACGAGCCGGGGTCCAGGGGATGAAGCGCGGGTGCGTTTGCTCCTGGGTCCCGGCTCTTCGCTGTGCTCCGGCCGGGAAGCGGGGAAAGCTGTGTGTGCGCTACCTAACGGCGCGACGCACTTAAGCGGGAGCGCGCGGCTCAGCGCCCTGGCGCTGCGTCCTTAGCGTAGCGCTTGGTGACGTTGGCGAGCCCGTCCAGCACCTTGGCGGCGGCGAGGCTGTCGCTGGCGACGACGGGGTTGCGCAAGGCGCGCAGCGCGTCGACGTGCACGTGCACGGCGGCGGCCTTGCGCGCGCCCTCGTCCGACGACAGCAGCGCACACAGGCTGTAGGCGGCGCGGCTGACGTCGCTGAGGCCGAACGTGCCCGCCAGCACGAAAATCTCGTCGGCCAGGGCGTAGACGGCGGGGACGCAGTACGTATCGTCGATCGCGGCGGCGGCGATTTCCTCGATCTTGGCGTCGACCGCGCCGACGCATTGCGCGCGCAGCGTCTCGATGCCGCGCGCGGCCTCGCTCAGCGCCTGTTCGATCGAGACGCCGCCGGGCCGGTTGAGCAGGCTCCGCAGCCGCACGTCGGGACGATATTTGCGAATGCGGCTCATAGCTGAACCCGCTGCGGCTTGATCATGAAGTCGACTTCGTCCTGGGACATGTTGGGCGCGGAGGCGTCGCCGACCGGCGCCTTGTCTTCGGCGCGGCGGCCGAGCGAGCCCGGCGGCGGCCCCTCGAACTTGAAACGGCGGTCGGGGCCGCAATAGCCGCCCTCGACCTCGATGAACTGGCGATTGTCGCGGCCGATGAAGATCAGGCGGTCGATCAGCACCTTCGGCGTGATCGGCTTGGCGACGAAGAAGTTGGCGCCGCAATCGCGCGCCCGCGCCACCGTGGCCGCCGTCGAATAGCCCGACATCGAGATGATCGGCGCAACGCGCTGCGTCGAAGACGACGAGCGGCGGACGCTGCGGATGAACTCGTATCCGTCCTCGTCCTTCAGCGTGGGGTCGATCACGATCAGATCGGCCGGCGTTTGCGCCAGAAACTGGCTGGCGTCGGCGACGGTCGTGCAGCGGTGTATGTCCTGCGCGCCCATCCCCTTCATCACCTGAGTGAGGATGTCCAGCACGTGCTGGCTGTTGTCGATCACCAGGACGCTGGCGAGCGAGAGGTTGATCTTCTGCTGAACCGGGTGGGTCATGAGGCGCCGTCCCCGTCGAACAGCATCAGGTCGCCGCTCTCCTGCGCTTCGGCCTGCTCGCCGCTGAGGCGCGCGCGCAGATCGTGCAGCAGCACCTGGTCGAGCGCTTCGCCCATGGCGAACGAGGCCTGCGCGGCGCCTTCGGCGCAGGCGGCCGCGCCGACGAAGTCGCGCAGCGCCGCCAGCTGCTGCAGCAACAGGTCGAGCTGCTGCACGTCGTCCAGCCATTCGCCCTGATCGGCGGCGCTGCTGGCGAGCTGGCAGAGCGAGATCTCGATGCGCGTGCCGATCTCGCGCATGCGTTCGAGTTCGCCCGCAAGCGTCGTCATCAGCTGCGGCGCGGGAATGTGCGCACTCTTGGCGGCAGGGCTCATCGGGCGGTCCTCAGAACAGTTCGACGTCGCCCGCCTGGGGCGGCGGCGCGGCGGGCCTGGCGCGGCGCTCGGCGGTGAAGACGTCGTTGCGGTCGATCCAAAGCTGCGTGGCGCGCCCCGTTGTCGGCCAGTAGCGCACGCGCCGGGCGCGGTCGCCGCCGAGGCTGGCGCCCACGACCTGTATGCCTTCGGTCTGCAGGAAGCGCCTGGCGAAGGCGGCGTTCTGCGAGCCGATGTCGGAGAGATTGCTCATCACCGCCGCGCCGCCGAACAGCTTGGCCTCGAGCCGGCCGCGCATCGCGCCGCGCTGCAGGAGGCCGTTGATCAGCAGTTCCATGGCGTTGACGCCGTACTTCATCCCTTCGCTCGCGGCGCCGGTGTCGCCCGGCAGCAGGAAGTGGTTCATGCCGCCGACGCGGGCGATCGGATCGTAAAGGCAAGTGGCCACGCACGAGCCCAGGATCGTGGTCAGGACCGCATCCGGCTCGGCCGTGATCGCGTATTCGCCCTGAACCACATGAAGCATGCGTTCGGGGCGCTGCATCGGCGCGGGGGATGCGGCCGCGGTCACGTGAGCGGGCCGAACACGTCTTCGATCTTGCCGCGCAGCGTCGCGGGCGAGAACGGCTTGGTGACGTAGTTGTTGACGCCGAACTGCATCGCCGCCTGCACCAGTTCCTTGTCGGCGCGGCCGGTGAGCATGATGAAGGCGGTCTTGCGGATCGGCTCGTGCGCGCGGATCGCGCGCAGCAGGCCGAGCCCGTCGAGCTTGGGCATGTTGAAATCGGAAATCACCAGGTGCGCGGGCTGGGTGATGAGGGCCTTCAGCCCCTCCTCGCCATCGCCGGCGTCGGTGATGTCCTTGAACCCGATCTCCTGCAGCGCCGAGCGGATCAGCGCACGCATGGTGAGCTGGTCGTCGACGATCAGCACCTTGATCGTGGAAGCGGCGGGCATCAGGCGGCTCCCCTCTTTTCTGATGAACACAAATCCAGCGCGGCGCTGCCGATGCCGCCCAGGCTCACCTGCCGTTCGACGCCGCCGATCTCGAACGCCACGCGCGGCATGCCGTAGACGACGCAGCTGGCTTCATCCTGGCCCAGCGTGTGGGCGCCGGCGTCACGCATGCTCTTGAGGCCGGCGGCGCCGTCGCGGCCCATGCCGGTGAGGATCACGCCGACGCCACGGCGGCCGAACTCGCGCGCCATCGAATGGAACATCACGTCGACAGACGGGCGGTGGCCATTGACGGGGTCGGTGTTTTCGAGGCGGCAGACGCCGTTGGAAACGGTCAGATGCGCCACGCCGCCGGGGGCGAGATAGATGCAGCCGAGCTTCAGCGGCGCGCCGGCGCTGGCCTCTTCCACATGCGGCTTGCACACGCGGTCGAGCCGAGCGGCGAAGCTCGGCGTGAACGTCGCCGGCATGTGCTGGGTGATGAGCGTGGGCGGGCAGTTCTCCGGAAACACCGAGAGCATGGCGATCAATGCTTCGACGCCGCCGGTCGAGGCGCCGATCGCCAGCACCTTGTTGGACGGACGGAACGGCGCGGTGTCCGCGCGCGGCGGCGGCGGGCGGTCGCCGAGCGCGCGCACCTGGGCGCGCGAGGCCGCCTTCACCTTCTCCGCCAGCCCCTCGAAGTCCGGCTTGCCGACGCAATCGACGGCGCCCATTTCGAGCGCCTCGACCGTGATCGCGGCGCCCGCTTGCGTCAGCGTCGACACCATCACGACCGGCATGGGCCTGAGCCGCATGATCTTCTCGAGAAACTCGAGGCCGGTCATTTTCGGCATCTCGACATCGAGCGTTATGACGTCGGGATTGAGCGCCTTGATCGCCTCGCGCGCTTCGAGCGGATCGCCGGCCATGCCCACGATCTCGATCTCCGGATCGCGCGAAAGCTCCGCCCGGATCAGGCTGCGGATGGTGGCGGAATCGTCGACGATGAGAACGCGCACGCTCATGCGGCGCCTCCGCGCAGGCGATAGATGGTGAGGCCGTCGCTGGCGTAGGCGGGCGAATCCACCCGCTCGGAGTGGCCGACATAGAGCCGCCCGTTGGGCGCCAGCACGCTCTGGAAACGCTGCCAGATCAGGTC
Organism: Hyphomonadaceae bacterium; assembly: GCA_023384105.1. Taxonomy (GTDB): domain Bacteria; phylum Pseudomonadota; class Alphaproteobacteria; order Caulobacterales; family Aquidulcibacteraceae; genus Vitreimonas. The sequence continues at coordinate 367,882 of JAHDXR010000001.1, read as the reverse complement.
CTGCGTCTCCTGTTCGAAATAGATCACGACATTGCGGCAGAAGATGACGTCGAAGCGCCCCTTCATCGGCCAGGCGCCGATCAGGTTGAGCGTGTTGAAGCGCACCAGCGCGCGCATCTCCTCGCCCGCGCGCCACTTGCCGTCGACGCGCGTCATCCAGCGTTCGCGCAGCGGCGCCGGAATCGGCTCGACCGCGTGGTCGCTGTAGGCGCCGGCCTTGGCCGTGGCGACGACGTTGGGGTCGATGTCGGTGGCCAGGATGCGCACGTCGAACCTGGCCGCCTCCGGCATCAGCGCGAGCAGCGTCAGCGCCATCGAGTACGGCTCTTCGCCGCTGGAGCACGCCGACGACCACATCCGCACCCGCGCGCCGCGCCGCGCCGCCTCCGCCAGCGCCGGCAGCACGCGGTCGCGCAGATGCTCGAAGTGGTGCGGCTCGCGGAAGAAACGGGTGACGTTGGTGGTCAGCGCCGCGACCATGGCGTTACGCTCGGCTTCGCCCCGGTCGGAGGCGATCAGTTCGCAATAGGCATCGAAATTGGGCAGCCCGAGCTGGCGCAGCCGCTTGGCCAGGCGCGAATAGACCAAAGTCGCTTTCGCTTCCGGCAAATGGATGCCCGTCTCGCTGCGCATGAGCGTAGCGATGCGGCGGAAGTTCTCGCCCGTGAAGACGAACTCCCCATCCACCAGCCGCTCGTCGCGGGGTCGCAGGTTCGCCGCTGCGCTCATGCGGCTTCGGCGGTCTCTTCCGGCGGCAGGATGTCGTCGAGCGCGATCCAGGAGATCATCCGCCCCTCCAGCGTGATGATGCCGCGCACGAAGCGGGTCACTACGTCGCAGCCGACATTCGGCGTCGCCTGCACCGTGTTCGGATCGGCGGCGAGGATTTCGGACACGCCGTCGACCAGAAGGCCGACAAGGCGCTTGCCGACCTGCACGACGATGATGACGCTGCGCGCGCTCGGCTCAGCGTCGCCCAGCCCGAGCCGCGCCTTGAGATCGAGGATCGGCAGCACCGCGCCGCGCAGATTGATCACGCCGCGCACGAACGGCGGCGAATGCGGCAGCGGCGTCGCCGCGGTCCAGCCGCGGATTTCGCGCACCGCCATGATGTCGAGACAGAATTCCTGCGAGTCGATCCGGAACGAGATCAGCTCGACGGTTTCGGTATGATGATCGGCGTCCATGTGTCAGCTCGCTTCAGCAAGGAGGGGTGAATCGAAACGTTCGGTGCGTTGGCTGTTCACCAGCGCGTCGAGGTCGAGGATCAGCGCGACGCGGCCGTCGCCGAGGATGGTGGCCGCGGCCACGGCGTCGACGCGCTGATAGTTCTCTTCCAGGCTCTTGATCACGACCTGGCGCTGGCCCTGGATCGCGTCGACGACGATGGCCGCGCGGCCCCCGCCCTCGCTCTCGATCAGCAGCACCACGCCTTCGCTCGGATCAATCGGATGGTCGCGCCAGCCCAGCGCCATGCCGACATCGATCAGCGGCACGTGGCCGCCGCGCACGGTGAGCACCGAGCTGCGCGGGCCGAGCGCGCGCACGTCGCCCGGCTTGGGCTGCAGCGTCTCGACGATCGCCGTGAGCGGCGCGACCAGCGTGTGCTCGCCCGCGCTCACCACCATGCCGTCGAGCACGGCGAGCGTCAGCGGCAGCGAGAGCGTGAAGGTCGAGCCCCTGCCCGGCGCGGAGCTGATCGAGATGCGCCCGCCCAGGCCCTGGATCGAGCGCTTGACCACGTCCATGCCGACGCCGCGGCCGGAAATGTTCGAGATGGAGCTGGCGGTGGAGAAGCCCGGCAGGAAGATCAGGTTGTCGATTTCGTCGTCGCTGAGCTGGGCGTCCGGCGAGATCAGGCCCTTGTTGACGGCGATCTCGCGCACGCGCGGACGGTTGATGCCCTTGCCGTCGTCGGAGACCTCGATGACGATGCGGCCGGAGCGGTGCAGCGCCGCCAGGCGCACCGTGCCCTCCGGCCCCTTGCCGGCGGCGACGCGCTCTTCCGGGCTTTCCAGCCCGTGATCGATGGCGTTGCGCAGCATGTGCGTGATCGGATCGGACAGCCGTTCGACGACGGTCTTGTCGACTTCCGTATTCTCGCCTTCGGTGACGAGGCGCACCTGCTTGCCGGTCGAACCGGCGATCTCGCGCACCAGGCGCGGCATGCGCTGGAACACCGACTTCACCGGCTGCGCGCGGATGGCCATCACGCTGTCCTGGATCTCGCGCGTCAGCTGTTCGAGTTCGTCGAGGCCGATGGCGACCGTGGAGGAGCGCGCAAGGCCGCTTTCGGCGACGCGCTGGGTCAGCATCGCCTGGTTGATGACGAGTTCGCCGACCAGATTGATCAGCCGGTCCACCCGATCGAGGCCGACGCGGATGGTCGGGCTGGCGGCGCCCTCGGCGCGCTGGCCCTTGGCGGCGCCGGCGTCGTCGGCGGCGGGCGACGCTTCGCGCGGCTGCGAGTCCTGCACCCGCGCGATCAGCGCCGAAATATCGGTCTCGCCCGGCGGATCGATCGCCGGCGGCGGCGCTTCGATCGCCCATTCTTCGCGGGCGAGCTCGATCGGGCAATCATCGCCGACGAAATCGAAAATCTCGCGGATCGCCGTTTCGTCGACGCCGCCCGGCACGCGCACGTCCCAGCTGAGATAGGCCTGTTCGGGCGCCAGCGCGCCGAAGTCCGGCAGCGCCGAGAAATCGCAGCGCGATTCGATCTGGCCGAGGCGCGCCAGTTCGCGCAGCAGCACGGCGGCGTCATGGCCCTTGGCGTAGGCGGCGGTCGTCGGCTTGAGCGCCAGCCGCCAGTCGCCCTGTTGCGCCGCCGACGGCTCGTCGATCTGCATGCGCAGCGGAGTGAAGCCCCATTCGTCCGCCGCCGGCGCCTCGCCTGCGGCGACGGCCGGCGCTTCGGCGGCGGCGTCTTCCTTCGTCAGCGCTTCGAGTTCGGCCGCCATCGCATCGGCGCGCGCCTGATCGACCGAGCCTTCGCCTTTGGCGGCCTGCAGCAGGTCGGTAAGCACGTCGGACGCGCGCAGCATCAGCTTGACGATGTCGAGGTCGGCGTCGAGCCGGCCGGAGCGCATCTCGTCCAGCACCGTCTCGAACACGTGCGCGAACGCCACCAGCGCATCGAATCCGAACGCGCCGGCGCCCCCTTTCACCGAATGCACGGCGCGGAACACGGCGTTGATCGTCTCGCCGTCGCCCTCGCCGGCTTCGAGCGCGAGCAGACCCTGCTCCAGCTCCTGCAACAGCTCGTCGCATTCCTGGAAGTAAGTGACCTTGATGGCGTCCATCGCATCCATGGCGGCGTCTCCCTAGCTCGACACCCGCCGGATCGCTTCGATCAGGCTCTCGGCTTTGAACGGCTTCACGATCCAGCCGGTGGCGCCCGCTTCGCGCGCGCGCTGCTTCTTCTCCGCCGAGCTTTCGGTGGAGAGCACCAGGATCGGGGTGGCGCGATGGCGGCCTTCGCGGCGGACACCGTCGATGAAACCGTAGCCGTCCATGCGCGGCATGTTGATGTCGGTGATGATGACGTCGGGCGCCGCGGCCGCGAGCGCTTCGAGACCGGCGACGCCGTCTTCCGCCTGCACCACGTTGAAGCCGGCCTCGCTCAGCACCTTGAGCAGCATTTCCCGCATCATGCGGGAATCGTCGACAGTGAGGATCGTCTTGCTCATGCGGTCAGCCCCAGGTGCTCTGCGCCGCCCATGAGTGCGGCGGCGGAGGAAAGCGCCTCCGACGCATTGACGATGCGCAATTCGCGGCCGTCGGCGCGCCAGGCCGTGCGCGCCGCCGCGAGCACCTGCAGGCACAGCGCGCCCATCCGCTCGACATCGGCGCCGTCGACCTCGACGGAGCCGCCGCGCACCGCGGCGAGGCTCGCCTTCAACGGCGTCGCCGCGGCGAGATCGAGCACGGCGGGAAGGCGCAGCGTTGCGTTCCCCGACATCAGAATTCCTCCCAATCATCTTCCGGCCGAGTCATCGGCAGTCCTTGGCTCGCCGCGAAAGCGGCGACGCGCTGGCGCTGCATCGTGACCGGCTGCGGCTTGGCTTGCGGCGGCGCGGGCTGCGGCCTGGCCGGCGCGGACGCCGGTTTAGCGGCGGCGGGCGGCGCCGATGCGCGCGGCTTCGGCGGCGCGGGCGCCGCCTCGCCGGCGTCGAAACGCGAGACCAGGCCCAGCAGGCTGCCGGCTTCCTGGCCCAGCGCGTGACTGGCGGCGGTGGACTGCTCCACCATCGCCGCGTTCTGCTGGGTGACCTGGTCCATCTGGTTGATGGCGGTGTTGACCTGCGCCAGCGCCGTCGCCTGCTCCTGGGCGGAGGCGGCGATTTCGCTGATCAGCGTGCTCATTTCAGCGACGCGCCCGGCGATCTGCTGCAGCGCCTTGCCGGCTTCACCGACCAGTTCGACGCCGGTCTCGACGTGCTGCGAGCTGGTTGAGATCAGCCCCTTGATCTCCTTGGCCGCTTCCGACGACCGCTGCGCCAGCGCCCGCACTTCGGACGCGACCACGGCGAAGCCGCGGCCCGCATCGCCCGCGCGCGCGGCTTCGACGCCGGCGTTGAGCGCGAGCAGATTGGTCTGGAACGCGATCTCGTCGATCACGCCGATGATCTGCGAAATCTGCTGCGAGGACTTCTCGATCTCGGACATCGCCGCCACGGTTTCGCGCACCACCTTGCCGCTGGCTTCGGCGTCGGCGCTGGTGGTGCTGACGAGCGCGTTGGCCTGGGCGGCGCCTTCAGCGGTCTTGCGCACGGTCGCGGTCACTTCATCGAGCGCCGCGGCGGTTTGTTCGAGGCTCGCCGCCTGCTGCTCGGTGCGGCGCGACAGATCGTCGGCGGCGTGGGCGATCTCGCCGGCGCCGGTGCGGATGCCTTGCGCGATGGCGACGACGTCGCGCATCGCCGCCTGCAGCTGCTGCAGCGCCGCGTTGTAGTTGGCGCGCAGGTGCTCGTATTCGCCGGGAAAGGCCTCGCCGATGCGGAACGTCAAGCCGCCGCCGGCGAGTTGCGACAGGCCGTCCGCCAGCGCCGTCACCACCGCGCGCTGCATCTCCGTCGCCGCGCGCATCTTCCGCTCCTGCTCGGCGTGCGCTTCTTCCCAGTGATCGACATAGCTGGTGATGGCGATGTCCATGTCGACCATCGCGGCTTTCACCACGGTGGCGAGGGTCTCGGCCAGATCCTGGCCGTCGGTCCTGCCGAACAGGCCCCGGCGGCTGGTTTTCTCCGCGACGATGGCGCGGATCACCTGATCGAGGACGACGCCATAGCCGGCGACATGCCATTGCGGCTTCAGTCCCGCCTGCACGTGCGCTGCGCCGATGCGGCGCGCATTGTCGTGGAAGTCGTCGCTGAATTCGCCGCTGGCGATGCGCGTCCAGTGCTGCGTCTGCAGCGCGCGGGCCTCGTTGATCTTCGCGTCGCCGCCGAACATGCGGCTCAGTTCCGGCCTCTCGCGGATGCGGGCGTAGAGCTTGTCCAGACCGCTGGACACGCCGCGCTCGACAGGCGCGCGCGCGTTTTGCATCGCGCTGCGCCCGGCCGCGTCGATCTGCAAAAAATCGATCCGCTCAGCCAGCTTGCTCGAACTCATCGATGTCCCCGCCCTATTTGCGCACGCAGACAACCGCCGCGCGCGTAAACGTCTTGTTGAGCAGACTGCATTTGCCGTTACGTCTGAGGTCGTAGATCGTTTGCACTAACCTCGGAAAAGTGCCGGCAATTGCGGTTTTGGCTCCCCCCAGCGAGAAAAGTCGGCACATCCTTTCCAAGGCGCTAACTAAGCTGCACAAACACGACGCATGCGCAGCTGGCGCTTCGCGCGGCAGCTTTACATGCGTGATATAGGCCAAGAGGCATAGGCTGTTCGTTATACAATGATTGCCGCCTCCGGACCGCAACGCTATCAAGACGCCAGGAGAACGCGATGTTCTGGGTTTGGATTCTGATTCTGGCCGCCGTGATCGTCGGCGCCTCGGTGGTGATCGGCAAGTCGCTGTCGGGGCCGCGCGGCGGCCAGCGGTCGCGCCAGGAGAAGATCACGGCGCTCAAGGCGTCCGGCGCGCTGAAGCACCGGAAGTCCAACCAGTAATGGCCGAAGCCGTCCGCGCGCCGCTGCCGGAGGACAAGGCCGAGCGTTACGCAGCCCTGCGCGCCGAGATCGCTGCGGTGATCGCCGGCGAACCCTCGCGCACCGCGCGCTACGCCACCGCCGCGTCGCTGCTGGCCGGCGCCTTTCCCGGCCGCTTCTTCTGGACCGGCTTCTATCTGGTCGACGAGACCAAAGGGAACGAACTGGTGGTCGGCCCCTATCAGGGCTCGCTCGGCTGCCTGCGCATCCCGTTCGGCAAAGGCGTCTGCGGCGTGGCGGCGGCCAGGCGCGAAACCATCGTCGTGCCGGACGTGCACGCCTTCCCCGGCCACATCGCCTGCGATAGCCGTTCCAATTCCGAAATCGTGACGCCGGTATTCGACCGGACCGGCGCGCTGGCGGCGGTGCTCGATGTCGATTCCACTGGGTTCAACGCCTTCGACGGGATCGACCGGGCCGGCCTTGAAGCCATATGCGGCGAGTTGCTGACGCTCGACTAGCCTGCAACTCCTCCTGCCCTTGCCCCGTGAGCGGAAGGAGATAAGACACCCCAATCCAACATTCGAGGGCGACGTGGGCGACGTTACGACCGGTTTGATCCTTTCCCAGATCGCGCAGCACGCCACCGAAGCGGCGGCGATCGCTTCGGCCCGGCTGCGCGGCTTCGGCCGCAAGAACGACGCCGACCAGGCCGCGGTGGACGCGATGCGGCGCTCGTTCGAGACCGCGCCCTTCTCGGGCAAGGTGGTGATCGGCGAGGGCGAGATCGACGAGGCGCCGATGCTTTATATCGGCGAAGAGCTGGGCGCCGGCGGGCTGAAGACCGACATCGCCGTCGATCCGCTCGAAGGCACCAAGCTCTGCGCCTCCGACGCGCCGAACGCGATGACCGTCGTCGCGCTCGCGCCGACCGGCGGCCTGCTGCACGCGCCGGACATGTATATGGACAAGCTCGCGATCGGCCCCGGCTATCCGCAGGGGATCATCGATCTCGACCTCTCGCCGAGCGAGAACGTGAAGCGGCTGGCCAAGGCGAGAGACGTGCCGGTGAACGCGATCCGCGCCTGCCTGCTCGACCGCCCGCGCCACGAACACATCATCGAGGAACTGCGCAGCCTCGGCGCCGGCATCCGCCTGATCCCGGACGGCGACGTCGCCGGCGTGTTCTGGACCACGGAGGCGCTGCGCTCGGGCGTCGACATCTATTTCGGCTCCGGCGGCGCGCCCGAGGGCGTGCTCGCGGCGGCGGCGATCCGCTGCGCCGGCGGCCAGATGCAGGCGCGGCTCAAGCCCGAGAACGAGCAGGAAGAGCAGCGCGCCCGCGCGATGGGCCGCGACGTCTACGCCAAGCTCACGCTCGACGAGTTGGTGCCGGGCGACGTGGTGTTCGCCGCGTCCGGCGTGACGCACGGATCGATGTTCGAGGGCGTTCACTTCGAAGGCCCGCACGCGCACGTCGAAACGCTGGTGTGGGACAGCTTCACCAAGCGCAAGGCGCGCGTGCGCTCGATCCACCCGCAGGGCTGACGAACGCAACACCGGACCGGTTCACTCTCAAGCCGGTAAACCGTTCAAATCTCGCGCCCACATCGCCGCTTCGGAGCGCCGGCTTCCAGCCGGCACACGACGTTTCAGCTTCTCACCCGCCTGCAGGATGAAACGGGGTTGCCGGCTGGAAGCCGGCGCTCCGAAGCGGCGTTCAGAACTCGGCCGGCGCAGCCGCCTCCGCATCGAACGGCGGCATCGTTTCAATTTCGGGCCCGCCCGCGCCTTCGTCGGCGTCCGGCGCGGGCAGCTCTTCGCGCGGCTGCGGCGGCGCCGGGCGGCGGGCGAAGGCGCTGAGCCCCGGCACGTTCACCGCGCCGTCATAGACATTGATCGCCGCGCCCTCGAACGCCGCGCCGACAGGCTCGATGCGTCCGCCGAGGCAATCGCCGAGAAAATGCTCGAGCACCGCCAGATAGGAGAGCCGGTTGGCGGGCCGCACCAGTTCGCGGCCCTCGTCGGGAAACACAAGATAGGTGAGACTGCCGCGGCGCGCGCGCACGGCCTGGGCGATCTGGTCCGCCTCGCTGCGCAGGCCGCGTCCGTAACGTCCGCCCAGCCCCATCAGCAGCGGCCCGCGGATGCGCGCGGCGTAGAACAGCGGCGATTGCTGGCGCAGAATCTGCCGCCCGTCCGGGGCGCGCGCGTCGGCGACGCGCTGATAAAGCTCGGCGCGCGCGCTGAGCGGGGCGGTGTCGAGATACGCGAACAGGTTGGCCTGCCCGTTGAAGGCCGCGCCGCAGCGGAACTGCTCCGGCGCGAAGGTGAGTCCGGCGAGCACGGCGTAACCGCCGAAACCGGCGCCGATAATGGCGACGCGGTCATCGGCGGCGATCCGGTTGGCGATCGCCCACTGCGCCGCATCGACCAAGTCCTGATGCGCGCGGGCGCCCCACTCCCGGTTGCCGGCGTTGAGGAAGGCCGTACCGAAACCGGCCGAACCGCGATAGTTCACGCTGAGCACCGCATAGCCGCGATTGGCGAGCCACTGGTGGGTTGGATTGAAGCCGTAGGAATCGCGCGCCCACGGCCCGTCGTGCGGAACGATCACCAGCGGCGCGGGCTGATCCGGCTGCGCGTCGGCGTCGGTGTCGGACCCGGCGGGCAGCGTGAGATAGGAGACGAGCGTCAGCCCGTCGCGGGTCGGAATCTCGACCGGCGTCATCGGCTGCAGCGGCGCGGCATCGAGTTCGGGACGATGGCGGAAAAGCGAGGTGATGCGCCGGCCGGAGCGGTCGGCGCGATCGTAGAGATACGAACGCCCCGCCGTCGTCGGCCCCTCCTCGACAACGATCCAGCGCGCATCGTCGGCGCTGCGCGAGGAGACGGTGAAATCGCCCGCGAGCTGACGATCGAGAAAATCCAGGTCCGCCTGCGTCTCGGGATCGAGCGCGCGCCATTCGCGGCGCAGATACTCCGTCGCGAACGCTTCCGGCGCCGACGTCGAAGGATCGAGCCAGACGTCGACGACGTCGGCGCGCTCGTTCTCGCCGACTACCGTCTTCAACCCGGACTCGGCCTCCACCCGCACCAGCGCCGTGTGCTCGCGGCCGGTGGAGTCGAACATCAGGAAAGCGCGGCCGTCATAGGTGAAGCCGAGCACCTGCGAGGGCGCGGCGCTCTCGAACGGAATGTCCAGCAGCGTGTGCAAACGCCCGCGCGTGTCGAACGAGGCGATCTCGGCGCCGCCGTCGGGCTGGGGCCGCACGCACAGGCGCACGCGGTTTTCGCGGTCGGCCACGAACCGCGCGCAGCCGTGATTGCGCTGGAGCAGCGTGCGCTCGCCGCTGGCGATGTCGATGCGGTAGGCGTCCGGCCAGGCCCGGTCGCGCTGATTGAGCGTGACGATGACGCCGCCGGGATCGCTCGGCGAAAGCCCGATCACCTCGGCGCTGATCCCAGGCGGCGTCAGCGCGCGCGGAAAGCCGCGGGCGACGTCGACCGCATAGAGCCGCCACACCTCGTCGCCCTGCTCGTCCTGGAGGTAGAGCAGCGTGGAATTGTCCTGCGCCCAGAAGAACCGGCGGATGCCGCGGACGCGGTCGTCCGTGACCGGGCGCGCCTCGTCCATGGCGTCGACCGACAGCACCCAGAGGTTCTGCACGCCGTCGCGCGGGGCGAGGAAGGCCACCCGGTCGCCGCGGGGCGAAAGCTGGCCGCCATGGCGGACGGGATCGCCGAACAGGTCGGCGCGGGCGATCAGCGGCGGCTGGTCGGGCGCAGGCGCGGGCATCCGCGCGGCCTGCTGGCCGCACGCGGCGGCCACCGCCGCTAGCCCCAGGGCAAGCGCCCCGGCCCAATATCTCGTCCTTCTAAACCCCACTCCAAAACCTTACAGGTTCGTCATGCCCCGGCAAACGCGGATGGCTGACATGGAGTTCACCTTTACGGCAGGGGTTGGGCGCCGCCGCGCTTTGGCGGTGGACGGCGCATTTTGACACCCTGTACGGCGCGCCCTATGTGACTGCCGCTTTGGCCAAACCGACTCATCCTCCCGCCGCCACCGGCGCGCTTGTGCTCGCCGATGGTTCCGTTTTCCTGGGCGAAGGCCTAGGCGCCGTCGGCGCGGCCGATGGCGAGGTCTGCTTCAACACGGCGATGACCGGCTACCAGGAAATCCTGACCGACCCTTCCTACGCCGCCCAGATCGTCGCCTTCACCTTTCCGCACATCGGCAATGTCGGGGCCAACGACGAGGATGTCGAAACCTCCTCGCCGGCCGCCGCCGCGGCCGCGCGCGGCGCGGTGTTCCGGGCCCGGCCGACGCCGCCTTCCAACTGGCGCGCCGGAGGCGATCTCGACAGCTGGCTGAAGACGCGGGGCGTCATCGCACTCGCCGGCGTCGACACGCGCGCGCTGACGCGGCGCATCCGCGAGCACGGCATGGCGAACGCGGTGATCGCGCACGCGCCGGACGGCGCATTCGATCTCGACAAGCTGCACGCGCGCGCCAAGGCCTGGCACGGGCTCGACGGCCTCGATCTCGCGAAAGAGGTGACGACGGCGCAGAGCTACGTCGTCAGCGAAGGCCGCTGGCGATGGCCGGACGGCGTGACGGAGGTGAAGAAGCCCAAGTTCACCGTCGTGGTCATGGACTATGGCGTGAAGCGCAACATCCTGCGCGCGCTCGGCGACGTCGGCGCGCGCTGCGTCGTGCTGCCGGCCACGGCGACGGCGGAAGAAGCGCTCGCGCACAAGCCGGACGGCGTCCTGCTCTCGAACGGCCCCGGCGATCCGGCCGCCACCGGCAAGTACGCCGCCCCCGAGATCAAGAAGCTGGTCGACAGCGGCGTGCCGGTGATGGGCGTGTGCCTCGGCCACCAGATGCTGGGCCTCGCGCTCGGCGCCAAGACCAAGAAAATGGCGCAAGGCCATCACGGCGCGAACCATCCGGTGCAAGACAAGAGCACAGGCAAGGTCGAGATCGTGTCGATGAACCACGGCTTCGCCATCGACGCCGCGACGCTGCCGAAGGGCGTGAAGGAAACGCACGTCTCGCTGTTCGACGGCTCCAATTGCGGCATCGAACTCGAAGGCAAGCCGGTGTTCTCGGTGCAGCACCACCCCGAAGCCTCGCCCGGCCCGCAGGACAGCCACTACCTGTTCGAACGCTTCGCCGAGCTGATGAAGAAAAAAGGCAAGGCGGCTTAGACGCGCAAGCCCTCCCCCGCTCCGCGGGGTTGCGCAACGGCGCGTCGCCGTCACACATGCGGCCCATGAACAAACCCGCCCTCCTCGTGCATCCCCCGCTCGGCCAGTTCGAGCGCCGCCTCGGCGATTACGACGTCGTGCATTGGCCCACCGAGCGCAAAGACATCCGCGCCGCCGTCGTCATCGGCCATGTCGGCCTCTCCAACGCGATGATCGACGCGCTGCCGGAGCTGCGCTGCATCGTGTGCTTCGGCGTCGGCGTCGATGGGCTGGACCTGGCGCACTGCCGGCAGCGCGGCGTCGCCGTCACGCATGGCCGCGAGATCAATCACGAGGATGTCGCCGATGTCGCGATCGGCCTGATGATCGCGCGTCTGCGCTATCTCACGGAAGGCGAACGCACGCTGCGCGAAGGCAAGTGGACGCCGCCGATGGCGACGCCGCCGCAGAAGCGGCTGCGCGGGCGCAAGCTCGGCATCGTCGGCATGGGCGCGATCGGCCGGGCCGTCGCCCAGCGCGCCGCGGCGTTCGGGCTGGAGATCAGGTGGAACGGCCCGCGGCCGAAGCCGGAGATCGGCTACGCTTACGAACCCGAACTGATAAAGCTCGCCGAATGGGCCGAGGTGCTGATCGTGTCGGCGCGCGGCGACAGGACCACGGAAAACCTCGTCGACGCCGATGCGATCAGGGCGCTCGGGCCCGACGGCGTGCTGGTCAACGTATCGCGCGGCAGCGTGGTCGACGAGGACGCGCTGATCGCGGCGCTGAAGAGCGGCGCGCTCGGCGGCGCGGGGCTCGACGTGTTCGCGGAAGAGCCGACGCCCGTCTCGCGCTGGGCCGACGTTCCCAATACGACGCTGACGCCGCATCTTGGCGGCGGCACGCGCGAAGCGCTGCGCGAAGGCGCGCAGAACGTGCTCGAGAACCTGCGGCGTTTCCACGCCGGCGAAGAGCTGCTGACGCCGCTGCCCTGAAGCGCCGTCTATGGAGCGCCGGCGTCCCGCCGGCAGGGCGCGACAGCTACCGACGAGCGTCGGCGTTTGTTCGATCGGGCGCATGCCGGCGGGACGCCGGCGCTCCATAGCGGCGTCGTCCCGCGCCGGGGAACCTTCATCCGGGCGCCCGCTTTGACCTGCGGGGGCCTGGATGGAGAATGGAACAATGGCGAACAGAGAAGGCGGTGGAGCGCCGTGGATCGCGTTCCTGGCGGGGATCGTGCTTGTGGCGGTGATCGCGTTCGGCGTGGTCGCCTACACCGGCGGCCTGCAGCCGCAGCGCACCGCCGAGTTCGAGGTCAATCTGCCGGAGACGAAAATCCCGCCGCCGGACATCGAGTTGCCGTCGCCGCCGCCCGCGCCGCAGACGCCGCCAAGCGCAGAGCCCGAACCGGCGACGCCATAACGACAAACACGAAGGGCGGCGGATCGCTCCGCCGCCCTGTCTCGGCGCACGCTCAGCGCAGTTCGAACGTGATGTTGACGCTGACGCGGGTTTCGATCTCGCCGGGCGACACCGGCGTCGCGGCGTCGGCGGCTTCCATGCGCGCCATCACCGGCACGGGAATCGGCGGCGAATAGCCGCCGCCTTCCTGCACGGCGACAATGCGATGGACACGCATGCCCAGCGCATTGGCGTACAGCTCGGCGCGGCGGCGCGCCTCGGCGATCGCGTCGCGCCGCGCGGCGTCGAGCTGGGCTTCGGGATCGGCGTGCGAGAACGAGACGCCGTGAACGGTGTTGCCGCCGGCGGCCACGGCCGCATCGATCACGCGCCCGACATTGTTCACGTTGCGGACCTTGGCCGTCACCGTGTTGTTGGCCTGGTAGCCGGTGATGAGCGGCGGTTCGTTCTCGCGATACTGCTGCTGCGGATAGACCGAGACGTTGGCGGTCTGGATGTCGCGCTCGGCGATGCCGGCGCGGCGCAGCGCTTGCGTCAGCGCCGTCATCCGGCGCGCGTTCTCCTGCAGCGCAGCCTGCGCCGTCTGCCCTTGCGTGGTGACGCCGAGATTGATCGTCGCCATGTCGGGCCGCGCCTCGGACGAGCCCTCCGCGCTGATGCTCAGCAGCGTCCCCTGTACGCCGCCGTGCATCATGTGCGCTTCCGGCTGCGGCTGCTGCGCCTGGGCCGGCTGCGGGGTGGCGAAGGCCGCCATCACGGCGAACGCCGCCGCCGCTTTGATCAATCGCATGTCCTCAACTCCATTACTTTCGCCGCATGAACGGCCTGACAGGCGCGGCGAATTTACGGCAAGCGGCGCTGTTTTGCGCTGCTCGCGCGAACTTGAACACGAACTGATGCGCCCGCGCCGCGTTCCTCCTCGGACAACTCAGGAGACGTCCCATGAAAGTCGGCAGATGGATCGGCGCAGCGGCTCTGGTCGGCGCGGGCGTGCTGGCCTATCGCGCCATGCAAAAACGCAAGGAACAGCGCCAGAGCGAGCAGCAAAGCGAGCACTTGCAGGCCCACCCGATGCCGCCGGTGCGCGATGCGGGCGCGGAAAACATGAAAACGCCCCCGCGGCGCTGGTCGCGCACCGACGAGCGTTCCGACGAGAGCTTTCCGGCCAGCGATCCCCCCGCCACCTACTAGTTGCGGCGGCCGCCCGCGGCCCCATCTCAGGGGCATGGCTCAAGCGATGACAAAGCCCTTGCCGGAGGTCCGCGACGCGGGCCCCGAAGCGATGGCGAACCCGCCCGAAGGATGGGACGAGGTTGACGAAGCTTCGGACGAAAGCTTCCCCGCGAGCGACCCGCCCGCCGTCTACCGGGAACCGCCAAAGCGCGGCTAACGCCGAATCGTTGCGGCGAATCGCTGTATAATAGCGCTGAGCGGTTTCCTTCAGGTTCTGATGCGGTTTTCCGACACCTTGCTCCGTCAGGTGCGCGATCGGGTTTCGATTGCGGATTATGCCGGCAAACGCTTGTCCTGGCACAAGCAGAAGAGCCGCCCCAGCGCGGGCGATTACTGGGCCTGCTGTCCGTTCCACCAGGAGAAAAGCCCCTCCTTCCACGTGCTGGACCAGAAGGGCCTCTTCAAATGCTTCGGCTGCGGCGAGAAGGGCGACGTCTTCACGCTGGCGATGAAGCTCGAAGGGCTTTCGTTTCCGGAAGCGGTGGAAAAGTTCGCCGACATCGCCGGCGTTCAGCTGCCGAAGGACGAGTACGAGGATCGCGGCGAAAACGATCGCCGCAAGCGCCTCTACGCGGTGACGGCGGGCGCGGCGAAGCTGTTCGCCGGCGCGCTGCGCTCCTCCGGCGGGGCCGAGGCGCGCAGATACCTGCAGGGCCGCGGCCTCGGTCCAGAGGAATGGGAGCGCTTCGGCATCGGCTTCGCGCCCGACGAATGGACCTGGACCATCGACAAGCTGAAGGCCGAAGGCTTCACGCTGGAGGAGATCGTCGCCGCCGGCGTCGCCCGCGAGGGCGATGAAGGCAAGCGCGCGATCGACACCTTCCGCGGCCGCATCACCTTCGAAATCACCGATACGGCGGGAAAAGCGATCGGCTTCGGCGGCCGTCTGCTCGATCCCAACGCAAAGGCGGCCAAGTATATCAACTCGCCCGAGACCGCGCTCTACTCGAAAAGCCGCGTGCTCTACCGCCTGAAGCAGGCGCGCGAGCTGCTGGCGAAAACGAAAGCGCCCGGCCTCGTCGTCGGCGAGGGCTATCTCGACGTCATCGCCTTCGAACGCGCCGGCGTCGCCGCGGTCGCGCCGTGCGGCACGGCGCTGACGGAAGACCAGCTGCAGCTGCTCTGGCGCGCCGGCGGCGAGCCCACGCTCTGCTTTGACGGCGACAGCGCCGGCCAGCGCGCCGCCGCGCGGGCGCTCGACCTGGCGCTGCCGCATCTTTCGCCGACCCGCACCGTGCGCATCGCCCACGCCCCCGCCGGCCAGGATCCCGACGACATCTTCCGCAGCGGCGGCGCCGAAGCGCTGGCCGCGCTGATCGCGGCGGCCTCTCCCGCCTCCGACGCGCTGTTCGAGCGCGAGAAGAACCGCCGCCCGCTCGACACCCCCGAAGCCCGCGCCGCGTTCCAGGCCGCGCTGAGGGATGCAGCCAACCGGATCGCCGACAAGGACACCCAGCGGGCCTACTTCTCGGAGCTGATGCGCCGCGCCAACGAGGCGCTGCGCCCGCCGCGCCAGCCCTGGCAGCCGCGCCAGCCGGGCGGCGCCTATCAGCGCAGCGCTCCAGCCCCGGCCACCGCCGAACTCAAGGCCATCGCCGCCGCCCCGCGCCCGCGCCCGGCGGCCGAGAACTTCCTCCGGGCCGCGGTCGACTATCCCGGCATCCTGGGACGCTTCGCCGACTGGATCGAACGCCTGCACATGGACGATCCCGACCTCGAAGCCATCCGGAGCGCCCTTCTGCAGCTCTCGGACGCCGAATTCGGCGCCGAAACCACCCTTTCCGGCATTGACCGGAACCGCCTCAGCCTCCATCTGACCCGATCGGGTCAGGAACGCGCGGCGGCGCGCCTATCGCGGTGGCCAAAGCCGCGTCCCGCGGCGGACGACGGCGAGCTGGAGGCCGAATGGCTGGCGCTCGCGACGCGCGAGGTGGTGCTGCCGGCGATCAGGGAGGAATTGGCGGAGTTGAAACACGCCGCGGCCGAGGGGGATGACGCCGCGTTTGTCCGCTTCCAGGCCCTGAGCCGCGAAGCCCGCGCCATCGAGGCGCGCGCCCGCGAAGCGAAGGACACGACCACAGATACGGACGAAGCCGACGGCCTAGTCGCCTGACGTTTGATGCCTATTTCCACTGGGAAGAGCAAAGTTCTGATGAGCAAGACCGAAGAGACCGCGACGGAAGAAAAGGAAGCCCCGGACGGCCCGATCCTCGACCTTTCCGACGCCGCCGTGAAGAAGATGATCAAGGCCGCGAAGACGCGCGGCTTCGTCACCCACGAAGAACTCAACAAGGTCCTGCCGAGCGAAGAATTCTCCTCCGAGCAGATCGAAGACGTGATGTCCCAGCTCAACGAGATGGGCATCAATGTCGTCGACAATGAAGAGGAAGGCGAAGCGGCCGAAGAGGAAGCCGCCAACAAGACCGTCGCCACCCGCGAGGACGGCAAGCCGCCCGTCACCAACACCCGCGAAGACGCCGACCGCACCGACGATCCGGTGCGCATGTACCTGCGTGAGATGGGCAGCGTGGAACTGCTCTCGCGCGAGGGCGAAATCGCCATCGCCAAGCGCATCGAGGCCGGCCGCGACGCGATGATCCGCGGCCTGTGCGAAAGCCCGCTCACGTTCGAAGCCATCATGGTGTGGCGCGACGAACTGCGCGAACAGAAGATTCTGCTGCGCGACATCATCGACCTCGAAGCCACGTACGGCGCCGAGATGGGCATCGTCCCGCAATCGGCGCCCGGCGTGAACGCCGACGGCCTGGTCGATCCCGAGGCCGCCAAGGCCGAGATCGCCGAGCAGGAGCGCAAGAAGGCCGAAGCCGCCGCCGCGCGCAACAAGCCGCGCACCGACGAGGACGGCGAAGAGCGCGATCCGGGCGAAGCCGCCGCCGAAGCCGACAGCGACAGCGAGTTCGACGACGAACAGGCCATCTCGATGTCGGCGATGGAAGCCGAACTCAAAGAAGGCGTGATGTCGACGCTCGACGCCATCGCCGAAGCGTTCGGCCAGTTCCGCAAGCTGCAGGAAAAGCGCATCGACCTGCGCCTCAAGGGCAAGTCCCTGCCCGCCGCGCAAGCGGAAGCCTATGACGGCGCGCAGAACACGATCATCGAAGAGCTGAAGAAGCTGAAGCTCAACAATGCGCGGATCGAAAGCCTGGTCGAGCAGCTTTACGCCATCAACCGCAAGCTCATTCAGCTTGAAGGCAAGCTGATGCGGCTGGCCGAGTCCAACGGCGTGCCGCGCAGCCAGTTCCTCGAAGCCTATCAGGGCCACGAACTCGATCCGAAATGGACCGAGAAGGTCGCCGTGAAGTCCAAGGCCTGGGCCAAGTTCGTCAGCGCCGAAACCGACGAGATCGCCGAGCTGCGCCAGGAGATCGGCGTCTTGGCGCAGGAAACCGGCGTGCCGATCGACGAATACCGCCGCATCGTCCACGCCGTTCAAAAAGGCGAACGCGAAGCGCGCCAGGCCAAGAAGGAAATGGTCGAAGCGAACCTGCGCCTCGTCATCTCCATCGCCAAGAAATACACCAATCGCGGCCTGCAATTCCTCGACCTGATCCAGGAAGGCAATATCGGCCTGATGAAGGCGGTCGATAAGTTCGAGTACCGCCGCGGCTACAAGTTCAGCACCTACGCGACGTGGTGGATTCGCCAGGCCATCACCCGCTCGATCGCCGACCAGGCGCGCACCATCCGCATCCCGGTCCACATGATCGAGACCATCAACAAGCTGGTGCGCACCTCCCGCCAGATGCTGCACGAGATCGGCCGCGAACCGACGCCGGAAGAACTGGCCGAAAAGCTCGGCCTGCCGCTGGAAAAAGTGCGCAAGGTGATGAAGATCGCCAAGGAGCCGATCAGCCTCGAAACGCCGATCGGCGACGAGGAGGATTCGCATCTCGGCGATTTCATCGAAGACAAGAACGCGATCCTGCCGGTCGACGCCGCGATCCAGTCCAACCTGCGCGAAACCACGACGCGCGTGCTCGCCTCGCTCACCCCGCGCGAAGAGCGCGTCCTGCGCATGCGCTTCGGCATCGGCATGAACACCGACCACACGCTCGAAGAAGTCGGCCAGCAATTCAGCGTCACCCGCGAACGCATCCGCCAGATCGAAGCGAAGGCGCTGCGCAAGCTGAAGCACCCCAGCCGCTCCAGAAAACTGAGAAGTTTCCTGGACAACTGAGAAGCCGGAAGCTGCGGAGCTTCTTGGATAATTGATGCGCTCGAAAAGCAATTTTCAGCCGTTATTCCGGACGCGCGAAGCGCGATCCGGGACCCAGGGCAAACGATGCGCCGGGCGCCCTGGGTGCCGGGTTCTCAGCTGCGCTGAGCCCCGGAATGACGATGCAGGCGAGTTGTGCTAGAAGTCGCCCATGTCCATCGACACCCTCACCATCTCCCTCACCGGCCCGCTCGCGGAGGAAGTCCGCGCCGCGGCCGAGGCGCGGGGGCTGACGCCGGAGGACTATGTCCGCCAACAGATCGCCGACGACCTCGCCTTCGAGGCCGAATATAATGATTTGAGTTGGGATGAGGACCTGCGCCGTCTCGAAGAGCCTGGCGCCGACGTCCCGGCCGAAGAAATCTTCGCTGAAATCCGCACCCGCCTCGAAGCGCGCGCCGCGCCGCGTAAATGAGGCGTGTGGAGCTGCGCCCTGCCGCCCGGCGCGACCTGCTTCGCTTCGAACACTCGCTGAACCGGCACAGCCCGCGCGCTGCGCTGCGCATGTTCAATCTCGTGACGAGCCGCATTTTGTCACTGGCGGAGCAGCCGTTCAAGGGCGTCGAACGCCAAGACGGTTTCCGCGAACTCTTCATCAAGTTCGGCAGGTCGGCTTACGTCGTGCGCTATCAAATCATCGATGATACAATTATTATAACGCGCGTTTGGCACAGTCTTCAGCGGCGGCCTCGCTGACCTCAAGCACGCCTTAATCCGTCATTCTGGAGCTTCGCGACAACCCCGCAAAGCCGTCGCCGCCCATCGCCGCGCCATCCTGGCCGCCGCGCCAGGATTGACCGTCCCAGCGACCCGATCCGCCGCCGCGCGGGGGACCGCGCCATGATCATCATTCGCATCAGCAGCGTCTGCGCCGATGCGCGTCACAAAACGTCGCATCCCGCCTTGATGCGTGCAAAGCGGGCCCGCCCGCCCCCGTGCTAGGCGAGCGCATGGCTTATGTCGTTCAGGCGTTGCGCGGGGGGCGCCGCGCGGCGCCGGCGCCTTCTTCGCTGGCGCTGGCGCTGCTGCAGCCGGCGCTCGCGCGCATCGTCGGCACGATCGCGCGCAAGCATCCGGCGCTGTTCGAGCGGCTCGGCGCCCATCGCGCCGCGCGCTTCGTCATCGACCCGGTCGACCTGCCGTTCGGCCTCTATCTCGAGCCCAACCCGCACAAGCCGCTACTGCGCGCGTTTTCGCGCCGCGAAACGCCGGCGCACGACGCCCGTATCGCCGGACGCTTCGCGCGGCTGATGCGCATGATCGACAGCGACCAGGACGGCGACGCCATGTTCTTCTCGCGCGATCTGCAGGTTTCCGGCGACACCGAAGCCGTCGTCAGCCTGCGCAACGCGCTCGACAATCTCGACACGCCGCTCTCGGAGGCCGCAGCCTCGGTCTACGGCCCGCCCGGACGCGCCGCCCTCGCCGTCGCGCGCCGCGTGCTCCAGCGCCGGCCATGATCCGCCCCGACCTCGTCTGCCCGGCGGGCACGCCGACGGCCCTGCGCGACGCCGTCGATGCGGGCGCCGACAGCGTCTATTGCGGCTTCCAGAACGCCACCAACGCGCGCAACTTCCCCGGGCTCAACTTCACGCTCGACGAGTTCCGCGACGGCCTCGACTATGCGCACAAGCACGGCGCGAAGGTGCTGCTCGCGCTCAACACCTTTCCGCCCGCCGGCAAGTTCGGGCTGTGGCGCGAGGCGGTCGACGCCGGCGCCTCTATGGGCGCGGACGCGCTGATCGTGGCCGACATCGGCGTCGCCGCCTACGCCGCGCGCGCGCATCCGCAGCAGCGGCTGCATCTGTCGGTGCAGGCGTCGGCGTCGAGCCCCGACGCCATCGGCTATTATTGCCACGAATTCGGGATCAAGCGCGTGGTGCTGCCGCGCGTGCTGACCGTGCCCGAGATCAAGGCCATCGCCGCCGAGATCCCGTGCGAGATCGAGACCTTCATCTTCGGCAATCACGGCCTGATGCTCGAAGGCCGCTGCGCGCTCACCAATTACGCCACCGGCGTGTCGACCAACATGGACGGCGTCTGCTCGCCGGCGGCGCAGGTGCGGTTCGAAGAGCAGCGCGACGGGGCAATGGTCAGCCGGCTCGGCACGCACGCGATCGATTGCTTCGCCAGCGAGGACAAGGCCGGCTATCCCACCATCTGCAAAGGCCGCTACCGCGCGCCGGTGCGGCCCGATCCCTATTATGCGTTCGAGGAGCCGGTCAGCCTCAATCTCGCGGCAATGCTGCCGGACCTGATCCGCGCCGGCGTGCACGCTTTCAAGATCGAGGGCCGGCAGCGCTCGCGCGCCTATGTGCGCGCCGTCGTCGGCCAGTTCCGCAAAGCCATCGACGCCGTGCTCGCCGGCCGCGAGCCTCAAATCGCCGATCTGGTCGCGCTGACGGAGGGCCAGAAGCAGACCGAAGGCGCGTTCAAGACAAAGGCCTGGCGCTGATGACGACCGATCGCACGCCGGCGCCGCGGCTCACGCTCGGCCCGCTGCTGTTTCACTGGCCGGCCGAACGCCGGCGCGACTTCTATTTCCGCATCGCCGACGAAGCGCCGGTCGACACGGTCTATCTCGGCGAAGTGATCTGTTCGAAGCGCGCCCCGTTCTCCGAACCGCTATTGCCGGAACTGATCGAGCGGCTGCAGGGCGCCGGCAAGACTGTGGTGCTGTCGTCGCTGGCGGAGGTCATGCTGCGGCGCGAGCGCGCGATGACGGCGGCGCTCGCCGACTCCGAGCTTGAAGTCGAGGTGAACGACGCCTCGGCGCTGCGCAAGCTCGCCGGGCGTCCGCACCGGATCGGCGCGCTGTTCAACACCTATAACGAAGAAACCATGCGCCACCTCGCATCCCGCGGCGCCATGCACTTCGCGCTGCCGTCGGAACTGCCGCGGAGCGCCGTGCGCCTGCTCGCCGAAACGGCGCGCGAACTGGGCGCGGGCGTCGAGGTGCAGGTGTTCGGCCGCGCCTCGCTCGCGCTCTCGGCCCGCTGCTATCACGCCCGCGCCCACGCCCGCACCAAGGACAATTGCCAGTTCGTCTGCGAGCACGATTCCGACGGCATGGAACTGCGCACGATCGAGGGCGAACCGTGGCTCGCCGTCAACGGCATCCAGACCATGTCGCACGCCTATCTGTGCATGCTGGACGAACTGCCCGAGTTGGCGGCGATGGGCGTGACCGACCTGCGCCTGTCGCCGCATTCGCTGGACATGGTGAAGGTCGCCCAGCTGTTCCGCGACACGGCCGACGGTCGCATGGCGGCGGAAGCGGCGCACGAGCAGCTCATGGCGCTGAACGCCATTCCCGCGCTCGCCAACGGCTTCTGGCACGGCCGCCCAGGCTTCACCTACTCGAAGGCCTCCGAAGCCTGAATACGGACGGCGCCCCGTTTCATCGCCCACACCCGGCTGCATCTCTGCGCCAGATCAATTGCCGCGCCGCGCGCGCCGCCTACCTTGCCCCTAAAGGAGGCGTCCCATGAACAGGCTCAAGGATAAAGTCGCCGTCATCACCGGCGCGGCGCTCGGCATCGGCGCGGCGACGGCGCGCCGGCTGGGCGAGGAAGGCGCCGCGGTCGCTCTGCTCGACCTGCACGGCGCCGAAGGCGAAGCGCTCGCCGCCAGACTCGACGCCGCGGGGATCAAGGCCCGCTTCTGGCCGTGCGACGTCGCCAAGGAGGCGGAGGTGAAGCGCGTATTCGGCGAGGTCGAGAACCATTTCGGCCGCATCGACGTGCTGGTGAACAATGCCGGCGTCTCCGGCGCAAACAAGCCGACCCACGAGCTGACCGAGGAAGAATGGGATTTCGTGCAGGCGATCAACGTCAAGGGCGTGTTCTTCTGCACCAAGTACGCCGTGCCGGCGATGAAGCGCGCCGGCGGCGGCTCGATCATCAACCTGTCGTCGATCTACGGCCTGGTCGGCGCGCCCGACACGCCGCCCTATCACGCCTCGAAGGGCGCGGTGCGGCTGATGAGCAAGACCGACGCGATGATCTACGCGCCGGACAAGATCCGCGTGAACTCGGTGCATCCGGGCTTCATCTGGACGCCGATGGTGGAGGCGCACCTGAAGAGCGCCGGCGAACTCGAAGAGGGAAAGGCCGCCACCGCGGCGCTGCACCCGCTGGGGCACATGGGCGAGCCGGACGACATCGCCTGGGGCGCCGTTTATCTGGCCTCCGACGAAGCCAAGTTCGTCACCGGCTCGGAGCTGGTGATCGACGGCGGCTACACCGCGCGCTGATCGGCGGTTCTGCGCGCCGGACTAGCGATGTCCCGTTTTCTTATCGTCCTCGGGATCGCCATCGTGCTGATCGGCCTGGCGTGGCCGTGGCTGTCCAAGCTCGGCCTCGGGCGGCTGCCGGGCGACATCGTCATCCGGCGCGAGAACTTCAGCTTCTACTTTCCCGTCGTCACCGGTCTTCTCGTCAGCATCGTACTGTCGGCGCTGGTGTGGCTGTTGCGGCGCTGAGATCACCAGCCGTAATTGAAGCTGATGCTGACGCGCGCCTTCCGGGCGCTGTTCGGCGTCACTTCGTGGCGGATGAAGCTCTCCCACATCACCACCTCGCCGGCCTTCGGCCGGACGTAGACGAAGCTGCGTTCCGATTCCGGCGCGTCTTCGCGGCGCGGCGGCGCCGCCATCATCATCGGCAGGCGCGGGTCTTCGAACTTCAGCGCCGAGGCGCCCGGCGGCGTATCGACGTAATACGTCCCGCTCAGCACCGAATGCGGATGGATGTGGCCGGTGTGGGCACCGCCCGGCGCCAGCACGTTGATCCAGATCGAATCCAGTTTCAGCCGCCGGCCGCCGAGGTCGAGATTGAGTTCGCGCGCGAACCCGGCGGCGTGCTTGTCGAGCAGCCCTTTCAGCGCGGCGATGTCGGGATCGCGCCTGGGCAGATCGTCAAGCGAGGCGTAGGAGGTGTAGCCGCGATAGCCCTTTTCCTCGCTCCAGCGCCTGCCCGCTTCGTCGTCGGCGGCGATGGCGCGGCAGGCGGCGAGCAGAGCGCGGTTGTCCGGCCCCTCCACCGCCGCGCGGTAGAGCTTGGTGACGAACAGGGTCGCGATCTCGGCCATCCGCGCCGCTTACGGCGCGCGGCGGCGCCGGCGCAATCGCTTTCGCCAGCCGGCGCAAACAAAAGCGCTCCCGCCGCAAAGCGGGAGCGCGAGGAGTAAACGTGTCTTTGCGGGAGGCTGAAAAGACACGCGGGCAAAAGATCGGCGCTACTCCGCCGCGACGGTGGTCTGCAGCGCCGGCGTGATCGAGGCGATGGTGAGTTCGCCGCGGCTGCGGGCGACGTCGCAGCGCACGTTCTCCAGCGCGCCGTTGCGCCACAGGTCGAGATCGACGCGGATCGAGGAGCCGCGCACGCGGACCTGGTCGAGGCGCACGTTCTCGGCGGCGAGGCCGGCCTGCGCAGCCACTTCGGCGCGGCACAGGCGGATCGCCTCGGTGCGGTCGCGTACGTCGTCCGCGGCGGCGACGCCGGGAACTGCGAAAGCCGCCAAGGCCAGCGCGGACATCAGGAAACTTCTCATTTGGACCCTCCGGGGAGAAGACGGGCGCCGGCCACTATGACGACCGGTCTATTTTTACCTATAAACTAGACCGATCGTCATACAAATGATATTTTTGTGTTTATGGCCAAACCAACATCCGCCCGTGAGGACATGCTTTCCGCGGCGGTCGAACTGTTCCGAGAACGCGGCTATGCGGGGGTCGGCGTGGCCGAACTGCTGGCCAAGTCCGGGGCGCCGCGCGGTTCGCTCTATTTCCATTTCCCCGGCGGCAAGGAGCAGATCGGCGCCGAAGTGGTGGCCCGCGTCGGGGCCGAGGTCGCCACCCGGTTTCGCGAACTGCACGAGAGCGGCGTCGATATCGAGACCTTCATCGAACGCGTGTTCAAGGCCAGCGCCAAGGAAAGCAAGGATCGCCGCTACAAGGCCTCCTGCCCCATGGCGGCGATCGCCACCGGCTATGGCGAGGGCAATCCGAAGCTGGCGGCCGCGGTGCGCGTCGCGTTCTCGTCCTGGGAGGCGGAAATCCGCAAAGCCGCCGTCGCGCGCGGCATGAGCGAGGCGAACGCGGCGATCTTCGCTTCGGCCACGCTGGCGGCGATGGAAGGCGCGTTCGTCATTTCGAAAGCGCAGGAATCCTCCGATCCGCACAAGAACGCCTGCCGCGCCATCACGGCGCTGGCCGCCGCGCTCTTGCCGCACTAGGCGCGCTCGACCGTCGCCGCGAAGCAGCCGCGCCGCGCATAGTGTGCGTGGATGTAAGCGACATCGGGATTGGCGAAGACGCGTTCGATCAGCGCCGCGGCCTCCGCGCCTTCCGTCAAATCGGCTTCGATCATCATGTGCGCGGCGTCGAAGCCGCGCAGCGACAGCACGCGCCGCGCCAGCGCCGGGGGAATCTCGCCGCGATATTCGGCGCGGCGTTCCGCTTCGCTGACGAACACCGGTCCCTGCTGGCGATAGGGCGTCTGCGCCGGCTGATGCGCGTAGCTGAGCAGCAACGCGACGCCGCCGGCCGCCACATCGTCCAGCGAAACGCGGCAAGGCGCCGTGTGCACGGACTGGATGCGCACGCGCTCCGCGCCGTGCGCGGCGAGATCGGCGGCGGACAGCGCGTGCAAATGGCGGAACTGTTCGGGGTCCAACCCCACGATGCGAAACGTCATTGCTCGACTCCTGACGCCCTTCTGCATCAGCAGCGCCCGCGCCGCTGGCCGGTTTCGGACCTTGCGCCGGTCGCAGCGCGATGCGCCCCCGACGCAGCCGCCAGGCGGACGAGAGGGGTTGCCCTCGGGCGCTGCGTTCGCTTGAAGAACGCCATGGAGCATTTGATCGAGGGCTACCGCATCTATCGCCAGCGGCGCTGGCCGGAACTGCGCGCGCTGCACAAGGACCTGGCCGAGCACGGTCAAGCGCCTAAGACGCTCATCATCGCCTGCGCCGACAGCCGCGTGGATCCCGCGACCATCTTCAACGCCAAGCCGGGCGAGCTGTTCGTCGTCCGCAACGTCGCCAACCTCGCGCCGCCGTTCGAGGACGCCACGGGCCGCCACGGCGTCAGCGCCGCCATCGAGTTCGCGGTGCTGCAGCTCAAGGTGGAAACCATCCTCGTGCTGGGGCACGCCCAGTGCGGGGGCGTCGTCGCCGCGCTTCAGGACCGGCCGCACGATCCGCACTCCTTCCTCGACACCTGGATCGGGCTTCTGGACACCGCCAAGTCGCGCCTGCCGCCCGGCTGCGCAAACCCGACCACCGCGCTCGAATACGAAAGCATCCGCGTCACGCTGGAAAATCTCGCCACTTTTCCGTTCGTCGCGGCGGCCGTGCGCGAGCGCGGCCTCAAGCTTGTCGGCATGCGCTACGGGGTGGCGGACGGCGGCCTGGAGCTGCTCAATCCAGCGACCGGCGCGTTCGAACCGGTGGTTTGACGCGAATTCACCCCAATTCTGAGCCACCCCCGTACCGGCGCGGCATGTTCCATGCTATGCGCCAATTTGGGACTTGAATGCAGGGGGCGCAGGAGACGTCATGGCGGACGTACTCATCGTTTGTGTCCGCGAGGACGAGCCTCAGGCGAAGGCCCTCGCAGAAATGTTCGAAGCCGCCGGCTTCACCATCGGCGGCGCGCCGTCCAGCGATGCGGTGCTGCGTTCAAGCGGCGCGGGCGTGGTGGTCTGGTCGCAGGCCTCGATCCGGTCGCGGCCGTTCCTGGACGCGGCGCAGCGCGTCATCAACGCCAACAAGGCGATTGTGGCGAGCCTGATCGAGCCGCCGCCGGCGTCCAGTATCGGCGCCTCGCCCGCTTTCGATCTCTCGCATTGGGACGGCGATCCCAACGATCCCTCGCTCGATCCGCTGTTCTTCGCCGTCGACCGCATGGTGAATTCCGCGCGCGTCGGCGCGGCCTCGGCGCGCCCGGAAGAGTACGAACCGCCGCCGCGGCCGGCCCCGGCCCCGGCGCCCACGCCGCGCGCGCAGGCCCGCCTCGCCCCGACGCCGGACCCCGCGCCGTACCGCCCGCCCGTCCCGGCGCCCGCGCCCGAGGCGGACCCGCTCACGGTCGAGACCGAACATTGGCGCGCGATCCGCGACAGCAAGAACCCCGCGGACTTCATGGACTATCTGTCCAAGTTCGGCCCCAAGGGCGCGTTCGCCGAGGTCGCCGAACTGCGGCTGAAACAGCTGACCGCCGACCAGCAGCGCGCGCCCGCGCCGGCGCCGCGCGTGGAGACGCCGCGCCGCGAAGCCGCCCCGCCGCCGAGGCGGGCGGAAGCGGCGGCGGCGCCGCGCCGCGCCGAAGTCCAGCCGCCGCGGCGCCCGCCGCCGGAACGCAGCTACGACCGGCCCGACCTGCGCGATCCGCCGCGCAAAGAAGGCGGACCGATGCGCGCTTTTATCCTGGTCGTGCTGCTGGGGGCCGCCGCGCTGGCGGGCGGCCTCTATTTCGGCGGCGGTCTCAACCAGGGCGACTCCCAGGCTTCGCAGGAGCAAACCGCCGGCGCCGATCCGCTCGGCGCGCCGAGCGAAACGCCGTTGCCGGGCGAGTCTGCGGACGCCGGCGGCGTGTTTGACTCCGATTACGCGGCCAGCACGCAGACCGCCGCCCGCGACGACGCCGCTGCGGCGCGCGAACGCGAGCGGGAACGCGAGCGCGAGCGGCAGCGCGAACGCGAACGGCAGCAGCAGCTGGCTGCGCGTGAGCCGTCGCCGCCTCCGCCGCCCACCGCCACGATCGCTGAACAGCCGCGCAGCGGCCCCGTCTCGCTGACCGCGCCGGCCTCGACGCCGGTCTCGGCGACGACTTCGCCAAGCATCGCGACGCAGGCGCCGGTGTCGCTGGCGCCGCCGACAATCACCGAAGCCCCGGCCGCAGCGCCGGCGTCGGCGAGCGTCCGCGCGCCGCCGCCCGGAACGGTGTCCTGGGCGCAGCGGCCCTCCGCCCGGCGCATCGCCGACGTCTATCCGCAGCGCGCGCTGCGCGAAGGCGTGGGCGGGCGCGTCGTACTGGATTGCGTGGTGCAGCCGGCGCTCGATGTCGCGTGCACGGTGGCTTCGGAGACGCCGACGGGCGAGGGCTTCGGCCGCGCCGCGCTCGCCGCCTCGAGCGCCTATCGCGCCAGCGCTACGCTCTCGAACGGACAAAGCGCGGTCGGCGCGCAGACGCGCATCTCGGTCAGCTTCCGCTCGCCGGACTGAACCGGCGGACGCCGCGCCTTGCCCTAGTGGGTGAGGCGCAGCTCCTGGATCGCGCGGGCGATCTGCTGGAACGCCTGGCGCAGCTCGTCGCCGCTCGACGCGTCCTTGAAGCGCGACGCGCCGGAGGCGCAATATTCCATCACCGAGCGCGCCTCCGAGCCGGCGGAGAGGCCGAAGCCCACCGAATAGATGACGATGCCTTGCGCTTTCATGGCGTCGCACATGGCGCGCGCCTGGGTGAAGCCGTCGCCGTTGGACGCATTGCAGCTGATGCGGTTGTTCGAGCTTACCGACGAGGCGTCGCGCGCCACGACGCCGTTGCAGTATTCCGTGTTGAACTCGCCGTCCGTCATCAGCACCGCGACCTTCAGCACTTTGTCCGGATCGTAGTCGGCCGGCCGGTTGTCGACCGGGAAGATCTGCCCGAACGTCGGCGACAGCATGTACCAGCCCCAGCCGATGCCGATCTGGCCGGCCGTATAGCCGTCGGCGTTGAGCGTGGCGATGCGCGCGTTGAGCGCCGTGCGGTCGGAGGTCAGCGGCATGACCTCGACTGAATCGCAGGGATCGCTGCCGCCCGGATAATGGATGCCGACCGGCGCCGTCATCGGCGATACGTCGGTGTAGGCGTATTGTCCGGTGCGCTCGGTCACGCAATTGTTGGCGCGGTAGCGGCGCTGCGAACCCGACGGATTGAGGAAGCGGAAGTACTCGCAGCCATACTGCGCGCAATAGGACGAACCGCCGGAGGTGTAGTTGCTGTAGCTCGGGCCGTTCGACGCATTGAGCTGATAGGAGTTCGAGTCGATCACCGTGACCTGCCAGGCGGCGTTGTTGCCGTTGTTGATCTGCGTCATGCCGTTGACGCCGGTGATGAACACGTAGTCGTTGGTGCTCAGGCCGTGGCTGTTGGCGGTGACGACGACTTCGCAATCGGTGCGGGTGCAGCGCGTGACGTTGCCGCCAGAAGTATAGTTGTTGTAGTTCGAGCCGTTGACGTTCTGCCCGCTGGCGTTGCGCAGCTTGAACGTGTTCGTCGTGGCGTCGTGCACGGTGTAGGTGTTGTTGTTCAGCTGCGTCATGCCGTTGACGTTGCGGATGCGCACGCGGTCGCCGTTGGAGAAGCCGTGGCCGTTGGCGGTGATGACGACCGGGTTTGCGCGTGTGGCGCCGCTGATGCTGCGTTGCGGGCTGCTCGCCCACGCCGCGTCGCTGATCGAGCGGGGACCGGTGAGGCTGCCGCGCGCCGACGAGGCGTAGGAGCCGAGATTGACCGCGATCGAGTACGGAACCAGCGCGACCTTTGAATAGTACGGCTCCTGCTCGTCGCTGACGATGATGTTGACGAGATCGGTGGCGGCCGCGCGCAGCGCGGTAATCCGGCTGCCGGCCATCGAGCCGGTGGTGTCGACCACGACCGCGACCTCGATATCGCGCCCGCCCTGCTCGGCCTCGGACTGGACCCGGATGGTCCAGCTCTCGTTGCGGATCAGGCGCGCCAGCGTGACCGGCATGGGAATGGCGGCCTCGACGCGGTGGCCGACCTCGCCCATGTCCACGACGCGGAATTCGGTCACTTCGTCGGCGTACTCGCCCATCTCGGCCTCGAAGAAGGCCTGCGCCGCGGCGATGCGCTCCGCCTCTGGCAGGTTGGCGTTGCGCTCGGCGACCAGCGCCGCGCCGTCGGCGGCGTTCTGCAACTGGGCGCGGATCGCCTGCGCGCGGGTGAAGTCGACAGTCAGACCGATGAGGCCGATGAGCACAGTGCCCATCAGCGCCCACAGCATCGCCACGTTGCCCCGCCGCGACCGCGCGAACCTGCGCAAGCCGAAAGCGCCCACCTTCTGCCCAGACATTTCCCGCCTCAAAACGGACCTTTAAGGATCGCCGAGCCTACGCCGTCGCCCTTAATGGCCGATTTGGGAACTTGGTGAATGCGCCGATTTTCCGTTGCGTTAGGACGATTTTGCTATTATTGTGATATCACTTCGATCTCAAAGGAGGGTATGCCGTGGCCGCACAAGGGCTGAATCACACGCAAGAACGCCGGGCCAGCACCTCCAACGGGGGCCTCATCCTGTTGCTGCTGCTGGCCGCTTACGCCCTGCTGCTCTGGGGCCTGATCGACGCCATCGCGGCGGACGAAGCCGGCGCCGACGCGGGCGGGCGGATCATCCTTTACGTAGCGCTGCTGTCGGTCGGCGCGTTCGCCGCGATCGGCTTCTACACGCTTCAGCCCAACGAGGCCGCCGCCATCACCCTGTTCGGCAACTACAAGGGCACCGACCGCACGCCCGGCCTGCGCTGGGTGATCCCCTGGTACGGCCGCAAAAAGATCAGCCTGCGCGTGCGCAACGTCACCGGCGAGAAGCTCAAGGTGAACGACAAGCGCGGCAACCCGATCGAGATCGCCGCGGTCGTGGTCTGGCGCGTCACCGACACCGGCCAGGCGCTGTTCGACGTCGACGACTACCAGACCTTCGTCGACATCCAGATCGAGACCGCCGTGCGCGAGATCGCCTCGCACTTCGCCTACGATCACGCCGAGCACGAAGAGCCGACGCTGCGCGGCGACGCCGAGCAGGTCTCCAGCCTGCTGCGGGAGAAACTTCAAGAACGCGTCGCCGTCGCCGGCGTCGTCGTCGACGAAACCAAGCTCAGCCACCTCGCCTACGCGCCGGAAATCGCCGGCGCCATGCTGCGCCGCCAGCAGGCCGAGGCCGTGCTCGCCGCACGCCAGAAGATCGTGCAGGGCGCGGTGGAGATGGTGCATCACGCGCTGGAACAGCTCAGCGAGCGCGACCTCGTGAAGCTCGACGACGAGCGCCGCGCGGCGATGGTGTCGAACCTGCTGGTGGTGCTCTGCGGCGACCGCGACGCGCAGCCCATCGTCAATGCAGGCTCGCTGTATCAATGACGGCGATGCGCGGAACTGCTCCCCGGCTCGCGGGGGAGCTGTCGGCAAGGCCGACTGAGGCGACGGACTTTTCCCGTCACACGCTCCCGGCTTTACGCCAGGGTCGTCGCGACCTCCCCCGCGCGCGGGGGAGGCGTTAGAGGCGGCGATGCCCAGCGAACGCAAAGCCTTCGCGCTGCGGCTCGATCCGGCGCTGCATGACGCCATCGCCCGGCTGGCGGGCGCGGAACTGCGCAGCGTGAACGCGGAAATCGAGTTCCTGCTGCGCGAGGCGCTGCGCGCGCGCGGGATCAGAATCGAACCCAAGCCGAGAAACGTAAGCGACGACGAAGGAGGCGAATGATGCCGGCGGCGAAGAAATCCCTTATCTTCCTCGGTCTTGCCTTCGCCATCAGCTGGACGATCGCGATCGGCGGCCATTTCAGCGGCTTGAAGCAATCGCTCGGCCTGGCCGGCCCGGCCCTGCTGCTGACGGCGATGATGGCGGGACCGGCCATCGCCGCGCTGATCTGCGCGTTCGCATTCGAGAAGGGCCGGCGCGTCGACGCGCTCGGCCTGCGCTTCACGCCGAACCTGTGGTGGATCGCGGCCTGGGCGATCCCGATCCTGCTCGCGGCCGGCGCGGTGATCTTCACGCTGCTGCTCTCCGACCGCGCCTATGTCGACATCGGCGCGGCTGCGCGGGAGGCGGCCGAGGCGCAGGGGCAGGATCTAAGCCAGGCGCCGCCGCTGCTGACCAGCACCGGCTTCATCGTCGCGCTGTCGATCACGCTCGGCGCGCTGATCAACGCGCCGATCCTCACGCTCACCGAAGAACTCGGCTGGCGCGGCTATCTCCACGATCTGTGGCGGCCGGCCGGGTTCTGGCGCGCGTCGCTGGGCACGGGGCTGGTCTGGGGCGTCTGGCACGCGCCGGCGATCCTGCTCTACGGCCTCAACTACCCCCACAACCCGGCGCTCGGCGTCGGCCTGTTCACGGTCTTCTGCACGCTGCTCTCGCCGCTGATGACGCTGGTGCGCGACCGCGGCCGTTCGGTCTGGGCGGCGGGCGTTTTCCACGGCGCGTTCAACGCGGTCGGCGGGCTGACGCTCGCCATGGTGAGCCAGCCGGTCTTCCCCTGGAACGGCATCGTCGGCGCCGGCGGCTTCATCGCGCTGGCGCTCGGCGTGGCGGCGACGGCGCTGCTGCTGCGACGGAAAGAGCCGCCAACGGCAGCGGCAACCTGACGCCCCGTCTGCGCCCCGCAGGCGCGGGCCTTGTCCGCCCCGCCCCCTTCAAGTAAGGACGCGCGATCCCCTCCTGGATCGATTCTGACGCCGCAAAAGCGGGCGGAGACGCATGCCGAAACGTACCGACATCTCCTCGATCCTGATCATCGGCGCGGGGCCGATCATCATCGGCCAGGCGTGCGAGTTCGACTATTCCGGCGTGCAGGCGGTGAAGGCGCTGAAGGCGGAGGGCTACCGCGTCATCCTGGTGAATTCCAACCCGGCCACGATCATGACCGATCCGGGCCTGGCGGACGCGACCTATGTCGAGCCGATCACGCCGGAGATGGTCGAGAAAATCATCGCGCAGGAAAAGCCGGATGCGCTGTTGCCGACCATGGGCGGGCAGACGGCTTTGAACTGCGCGCTGACTTTGGAACGCACCGGCGTGCTGAAGAAGCACGGCGTCGAGATGATCGGCGCCAAGGCCGACGTCATCGAGAAGGCCGAGCACCGGCAGAAATTCCGCGACGCCATGGACAAGATCGGGCTGGAGAGCCCGCGCTCGCGCCTCGTCAACACCATGGAAGAAGCGCTGACCGCGCTCGACTACGTGCAGCTGCCGTCGATCATCCGCCCGTCGCTGACGCTCGGCGGCCTGGGCGGGGGCGTCGCCTACAATCTCGAAGAGTTCAAGGAGATCGTCGAGCGCGGGCTTGCCGCTTCGCCGATCAGCGAAGTGCTGGTCGAAGAAAGCATCATCGGCTGGAAGGAGTACGAGATGGAGGTCGTCCGCGACAAAGCGGACAACTGCATCATCATCTGCTCGATCGAGAACATCGATCCGATGGGCGTGCACACGGGCGACTCGATCACCGTCGCGCCCGCACTGACGCTGACGGATCGCGAATACCAGATCATGCGCAACGCCAGTATCGCCGTGCTGCGCGAGATCGGCGTCGAGACCGGCGGCTCCAACGTGCAGTTCGCGGTGAATCCGCAGACCGGGCGCATGGTCGTGATCGAGATGAACCCGCGCGTGTCGCGCTCCTCGGCGCTGGCGTCGAAGGCCACCGGCTTTCCGATCGCCAAGGTCGCGGCCAAGCTCGCCATCGGCTACACGCTCGATGAAATCGCCAACGACATCACCGGCGGGGCGACGCCCGCGAGCTTCGAGCCGACGATCGACTACGTCGTCACCAAGATCCCGCGCTTCGCCTTCGAACGCTTCAACGGCAGCGACACGACGCTGACGACCAGCATGAAAAGCGTCGGCGAAGCCATGGCGATCGGGCGCACGTTTCAGGAATCGCTGCAGAAGGCGCTGCGCTCGCTCGACACTGGACTCGCCGGTCTCGACGAAATCGCCATCGAGGGCGCGGCGGACGAGGACCAGGGCCGCGCCGCGGTGCGCGCGCGGCTCGTCACGCCGAAAGCCGATCGGCTGCTCGTCGTCGCCGAAGCGCTGCGCCGCAGGCTGACGGTGGAAGAGATCTGCGCGGCCGCACACTACGATCCTTGGTTCGTGCGCCAGATCGCCGAAATTATCGCCGCGGAAGCGGACGTCCGCGCCAACGGGCTACCGCGGGACGCCGCAGGCTTCCGCGCGCTCAAGGCGCAAGGCTTCTCCGACGCGCGCCTCGCCAGGCTCACCGGCCAGCGCGAGCGCGACGTGCGCGCCGCGCGCCGCAAGCTCGGCGTGCGTCCGCAATTCAAGCGCATCGACAGCTGCGCCGCGGAGTTCCGCGCGACGACGCCGTATATGTACTCGACGTATGAGTTTCCGTCTTGGACCGCCGGCGTCTCGCCGGCGAGGACGCCGGCGGTCCAAGACAGCGCGCCCGAATGCGAGGCCGAGCCATCCGACCGCAGGAAGATCGTCATTCTCGGCGGCGGCCCCAACCGCATCGGCCAGGGCATCGAGTTCGACTATTGCTGCTGCCACGCCGCGTTCGCGTGCGCGGAGATCGGCGTCGAGTCGATCATGATCAACTGCAATCCGGAGACGGTGAGCACGGACTACGACACCTCCGACCGGCTCTATTTCGAGCCGCTGACGACCGAGGACGTGCTCGAGATCGTCGAGACGGAAAAGTCGCGCGGCACGGTCGAGGGCCTGATCGTGCAGTTCGGCGGCCAGACGCCGCTGAAGCTGGCGCAGCCGCTCGCCGACGAAGGCGCGCCGATCCTGGGCACCAGCGTCGACGCCATCGACCTTGCGGAAGACCGCGACCGCTTCCAGGCGCTCTTGCGCAAGATCGGCCTGAAGCAGCCGGAAAACACCATTGCCGGCTCGCTCGACACCGCGCGCGCAAGCGCGGCGAAGATCGGCTACCCGGTGATGCTCAGGCCGAGCTACGTGCTCGGCGGGCTCGCCATGCGCATCGTCCATTCGGAGGAAGATCTCAACGACTACGTCGCGCAAATCTCGCGCGCGCTCGGCGGCCCGAGCGAACTGGTGGTCTCCGAAAAGCGCCCGCTGCTGGTCGACCGCTATTTGCGCGATGCGATCGAAGTCGATGTCGACGCCATCTGCGACGGCGAGGAAGTGTTCGTCGCCGGCGTCATGGAGCACATCGAGGAAGCGGGCGTGCACTCCGGCGACAGCGCCTGCGCGCTGCCGCCCTACTCGCTCGACAAGAAGATCGTCGCCGAGATCGAAGCCCAGACCAAGACGCTTGCGCTCGCGCTCGACGTGCGCGGCCTGATCAACATCCAGTTCGCGGTGAAGGACGGCGAGATCTTCATTCTCGAAGCCAACCCCCGCGCCTCGCGCACGGCGCCGTTCGTGGCCAAGGCCATCAACCGCCCGATCGCGGCGGCGGCGGCGAAAGTGATGGCCGGCGCGAAACTCAAGGAGCTGAAGCTCGACCGGCCGTCGAAAGGCCATGTCGCGGTGAAGGAAGCGGTGTTCCCGTTCGCGCGCTTCCCCGGCGTCGACCCGGTGCTTGGCCCGGAGATGCGCTCGACCGGCGAAGTGATGGGCCTCGACCAGGATTTCGCGGCGGCCTTCGCCAAGAGCCAGGTCGCCTCCGGCGTCGACCTGCCGACCGAGGGCTGCGTCTTCATCTCGGTCAAGGACCTGGACAAGCCGGCCCTGGTCCCCGTGGCGCGCGATCTGATCGCCGAGGGCTTCAGGATCATGGCCACCGGCGGCACCGCCGAATACCTCAAGGCCCAGGGCATCGAGGTCCAGAAGGTCAACAAGGTGGCCGAGGGGCGCCCGCACATCGTCGACGCCATGAAAAACGGCGAGGTCCAGCTGGTGTTCAACACCACCGAGGGCGCCCAGTCCTACCGTGACAGCTACTCGATCCGCCGCACCGCGCTGACCCAGAATATCCCCTATTACACCACCGTTTCCGGTGCGCGGGCCTCTATCCAGGCCATTCGTCGCTTGAAATCGGGGGCGCCACTAGGCGTCCGCGCGCTTCAGGCCTATGCTTGACGCAAGGCCGGGGCGGATACACCTTTCTCACTCCTAGACGGACTTTACACACACTGACATGGAAAAAATTCCAATGACCGCCGAGGGTTATCAGGCCCTCGACGCTGAACTGAAGCGTCTCAAGACGGAAGAGCGTCCGGCCGTGATTCAGGCCATCGCCGAGGCGCGCGCCCACGGCGACC
Source organism: Hyphomonadaceae bacterium (assembly GCA_023384105.1). Taxonomy (GTDB): domain Bacteria; phylum Pseudomonadota; class Alphaproteobacteria; order Caulobacterales; family Aquidulcibacteraceae; genus Vitreimonas. The sequence goes on along the minus strand of JAHDXR010000001.1, from coordinate 332,720 downwards.
TCTCGGAGAACGCCGAGTATCACGCCGCCAAGGAGCGCCAAGCGTTCATCGAGACGCGCCTTGCCGAGATCGAGGACAAGATCGCCCGCGCGCAGGTCATTGACGTGTCCAAACTGTCCGGCAAGCAGATCAAGTTCGGCGCGACCGTGAACCTGATCGACGAAGATTCCGGCGAGAAATCAAAGTACAAGATCGTCGGCGAAGACGAGTCCGACGTGAAGGCCGGCAAGGTCTCGATCACCTCCCCGATCGCGCGCGCGCTGATCGGCAAGGAGGAAGGCGACGTCGTCGAGGTCATGGCCCCGGGCGGCCCGAAATCGTACGAGATCGTCAAGGTGAAGTACCTTTGATCCTCCCGCGCATTCTCGGGCGAGCCCGCTTGGTGTAGGAATTTCCTATGGATTTGCAGCGGCATCCTCGCGTGACCCTGATCCCAGGCGTGATGGGCGGAAAACCCTGCATCAAGGACACGCGCCTGCCTGTGGAGCACATCCTGGCGTACCTGGGCGCAGGCGACAGCATCGACGATGTCCTCGCAGCGTATCCGTTTCTCACCCGCGAGGATGTGCTGGCCGCGCTCGCCTTCGCCGCCGACTACCTTAGAAGCGACGGTCTGGTTCCAGCGTGACGTCGCTGCTGCTCGACATGTGCGTCGATCGACGACATGTCGCCCCGGCGTTTCTTGCGCTGACGGAAGGCGCGTTCATCACCGACTGGGTCGACGCCACTGCGGCGGACGAGCAGGTTCTGGACCTCGCGCGGCGGCTTGGCCGAATTCTCGTAACCGAGGACGCCGACTTCGGCGATCTGATCTTTCGCGACGGTCTTAAACCGCCCGCGGGCGTCGTGCTTGTGATGACGCCGCTCGTGCACAAGACCGAGCGGCCCGCCTGGCTGCAACGGCTCGCGGCGCCTTCGCTGGCTGTAGCGGTCGGAAACTTCGTCGTGCTCGGGCCGACGCGCTACCGTTACAGGCCGCTGCCGGCTGAACAATGAGAAGCGTCGGCTATCAGCCTGCCGAGCCGATCCACGTCTGGGTGGTCACGGACGGCCGCGCCGGGATCGAGAACCAGGCGCTTGGCCTCGCCGAGGCGATCGGCCGGCGCGCGCCGATCAAGCTCGCCACCAAGCGGCTGAGCCTGCGGACGCCATGGCGCTGGCTGCCGCCCGGCTTCGTGCCGGCGCCGCGGCTCGCCACCACGCTCGGCTCCGACGAGATCGCGCCGCCCTGGCCGGACATCTTCATCGGCTGCGGCCGCGCTTCGATCCCGTTTGCTTTGGGCGTGAAGCACTGGTCGGGCGGCAAGAGCTTCGTCGTGCAGCTGCAGGACCCGCGCGTGAACCCGCGCGAGTTCGACGTCGTCATCCCGCCGATCCATGACGGCCTGGAAGGCGCAAACGTGCTGCCGATCGTCGGCGCCTGCCATCGGGTGACGCCGGAGCGGCTGGACCAGGCGCTGATCGAGTTCACGCCGCCGCTCGAAGACCTGCCCGGCCCGCGCTTCGCCGTGCTGATCGGCGGCAAGTCGAAGCGCCAGGACATTTCCGGCCGGCGCGCGCGCGCGATCGCCGACGCGCTGGTTTCGGTGCAGCGCCAGACCGGCGGCTCGCTGATGGCGACGCTCTCGCGCCGCACCGGGCAAGCGGCGCGCATGCAGTTCCGCACCTGGCTCGCCCCGCACAGCGCCGTGTTCTACGAAGGCGAAGGGCCGAACCCGTATTTCCCGATGCTCGGCGCGGCGGACCACATCTTCGTCACCGCCGATAGCGTCAACATGGCGACGGAAGCGGCGGCGACCGGCAAGCCGATCCATGTGCTCGCCGTCGACGGCGCGGGCGGCAAGCTCGACGCGTTCCACCGGAGCCTCGCCAAGCGCGGCTGCGCCCGCCCCTTCAACGGCGTGCTCGAAAGCTGGACCTATCCCCCGCTCCTGGAAACCGACCGCGCCGCCGCCGCCGTGCTCACCGCCTGGTCCGCGCGCGCGCGGTAAAGCCAGTTGAACGCGGCCAACGCTGCGCCAGCGCCGATCAGCTGCGCCACCACGAAGCCAGCAACATCCGCCATCCGGATGCCGGCGAACGTGTCGCTCAAGGCGCGCGCCAAAGTGATGGCCGGGTTGGCGAAGGATGTGGAGGAGGTCCACCAATAGCCGGCGGCGATCGTCAGCGCGACAGCCGACGCAGTGGCTTGCGGGCGCGCGTGCGACGTCAGCAGAATGCAGCCGACCAAAGCGAACGTCGCAGCCGACTCGGACGCCATCTGCGCCAGCCCCGAACGCTCAACCCCGCCGACCTGCAGCAGCGGGAGTTCAAACAGCGCATGCGCAAGCACGGCGCCGGCGGCGCAGCCGGCAAGCTGAGCAATAACATAAATCAGCGCATCGCCTCGCTTGAGCTGCCGGCGCAGCAGCGCCACCAAGGTCACCGCGGGGTTGAAGTGCGCGCCGGACACCGGCGCCAGCGCGGCGATCAGCACGAACAGGATGGCGGCCGTGGCAAGCGTATTGGCGAGCAGCGCGATGGCGTCATTGCCGCCCGCCAGACGCTCGCCCATCACGCCGGAGCCGATCACGACGGCGGAGAGGACGAGCGCGCCCGCAGCCTCGGCCGCTGCGCGCCGCCTCATGTCGAAGGTCATTGTTTCAGGCCGGCGTCGTCGGGCGTTCGGCCGATATCGCTCAAGCGCGCCTGCAGGGAGAGGCGGTCCAATCCCGAGAACGGCAAGTTGACGAACAGCGAAATGCGATTGCTGAGCCGCGTGTAGGCGTCGACGAACGCTTTGCCGATCTCAAAATCCGAGCCTTCGACCGCCGCGGGATCGGGAACGCCCCAGTGCGCCGTCATCGGCTGGCCCGGCCACACCGGACATGCTTCGCCAGCCGCGTTGTCGCAAACGGTGAACACGAAATCGAGCGGCGGCGCGCCAGCTTGAGCGAACTCGTCCCAGCTCTTTGAGCGGAGGTCGCCGATTTTGTAGTTGAAGCGCTCGAGCAAGCGCAGCGTGTGCGGATTGACCTCGCCTTTCGGCTGCGAACCGGCGGAGAACGCCACGAACTTGCCGGCGCCGAGACGATTCAAAATCGCTTCAGCGAGGATCGAGCGGGCTGAGTTGCCGGTGCAAAGAAAAAGCACGTTGTATGGGCGGTGCGATGCCGACGCGCTCATGACGAGTTCCCCCTAAACGATCAAAACGGATGCGAACCCGCCGCCTGGCGTGCGAAAATTGGTGGTTTGTCCGCGATAGACGCGAGCAGCCGCCAGCAGCAGCGCGCCGTCATAAGTGAACAGCCGCACATCGAGCTTGCAGATTCGGGTTTCGTCGCCGACGCGCACGATGCGCTCGCTCGGCGCGGCGAACTCCTGCGCGATGTAACCGCCCGCGCGCACATGATCCCAAGCGCTCCGCGTCAGCTTATCGCCGCGATAGACAGCCTTTCCCCCATAGCCGCTCGCCGGCTTGAAGAAATATCCCTTGCGAGCCTCCCAGAGCGCCTCGGCATTTACCGCCGAAACCTCAAGCGCACGCGGCGCCGCCCGCAGCTGGTCGAGATGCTGCTGAGAAAGGCCCCATCGCGCCAGCTCCTTCGCATCCGACAGCAGCAGTAAATTGCGCTTGTCGGCATAGAGCGCGTGATTGCGCGGGTTCGGCGTCACCACAGCTGCGCCCGTTTCATATGCTTCCCGCAAAGCGGAGTGCGGCGCCTCCGCCAGCGCAAAATCCACCAGCCTGCTGTAAACAAGATCGACGGTACGGCCCTCGTGCCGCAGCGCCCCATCCGCAAGAGCAAGTTCCGACGCATCGGCGATGACAACGTCATAGCCGGCGTTCGTCAGCGCCCGCCGCGCCAGCAAGAAATCCGGATAGAGATACTGCCCCGAAGGCGCGTCATCGACGATAGCGATGCGGCGGAGGCACCCGTCGGGACGCTGGCTGCGCCACTCGGCCTCGAACATCGCTACGACGTTGGCTTCAAACGTCTCCGCCAGCGGCGCCGCCGAAAAACCGTCGAGCGGCGCACAACACGCACGCTGCGCCCGCGCTAGAAACGCATTGAGAAAGGCGCCGCCGGCATTGGTGTTGACTTCGATGAGCTTCGGGCCGCTGGCCGTGATGTGAAAGTCGTAGCCTATAAACGCGCCAACCGGGCCGTGATCGGCACGCGCGATCGCCGGCGCATGCGCCAGCGCCGCCTCACGAAAGCCGTCCAGTCGCACCGCCGCCTCGATCGCGGCGACAACGTCCATCATCGCCGCCGCGTCGGAGCGCGCCAGAAACACCGGCGCATCGGCGAACAGATGCGGCCGCTCAGCAATGAGGTCGGCAATATCGTCCGGATGATTGGAAGCGCGCTGGAACGTCTGCTGCAGCAACGAGCGATCAACCGAAACGCATAGGCACTCACGATTGAGCTGCTCGGCGAACCCCCTATTCACGCGCATGCAGACGCATCATGACGCCTTCCTCTTGTTCGGCGACGCGGCGGCGGGCGCGCACGAGGCGCCGCCGCAGCAATTCTCGGTCAGGAAGCCGACGAGGCCGTTCATCGCCGCGAAGTCGGCCGAATAGATCAGCGACCGGCTCTCGCGGCGCTGATTGATGAGCCCGGCGCGGGTGAGATGGGCGAGGTGAAACGACAGCGACGAAGCGGGCGTCTCCAGCGCAGCGGCGATCTCGCCCGCCGCCTTCCCCTCCGGACCGGCCTGCACCAGCAGCCTGAACACGGCGAGCCGATGCTCGTTGGCCAAGGCGCTCAGCGCCCCAATGACGTCCTTGCTCTTCATTTCGATATTTCGAGTAACATCGAATCATTATCGGTGCAAGGACCGTGATGCGGGCTTGGCCCGGCTCAGCTGACCAGCTGCTTCAGCACCTTCAGCAGCTCGGCGTCGGCGATCGGCTTGGTCAGGATCGGCGCGTGCTTGAGCTGCGGCGGCAGGTTCTTGATGGTGTCGTAGCCCGTGCAGAACGCCACCGGCACGCCGTCCGCGGCCAGCGCAGCCGCCAGTTCGGTGCTGGAGACGCCGGCGAGGTTGGAGTCGAGCAGCGCCGCGTCGGGCCGGCGGCCGTTCAGCGCCTGGCGCGCCTCGTCCACGGTCGCTGCGGGGCCGAGCACGTCATAGCCCATCTCCTGGAGCCGCTCTTCGAGCTCCATGGCGATGAGGGCGTCGTCCTCGACGATGAGGATCTTATACCGGTCGGACAACAAGCGCCCCTTCAGTGCGGCTCGGGCACCATATCCCCCTTTGGTTCCGGGGCAATGTCCGCAGATGCGGAGGAGCCTTGTGGCCGCGGATGCGGCGCAGCGCTTTGAGCGCCGGGGCGACGCCGCCATATTGGGGCCCTGACGAATCCCTGCAAGGCCAGACACATGACCGAACCCGCCGCCCGCCACGCCCCCGTCATCGTCATCGGCTCCGGCCCCGCCGGCTACACCGCCGCGATCTACGCCGCGCGTGCGCTGCGCAAGCCGCTGCTGATCTCGGGCCTGCAGCCGGGCGGCCAGCTCACCATCACCACCGACGTCGAAAACTATCCCGGCTTCGCCGAGGCGATCCAGGGTCCATGGCTGATGGAGCAGATGCGCACGCAGGCGAAGCATGTCGGCACGGAGATCGTCGAGGACACCATCGTCAAAGCCGAACTCGGCCAGCGCCCGTTCCGTCTCACTGGCGACAGCGGCCAGGTCTATCTCGCCGACGCGCTGATCATCGCCACCGGCGCGCAGGCGAAGTGGCTGGGCCTGCCGAGCGAGCAGAAATTCCAGGGCTTCGGCGTCAGCGCCTGCGCCACCTGCGACGGCTTCTTCTTCCGCGGCAAGGACGTGGCGGTGGTCGGCGGCGGCAACAGCGCGGTCGAGGAAGCGCTCTATCTCTCGCACCTCGCCAGCAAGGTGACGCTGATCCATCGCCGCGATTCATTGCGCGCGGAGAAAGTGCTGCAGGAGCGCCTGCTCAACCATCCGCGCATCGAAGTGGTCTGGAACAGCGCCGTCGAGGAGATCGTCGGCGCGGAAGATCCGCTCGGCGTCACAGGCGTCGTCATCAAGAACCTGAACACCGGCGAGCGCGAGGAACGCAGCGTGGACGGCGTCTTCGTCGCCATCGGCCACGCGCCGGCGACCGAGCTGTTCAAGGGCCACGTGGCGATGAAGGACAACGGCTACATCATCGTGAAGCCGGGAACGACCGAGACCAACATTCCCGGCGTGTTCGCCGCCGGCGATGTCGCCGACGACACCTATCGCCAGGCGGTGACGGCGGCGGGCTTCGGCTGCATGGCCGCGCTCGAAGCCGAGCGCTTCCTCGCCGCCGCCGAACTCGATCACGGCAAAACCGCCGCCGCCTGACGCGCCCGGCGTGGCTTAGGCCTTTCGCGCTGCGCGGTCGGCGCCGGAGTCCAGCTCTTCGGGCTCGGGTTCCGGCGGCGGGCGCATGAGATCGTCGGCGGCGTCGTTGGTGGTGGTCTCCGCCGGCGCGCCTTCCGCCTCGCCAGTGCTTTCCAGCCGCAGCGTGCGCAGCGCGTCCTCGCCTTCATGACCGAAGAAGCCGCGCACGCGCAGCTCGCGCTGCGGGTACGGAATCTCGATCGCGGCCTTGCGCAGCGCATCGTCGATCGCCCAGGTGTAGGCGGCGTTCATCGCCTTCGGCCGCTTCACCGCCTCCAGCGTCGGCCACACCACCAGTTCGAAATCGAGCCAGGATTCGCCGAAGCCGGTCATCCACACCTGCGTGCGGCGGCTCTCGGTTTCGGGCATCGTGAACGGCACGTCGCGCGCGGCCGCGAGCACGGCGTCGCGCACCTTCTCCTTGTCGGCGCCGTGGGCCACGCGAAACGGCACATGGATGCGGCGCGTGTCGCCGCGCAGCGTCCAGTTGATCATGGTGTTCTCGATCAGCTTCGAGTTCGGCACCAGCAGATAGACGTTGTCGTTGTTGCGGATGCGCGTGGCGCGCGGGCCGATCTCCTGCACCACCCCGCGCGTGCCTTCGGGCAGTTCGACATAGTCGCCGATATGGACGGCGCGATCCGAAATCAGCACCAGCCCGGAGACGAACTCCTTCACGATCCCCTGCAGACCGAGCCCCAGGCCGATGCCGATGGCGCCGGCGAACAGCGCAAGCGACGAGAGGTCGAGCCCCAGCGTCGACAGGCCGGCGATAAGGCCGATCATGACGAGCCCGTAGCTCAGCAGCTTTTCGGTCAGGTAGAGCGCGGCGCTGCCTTCGCGCATGCGCTGGCGCAACCGCTTCAGCGCGTGGCCGACCAGCCAGGCCGCCACCAGAAACGCCAGCGTCAGCAGCGCCGCGCCGATCATGCTGCCCACCGTCACGTGCGCGGCGCCGATCCGCGCCAAGTCGAAATCGCTCAGTTCCTGAAATTGCTTCAGCATCTTCCCTGGCCCGTCTCTCCTCTATCGACCGGACAAGCGAGCTATGCAATATTGCATCGCGGGAGGCCGCCATCTGGGCGCCTACGGAACCGGGACAGCCACGCCTTGATGGACTGGGACAAACTCAAGACGTTTCACTTCGCCGCCGAGACCGGAAGCCTCACCGCGGCGGCCGAGAAGCTGGGCGTCAGCCAATCCTCGGTCAGCCGCCAGATCGCCGCCCTGGAAAGCGACATGGGCGTGCCGCTGTTCCAGCGGCATGCGCGCGGGCTGCTGCTGACCGGGCCGGGCATGGCGCTGCGGGAGTTCACGCGCGAAATGGCGGGCGCGGCGGTGATCGCGGAATCGACGCTGAAGGACGCGCGCGAGAAGGTGATCGGCGATCTGAAAGTCACCGCGCCGGTGGCGTTCGGCTCCACCTGGCTCGCGCCGCGCCTCGGCGCCTTCGCCGACGCCTATCCGGAAACGCGGCTGCAGATCCTGCTCGACGACCGCGAGTACGACCTGCTGAAGCTCGAGGCCGAGTGCGCGATCCGGCTGTGGGCGGCGACGCACGCCGACCTGATCCAGCGCAAGCTGCTGGACGTGCGCGTGAGCCTCTATGCTTCGGCCGCCTACCTTCAGCGCCACGGCACGCCGAAGCAGGTCGAGGACCTCGACCATCACCGCATCATCGCCTACCAGGCCGGCGTGCCGACGCCGATGCGCGAACTCGACTGGGCCCAGCGCGCGGGCCGCGAGGACGCCAAGCCGCGCCCGCCGCTGCTGGAGATCAACAATGTCTACGGCATGCTGCGCGCGGTCGAGAGCGGCTTCGGCATCGCCAGCGTGCCCGACTACATGGCGCGCGAGAACCCGAACCTGGTGAAGGTGCTGCCCGAACTCGAAGGCCCGAGCTTCGAGGTCTATTTCATCTATCCGAGCGACCTGAAGCGCTCCAAGCGCATCGCCGCCTTCCGCCAGTTCCTGATCGAACAGGCGGAAGATTGGGAGCCTTGAGCAGGTGTCAGGTGTCAGGTATCAGGGCGCGTTGAGCTTGGCGACTAACCCGTTGAGCATCCGCGCAATCTCGCTGAATTGCTCTGCTAAGCGCTCGTATTGTTCGTCGGTGAGATAACCGAGGTCTTTGGCGAAACTGCACCAAAGCGCGGATTTGTCAGCGCCGCCGAGGGCGATCAACACAAACCGTCTGAACTCCGCCGTCGAGCCTTGCTGACGCGCCCGTCCCTCGGCCAGATTGGCGCAGATAGACTTGCTCGATCTCCGCAATTGGCTCGCCAACTCGTATTGCTCGTGCTTCGGGAAGGTCTGAGCTATGCGGTGAATTTCAAGCGCAACGTCATACGCCTTCCGAAACACCAGCATATCCCAGACCGATGGCGCAACACTCCCCCGTCGCTCGCCCATTCTGACACCTGACACCCGACACCTGACACCCGACACCTGCAGCTCACAGCTGCGCGTAATCCCGCACGGCGAACGTATCGCACTGGCGCGCGTCGCCGCTGTCGAAGCCGCGGCGGAACCAGCGCACGCGCTGGGCGCTCGCGCCATGGGTGTACTGGCTCTCGCGGGCGCCGAGCGTGTCGTCGCCGATGGCGTGCGCGGCGTTGAGCGCTTCGCGCAAGTCCGCTTCGTCGATCGCCAGCGACGCCTGGGCGGTGTGTCCCCATACGCCGGCGAAGCAATCGGCCTGCAGTTCGATCCGCACCGAAGTCTGGTTCTGGTTCTCGCCTTGAAGCTGGATCTGGTTGGCGCCGATGAGGTTCTGCACATGGTGGCCGACTTCGTGCGCGATCACGTACGCCTGCGCGAAATCGCCCGGCGCGCGCAGCCGCTGCTCCATCACCTGATAGAAGGACGGATCGATGTAGAGCTTGCGGTCGGCGGGGCAGTAGAACGGGCCGACGTCCGACGTAGCGTTGCCGCAGCCCTCGGTGGCGACGGCCTGCGCGAACACGACGAGCGTCGGGTCCTGATACGCGCCCGGGCGCGCGCCGTACGAAGGCAGCCGCGCTTGGGTGAACTGCGCGCGCCAGACGTCTTCCGTCGACGCGAGCACGGCGCGCGAGAAATCGCACGCCTGGGCGTGGCTGTCGCACACGCTGCCGGAGGTCTGCACCTCGCCGCCGCCAATGCCCAGCATGCCGAGCATCGGCGCGCGCATGCCCGGCATCAGCAGGTACACAGCGCCGAGCACGATCACGGCGATAAGCGCGCCGCGCAGGCCGAGCCGGCTCAGCAGCGCGAACAACATGCCGCCGCCGCCACCACCGCCGCCGCCCGCGCCGCGTCCGCGGTCCTCGAAGTTTTCCGAACGCCGCTGGCCGTCGATACGCATGAGGTCCTCCTGGGTGCGTCCCCAGCGTACCTAGCGCGCGAAGCCGCCGCTAGGCTATGGCCCGCGCCGCTAATCGTTGACCGCGAACAGGTCGGGCTGGCCGCCGGCCTCCAGCGGGCGGCGGAACTGGGTATGGTCGAGCGGCAATCGGGGCTTGTCGAGGCTGAGCCGCCGCAGCGCCGCGGCGAACCGGTCGGCGATCAGCCTGGCGTACGGGCCCTCGCCGCGCTGCCGCTTGCCCCATTCCGGATCGTAGTCGCGCCCGCCGCGCATCTGGCGCACCAGCGCCATCACCCGCGCGGCGCGATCGGGGAAATGCTGCTCCAGCCATTCGTGGAACAGATCCTTGATCTCGAGCGGCAGCCGCAGCACCACATAGCCCGCCGCGCACGCGCCGGCCCTGGCGCACTCTTCGAGAATGGCCTCGATCTCGCGGTCGTTGATCGCCGGCACGATCGGCGCGACCATCGCCGTCACCGGCACGCCGGCCTGGCTCAGCATGCGGATCGCTTCGATGCGCCGGTGCGGCGCGGCCGCGCGCGGCTCCATCATCCGCGCGATGCGCCGATCGAGCGTCGTCACCGAGATCGCCGCCTTCGCCAGCCCGCGTTCGGCAAGGCGCGCAAGAATGTCGATGTCGCGGATTATCAGCTGCGACTTGGTGATCAGCGCCACCGGATGACGCCAGCGCTCCATCACGTCGAGGATCGAACGGGTGACGCCGTAGCCGCGCTCGATCGGCTGATAGATGTCGGTGACGCCGCCCATCATGATCGTGCGCGGGCGGTAGCTCGGCCTGGAGAATTCCTGCTCCAGCAGTTCGGCGGCGTTCGCCTTCACGAACAGCCTAGTCTCGAAGTCGAGCCCCGGCGAGAGGCCGACATAGGCGTGGTTCGGGCGCGCGTAGCAATAGATGCAGCCGTGCTCGCAGCCCCCGTACGGATTGATCGACTGGTCGAACGAGATGTCCGGGCTCCGGTTGGTGGAGATGATGGTCTTGGCCAGCTCCGGCGTGACGATCGTCTCCAGCGGCCTCAGCTCCTCAGCGGTCCAGCCGTCATCGAAGGCTTCGCGGGCAAAGCGCTCGTAGCGGCCGCTCGCATTGGTGCGGGCGCCGCGTCCATGCAGCGGATCGCGTGACATGGATAGGACAATAATCCGAATATGAGAACATTTCAAGAACATTTTCCGCATTAAAGAAGGACGGACGATATTATACTTGACGTACCCTACATCGCCCACTATCTTAGGGGTATGGGTAGCGTTCTAGATGCCAAGCACTTCCGTGACGAAGCAGCGGCCTACAAGTGGGTTGAAGCCCGCGTGTGGCCGAACGGGCGCGTCTGCCCCCATTGCGGCGTGGTCGATCACTCTGGTCCGCTCAAGGGCAAGTCCACCCGGATCGGCGTTTACAAGTGCTACGAGAGGGAATGCCGCAAGCCGTTCACGGTGAAGGTCGGCACGATCTTCGAGAGCAGCCATATCAGGCTGCACATTTGGCTTCAGGCCATGTTCCTGCTGGCTTCCAGCAAGAAAGGCATTTCCTCCAACCAGCTCGCGCGCACGCTCGGTGTGACGCTTAAGAGCGCTTGGTTTCTTTCCCACCGCATCCGCGAGGCGATGAAAGACACCAAGGGCGGCATGTTCGGCGGCAATTTCGGCGGCGTGGAAGCCGACGAAACGCTGCAAGGCGTCGATCCCCGCCGTGAGCGCGGCGATGACGTGCGCGCCAGCGCTTGGGATTTCAACCGCGTTCTAACGCTGATCGACCGCGACACCGGCGCGGCTCGCTCTTTCGTCATGACCGAGTTCACGACTGACGAAGTGCAGCGCATCTTCAATGAAAACGTGGCGCGCGAAGCTTATTTGATGACGGACGAAGCGCAGCAGTACAAAGGCCCCGGCGCGCTTCAGACCTTTCACGGCGCCGTCAATCACGGCGCCGGCGAATACGTCCGCAAGGATGCGCCGTGGGTCCACACGAACACCGTCGAAGGCTACTACAGTGTTTTCAAGCGCGGCATGAAAGGCGTTTACCAGCACTGCGGACGCCAGCACTTGCATCGCTACACTGCGGAATTTGATTTCCGCTACAGCCACCGGGCCAAGCTCGGCGTGGATGACGTCACTCGTTTCACCCGGATCGTAGAAGGCGTGACGGGCAAGCGGCTGACGTATCGTCCAGCTAATCGGCAAGTCGGCGCCGAAGCCTAAGCGCAAAAGGCGCCGCTCGCGCTGGCGATCAAAACGACGCCCTGCATTTCGAAAGCGGAAACATCGCTAACGCGCGTTAGCGATTAGGGATTTGGAAAGGGCGAGGATTGATTCCTGATAGCGTCAGGGCAGTGGGACGCTACGGCTCACCTAGGGGGTGAGAGACGGGGCCTGCGGTCGCACACTGGCGCAAGAGTTCGTCATGGTGGGCGCTCCACCTTGGCTGAGATCGGGCTGGAACCCGAAAAACTCGCCCGGCGAAAGCCGGGCTCTCTTGTGCCGATAAACGTACTACATTGTAGTACGTTTATGAGTGGTTAAGATCGCCCCATGGGGCGGCGACCGAAGATCACCCGGCGCAAAAAGACATCCGTTCGCCTCTCGCAACGGGATGAGTGGTTCATCGACGAACTGATTAAGCAGGTGATCTACGGCGACAACGCCACGGAGATCGTGAGGCATGGCCTCAGGCTGCTGGTGAAAAAATCTCAAGACGAAGATCGGCTGCCACGCGCGCCACTGGCGTCTTGGGACGATGTGCCAGCACGCGACCCAGACGATCCGAACGAAGCAGGGTAAAGTGCTCCGATGCCAAAGAAGAAAGACCCGCCTGAAGACCCCAAGCAGCAGCACGAGCGCTTCAAGGAAGCCGCGCGCGAGATCGGCGCCGACGAAAGCGGAAAGGCGTTTGAGCGCACGTTCGGGAAGGTCGTGCCGCCAGCGAAGCCGCCGAAAGAGCAAGGCTGATCCGAACCGATGCGCGCTTTTCTAAATGATTTCAATGTCCTGGATAAAATTCCTAAAGCGGCATCCTAATACCAAAATCGAGGGCTGACCGCGTTCACGGTTAGATCGCCAGCCTGTCACGCCTTTGTCGCCGTATCCGCGTTTTCTGGGTATGGAAAGTATAATAACGTCGAAGGACGCCGGGGTGAGCCGACGCCCTTCAGCAATGCTTGCTTCTCATCGTCTCGCCTAACGTTCTTGCGCCCTCTCGGGCCTGGGAAAACGTGTCGGCGGACTTAGGCGGCGACGATCAGCGCGGCTTGGTTGAGCGTGGCGAAAGCCATCGGGGCAAACACCGCCAGCGCGCCGACGAGGCAATAAAACTTGGCCATTTCCAGCTCCATCTCCGAGTTCGGATCACCGTGATCCGATGAGACGAAGCTACTAGGCCGTTCGTCGTATCGCTGTGACGCCGGGCACGGGGGATCCGCACGCTTCCCGGCCGCGGCGCAGCGGAGAGCCGGGACCTGGGGGCAAATCACCCCCTGGGCCCCGGCTCGCACCCCGGCTTTCGCCGGGGCTGCGTCCGGGGAGCGGCGGAGGTGACGTTCACATGAAGCCCATGTCGCGCTCGTACGTGACGAAGCGGCGGCCGCTGTCGACATAGATGGTCTGGCCGGTCACGGCTTCGCTCTCGATCAGGAAGCGCGCGGCGCGGGCGACGTCCTCCGGCGTCGGGCCGCGCTTCAGCGGCACGTCGTCGTGCAGGCGCTGGTAATCGGCGTCCGACTGCCCAGGCGCCGGCAGCACATAGCCGGGCGCTACGGCGTTCACACGCACGCGCGGCGCCAGCGCGCGCGCCAACAGCTCGGTCGCGCCGGCGAGCGCGTACTTGGAGAGCGTGTAGCTGAAATGGTCCGGATACGGATTCGCCAGCTTGAAATCGAGAAAGTTGACGACCGAGCCGCGGCCGTCATCCGGCAGCGCCTTCGCGAACGCGCGCGCGAGATCGACCGGTGCGAACGTGTTGAGGGCGATGTGGCGCTGCAGCAGGTCTTCGCTCAGCGTCTCGACCGTGTCGTGCTCGAACATCGCCGCGCAATTGACCAGCGCCGTCAGCGGCGCGCCGGCGGCTTCGATCGCCTTGCGGATCAGCGCGCCGCGTTCGGCGGCGTCGCTCAGATTGGCTTGCGCCAGCGCGGCGGCCCCGCCCGCTTCGCGCACTTCGTTCGCCGCCGCCTGCGCCGCGGGCTCGGAGCGGTTGTAGTGGATGACGACGCCCCAGTGCGCGCGCGCCAGCTCAAGCGCCACGGCGCGGCCCAGGCGTTTGCCGGCCCCGGTGACCAGCGCCCAGCTCATCTTCGACCTCCGGCGGCGGCGCGTGGAGGCGAGAGACGGTGTCGCCGACGAGGACGCCGGCGGTCCAAGTTCAAGCGCGCTATCATGGCCGCTCCCGGCGGATGCTCACGGCGACAACGCCGTCGCCCGACAGCACGGACGGCTTCTTCACCGTCACCTCCACCCAGCGCGCGCGCGCCGACAGCGACAGGCAATGGCCGGCGACGCGGTCGGCCAGGGTTTCGATCAGGTGCGCCGGCGCGCCGAGATCGTCGCGGATGAAATGGACGATGCGGTCGTAGTCGACGGTCGCGCCGATGCGGTCGTTCGCGGTGAAGTCCGGCGGCTCGGCGAGCGCCATCGCCACCGAGATGCGCACCTCCTGCGGATTGGCGCGCTCGGGATCGGGCACGCCGACGCGCACCAGCGCCTTGGCGTCGTCGATACGGATGAGCTGCAGGTCGGCCATGGCGCGAACTTACTCAGGCGAAAGCGATGAGGCCAGCGCCCGCGACGATAGCGCTGGCCGGCGGGGCGACGGCGGTCCATACTTTGCCGCGGGAGGGCGTGGATGAGCGCACAGGAATTCGACGTCATCGTCTATGGCGCGACCGGCTTCACCGGCCGCCTCGTCGCCGAGCACCTGCTGCGCGCTTACGGGGCCGACGGCGAGGTGCGCTGGGCCATGGCCGGGCGCGACCGCGAGAAGCTGAAAGCCGTCTCGATCGAGATCGGCGCGCCGATGAGCCTGCCGCTGATCGAAGCGAAGACGAGCGATTCCGGCGCGCTCGACGCGCTGGCGCACCGCGCGCGCGTGATCATCACCACGGTCGGCCCTTACCAGCGCCATGGCGAGCCGCTTCTGGCCGCCTGCGTCCGCGCCGGCACGGATTATGTCGATCTCTGCGGCGAGCCGAACTGGATGGCGGCGATGATCGCCAAGTACGAGACGCGAGCGAAGGAGAGCGGGGCGCGCATCGTCTTCTCCTGCGGCTTCGATTCGATCCCGTTCGATTGCGGCGTTTGGTTCCTGCAGCAGGAAGCGAAGCGCCGCTTCGGCAAGCCGGCGCGCGACGTGCGCGGGCGCGTGCGCCGGATGAAGGGGACGTTCTCGGGCGGCACGCTGGCGTCGATGCTGGCGACCATGGATGCGGTCCGGCGCGATCCGGAGATCGCCAGATTGCTCGCCAATCCGTTCGCGCTTTCGCCGCGCACGCTGGCGGCGCAGCCCTCGGGCGACGGGGTCGTGCACGACGGCGACATCCCCTCCTGGTCGGCGCCATTCGTGATGGCCTCGATCAACACCAAGAACGTGCACCGCTCGAACGCGCTGCGCGGCTATCAGTACGGCGAGGATTTCACCTATTCGGAAATGATGCTGACGGGCGACGGCGACGCCGGCAAGAGGCGCGCCCGCGCCGCGCTGAGCCAGTCGAAGCTGCAGCAGGCGCTGCTCGGCTTTGCGCCGACGCGCTGGCTGCTGCGCCAGGTCGCGCTGCCGAAACCCGGGCAGGGACCGTCGAAGGAAGAACGCGAAACTGGCATGTTCGACGTGCTCTATGTCGGACGGACCGACGACGGCCGCGCGCTGCGCGCCAGCGTCGCCGGCGACAAGGACCCCGGTTACGGCTCAACCTCGAAGATGATCGGCGAAGCCGCGCTCTGCCTCGCCGCGACCTCGCGCGAACAGACGCCGGGCGGACTCTGGACCCCCGCCGCAGCGATGGGCGATGCACTGATCGCACGCCTGCAAGCGCGCGCGGGACTGACGTTCAAGCTGGAGGACTGAGCGCCGGCATCCTGCCGGCATGCGGCGTTTCCGTTTCTCACCCGTGTCCGATATTCGGCGCGTTCAGCGCAGCGTTCCGCAGAAGCGCTGGATGCGCGTGCAGGCGTCTTCCAGTTCGGCGTTCGAGGTTGCGTAGGAAATGCGGAACGCCGGGCCCAGGCCGAACGCCGTTCCGTGCACGACGGCGACGCCCTCCGCTTCCAGCAGCTCCAGCGCGAACGTCTCGTCGGTGTCGATCAGCTTGCCGTTCGGCGCTTTCTTGCCGATCAGCGCCGCGCACGAGGGATAGACGTAGAACGCGCCCTCCGGCGTGGGGCACCTGACGCCCTGCGCCTGGTTCAGCATCGATACGACGAGATCGCGCCGCTCCTGGAACAGCGCCTTGTTCTTCGGGATGAAGTCCTGCGGGCCGTTCAGCGCCTCGACCGCCGCCCATTGCGAGATCGAGCTGGGGTTCGACGTGGTCTGCCCCATCACCGTCGCCATCGCCTTGATCAGCCATTCCGGGCCGCCGGCGTAGCCGATGCGCCAGCCGGTCATCGAATAGGCCTTGGAGACGCCGTTCATCGTCAGCGTGCGCTCGTAGAGCCGGGGCTCCACCTGCGCGATCGTGGCGAACTGGAAATCCCCGTAGGTGAGATGCTCGTACATGTCGTCGGTGAGGATCATCACGTGCGGGAAATCCAACAGCACCGCCGCCAGAGCACGCAACTCGCCGGCCGTGTACGCCGCGCCCGACGGATTGGAGGGCGAATTGAGCAGCACCCATTTGGTGTGCGGCGTGATCGCCTTCGCCAGCACCTCGGGCCGCAGCTTGAAGCCGTCTTCGATACGCGTTTCGGCGAACACCGGCGTCGCCCCGCACAGCAGCGCCATGTCGGGATAGCTCACCCAGTAGGGCGCGGGGATCACCACCTCGTCGCCCGGGTTCAGCGTGGCGAGGAAGGCGTTGTAGATCACCGGCTTGCCGCCCGGCGAGACGTTGATCTGGCTGCGCGTGTACTCAAGCCCGTTCTCGCGCTTGAACTTACCGCAAATGGCGTCCTTCAGCTCCGGAATGCCGTCGACGTCGGTATACTTGGTCTTGCCTTCGCGAATGGCGCGGATCGCCGCGTCCTTGATGTTGTCCGGCGTGTCGAAGTCCGGCTCGCCTTGCGACAGCGCGATGCAATCGCGCCCGGCCGCTTTGAGCGCACGCGCCTTGGCGCTCATGCCCATGGTGGCGGATGGCTTCACGCGCTTCAGCGCTTGCGAGGTCGTAAATGTCATGGCGTCCGCTCGATTCGCACGCGCCGGGGCTTAGGGCAATTCCCAAATCGGTTTCAGAGCGTCGCAGCGCAGCGCTATCCCGCTTGGACCGGACGGCCGCACAAAAAGGCCCGGGATCGCTCCCGGGCCTTTTCTTTTTAAGCGTTTCCTCTCCGAGCCTTATTCGGCCGCTTCGGGCTGGCCCAGGCGGGCGGCGTCTTCGCGCCGTTCGATCGCCAGTTGCGCGTCGCGCTCGGCCGCCAGGCGCTGGTAGCGCCGGAGCTGGCCGCCCGTGCCGGCGGGGATGAGACGGCCGACGATGACGTTTTCCTTGAGGCCTTCGAGCGTGTCCGCCTTGCCGTACGAAGCGGCTTCGGTGAGCACGCGCGTGGTCTCCTGGAACGACGCCGCCGAGATGAACGAGCGCGTCTGCAGCGAGGCCTTGGTGATGCCCAGGAGCATCGGCTGCGCGAACGCCGGCTTCAGGCCGAGTTCCTGCACGCGCTTGTTCTCGTCTTCCAGATCGAGCGCTTCGACCGCTTCCCCCTTGAGGAATTCGGTGTCGCCGGCATCCATGATCTCGACCTTCTGCAGCATCTGGCGAACGATCACCTCGATGTGCTTGTCGTTGATCGGCACGCCTTGCAGACGGTACACTTTCTGGATTTCCTCGACGAGGTAGTTCGCCAGCGCTTCGACGCCCATGATCGAGAGGATGTCCTGCGGCGCGGGATTGCCGTCGAGCAGGTAATCGCCCTTCTTCACGAAGTCGCCTTCCTGCACCGGAATGTGCTTGCCCTTCGGGATCATGTACTCGATCGGATCGAGGCTTTCGTCTTCCGGCACGACGCGCAGGCGGCGCTTGTTCTTGTAGTCCTTGCCGAACTCCACGCGGCCGTCGCCTTCGGCGATGATGGCGTGATCCTTCGGACGGCGGGCTTCGAACAGTTCCGCGACGCGCGGCAGACCGCCGGTGATGTCGCGGGTCTTGGCGCCGCCGGTCGGCATGCGCGCGAGGTCCTGGCCGGGCGTGACGTCGTCGCCGTCGGTGATCGAAAGGATCGCGCCGACCGGCAGCGTGTAGCGCGCTTCGCCGCCGCCCGAGAGCTTCGCGGGCTTGCCCTTAGCGTCGAAGATGACGATGGAGGGACGCAGGTCCGAGCCCTTTGCCGTCGAACGCCAGTCGATGATGACCTTCGACGAGATGCCGGTGGCTTCGTCGAACTCGTCGCGCACCGAGACGCCTTCGACGACGTCCTCGAACTTGGCCTTGCCCGCCACCTCGGTGAGGATCGGCGTGGCGTACGGGTCCCAATCGGAGATGCGGTCGCCGCGCTTGATCTTCTGGTTCTCGTCCACGCGCAGGCGCGCGCCGAACGAGAGCTTGAAGCTCTGGCGCTCCTTGCCTTCCTCATCGACCACGATCGCCTGCATGTTGCGGCTCATGACGATGAGTTCGCCCTGGGCGTTCTTCACCGTGGCGCGGTTGACGAAGCGGATCGTGCCGTCGTGCGCCGATTCCATCACCGACTGCTCGGCGACCTGCGCCGCGCCGCCGATGTGGAACGTGCGCATGGTGAGCTGCGTGCCCGGCTCGCCGATCGACTGCGCGGCGATGACGCCGACCGCTTCGCCGATGTTCACCGGCGTGCCGCGTGCGAGATCGCGCCCGTAGCAGGCGCCGCAAACGCCGGTGCGGGTTTCGCAGGTCAGCACCGAGCGCACCTTCACGCCCTGCACGCCCGCCTTCTCGATCACGGCGACGAGGTCTTCGTCGAGGAACGCGCCGGCCGGCGCCAGCACTTCGCCTGTGCCCGGATCGGTCACGTCGATCGCGGCCGTGCGGCCGAGGATGCGCGCGCCGAGCGAGACGACGATGTCGGCGCCGTCGATGACGGCGCTCATGGCGATGCCGTCCTGCGTGCCGCAATCTTCCTCGGTGATGATGCAGTCCTGCGCGACGTCGACCAGGCGGCGGGTGAGATAGCCCGAGTTCGCGGTCTTCAACGCCGTATCCGCGAGGCCCTTGCGGGCGCCGTGGGTGGAGTTGAAGTATTCGAGAACCGAAAGGCCTTCCTTGAAGTTCGAGATGATCGGCGTCTCGATGATCTCGCCCGAGGGCTTGGCCATCAGCCCGCGCATGCCGGCGAGCTGCTTCATCTGGTTCTTCGAACCGCGGGCGCCCGAATGCGCCATCATGAACACCGAGTTGAGTTCGCCGGTGCGGCCGTTCTTGAGCTTGGCCGGCTTCGACGCCTCTTCCATCATGGCGTCGGCGACCTTGTCGGTGCACTTCGACCAGGCGTCGACCACCTTGTTGTACTTCTCGCCCTTGGTGATGAGGCCGTCGGCGTACTGCTTCTCGTACTCGGCGGCGCGCTTGCGGGTTTCCTCGACCAGCGCTTCCTTGGCCTTCGGCACGACCATGTCGGCCATGCCGAAGCTGATGCCGGCCTTGGCCGCTTCGCGGAAGCCCAGCTGCATGATGCGGTCGGCGAAGATCACCGTCGCCTTCTGGCCGCAGTGGCGATAGACGTTGTCGATCAGGTTGCCGATCTCTTTCTTGGTCAGCGTCTGATCCAGCAGCGCGTAGCTGATCTTCGGGTGGCGCGGCAGCAGCTCGGCGAGCTTCATGCGGCCGGGCGTGGTGTCGATGGTGCGGCGGACGGGCTTGTTGTTCTCGTCCACGGTGTCGAACCGCGCCTTGATCCTGGTGTGCAGCGTCACGACGCCCGCTTCGAGCGCCGCTTCGATTTCACCGATCGAGCCGAACAGCTTGCCCTCGCCCGGCTCGCTCTCCTTCATCAGCGACAGGTAATAGAGGCCGAGCACGATGTCCTGCGACGGCACGATGATCGGCTTGCCGTTGGCGGGGCTCAGGATGTTGTTGGTCGACATCATCAGCACGCGCGCTTCCAGCTGCGCTTCGAGCGACAGCGGCACGTGCACGGCCATCTGATCGCCGTCGAAGTCGGCGTTGAACGCGGCGCAGACCAGCGGGTGCAGCTGGATCGCCTTGCCCTCGATCAGCTTCGGCTCGAACGCCTGGATGCCGAGGCGGTGCAGCGTCGGCGCGCGGTTCAGGAGAACCGGGTGCTCGCGGATGACTTCTTCGAGCACGTCCCAGACTTCCGGGCGCTCCTTCTCCACCATGCGGCGCGACTGCTTCACAGTGCCGGAGAGGCCCTTGATGTCGAGGCGCGCATAGATGAACGGCTTGAACAGTTCGAGCGCCATCTTCTTCGGCAGGCCGCACTGGTGCAGCTTGAGATCGGGGCCGACGACGATGACCGAGCGGCCCGAATAGTCGACGCGCTTGCCGAGCAGGTTCTGGCGGAAACGGCCCTGCTTGCCCTTCAGCATGTCGGCGAGCGATTTCAGCGGGCGCTTGTTGGCGCCGGTGATGACGCGGCCGCGGCGGCCGTTGTCGAACAGCGCGTCGACCGCCTCCTGCAGCATCCGCTTCTCGTTGCGGATGATGATGTCCGGCGCGCGCAGCTCCATCAGCCGCTTGAGACGATTGTTGCGGTTGATGACGCGGCGATAGAGATCGTTCAGGTCCGAGGTGGCGAAGCGGCCGCCGTCGAGCGGCACCAGCGGACGCAGTTCCGGCGGGATCACCGGCACGACCGTCAGGATCATCCATTCCGGCTTGTTGCCCGAGCGGATGAACGCCTCGACCAGCTTCAGGCGCTTGGCGAGCTTCTTCGGCTTCAACTCGGAGGTCGATTCCGCGATCTCCTTGCGCAGCTGCTCGGCCTCCTTCTCGAGGTTGAGCCCCATCAGCAGTTCACGGATCGCTTCGGCGCCGATGGCGGCGGTGAAGCTGTCCTCGCCGTACTCGTCCTGGGCGCGGAGATAATCTTCTTCCGTCAGCAGCTGCTTGGCTTCGAGCGGCGTCAGCCCCGGTTCGAGCACGATGTACTGCTCGAAATAGAGCACCTTCTCGATGTCCTTCAACGCCATGTCGAGCATCAGCGCGATGCGGCTCGGCAGCGATTTCAGGAACCAGATGTGCGCGACCGGCGCGGCCAGCTCGATATGGCCCATGCGCTCGCGGCGCACGCGCTGGAGCGTCACCTGCACGCCGCATTTTTCGCAGATGATGTCTTTGTACTTCATACGCTTGTACTTGCCGCACAAGCACTCGTAGTCCTTGATCGGGCCGAAGATGCGCGCGCAGAACAGGCCGTCGCGTTCCGGCTTGAACGTGCGGTAGTTGATCGTCTCCGGCTTCTTGATCTCGCCAAAACTCCAGGACTTGATCTGCTCCGGGCTCGCGATCGAGATCTTGATCTGATCGAACACCGGCGCCGGCGGCTGGTTGCCGAAGGTGTTGTTGATCAGGTCTTGGTTCATTGCGTTCATAGTGGGAGTTCTCCCTCGAATTTCGCTTCTTCCTTCTCCCCCGCGAGGGAGAGAAGATGGCCCAAAGGGCCGGATGAGGGGGCGGGGATCAGAACATAGCGCTTCATCGCTGCCAGCACTTTCTTCCGCACCGCTTCCCCTCGCCCGACGCGCCCGGCGCGTCGACCTCTCCCCCGCGCGGGGGAGAGGTTGTGTTCACTCACTCGGCCGCCTTCAGCCGCGCGCCGTCGATCAGCTCCACGTTGAGGCCGAGCGAGCGCATTTCCTTCACGAGCACGTTGAACGACTCGGGGATGCCCGCATCGAACGTGTCGTGGCCGCGCGTGATAGCCTCGTAGACCTTGGTCCGGCCGGCGACGTCGTCCGACTTCACCGTCAGCATTTCCTGGAGCGTGTAGGCCGCGCCATAGGCTTCGAGCGCCCACACTTCCATTTCGCCGAAGCGCTGGCCGCCGAACTGCGCCTTGCCGCCGAGCGGCTGCTGGGTGACGAGCGAGTACGGGCCGATCGAGCGCGCGTGGATCTTGTCGTCCACGAGGTGGTGCAGCTTCAGCATGTAGATGTAGCCGACCGTGACCGGGCGCTTGAACTGCTCGCCGGTCTGGCCGTCGTGCAGGATCACCTGCCCCGTCTCGGAGAAGCCGGCCTTGGCCAGCATCTCGCGGATGTCGCTGTCCTTGGCGCCGTCGAACACCGGCGTCGCCACCGGCACGCCCTTGGAGATGTTGTGGGCGAGCTCCCGCATCTCCTCGACCGTCTTCGGCAGCTCTTCCTTCGGGCCGTAGATCTCGCGCAGCTTGGTTTCGAGCGGCTTCTTGTCGCCGTCGCGTTCGAGCGTTTCGAGCGCCTGGCGCACCTGCCTGCCGACGCCGGCGCAGGCCCAGCCCAAATGGGTCTCGAGAATCTGGCCGACGTTCATCCGGCTCGGCACGCCGAGCGGGTTGAGGACGATGTCGACATGCGTGCCGTCTTCGAGGAACGGCATGTCCTCGATCGGCACGATCTTGGAGATGACCCCCTTGTTGCCGTGACGGCCGGCCATCTTGTCGCCCGGCTGCAGCTTACGCTTCACCGCGACGAACACCTTGACCACCTTCATCACGCCCGGCGGCAGTTCGTCGCCGCGGGTGAGCTTGTCGACCTTGTCGGCGAAGCGCGCGTCGAGACGCTTCTTGGCGTCGTCGTACTGCTTCTTCAGCGCTTCGATCTCGGTCATCGCCGCTTCGTCTTCGACGCCGAACTGCCAGAGCTGGCCCTTCGAGAACGGTTCGAGGCTTTCAGCGGTGATTTCGCCCTTCTTGAAGCCCTTCGGGCCGGTCGTCGCCGACTTGCCGATCAGGATTTCGGTGAGGCGGCCGAAGATGTTGCGTTCGAGGATCGCGAGTTCGTCGTCGCGGTCCTTGGCCAGGCGCTCGATCTCTTCCTTCTCGATCTGCAGCGCGCGCTGGTCCTTCTCCACGCCGTGGCGGTTGAAGACGCGCACTTCGACGACCGTGCCGGACACGCCCGGCGGCAGACGCAGAGACGTATCGCGCACGTCGGACGCCTTTTCGCCGAAGATGGCGCGCAGCAGCTTTTCTTCCGGCGTCATCGGGCTTTCGCCCTTCGGCGTCACCTTGCCGACCAGGATGTCGCCCGGCTCCAGTTCGGCGCCGATGGCGACGATGCCGGCTTCGTCGAGGTTGCGCAGCGCTTCCTCGCCCACGTTCGGGATGTCGCGGGTGATTTCTTCCGGACCGAGCTTGGTGTCGCGGGCGGCGACCTCGAACTCCTCGATATGGATCGAGGTGAACACGTCGTCCTTGACGATGCGTTCGCTGATCAGGATCGAGTCCTCGAAATTGTAGCCGTTCCACGGCATGAACGCGACGAGCACGTTGCGGCCGAGCGCCAGTTCGCCGAGTTCGGTCGACGGGCCGTCGGCGATGATATCGTCGGCGCGGACCACGTCGCCCACCTTCACGATCGGGCGCTGGGTGATGCAGGTGTTCTGGTTTGAACGCTGGAACTTCAAGAGACGATAGATATCGACGCCCGGCTTGGTCGGGTCCTTCTCTTCCGTCGCGCGGATGACGATCCGCTGGCTGTCCACCTGCTCGACCACGCCGGTGCGGCGCGCCACGATTGCAGCGCCCGAGTCGCGCGCCACCGTGCCTTCCATGCCGGTGCCGACGATCGGGGCGTCGGCGCGCAGCAGCGGCACCGCCTGGCGCTGCATGTTCGAGCCCATGAGCGCGCGGTTGGCGTCGTCGTTCTCGAGGAACGGGATCAGCGCCGCGGCCACCGAAACGACCTGCTTCGGCGACACGTCCATGAGGTCGATCTCTTCGCGCGGGATCAGCTGCGCTTCGCCGTTCTCGCGCGCCTGCACGAGGTCTTCGGTGAGGTTGCCCTTCGCGTCGATCTCGGCGTTGGCCTGGGCGATCTTGTGCTTCGCTTCCTCCATCGCCGACAGATACATGATCTCGCCCGACGGCTTGCCGTTCGAGACCTTGCGGTACGGGCTTTCGATGAAGCCGTATTTGTTCACGCGCGCGTGGGTGGCGAGCGAGTTGATCAGGCCGATGTTCGGACCTTCCGGCGTTTCGATCGGGCAGATGCGGCCATAATGCGTCGGGTGTACGTCGCGGACTTCGAAGCCCGCGCGTTCGCGGGTGAGACCACCCGGCCCCAGCGCCGAGAGACGCCGCTTGTGCGTGATCTCGGAGAGCGGGTTGGTCTGGTCCATGAACTGCGAGAGCTGCGAAGAGCCGAAGAACTCGCGCACCGCCGCCGCCGCCGGCTTGGCGTTGATCAGGTCGTGCGGCATCACCGTCTCGATATCGACGGAGCTCATGCGTTCCTTGATCGCGCGCTCCATGCGCAGCAGGCCGATGCGATACTGGTTCTCCATCAGCTCGCCGACCGAGCGCACGCGCCGGTTGCCGAGATTGTCGATGTCGTCGACTTCCCCGCGCCCGTCGCGCAGATCGGTCAGCGTGCGCAGCACCTCGATAATGTCTTCCAGGCGCAGGATGCGGACGCTGTCGTCCGTATCGAGGCCGAGGCGCATATTCATCTTCACGCGCCCGACCGCCGAGAGATCGTAGCGCTCCGGATCGGAGAACAGGCCGGCGAACAGCGCTTCCGCCGTTTCGATCGTCGGCGGCTCGCCCGGGCGCATGACGCGGTAGATGTCGAACAGCGCCTGCTCGCGGTTCTCGTTCTTGTCGAGCTTCAGCGTGTTGCGGATGTAGGGGCCGACCGTGGCCGGATCGATGTCGAGGATCGGCAGCTCGTCGATGCCCGCTTCGATCAGCGTCGCCAGGACGGCTTCCGAGAGAGCGTCGCCGGCCTCGACGTAGATTTCGCCGGTTTCCGGGTTGACGATGTCTTCGGCGATGTAGCGGTCGAACAGGTCCTCGCTCGGCACCTGGATGTCGACGACGCCGTCCTCCACCAGCTTGTTGGCGACGCGCGCGGAGATTTTCTTGCCCGCTTCGGCGACGACCTTGCCGGTCTTGGCGTCGACCAGATCGTAGGTCGGCTTCACGCCGCGCCAGCGCTCGGCGCGATAGCGGGTGGTCCAGCCCGAGCGCGTGCGCTTGTAGATCGAGGATTGGTAGAAGGTGCTGAGGATCTGCTCGCTCGACATGCCGAGCGCATAGAGCAGCGTGGTCGCCGGCAGCTTCCGCTTGCGGTCGATGCGGACGAACATGATGTCCTTGGCGTCGAACTCGAAGTCGAGCCAGGAACCGCGGTACGGGATCACGCGCGCGGCGAACAGGAGCTTGCCGGAGGCATGGGTCTTGCCCTTGTCGTGATCGAAGAAAACGCCCGGCGAACGGTGCATCTGGGAGACGATGACGCGCTCGGTGCCGTTCACCACGAACGTGCCCTTGTCCGTCATCAGCGGGATGTCACCGAGATAGACGTCCTGTTCCTTGATGTCCTTGACCGACTTGGCGCCCGTCTCCTCGTCGGTTTCGAACACGATCAGGCGCAGCTTCACCTTCAGCGGCGCGGCGTAGGTCATGTCGCGCTGCTGGCATTCCTCGACGTCGAACTTCGGCTCTTCGAATTCGTAAGAGACGTATTCGAGCACGGCCCGGTCGGAGAAGTCCTTGATCGGGAACACCGACTTGAACACGGCCTGCAGGCCTTCGTCGGTGCGTTCGTAGGAGCGCGCGTCCTTCTGCAGGAACTGATCGTAGGAGCTCTTCTGCACCTCGATCAGGTTCGGCATGCGCCCCGCCTCTGGGATTTTGCCGAACGACTTACGGATCTTCTTTTTACCGGTGTAGGACAGAGTCATCTGTTCTCGTCTTCCCATGCGCTCCCCGCGTTAGAGTGCGAACCTCCGGCCATAAGGTTCGCCAGCGCGGGCAGCATGAGCCGCCTTTTTGTCCGCCCTGGCCCCGCGATCGCTACGGGTCCGACCCTTCGCTCGAAACGCCGTGGGCGGACGGCGCTTCGACGCGTCCCAGGCGAAATCGGCCTCCGGACGCGCAAGTGCGGAAGCCGCGACCGTCCCCGTGGGGAGGGCCGCGCTTCCGCTTGCTGTGTGCGAGTTACTTCAGATCGACCTTGGCGCCGGCCTTTTCAAGTTGAGCCTTGAACTTTTCGGCATCGGCCTTGTTCACGCCCTCCTTCACGGGCTTCGGCGCGCCTTCGACTAGGTCCTTGGCTTCCTTGAGGCCCAGGCCGGTGATCGCGCGCACTTCCTTGATGACTTCGATCTTCTTGTCGCCGGCGGCGGCCAGGACGACCGTGAATTCGGTCTTCTCTTCGGCCGGAGCGGCCGCGGCGGCGCCCGGAGCGGCGGCGACGGCCACCGGCGCGGCGGCGGAAACGCCCCACTTCTCTTCCAGCAGCTTCGACAGTTCGGCGGCTTCGAGAACGGTCAGCGCCGAAAGGTCTTCGACGATCTTGTTGAGGTCTGCCATGATCTTTGTTCCTGACGTTTTGTACGTGTTTTCAACGAAATGCGGATGTGACGGTTAAGCGGCGTCCTTGGTGGCGTAGGCATTGAGCACGCGCGCCAGCTGGCCGCCGGGCGCTGCGAGCACGCCGGCGATCTTCGTCGCGGGCGCCTGCACCAGACCAATGATCTTGCCACGCAGCTCGTCGAGCGAAGGCAGCGTGGCAAGGGCCTGCACGCCTTCCTTGTTGAGCAGCTGGTCGCCGAAAAGGCCGCCGAGGATGGCGAACTTCTCTTTTTCCTTCGCGTACGCGACAGCCACCTTGGCGGCGGTGATCGGGTCTGCGGAGTAGGCGATGGCCGTTGGGCCGGTGAACAGGTCGGCGGCGGAGGCCTTGGGCGTGTCCGCGATCGCCAGCTTCACCAGGCGGTTCTTCACCACTTTGAGCGCGCCGCCCTCTGCACGAAGGCGGGTGCGCAGCACCGTCAAATCCGCAACGGTCAGGCCGGAATAGTGGCCAACGACCACCACGCCGGCCCCGGCGAATACGCCTTTCAGCGCCTCCACCGTTTCGGCCTTCTGAGCACGATCCATTGCGGTCTCCCCACCCGGCCGTTTGACGACCGGGCTCTTGCTAGGGTGAGGTCCGAAACATCGGACCTCGTGCTGGGCCGCCGGCCAATCCGGCGTCCCATGACGCACGCGGACCAGCCGGCCGGCGGAATGACCCCCGAAACGGCGCGCGATCCACGCGCTGCCTGTCCCAGAGGCCGGGCCTACAAGGCGGACTTGACAGACCGCCCCGAAAAACGTCAGCTCTGTCTATTGCGGGCCCCGGAAAGCCAAATCTTTCAAGGATTTAAGCCACGCACACAGCGCCCTATCGGGCGATCCATGCGGACGGCGCCTGCAGTCTCGGACAGGTCTCGGCCGGGTTAACCCCTGCCGAACGCGGCGATATGCACGGTTTAGAGCGCCGCCGCAAGGGCCGCAGGCACAATTCTCTGCGTCTGGCAAGCCGGCGCGGCAGGGCGCCGTCAGAACGACACACCCAGGACCACGCTGCGCCGCGCGACGTCTTCGGCGCGTCGCTCGAACAATATGCTCAGTTGGGCGCGCGGCTGACGCTGGCGCGCGCCTATGGACTGCCGACGTCCCGCCGGCCTGCGTGAACCTACGAAGATTGGGAGCACGCGGCGCCGCCGCGCTCCTCTCTTTTAAAAGTCCGGCGCAGGCCGGCGGGACGCCGACGGTCCATGGGCGCTTTAGCCCAGCGGCGCGCTGACGATGCGCAGCAGGAGATCGACTGTCGCCACCCAGACGCTCGCGAGCCAGCGCGCGATGGCGCGCGTGAGCGTATCCTGCAGCAGCAGCGCCGACGCGAGGACGATCAGAGCGAGCGCCGCGTAGAGCCGCCAGCTGCGGCGCGGCGGCTCGCGCGATCTCACGCCGCCGTCAACACGAGATAGCCGCGCCTAGTGGCGACCAGCGTATGCTCGAATTGGACGGTCGGCCGTCCGGTGTCGGCGCGCAGCGTCCATTCGTCGTCGCCTTCCACCGCCCATTCCGAGCCCATCGACAGGAACGGCTCGATGGTGAAGACGAGGCCCTCATCGATGTGCCGGCGTTCGCCGGGCTCGTACCAGGTCGGGATTGAGCCCGGCTCTTCGTGCAGCCCGCGGCCGACGCCGTGGCTGGCGAGATTGCGGATCAAGGTGTAGCCGTTCCGGTCGGCGAAGCCCTGCACGGCGCGGCCGATGTCGCCCAGCCTGGCGCCCGCGCGCACGCTCTGCACGCCCGCCCACATCGCCCGCTTGCCGTCGCGCGCCAGCCGCTCGAGCTTCGCCGTCTTGGGCGCCATCACGAAGCTCGCGCCGGTGTCGGCGAAATAGCCGTCCTTCTCGGCCGAGACGTCGATATTCACCAGATCGCCTGCCCTCAGCACGCGCTCGCCGGGAACGCCGTGGGCGATGTCGGGGAACACCGAGATGCAGGTCGCGCCGGGAAAGCCGTACGTCAGCGCCGGCGCCGGCCGCGCACCTTCCCGCTCCAGCAGAGCCGCGCCGATTCCATCAAGTTCGCGCGTGGTCATCCCCGGCTCGAGCGCCTTGCCCATGGCCTGGAGCGTCCGCGCCACGATCGCGCCGATCCGCTTCAGCGCTTCGAGGTCGTTTTCGTTGTCGATTGTCATGCGTCGAAGATAGCGCGTTTACGAATGAAAAGCGCCCCGGCCTTTACCGGGGCGCTTCCAGGGACCGCGGGTCTGAAGACCCGCAAGTGTTCCGACGGTTAGTATGCGGGTCCGAAGACCCGCGGTCCGATCAGCTCTGCGCCGCTGCGATCGCCGCGGCCGGGTCGAGGCGCACGCCAGGACCCATCGTCGTCGATAGCGCCACTTTCCTCACGAACGTGCCCTTCGCGCCCGACGGCTTCGCTTTCGAGACCGCGTCGATAAACGCCTTCACGTTCTGCGCGATCTGCTCTTCGGTGAAGCTCGCCTTGCCGACGCCGGCGTGGACGATGCCCGCCTTCTCGACACGAAACTCGACCGCGCCGCCCTTGGCGTCCGCGATCGCTTTCTTCACGTCCATGGTGACGGTGCCGACCTTCGGGTTCGGCATCAGGCCGCGCGGGCCAAGCACCTTACCGAGACGGCCGACCAGGGCCATCATGTCCGGCGTGGCGATCAGGCGATCGAATTCGATCTTGCCGCCATTGATGGTCTCGAACAGGTCCTGCTCGCCGACGATGTCGGCGCCGGCGGCCTTGGCTTCTTCCGCCTTGGCGCCCTTGGCGAACACCGCGACGCGCGCGGTGCGGCCGGTGCCGTTCGGCAGCGAGACGACGCCGCGCACCTGCTGGTCGGGATACTTGGGGTCGACGCCCAAATTCATGGCGATCTCGACGGTCTCGTCGAACTTCGCGCTGGCGCGCGCCTTGATCAGCTTCACCGCTTCGTCGAGCGTGTGCAGCTTGCGGCTGTCGATGCCGGCGTGGGTCTTTTGCATGCGCTTGGTGGTCTTGGGCATCGGCTTACTCCACCACGTCCACGCCCATCGAGCGGGCGGTGCCGGCGATCATCTTCGCGGCCTGGTCGAGATCGGCGGCGTTCAGATCCTTCTGCTTCGTCTTCGCGATCTCTTTGCACTGGGCCATGGTGATCTTGCCGACCAGATCCACGCCCGGCTTCTTGGAGCCCGAGCCCGGCTTCTTCGCCGTCGGCAGCTTGGCCGCCTTCTTGATCAGGAACGACGCCGGCGGCGTCTTGATCTCGAAGGTGAAGCTCTTGTCCTGATAGTAGGTGATGACGACAGGGCACGGATCGCCCTTCGGCATGTCCTGGGTGCGGGCGTTGAAGCCCTTGCAGAATTCCATGATGTTCAGACCGCGCTGACCGAGCGCGGGGCCGATCGGGGGCGACGGGTTCGCAGCCCCTGCCGGCACCTGGAGCTTGATCTGCCCCAGAACCTTCTTAGCCATGTCATATCCTCTCGCTTGGCGCCGGACGGTCTTTCGATCGGCCAGCCTGAGGGGGAGCGTGGTCCGGGCGGCTAAACCCCTCCCACGCGGGAAGCCGGGGCTTATAGAGGGGCTGCGCGGGCTTGTCGAGCCAGCGCACGAGGCGCCCGCTTTCACCGCTTCCCAGCCGAACGCCCCGCGAAAGCGGGGCGAGAGCCGGGACCTAAGGGCAAACGCTGCGCCGCCGGCCCCTGGGTCCCGGATCGCACCCCGGCTTGAGGCCGGGGCTGCGTCCGGGAAGCGCAGAACACGGGCGTTCGCCCTCGACCTGAAACGTGCTGATAGCCCCCGCTTCCCGGCCGCAGCGCAGCGGAGAGCCGGGACCCAGGGGCAAGCGTGAGCGCGCTTCAACCCCTGGACCCCGGGATCGCACCCCGGCTTTCGCCGGGGCTGCGCAGCTCCCCCTGGAGGGGAAGCACGGGCTGGGTTTGCCACTTTCGGCGAAGAGCGGGCTGCCCGCACACCCCTGCACGCCGCCGCGGCGCAAAGAAGAACGGCCGCAACTGGAGTTGCGGCCGTTCGAGGGATGGAGCGAAAGCGTCCTCAGTAGCGGAAGCGGAATTCCGCGCCGATCACGCGGCCTTCGTTCAGCGGCGAGAGCGTGTTGGTCGGGCCGCCGACGCCGCCGAACCAGGGCAGGTTCGGCAGAACCGTGTCGTTGCCCCAGGTCGCTTCGTTGGTCAGGTTGGTTCCATAGACCGCGAAGCTCCAGGCGCCCTGGTTCGGCGTGTAGGTGAAGTTCATGTCGACCATGTCGGCCTCGGCCAGGCGGCCGGTGTTGGCGTCGTTGTAGAACGCCGCGTCGCGGTGATTGTAGCCGAGACGGCTCGACACCACGCCGCCGCCGAGTTCGAGGTCGTAGATGAAGTTGACGCCGTAGGTCCACGGCGCGAGGCGCGGAATCTCCAGGTTCATGTCCAGGGCGTTGATCACGCCGTCGCCGTTCAGGTCGGCGGTGACGCTGTCGTACTCGCCCTCGGTGTAGCCGACCTGGCCCGTGACGATGAAGTTGTCCGTCACGCGGAAGCGCGCCTCAAGCTCGGCGCCCTGGATGATCGCCTCGCCCGCGTTCACGATCACCTGCTGCACGCCGCTGCTGGCGTCCGGCACGTTGGTCTCACGCTGCATGTTGTCGAGCGTGTTGTGGAACACGGCGAGATTGACGCGGGCGCGTCCGTCCAGGAAGTCCTGCTTCCAGCCGATTTCGAACGAGCTTTGTTCTTCGGCGTCGAACGCCGTCGGCGCGCCGGAGCCGCCGCCGGGCGGGTTCAGCGTGGTGACGCGGAAGTTCACGCCGCCCGAGCGGAAACCCTGCGCCCAGAACGCATAGAGGTTGGTGTCCGGGGTGGGCTCCCACTGGATGCCGATGCGCGGCGAGGTGTCGTTCCACGACAGCGAGAACGGCGTGTCGGAATAGACCAGCGTGCGGTTGTCGATGCTGCCGCCGGTGGCGCCTTCGCCCGGCACCACGGTCGCGCCGTCGAGATTGTCGCCCGGATAGACCGGGACGCCGCCCATGAGGATCGGGCCGGTGCGGATGCGCGAAACCCACGCGTCCTTTTCTTCTTCCGTGTAGCGCAAGCCGAAGTTCAGCGTGAACTGTTCGTTCAGGTGCCAGTCCGCCGAAGCGAACGCGCCGAACGTCGAGAACTCGCCGTAACCGCCGCCGACGCGGGTGAGGTTGAGCGGCGTGCCGGCCGGGAACGGCGGCGACGGCAGGATGACGCCCGAGAACAGCAAGCGCTCTTCGATGTAGAGCAGATCTTGGTTGAACCAGTAGAGGCCGGTGGTGACATCAACCGGGCCGAACGTGCCGGTGTAGCGCAGCTCGTTGCTGAACTGCTCCTGCTCCGTCACCGAGCGCGAGTGGAAGGCGGTGTTCGGCGTGGAGTCGATGTCGCCGCCGCTCTGGCCTTCGTAGGAGCGCCAGCCGGCGATGTTGGTGATGGTGCCGTCGCCGAAGCCGACGTCCCAGTTGGTCTCCAGAACCGCCTGCTCCCAATCGCCCGCGCCGTAGCCGCGATAGTTGATGGCGAAGTCGAACGAGTCGCGGCTGAACAGGCCGTGGTTCTGCGTGGCCGGCCCGTCGCCGTCGCTGAAGCCCTGCTCCAGGCGCAGGATCGCTTCGAAGCGGTTGGTCGGCGTGAACCGCAGC
This sequence comes from Hyphomonadaceae bacterium, assembly GCA_023384105.1. Lineage (GTDB taxonomy): Bacteria > Pseudomonadota > Alphaproteobacteria > Caulobacterales > Aquidulcibacteraceae > Vitreimonas. The sequence continues at coordinate 300,730 of JAHDXR010000001.1, read as the reverse complement.
GCGCCGCGATAGATGCGCATTTCGTTTTCGCCGAACTGCGAGCCGTCGAAATCGTTCTCGAACCAGCCTTCGTCGTGCGTGTAGTAGGTGGCGAACTTCGCCGTCAGCACGTCTTCCATCAGCGGGCCGGAGACCGAGAGATCGGCGATGTATTGCAGGCCGGTCTCGACCGCGACGCGGCCGCTGACTTCGAACTCGTCGCTCGGCTTGGCGGTGCGCACCAGCACGGCGCCGCCGGTGACGTTGCGCCCGTAGAGCGTGCCCTGGGGCCCGCGCAGCACTTCAACCGCTTCCAGGTCGAAATTGTCGGCCAGCACGCCAGCGTTGATGCCGAGATACATGCCGTCGACGAACACGCCGACAGCCGGGTCCACCGAGGGGATCGAGCTGTTGATGCCGATGCCGCGGATCGAGAAGTTGGCGACGCCGCGCGCAGTGCCGACGTCTTCCAGCTGCACGTTCGGCATCGTGTAGGTGAGGCTCTGCAGGTCCTGGAAGTTCAACGCCTGCAGCTGCTCGGCGCTGTAGGCCGTCACCGCCAGCGGCACGTCCTGGGCCAGTGCGTCCCCCCGCTTGGTGGCGGTGATGACGATCTCTTCTTCGAGCACGCCCGTCGCGCCCTGGGCGAAAGCCGATGGCGCAAACGCCAGCGCGCCGCCGAGCCCAAAGATCAGTTTCATGGCAGTCCCCGCGCGCACGCCCCGCGCGGCAGCCCCCGCTTTCTTCATCGCTAACACTCCCCGGGCGGCTTATGGGAGGACGCTGCATGGGGAAGCCGCCTGCGCCCGCACGCATATAGGCGCATGCGTGTAGCTAGCGTTACGCGGCAGCGAGAACGACAATGATCAACCGAACATGCGCTGCGTCAAAGCCTGTGGCGGAACTGCATCGGGCGCCGCAACGGCATACGGTTATGGTATACCACTACTTACTTTATGTAGAATTCAGACATTTATAGACGCCCGATCAGTTCCAGCGTGAGCGCGTCCGGCGCGCCGTCATAGAAGCGATCCAGCGCCGCCTGGAACAGCGGCTCGGCCGTCGCCGCGCCGAACAAAGTCACGCACGAGCGGTATTTCAGGTCGTCCGGCGTCCCGAACACCTGCCGCGCGGTCCTGGCCTCAACCGCATTGGCGAGCGTCACGCATTCGCGCAGCCGTCCGCCCAGAAGCGCGTGGCCGGCATAGGCCCTCGCCTCCGCCAGCCCGGCCAGGCCGAAGTGCTGCGCCGTGGCGCTGCGGCCGAGGTCGCGCAGCTGCGGGAAGATGAACCACATCCAGTGGTTGCGCTTCTGCCCCGTGCGCAGCTCGGCCAGCACCTGCGGATAGACGGGGTCCTGCGCGGCGATGAAATGCTCGAACATAGGCGCAAGCCTAGCACCGCCGGCGCGCTGAAGCGCCGGCGGTCCATAGGGCTAGTAGGCCGCGCGCAGTTCGACGCCGATGACGCGGCCCTTGTTGAGCGGCGAGAAGGTCGGCCGCTCGCCGCCGGAATAGCCGAACGCCGCCGTCGACGGCAGCACCGTGTCGCCGCCCCAGGTCGCCTCGTCGAGCAGGTTCTCGCCATAGAGCGATATCCGCCAGCGCCCGCCGTCCGGCGCGAACGAGAGATTGACGTCGACCATGTCGGCTTCGGCCAGCCGGCCGAGATTGCTGTCGTTGTAGAACGCGGCGTCGCGATGGTTGTAGCCGAACCGTGCGCTCGCCTCGCCGCCGGCGAACGGCGCCGCGTAGGCGAGGCTGAGACCATAGCTCCACGGCGCGAGCCGCGGAATCTCCAGCGCGTAGTCCGCTGCGTCGATCACGAGGTCGCCATTGAGGTCCTCGGTGATGTGGTCGTATTCGCCTTCGACATAGCCCGCGTGCGCGGCGATGCTGAACCGGTCGCTCAAGCGCAGGCGCGCTTCGATCTCGCCGCCCCAGATGGTTGCATCGCCGGCGTTCAGCACGATCTGCTGCACGCCGGAGATCGGGTCCGGCTGGTTGGTCTCGCGCTGCATGTCCTCGATGGTGTTGTGGAACAGCGCCGCGTTCACGCGCGCGCGGCCTGCGGCGAAATCCTGCTTCCAACCGATCTCGAACGTCGATTGCTGTTCGGAATCGTAGGCGCGCGGCGCGAGCCCCAGCGACGCGGTTCGGAAATTGGCGCCGCCGCCGCGGAACGCGCGAGCCCAGTAGGCGTAGAGGTTCGTCTCCGCGTGCGGTCGCCACTGCACGCCCACGCGCGGCGAAAGATCGTCCCATTCCTGGTCGAACGGCGCGTCGGAAAAGTTGAGCGAACGGGCGTCGATGCTGCCGCCGTCGAGGCCTTCGCCCGGCACGAGCTGGCCCGGCCCGTCGAGATCGTCGATCGCCCGGCGCACGCGCGAGATGCGCGAGGTCTTTTCCTCATGCGTGTAGCGCAGGCCCAGGCTCCAGATGAGCCTCTCGCTCGCGCGCCAATCGAGGTTGGCGAACGCGGCCTGGGTCGAGAACTCGCCATAGCCGCCGCCGGTGCGCCGGAACGTCGGCGCGAAGTTGCGCTCGTCGATATAGAGCAGCTCCTGCTCCAGCAGATAGAGCCCGGCCGTCACATCGAACGCGCCGAACGCGCCGGCATAGCGCAGTTCCTGGCTGAGCTGCTCCTGCTCGTTCAGCACACGCGTGTGAAACACGAAATCCTGCGTGGAGTCGATGTCCGCCGCCCACGGCGCTTCGACGCTGCGCCAGCCGGTGATGCTGGTGACGACGCCGTCGCCGAACGGCACGCGCCAGTTCGCCTCCAGGATCGCCTGCTCCCAATCCGTGCCGGCATAGCCCCGATTGTCGATGGCGAAATCGAAACCGTCGCGCGCATGGAGCGCATGGTTCTGTCCGGCCGGCCCGTCGCCGTCGACATAGCCCTGCTCCAGACGCAGCGTCGCATCGAAGGCCGGCGCCGGCGTGAAGCGCAGCGCGGCCCGCACCGCGCGCGTCTCGTTCTCGCCGAAGCGCGAACCGTCGAAATCGTTCTCGAACCAGCCCTCGTCGCGCGCATGCAGCACCGCGATCCGCCCCGACAGCAGGCCCGGCGCGAGCGGCCCCGACACGGCCGCCTCGGCGATGACGTTCGGCCCGGTTTCGTAGGCGACGCGCGCCCGTGCTTCGAACGCGTCTGTCGGCGCGCGCGTGCGCACCAGCACGGCGCCGCCGGTGACGTTGCGCCCGTAGAGAGCGCCCTGCGGCCCGCGCAGCACCTCGACCGCCTCGAGGTCGAACGCATCGGTGATCGCGCCGGCGTTCAGCCCGAGATACATTCCGTCCACGAACACGCCGACGGCCGGATCGACCGACGCGATCGAGGAGTTCACGCCCACGCCGCGGATGGAGAAGTTGGCGATCCCGCGCGCCGTGCCGATGTCCTCGAACTGCACGTTCGGCATCGTGTACGAAAGGCTCGTCAGGTCCTCAAGGTTCAGCGCGCGCAGCTCCTCGGCGCCGAACGCGTTCATCGCGATCGGCAGCTCCTGCGCCCGCGCATCGCCGCGCTTGTTCGCGGTGACGACGATCTCGTCCGCCTGCTGCGCCCATGCGGGCGCCGCGCACAGCAGCGCCAGCGCCAAGCCCAAACCAAACCGGTGCAATCGCGTCTCTCCCTTAGCCGTGGGCGCTGCCCTAGGCGCGTTGGCGACGCGAGGGAAAGCTTTTTCGCGTCTCACGCGCACGGACCGCCCGTCCGCGTATGCAAGCGCCGAAAGAAAACGGCCGCGGCGTGCGCCGCGGCCGTGGAGACTTGCCGCTCCGGGAGAGACCTTAGAAGTTGAACCTGAGCCGCGCCCCGATCACGCGGCCCTTGTTGAGCGGCGAGAAGGTGGGGTTGGCGTTGGCCGGATTGCCGTCGCCGCCGAACGGCGACAAGTCAGGCAGCTGGGTATCGCCGCCGAACGTCGCCTCGTCGGTCAGGTTCGTGCCGTACACGGCGAACGACCAGTTGGAGTCGTTCGGACGGAACGTGACCGTGGCGTCGATGATGTCGGCTTCGTTCAGCACGCCGCGATTATTGTCGGTGTAGTAGTTCTCGTCGCGGTGATTGTAGGCGACGAGGCTCGACACCGTGCCGAAGCTCAGCGGCAGATCGTGCATCAGCGTGACGCCGTAGGTCCAAGGCGCCAGACGCGGAATCTCCAGGGCGAGATCCGCCGCATTGACGAGGCCATCGCCAGTGAGATCGGCGGTGACGCTGTCATATTCGCCATCCGTGTAGCCCGCTTGGAACTGGACGATGAAATTGTCCGTCACGCTGAAGCGCGCCTCCAGTTCGGCGCCTTGAATGATGGCGTCGCCGGCGTTGACGATGACCTGCTGCACGCCCGACGGCCCCGGTATGTTGGTTTCGCGCTGCATGCCCTCGATCTCGTTGTGGAACAGAGCCAGATTGATGCGCGCGCGCCCATCCATCAGCTCCTGCTTCCAGCCCACTTCGAACGAGGTCTGCTCTTCGGAATCGAACGCCGTCGGCGGCTGCACCAGCCCGCCGGGCACGCAGCCGGCCGGAATGTTCGGCGCCGCGCATGCGTTTGCGCCGAGCGTCGTCACCCGGAAGTTGACCCCGCCGCTGCGGAAGCCCTTGGCCGCGAACGCGTAGAGGTTCGTGCTCGGGCTGGGCTGCCATTGCAGGCCGATGCGCGGAGACGTGTCGTTCCATGACAAATTGAACGGCGAGTCCGAAAACACCAGCGTCCGATTGTTGATGCTGCCGCCGACAACGCCTTCGCCCGGTACGACAACCGCGCCATCGAGGCTGTCCGCCGGAAGGATGGGCTGGCCAATGAGGCCGTTCAGCGGGGGAATCTGCACCGCGACAACCGGTTGACTGACCACTGTCACGCCGCGGCGGATGCGCGAGACCTGTGCGTCCTTTTCCTCCTCCGTGTAGCGAACGCCGACATTGAGCGTCAGCTGATCGGTGATGTGCCAATCGGCATTGACGAACGCGCCCCAGGTCGAGAACTCGCCCTGACCGCCGCCGACGCGCGTGATCCAGAAGGGATCGGCAGCCGCGTATTGCAGCGGCGACGCTGCGAACGTCGGATCCACCGGCAGCAAGCCGCCAAACAGGAAGCGCTCCTCGATGTAGAGCAGCTCCTGCTCGAACATGTAGTGGCCGGCCGTGATGTCGACCGGGCCGAACGTGCCAGCGTAGCGGAGTTCGTTGCTCCACTGCTCCTGCTCGTTCACCGCGCGCGAATGGAACGCCGTGAACGTGGTCGCGTCGATGTCGCCGGCGGAGAGGCCTTCATACTGGCGCCAGCTGGCGATGTTGGTGATGACGCCGTCGCCGAAGCCGACATCCCAGTTGGTCTCCAGGATCGCCTGCTCCCAATTGCCCGAGCCGTAGCCGGGATAATTGATCGCGAAGTCGAACGAGTCGCGCGAGTAGAGCGCGTGGTTCTGCGCCGCCGGGCCGTCGCCTTCGCCGAAGCCCTGCTCGAGGCGCAGCAGGAATTCGAGATTGTTCACCGGCGTGAAGCGCAGCGCGAGACGATGCACCTGCAGTTCGCCTTCGCCGAATTGCGAGCCGTCGAAATCGTTCTCGAACCAGCCTTCGTCCTGATTGTAGTAGGTCGAATAGCGCGCGCTCAGCACGCCCGGCACGATCGGACCGGAGATCGCGAGGTCTGCGGTGTAGTTCAGCCCGGTCTCGACCTGCACGCCGCCGCGCACTTCGAACACGTCCGTCGGCGCCGCCGTGCGGATGACGACCGCGCCGCCCGTCACGTTGCGGCCGAACAGGACGCCCTGCGGACCGCGCAGCACTTCGATGCCGGCGAGGTCGAAATTGTCGGCCAGCACGCCGGCGTTGATGCCGAGATACATGCCGTCCACGAACACACCGACGGTGGGGTCGACCGAGGGGATCGAGCTGTTGATGCCGAGGCCGCGGATCGAGAAGTTGGCGACGCCGCGCGCGGTGCCGACGTCTTCGAACTGCACGTTCGGGATCGAATAGGTCAGGCTCTGAAGGTCGTTGTAATTGAGCGCTTCGAGCTGATCGGCGCCGAACGCCGTGATCGCCACCGGGACGTCCTGCACGTTCCGTTCGCCGTGCTTGAGCGCCGTAACGACGATTTCGTCCGATGCGACATCGGTGATGTTCTGCGCCGCCGCCGGCGTCGCCAGCGCCGCGGCCCCAAGCAGCGCCGTGAACGCGGTCGACAACCTCAATCCAGACGCACTGCGTGCGCCGCCTCCGAGCTTCCGCATTATTCCCTCCCGAAAAACGCGCTTGCGCGGCGGTCTGACGCCGCCATACACAAGTGTATGTTACTTATAGGCGCCGCTTCGCTGCGCTGACAAAGCCCATTCCTCGCCACTTTGTGACTGGCTCCACACTGTGGCGCGCTTGCATCAGGCCGGCGGAAAGTAATAGGCGTTACACTTTGCGGAGAAACGCCAAGTGTCGATCACGGGCGCACGAAGGAATCCCGAGTCCCCGCTCGACGCCGCCGCCTGGGTCGAGGCGGCGCTCGACATGCTGGCGGAAGGCGGCATCGACGCGGTGCGCGTCGATCCGCTGGCCAAGCGCCTCGGCGTCACGCGCGGCAGCTTCTACTGGCATTTCACCGACCGCGCGGCGCTGCACACGGCCATGCTCAAGGAATGGCGCAAACGGCAAAGCTATCGGATCGGCTCGCGCATCGAGAGCCAGACGCCGGCGCCGGACGAACGGCTGAAGCAAACCCTGGCGCTGCCCAATTCGTCACTGCGGGCGAAGCGCGCCGGCGCCATAGAACTCGCGATCCGCCTGTGGGCGCGGCGCGACGCGGAAGCGGCCAAGGCGGTGCGCCATATCGATCGCGTGCGGCTGAACTATTACGCCAGGCTCTACGGCGAAATGGGGCTCGCGCCCGCGGATGCGCGCAAACGCGCGTTCATGTTCTACGCCGCGCTGATGGCGCAGGCCTTCATCGTCACCGACGATGCAACCGATGTAAGCGCAGACCTCGCCAAAATGCTGCTGGGCGAACCCTAGCGAATCTTCTCGACCTGGCCGTATTCCAGATCGACCGGCGTCTCGCGGCCGAAGATCATCACCGCCACCTTCAGGCGCCCGCGCTCTTCGTCGACTTCCGAGACCATGCCCTCGAAGCTCTGGAACGGGCCGTCCGAGACCTTCACCTTCTCGCCCACTTCGAAATGGATGAGCTGGCGGGGCTTGGCGGCGCCGACCTCGGCCACACGGCCCAGGATGCGCTCGACTTCGCGGTCGCTGACCGCCTGCGGCTTCTGCTGCGTGCCGAGAAAACCCGTGACCTTCGGCGTGTTCTTCACCAGGTGATAGGCTTCGTCGCTCATCACCATCTTCACCAGCACATAGCCCGGGAAGTGGCGGTGCTGACGCACCTTCTTTGCGCCGCGCACGACTTCGGTGACTTCCTCGGTGGGCACCTGGATGTCTTCGAACTGGTCCTGCAGGCCCTGGCGCTGCGCCTGGTCGCGGATCGCCTCGGCGACCTTCTGCTCGAAGTTCGAATAGGCGTGGACGATGTACCAGCGCGCGCGGCCGGAGCCCGAACGCGGATCGGCTTGTTGTTCTTGCGCTTCGACCATGACGATCAACCGAGAGTGTTCAGAATGAGCCCGATGCCGAGACGCAGCAGCGAGTCCACGAAGAAGAAGAACAGCGCGGCGATCACGCCGAAGATCACCACCATGATGGTGGACACGGTGACTTCCTGGCGCGTCGCCCAGGTGACCTTGCGCGCTTCGGCGCGCACCTCGCCCCAGAAGCGGAACGGGCCGCCCTTGCGCCGTGGTTCTGTGTCTTGATTGGCCGTATCCATCGCCATCCGGTTTCCGACTTCCTCGAGTCCCGCGCTTCACATGAACCGCCCCGCCCCGCCGACAAGACGGAAACGGCAGCGCCGTCTGTTGAAGATGAGACCTACGTCCTCGCCATTCCACTACGCTGAGAGCACATATTCCATTTTCATCGTCGCCGCACTCGGGGCCGCACGACCAAATCATAAGGAAAACATACGCTTGGCGGAGCGGGCTCGAAAGAGATCAGCCGCCCGGCGCCGCCCCCGCCAGGGAGAGCGTCCCGATACCGACTAAATTCCCTGGGAGCCGGGCGGTGATGGACCACGTCCCGGCCGGAACGTCAAGTAGCCGCCGCCAGCCGCCTACGCTGGGACGGGAAACACCCGTCAAAGCGCGGCGTCATAGGCGCTCCCAGCAAGCGGCCGGCCTGCTCGGGGGTGCAGCCCTGGCGTTCGCGGCTGGCGGCTGGGGCAGCGGCAGAATCTCTTTCCTTACTCGCTTCAATGAGGCCTGCGCATGAGGCGTGGGATGTTTCATCGGCGCTTTGCAGCCTCGGGGAACTGGGGCGCGCCAGTATGTAGCCCATTCGTCTGGCCCATTCTTTGCACGCTCCGCGTGCAGGAGGCCCGCTGTTTCATGGCGGAACAATTCGAGCTCCCGCTACCGGCGCCCGCAGCAGTGGAGGACGAGCCGCTCGTTCCGGCGCGGATGCTGAACGAGTGGGTGTATTGCCCGCGGCTGGCCTATCTCGAATGGGTCGAGGGCTCGTGGGAGGAGAACGAGGACACCGCCCAAGGCAAGCGCACCCATATCCGCGCCGACAAGCCGGGCGGAACGCTGCCGGCGCCGGAGGCGGCCGACGAGAACGCCCCGCCCTTCCGCACCCGCGCCGTCACGCTCGCCTCGCAGCGGCTCGGCCTCATCGCCAAGATTGACGTGCTCGAGGGCGAGGACGGTCTTGTCACGCCGGTCGACTACAAGAAGGGCAAGCGCCCCCATGCCGAGAAAGGCGCCTACGATCCCGAGCGCGCACAGGTCTGCGCACAAGGCCTTATCCTCGAAGACAATGGCTACAAAACCGAGGAAGGCGCGCTCTGGTTCGCCGAAAGCCGCGAGCGGGTGCGCATCCCCTTCGATGAAGATCTGCGCGCACTCACGCTGAAGGCCGCGAGCGAACTGCGCCTCACCGCGGCCGCGCGCCGCGCCCCGCCGCCCTTGGAGAACAGCCCGAAATGCCCGCGCTGTTCGCTTCTGCCGATCTGCCTGCCCGATGAAGTGCGCTATTTCGACCGCGCCGCCCCGCCGCGCCCGCTGCCGCCGCCGTCCGACACCGCGCTGCCGCTTTATGTGCAAACGCCAGGCGCGCGCGTGGGCAAGAGCGGGGACGAGCTGATCGTCAAGGCCGAGGGCGCAGCGGACGTCAGTGTGCCGATCGCGGATGTCTCGGAACTGGTGCTCGCCGGGCCCATTTCGGTGTCGGCGCCGGCGCTGCACGAGCTGATGCGCCAGGGCCGTCCGATTGCGTGGATGAGTTCGGGCTTCTGGTTCATGGGAAGCACAGGCGCGCAAGGCCCGCGCTCGGCGATCGCGCGCGCGGCGCAATACGAAAAAGCGGGCGATACGCTGTTCAGCTTGCGGTTCTCGCGCGCGCTGGTCGCAGCGAAGATCAAGAACCAACGCACGCTTCTGCGCCGCAACGGCGCAGGCGACGCCGCCGAAAAAGTCAAGACGCTGGAACGCATGCGTCAGCTTTCCCTGCTCGCGGACGAGGCCAGGGACACAAGCCGTCTCCTTGGCGTTGAAGGCGAAGCCGCCGCTCTCTATTTCGCGGCCTTTTCGACCATGCTGTCCTCCGCGGCGGCGCCGGCGTTCGATTTCACCAAACGCACCCGTCGTCCGCCCGCCGACCCGATCAATGCGTGCATCTCGCTCTGCTACGCACTGCTCACACGCACATGGGAAGCCGCGCTCGCCATCGCCGGCCTCGATCCGTGGAAAGGATTCTATCACGTCGAACGTCCGGGACGTCCTTCGCTTGCGCTCGATATGATCGAGCCGTTCCGCCCCATCCTGGCCGATAGCGCCGTCATCGGTGCGATCAACAACGGCGAGATCTGTGCGGACGACTTCATCGTCGCCGGCCCTGGCTGCAACCTCAAACCGCATGCGCGCAAAAAGCTGATCGGCGCCTACGAACGCCGTCTCGATCAGGAGACCACGCATCCGGTGTTCGGCTATCGCATCTCGATGCGCCGGCTCATCCATGTGCAGGCGCGCCTGCTCGTGCGCCATCTCCTGGGCGAAACGCCCGACTATCCGCACTATCTGCCGCGATGAGCGCATCGGACGCCCCCCACACGGACGCCGACGCGGACGATCAGATGTCGACGGAGTCGCCGACCGAGAACGAAGCCGGCGACACGGATGACGAAACTGAAGATATCCGCCTGCTCGTTCCGTCGGGCCGGCGTGTTGCTTCGCGCGGCCGCGCGCCGTCCTCCGAGCGTCTTTATATCGTGGCGTACGACATCGCCGATCAAAAGCGCTGGCGGCGCGTCTTCCGCACCATGAAAGGCTATGGCCGCTGGCTGCAGCTTTCAGTGTTCCAATGCCGCCTTTCGGGCCGGCGGCGCGCCGATCTGGGCGCGGCGCTCGAGCGGCTGATCCATCACGGCGAGGATCATGTGGTCATTCTCGACCTTGGCCTCGCCGACGAGATCGATCCGCGCGTCGAAAGCATCGGCAAGAGCTTTACCCCAATCACGCGAGAAGCTGTGATAGTATGAGTCACAGTCGTCAGCGACGCCGCCGTATTTCGAGCGCTCCAGCGCTCCGTTTCGGCCGGGAGGCGCTCGCAAGGCGACTAACCGCCCGCAAAGGCAGCGTTCTTTGACATTGTGAAGCCAGATTGGCGGGCGTTTCCGCGGCAGTTCGGGGCCTGCTACCGCAGCGCTCGAACAGCGCCCCCTTTTCTCAGCGTTTTCCCCGAGTTACGAAGGGGGCCTTTTTCCTGCGCATCACGCGCAGGCCTCATTGAAGCCCAAATGAGCCAGATGGGCTTGGCGCTCGATCTCGGCCCTTTTTCCTGCGCATCACGCGCAGGCCTCATTGAAGCCACCTGACGCTCAAAGCGAGTGAGACGGGCCTGATTTTTTTCCTGCGCATCACGCGCAGGCCTCATTGAAGCGAGGCTCGCTGGGACCAGAGCGAGTTCGAGGTCTTTTTTTCCTGCGCATCACGCGCAGGCCTCATTGAAGCGCCAGCACGTGCGCCGCAGCCCATTCGCCTGGCGCTTTTTCCTGCGCATCACGCGCAGGCCTCATTGAAGCCGTGGCAAGACTGGCAGCGCCGCCAAATCAAAATGAGTTTTTCCTGCGCATCACGCGCAGGCCTCATTGAAGCTACCTATAGAGGGGAGAGACGCCACAGCGCCCCAGGATTTTTCCTGCGCATCACGCGCAGGCCTCATTGAAGCCTCGAAGACCCGATTAAACTGCAATTAAAGCCTGCTGATTTTTCCTGCGCATCACGCGCAGGCCTCATTGAAGCCGCATCGATGTTGGCCGTGCGGGCTTCCGCGCCCTTGATTTTTCCTGCGCATCACGCGCAGGCCTCATTGAAGCGCCGCCGAACTCCTGCGCCTTGTCCATGTTGTAGGACGTTTTTCCTGCGCATCACGCGCAGGCCTCATTGAAGCCAGGCAGGTGTCGTCGTCAGGGATCAGCATCAGCGCGCCTTTTTCCTGCGCATCACGCGCAGGCCTCATTGAAGCTGCTGAGCCGCGGAATGCTCACCCACAAGTGGGGTTTTTTTCCTGCGCATCACGCGCAGGCCTCATTGAAGCGAATCCGCTGCTGGCCGGCGCGGTAGAACTGATCTGCTTTTTCCTGCGCATCACGCGCAGGCCTCATTGAAGCATCCCAGCCGCGCGTGCCCGTGAAGTTGTCGCGCTTGACTTTTTCCTGCGCATCACGCGCAGGCCTCATTGAAGCGCGCGCCCCCGGCTTAGCCCAGCGAGCCTTCGCGGTTTTTCCTGCGCATCACGCGCAGGCCTCATTGAAGCACAGAAGTGCCGGATCAGCCCGTGACGGGGCCGGATTTTTCCTGCGCATCACGCGCAGGCCTCATTGAAGCTCCGGTTTGCCAGTCCACCCGCGTCTGGTTGCGGGTTTTTCCTGCGCATCACGCGCAGGCCTCATTGAAGCGGCGTTGACGTAGCCGCCCCACTGGCTGCGCGCCTCGCTTTTTCCTGCGCATCACGCGCAGGCCTCATTGAAGCAGGTGGGTGGTCACTTGCGCGGCCGTTCCGAATCCCGTTTTTCCTGCGCATCACGCGCAGGCCTCATTGAAGCACGCCGCGACCGGCGTAATACGCCGGCACGTCAGCCGCTTTTTCCTGCGCATCACGCGCAGGCCTCATTGAAGCGACCCCGCCTGGTTCGGCTCAAAAGCCGAGCACGTCTTTTTCCTGCGCATCACGCGCAGGCCTCATTGAAGCTCGGCGTCTCGCATCTTGCGTTCCGTCAGATCGATCCTTTTTCCTGCGCATCACGCGCAGGCCTCATTGAAGCCATGTAGTCCCAGGCCACGTCCTTGGCTTGGGCGTAGAATTTTTCCTGCGCATCACGCGCAGGCCTCATTGAAGCGCTCTGATGCAGCCAACCCCTTCGCCGACTTCGGCCTTTTTTTCCTGCGCATCACGCGCAGGCCTCATTGAAGCACGCCGGGGCCGTGGAGCGCGAACTTCGCGCACGACAACTTTTTCCTGCGCATCACGCGCAGGCCTCATTGAAGCCCCACAGCCTCGGCAAGCTGTTCGTGCGTCTTGTTTTTTTCCTGCGCATCACGCGCAGGCCTCATTGAAGCACAATGCTCCCGTCAAATCTGCGCCAGCCCTTGAACCTTTTTCCTGCGCATCACGCGCAGGCCTCATTGAAGCCTCGCCGGGCTGGTCGAGATGGACGAGGCTTACATTTTTTCCTGCGCATCACGCGCAGGCCTCATTGAAGCTGTGATCGTACTGCATCGTCTCGACCGCGCCAGTCAGTTTTTCCTGCGCATCACGCGCAGGCCTCATTGAAGCTAGCGGGGGACGTAGGCGGTCATGCCAGCGCCTCCTTTTTCCTGCGCATCACGCGCAGGCCTCATTGAAGCCATCTTCGGCCTCGCCGCGCAGCCGTTCTGGTTCTACGCTTTTTCCTGCGCATCACGCGCAGGCCTCATTGAAGCCTGCGCTCGATCTCGTCATCACGCCGGCGCAGAGCGTGGTTTTTTCCTGCGCATCACGCGCAGGCCTCATTGAAGCCGGTAGTCGATCGAGTTGAGCCGGCCATAGATGAAGCGGTTTTTCCTGCGCATCACGCGCAGGCCTCATTGAAGCGATGAAGGTGAGGAAGTCGGCCATCTCAGCCACGCCCTTTTTCCTGCGCATCACGCGCAGGCCTCATTGAAGCTCGGGCGGCGGCTTGATGAGATCGCGCGACAGCGCGCCGCTTTTTCCTGCGCATCACGCGCAGGCCTCATTGAAGCAAGTTCACAGGCAGCGCTAACTCAAAAACGGTGCGATTTTTCCTGCGCATCACGCGCAGGCCTCATTGAAGCCGGCGAGACGCTGAGCCAATACGAAAAGCGCAAGCGGTTTTTTCCTGCGCATCACGCGCAGGCCTCATTGAAGCGTCTATCTCAACGGCGCCCGTCAAACTGTGGCGACGTTTTTCCTGCGCATCACGCGCAGGCCTCATTGAAGCCGGAGAGTACGGCCAGCACCCATCACTTACGCTTCTTTTTCCTGCGCATCACGCGCAGGCCTCATTGAAGCGGCTTGCTGCGCTTCCTGAAAGACCCGCAACGGCTGCACTTTTTCCTGCGCATCACGCGCAGGCCTCATTGAAGCGCGTCGGCTTCTGCCTGCGATGCGCTCGGAGCGGTTTTTTCCTGCGCATCACGCGCAGGCCTCATTGAAGCCGCAGCACGTCGCGCGAGCGCCCGAGGGCCACGTCTTTTTCCTGCGCATCACGCGCAGGCCTCATTGAAGCTATTGATCGCGGTTTTCGTCGCGTTCGTTATCGGCCTTTTTTCCTGCGCATCACGCGCAGGCCTCATTGAAGCGCGGCGAGCCTTGAACACTTCGGATTGCGTCATGCTTTTTCCTGCGCATCACGCGCAGGCCTCATTGAAGCTTCAAAGTCCGCGCGGCCTAACCGCGCGAGGTTCGGGTTTTTCCTGCGCATCACGCGCAGGCCTCATTGAAGCCGCCACCGCCTGCTCGCCGCACTCCCGCTTCACAGTTTTTCCTGCGCATCACGCGCAGGCCTCATTGAAGCATCGTGCACGGATGCGCGAATTCCTCCGGGTTATCGCTTTTTCCTGCGCATCACGCGCAGGCCTCATTGAAGCACGCTTGCGCACGTCGTTCGCGGTCATCCAGCCGGTTTTTCCTGCGCATCACGCGCAGGCCTCATTGAAGCGAATCTCTTCGGGCGCGCCATCACTTAGCTCTGGATCGACTTTTTCCTGCGCATCACGCGCAGGCCTCATTGAAGCCGGCGCGAGCGGGTCATGGCGATCCTCCGGCTGGCCGTTTTTCCTGCGCATCACGCGCAGGCCTCATTGAAGCCCGGTTCTCATCAATGAAGATCGCGGCGCTTGGGATTTTTCCTGCGCATCACGCGCAGGCCTCATTGAAGCATAGTGACTAAGGACACAACGGCGCGCCGGCCGACTTTTTCCTGCGCATCACGCGCAGGCCTCATTGAAGCTTTTCTTCCATCCGCTGCACTGATAAACGAACCCGTTTTTCCTGCGCATCACGCGCAGGCCTCATTGAAGCGAGAAAGTCGCGGTTGTGCATCGGCGCGAGATTGCTTTTCCTGCGCATCACGCGCAGGCCTCATTGAAGCGCGCTGAAGCTGGTCGTCTCGTCCCAAGTCTGCTTTTTTCCTGCGCATCACGCGCAGGCCTCATTGAAGCGACTGAATCGAATGTGTAGCCGATGGCCTTGTGATAAATTTTCCTGCGCATCACGCGCAGGCCTCATTGAAGCTGCGCGCTGCCCCGATCTGGAGCCGGTCGAAAGCATTTTCCTGCGCATCACGCGCAGGCCTCATTGAAGCTCGTTTTCCGCACCCGCAACGATTGCGTCCATTTCTTTTCCTGCGCATCACGCGCAGGCCTCATTGAAGCTTCTTGGGTCTTGGTTAGCAACCGTTCGGCCCGAACGGTTTTCCTGCGCATCACGCGCAGGCCTCATTGAAGCGACGACGAGCAGAAGCGCATATTCCTCAAGGAGATCGCGGTTTTCCTGCGCATCACGCGCAGGCCTCATTGAAGCCATGAAGCCGTCGAGAAACAGAAGAAACGCACCGGTTTTCCTGCGCATCACGCGCAGGCCTCATTGAAGCGTACGGGGCGTAAATCGGCGCCGAAGCGTTGGCGGGCATTTTTCCTGCGCATCACGCGCAGGCCTCATTGAAGCCGCATGAAACGGGCGATGAAGGCGGTGTCGCCTTGACTTTTCCTGCGCATCACGCGCAGGCCTCATTGAAGCTGGTCCTCGACGAAGGTGAGCGCCAACAGCACGCTTTTTTCCTGCGCATCACGCGCAGGCCTCATTGAAGCGGCGTCAACGTCACCCGCGCCCCGCCCGCGGCCACTGTTTTCCTGCGCATCACGCGCAGGCCTCATTGAAGCGTGGAGAGCCTGTGAGGCGTGCGACTGCCGTGATCGGGTTTTCCTGCGCATCACGCGCAGGCCTCATTGAAGCATTGACGAACTCGTTACCCAGCCTGGGCGCGAAAACACATTTTCCTGCGCATCACGCGCAGGCCTCATTGAAGCGCTCGACGCCGATTGGAAGGCGTACACCCCGGCCCCGACTTTTCCTGCGCATCACGCGCAGGCCTCATTGAAGCGCGTTGGCCCACGCTGCGAGCTCCTCGCCAGTCATCTTTTCCTGCGCATCACGCGCAGGCCTCATTGAAGCTACCAGGCGTCCACCAGCGAGATGTTCGGCGGTCGCCCCTTTTCCTGCGCATCACGCGCAGGCCTCATTGAAGCTTCGAGATCGAGCCCGAACGTCTCCATGTATTCGCTTTTCCTGCGCATCACGCGCAGGCCTCATTGAAGCCGCAACGCCGCGCGGCTGGACACGTTGCGCCGCGTCTTTTCCTGCGCATCACGCGCAGGCCTCATTGAAGCTGGCATTTCAATTACGGGCCGCGTGCGCTGGTGCGTTTTCCTGCGCATCACGCGCAGGCCTCATTGAAGCACGATGAACGCCACGTGGGCGCGCTGTTCGAGCTGACGCTTTTCCTGCGCATCACGCGCAGGCCTCATTGAAGCACGGCGCAGCGTCGCCGCTTCCTGCAGCTCCGGGGCGCTTTTCCTGCGCATCACGCGCAGGCCTCATTGAAGCACCTTGGGTTCGAGCTGATAGCAGGGCCGGCCCTTCCATTTTCCTGCGCATCACGCGCAGGCCTCATTGAAGCACCGCGAGACGGTCCAAAGTAGTGTTTGATTCGTTTGCCCTTTTCCTGCGCATCACGCGCAGGCCTCATTGAAGCACAGCCCAGCTCGCCGGGCAGTTGGCGAGACACTCAACGCTTTTCCTGCGCATCACGCGCAGGCCTCATTGAAGCAAACTAGCGGGGTTGGCGCTTGGCGATGGCGGCGCGGTTTTCCTGCGCATCACGCGCAGGCCTCATTGAAGCGTCTTGAGCCGATGGCACTTCCAATGAAGGAGTTGATTTTCCTGCGCATCACGCGCAGGCCTCATTGAAGCGACTGAATCGAATGTGTAGCCGATGGCCTTGTGATAAAGTTTTCCTGCGCATCACGCGCAGGCCTCATTGAAGCATTGTCGCATTGACGTTTTGGGTGCGGGCTTCCGCCTTTTTCCTGCGCATCACGCGCAGGCCTCATTGAAGCGTTCCGTCGCTGGACTCTGCGATGACGAAGCGTCCGGTTTTCCTGCGCATCACGCGCAGGCCTCATTGAAGCACTAATCCCGGCTCGGCTGGCCTCTTCTATATCCGCCATTTTCCTGCGCATCACGCGCAGGCCTCATTGAAGCCGCAGCGAATTGCGCGATCTCGGTCAAGCCAGCGAAGTTTTCCTGCGCATCACGCGCAGGCCTCATTGAAGCTGCGGCGTTGGAGGACGCAAGGGACGCGCCTGCGCCTTTTCCTGCGCATCACGCGCAGGCCTCATTGAAGCCGCGCACGTCGAAGCCGGCGCGCGCCATGTGCTCCGCTTTTCCTGCGCATCACGCGCAGGCCTCATTGAAGCCGCGATGCGCAGAAGCGCAGCCGCGTCGTCCGCGCTTTTCCTGCGCATCACGCGCAGGCCTCATTGAAGCCACCAGACTATCGCGGCGGTTCGACAGCGAGCCGCGCTTTTCCTGCGCATCACGCGCAGGCCTCATTGAAGCGTACCAGCTTGCGCGTCGGGTGGATCACGACACGCTGGTTTTCCTGCGCATCACGCGCAGGCCTCATTGAAGCGTGGCGGTGTCGCTGTAGATCACCGCGTACTTGAGCCTTTTCCTGCGCATCACGCGCAGGCCTCATTGAAGCGATTTCGTTTCCCGCGAGCATGATGAGCGAGGCCGCGCTTTTCCTGCGCATCACGCGCAGGCCTCATTGAAGCCAGCGTCTCGTCTCGCCTGCGCCCCATCGGCCTACCCTTTTCCTGCGCATCACGCGCAGGCCTCATTGAAGCGATCGGCAGTGCCCGGTCGCGCCGGTGGATCAGGGCTTTTTCCTGCGCATCACGCGCAGGCCTCATTGAAGCTAGTCGACGATCAGTCTGAGGTCGGGCGTGATGATTTTTCCTGCGCATCACGCGCAGGCCTCATTGAAGCATCCCCAGCCCGAAACCGCAATAATCGGGGTGCACAATTTTCCTGCGCATCACGCGCAGGCCTCATTGAAGCCGCGATGGCGGCGCGCGCGGCCTCGGCGATCATCTTTTTTCCTGCGCATCACGCGCAGGCCTCATTGAAGCGTCCCACTTCTTGCGGGCGCGCTCCATGCGCAGCTCCGCTTTTCCTGCGCATCACGCGCAGGCCTCATTGAAGCCTAATGCCTTAGCGATATTGCCACTTGACCAAATGGGTTTTCCTGCGCATCACGCGCAGGCCTCATTGAAGCGCCCTGATGCGCGTAGCCGAGCGCGGTGCGCATGTCGTTTTCCTGCGCATCACGCGCAGGCCTCATTGAAGCAATTGGTGCAGGACCAGACCCGGAGCGGCGCCCGGGAATTTTCCTGCGCATCACGCGCAGGCCTCATTGAAGCGCCTTCTTCGCCGTCGATCTTCTGGTTCGCGCCTTTAATTTTCCTGCGCATCACGCGCAGGCCTCATTGAAGCGAGGAGGAATTCAGGGAGCGCGGGCTGCGATGCAAAATTATTTTCCTGCGCATCACGCGCAGGCCTCATTGAAGCGAGGAGGAGCAGGAGCTCATCGACGAGGAGGCACCATTTTCCTGCGCATCACGCGCAGGCCTCATTGAAGCCTTGGGGTCGGTCTTGCGCAGGTATTTCTGCACCGAATTTTCCTGCGCATCACGCGCAGGCCTCATTGAAGCATCGAGGTAAAGGGCCTTCTGAACAGGGACACGGCGTTTTTCCTGCGCATCACGCGCAGGCCTCATTGAAGCGGCCATATCTTCAATGTAACCCTCTATCCCGACGCTTTTCCTGCGCATCACGCGCAGGCCTCATTGAAGCGGTGAGCAGATCGTCTATGTCGGACGCGACGAGCACCGTTTTCCTGCGCATCACGCGCAGGCCTCATTGAAGCTACCAATCAATGATCGCTTGCTTCGTCAGGTCCGCAGCTTTTCCTGCGCATCACGCGCAGGCCTCATTGAAGCGCAGTCACCATCGCAGCAAGCTTGTTCCAGCGGCCATTTTTCCTGCGCATCACGCGCAGGCCTCATTGAAGCGCGCAACCATGGGCCGAGCGTGGTCCCGATCTCATCTTTTCCTGCGCATCACGCGCAGGCCTCATTGAAGCTCGTCGATCCAGCGCAGCAGCCCATCGCGCGACACCGGCTTTTCCTGCGCATCACGCGCAGGCCTCATTGAAGCCGCCGAGCGCGCCGCCACCGCGATCCGCACGCACCGTTTTCCTGCGCATCACGCGCAGGCCTCATTGAAGCCTCGGTCGCGAGCGCACCGAGTACGAAGAGGACAATTTTCCTGCGCATCACGCGCAGGCCTCATTGAAGCGGGTTCGAGTTGCCGTGATCAACTTGGTTCACATAGCCAAGTTTTCCTGCGCATCACGCGCAGGCCTCATTGAAGCGACTTGATGATGTAGATGAAGCAGTTCTTCCGCAGCGCGTTTTCCTGCGCATCACGCGCAGGCCTCATTGAAGCGACGGCTATGTGCAGGTGGATGGCGATGGACCAAAAGGAATTTTCCTGCGCATCACGCGCAGGCCTCATTGAAGCAGGATGACGTCGGTCTGCAGCGCCAGCCCGCCGCCCATTTTCCTGCGCATCACGCGCAGGCCTCATTGAAGCCAGCTGCACGCCGCGATCCGCGCGGCCGACCGCGCCGCTTTTCCTGCGCATCACGCGCAGGCCTCATTGAAGCGTGCAACGCGTCGCGAGTCCACGGAGACCGCTCGCTTTTCCTGCGCATCACGCGCAGGCCTCATTGAAGCAGGAAGTTGTGATTGCTCGTCGACGGACGACCTGTGCTTTTCCTGCGCATCACGCGCAGGCCTCATTGAAGCTGGGGCGGCATGATCGCGCTGGCGGCGGTCGAGCTCGTTTTCCTGCGCATCACGCGCAGGCCTCATTGAAGCCGGTGCACGTACGGCGCGACGTCGACCGCCGCGCCCCTTTTCCTGCGCATCACGCGCAGGCCTCATTGAAGCTCGGAAATCGTCAACACGAAGCGCGCCAATTACGTGTTTTCCTGCGCATCACGCGCAGGCCTCATTGAAGCCTCGGCCTTCACGATGGCAGCTTCGCGGGAGATTTCCTTTTCCTGCGCATCACGCGCAGGCCTCATTGAAGCGCGCGGCGAAGTCTTTCGCTGGCCGCGAGTTTCCTCCTTTTCCTGCGCATCACGCGCAGGCCTCATTGAAGCGTCCACGCCCTTCACCTGCAAGACCTTCCGCGTGACCCTTTTCCTGCGCATCACGCGCAGGCCTCATTGAAGCCGGACGGGAACGATGCCCCATTCCTTCAACCCTTCGGTCCTTTTCCTGCGCATCACGCGCAGGCCTCATTGAAGCTCGAGGAGCTGGCATTGGCCGATTACGGCAACGGCACCTTTTCCTGCGCATCACGCGCAGGCCTCATTGAAGCCCGGCTTGCCCTTCGCCGCTTCATCGCGGGCGAGCGCAACCTTTTCCTGCGCATCACGCGCAGGCCTCATTGAAGCGAGGGTCGGTCCAGTTCCTACTTTGCGCGCGAAGTACCTTTTCCTGCGCATCACGCGCAGGCCTCATTGAAGCCGGCGCCAAGAGGAATCGAAGGTGCTCAACGCCGACCTTTTCCTGCGCATCACGCGCAGGCCTCACTGAAGCAAGAAGGGCGAGGAAGTTCTGACCGAAGGCGATCCGCCTTTTCCTGCGCATCACGCGCAGGCCTCATTGAAGCAAGGTGGACTTGGAGATGGGGCCGTCCTGGGGCGAGCTCCTTTTCCTGCGCATCACGCGCAGGCCTCATTGAAGCCGGCACATGAACTCTCCGTCGGACTACTGGAACTATCACCCTTTTCCTGCGCATCACGCGCAGGCCTCATTGAAGTCGCTGATCGAGCGTCGTGAGGCGCCGCCCGCAACGCCCTTTTCCTGCGCATCACGCGCAGGCCTCATTGAAGTGGAAATGTCGTCGCTGCGCAGCGCGCCGGCGACATCCTTTTCCTGCGCATCACGCGCAGGCCTCATTGAAGCCGGCGATCCCCGCTCCATGTCGGCAGCGGAACGGCGCGAACCTTTTCCTGCGCATCACGCGCAGGCCTCATTGAAGCCACGCAAGGGAAGGAGAGCCAATGTCCCACGACAACCGCCTTTTCCTGCGCATCACGCGCAGGCCTCATTGAAGCGGCCCGATCAGTCCCGCGAACTTGCCCCCGATCGCTGGCGGCCTTTTCCTGCGCATCACGCGCAGGCCTCATTGAAGCGGTCGGCCCGCTATTCCATCGATCCGGACGGGCTCACCGCCTTTTCCTGCGCATCACGCGCAGGCCTCATTGAAGCCTTCGGCGGCGACGTGAGCGCTGCCGGTGGCTTCTCCCTTTTCCTGCGCATCACGCGCAGGCCTCATTGAAGCGGCGACCCAAGATTTGTCGCCATAGGCGCTGTCATTCGGCCCCTTTTCCTGCGCATCACGCGCAGGCCTCATTGAAGTCGACCTTTCTTGGCGATCTGCTTCAGCGAGCGCTCGACTTTTCCTGCGCATCACGCGCAGGCCTCATTGAAGCCATGGTGAGGCCGTTATTGCCTTGGCCGCGGAGCACTTTTCCTGCGCATCACGCGCAGGCCTCATTGAAGCTACAGCGTCGAGTACGTGCGGGTCTGGGCCGATCTCCTTTTCCTGCGCATCACGCGCAGGCCCGGAGAGCAGCAGGGCCGCGCGAAAACTCCGGCGGCTATAGCGCACAATTTGGCGCCCTAGCGGAAATGGCAGGCCGTGGTCGGCGAAGACGATCAATACGTCTTGACTATACCACTCCGCTAGAGCCACCGCCGCGCATTCGTTTCTTCCTCCGGCCCCGCCAAGCTTCGCCACGGAACGAAAATGGACATTCCGTAACAACCCGACAGGTTTTGCTGTAGAGAAATCAGCCGCTCGGGAACGCCCCCGCGAGGAAGAGCGTCCGGAAACCATGCAAAAATCTCTGGAGCTGACCGGACGTGGACCACGACGCAGGCGTTGCGTCAACCTCCCTTGAGCAAGAGAGGCTGAGAAGCCGGTTCGTGGGCCTTGTTCTGACAAGCATTCGCCTGTGTTGGAAAGCGCGCGGAAATGCGCGCTAGAGAGATGTTTTCAAAAGAAAAATAGGCAAAATCAGACCAGTAAGCTCCGCGACGCCAGTTTCTGCTTCCGACGGTCTCATGCTCAACAGCCATACCGTTCGCGTAGCAGCTTCAGTAGCACACCAAGCGCCGGACTTTCGTGGTCCGGCCGAAAGTGAGCCCTGCATGGCAATCCGCTGGCGCCGGCGGCGTCGCGCACTTCGCGGATGACAACGTGGCTGGCGCACTCGACGCTGGCCTCGCATATGAGAGCGATGCCGAGACCGGCGCCCGCGAGCTGCGGCAGTGTCGCATGCGTCACCGCGTGCCGCTGGATGCGCCGCATATCCGCGGACGGCAATTTGCTGAGCAGCACGGCCTCCAGCTGCGGTCCTGGGTCGCGTGAGCTGAGGAGAAGCGGCTGATCTGCGAGATCCGTCCAATAGATCGTCTCTTTCCCGGCAAGAGAGTGTTCAGCTGGCATCGCGACGACGATTTTATCTGACCATGCAGTCGCGCATTGGAGGTCTTTGGAGCCACGGTCGCCGGCGATGAAGGCGACATCAATGAGCCCCGCTCGTGCATGGGCCAGCAGACGAATACGCGAACCCTCGGTCACTTGAATCGCAACAGCTGGCGACTTCTGTTTGAACGCTGCGAGTGTAGCGCGTATCGGGCCTGCTGACAGTGATGTATGTAGGCCCACTCTCAATTGACCCGCGGCGCCGCGGCGCGTGGCTTTAGCTTCCATCACGATCACATCGGCGATCTCGACGATCAGCCGCGCTCCATGCACGAACGCAACGCCCGCATGTGTTGGCGCAGTTCCGTAATTGGTACGCTCGAATAACGGAATGCCAAGCCATGCCTCCACCGCGCGGATCGATCGCGTTACCTTGGATTGTTCGACTCCCAGGCTGATTGCAGCTTGTCGAAGGCTCGGATGGTCGGCGGCCGCCACGATGCAGCGGAGGTGCTTCAAGTCCATTTTCAGAACGTGCTCCCGCCATGAGCTCGTGCGCTGAGTGCTCGAACCAAACGAGGCGCTTGGAAATGCCCGCCGCACTGCGACGTTTCCAACGGCCCATCACTCCGCCGGCGCGATGGTAAGAGCAAAGCTTGAGCCTAGCCCAGGCGCACTGCGTATCAGCTCGGCTTCGCCGCCCATCAACTCCATCAACCGCCGCGTCGGCACAAGACCCAAGCCCATGCCGTCCCCGACCATTGCGCGCCTCGCTTCCGCGGCCACCATCAGCGCAATCCACAGGGCCGCGAGACGCCAATCGATTATGACGAGAGAAACAAGGCCGACAGCCAACGCAAGCGCTAGGCGCGTCAGACGCTTACTTGAGAAGCGCTCGCGCAACTCCAAAATCAAGTTTCGCATCGCTTACCATTCGCCGCGCGACCATGCTTCACGCGGTCGGGCGTCCATCAACAACGACGCATTCGAGCGCCGGCCTGCGTCCGTCGAGAACCGCTACGACGCATTGGGACGCGATCATGTTGGTGCGATCGAGGCCCTCGCGCGTAGACGCGCCGGCATGGGGCGCCGCGACGACGTTGTGGAGCGCCAACAAGGCGTCGGTGGTCGGTTTCATGGCGGGATCGCTCTCGCTTTCGAATACATCGAGACCCGCGCCTCCCAATCGACCCTCCTTCAGCGCCGCCAGCAAGTCCGCGTCGTTTACCAGCCCACCCCGCGCGCAATTGAATACGAATGCGCCTGGTTTCATCTTATCGATCGCCGCCGTATTGATGATGTGGCGCGTCTGGGGCGTAAGGGGTGCGTGCAAGCTGACGTAATCGGCCTCGCGTAGGATCGTATCGACGTCGACAAACTTCACGCCGGTCCTTTCCGCATAACCCTCGTCAGGATTAATCTCGGAGACCAAAATGTTGGTCTCGAAGCCCTGCAGGCGTTGGACCAGGCTTCGGCCAATTCGACCGAGCCCGATAATGCCGACCGTCTTGCGATAGAGGTCGGTCCCAAGAAGGATCTTCCACGAGCCCGCTTGCATTTGCGCGTGCGCTTCCCGGAAGCGGCGGCCGAGCGCGATCATCATGCCGATCACTTGATCGGCGACCGTGGCGTCGTTGCCGCCGGCGGCAATCGTCACCACACGTCCCAGATCGCGCGCTGCTTCGATGTCAACGCGCTCATAACCCACGCCGCGACGCGACACGATCTTCAGGTCAGGCAGCGCGGCAAGGACTTCACGCGTGATCCGCGCGTGTCCAACGATCCAGCCCTCTGCGCCATCGAGCAACTCCTTGATCGCTGCGAGGTCGAGCGTCGCCTCGGTGAAGCCTTCCGGCATTTTGGCTATCACCACGTCGCAATTGCTCGCGCGCAGATAGGCGATCGATCCTTCGTCAAAGAAGTTTTGCGTAACGACGACGCGCCGCGTGTTCGATGGCATCTAGTGTTTGTCCTATGACGGCCGAAGCCACGGATTCTGGGCGAAGTGCATGTCTTCAAACAGCGCGATGGCTTCGCGGCCCTCAAGCGTCACGCCAATGGCGTCGAGGCCCCGCATAAGTGCGGTCTTGCGGCTTTCATCGATTTGGTAACGGATGACAGAATCCTCGGTCGTGATCGTTTGGTTTACAAGATCCACGCAGAAATGGTTCCGTTTGGGATCAGTGGCAGCGGCCATCAATAAGGCCACATCGCTTGAAGAGGCTTCGATCGCGAGCAAACCGTTGCGGGCGCAATTATCGAAGAAAATACCTGCGAATGTCGTTCCTATGAGCGCGCGGATACCGAATTGACGCAAACCCCACACGGCATGCTCGCGGCTCGACCCGCAGCCAAAATTCGGACCCACAACAAGGAAGCGCGTGTCCCGCCACGCCGTTTTGTTGAGGATAAAATCCGGGTTGGGCGCACCGTTCTCGGCAAAACGCAGTCCGTAAAAAAGGCCGGCGTCGAGCCCAGCGCGATCAATGCCCTTCAAGAACTGCTTAGGCATGATGACGTCTGTGTCGATATTGGCCGCCGGCATCGGCGCGGCCAAGCCAAACGATGCCGCAAAATGCTCAAAGCCCATGCGCCACATCCATTGCGGGCACATCCATTGCGCGCACATCGGCTAGACGTCCGGCGACAGCGGCCGCAGCCACCATCGCCGGACTCATCAGGTGCGTTCGCCCCCTGGCGCCCTGACGACCCTCGAAATTGCGGTTGGTGCTCGAAGCGCAGCGCTCCTCCGGCGCCAGCACATCATCGTTCATGGCAAGACACATGGAGCATCCGGCTTGACGCCATTCAAAGCCGGCGCTTTTGAAGATGAGGTCCAGCCCTTCGGCCTCGGCCTGACGCCGGACCGAGCTTGAGCCCGGCACGATCATCGCGCGCACATGCGGCGCGACTTTGCGGCCGCGCAGCACGAAGGCAGCTTCGCGCAGATCCTCGATGCGGGCGTTGGTGCAAGAGCCGATGAAAGCGCGGTCGATCTTGATCGATGAGATAGATTGGCCCGGCGCTAGACCCATATAGTCAAGGGCTCGCTCATAATCGCGGCGCTTGTCTGCATCGCCAAGGGTTCTTGGATCCGGGATCGCGGCGGAGATTGGCATGCTCTGATCCGGACTGGTGCCCCATGTCACCATGGGCTCGATGCTGGTCAGGGGGAGATCGACTTCCCTATCGAACTCGGTCGCGTCATCGGACTTCAGCCTCCGCCAAGCGGCGACCGCCCGCTCCCACGCCTCACCTCGCGGCGCGCGTGGTTTGTCAGCGACGTAGGCGAAAACGGCTTCATCGGGCGCGGCTATCGCGCCCCGCGCGCCGCACTCTACGGCCATGTTGCAGATCGTCATGCGCCCTTCGACGGAAAGGTCGCCGAGCCCTGCGCCGGCGAACTCTATGGCGTAGCCGGTGGCCCCGGATGCGCCGATCTTGCGGATCAACGCCATGACAATGTCTTTTGCGGTGATGCCCTGCGGACGTCTCCCGCTCAGGTTCACCCGCATATTCTTGAGCCGGCGATAGATGACCGTCTGCGTCGCCAAGTAATGCTCAATGTCTGAGGTTCCAATGCCGAAGCCGAGCGCGCCAAACGCGCCATAAGTGGTGGTGTGGCTGTCGCCTGCCGCCACCGTCATGCCAGGCATGATGGCGCCCAGCTCTGGCATCACCACATGCTCGATGCCCTGCATGGGATGCAACACATCGAACAACTCGATGCCGAACTCTGCGCAATTCTTCGCAAAGTAGTCGGTCTGCAATTGCCCGCCGGGATCCGGCATTGTCCGGGTGCGCCCTGCAGCGGTCGGGTTGACGTGATCGACCACACCCAGCGCCGCTTCTGGACGCCACACCCGTCGGTGGGCCTCGCGCAAGCCGGAAAAGGCTTGCGGGCTTGTGTATTCGTTCAAAACAGTCCGATCGATGTAGAGCAGCAGCAGGCCAGAGGCGGCGTCGAGCATACGAACAGAGTGCGCATCGACGATCTTGTCGTATAGCGTTCGGTGGGCCCGCTCAGGCTTCATGCCCTATGGCGCTAACAGATCATACGGGCGAGGTGGGATGCGAACTTCGTATGATATCATGCCGCGCTTGTATTGGCCTATCCCTCCCAACCTTCGTAACTTTTTGCAGGTCGGCAGAAAAAAGGGCCTTGACTGGCTTTGGCGACTTTATCGTCGCTCGCACGCTGATGCGCCAGAGAGCGCTCCCCAGGGAAGCAAGGGCGAGCTGGGAGGCTGATTTTGTTCGCTCAGAGCGGCCGAGCGTTCGATATCGGCGCAATGGAACGAAGAAGAAGCAATGCCCACGCTCAATCTGGCGCCGGCGACACCGGATGACTACCGGCGGGTCGCTGAGAAGCGCTTGCCAAGGTTCTTTTTCGATTATGTCGATGGCGGCGCCTACCAAGAGCGCACCATGGCGGCGAACGTCGCCGACTTCGAGGCCGTGCAATTCCATCAGCGCGTCATGCGTGATGTCTCGCATCGTGACACCCGCACGCGCTTGTTAGGCCAGAACTGGACGCTACCTGTGGCGTTGGCTCCGGTGGGCTTGGCCGGTATGATGGCGCGCCGCGCCGAAGTCCAAGCCAAGCGCGCGGCCGACTCCGCCGGTGTTCCCTTCTGCCTTTCGACTGTGGGTATTTGTTCGCTAGAGGAAGTCGCAAGAGTTTCGGGCGTCCCCTTCTGGTTTCAGCTCTATATGCTGAAGGATCGCGGCGTTGTGCAAAACCTGCTGCAGCGCGCGAAAACGGTGGGCGTGACCACGCTCGTGTTCACCGTCGATCTCGCCGTTCTCGGCGCTCGTTACCGCGACGTGCGCAACGGCGCGGCTGGAGGCTTGAGCGCCATTGGGCGCTTACGCGCGACGCTGCTCTCCTACTTAATGCATCCTGGCTGGCTGGGCGATGTCGCGCTTGGCGGCAAACCGCACACGTTCGGCAACCTTGCCGAATACGTCACCGACGCCACATCCCCTGCCGGCTTCAAAGCCTGGATCGACAGCCAGATCGACGCGTCCGCCACCTGGAAGGACATCGAATGGCTCCGTTCAATTTGGGATGGAGAACTTATCATCAAAGGCGTGCTAAGCCCGGAGGACGCAGTGGCGGCGGTGCGCAGCGGCGCAGGCGCCGTCATCGTCTCCAATCATGGCGGACGCCAACTTGATGGCGTCTCCTCCTCCGTCGCCATGCTGCCGCGCGTGACGGACGCCATCGGCGCACAAACAACAATTCTGCTCGATGGCGGCGTCCGCGATGGTCAAAGCGTGTTGAAAGCCCTGGCGCTCGGCGCTCACGGCGTACTCATCGGCCGACCGTGGGTTTACGCCGTCGCCGCGAAAGGCGCCGCAGGCGTCGAGCAACTCTTACGCACGTTCAAAAGCGAGATGGAAGTCTCGATGGCGCTCACCGGCGTTACATCGGTGAGCGAGATCACGCCGGACATCGTCAACGCACCTGCACACATCACACACCGCGCCGCGCCCGCGCTGCGGCTCGCCAGCGTCGAAACGCAGAAAGTCTAGCCAATGAACACGTCGACGCTGAAGCGCAATGTAACCTCTCTCGAAGACCGCTACA
Source organism: Hyphomonadaceae bacterium (assembly GCA_023384105.1). GTDB lineage: Bacteria > Pseudomonadota > Alphaproteobacteria > Caulobacterales > Aquidulcibacteraceae > Vitreimonas. The sequence goes on along the minus strand of JAHDXR010000001.1, from coordinate 272,916 downwards.
CCGCTGCAGACGGGTGGCACTACATGACGGGCCTACAGGCGCTCGTGCGTCTGCCGATTCAGCAGCGCCTGCGCGACGAAGCGATCGGCTGGAACACAGGCGGCTTTATCTCCGGCTATCGCGGCTCGCCGCTTGGCCGTTACGACATCGAACTCTGGCAAGCCGCTAAAGAACTGAACCGCCACAACATCGTCTTCCAGCCCGGCGTTAATGAAGACCTCGCCGCGACCGCGACCTGGGGCTCGCAAATGGTTGGGCTTTTTCCAGGCGCAACCGTCGAAGGGGTGTTTTCGATCTGGTACGGCAAGGCGCCGGGCATGGACCGCTCCATGGACCCAATCCGCCACGCCAACCTCGCCGGCGTCAACGCGAAAGGCGGCACACTTCTCATCGTCGGCGACGATCACGGCGCCAAGTCCTCGACGCTCGCCTGTTACTCCGACTACAACTTCATCTCAGCAGGCATTCCGCTGTTCTACCCGTCCAACGCGCAGGAAGTGCTGGACTACGGCCTACATGCGATCGCCATGAGCCGCCACGCCGGATGTGTCGCCGGGATGAAACTTGTCACCGATGTGGTCGAAGGTGGCGGCTCGGTCCACGTCGCGCCTGACGCGCCCGCTATCACGCTCCCGGCGCACCGCCTCGACGCCAACATACGGGTGTTCACGCCGCTGCTCGAACAAGAACGTCTGCTCTTCAACGCCCGCCTCGACAACGCGCTCGACTATGCCCGTCTCAACCGCCTCAACCACATCACGTCTGCGGCGCCAGGCGCCAAGGTCGGCATCATCGCCGCAGGCAAAGCTTGGCAGGATCTCGCGCAAGGCCTTCGCGAACTTGGCGTCCGTGACGGTGCGTTCGACGGCGGCAGCGTGCGCTTACTGAAGATCGCTCTGCTCTGGCCGCTCGACAACGCTATTATCGAAGACTTCGCCCAGGGCCTCGACACGATCATCGTGGTTGAAGAAAAGCGTCCACTTCTGGAGGATCAGATCCGTTCGATCCTCTATGGGCGGGCCAATGCGCCAACCATCGTTGGAAAGTATTTTGAAGGCCGGCCGTACCAAACAGACAAAGGCGAGATCGCTTTCCCGAACGACGGCGAAACCAATCCGGACATGGTCGCGCGCATCGTCGCGCGTGTGCTGCGCCAGTCCCATCCCGATTGCGGCGTCGCACTTCGCAACGCGCCCGCGCAAGCGCTCGGCGCCGCAGGTGCGGCGCGTCCCCCAACCTTCTGCGCCGGATGCCCGCACGGGCGTTCGACGCTGCTGCCCGAAGGCAGCCGTGCGCTCGCCGGCATCGGTTGTCATAGCATTGCGCTCGCGCGTGACCCGATGCGCACCAACTCGATCTCGCACATGGGCGGCGAAGGCGTGATGTGGATCGGTCAAAAGCCGTTCACCAACGAAAAGCACGTCTTCACCAACATGGGCGACGGCACCTACTTCCACTCCGGTCTGCTCGCCATCCGCGCCGCCGTCGCCGCCAACGTCCCTATCACCTACAAGCTGTTGCACAATGGCTTCGTCTCGATGACGGGCGGTCAACCAGTCGATGGCGAAATCTCGCCTGAGCGCATGATCGAGCAGCTCCTGGCCGAGGGCGTCACGCGCATCGCAGTCGTTGCCGACGATCCCGGAAAATATGCCGGGAAACGCATGGCGAACGGCGTGACGCTGCACCCGCGCATTGAATTGACCAGCGTGCAGAAAGAGCTGCGCGAGTACCCAAGCGTTTCGGTGATCCTCTACGACCAGGCCTGCGCCACCGAACGTCGTCGCCTCCGCAAGCGCGGCAAATGGCCGGACCCCGACAAGCGCGTGTTTATCAACGCCGCCGTCTGCGAAGGCTGCGGCGATTGCAGCACGATCTCGCAATGCATGGCGATAGAACCCCTTGAAACCGAGTACGGCCGCAAGCGCGTCATCAACCAATCGAGCTGCAACAAGGACTTCTCCTGCGTTGAGGGATTCTGCCCCAGCTTCGTCACCGTGCGCGGCGCCAGACCGCGCGTCGCTGCGGCCCGCAGCGCGGGCGCTGTGATCGACGCTGAGCAGATCGCCGCCATCCCGGCGCCGACACTTCGACCCATCGAAGGCTCGGCGGCGCTGCTTGTCGCCGGCATTGGCGGCGCAGGCGTTGTCACGATCGGCCAGACCCTCGCGGTCGCCGCCCACGTTGACGGTCTCTACAGCTCCAACCTCGACGTCACCGGCCTGTCGCAAAAATATGGCGCGGTCCATAGCCACGTCAAAATCGCGAACCGCCCAGAAGACCTGTTCGCCACACGCATCGCCTCGGGCGAAGCCAACGCCGTCATCGGCTGCGATCTCATCGTCGCCGCCAGCGCCGATACGCTCTCCAAGCTGAATCAAGAAAACGGTGGGATCGTCGCCGATGCGTCTCTCACACCCACCTCGGAATTCTCCAAGAATCCCGACTGGCGCATCAACTCGGCAGACTTGGTGAACGAACTAAAGCGCGCCGCTCCGGATCGCGCGCTGACGCTTAACGCGTCGAACATCGCCACCAAGCTGTTCGGCGACGCCATCTACATGAATATCGTCCTACTCGGCGCCTCCTGGCAAACGGGCGTCATACCGCTTTCACACGACGCGCTGATGCGCGCCATCGAACTCAATGGCGTCAATGTTGCGCGCAATAAGCAAGCGTTCGAAATTGGCCGCCTCGCCGCGCACGATCCGGCGAAGATCGAGACCATGCTCCGGGCAGGAGCGCGCGGCGCCTCACCCGAACGCGAGCGCACGCTGGAAGACATTATCGCTGATCGCCGGCGGGTTCTCACCGACTACAAGGACAGCGCCTACGCCGATCGCTACGAACGCGCCGTTCGCGCCATCGCCGCAGCTGAAGCGCGCCTCCACGCTGGCGACGCCCTGGCTCGCGCCGCCGCACACGGCTACTTCAAGCTGCTGGCGCACAAAGACGAGTGGGAGGTTGCGCGCCTTTACACGCAACCCGCCTTCCGTGAACAACTCACCTCCGCTTTCGAAGGCGACCTGAAACTCACCTTCCATGTCGGCGCATGGCCATTCGGCCGCTTCGATGAAAAGGCGGGGACATACGTCAAGGGCGAGGTCGGTCCTTGGCTAATGCCCCTATTCGGGATCATGGCAAGGTTGCGCGGCCTGCGAGGCTCGTGGCTCGATCCGTTCAAGAACAACGCCGAAGCCAAACTCGCCGCCAGACTGCTCGCCGAGTACGAAGCCGATCTCGCCTTTACCCAAAGCAATCTCTCACCGGGCGCCCTCGGAGAGTTCACCTCTCTGCTCTCGCTGCCTGAGAAGATCCGCGGCTATGGCCATGTACGCCAGCGCCACGCGGATGAAGCTGCGCAAGAACGCGCGCGCCTTCTGGCCAAGTTACGCGAGCCACAGGTTGAGGCCGCGTAAACCGGCGTTGGCGGCGCCAACGCCGCCAACGCCGCGCTTATTAGAGAACCTTACCCGGATTGAGGATGCCCAGGGGGTCGAGCATGGCCTTTAGCTGCTTCATCAGCGCGATCTCTTCGGGCCGGCGCGACACATGCAGCCAAGCGCGTTTTTCAAGACCGACGCCGTGCTCAGCCGACATTGAGCCGCCAACATCTTTCAGCGGCGTATAAACGATCTCTTCCGCGCGCCGACGCGCCTCTTCGCTCCATGGCCGCGGCGACACGATGATGTGCAGATTGCCATCGCCAATATGGCCATAGACTACGGAGCGGCACTGATCGCCCCATTCCACGCGCAAGGCTGCCTTCATGTCATCCACAAAATCTTGCATCTTCGGCAGAGGCAAACTCACGTCGAAAATCGCGCCCGGCACCAGAGCTTTAATCAAGGCCTCGACCTCTTCGCGGATAGCCCAGATTGCGTTGCGCTGCGTCTTCGAGCTCGCCAGGATCGCATCCTTGGCGAAGCCCTGCTCCAGACACTCGCTCAGCATCGCCTCGACGAGCGCTGCATCGCGTGCTCCATCCGTGCCGGTCGCTTCGACAATCACATAATAGTTGTGTCCAGCCGCCAAGGGCGGCTGATGGCGGCCACTTTCAATCGCGACCAATTCATAGAAGTCGCGCCACATCACTTCGAACGAACTCAACAACGAGCCGAGGCGTTTCGTCGCCAAACCAAACACGCTCTTGAGATTGTCAAAATCGCTGACGGCGAGGATGGCGGTTGCTTCGCTGGTCGGCATGGGCCGCAGGCGCAACACCGCGCGCGTCACCAGCCCCAACGTGCCTTCACTGCCAATGAACAATTGCTTCAAATCGAACGCAGCGTTGTTCTTCAGCAGCGAATTCATCGACGAAACGATTGTCCCATCCGCCAGAACAGCTTCGAGACCCAGCACGTTGTCCCGCGTCATGCCATAGCGGATCACGCTATTGCCGCCGGCATTGGTCGAGATATTGCCGCCAATCGTGCAAGAACCGCGGGCGCCAAGGTCCACTGCGTAGATCAAACCATGCTCGGCCGCAGCGGCATGCACGGCCTGCAAAGGGACACCGGCCTGCACTGTCATCGTCATGGCGACCGGATCGATCGCCTCGACGGTGCGCATGCGCTCGAACGAGACCATCACCTCATCGCCCGTCGCGTCCGCGCCATGGGCGCGCCCTCTCCTGCTCAGAGAAACCGATGGCGCCGTCCTCGAGCTCTACGCCGAGCGTATTCGCCATCGTTGACATGTAAGTGTAGAGGGCATGCACGCCGATAACATCGAGCGGCGCCTCCTCACCGTAAGCGAGGATCCCAGACCAAGTCTCATCCGACAGCCGACCGTTCGTGTGCATTTCATCCACGGCGGCGACCATCAGCTTGTCCGCACCGTGGATCTTAGCGCTGGATGACCCCACGGCCACCTCGCGAATATCAGCGTCACTCAGGCCTAGTGTGCGGCACACGGCTTTCTCCTGCGCCCACACATTTTCGCATCCATAGAGCCAAGCTGTTCGCAAGCCTCCGACATGGACCAGCCGCTGCGGAAGTAAACAATCCTTCTGTCTCAGAATGAACGACACAATGGTGGTGACAAACGCCGGGAAGTGGAGAAACGAACGCATCAGCTTGGTGTCGGCGATCTTGTCGCCACGCAGCGGCTTGATTGCGGTGATCTGCGCCTGGTTGTAGTCGGCCGGCTCGACGGGCTTCAGCCGCGTCGGATAGCCGCCGGCGGGCGGCGCACTCAAAGTACGCAAACGCTGCTCACCACTCTGGCGCAGGTCGACAAGCTCCGGCCGATAACCCGGCACATCGTCTTCCAGTTGCGCGCCGACAGAATTGGCGAACGCCGCCATTAGCACATAGACACAATATGTCCCGATCGCGTCCGCCACCGCCTCTGGATGGTAGGCGTGCATCGCGTTCCACGTTTCATCCGACAAGCGATGCTCAAAGTAGAGCTCATCGGCCGCATTGGCGAACACGTCGTCGAGCCACTTCAGCCGGGTGTTCGACGGTCCTTTGGCAACCGCCAGAAGATCGTCGTCATTGATCCCGTCGCGCTGTGCCGAAAGGCGATGCCGCGACCATAAATATTCGCAGTCGTAGAGCCAAAGCGTCCGCTGGCATGTGAACTGAAACATCCGCATCGTCAGGACGTGATGATCCTGCCGGATGTCGAGCCCTTCATTGATCGACGCCGCTTGCGGAAATTTTAGCATGATCCGCATGACGTTGGACGCGTCAGGCCTGCCTTTGCGCCCCATCATCTTGCTGCGATGGCGCTGCGCGTCCGTCAGCGTCGAGAAGTCGACAATCGGCTCGACGCGCGGCAGATAAATCATTGTAACTCCGTGGGCGCCACGGCGCCTTTCGCGTAGGCCTAAGTCGGTCGCACCGGGCGCTCTAATGCCAAGTTCACAATCATCAATGCGCCACACCGCATCCGCTTCAATCCAGATCGAGATCAAGGATGTAGGTGTATTGCTGACCTGAATGCAGATCGCGCTCTTCGACGCCGCCTTGGGGCGTTTTGCGGGGATAAGAAATCTTCAGCACCTTCAGGCTTGGCACCGGGTAATGCGCCACGCCCTTCGGATCGATTCCGTAAATCTTGGCGATCGAGTCCGCGCTGAGCGCCGGACTTTGCACATAACGATCATAATTCTCCTGGCTATCGAACATTAGATCGATCGTTACCCAGAACGGCCCGGCGACCTTGGAGCGAACATGTCGGCAAACATCTTTGAGCTTAGGCATCGATCAACTCCATGCGCACGAGCTCCATGGGATCGTCGACGCTCACAACGTGATTCAGCACGAACTGATAGACCGGCCCGCGATCGATATCGCCGGGCGTGAAGGCCCAGCCATAGCTCGGCAGCTCCATCCCCATGTGCAGCGGCATATGGAAGAAGTAAGGATTGCAGGCCTTCGCGATTTCACTCGCTTGCGCTTGCGTCTTCGCCGTGATCACGCCCATCAGCCCGATCTCGAGGGGCTTTGCGCCTTTCGGCGGCGGCATTCCGCTCACGCCATTGTAGCCATACATCCGCAGCGAAATGTGAAACTCACTCTCGGCAAGCCCGGTCGCCGACTTCGCGCGCTGTGTCAACGCGGCGAGCATCTTGTCGTGAAACTCTTGCGGCGACGCCAACACCTCCGGATCGGTGATACCGACGATCATCACTGTCTGAAACAGATTCCCGGACGCGCCCTCCAGCTTCATCGTATAGGGCTTGGGATCCCACACCGATCCGGTACCGCGCACGGCGCGATCGTTGAGCTGGATGTACTCACAGCGCGTCGTATCGAGTTCACCGCCTGGCTCGGTCAGACGCCACGGACTCTTATTCTCATAGAGCAAATGGCCGGAGATGCTCTCCACCGTCGCCTTGAATTTCGGATCGACCGGCTCGACGTCGAACCCATCTTCGTGGATCTCAATGAAAACGCCGCGCTGACCAGTGTTGGCCGACGTCGCCTGCCCGCCGCATTCGGCAATTTTGCCAGCATGCCAGCAAGGCCCCACGGGTGCGCCCTTCCACAAGGCGAACGCTGCGATCACTGCAGGATCTGAAGCCCGTCCGCCAATGATGATGTCGGCGCCCGCTTCAAGCGCCGCGTGATAAGGCTCAGGCCCCATTAGCGCGACAATGTGCAGGCAGCTATCGATCACCTCTTCGGTGAGATCGCCGAGCGGCGGCAAATTCGAGATCCTGCCTTCGGCCAGTTTGCGTTTGATCAGTTGTGGCGACTGCTCCGAATAGAGCAGCGCAATTTTTGGCTTGTAGCCCTGCTCTCGTGCAATCTCGAGCACGATGTCGCGTGTCCAGTTGACGTTCAGGTCGCCGCCCGCTTGCCCAGCGGTGCCGATCAGGATCGGAATTTTTGCCTTCTGCTGCGCCGCCATCAGCAGCGTGAGATCCTTCTTCACCGAGCCGCGGTCGTTCTTCGAAACACCTTTGGCCAGATACGCCGCTCCGCTGTCCGTTGAGCCCGCATCCATCGCCATGGCGTGGGGGCCTTTCGCCAGCGCGTGCTCATCCGCGTCGCCCTCGGCGTCGCCGCCGAGCGTGATGACGACGCGCCGTGGCGCACTTCCCTCGCCTTCATCCGCTTGCGCGTCATCCTGAGTTTCTCCGTCCTCCTCAGACGAGGCCTCATCCTCGGGACGCACATAGCCGCGATCGACGGACAGAGCGCCGTTCCGGTCGATGCTCACGAACGCGCCCGCATTCGCCATCTCCTCTGCATTGTAGCGAAGCGGCCGATCGACCAGCGCAGAGATCTCTCGCTCGATCGCCTCCATGCGGGCTTCAATTTCTTCCGAGTATTCCTCCTGGTCCGCATACTCGGCTTCGAGCGTCTCCAACTCGGCTTGCAATTTCTCGACACGAGCCTGTTCCTTCTTCGTGAGTTTCACCTCCTCGCCGTCGATCTCGCGCATCCCGCGCGCGTGCTGGAACGGTAGATCCACGGCGACGGCCACCCATTTCCAGCCCTCGGCGGCGATGCGTTCGCCTTCCGTCTTGAGCTTTTCCGAAACCAGCCGGTCGAGAAGCGTGGGATTGTCGAGCCAGCCGCCGTCATCGTCATCAAACAGGTCGCGCATCACATGCCCGCCAGCGGTCTTGAAGGCGTCAACGCCGACAAAGCGCGCGCGCTTGTCGCCAGCATGAACCGTGTCCTCGGTGAGTTTTTCGCGGATGTAGGATGGCGATTTATTGTAAGAGTGGGCGAGTTGCTCCCAGACCTGTTCCTGTCGCGCATTGTCTTCGTTGACGCTGAAGGCGATCAGCTGGTCGAGTGTCATGCCGTCGCCGGCATAGACCTCAAGCAGCTTGGGCGAGACCGACGCAAGGCGGAGGCGCTGACGCACAACCGCGGCGGTGGTTTTGAAGCGTGCGGCGATCGTCTCTATGCCTGAGCCTTCGGCCACCATGCCCTGCATCGCCCGAAACTCATCAAGCGGATGGAGCTGCTGGCGGTGAAAATTCTCCGCGTATGAATCCTCTCGCTCGGATGTCTCGGTATTCTCGCTAACGACGCAGGGAACGGGACCATCCGTGGGGAAGACGCCGCGCTCTACCAGCCGGCCGATCGCCAGAAAGCGCGAACCGCCGGCAGGCACGCAGAAGCGGTCCGTTTCCGCTCCATTTTCATCGAAGATCGGACGCACATTGAGTGCGGTGAGGACGCCGCGGAGGCCAATGTCGTCAGCGAGCGTTTCGATGTAAGCCTCGTCCCTGATCTGCCGGACATTGTCTTCGCTCATCTCAAGCTTGTTGTACGGAATGTCGCGCGCGCGATTGAGCGAGGTTTTCTTCGCGACCTTTTTCTTCGCAGTCCTTGCCATGTGTTTCACTCCATGACAGGCGGCCGGAAGACTCTCTTCCGGCCTCAACCTGTCACGAAGCCCAAGGCTGCCCTCTCCCTCTGGCGCAGCCGGCCGCCGCCAGGCGCGACGGCTGCCGGTTGGGATTGAGCGAGATGCGCATGATCGCACACGTCATGCGCGCGGCGTGCGCAATGCGCTGCTGATCGAAAGATGAACCGGCGGATGCACAGGTTCTTGCGAAAAGGATCGAAGCCCCCGAGGGCCGAGACCCTTGGCTCGGCGTGCAGCGCGAGAGCCTGGCCGCCGGCGCAAGCTGGTGGTCGCCCCTTTGTTGTCAGGTCAAAAACGGGCCAAATCGCGATACGGCCCATCTAGTTGCGTATTAATAACTTATCAAATATGGTGAGTTACAGGCCATTACAGGCCATATTTGGGTGATTGCCGTGAGTTCTCTGAAATCCAAATCGGCCCTTACCCAATTGGGGAGGGATTTACGCGCCACACGGCTCCGCCGCCAGATAACGGCGGTCGACCTTGCTGCGCGCGCCGGAACCTCCCCTAACACCGTCGCAAGGCTGGAAAAGGGCGACGCTGGCGTCGCGATAGGGACGCTGGCCGACGTGTTGCTGGCGCTCGGATTGATCGCGCGGCTGGGCGACCTCTTGGATATTCGAAAGGACGAGCTTGGCTTGGCCCTTACCGCCGAGCGCACCCCGCAGCGTGCCCGTGCCCCTAAGTCGCGTGGCAAAGCAAAAAAGGCGGTGACCAAGAAGACGCCGGGCGCTTCGGACCCTGAGGGAGCGGCGTTCTGATGGCCGAACAGACCGCCCGCGTCGCGCTTGGCGAAAGCTTAACGCCCATCGGCCAGCTGCGCTTCACGAGGGCAGGCCCTCGCCAGTTCTCGACCTTCAGCTACGACCCGGCGTGGCAAGAAGATCCGCGCGGCTTCGCCATACAGCCGGACCTGGCGCTGGAAGGCGGCCCCTATCACGCCTCCGGCGCCGGCGGCGATATGCGCGACGCACTCGCCGGCGTGTTCATGGACGCCGCGCCCGAGAGCTGGGGCCGACGGCTGCTTGAGCGCGCTTACGGCGCGGGCCTTTCCGAATTCGACTATCTCACGCTCTCGGACGATCATAGCCGACAGGGCGCGCTTCGCTTTCTGGACGCCGACGGAAAGATCATTCGCGGCCCCTCGCCGGAATCCGTGCCGCGCCTCATCGATCTTGAAGCGCTCACAGCGATCGCGCGCGCCTACGAGCAAGGCAGGGATATCTCGATCGAAGATTTGCGCGCACTTGCGGGCGCAGGCGGCTCAGGCGGTGCGCGTCCTAAAGCCAATGTGCAGGATGGCGACGTGCTGTGGCTGGCGAAGTTCACCTCGGTCCTTGATCAGCAACCCGTCGAGCGCGTTGAAGTCGCGACGCTGACGCTTGCCAGAGCGTGCGGCATCCGCGCGCCGGATACGCGGCTGGAACTCGCCGCAACTTCGTTTCCCGTCGCCCTGATCCGCCGCTTCGACCGGCGGGCAGGCGCGCGCATTCCGTACATCTCGGCGCGCACGGCTCTCGGCAAGAGCGCTAGCGAGCTCGGCGCCTATACTGAGATCGTGGATTTCATGCGCACCTTCGCGTCCGATCCCGAAGAGAATTTCCGCGAACTGTATCGTCGGCTGATCTTCACGATCCTGGTCTCCAACAAGGATGACCATCTCAAGAACCACGGATTTCTCTATGTCGGCGACGGCCGATGGCGCTTGTCGCCCATGTTTGACGTCAATCCCGCCCCCGACCGCAACCCGCACCTTGAAACCGCGATCATGGAAGGCGGACCTCACGATCGATCGATCAAGCTAGCCTTCGAAGCATGCGGCTTTTTTGAGATCGCCGAGGAGGAAGCGCGCGAGATCATTCGCCAGATCGCCACGTTGATCCGCGCAGAGTGGCGCGGCGCTCTGCAGCGTGTCGGCGTCAGCGGAAGTCTGGCGCGTGAATATGAGCCGGCTTTTGCGCATGACGAACTAGAGGCCGCCTTGGCTATTTAGGTGCAATGATCGTGTCCGCCTTTTTCCCACACTACTCCGCCATTCTTCGGTCTCGCCTGTCTTTGTTCTCGCGCCAACGCTCCTCTACGCGGCGAACGAAATTCGCGTTTCGCTCCTCATCTGCTGAGGCGATCATAGGAGCATGGCTCGAAAAAGGCGCGCGAGAAAACTGCCAGTCTCTGAGCAGCTCCACCGACTGCTCGGGGAGCCGTGTCCACCTCCCGGCCGGCCACCCAATCACGACTACGCCACGTGGATCGTCACCGACGACTGGCCCGACGACGTGCCCGTCACCGAAGCCGAGATTGCGGTTTTCGAGATGTGGTTCGCCGACCTCTTTGACGAACTGTTTGGGCCCATCCCATGACGTAGAACAAAGGCTCGCCCTATGACCGTTCCGCTTCGCGCCGCCCTTTATTTGCGCGTTTCAACGGCTAGACAGGCTGAACACGATGTATCGATTCCCGATCAGCGGCGGCAAGGTGAAGCGTATTGCGCGAACCGCGGCTACCAGTTGGTCGAGACCTATGTTGAGCCAGGCGCGTCGGCGACCAACGATCGCCGCCCCGAATTTCAACGCATGATCGAAGCTGGCACATCAAAGCCCCCCGCTTTCGATGTCGTCATCGTTCACTCCTTCAGCCGCTTCTTCCGCGACCACTTCGAGTTGGAGTTCTACGTCAGAAAGCTGGCTCGGAGCGGTGTCAAGCTGGTGTCAATCACGCAAGAGATCGGCGACGACCCGATGCACGTCATGATGCGCCAGATCATGGCGCTGTTTGATGAGTATCAGTCTAAGGAGAACGCCAAGCACGTTATCCGCGCCCAAAAGGAAAACGCGCGGCAAGGTTTCTGGAACGGCGCCCGCCCGCCGATCGGCTATCGCACCGTCGTCGCTGAGGAACGCGGCGCGCGGGTCAAGAAAAAGATCGAGATTGACCCACTGCATGCGGACACGGTGAGATTGATGTTTCGCCTCGCGCTGCATGGCGATCCTGAGACAGGCTCGCTCGGCGTCATGGCGATCGCCGCTTACTTAAACGAGCGCGGCATCTTCACACGCGACGGAACTAAGTGGGGCAAAGGCGCGGTCCACAAGATACTCACGCGGCGCACCTATATGGGCAAGCACGAGTTCAATCGCGAAGATAGGTTCAAGGCGCGCAAGCCGAAGGACGAAATCGTGGTCGTGGACGTGCCGCCTTTGATCGACCCGGAAACCTTTGAGGCCGTTCAAGCGAGGTTGGCTTCCCGTAGTCCGAAAGTTGTGGCGCCTCAGGTCGTGGGCGGCCCAACGATGCTGATCGGTTTGACGCGATGCGCCAAATGTGATGGCGCGATGACAATCCGTACCGGCCAGGGCGGACGTTATCGCTACTACGCCTGCTCCACCAGAATGCGCAAAGGCACGACAGCCTGCACCGGCATGTCCATTCCGATGGCGAAGCTTGATGACCTGGTCGCCTCGCACCTGGAGGACCGCCTGTTGCGGCCTGAACGCTTGGCCGTGGTGCTGGACAGCATTCTCGATGGTCGCCAGGAGCGCTTGGACAAGCGTCGCGCAGACTTGGGGCAACTGAACAAACGCGCCGAGGAGGCGGAACTGCGTTTGAAGCGCCTCTACGACGCTATCGAAGCCGGGATCGCCGATCTGGACGATCCTGCGCTCAAGGACCGCATCGCGGGCCTCAAGACCCTGCGAGATCAAGCGAAGGACCAAGCGGAGCGGGCGCGCTGCACCCTCGAAGGCGCTGGGGGGCGGTCAATCACGGCGGCAGATGTCACCCGGTTCGCCCGCGTGGCGCGCCAACGCATTCGCCGCGAGGGCGGCGGCTATCGGCGCGATCACCTCCGCGCGTTGGCCCAGCGGGTCGAGGTGGATGTGGGCGAGGTTCGCATAGTCGGCTCGAAGCGCCGACTGCTGCGCACGCTCGCGGCGGGCTTTGGCGCGGACAAGGCCATTGGACCGGGATGGCAGGAGTGGAGGGACTCGAACCCCCGGCCCTCGGTTTTGGAGACCGATGCTCTACCAGCTGAGCTACACTCCTGTCCCGCCCGCCTTCACGCTTGCGAACACGGCATAAGGGAAACGGCCGCGCGGGCGCTTACGCCGCCGGCCGGTCGAGGCCGCGCTTATGCCCCAAGGCGCCGCCACGGGCAAGGGCGCGGATGGCGCGCGGGGTTGCAGACATGCCCTTCGCGGCGAGGGAGAGGACGGGCGCGGTCCGCATCGTCGGCGGGTTCGCGGACGGCGTCGCGGCCGGCGTTCCGGCCTGGATCTGGTTCGCCAGCGGAGCCCATTTCCACGCCTTCCCCGCCCCTCAGCCGCCCATCCCCGACGCCCCATCCGCACCGGCGGCGCGGCAACGAGCGCCGCGGCTTCGATCTGCGCGGCCATGCGCCCTGAGCGCCAAGCGGGCGTTTGAGCTGATCGCCCCGCGCGCTCGACGAAAAAAGCCGCCAGGCGAACGCGACGAGGGCGGCAGGTCGCCCCGCCGCCCCGATCTGCGTTGCCGTTCGGGAGCGTGGATCAGGCCGCGTCGTAGAGCACTTCCCAGACGTGGCCGTCGGGATCGGTGAAGCAGCCCGAATAGACGCCGTCATCGTCCTCGGCGTCCGCGGCGGTCGCGCCCGCGCCCTTCGCCTTGGCGATCAGCGCATCGACTTCGCCGCGCGACTCCGCGAAATAGCTCAGAATGGATTCCGCATTGCCGCGCGCCGCAGGGCTGTGGCCGACGCCTTCGACATAGACGCCGAAATCGCCGCGGTTCAGCAGCACGAGATAAACGCCGTCGACATCGAACGCCGCGTGATCATCGTCCTGTTCGTCGGCGGCGAAACCCATCACGTTCTGATAGAACGCGATCGACTTCTGCAAGTCATCTACCGGCAAGGTGACGCAAGAAATCGATACAGGCATCCTACCCTCCATTCGACGCCACGCGCGTCTTCCGGAGGCAGCAGTGAATCGATTTGCCGCCGCTTACAAGGGCGGCGTCAGCGCCCGACCACGACTTCGCCCGCGCCCAACACCCGCCGGCTCACTTCGCCCTCGACGTGGCGCACGCGCACGTCGCCGGCGCCCATGATCGCCGCATCCAGCCGCTGCGCCGAGCCGTTGTGGATAACGTCGCCGGCGCCGAGGATCGCCACGCTCAAGGTCGTTGCGCGCCCGTCGCGAATGGTGACGTCGCCGGCGCCCTGCACGGCGATGCTGGTCGGCCCGTCGACGCGCGCGGCGACGAAATCGCCGGCGCCGGCGATCGAGACGGCCAGCCCGTCGCGCACGGCGCCCACCGTCACGTCGCCGCCGCCGGAAACCGCGATCTCCGCCGTTCCGGCGCCGTAGAGGCGCACGTCGGGCGCGCCCGCGACCGCAAGCTCGGCCTTGTCCTCCACCTGCTCGATGTCGGCGACACCGCACCCTTCGAGCGCCACCTTGGCGCTCTGCGAGGGGCCGATATTGAGCTGCAGGCCGCCGCTGGCGGCGAGAACCAGGCTCTGCGGCACGCGGAGTTCGATCATGGTCAGCTGGGTGCGCGCGAGCCGCCCGTGGCGCGAGGTGGTGACGCGGAAATTATCGGCCTCGCCGCCGCAGCTGCGGATCTGGCGGTGGAGGCCCCCATCGACGACCAGCCGGTCGCCGCGCATACGCAGCTCCGGCGCCGGCAGCCCGCCTGGGTTGTGGATCAGAACCGCAACATCGGTGCGGTTTTCAGGCATCACCTGAACAATGGCGGCGACGTCGCGCAGCTGCACCTCGCGCGCCGCCGGGTAACGCTGCCAGGTCCGCGCAGCCTCGGTCTGCGCCGAAGCCGGCGCCGCCAAGCCCAGGGACAGGCCGAGAGTCAGGCCCAGCGCGGCAAGCGCAAGCTTGTTTTTCAGGGGCATACCATCGTGCTCCGCCATGAGGCCGACCCTCATCAGATACGCGATGCCGTCTCTCGACCGTTTGGACGCAGCCCATCGCGGAAAAATGCCGAACTCGCCCAGCACGCGAAAACCTGGGCCGCCCCGCACCAGTTTCGCTGTGTCGCCGGCGCATCGGACTTGGTTAATCCAACGTAAATCGCCGGCAGTGAATTGCGCCCGCCTCTCGCCAAGCCCAGGTGTGGGCTCCCCAGAACGGGTAATCACAACAGGGGTTAAACACCAATGCGTAATTGGATCATCGGCGCGGCGGCCCTCCTGGCCGTGGCGGCGCCGAGCGTCGCCGCGGCTCAAACGGGCTACGTCGGCGCGGTCTATGGCAATATCGACGTCGACGGTCTCGGCGACGCCGACTATTACGGCGTCGAAGGCGCCGTCGCCTTCGCCGGCTCTGGCTCGATCGTGTTCGAACTCGACGCCGCCATCACCGACAGCGACGACACCGATACCGGCTACGGCGTCACCGGCCACGTCTACAGCCGCAACGACAGCTACCTGTTCGGCGGCTTCGTCGGCCTCGCCGGCAACGACGACACCGACACCTGGACGGTCGGCGCCGAAGCGGCGAAGTACTACGCCAACTGGACGCTCGCGGGCGCCGTCGCCTACGGCGAAAACGAAGACTTCGGCTCCGACGGGTGGGGCGTGAACGTAGAGGGCCGCTTCTTCGTCCACGACAACTTCCGCCTGAACGGCAATCTCGGCTGGGCCACGATCGACTATGACGGCTTCGGCGAAGACGATGCGTTCACGTACGGTCTCGGCGGCGAATACCAATTCGCGACCGTGCCGGTG
Source organism: Hyphomonadaceae bacterium (assembly GCA_023384105.1). GTDB lineage: Bacteria > Pseudomonadota > Alphaproteobacteria > Caulobacterales > Aquidulcibacteraceae > Vitreimonas. The sequence continues at coordinate 257,354 of JAHDXR010000001.1, read as the reverse complement.
AGCGTGGGCCTCGCCTGGAGCCACGTCGAGTTCGACGAAGTCGACACCGAAGCCAACGCGCTGACGCTCGGCGTCCGCTACAATTGGGGCGGCACGTTGCGCGACCGCGACCGCAATGGCGCGAGCCAAGCGAGCGTGTTCGGCAGCCTCGGCTCCGCGTTCGGCCTGTAATCTTCGGACGACGCACCAATCTTGAAGCGCTCCGGCTCTGCGGCCGGAGCGCTTTTTCTTTGCGCCGTTATGGCGCCCGCCAGCTTCAGCAGAAATTCGCCGGCGTTAACGCACCGCTCTAAAAATCGGACTCGCCGCCTCTATGGACCGCCGGCGTTCCGCCGACATGTGCAAACTTATCCAAATCGAGCGCGCAGCTCCGCCGCGCGTGCGGCGCGCTCCGCCTTGTTTAAACTCCGCCTTGTTAAAGCACGCACATGCCGGCGGGACGCCGGCGGTCCATGGGCGTTGCGTTGGATGTGAGCGATCGCCAAGCAAGCCGCGTCATTGCCACGTTTTCGCCTTTAGCATTACGCGCCGTTCACACTCTGTGGCTTGAGAACCACACCACCGAAGCATGCGTCGGCTTCACTGTACGGTGCATCTAGGGCTGCGGCGAAAATCATCCCACTTAGCGGTCAGCCGATAAACGGCGACCTGAAAAGGGGACTCATCCATGAAGAAGTATCTGCTCGGCGCTGCTGCGGCGCTGGCTATCGCTGCGCCGGGCGTTGCGTCCGCGCAAGGTTACGTCGATCTCGGCTACACCAGCGGTGAAGTCGACTTCGGCGGTCCGTCCGCTGATTTTGACGGCTGGCAGCTCGGCGGCGCGGCTGCATTCGGCGGCAACGGCACGGTCGGCTTCCAGATCGACGGCCTCGTCGGCAATCTCGAAGGCGATGGCGGCGGCGATGTGGACACCTACTCGTTCGGCGGCCACGCTTTCACGCGCAACAGCAGCCACCTGATCGGCGGCTTCGTGAACTATGGCGGCGCAGACGCCGGCGGCGGCGCAGACTACGACTACTGGACCATCGGCGTCGAAGGTCAGCTCTATCTATCGCGCACCACGCTCGACGGTTCGGTGTCGTACTCGGAAGCCGATGACCTCGACGGCGAACTCACCGCCATCGATCTCGGCGCCACGCACTTCCTGACCGACAACTTCTCGTTCGGCGGCGGCTTCGGCTTCGCCAACCTGGAAGTGCCGGGCGGCGATGTCGACGCCACGAACTTCGGCCTCAACGCCGAGTATCAGTTCGCGTCGCTGCCGATCAGCATCTTCGGCGGCTACTCGCACCTCGAAGTCGACGACATCGACCTCGATTCCGACGCGGTCAGCGTTGGCGTCCGCTACAATTTCGGCGGCAGCCTGTTCGAGCGCAACCGCTCGGGCCCGAGCCTCTCGCGCTCGGTCGGCTTCGGTCGTTTCGGCGGCCTGCTCTAAGCCGCGTCCAGACGTCGAAAGACGAAGAGCCCCGGCGCAAGCCGGGGCTCTTTTCTTTTGATGGCGATCGCGATCAGCGGCCGAGCCGCACGTCGCCGGAGCCGGTGTCGACGATCTGCTCCACCCGCCCCGCATCGGCGATGCTGATGTCGCCGGAGCCGGAAACGTGCGCGCGCGTCGCGCCGGCTGCGCCGCCGAAGCGGATGTTGCCGGAGCCTGTGGTGCGCGCATCGAGCTGGTCGACACGCCCGCCCCGCACGCGGATGTCGCCCGAGGAGCTGGTGCGCAGCGCCGCCCGCGGCCCGCTTACCGACGCCACCTCAATCTCGCCCGAGCCCCGAAGCTCAGCCTCGAGCGCGCCGTTGACAGCCCCAGCCTCGACGTCGCCCGAGCCGGTCAGCGCAAGCCGCGTATCGCCGCCGACAGCGCCCACGCACAGCGATCCCGAGCCGTTGAGCCGCGCGTCCAGCGGGCCGCCGACATCGCCAACGCGGAGGTCGCCCGAACCATTCTGGCGCAGCGTCGCGCCCGCATCGGCGCGGTCGATCCGCAGCGAGCCCGAGCCGTTCAAGGCCGCCGCCAGCATCCCGCCCGCACGGACCGCATCCATATCGCCCGACCCGTTCAGCGTCACATCGAGCGCTGCAGCCGCCGGCGCGATGGAGACATCGCCCGAGCCGTTGAGCGTCACGTCCAGCGCGCCGCTGGCCGGGCCGATACGAGTGTCGCCGCAGCCGTGAAGCGCGACCGCGCCGCCGGCGGAGGCGCCAATATCGGCAAACACGGCGCCGCCGACGCTCAGCGCCATTGTGCGGGGCGTGCGGATGGTGATGCGCGGCAGCTCTCCGCGCGGCACGCTGCCGACGCCCGTAATGCGTACGCTGGGGCCGCCGCAGTCACGGATACGGTTGCGCAGGCCGCCATCCACCACCACTGCGCCATCGGCCAAGCGTACGCTCGGCGCCGCCACGCGCGCCCCGCCGGAGACTGCGACATCGATCGTGGTTCGGTCCTCGGGGATCACCGTCAACACGGCGGCCGCGTGCTCCACGCGCACGCTTGAAGCCGTGAACGTCTCCGCCCCGGCCAAGCCGGTCAGAGCGCAAAGCGATGCGGCCGTCGCCGCTAGAAAAAGGCGCACGTCATCCTCCTATAGTCCTCTGTCAGGAAAGATGCGCCGGTCGCCCGGTTTGGATGCGGCCAAGGAAAAAGGCCGCCCCCGAAGGAGCGGCCTTGGCTTGAACCTCTTGGACCGCCAGCGTCCCCGCCGGCGCGGCGCGATAGCTACCGACAAGCGTCAACGCTTGTTCGATAGGGCGCATGCCGGCGAGGGCGCCGGCGCTCCAAGAGACGCGGCGCTTAGGCGCGCAGCTTGGTCAGCACGTCCGTCGCCACCGCGCGCGGCACTTCTTCGTAATGGCTGAACTCCATCACGTAGGAGGCGCGGCCCTGGGAGAACGAGCGCAGCTGGTTCACGTAGCCGAACATGTTGGCGAGCGGGACCATCGCGTTGATGATGGTCGCGTTGCCGCGCATGTCCTGGCCCTGGATCATGCCCCGGCGCGAATTCAGGTCGCCGATGACCGAGCCCACATACTCTTCCGGGCTGGTGACCTCGACCTTCATGATCGGCTCGAGCAGGCGTGCGTCGCCCTTTTCCTTCAGTTCGCGGAACGCGGCCTGGGCCGCGATCTGGAACGTCAGCACGTTCGAGTCGACGTCGTGATAGGCGCCGTCGACCAGGCGGGCGACAACGTCGATGACCGGGAAACCGGCCAGCAGACCGTTTTCCTTGGCCATGCTGAGGCCCTTCTCGACGCCGGGGATGTATTCCTTCGGCACTGCGCCGCCTACGATCTTGTTCTCGAACACGAAGCCCGTGCCCGGTTCGCCCGGCTCGAACTCGATCTTCACGCGCGCGAACTGGCCCGAACCGCCGGTCTGCTTCTTGTGCGTGTAGTCGATGGTCGCCGCCCGACCGAGCTTTTCGCGGTACGCCACCTGCGGCGCGCCGACATTGGCTTCGACCTTGTAGGTGCGCTTCAGGATGTCGATCTTGATGTCGAGGTGCAGTTCGCCCATTCCCTTGAGGATGGTCTGGCCGCTTTCCTGATCGGTCGACACGCGGAAGGACGGATCCTCGTTCGCGAGCTTCGACAGCGCCACGCCCAGCTTTTCCTGGTCGGCCTTCGACTTCGGCTCGACGGCCACTTCGATAACCGGCTCGGGGAATTCCATGCGCTCGAGGATCACCGGCTTCTGCGGGTCGCAGAGCGTGTCGCCGGTGCGCACTTCCTTGAGGCCCGCCAGCGCGACGATGTCGCCGGCATAGGCTTCCTTGATGTCCTCGCGGTTGTTGGCGTGCATCAGCAGCATGCGGCCGGCGCGCTCTTTCTTGTCGCGCGTGGAGTTCAGCAGCGCGTCGCCCGCGTTGAGGATGCCCGAATAGATGCGGCAGAACGTGATCGTGCCGACGAACGGGTCGTCCATGATCTTGAACGCGAGGATCGAAAGCGGCGCGGTGTCGGACGATTCACGCACCAGCTCCTTCTCCGGATCGTCCATGTCCACGCCCTTGATGGCGGGACGATCGGTCGGGGCCGGCAGATAATCGACGACGGCGTCGAGCAGCGGCTGGATGCCCTTGTTCTTGAACGCCGAGCCGCAGAACATCGGATAGAACGCGCCCTTCAGCACCGCCGCGCGGATCAGGCGCTTCAGCGTGGCCGTGTCGGGCTCCTCGCCTTCGAGGTACTTTTCCATCACCGCGTCGTCGAGTTCGACGGCGGCTTCGATCAGCCCCGAGCGATACTCGGCGGCCTTGTCCTTCAGCTCGTCCGGAATGTCGGTGACATCGAACTTCATGCCCGACGGATCGTCCTTCCAGATGATCGCCTTCATCTCGACGAGATCGACCATGCCGCGGAAATTAGATTCCATGCCGATCGGCAATTGCATCGGCACCGGGCGCGCACCCAGGCGCTTCTTGATGTCTTCGACGCACATGTAAAAGTCGGCGCCGGTCTTATCCATCTTGTTGGCGAAGATGATGCGCGGCACCTTGTACTTGTCGCCTTGGCGCCAGACGGTTTCGGTCTGCGGCTCGACGCCCTGGTTGCCGTCGAGCACGACGACGGCGCCGTCGAGCACGCGCAAGCTGCGCTCGACCTCGATGGTGAAGTCGACGTGGCCGGGCGTGTCGATGATGTTGAGGCGCTTGTCCTTCCAGAACGTCGTCGTCGCCGCCGAGGTGATGGTGATGCCGCGCTCCTGCTCCTGCTCCATCCAGTCCATGGTGGCCGCGCCGTCATGGACCTCGCCCAGCTTGTGGCTCTTGCCGCTGAAGAACAGAATCCGCTCGGTCGTGGTCGTCTTGCCCGCGTCGATATGGGCCATGATGCCGAAGTTGCGGTAGTCTTCGATTTTGTACTGACGGGGCATGACAATTCTGTCCGTGTTTTATGGACCGCCGGCGCCCTCGCCGGCCAGCGCCGGAGCCTGCCGGCGAGGGCGCCGGCGGTCCAAGTAGGGATTACCAGCGATAGTGCGAGAAGGCGCGGTTGGCTTCGGCCATCCGGTGGGTGTCTTCGCGCTTCTTCACCGCGTTGCCGCGGTTGTTCGAGGCGTCGATCAGTTCGCCGGCGAGGCGCTCCTGCATCGTGTTTTCGTTGCGCGCGCGCGCGGCGCCCACCAGCCAGCGGATCGCCAGCGCCTGGCGCCGCTCGGGGCGGACTTCGACCGGCACCTGGTAGGTCGCGCCGCCGACGCGGCGCGAGCGCACCTCGATCGCCGGAGCGACATTGCCCAGCGCATCGTGGAAGACTTCGATCGACGGACGCTTCAGCTTCTTCTCGACCGTATCGAGCGCGCCATAGACGATCTGTTCGGCGGCCGACTTTTTGCCTTCGTACATCACGTAGTTCATGAACTTCGTGAGCACGATGTCGCCATGAACGGGATCGGGCAGGACTTCGCGCGGCTCGGCGCGGTGACGACGGGACATTTACAAATCTTCCTCTTCTTGAGAGCGATCCCGGATCGGCTGCGCCGTCCGGGATGACCCTCACTTCGTTCGGGTCACTTCGGTCGTTTCGCACCGTAAAGCGAGCGGCGCTTCTTGCGGTCCTTCACGCCCTGGGTGTCGAGCACGCCGCGCAGGATGTGGTAGCGCACGCCCGGCAAGTCCTTCACCCGGCCGCCGCGGATCAGCACCACCGAGTGCTCCTGCAGGTTGTGACCTTCGCCCGGGATGTAGCAGACGGCTTCGATGCCGGTGGTGAGGCGCACCTTGGCGACCTTCCGCAAGGCCGAGTTCGGCTTCTTCGGCGTCGTCGTATAGACGCGCGTGCAGACGCCGCGGCGCTGCGGGCTCGCCTTCAGCGCCGGCGACTTGTTCCGCACCGGCTTCGGAGACCGCGGCTTGCGGATCAGCTGGTTGATCGTCGGCATTCGCCTCTTCCGTTCTGGTCTTTCAAACTCGAACAGCGCGCCAAGCGGCCCTTGAGGAACCGCCAGGTGGCGCGCCAAAAACTAAGCCAATCGGCGGGGCGGCGCACAAAGCAAAGGCCGCAGCCGTTCCGAATGAGGGCGTCTAAATACGGGGGGCGGGGCGGCAGGTCAAGGGAACGGGAGGCGCAAATTAGCGCGATTGCCACCCCTCACGCATATCCCAGGATCTTCCGCAAGCCGGGCGCGTGATAGTCCACCAGCCGCTTCTGCGTCTCGGGAAGCTCATCGGGCACTTCGACATGATAGCTCAGGTGCTCGCGGGCGGTGCCGCTATGGGCGCGGTCCGACCCCATCAGCACCCGCTCCTTCCAATCCGCAGGCCATTCGGTAACGCCGACCTTGTCCACGATCAGGTCGCGGAAGAACGCCTCCGCCTCGGCGCTATCGAGCACTTTCAGATGTTTGACGATTTCCTCGTAGCGCATCACATACGCGCGGGTGCCGAGCCAAGCCACACCGTTGAAGTTGAAAATGTCCTTCAGCGGCGGCGCTTTATCCATAGCGCCGAAGATCATGATGTTCATAACATCTTCGATCGAGACCGCGCCGTTCTTGATGTTATTGAGATTGCCATTGAACTGGTCTGACAGAAAGAAGCGTGTCCGCGCCAGCACCCAATCGTACGGATCTCGCACCAGCACGATATGGTTCACATCGCGCAACGCGACGGCGGAGAGATCGCCAAAGAACAGGTGCCCCCAGCTGAGCCGCGGATCCTTGGGGTTGAACGCCGCCAGATGCAGGTGGATGTTGCCGTACTGAATGAAGTCGCGCTTGAACTGCTGCTCCGGCGCGACGAACATCCGTACGATATTGCGGATGAGGTGCGTGCCGCACTTCGGCACACTGTTGAGGAACGCAGGCTTCGGAAGACGCGTCATCGCAAACCGGCGCGACTCCTCGTCCAGCTTGTCGCTCTTCAGACTGATTCTGACTGTCATCTAGGGCCTCAACATATCGGCGGAGGTTCTCTTACCCTCTTTCGTCCGGACCTGCCTCGAATTCAACGTGCTGCAACTGCCGCGCCCAAGCGCAATAGCCCCAAAAGGAAGCGGCGGCGCAGCTGAGCTGCGCCGCCGTCGAGAGCAGTCTGATCCGTTGGATCAGAAGCTGTAGCCCACACGCAGGAACGCGCGGCGGCCCAGATAGTCGTACTGCGACGCAAAGTTCGACGGGCCGATAGTCGATTGACCGGCAGCCGGGATCGTCGACGTCCGCGGCGGCTCTTGGTCGAACACGTTCGCCACACCGCCCAGGATATAGAAGTTATCGAAGTCGCGACGGACCGAGACCGCATGGTAGTGCGTGAACTCGTTCTTCAGATCGTAGCGGGTGGTGCCCGCCGGGTTCGTGGTCGCGAGGTCTTCTTCGTCGGACGCCGGGCCAACCAACAGGGTCGTCCACACATAGGTCCAGTCGTTGCGCTCAAGGCTCAAGCGAACCGTGCCAACAAAGTCGGGATTGCCGTTTTCGCCGTTGAGATCCTCTTCCGTGCCCGCAAACAACGCAATGGTGTCCTCGAATTGCCAGGTGAACTGGGTTTCGAGGCCAAAGTCGCCAAATGGGAACTCGTGGTTGTAGTTGATCGTCAAGTCGAGACCGCGATTGGTCTGCGAGTTCACGTTCAAATAGCTGTCCTGCACCGTGTTGATGAGATACGGGCTAGCCGTTTGGCCACGGCTGAACAGCGAGCAGAGCGGGTCGGTTGGGAAATGGTCGGAATTGTAGCACCCGACGACAATACCGGCTGAGCCAAGCCGCGCCACTTCGTCTGCGATCTCGATCTCGAAGTAATCGATCGCGATATTGAGATCAACGGCGCGCGGGGTCCAGACAAAACCTGCCACCCACGATTCCGACGTCTCCGCCTCGAGCACGCCGAGACCGCCGCCCGTAACCACCGTTGCACTTGAACCCGCACCGTTCCAGTCGCCCGGGATGCCCCCCGTTGGGTTCGGCCCACCGCTAAATGCGCAGTTGTCTGCGATCCGCTGACTCAGATTGCCATTCGCGAGATTGGCTTGCCAGTTGATGCATGGGTCGATGTTGCGCTGGCCAACGAAGCTGGTCTGGTTAGCCAAGTACAGTTCGTAGAGCGCGGGCGCGCGGAACGACGTGCCTTGCGAGTAGCGAAGCCGATATTCCGGCGTGATCTGCCAGCTCAGACCGACCTTGTAGGTCGAGTCAGCGCCGTAAGAATCGACGTCCGTGTAACGACCGGACAGCGCGAGCGTGACTTCTTCGGCCAGCGGAGCGCCACGCAGCAGCGGCAGCGTCAGTTCACCAAACACTTCCTGCGTCTGGTCGTCGCCGGCCGTAATACCGGCCGACGAGAGCCCCCATGAGTTACCGGCTAGGGTAACGTGGCCGGGCGTGTCGAGAATCTCGTCACGACGAACGACGAAGCCGAGCGCCGCACCGACATTGCCCGCTGGCAGCGTGAAGACGTCGCCGGTCAGGATGCCTTCGATGAAGGTTTGCTCGTAGGTCGTGGTGCCAGTTTCGCGATCGAATAGGAACGCCTGCTCTTCCGCCGAGAACGTACCGCCGCTGTTGTCGTACATGCTCGGACGCAGCCAATCGACGTCAACGCAGGGACGATTCGAGATTGGCGTTACATAGCCTACGCATGATGCGGTCGGGCGCGGGATCGAGCCGCCCGTTCCAAAGATGTCGCTGCGGAATTGCGCTGAACGCACCGCGTCGTTGAGAATGACGTCTTGTGAGTATTCGGCGTCGGATTCCGAGTGCTGGACATAAATATCCCAGCTGATCGCGCCGAGCCAACCGGCGAAATCGCCGCGCAGACCCGCTACAATGCGCCGATAGTCGACAGTTTGTTCCGTGTCGAAATGGTCGACTACCGGCGTCGGGCTAATGCCGGAAAGACCATTCCAACCAACCGAGAAGGGATCGCCGTAATCGTAGCTGAGCAGGTACGTCCAGACTTGGCGCGCACCGTCTTGCTCCGAACGGCGGCGGTTCAGCAGCAATTCGGCATAAGCTTCCACGCTCGAGGTAAGATCGTACGCGCCCTCAAGGAAGATGGTGTGACGCTCGAGTTCAGGGATGATCGACGACTTTTGCTCAAACGGGTGATTGTAATTCGTGCCACCGACCGTATCCAGGTTGGTGTTGACCAGAAACCAGTTCGGCGGGGCGGTTGGCGACCAGCCCACTGGGCTGGGAAAGTTGTAGCCCGGATTGAACGTGCCGAGCTGGCCCGTGCCGTCGTACTGAACCAGGATGCCGCCATTGGTTTGTAGACCATTATACCAGGGCCGCGCCGGGTCCGGGGCGCCCCAAACGTCTTCATCCGAATAATCGTACATCCAGATCTGCCCGCCGAGCGTGTTGCCGCGGCAGGCTGGGCGGCCCGTGCGCGGATCGATCGGGTCGTTGCGCAGGCCAGTGACGGCGTCGAACGTGTAGGACTCGCCACAATTGGTGTAATCGCGGTCGCCCTGACGGGTCATGCCCTGGAAGCTGTAGTCGTAGCTCGCATTGATGTAGCCGCGATCGAACGTGCGCCCCCAGGCGATGTCGAACGCATAGGACTCGCCGCTGTCTTCAAACGGCTGGCTCGTGAAACCGTTCAGCTCAACCCCATCCATGTCGGTGCGAGTGATGATGTTCACAACGCCAGCGATGGCGTCGGAGCCATAGATCGACGAGGCGCCGTCCTTCAGGATTTCAACCCGGTCCACCATCGACAGCGGCAGAACGTTGAGGTCGAACGCGGAAACCTGGCCGCGAACGCCGGCCGGGCCGCCGCGGCGGCCGTTGACCAAGACGAGGGTGCGGTTGGCGCCGAGGCCGCGCAGCGAGATCGTTTGCGAGCCCGGGCCGCCTTCGGTCACGAAGGCCGACGAAATGGTTGCGTCGTTCTGCGGCGAGCCCGCGGCCAACGACGACGATTGCAGGAATTCCGCGGTGTCGGCGACGCCGGCGGCGCGGGCTTCCTCGGTCGTGATTACCTGGATCGGCGCCGGCGAAGTGTATTCGCTGCGGACGCGGGTGCCGGTAACGACGATGGCCTGGCTCTCTTCCTCTTCCTCGGCCGCCTGATCTTGCGCCACCGCGGCGCCTGGCATCACCGCGGCCAGAGCGGCCAGACCCGCAAGCGCGGAAGTCTGCTTAAAGAACGACTTGCCGGAGCGGCCGGCAAACTTAGATTTCGACATAGAGAACAACCCTCTCCCCGGTGCGCGTCCCCAGCTGTAGAAGTCGCTCGACTGCGCCGCGCGCCTATCGCCCAGCAGGCAGTTGAAACGAACTATGCGGCCCCCCCCCAAGACGGGCCCCCATCGCGCCATAGATATCCATGCTAGTACACAGCTTTGCCGCCGGTCAAACCAAGTGTCGCCATACTTCCGCCACTGGCCGAAAGAAGACGCCAACTTGTCGCTTTTTAGTGACGCGACGCTCGACCGCAGGCCCCAGCTTGCCGCTGCTCAAAACATGAGCGCTCCGCCTATGCCTTGCTCCGCTGGACGCGCATTCGCACTATACTCTATCCTGTGTGAGTTTTCAGTTGGCAGGCACAGATGCGGATTATTGCTCTTATTGCACTGGCGGCGCTCTCGTGCGCGGGTATCGCGCTGGCGCAGACACAGGATGCGCCAGCAGACCCAGTGGCCGCGTGCCAGGCCGCGCACGCGGAAGACCAAAGCGCCCATATCGCTTGCTTGGAGAACGCCATTACCGCACTGCGCGCGGCGCCGCCTGCACCGCCCCCCGCCGCCGTAACCGAAGCCCCCCGGCGCTTTGTGTTCAGCCCCCCGCAGCCGGCCGAAGCGACACCGGCCGTCACTGTCCGCATCGTTCAGGTTTCATATAATAGGGAGGGTTTAGGTCGCTTCGTGACCGAAGAGGGCCAAGCCTGGCGCGAGACGACGCCCGCGCCGCAACGGCGGTGGCTGGATCCGGACGAAGACTATACCGCCCAGATCAGCCGCGGCATGCTCGGCGGCTACCGCATGAACGTTGAGGGCATTCGCTGGGAATACAAGGTCGAGCCGCTCAACTAAGGCCAAGGCCGTGAACCAAGGCCGTCTCACTCTCACCCCGGCCGAAGCCGCAACGCTCCAGCAAGCGTTTCAGATGCTGCAGAGAGGCGACGCGGACGGCACGGCGCGGACCGTGCGGCGCGTCCTACAGGCGGCGCCCAATTCGCCCGACGCGCTCCACCTGCTCGCACTCTGCCATCGCAACGCCGGCGACCTGCAGCAGGCGAAGGACACGTTCGAGCGCGCGCTCCAGGCCGCGCCGCAGCATCCCGACCTGCTCAGTAATTTTGGCGCCCTACTGCACCGTATGGGCCGCTCCAACGAAGCTGTCGCAAGGCTGCGCAAGGCTGTAAGCATCGAACCCAAGCGGCTTGAGGCTTGGCTTAACCTCTCCCTGGCGCTGCACGCAATTGAAGATAAGCCGGGCGCGCTCGCCGCCGCGCAACACGCCCATGCATTGGCGCCGGATCAACCGCGCACGCTGCACATGCTTGCTACCGCTTTGCGCGAATCCGGCGACCTCGAAGGTGCTGAAGACGCCTTGCGCAAAGCCCTCGCCATCGAACCTAACAACGGTTGGACGTGGACCGCGCTCGGGATCGTGCGCCGCCTGATCGGCGATCCCACGGATTCGCTCGAATGCTACGCCAAGGCTCGCGCGCTCGGATACGACACGCCGGAACTCGCCGACGCAGAAGCCAGCGCCCAGCTGGATCTTGGTCGGTTCGAAGAAGCGCTCGCCGCCGCGCGCAAGCTAACACAGGTCGCGCCGGATTATGTGGCCGGCCATGTATTGGTCGCGCACATCCAGTGGGAATACGGCGCCGGCGACATCAACGATCCGCTCGGCGAGCTGCACACCGCCGCCGCCGCGCAACCGCACAATATCCCGCTGCGTGTAGCGCTGGCGAATGCATTGCTCGAAGCGGAACGCTCCGAGGAAGCGCTCGCGCTCGTGCTAGAGTTGCGCCAACTGCAGGACGATCCCCCCTTGGCGACAGCGCACACCATGGCGCTGATGCAAATGAACAGGCACGAGGAAGCGACGGAAGTGCTTGAGCGTGCAGCGCCACGAATGGCGCATATTCCGGGCTTCAGTATCGCCTTCGCACGTCAGCTCATCCGCATGAAGCGTCCAGATCAAGCTGCGCGCTTCGCCGAGTTCGCCACTCGACGCGAACCGCACAATCAAGAAGCTTGGGCCATACTGTCGATCGCCTGGCGCATACTGGAGGATCCGCGCGAGCACTGGCTCTGCGCCTATGATCGCTTCGTGATGACGCGCGATGTCGATCCACCTACCAACTTTGCCGATCAGGCCTCGTTCATTGCCGTGCTTCGAGAGCGTTTGATCTCCATGCACACTGCCCAGCATGCGCCGCTGAACCAAAGCCTGCGCGGCGGCACGCAGACGTCCGGCAGCCTGTTCGGGCGCCGTGATCCGATCTTGCGGGCCGCGCGGGACGCGATCAGGGTCAGCATTGAACAGCTTATCGCGGCCCTGCCCTACGACGAGCAGCACCCTTTCCTCTCGCGTCGGCGTTCAAGCATACGCTTCACCGGTTCGTGGTCGGTGCGCCTGCGCTCGGCCGGACGGCACGTCAGCCATTACCATCCGCAAGGCTGGCTCAGCTCAGCCTTTTATATCGAACTCCCTCCCAGCGTAGCTGGCGACTCGCACTCGGGCTGGATTCAGTTCGGCGAACCGCCGCAAATCTACGAGACTGGCTTGACGCCGCGGCGTGTGGAGCAGCCCAAAGTCGGCCGCTTGGTGCTGTTTCCATCCTACATGTGGCACGGCACGATGCCGTTCAACGACGACGCGCACCGCATGACCATTGCATTCGACGCGACCCCGGCCTGAGCTCCTGCGCGCTCGCTAATTCAAAAGCGGCCCTCATCATTTTGACAAAAAAAGGGCGGAGGTCTCCCTCCGCCCCAATTCTTAGCCTGCTTCCGCAACTTACATGCGCAGGTTCACACCCACGAAGAAGCGCCGACCCAGGATGTCGTAGGTCGACGGATCGGTGTTCGCCTGGATGTTCGGCGAGTAAATCTGCGGACCTTCGTCGAACACGTTGTTCACGCCCGCACGGAGCGTGACGTTCGAGGTCAGATCAAAGCTGCCGCGCAGGTCGAAGTACCAAGTCTCCTCGGTGCCTGAACCCGTACCGCCCGTGATCAGGTTAGCGTGGCTCATGGCGTCGATGAAACGGCCCGTGCCGGTCAGGCTGAGCGCATCATAGTTCCAGGTCGTGGTGACCGTGTGACGCCATTCCGGCACTGCCGAACCGGTACCCGTGCCGATGGTCCCGACATATTCGTAGATCGGATCCGCGGCCGAGACCGTCGTGCCAGCACCATAGCCTTCAACCCAGGTCGACACCACGCGGAAGTCGAGGTCGCCCAGGCTGGAGAGGTCAATGCCCCAACCCAACGCGATATCGACACCGCTGGTTTCGATATAGTTCCGATTGTCCTGGAGCTGCAGCATGTTGATGACACGACCGTCGCCGGCGCCACGATCGAACAGCTGGCACCAAGCGTTGGTGGGGCTGTAGGTCGGGTTGGCGCCATCACGGTTGAAGCAGCGCTGGATGATCGTCGTGGCGCTAAAGGCGCCGATGGCGTCTTCAACTTCGATGTTCCAGTAATCGACCGAGAGGTAGAGATCGTTGATGAAGCCGGTCGCGATCGGCGAGTTCAGCACAAAGCCGACCGTATAGGAGTCCGACGTTTCGGGCGACAGGTTCGGGTTGCCGCCGGCGAGCGCTTGCGCCTGACCGAACGACTGTTGGAACGTCGGGCCGCCCGCCGTGCCATCGCCCTGCGCTGCGCAGAGCGCCTGCACCAGCGCCCCGTTCGGGCCGTTACGACCGTACTCCGGGTGATACGAACCAGTACTGTTGGCAATCATTGCAGCGGTAGCCGACGTGTTGCACGGATCCTGGCCCGAATAGCTCGGGAAGTTCGGCACCTGCGGCGCGAACAGTTCGGAGATCGACGGCGAACGGATAGCGGTTTGCACGCCGCCACGGAACCGCAGCCAATCGTTGACGGTCCAGTCGCCGGTGATTTTCCAGCTGTCGGCCGAACCCGACTGGCTTTGGTCGGTCGTGCGATAGCCTGCCGTGATCGACAGGTTTTCCACGAGCGGCATATCCGCCAGCAGCGGGATGTAGACTTCGCCGAACAGGTCGAACCAATCGACTTCGCCATTGATCGGGAGCTGCGCGTTGAAGCCCACGACCTCACCCGGGACGAGGCCCGAGTCCGGCTGGAAGCTGAAATCGATGTTCCGGTAACTGGCGCCCAGCGCGATCTGGACGGCGCCGGCCGGAAGCTCGAACAGATCGCCGGTGATGGTGCCTTCGACGATTTCCTGCTCGATGACCGTGAGGTTCTTCGCTTGGAGCGAGATGGCATCCGCGCACGCGGCAGTGATGCCGGAGTTTTCGGCGAAGGGGTTCCAGGTCGAGCAGGCGCCGCCGGCGCCCGTCGTCGGATCGTTCAGCACGTCCTGGACAACCAGGAAGCGGATGTTGCCGCCCTGAATCTCGTTCTGCACCGAACGGCCCATCGAGGCGTAGATGTCATACGACCAGGAGTCGTTGAGATCGCCTTGGGTGCCAAGCGTCACCTGCCACACGTCGTGCGTGTTATAGCCGGTACGGCCGCCGATCTGGTTAAACCGGCGCCCGTAGGCGAACGGCACATTCGGGCCCGTATTTGGCACGTTGGTGCCGACGAGTGCGGCGTTCGTTGTCGGCGTCGTCAGTGGGTCAGCGGCGACACATGCCGGATCCGTATTCAAGCAATAGGTCTGCACCGGGCGCGAGGCCAGCAGCGCGGAGAGCTGCGGATTAGCGGCCACCCACGGGTTGGTGACCGGAACGGTCCAGCCCGAACCCGGCGTGGGCGCCAGTTCTTGCAGCGCGTTGTAGTTAGTGTAGAGCGCCCGAGCGTACGGCCGGAACGCGTTGTTCACTTCCAGCTCAACGTTCGTGTAGAAGCTCCAGCGCTCCATCGGCAGGACGAGGATATTGTCCGGCTCGAAGTTATAGCTGAACGCGTCCGGATAGAACGCCGTAGCGATATAGCTCGACGGGCCCGTATAGCCGACTGAGTCGAACGCATTGCCACTGGTGCCGGTGCAGAACAGCGTGCCGTCAGGGTTGAAACCGAAGCCGGCCTGACCGCCGGTCAGCTGCACCGCGCCGCTGATCGTGGGCGTGCAGGCGCCGCCCGCAAAAATCCCGTCGATCGCCGCTTCACTCGGCGTGTTGGTACCGGTCGTGAATTGACCACCTGGGAAGATGCCGGTCGCCGACGACGCTTGCGCCGCAAAGTCGCGTGCGCCCTTGTACATCGGGTCGCGGCTGAAGTAGCTGGCGTTGAACACCGCGCTGCCGCGGCCGTCAGCGAACTGGCCGCCGAACGTAAAGTCGGTGTTCCACTCTTCACCGTCGCCCTGCTCGGTGATGCGGTATTGACCGTCGGCCTGGAAGCCTTCGAAGTCATCGCGCATGATGAAGTTGACGACGCCGGCAAGAGCGTCCGCACCATAGGTGGACGCCGCGCCGCCGGTGATGATTTCAACGCGTTCGGTCAGAGCCGCCGGAATCGTGTTGACGTCGACGGTGCCGCTCGAGAGCGAGCCCATCGGACGGCGGCCGTCCATCAGGATCAGCGTGCGGCCAGAGCCGAGACCCCGCAGGTCGATGAAGGCGCGGCCATTGGAGCTCGGGTTGTTCGATTGCGAGCTCACGCCAGGCGTCACTTGTGGCAACGTATTAAGATATTGCTCGACCGTGACAAAGCCGCTTTCCGTCATCTCCTGGGACTCAACCGAGAGAATCGGGCTTTCGGCCACCGCATCGCGGCGCGCAATGCGCGTACCGGTGACGACGATCGCTTCGCCTTCTTCGGCCGTCGTGTCCTGCGCGAGCGCCGGCGGCGCTCCCGCGAACATGGCGGTCGCCGCTGCGAGCACAGACGCGCCCGCGAGCAGAGACTTACGTCCTTCCTGCTTCTTGATAGACATTACTATGAACCCCCTAAGAGCGCCGGACGGTCCGAAATGGCGCCGCCCTACTTCTCTTCCGGGCGACCATTCGCCCGAATTCCGCTTGCGAAAGTTGTCTAACGTCCCCCCAGGGACGTCCGAGTAAACTCGGCATCGACTCCCGCCATGCTGTGGCAACGCTAACGACACAATTTAACCCAGGTCAAAGGCCCTTGACCTCTTTCCGGGGGAACAAATCAGGTACACCCTAATGAGACTCCGCCACTGTGTCTTTTGCGTCAAAATTGCGGAGCCGGTTCGCTACGTCAGGTAAGAAATCTCAATATTCTGCGGTCACAGAGGTACGCTGCCTGAGAAACTCCAAGACGATGTCGAATACTCTTCTACAGTTCATGCTGAACGAGGTGTAACTTCACCACGGCAGCTGCGCGGCGCCTGCGGCGTCCGCTTCCTACGGCCAACGGGATTACGTGATAAACGAAGCGCCTAGCTCCGCGCGCTAAGTGTGAAGTCTGAGCGGGTTGTTCACGGGAGTTGAGCCGTAGAAGCTGGGGTTGCGAAGCCAACCACCTTCTTCGGAGTCCCCCGTGAACGCGCACAAGAATGCCAGAACCACGCCTTATATTCGAGAGCTGATGGCGCAACGCCGCCAGGAGGGCTGGTCGATCGCTGAAATCGGCGAAGCGGCCGGCGTCTCGGCCCGCACCGTCTACAAATGGCTGGCCAGAGACTGCGCCGAAAACCGGCCCTGCCGGGCGCGGCGCGTCGCCAATCGCTTGGCCGAACCGCTGATCGCGGAGATCGCGCGGCTCCGGCGTGGACGCATGACCGGCGCGGCCATCGCGCGGCGGCTGAAGCTGAAGCGCTCCACCGTCGCCGGCTGGCTCCGGCGTCTGGGCATGGGCCGGCTCAAGCTGCTTGAGCCCAAGGCGCCGGCGCGGCGCTACGAGCGCGCCAAGGCCGGCGAACTTATCCATATCGACATCAAGAAACTTGGCCGTTTCAACAGAATAGGCCATCGCATCGGCGGCTATCAAGAAGCCCAGCCGCGCTCCCGCGGCGCTGGCTTCGACTTCGTCCATGTCGCCATCGACGACGCCACAAGGCTCGCTTACGTCGAAATCCTACCCGACGAACAACAGCAAAGCGCCGAAGCCTTCCTCGCCCGCGTGCTCAAATGGATGCGCGGCTGTGGCGTCACCGTCGAGCGCGTGATGACCGACAACGGCTCGGCCTATCGCTCCAAGCTCTTCGCCGCCGCGCTCAAGCGCGCGAACATCCGCCACCTGCGCACCCGGCCATATACGCCCCGCACCAACGGCAAGGCCGAACGCTTCATCCAGACGCTGCTGCGCGAATGGGCCTACGCCAGGCCCTACAGCTCTTCGGCCCGGCGAAACGCGGCGCTGGGCCCCTTCATGCGCCGCTACAATCTGCGGCGGCCCCATGCTAGCCTCGCTGGGCGATCGCCAGCGCAGGCGCTGCAACTCAAACGATGAACAACCCGCTCAGAAACGACAGCTAAGCCTCCAGCCGGCGAGATCGCCGTTATCGGCGTGTGCCGCCTCGATCGGCAAGATTTTCAATCCGAGCCCCTCAAAGCGGCGCGCCAGCGCCTCCACCTGCTCGCGCGAGAGCGCCGCAGCCGTCATGGCCGCGATCCGTTCCGTGTAACCGCGCAGCTCCTCCGTGATCGCCGCAGCGCCGGCGCGGACATGTTCTCCACCGAACAGCCGACGGGAATAGAAGGCGTCGCTCAATACCGCCAGCACGCGCGCGTCGTGCCGTCATGTTCCGCCTTCGCCTCTACGGCCCGTGCGGCCTCCGCTTCGGCAGCCAGCGATTCCGTCGGCGCACCGGCCATGAGCGCGTCAGCGAGGCGCAGCACGACATCAGCAAACCTGCCCGGCGCCAGCATGCGCCGCGCCCGCGCCAACCGGCCAGCAATATCCTGCACCGGCGCTCCCTCCCTGGCGTGCACGACCAGCGCGACCGCGCCACCCGGCGCCAGCACGCGCGCCAGCTCCCGCGATGCAGGCTCAACATCGGCGTACTCAAAGCCGTATTGGGAAACGACAACATCGAAGCCCGCATCCGGCAGCGGCAGGGCTTCAAGCGGCGCGCCCAGCACGAGCTTCACCCCATCTATTGATTTGATCTCGGTCGCGAAATCCACGCCTGTGACATCGAAGCCGCGCTCAGCGTCCCGCGCGACGCACGCCACTGCTCCAGCGCCGCACGCCAAGTCCAGCACGCGCGCACAAGGCGGACAAGACGCGAAGAACGCCCTCCATAGCGCAGCGTGCGCCACCGGCGCGCCAGCGGCGTAGCACGAATGCATTTGACCGCTCCGCCAATAATGATCCCAGATCGCAGCTGTCATCGGCGTCAGGATAGAAGCCCGGCGGCCACCCGTCAGGCGCTTTCTGCCCCTACCGGGACGAAGCGCCCAGCCCTACCTTCCCTCCATGCCCCGTTCCCGCGCCATGCCGCCCATCGTTTCCGAAGCACCGGCGGCGTTCGATATGACCCAGGCCGCCTGGGCGCCGCATCGGCCGGCGCGCGCGTGGGAGAAGCTTGAGGGCGGCAGGCGCTTCAAGCTGGTCAGCGACTACGCCCCTGCCGGCGACCAGCCGCAGGCGATCGCCGAACTGGTCGAGGGGCTGCAGCGGCGCGAGCAGGACCAGGTGCTGCTCGGCGTCACCGGCTCCGGCAAGACCTTCACCATGGCCAAGGTGATCGAGACGGTGCAGCGCCCCGCGCTCATCCTCGCGCCGAACAAGACGCTCGCGGCCCAGCTCTACGGCGAGTTCAAGGGCTTCTTCCCGGACAACGCGGTCGAGTACTTCGTCAGCTATTACGACTACTACCAGCCGGAAGCATACGTTCCACGCACCGACACCTACATCGAGAAGGAATCCAACATCAACGAGCAGATCGACCGCATGCGCCACGCGGCCACGCGCGCGATCCTCGAACGCGACGACGTCATCATCGTCGCCTCGGTGTCGTGCATCTACGGCATCGGCTCGGTCGAGACCTACACCTCGATGACCTTCACGGTGAAGCAGGGCGACGACTACGGTTCGCAGGACCTGATCCGTCAGCTCGTCGCCACGCACTACAAGCGCAACGAGGCCGGCTTCGCCCGCGGCGGCTTCCGCGTCCGCGGCGACACCATCGAACTCTGGCCCGCGCACTTGGAGGACCGCGCCTGGCGCTTCTCCTTCTTCGGCGACGAAGTGGAAGCCATCGACGAGTTCGATCCCCTCACCGGGCGCAAGACCGCATCCATGAGCGCGGTGAAGATCTACGCCAATTCGCACTATGTCACGCCGCGCATGACGCTCGAACAGGCCGTCGGCAGCATCAAGGACGAACTCGCCCACCGCCTCGCCTATTTCCGCGAGAACGGCAAGCTGCTCGAAGCCCAGCGCCTCGAACAGCGCGTCAATTTCGACATGGAGATGATGCTCGCCACCGGCTCGTGCGCCGGCATCGAGAACTACAGCCGCTATCTCACCGGCCGCAAACCCGGCGAGCCGCCGCCGACCATGTTCGAATACCTGCCCGACAACGCCCTCGTCTTCACCGACGAAAGCCACGTCACCGTGCCGCAGATCGGCGGCATGTACCGCGGCGACTTCAACCGCAAGTCCACGCTCAGCGAGTACGGCTTCCGCCTGCCCTCGTGCATGGACAACCGCCCGCTCAAGTTCGAGGAATGGGACGCCATGCGGCCGGAGACGATCCATGTCTCCGCCACGCCCGGGCCCTGGGAGCTCGAACGCACCGGCGGCGTCTTCGCCGAGCAGGTCATCCGCCCCACCGGCCTGATCGATCCGCCGGTCGAGGTGCGTCCGGTGCAGGCGCACGGCCACTCCCAGGTCGACGACGTCATCGCCGAGGTGAAGGACGTCGCCAGGAACGGCTATCGCAGCCTCGTCACCGTGCTGACCAAGCGCATGGCCGAGGACCTCACCGAATACATGCACGAGCAGGGCGTGCGCGTGCGCTACATGCACTCCGACATCGACACGGTCGAACGCATCGAGATCATCCGCGACCTGCGTCTGGGGGCCTTCGACGCGCTGGTCGGCATCAACCTGCTGCGCGAAGGCCTCGACATTCCGGAGTGCGGGCTCGTCGCCATCCTCGACGCCGACAAGGAAGGCTTCCTGCGCAGCGAGACTTCGCTGATCCAGACCATCGGCCGCGCCGCGCGCAACGTCGACGGCAAAGTCATCCTCTACGCCGACAAGATCACCGGCTCGATCGAGCGCGCCATGGCCGAGACCGCGCGCCGGCGCGAGAAGCAGGAGAAATACAATCTCGAACACGGCATCACGCCGCAAAGCGTGAAGAGCCACATCAAGGACATCCTCGACAGCGTCTACGAGAAGGATTCGCTCACTATCGACCCGAGAGACCCGATGTCCTTCAAGCGCGGCGCCGGGGACCGCCGGCTGCCAGCCGGCAAAGGCGGCCGCGGCGTTGCGGAAGAATCCGAACCCTTCATCGGCCACAACCTCAAGACCTACATCGCCGATCTCGAACGCGAGATGCGCGAAGCCGCCGCCGACCTGGAATTCGAAACGGCGGCCCGCCTCCGCGACGAAATCAAGCGCCTGCAGGAAACCGAACTGCTGATCGCCGACGATCCGCTGGCGCGGCAGAGCGCCGTGTCGGAAGCGGCGGATACGGCCGTGCGCGCCGCCCGCGAAGGCGATCGCGCGACCGCAACGATGCGCAAGGGCAAAGCGCCCTATCGCGGGAGGCGAAGGAAAGGGCCTTAAAGCCCGCCACAAGCCCTCTCCCTCCCGAGGAGGGAGGAGGGAGAGGGTTGGGTGAGGGTGGAGCGCCGGCGGCGCAGAATGAAGCACAGGCGGAGAGACCGGGCGCCAAAACTGATAAATGCCCGCGCCTCCTCCCTCACCCTGCCCTCTCCCTCCTCGGGAGGGAGAGGGTTTATGTCAGCGCTCTTCAATAGTCGCTGCGCACGCCGGCCCACACCCGCGCTCGTCGGCACGAACCAAAGCCGATGCCGAGAGCGCTAGGCGCCGCTTCAATTCGAGCTGAACGGCGCGGCTTCGCCCCGTCCCCGGTACAAGCGCCTCAGTGCAGCGGTTCGAGTCGGGCTTCGTCCATGATGCGGTCGAAACTCTCGTCCGGGTTGCGCACGCGATAGCGTTGCGGGCCGGCGTCGCGCGGCAGCACGCTGATCACTTCATAGACGCCGCTCGGCGCGGCGATGGCGTTGGTGCGGATTACGGAGACGCGCTCGCCGGCGCTGAATTTCGCCGTCGTCATCACATCGGCCTCAAACCAAAGATCGGAACATATACAGCCGCCCAACGCGCACGCCGGCGAAAAGTTCCCGCGCAAACGAAACGCGCGGCGGAGCCGGGAAGCTCCGCCGCACGCATGGGACGCCGCGCGGCCAAGGGTGAGGAGAAGCGACGCGCGGCGCCTCAGCTCAGAAGCGGTACGCCACCGACGTGGACACCACCCACGGATTGATGTCGACGTCGTCGGTCGCGTTGACCGCGCCGGAGATGGTGACGTCGGTGTTGATCCAGATGCGGCGGACGTCGAAGTTCACGCCCCAGTGCTCGTCGAGCCGATAGTCGAAGCCGAGCTGCAGCGCCGGACCGAACGAGTCGTCGTAGTCGACCGAAAGCCCCGCCGGCGGATCGCTGTCGATGAAGGCGGTGTAGTTCACGCCGGCGCCGACATAGGGCTCGAACTGGCCGAAATTGGTCCAGCGGTACTTGAGCGTCACCGTCGGCGGGAAGTGCGTGACCTCGCCGAGATCGACCGCCCCGCCCGCGGCGGTCACGTCATGGGTGGCCACACAGCAGAGCAGTTCGGCCGAGATGTTGTCGGTGAAGAAGTATTCGATCTGCGCCGACGGCACCCATTCGTCGGAGATGTCGACGTCGATCGGATCGCCCTTTTCGTCCGGCAGCACGCCGGAGACGCCGAACTTGATCTGGACGTTGTCCAGGATGCCCGCATGGGCCGGCGCCGCCAGCGCCATGGCCGCAAAAACGGCGACCGCGGCCGCCCCTACTTTGATCATTGCAAATCCCCTGTTCAAAACAGTGGATTTACAATGACGCAGCCGTCACCTTTGCTTTTGCGCCGGATCAAATGGCGGCGGCGCCTGCAGCGGACAAACCGTCGCGGGCAGGCGCCGCGGGACATCGTCCCAAAAGCGTTCTCGCCGCGCGTCCAAGCTGCGGCGCAGATTCTACTTTTTCGCCGTCGCCGCTTCGAGGCTGTCGAGATGCCGGCGGATGTGGGCGGCTTCGGCCGGCGTGTTGGCGAGCGCGATGGCGCGGTTGAACGCTTCGCGCGCTTCCACGGCGCGGCCGAGCTGCTTCAGATACGCGCCGCGCACGCCATGGAAGTAGAAATAGCCGTCGAGCCTGTCCGCCAGCGGCGCGATCAAATCGAGCGCGGCCTGCGGGCCGTTGAGCTTCGCCACGGCGACGGCGCGGTTGAGCGTCGCCACCGGCGAGGGCGCGTGCCGTTCGAGCGCGGCGTAGAGCGCTTCGACGCCGGCCCAATCGGTCTCCTCCGGCGTTGCCGCGCGTGCGTGCAGGCCGGCGGTGGCGGCCTGGATCTGATACGGGCCGGGCTTGCGGCTGCGCATCGCCTTGTCGATCAGCGCCAGCCCCTCCTGGATCAGCGGCGTCTTCCACAGCGTACGGTTCTGGTCCTCGAGCAGGATCGCGCCGCCATCGGCGTCGAAGCGCGCGGCGAGTCGCGAATGCTGCAGCAGCATCAGCGCCAGGAGGCCCATGATCTCGGGCTCGGCCGGATACATGCGCAACAGCAGCCGCGCCAGGCGGATGGCTTCGTCGCACAGCGCGGCGCGGTCGCTGGCGGGGTCGGCGGCGGAATAGCCTTCGTTGAATACGAGATAGACCATCGCCATCACCGAGGCCAAACGCTCGGCGCGCTGCGCGGCGTCCGGCGTCTCGAACGGCGCGCCGGCGGCGGCGACTTTGGCCTTGGCGCGGGTGATGCGCTGCTCCATCGCGCTTTCGCCGACCAGGAACGCGCGCGCGATCTGGCGCACGCTGAGGCCGGAGACGATGCGTAGCGCCAGCGCCACCTGCTGCGTCGCCGGCAGATCCGGATGGCAGCAGATGAACATGAGACGCAGCACGTCGTCGCGATAGTCCGCATCGTCCAGATGCTGCACGACCGCCGTTTCGACGTCGCCGAGATCGGACAGGCGCGCTTCGTCCGGCAGCTCGGTCTGTTTCGCGCGGCGGCGGGCGACGTCGATCGCGGCGTTGCGGCCGACCATGATCAGCCAGGCTGCGGGATCGCGCGGCGGTCCGTTCTGCGGCCAGGTCTTCAGCGCGCGCAGGCAGGCGTCCTGATAGGCCTCCTCCGCCAGATCGAGATCGCGGAAATAGCGCAGCAGCGCCGCCACCGCCTGGGGCCGCGCGGAGACGAGCGCCGCATCGATCCAGGCGAGATCGCTCATCGCTCAGCGCGGCTCCACCGGGCTGCCCGGATTGTAGAGCATGACCGGCCGCAGCTCGTAGGCGCCGCCGGGATTGGCGGCTGTGAGTTCGCGCGCGAACTGAAGCCCCTCCTCCAGGCCGTCGACGTCGATGATGTAGAAGCCGAGCAATTGCTCCTTGGTCTCGGCGTACGGGCCGTCGAGCACCTCGTTGTCCTTCTTGCGCAGCGTCGTCGCAGCGGAGGTCGGCAGCAGCCGCAGCGACGGCTTCAGCTTGCCGCTCGCCTCCCACTTCCTGTGCACGACGTCGAGCCGCGCCATCACGGCGGCGTCCTCCTCCTTGGTCCAGGAAAACACCGCAGCTTCGTCATTGTAGCAGAGAATGGCGTAGAGCATCGGATCGGACCTCACGTTCCAGGAACGAACGCTTACGGCCTTTGCCGACATCGCGTCGATATTTTCCTCACAAGACGGTCATGGACGCCGCCAGACTTAAGACGCGGCAATGTTGTTCGCCCGCGCTTGACGCCGCCGCGCCAGCTTCGGTTCAAAATAGGACGCGAGGGAGAGCATGGCTCAGGTGTTCATTGCCGCGCCGGCCGTGGAGCAGGCGCGGGCGCAAGGGCTGGCGCAGGCTCTGGCCGCATTGGGTTTCGACGTGGCGGCGAGCGCGCCCGGCGAAGCCGAGATCGGCCCGCTCGTCGAGAACACGAAATGCATCGTGGCGCTCTGGTCCGGCGCAGCGCCGCCGACCTGGATGGCGGTGCTCGCGGCGATGGCGCTGCAGCGGGACAAGCTGGTGTGCGCCAACATCCGCCAGGGCGCGGCGCCAGCGCCGTTTCGCGCCGCGCCCAGCATCGATCTCGCGCCGCGCGACCGCACCGCGTTCAAGACCAGGTTCGGCGCACTGATCGCCGCCATCGACAAGCTCGCGCCGACCAAGGCCAACGCCGCCGCACTGCCGGAGGCGCTGATCGAGGCGCGCGCGGCGCTGTTGCGCCAGCCGCCTTCGCCGCGACAGCAGCTCTGGAGCAAAGCCGCCGGGTTCGCCGCCGCCATCGCGGTGCTGTTCGCCGTGGGCTTCGGCGCCGGGCGGCTGATCCAGGCCGCGCGCTCCGGCGCGCTGCTGGTGACGACGAGGCAAGCGGAAGCGGCGCCGACCGTCGCGCCGATGCAGCCGACGGCGGCGCAGGCGCTGCCGATCAGCTGGCCGGAGCTGGAGCAGCAGCCCTGGCGGGACGCGGCGCGGCGCCTGTCGGGCGACGATCAGATCAAGGCCCGCGCCCGCCGCGGCGACGCGCGCGCGCAGGCGCTGGCGTGTCTGGGCCACCTCGCCGGCGCGGACGGCTTCCTGCCCAGCCCGACCGCCGCACGCGAATACTGCGATCAGAGCGCGGCGCAGAACGAGGCGGCGGGGCTCTACTTCTCCTGGGTGCTGCAGCGCGCGGCGCCGCACGCCGGCGTCGGCGCCGCCGTCGCGCGCGAGCGCCTGGCGCAAGCGGCGCGGCTGGGCTGGCTGCCGGCGCAGATCGAGTACGCGCAGCTGCTGGCCGAGCGCGGCTCGCTCGAAGCGCAGGCGGAGGCCGGGCGCCTGTGGCTCGCGGCCGCCGAGCGCGGCGACCCGCGCGGACAGTTCTTCTACGCCCGCTGGCTGCGCGACAGCCCGGCCGGCCCGCGCGATCCGGCGGCGGCGATCCCCTTCCTCGAACGCGCCGCCGCGCGCGATCAGGTCGACGCGCTGCATCTGCTCGCCACGCTCTATCGCGACGGCCGCGGCGTGGCGCGCGATCCGGCGCGGGCGCGTTCGCTCTACGAGCGCGCGGCGCGGCAGGACTATCCGCCGTCCATGTTCAATCTCGCCGACATGCTGCGCGCCGGTTCGGCCCAGGATCGGGCCCGGGCGGTCAGGCTCTATCAGGCGCTGGCGTGCCTGCGCGACGAACAGCAGATCCAGCCGATGGCCGAGCGGCGCCTGCGCGCATTGCGGGAAAGCGCCGCCTGCCGCTAACACACGGCGTGTCCTGGCGGAAAACCTACGACGGCGCCGAGCCGCAGCGCGTCAACAAATGGCTGGCGGGCGAAGGCGTCTGCTCGCGCCGCGAAGCCGAAGCGCTGATCGCCAAGGGGCTGGTGCGCATCGACGGCGAGCAAGTCGAGGACGCCGGCCGCAAGATTCTGCCGGGGCAGAGCATCGAGGTCGGCGAAGCCCGCGCCCGGCCGCAGATCAGCGTGGTGCTGAACAAGCCTGTCGGCGTCGTCTCAGCGCAGCCTGAGGGCGGCCAGATTCCCGCCGCGCGGCTGCTCACCCGCGCCAACCTCGTCGGCGCGCCGCGCAACATGCCGACCAAGCGCACGCGGCTTGCCCCGCTCGGCCGGCTCGATCAGGACTCGCGCGGCCTCCTGCTGCTGAGCGAAGACGGCGTGCTGGCGAAGGCTGTCGTCGGGCCGGAGTCGAAGCTCGATAAGGAATATCTCGTCCGCGTGGCCGGGCAGATCACCGAGAAGAAGCTCGCCCTGCTCCGGCACGGGCTGGCGCTCGACGGCCGCCGGCTGAAGCCGGCGAAAGTGACCGAGACGGAGCCGCAGCGACTGCGTTTCGTGCTGACCGAGGGCCGCAACCGCCAGATCCGGCGCATGTGCGAGCTGGCGGGCCTCGACGTGACCGACCTCCTCCGCATCCGCATCGGCCCGCTCAAACTCGGGGCGCTGCCAGAGGGCAAGTGGCGAGCGCTCGCGCCCGAGGAGCGTGAAAGCCTGATCCGCGCCAGCAAGTGAATTTTGATCCGGATCAAGGCGCGAGGCCCGGCACGCCGAATACCACTCCGCGGGGAGGGTTATTCGATGATGCAACCGTTCGTTCTGCTGGTGATCGTCGCGATGTCGCTGTTTCTGGTGGTGCTGGCCGTCGCCGCGTTCTTCACCCGGGAGCAGTAAGCTCCGCACGCCATCTGCGCCGCAGCTCCGAAAGCAGCGCCGCGTCGAACGACGCGGCCGGCGCATGGTTCAGGGCCTGCACGAAATCGGTGACGTCCGAGCGGGCGTGCGCGCGGGCGAAGTCGTCGCCCGGAATGACGCCGCGGCTGAACAGGTACTCGTCGGCATGTCCCGTCAGGACGTAGGCCGGCGCCCAGTTGAAGCCGGCGGCCTTCGCCAGCTCGTTGGTGCAGTTCGAGGTGATGGTGTTGTAGTAGCGCGCGCGCGTTTCCAATGCGCCGGTGCGCTCCAAGAGGCGCGTGAGCAACGCGCGCTTCTGTGCGTCGGTGATGGCGACGGGATAGAGGAACACCTCGTGATCCAGCATCACCGCGCGCCGCACCAGCAGATCGCGCGCCGTGCCCCAGACATAGGCCAGCTCGAACGCGTTGAAGACTCCGTGCAGCGCCGAATAATCTTCATGCGCCTCGCGCCGCGCTTCGATGGTGAGGCCGAGCAGACGATCGCCTTCGAACTCGAACAAGAGCAGCGTGTGCGCGGCCAGCTGCGAGCCCGGCTGCGGCTCCAGCATGAACCAGACCGCGCGCAGTTCATCGAACGCGTAGGACGCCTCGATATAGCGCTCCCCAGTCACGCCGTCTCGCGCATAACTCCAGTCCGTCACCGGCGCGACGGCGAAGCGATCGGATTCCAGTTCCACATGCGCCGTGCGGCCAAGATAAGGAAACCAGTCGCGTTCGAGCTGCGCCGGGCCGCTGTACTTGGCGGCGGCGCCCAGCGTCAAAATCAGGCCGATGCTGAGCAGCGCCGGCCGCAAGGGGTGAGCCGCAAGCCAAGCCCCGATGGTTTTCATGAACGCTCCCCGCTGCGCCGCGACAGCATAAACCCGCTTCGGCCGCCGCTGGCCAGCGCGAAGCCTTGCGCAGGACGCTTGCGCGGTCGGGGCGCCATCCCATGTTGAGAAGCGTTGCCGGCCCGCTTGTTGTGGCGATGCGCCCTGCATCGTGCTACGGGCCGATCAGAGCTGATCAGGAGATCTCCCATGGCGCTGCGCATTGGCGATAAAGCCCCCGACTTCGAAGCCGACACTACGCACGGCCGGCTCAAGTTCCACGATTGGCTGGGCGACAGCTACGGCATCCTGTTTTCGCATCCGAAGGATTTCACGCCGGTCTGCACCACCGAACTCGGCTACCTCGCCAAGCTCGAACCCGAGTTCAGGAAGCGCAATGTGAAGGTGATCGGCCTTTCGGTCGATCCGGTCGGCGACCATGAGCGCTGGCTGGGCGACATCAAGGACGTCACCGACGGCGTGGTCGGGTACCCGATGATCGGCGACCACGACCTCAACGTGGCCAAGCTCTACGACATGCTGCCGGCCGACGCCGGCGACACCTCGCAGGGCCGCACCGCCGCCACCAACCAGACCGTGCGCACCGTCTACATCATCGGCCCGGACAAGCTGATCAAGGCGATGCTGATCTACCCGATGAGCTCGGGCCGCAACTTCGACGAGGTGCTGCGCCTGGTCGATTCGATTCAGCTCACCGCCACCCACAAGGTGGCCACGCCGGTGAACTGGAAGAACGGCGAAGATTGCATCATCGTCCCCTCGCTCTCGCAGGACGACGCCCAGAAGCTGTTCCCGAACGGCTGGACGACGCTGAAGCCCTACCTGCGCGTGGTGCCGCAGCCGAAGGCGTAAGCCGTTGCGCTTTCTCTCCCGGGCGTCATTCTTGGGCCAAAGCGCTCTCGAGAAGCGCCCGGGAGGGAGCCATGATCTTCGAACAAGTCGCCACCGGCGGCTGCCAGTCGTACCTGATCGGCTGTAACGAGACCTGCATCGCGGCGGTGATCGATCCCGAGGTGCGCCAGATCGAGCGCTACAAGGCGCTGGCGGCGCATCACGGCGTGCGCATCCGCTACGTGATCGACACTCACACCCACGCCGATCATTTCAGCGCCGCCAAGCCGCTCAGCCAGCAGCTCGGCGTTCCCGCCGTCGCGCACCGGCTTTCGCCCGCACCCTATCCGACGATGCGCGTCGACGAGGGCGATGTGATCAAGGTCGGCAACGTCCGGCTCGCCGTGCTGCACACGCCGGGCCACACCCGCGACGCGATGTGTCTCGTCGCCAACGACCGCGTCTTCACTGGCGACACGCTGCTGATCGGCGCCACCGGCCGCACCGATCTGCCGAGCGGCGATCCGGACCAGCTCTATGACAGCCTGTTCGGCAAGCTGCTAAAGCTCGACCCGCAGCTCAAAATCTATCCGGCGCACGACTACAAGGGCCACACCTGCTCCACCATCGAGGAAGAGCTCGCCTCCAATCCGCGGCTGCAGAAGAAGGACCGCGCCGCCTTCGTCGAGATGATGCGCACGCTCTCGCTCTCCATGCCGGAACACCTCACCGAAGCGCTGCGCGTGAACATGAGCGGCGGCGTGAGCGTCGCCCAGTTGCTGAACGAAGCGGCGGCGGAAGTGCCGTTCATGTCGATGGACGAGGTGCGCGCCCAGGCGGAAGCCGGCGCCAACGACCTGATCGTGCTCGACGTGCGCGAAAAGGAGGCGTTCGACGCCGGCCACATTCCCGGCGC
This sequence comes from Hyphomonadaceae bacterium, assembly GCA_023384105.1. Taxonomy (GTDB): domain Bacteria; phylum Pseudomonadota; class Alphaproteobacteria; order Caulobacterales; family Aquidulcibacteraceae; genus Vitreimonas. Next base: position 228,355 of record JAHDXR010000001.1, on the reverse strand, counting down.
CGCGCATCTGCCCCGCGGGCTGCTCGAACTGCGCGTCAACGAGGCGCTGCCCGATCCGACCGTGCGGATCGTGGCCTATTGCGACTACGGCAAGATCTCGACGCTCGCCACCGCCACGCTGCGCCGTATGGGCTTCACCCGCGCCGTCGCGCTCGACGGCGGCATGAAGGCCTGGCGCGAAAAGGGCTTCCCGGTCGAACCGGCGGCAAATTAAAGCGCCATGCGTTGAATCGGACGCAGCCCCCCATGGACCGCCGGTGTCCCGCCGGCCGGCTTGAACCTACGAAGTGGCGGCTGAGATCGACGCCATAGACATCGCGCCCCTGCCGCTCCAGCGCGCGGTAGGCAAGACGAGCGGCCTGGCCCAAGCCCGAGGCGCTCGACAGAAAGCCGACAATGAAGACCGGCGCATCCGGCGCAACCTCAATCGCCGCGCCCCGGGGCTCGCGCCAAGTCGAGCGTGAATCGCGCCATCGCGCCGCGACGGCCGAGATAAACGAACGCACGGCGAGCCGTAGCGGCCACTAGCCTGCTCCTCGCCCGGCGCGCTGAGCCATGGCCCTTCGCCACGCCTGCGCGGCGACGCGGCCTGCATGCGCCTCGGTATATCCTTCCACCACGCGCTTGCGCGCCGCGGCGCCGAGGGCGGCGCGCAGCGCCCCGTCGCCCGCCAGAAGCCGCAAGGCGTCCGCAAGCGCCGCTGAGTCTTCGGAGCGAACGATCAGACCCGTCTCCTTGTGCCGCACGAAATCTGCGCAGCCCGGCGTATCGCTTGTGACCAGGGGCCGCCCGCACGCCGCCGCTTCCAGCAGGGAGCGCGCCAGTCCCTCTCCGCCCCGCGACGGCAAACAGGCGATATGGGTATGCCGCCAGAAGCCGTTCACGTCCGTGACGCGGCCGACGAGTTCGACGCCCTCGTGCGCGCGCCAGCGCGCGATCTCTTCTGCGCTCACCCGGCCGGGGTTTTCCTCATCCGCGTCGCCGGCGATACGCAGCACGATATCGGCGCCTTCGGCGCGAAGGCGCCGCACCGCCTCCACCACCAGATCGACGCCTTTGGAGCGGATCAAGCGGGTAACGACGCCGACCACAATCGGGCCGCCGCTCGGCTCGGGCGAGACTGTAAAGACATCCGTATCCACGCCGGCGCCCGGCATCAAAAAAATCCGCGACGAATCAAGCGGCGCAGCGCCGACCGCCCAATCGCCATCCGCGCTGTTCTCGACCATGAGCACCGAACACGCATCGATCAGCTCGCGCCGGAGCAGCCGCTGCAGCCGCCAGCCGATCAGCCGCGTCAACGGCGCGCGCGCGGTGGCCAGATAGCCGCGTCCGGTCACAGCGAAGACGCGCGGGACATCGCGCGCCTGCGCCAACGCCAGCAGTCCGATCGGCTTGAGCGCGATCGCGTGGATGAGAGCCGGCCGCTCGCGTGCAATGACGGCGCGCAACTGCGCAATGTGCGAGCCAAGCTCCCACGGCCGCATCGAGCCGCGCGCGAACGGCAGATCGATCAGCCGCACGCCGTCGAAATGGGCCAGCGCGCCGGAGTCGCGCGCCGCGACCACGCACTCATAGCCTTCCGCCGCCGCCTGCCGCGCGAGAAACAGGAAATGCGAACGGAAGAACCAATCCTCGGTCGCCAGGAAAAGCAGTTTCGGCCGGCTCATTGTCGACGCTTCCACATTGCGGCGCACTCGACCAAAGCCTGTTCGACATCCTCACTGCCGTCAGGCGAGCCATACACGTCCCGAAAGGCGCTGTCATCGACGGCCAGGCTTTGCCTTAGCGTCGACGGCAGCAGCGCCGCCAGGGCCGCGCTTTCAAATAGCCGAGCTGACTTGTGCATGCCCTTTCTGAGCGATTCAACGATCTGCGCCGACGAGAGCGCGGGCCGATCGGCGACATGAAAGATCCGCTGACCGCTTCCAGGCGCGCTCAGCACCCGCCAGACAGCCTCGCCGAAAGCCGAGAGCGAGATCATGCTGCGCCGATTGTCGATTCCCCTCAGCGGCAAAGGCGCCCCGCTTTCAGCCAGCTGCAGCAACCGCCGGAAATTGCCCTTGGCGTTGGAGGCGAAGATCAGCGGCGGGCGCAGGATGACGCTGGGCAAGCGCGGCATCTCCAGAAGCAAGCGTTCCGCCTGCAGTTTTGCCCGCCCGTAGGCCCCCGCGGGCGCCGGCGGGTGCGCTTCGGGAACGGGAATCTCATCGGTCCTGCCTGCGGCGGCCTTGATCGAACTTACGTACACGAATCGTGAAACGCCGGCGGCCTCGGCCTGCAGCGCAAGCGCGCGCGTCCCCTCGGCAATCGCTTGCTCGAACCCGCTTCGGCCGTGGGCGGGCCCGGCCAAGTGGACGACCGAGTCGACGCCGGCGAGCGCGCGTCGCCAGTCGGTCGAGGCGCCGAGGCCGCCGACGCTCACGGCCTCGACGCCGGGCGCCGGCGCTTCGGGCAGAACCCGGTACGCGGCCCTGACCTCCATGCCCCTGTCGCGGAGAAGCCGCGTCAGCGCCGTTCCGACGAAGCCCGAAGCTCCCGTAACCAACACACGCGACATCTTATGCCTGCGCCGTAAGCGTCAGCGCTCGGCCCGCTGATAGCCGCGCAGATCGAGCTGGGCTTGGCCTAGCGGAGTCGGCACCGTGAGCCGGAGCGGCGGCGCAAACTGCGCGCCTTCCGGGATTGCGAACCATGCGCTGGCGGTGGGGACGGCGTTGGCGTCAAAGCCGCGGCTGAAGCCGGAGATCGGCTCATAGCGGAAACGGCAGTTGAGCGCGGGCCCGTTGTAGCCGCCGCCATTGAACGCGCCCTGGCTGATCGGGGCGACCGAGAGCCGATAGTGCTGGCGCCCGTCGAACACCTGCACCCTGCCCTGGCAGGCGCGCGCGGCGCCGATCTGGCGGCCAAGCGCGAAAACACCGGTGAGCGGGTCGTAGGATGCGTTCTGCTGCGCCTGCGTCGCGGGCGGCTGGCCCATATCGCCATAGTGCGGCGTGACTTGTGCGGCGACGCTGTTTGCGGCGCGGTCGAGCTGGATGCGGCGGAATTTGCGCGAGTAGGCGTGCGAAATGTCGTAGCGCGACCAGCTGATGGCGTTGCCGGAGACCGAGCCTGTCGACGTCGCGGTGATCTCTGTCTGATCGAACAGACGCGCCAGACCTGACGTGCGCAGGTTTGCGCGCACGGCGTAGCGCGACGGGTTCGCAGTCACTTCGTAGTTCGCCGTGCCGAGCACCACGACGCCAAGCACGGCCGCTTCATAGTTCAGGCGATAGGTTTCCGCGTTCGCCGCCGCGCCCATGAAACCGAGCGCGGCGAGCGAAAGAGCAAGAGTCTTCAGACTGCGCAGCATCACCTACTCCCCACCGAAAAGCGCGGACATAACTAACGCACGAGGCGAAGCGTGTCATCGCCTCGCGCTTTGCATGCTGCTGTGGATTTTCGGGGAAACTCGGGCGAGAAGCTCAGAAATCGCTATGGGCGAGGAAAAGCTCGGCGAGTTCAAGATGCGGATCGCGATGCAGCGCGCCATGATCCGCGTAGCCGCTATAACTTACGCGCACCGGCCGCTCATCCGCACGCACAGCTTCAACAACCGGCGTGGGCGCCGGTTCGCTGAGCGTCAGACGCAAGTTGGGCGCAGCCGCCGGCGCCGCTTGCGCGTACTGAGGCATGGTGACCGCCGGCATCGGCGCAGGCGCCGCCACGCTGTCAGCCGAGGCGATGGTGCGAATATGTTCGATCCGGGCTTCCGTCGCCGCGCGCGTGAATTCCATCTGCGCGGTGGTGCTGGCCAGGACGCCGCGCACTTCCGAAATTTCCTGCGGACTGAACGGCTGACGGAAAGCGGGCAGATTGGCGTAAGGGTTGTCGGTCGAGGCAGCCGAAGCGTCGGCGCCGAAGCCCGAGGCCATGCTGGTGCCGACAATGCCACCCAAGCCGGCCGGCGAAAACACCGTCACCGCCAGCACGGTGGCGGCTACGCCGGTCAGGCCTGACTTCACAACCGTGTCGCGAACCTCACGCTCGAAGCTGGGCTTCTCCGACATCCACCACTCCCGAGCGCAAATACGGCCGCGTCCACTCAATTCATACGCGTCCAGGGCGTAACAAAGCTTAAATCTCCCCCGGCGCCAAGGGCCCAGGCTAACTTCTCCAGTGACGAAGCTGAAAGATTGATTACGAAACCGGCAAGCTTGGCTAGATCGGGACCAGATTGGGCGCTTCCGGCGATGGAGGTCAGATGCGGGCTAGCCTGAGCGGAGCCGCGGTGACGGTTCTTTTCGTGCTCCTTCCCGCCGCCTCGGCCGGCGGGGCGATGGCGCTGCCCGTGCTCCTGTCGCTGGCGGGCCTGGCGGCGTTCCGCCCCCGCCGGGCGGCGGCGCTGGCGCGGCCGGGAGGGGCGCCGCTCCTTCTGCTCCTGGCTCTGGCCGGGTGGGCCGCGCTCTCCGGCGCCTGGTCGCCGGTCGAGGCCGGCGAACAGGCGCTCAAGCTGCTCCTGCTTGCCCCGCTCGGCTTGGCCTTCGCGGCCGCCGCCGCCGACGGCGCCAATCGCGAACTCGTCCGCGCGCTGGGGGTGGCCGCCTTCATCGTGCTGTGCGGTCTGATGGCGATCGAAGGGCTTGCCGACATGCCCCTCAACCGCGCCGCCAATCCGCATATCGACGAGAGCCTGGAAATCGCCCGCAACGTCAATCGGGGCGCCATCGTCCTGCTGGCGCTGACCTGGGGCGCGGCCGGGGCGCTGCTGACGGCAGCCCGCCCCAGGGCGGGCGCCGCGCTCGTCGTGGTGAGCGGCCTTCTGTCGCTGCCGTTCGGCATGGCGGCGCAGATTGCGGCGTGGGGGGCGGGCGTCCTGGTCTTCGCGCTGAGCCTCTGGCGTCCCCGAGCCTGTCTGCTCACGATCTCCGCGGGGCTCGCAATCTGGCTTCTGGGCGCGCCGTTCCTGACGCCCCTGGCGCTGGCAAACCCCGCGCTGACTGAAGCCCTGCCCTATAGCTGGGCGGCGCGCGCCGGCATCTGGAACTATGTCTGCGCCAAGATCCTGGAGCGTCCTTGGCTCGGCCACGGCCTGGATGCGTCGCGCGCAGTGAACGACACGATTGTCGTGCAGGGCGTCGAGCAGCGCGCGGTGCAGTTGCACCCGCATAGCGCCAGTCTGCAGATCTGGTTTGAAACCGGCGCGGTCGGCGCTGTGATCGCGGCGGCGGCGCTGATTACGGGCGGGCTGTGGCTCGCCAAAACCCTCGCCGCCGACCGGCCCGCCGCTGCGGCTGCGGCGGCGAGCCTGGCCTCGCTCGGCGTCATCGCCAATGTCGGCTTCGGCATCTGGCAGGAATGGTGGATCGCAACGATGTTCGTCGCCGCCGCGCTGGTCGCGGCGCTGCCGCGGCGCAGCGCTTGAGCAGCGGGCGGTTGCTTTTGTTAAGTCTGGCTTTTATCGAACCGGCAGGCGCACAAGCCACGAGCGAGACGTTGCATATATGACGGCAATTCTGGTGACCGGCGCTGCTGGCTTCATCGGCTTTCACTTGGCCGATCGCCTGTTGCGCGGCGGCGCGACCGTCGTCGGCCTCGACAACATGAGCGCCTATTATGACGTCGAGCTGAAGCGCAGCCGGCTGAAGGCGCTCAAAGAACATCCCGGCTTCAGCTTTGCCGAGATCGATCTCGCCGACGCCGAAGCCATGGATGCGCTGTTCGAGCAGCATCGGTTCGAGCTTGTCTTCAACATGGCCGCGCAGGCGGGCGTGCGCTATTCGCTGCAGGATCCGCGCGCCTATGTGCGCTCCAATCTCGACGGCTTTCTCAACCTGCTCGAATGCTGCCGTCACGGCGGCGTGAAGCATCTGGTGTTCGCGTCATCGAGTTCGGTCTACGGCGCCAACACCAAGATGCCGTTCTCCGTGCATCAGAACGTCGACCATCCTTTGAGCCTTTATGCGGCGACGAAAAAGGCGAACGAGCTGATGGCGCATTCCTACAGCCATCTCTATCGCCTTCCGGCCACGGGCCTGCGCTTCTTCACGGTGTACGGCCCGTGGGGACGGCCCGACATGGCGATGTACCTGTTCACCCGCGCGATCCTCGAAGGCCGGCCGATCGACGTGTTCAACAACGGCGAAATGGCGCGCGACTTCACGTATATCGACGACGTGGTCGAGGCGCTGGTGCGGGTTGGCGAACGGCCGGCGCAGCCCAATCCCGACTGGAACGGCGCAGCGCCCGATCCCGCCAGCTCCACCGCGCCCTATCGCATCTACAATATCGGCAACCACGCGCCGGTGAAGCTGATGGACCTGATCGCCTCGATCGAACGCGCCACCGGCAAGCAGGCGATCAAGAATTTCCTGCCGATGCAGCCGGGCGACGTGCCCTCGACCTACGCCGACGTCGACGACCTGGCGCGCGACGTCGATTTCGCGCCGCGGACGCCGATCGACCTCGGCGTGCAGAAGTTCGTCGATTGGTATAGAGGCCATTATGGCGTCTAGCCCGCGCCTTACGCACCTGCAGAGCCTCGAAGCAGAAAGCATCCACATCCTGCGCGAGACGGCTGCGGAACTACAGCGGCCGGTGCTGCTCTATTCCATGGGCAAGGACAGCGCGGTGCTGCTGCACCTGGCGAAAAAAGCGTTCTTTCCCGGCAAGCTGCCGTTTCCGCTGCTGCACGTCGATACGACTTGGAAGTTCCGCGACATGTACGCGATGCGCGACCGCGCGGCGGCCGAGCACGAACTGATCGTCTATCGCAATCCCGACGCCGCCGCGCGCAACATCAATCCGTTCGAACATGGCTCGGAACTGCACACGCAACTCTGGAAAACCGAAGGACTGCGCCGAGCGCTGGCGGAGTATGGATTCGACGCAGCGATCGGCGGCGCGCGTCGCGACGAAGAAAAGAGCCGCGCCAAGGAACGCATCTTTTCGTTGCGCTCCGCGCATCAGCGCTGGGACCCCAAGAACCAGCGCCCGGAGCTGTGGAGCCTCTACAATACGAGAGTGCGGCCGGGCGAAAGCTTCCGCGTCTTCCCGCTTTCGAATTGGACCGAACTCGACGTGTGGCAATACATCGAGGCTGAGCGTATCCCGGTCGCGCCGCTCTATTTCTCGGCGGAGCGCCGCGTCGTCCGCCGTTCCGGCGCATGGATCATGATGGACGACGAACGCATGCAGATCGAGGCCGGCGAACAGCCCGAGATGCGGCGCGTTCGCTTCCGCACGCTCGGCTGCTATCCGCTGTCCGGAGCGGTCGAGAGCGAGGCGGAAAGCGTCGGCGACATCATCCGCGAAATCGCGGAATCGCGCGCCAGCGAGCGCCAAGGCCGCCTGATCGACCAAGACACGCCCTCTTCGATGGAGAAGAAGAAGCAGGACGGCTATTTCTGATGCCGGGCGCCAAATCCCTCCTCCGGCTGGTGGCCTGCGGCTCGGTCGACGACGGCAAGTCGACGTTGATCGGGCGCCTTCTGTACGACCTCGGCGCAATCCCCGACGATCAGCTGGAAGCGCTGGCGCGCGACTCCAGGAGCATCGGCACGCGCGGCGGCGAACTCGATTTCGCACTGCTGGTCGACGGCCTGATGGCCGAGCGGGAACAAGGCGTCACCATCGACGTCGCCTATCGCTACTTCGCTACCGAGAAGCGCACGTTCGTCGTCGCAGACGCCCCGGGCCACACTCAGTACACGCGCAACATGGCGACGGCGGCCTCCAACGCCGATGTCGCCCTTCTGCTGATCGACGCGCGCAAAGGCGTGCTGACGCAAACGCGCCGACACGCCTTCATCGCCTCGCTGATGGGGGTGAAGCAGGCGGTGCTCGCCATCACCAAGATGGATCTGATCGGCTACGACAAAACCAGGTATCACCGGATCGTCTCTGATTTCGTGGCGCTCGCGGAAACGCTCGAGATTCCGCGGCTGGCGGCGATCCCAGTCTCCGGCGTCGGCGGCGACAACATCGTCGCGCGCAGCGCATCGACGCCCTGGTACGACGGGCCGACGCTGATCGAACTTCTGGAGACCGCCGAGCCCAGCGAAGCGGATCGCGCCGACCGGCCGCTGCGCATGGCGGTGCAAAGCGTGGCGCGGCCCAATCTCGATTTCCGCGGCTTTTCCGGACGGCTCTCCGCCGGCCGCGTGAAGCCCGGCGATGCCGTCCGCGTGCTGCCGTCGGGCCGCACGGCGAATGTCGCCCGCATCGTCACCGCCGACGGCGATCTGCCGGAAGCGATCGCCGGCCAGTCGGTGACGCTCACGCTCGACCACGAGATCGACTGTTCGCGCGGCGACGTTATCGCCGCCGCCGACGCGCCGTGCGAGATCGCCGACCAGTTCCAGGCCACCGTCATCTGGATGAGCGACACGCCGCTTTTTCCGGGACGCCGATATGGATTGAAAATCGGCGCCGCGCAGGCCAACGCGACAATCACGGAAATCCGCTACGGCTTCGATATCGACTCCTTCCAGCATACGCCGGAAAAACAACTCGATGCGAACGGCATTGGCGTCTGCAACGTCAGCCTCGACCGCGACATTCCATTCGATCCGTTCGAGCGGAACCGCGAGACCGGCGGCTTCATCCTGATCGATCTCGATACCGGCGAAACGGCCGGCACGGGGCTGATCCATTTCGCTCTGCGGCGCGCGCACAACGTGCACTGGCAGGCGCTGGAGGTGGACCGCGAGGCGCATGCGGCGATCAAGGGCCAGCGCCCGGCGATTCTGTGGTTCACCGGCCTCTCGGGCGCCGGCAAGTCGACCATCGCCAACCTAGTGGAGAAGCGGCTGCACTCGCTGGGCCGCCACACCGTGCTGCTCGACGGCGACAACATCCGCCATGGCCTTAACCGCGATCTCGGCTTCACGCCGGCCGATCGCGTCGAGAACATCCGCCGCATAGCCGAAGTGGCGAAGCTCATGGCCGATGCCGGCCTGATCGTGCTTGTCTCCTTCATCTCGCCGTTCCGGCAGGAGCGCGAGCTGGCGCGCGGCCTGGCCAAGCAAGGCGAGTTCTTCGAAATCCACGTCGACACGCCGCTTGAGGTGGCTGAACAGCGCGACGTCAAAGGCCTCTACAAGAAGGCGCGCGCGGGTCAGCTCAAGAATTTCACCGGCATCGACTCGCCGTACGAGCCGCCGGCGCGCCCGGAAATTCATATCGATGCCGTCAATACCAGCCCCGCGGACGCCGCGGAGGCGATCGTGAAGGCCATCGGCGCGGCGATTTCCCGATAAGTCCCGCAGCGGCGCGTCTCATTTCGGGACGAAGGGCGATTTTGAACCGGCTCGGCTTTTGCGACGGCGCGTGAAAGGCCACACTACGTCATGACCATCCGCATCATCCCCGCGATCATGTCCGGCGGCGCCGGCGCGCGGCTCTGGCCGGTGTCCACCGAGGCGCGTCCGAAGCAATTCCACGCGTTAAGCGGGGGCGCGGACTCGCTGTTCACCGAGACCGCACGGCGCCTGGGCGGCGATACGGCGCTGCTCTCGTTTGCGCCGCCGCTGGTGCTGTGCAACGCGCGGCACACCCCGCTCGTCCGCGAACATCTTGCGCGCGCGAACGTCGCGCCCGCCGCCATCGTGCTTGAACCGGCGCCGCGCAACACCGCCGCCGTCGGCGCGGTGGCGGCCGCCGTCGCCGCCGAGTTCGACCCGGATGCGCTGGTTCTGCTCATGCCGGCCGATCACGTCATCGTCGACGCCGCCGCCTTCCGCGCCGCGATCGAACGCGCCGCCCCGTTCGCGCGCGAGCGCATCGTCACGTTCGGCATTACGCCCGATCGTCCGGCCACGGGCTATGGCTATATCAAACGCGGCGCGGAGCTGGGCGACAGCGTGTTTGCGATCGCGAGCTTCCGCGAGAAGCCGAATACGGAGACCGCCAGCGCCTATCTCGCGGAGGGCGGCTATTCCTGGAACGCCGGCATCTTCCTGTTCCATCCGCAGGTCCTGCTGGAAGAGTTCGCCGCCAGCGCCAATATCCGCGACGCCGCGCTTGCCGCGCTCAAGGCCGCATGCCGCGAAGGCGATGAGATCCATCTCGACGCCGAGCTGTTCGCGCGCGTCCCGGCGCAGCCGCTCGACATCGCCGTCATGGAGCGCACGTCGCGCGCCGCCGTGGCGCCCTGCGAGATCGGCTGGGCCGACATCGGCGCCTGGGACGAAATCTGGCGTATTACGGAAAAGGATGCGGCGAACAATGCGCTGCACGGCCAGGCGCTGGCGCTTGACGGGGCGGGAAATCTGCTGCGCGGCGACGGTATAAAAGTGTGCGCCGCCGGCGTGAGCGGCCTCATCATCGTCGCAACGCCCGAGGCCGTCATCATTCTTCCGCGCGAGCGCGCCCAGGACGTCAAGCAGCTGCGCGAAGCCGCGGCGCTGCTCTAGCCGGCGGAAACGGACGGCGAAATCGCGGCCAATTCTAGTTGGCGACGCGGACGCCGAACCTCAGCACGGTTTGCGGCTCTGCGCCGGCGACATGGCCGGGCTCCTCCACGTAGAGCACCTCGCCAAGAGCGGAGAGCGCCTCGCCTCGCCGATAGGAATAGCCAAGCCCCAGGCGCAACTCGCGCCCCGAAGGCGTCGGTTCAAACTCGCGTCGCTCGAAGCGCAGACTCTGGCGGCCGTACTTCGTCGCCGTGGGCGCCATGAACGCAAGCGCGCCGTCCTCAACCCGGAGCGGCTGGGCGAGCGAGAGCGTCAGCGCGCCGCCGAGCCATTCGGGCTCAAATCGCGCCTCCGCCAGAAACGCGCTCGAACGCAGCGGCTCGACCACTTCGAGCCAGCCGCTTCGGGCCAGACGAGCCTCGCCCAGCTCGGCGCTCAGTGTGAAGCGCAAATCTTCGTTGGCGTCGACATGGGCGCCAAAACCGGCGAAAGCCGTCTCCCCGCCCGGCGTCGCGCCGAAGAGCCCGTTCCAGGCAAGCCCCATCAGGCCGTGCTCTTCGTCGATGCGCCCCAAAGTGAGATCGAAGCCGCCGCGGGCGAAGTCGAACGAGGCTCTGGCCGCGGTCCCTTCGCGCGAAGACGAGGATGCGAACGGCAGCGGACTCCGGACTTCGCCGGACTCCGAGACAAGCGAAAGACTCACCGTGTCGTTGAGCCGATGAGTGAGGCGCAGCGAGAGATCGGAATTCACCCAATCCAAATGGCTGACGGAATCGCCGTCATACTCATAGGCGCTGCGCGCGCCGTGAGCGGCGAAACTCAATGTCAGCCCAGGCGCCAGCGCCGCATCGATCCGCATCGGGTTTTGGTCGAGTTCGGCGCGATCGATCGGCGTCCGCAGCGATTGCGGCAACGCGCTCTGGTTCAGCGCGGCCTGCACATGCACGCCGCCGGCGGCTTGCTCATTGCGCCACAGAAGCGGCGCTTCGGCGAGCGCCGAAGGCCCCGGATGGGCGCTGATCCAACGCTGCGACAGGTCGACCGGAAAAGTGCGTCCGTAGGCGTCAAATCCAACCATCGACCAGACGCCGGCGCGCTGAACGCCATCGCCAAACGCCGGTCCTGCGGCGCCGACCAGGCTTGCCGGCGTAAGCTCGACGCCGCCGAGCGGGGTCGCCAACGGCCCGACCGGCTGAAACGCACGGCCGATATTGAGACGGCCGCGACCGTAGAGCGAATCGGTCCCCGCGGGCCCGAGATCGTCAGCCGTCGTGAAAAGCAGATCGACCACTTGCGCCGACGTCAGACCCGGAAACCCATCCTTGATGAGCGCGACCGCCGCAGCAATCATCGGCGAAGCGTAGGAGGTGCCCTGAATCTGGCAGAGATCGCCATTGGGTCCAAGGCCGCACTGCTGATAGCCCGGCACCGGCCCGGGCGGGCCGAAGTCCGGCACGATGATCTGCCAGCCCGGCGCCACCATGTAATAGTTCTGCGCCGCGCCCGGCGGGCTGGAGACGGTGTTCAGGCTGCCGTTCGAGTTCAAACCGCCGGCGACCATGATGAGGCCGTTGGAGACCGACAGGTCGACGGCGTTGAAGGCCGGATAGGATGGTTGCGTGGCCCCGCTCGCGCCCTCATTGCCGGCGGAAACAACGATGATGATGCCGGCGGCTGTCGCCGCCTGGATCGCCTGCCGCACTTGCGCCGAACTGGGCGACGGCCCGCCCAGCGAAAGATTGATGACGTCGACGCCCTGCTGGCGGGCGTAGTCGATCGCCATGGCGAGATAATTGTCGGGAAACCCGCCCGATCCGTTGTCGGCGCGGATCGCCAGCACATGGGCGTCGAACGCGAGGCCGACGGTCTGCTGGCCATTATAATTGCCCACCATCAGCGAGGAGAGTTCGCTGCCGTGCGACTGGTTCGTCACCAGCGCATCGCGCCCGGGCGCAATGTCGACCGAGGTCGCAAGCACCCTGCCCGTGAGTTCAGGGTGATCGGGATGAATGCCGTCATCGATCACGCCGATGACGACGCCCGCGCCCGTCGCGCCATTCTGCCATGCGACTTGGGCGTTCGTCCCGCCCACCGCCCAATTGGCGTTGAATTCAGCGCTGCTGGGCGACGGAAAGTCGCCGGGCGCATGCGGCGGCGCAAGTGGAGGAAATGAAGGCGGCGTGAGCGGCGGCGGAGGCGGAGGCGTGATGACCGGCGCGCCCCCGCCGCCGCCGCCTGCGCAGGCGCCGAGCAAGGCCAGCACCAGAGCATTGAGGGCGATCCCGCAAAATCTGAGCGCGCTCATCTCTCACCTCCCCCCCAGGCTCTCCGCTCGAACCCGTTTCAAGATCCGCTTCGCCCGCAGAGGTTATGCGCCAGCGCCCGGGCGCGCCAGCGGATCACAGCAACGCTTTGGCCGTTTCCACCACCGCTTCGGCCGTAATGCCGAAATGAGCGTAGGCGTCCTTGGCCGGCGCCGAGACGCCAAACGTCGACATGCCGATGAACGCGTCGAGACCGAACGCCTCGAACCAGCCCTGCCCGATCGCCGCTTCGACGCCGATCTTGAGCTCTTCGTCGTCGCCGCAGACGGCGTCCTGGTAGGCGTCGTCCTGCAGCTCGAACAGCTCGAAGCACGGCGCGGAAACGACGCGCGTGGGGACGCCTTCCGCCTGCAGCGCCTCGCGCGCCTTCACCGCCAACGCGACCTCGGTCCCGGTGGCGAAGATCGCCACGCGCGAAGGCCCGTCCTCGGCCGGCAGCAATTCATAGGCGCCGCGCACGGACAGGTTCTCGCTTGCATCCGGACGCAACGCGGGCGTCGCCTGACGCGACAGCGCAAGCACGCTGGGGCCGTCCTCGTTGAGCAGCGCCGCCTGCCAGCATTCGGCGGCCTCCACCGCGTCCGCCGGGCGGAACACGTAGAGGTTCGGGATCGCGCGCAACGACGCCAGATGCTCGACCGGCTGGTGCGTCGGGCCGTCTTCGCCGAGGCCGATGGAATCGTGCGTCATCACGTGGATGACGCGCACGCCCATCAGCGCGCCGAGGCGGATCGAAGGACGCGAATAGTCGGCGAAGCACAGGAACGTGCCGCCGTAGGGAATGACGCCGCCATGCAGCGCCATGCCGTTCATCGCCGCGGCCATGCCGTGCTCGCGGATGCCGTAACGCACATAGCGGCCGAGCCGGTTCTCCGGCGTGAAGTCTTGCGACCCCCTGGCGTGGGTGTTGTTGGAGCCGGTCAAATCGGCCGAACCGCCGAGCAGTTCGGGACAGGCCTCGAACATGGCGTCGATCGCCAGGCCCGAGGACGCGCGCGTCGCCAGCGAGGGCTTTTCCGCCGCCATCTTCGCCGCATGCACGGCGAGCGCGGCCACCGCCGCCTCGACATGGGCGCCGCCGACCGCGGCGGCGAACGCCTCGCGCTCCTTCGCACGCTTCAGCCGCGCTTCCCACGCGCTGCGCGCAGCGGCGCCGCGCGCGCCGATCTTGCGCCAGGCGGTGAGGATGTCGTCCGGGATCTCGAACGGGCCATGGGGCCAGCCGAGCGCCTGCTTCGCCGCGGCGAGTTCTTCTGCGCCCAGCGCCTCGCCGTGCGCCTTCGCCGTGCCCGCCCTCTTGGGCGAGCCGTAGCCGATCGTGGTCTTGCACGCGATCAGCATCGGCTTGTCGGCCGATTTGGCCGCCGCTTCGAGCGCCTTGGCGACATCGGCCATGTCGTGGCCGTCGCAGGAAAGCACGTTCCAGCCGCTCGCGGCGAAACGCGCCTTTTGATCCGTTGCATCCGACAGCGAGATCGCGCCGTCGATCGAGATCGAGTTGTCGTCCCAGATCACGATCAGCTTATTGAGCTTCTGACGGCCGGCGAGCGCGATCGCCTCCTGGCTTACGCCTTCCATCAGGCAGCCGTCGCCGGCGATCACCCAGGTGCGGTGATTGACGAGATCGTCGCCGAAGCGCGCGTTCAGGTGCGCCTCCGCCATCGCCATGCCGACGGCGTTGGCGAGCCCCTGGCCGAGCGGTCCGGTCGTCGTCTCGATGCCCGAGGCGTGGCCATATTCGGGGTGCCCCGCGGTCTTCGAACCGAGCTGGCGGAAGTTCTTGATCTCCTCCAGCGTCATGTCCTCGTAGCCGGTGAGATGGAGCAGCGCGTAGAGCAGCATCGAGCCGTGGCCGGCCGAGAGCACGAAGCGGTCGCGGTCCGGCCAGTTCGGCTCGGACGCGTCGAACTTGAGGAAGCGCGAAAACAGCACCGTGGCCGCATCGGCCATGCCCATCGGCATGCCGGGGTGGCCGGATTTCGCCTTCTCGACCGCATCCATCGCCAGCGCGCGGATGGCGTTGGCCATGTCCTTGGCGCTGACGCCCTCGATGTCTTCCTGCTTGGCCATAGCTGTTCCCTGTTTCAGGGGTGTTTAGCCGCGATTCGGGCGGCTTGCCCTGCGCGCGAAGTCCGGTATCAGCGAGACGCGCCCGTTACTATGCGGCGAGGAGCTTTTTCATGCAGATTTTCATCGACAGCGCCGATGTCGCAGAACTCAAGGCCTTGGCCGAGACCGGGCTGGTCGATGGCGTGACCACCAACCCCTCGCTAGTGGCCAAGGCCGGCCGCGACTTCTTCGAGACCCTGCGCGAGATTTGCGCCGCCGTTCCGGGGCCGGTCAGCGCCGAGGTAGTGGCCCAGGATTATGAGGGCATGCTGGCCGAAGGCCGCAAGCTGCGGGCGGTGGCCGACAATATCGTCGTGAAAGTGCCGCTGACGCGCGAGGGCCTGCGCGCCTGCAGGACGCTGGAAGACGAGGGCCATCCCTGCAACGTGACGCTCTGCTTCTCGGCGGTGCAGGCGCTGCTGGCGGCCAAGGCCGGCGCAACCTTCATCTCGCCCTTCCTCGGCCGGCTCGACGACGGCGGCCAGGACGGCATGCAGCTGATCCGCGAAATCCGCGCGATCTACGACAATTACGACTTCCCAACCCAGATTCTGGCCGCCTCGATCCGCACCTCCGGCCACGTCCGCGACGCCGCCATTGCGGGCGCCGACTGCGCAACGATCCCGCCGGCGGTGTTCAAGGCGCTCTACAAGCACAACCTTACCGACACCGGCCTCGAGGCGTTCCTCAAGGACTGGCGGGCGACGGGCCAGAAAATTCTGTGATCGAAGCGCGGGCCGAAAGGACCCGCATCCGCGTCTCTAGCGGCCGGACAGGCGCTGCAGGCGGCGGATGTCGTCCGCTGTGGTCGCACGGGCGGCGTCCATGGCGCGCTCGGCGTCCGCCAATTGCGCCTGCACCGCAGCGACGTCGAGCGCGATTTCCGGGCGTTGCGCCACCGGCGAAGCCATCGCCTCACGCACGCTGAGACCGCCCTGCACCACCACCGGCGCAATGAGGCCGGCCATCACCATTGCGCTCACGCCGGCGGCGAAGCTGGCCGCGACCATGCGGACAGTGGCTTTGGTGTTGGAGGGCGACATTGTGGAAAACTCCCGAACCGGCGCGCGGTCGCTTAACAAAAGGTTGCCGCGATGGCAAACGGTACTTTGCGGCGGCGAAGGGAATTCGTCCGTGACGATGGTCACTCGCCTCGGCACCCGCATCTGCCGTCTTCTGCGGCTTAGGCACATCGTAACCGACAATCCTGAATTCAAGCCGAATCCTGGGCTTGGTTGCCGATTGTGACTGCAACGTTTAGCTCTCTAGCAGCGCGGCCCGGTCGCCATGCTGCGCCGCATCAAAGGAACACAATGGCTAGCGTCTCGTCCTCGGCCCGGCCGCTACGGAAAGCGGTACTCCCGGTCGCCGGCTTCGGCACGCGCGTGCTGCCGGCCACCAAGGCGATCCCGAAAGAGATGCTTCCGGTGTTCGACCGGCCGGCGATCCAATACGTCGTCGACGAGGCTCTGGCCGCCGGCATCGAGCACATCGTCTTCGTGACGGGGCGCAACAAAGGCGCGATCGAGGACTATTTCGACCGTTCTTATGAACTCGAAGCAACGTTGCGCGAAAAGAACAAGGCAGCCCAGCTGGAGGAGATCAACCTCTCCGTCCGCGCCCCCGGCTCGATAAGCTTCGTGCGCCAGCAATCGGCGCAGGGGCTTGGCCACGCCGTCTGGTGCGCGCGCGACATTGTCGGCGACGAGCCGTTCGCGGTGATGCTGCCGGATATGCTGATGATGGCCAAGCCCTCGTGCCTGGCGCAGATGGTCGAGGCCTATGACAAGGTCGGCGGCAACATCATCGCGGTGGAGCCGACAGACACGCCCGAGCGCTACGGCGTGATCACGCCGGAAAGCCGCGACGGACGGCTGATCAAGATGAAAGGCATGGTGGAGAAGCCCAAGCGCGAGAACGCGCCGTCGAACCTCTTCATCAGCGGCCGCTACATCCTGCAGCCGGAGATTTTTGAACTGCTTGCATCCCAAGAGCCGGGCGCGGGCAATGAAATCCAGCTCACGGATTCGATGGCGCGGCTGATGGACGTGCAACCGTTTCATGCGCTCGAATATGACGGCGTCACCTACGATTGCGGCGACAAGATCGGCTATCTGCGCGCCACCGTGGCGTACGCACTGGCGAATGAAGAGCATGGCGCGGCGGCGGCGCAGACGCTGCGCAGCCTGCTCGCCAGCAAGGGCTGATGCAGAACCTCGTCACGTTCGCCGATCGCGCCGAGCTGATGCGAAGCGCGGCTGAACGTATGGCGCAGGTCGCCAGGGAAGCGATTGCCGCGCGCGGCGCAGCGTGCCTGGCGCTCTCGGGCGGATCGACGCCGGAGCCGGCCTATTGCGCGCTCGCCGCAATGAAGCTGGACTGGCCGAAGATCGCGTTCGCTCTGATCGACGAGCGCTTCACGCCGCCGACGGACGATGCATCCAACGAAAAGATGCTGCAGCGCGCGCTGGCGCCGGCTTTGGCGCAAGGCGCGCTGCTGAAGCCGATGCATTCCGCCTGCTCCACCGCCGCGCAGGCGGCCGACCGCGCCGACGCGATCTATGCGCCGCTGCAGATCGATCTCGCCGTCATGGGCATGGGCGAGGACGGTCATACCGCGTCCTGGTTCCCCCGCGCGACCGGCCTGAACGCAGCGCTGGACCCGGCAGGCAATCGCACCGTCGTGGCGGTCCATGCGCCGCACGCGACGGGCGCGGCGGATCGGCTCACGCTGACGCGCGCCGCCTATAACCGCGCGCGCCGCGCGCTGCTGCTGATCACCGGCGACGCCAAGCGCGCTGGGCTTGAGCGCGCACGGCGCCAGCCGCTGGCGGATGCGCCGGTGACCGCGCTGTTTGCAGAAGGCGCGCCGCCGATCGAAGTGCTGTGGGCGCCCTAAGCGCGGCGCAGCAAGTTCGCGTACAGATCAATCGCGGCGTCCGCCGCCGCAAGGCGCTCGGCGCTGTCATCCAGCACCTTGTCGAGCTTGCCTTCGAGCATCAGCGTCGCAAGGCCATGCACCATCGACCACGCCGTCAGCACCACAAGCTCGGTGCGCTGCCCGCTCTTGGCGGCGACATGGCCAGCAAGCTGCAGCAGCACGTCGTAAGCGCTTTGCGCGCCGGCGCGCGCATCGTCGTGGCGATCTTCGCGCACGTGCTCGGAGCGGAACATCAGCTTGAAGTGCGCGGGATTGTGAAGCGCGAAACGAATGTAGGCCCTGCCCATCGCCTGCATCCGCGCGTACGGATCGCTCTCGCCTTCGATGGCGGCGATGGAGTCGTCGCGAAGCCGCTGAAAGCCCTCGGCCACGATGGCCGCCATGATCGCCTCCCGGTCCGGGAAGTGATGGTAGGGCGCCTGGTGGCTCACTCCGGCGCGCCGCGCGACCTCGCGCATGCTGAACCCCTCGAGCCCTTCGGCAGCGATCAGGTCCAGGCTCGCGTCCAGGATGGTGCGGCGCAGATTTTCCGGAGCGGGTTTCACGCGGGCCTCGCAAGTTTCTGCTTGACACTGTCAATTCGGAACTAGACACTGTCAAGCCCAAGCCGCAGCACCCTTGCGGCCAACTCCTCTCCCCGGGAGCGCACAGTGCAGAAGGCGCGCGTTTTCCAGGCCGTCCTGGCGGCTGCGGCTTTGGCCGCCTGCGGCGCGGGCGAGCCGGCGGCGGACCAGAGTTCGGGCGAAGGCCCGCTTGTGGAAGTCGTCGCGGTCGAGCCGCTCGCCGCCGCGGGCGTCGTGCGCGCCAGCGGCATCATTGGCTACAAGCGCGAACCGCAGCTAGCGTTCACCGCGCCGGGCGTCGTCGCAACGATCAGCGTCGATGCCGGCGACACGGTGCGCCGCGGCCAAGCGCTGGCGACGCTGCGCCGAACCAGCGTCGGCTCAAACGCCGACGAAGCGGCGCTGGCGCGCGCCAACGCCGAGCGCGATCTCGCCCGCACACAGGAACTCTACGAACGCGGCTTCGTCTCCGAGGCGCGGCTTGAAGACGCCCGACTCGCGGTCGAGCGCGCGCGCGACAGCTCGGTGCTGACCGCGCCCGCCAACGGCGTGATCCTGCGGCGCACGGCGGAAGTTTCGCAGACGCTCAACGCCGGCGCGCCCGTATTCATCTTCGGAGACGTCGGCTCGGGCGTCGTGGTGCGCGCGCCTGTCCCCTCCTCGGCCGCGGCGAGACTCCGCGTGGGCGACGCCGCACAGATCAGCATCGCGGGCGATGCGCCGATCGCCGGCCGCGTCTCCCGCGTCGGCGCCAAAGGCAACGACGCCACCGGCGCCTTCGAGGTGGAAATCGAGGCGCCCGGCGCGCGCGACTGGCGCAGCGGCGTGGTCGCGCAGGTGGAGATCGCCGCGCGCGGCGGCGATGCGCAATCCTCGGCGCTGGTGGCGCCGACGCTGGCGCTGCTGGACGCGCGTGCGGACCAAGGCATCGTCTTCGTCGTCGACAGCAACAATGTCGCGCGACGGCGCAGCGTGCGCACGGCCGGCGTAACCCAGGACGGCGTGCTCATTGTCGAAGGCCTGGCCTCGGGCGAGCGCGTCGTCTCCGCTGGCGCCGCCTACGTCCGCGACGGCGAAACCGTCCGTATCGCCGCCGATAGCTAAATGCAGGCGATCACCCGCTTCTTCGTCGATCGCTGGCAGTTCACTGCGATCCTGTTCCTGCTGCTGACCGCGCTCGGCATCGGCGCGATCATCTCGATCCCCAAGTCCGAAGATCCGGTCGTCGAGTTTCCCGGCGTCGCGATCGCCGTCGTGCTGCCCGGCGCCGACGCCGAACAAATGGAGCGCCTGGTCGCGATTCCGATTGAGGATGCGCTTAACGAAATCGAGGACATCAAGGACATCAGCTCCTCGAGCCGCGCCGGCCTTGCGGTGGTTTCGATCGAGTTCGCCTGGGACGCCGACCCGGCCGAAAAGTTCGGCGACGTCGTGCGCGAACTCAATGTGGTGCGCGCGAGCTTGCCGGAGGGCGTCGCCGAAATCCGTTCGCGCCGCTTCAATCCCGCGCAGACCAGCATCGTGCAGATCGCGCTGACCAGCGCGGACGCGCCGTTCCGCCAGCTCGAAGCCTATGCGAAGGCGCTGCGGGATTCGCTCGAACGCGCGCCGGGCGTGCAGCAGGCGGACGTGTGGGGCGCGCCGCCCGCGGAAGTGCGCGTCGGCGCCGACCTCGATCAGCTGGCGGCCTACCGCCTGCCGCTCTCGGCCGTTGCGGACGCGCTGCAACGGGAGGGCGTGGACACGCCGATCGGCGCGGTGGAGGCCGGCGGACGCCGCTTCAACGTGCAGGCGACCGGCTCCTACAGCAGCCTCGACGAAATCCGCGGCGTGCCGCTGCGCGCGGAGAACGGCTCGCTCGTCACTGTCGGCCACGTCGCCGAAGTCGAGTGGGCCAACGACCAGCGCGCCCATATCACCCGCTACAACGGCGAACGCGCCGTGTTCGTCAGCGCGCGCGCGCGTCTGGGCGAGGACATCTTCCCGGTCCTGGACGGCGTACGTGCGCGGCTAGATGCGTTCGAAGAGACTCTGCCGGACAACATCACGCTGCATCGCGGCTTCGATCAGTCCGAAACCGTGCGCGAGCGGCTGCTGCAGCTCGGACGCGACTTCGGCATCGCCATTCTGCTCGTGCTGCTGACGCTGCTGCCGCTCGGCTTCCGCGCGTCCGTCGTGGTGATGATGTCGATCCCGCTGTCGCTGGCGATGGGCGTCGTCGCCATCCATACGCTCGGCTACTCGCTGAACCAGCTCTCGATTGCGGGCTTCGTGCTGGCGCTGGGGCTGCTGGTCGACGACAGCATCGTCGTCACCGAGAACATCGCCCGCCACCTGCGCCAAGGCCTGCAGCCGCGCGAGGCGGCCATCGCCGGCGTGCAGGAGATCAACATCGCCGTCATCGGCTGTACGGCGACGCTGCTGCTCGCCTTCGTGCCGATCATGGCGCTGCCGGAAGCCGCGGGCGCGTTCGTGCGCTCGCTGCCGGTCGCCGTCGTGACGACGATCACGGCCTCGCTGTTCGTCGCGCTGACCATCATCCCGTTTCTGGCCAGCCGGATGCTGCCGCGGGAGTCCGTGGGCAAATCCAACCCGGTGCTCGACACGGTGATGGGCGCAATCCACGGCGTCTACCGGCCGGCGCTGCATTTCGCGCTCGGGCATCCGCGCAAGACGGTGATCGCGGGGCTCTCCGCCTTCGTGCTGTCGCTCGGACTCGTGCCGCATTTGGGCTTCAGCCTGTTTCCGGAGAACGACAGCCCCTACTTCCTGGTCGAGATCGAGACGCCGCAAGGCGCCGCCGTCAGCGAGACCGACCGCGCCGTGCGCTATGTCGATGAGGTGCTGGCGTCCTATCCCGAGATCGAGTGGCGCTTCGCCAATACCGGGCGCGGCAATCCCCAGGTCTTCTACAACGAGATTCCGCCCGAGCAGGTCTCCAACGTCGGCCAAGTCTATGCCCGTTTCCACGAATGGCGCCGCCGCGAAGGCGTGGAGACGCTGGAGCGCATCCGCGACCGACTCGATCAATATGCGGGCGCGCGCATCAATCTGCGCCGCTTCACCAACGGTCCGCCGATCGAAGCGCCGATCGCGGTGCAGATCAGCGGCCCGGACCTCGCCGCCATTGGCGAAATCGCCAGCGAGGTGGAGCGCATCGTGCGCGCCACGCCCGGCACGCGCGACATCTCCAACCCGATGGCCGAACGGCTGATCGATCTCGACCTCAACATCAACGAAGCGGAGGCCGCGCTGCGCGGGGTGCCCGCTGGCGCAATCGACCAAAGCCTGCGCATCGCCATTGGCGGCGTGCCGGTGGCGCAGTTCCGCGATCCGGTAGGCGACGCATTCCCGGTCGTGCTGCGCGCGCCGCGCGAGGACGCCATGCCGGTCTCCGCGATTGAGCGGCTCTATATCTGGACCGGCGCCGGCGACGCCGTGCCGCTGGGCGAACTCGCATCGCCGCGCCTGGAAAGCGGCCCGGCCTCCATCGACCGCTATCAGCGCGAACGCACGGCGACCGTCGCCGCCTATACCCAGATCGGCTACCTCATCAGCGCCGTCACCGGCGACGTCGCCAGACGGCTCGAAGCGCTCGATCTACCGCCGGGCTATACGATCAGTTTCGGCGGCGAGGCCGAGGCGCAGCGGCGCAGCTTCTCCGGTCTCGGCCCTGCGATCCTGATCGCCATCTTCGGCGTGCTGGCGGTGTTGCTGCTAGAATTCGGCACCTTCGCGGTGACGGGGGTGGTGGCGTTCGTGATCCCGTTCGGCATCATGGGCGGATTGATCGCGCTGTGGCTCGGCGGCGAGTCGCTGTCCTTTACCGCCGTCATCGGCTTCATCGCCCTGATCGGCATCGAGATCAAAAACTCGATCCTGCTGGTCGAGTTCGCCAACCAGCAGCGCGAACGCGGCGCGCCGCTGCGCGAGGCGATCGAGCGCGCGGGCGAAGTGCGCTTCCTGCCCGTGCTGCTCACCAGCGCCACCGCCATCGGCGGGATGACGCCGCTGCTGCTGGAGGATTCCCCGCTGTTCTCGCCAATCGCCATGGTGCTGATCGGCGGCCTGATCAGTTCGACGCTGCTGGCCCGGATCGTGACGCCGGCGATGTATCTGTTGCTCGCGCCGAAGGACGAGCCGGCCGCGGCCTAAAGCATCCGCCGGCGTCCCGCCGGCATGCGGTTTCGCTTGCAAGTTCGAGAGTCATTCCGGGCGCAGGCGCGATGCGCGCCGCAGACCCGGAACCCAGGGCGACCGGTACATCGTTTGCCCTGGGTTCCGGATCGCGCTCCGCGCGTCCGGAATGACTCGTAAGCTTGCAAGCGACCGCATGCCGGCGGGACGGACGCCGGCGGTCCATATTGGGCTTGCGTCGAATTTGGCGCGCGATGTTTTTAATCCGGCGTCGAGGCCACAACCACGGTGCGTTCAAGCCCGGCGTCGCGGTGCGCGAGCGCGGCGCGGTAGGCCGGCACGTGCTCCATGGAAAGAATGGCCGGCGGGTTCGGATAGCGCATGGCGGCGATGTCGTTCCAGGCGCCGGCCATCGGACCGCCCGCGGCGGCGTGGGCCACTTCCATCACCGCGCCATAAAATAAAAGACGCCCGCCAGTCCGATACACCGTCCGCATCGCCGCCGCGCCGTAACGGCGATAAGCGGCGCGGCCGCTCTCGTTCTCGTTCGTCTTCGACTTATCGAAATAGCTCAGGAAATTGACCATAGCCGGCGCATAGTCGGCGCGCTTCGACATGAGCGTTGTAATCGCATCGGCGCTTGGCATCAGGTCGGCGCGGAACCCGAGCGCCTGTGCGTCGGTGGCGACCGTATCCGTCGGCGGCCGCGTAAGTACGCCGCTGGCCACCAGCAGCCGCACAACGCCGAGCGCCGGCTTCGGCGGCGCAAACAGGCGCAGACGCGCGACGTACGCGTCTTCGAACGCCTTGTCCGCCAGAGGTGAACCCGCGTCGCCCTCGACCAGCAGGAAGCGATCCCAATACGGTTCGGCCGCGCCAATGAAAGCGAAGTCGGTGCGAGCCGACCACAATAGACGGGCGCCCGGCCTCAGCGCACACGCATCTCCGGCGCGCAACGCAACGAACCAAACCGGTTTCTCGCTGCGCAGCCGATACGCCGGCTCGCCCGCGCCGATCAGCCAGAGCACAGCGATCAGCGCCAGCAGCGCCGCAAGGACGAGAAGCGGCGTCATCTCAATTGGACCAGTAGATGTATTCTTGCTCTTCGGTCCATGGCGCATTGAGCGGCACGTCGATCCGCACCGGGCCTTCGAGCAGCGCCGGCCACAAGGGCGGCGCCATGTCGGCGTTGTGCGCTTCGATCAGCGCGCGCAGCGCGGCGACGCGTTGCGGCTCCCGCGCGGAGAGATCGCGCCGTTCCGTTGGGTCGTCGCGCAGATTGAACAGCCAGACGCGATCGGGCCGTTCCGAGACCTGCAGCTTCCAATCGCCGGCGCGCACGACCCGATACGGGCCGGAGCGCCAGAACAGCACGTCATGCGGCGCGCCGCCGGCTTCGCCGCGCATGAACGGCAGCAAATTCACGCCGTCGATCCGATGCGTGACCGGCGCGCCGCCCGCCGCCGCGGCTGTCGCGAAAATATCCATGTGCGTGGCCGGTCCGGCGATGCGCTGACCGGCGGGAAGATGGCCCGGCCAACGGGCAAAGAACGGCGCGCGCACGCCGCCCTCGAAGAATGTCGCCTTCCAGCCGCGAAACGGGCGATTGAGGTCCGGCAGACCGACATACCACGCGGCGCCGTTGTCGCTGGTGAAAATCACCAGCGTGTTCTCGTCGAGCCCCTGCTCGCGCAGCGCCTGCATGACGCGGCCGACGCCGCGATCAAGCGCGAGGATCATGGCGCCATAGACGCGCTCGGTATGGTTCTCGATCGCGCTCAGCGCCTCGTAGTCTTCGCGCGTCGCCTGCAGCGGCGTGTGCGGCGCGTTGAATGCGAGATAGAGAAAGAACGGCCGGTTGCGGTTCGCTTCGATGGCGGCGACCGCCTGATCGGCGAAATAATCGGTGACATAGCCTTCCGGACGGAACCGCCGGCCGCCGTTCCACTGCACCGCATAAGGCAGATTGGCCCACAGGAAGCGATCGATCGGATCGAACGGCAGTTCGGCGTTGACGACATTCGGATCGTTGGCGGGAAGGAACATGCCGGCGCCGGCCATGAATCCCAGGCTCTCGTCGAAGCCTTGCGCTTCCGGCCTGAGGTCCGGGGACTCTCCGAGGTGCCACTTGCCGATATGCATGGTGTGATAGCCGCGATCGCGCAGCACTTCGGCGATCGTGATCTCGCTGGCCGGCATGCCGAGCGTCTCCAGCGGCGGCACGTCGCGCACGCGCTCTTCGTGGAAGATCGGCTGGCGCAGCGCATTCGGATCTGAGTGCGAAAGGTAGCGCGAGAACGCCACTGGCGCCGAAGTGAATTCGAAGCCGAAGCGGGTCGGATATCGTCCCGACATCATCGCCGCGCGCGACGGCGAACAGGTGGCGTTGGCGGCGTAGGCGCTGTCGATGCTGACGCCCTCAAGCGCGAGCGCATCGATGTTCGGCGTGCGCACGGCGCCGCCGCCGACGCCGCTGTGAAGCGAGATGTCGTTGAAGCCCAGGTCGTCGGCGACGATGACGACGATGTTCGGCGGCCGCTCGCCCTCCGGCGCCGCAGCCGGGCCGCGCGACCAGTCGACCGGCTGGTTCGGCGCAATCGGATCGCGAATGTTGGCGATCAGGCCCGGCAAATAATAAGCGTACTGCTTGAACAGAAAGAAGCCGCCGAGGCCAATGAGCGCGACGACGCCCAGAATGATCGCAAGCCGTTTCATCCGCCGTTTCCTAGAAGCGCAAATGGTGTGAACGCCTGAGGCCGCCGCCGCGCGGCAGCGAGATCACGTCGCCGTCGCGCATCGCCCAGACCGGGCCGCCGAATGTCGTGCGCGCATCGCGCTCGAACGTCGCGGCAAGGCCCGGAATCGGCGTCTGCGGCAAGAGATGCGTCAGCGCCAGGGCGCCGACGCCCGCCTCCTGCGCCACCGCACCGGCCTCTTCGGGGCTGGTGTGATAATCGAGGATGTCGTGCAGGATGGCGCCGACATTCGCGCGCCCGCTCTCCACCGCCGAGCGCTGCACGATTGCGTTGAGGCGCGGCGAAAGCGCTTCATGCACGAGCAAGTCCGCGCCGCGCGCGTGCCGCGCCAGCGAGTCCGAACGCGCCGTGTCGCCGCTGACGACGATGCTGCGGCCCGCATATTCGATGCGGAATCCGACCGCTTCGGCGGGCGCATGTTGAACCGGGAAGGCGATGACGCGCACGCCGCCTTCATCGCGCAGCACGATGGCGTCCGCGCCGGCCGGTACGGCGAACTCCTCGGCGCTGAGCCCGGCGCCCGCCGGCGGCATCACCTCGGGCCCATGGTGCGCGGTGCGATAGCCGGCGTCGATCGCATAGGCTTCATTCAGGCCGGCCGCCAGCCGCGCGGTTCCGGTCGGCCCGACCAGCCGCAACGGCGCCTCGGCCGCGCCTGTAGCCCAATGCTGCAGCGCGAGCGGGGCGAGGCCGTCGAAATGGTCGGAATGCAGGTGCGACAGGAAGACGACGTTGATATCGCCGGGGTTGACGCCCATCAGCGACAGCGTCTCCGCCGCACCCTCGCCGGCGTCGAACACAAGCAGCTGGCCGCCGGCGATCACGGCAAGGCAAGGGCCGGCGCGAGACCGATCGGGCAACGGCGACCCGGTGCCGCAGAAAACGGCGTGCAAGCCGTCGGGAAGCTGCGCCGCTAGCGATTGCTGCAAGCCGCGCGCCGCCACACGCTCAACGAGGCGCGTCGCCAGTTCGCCGCGAAAGACATAGGCGCCGGCGACAAGGCCGGCGATACCGATCAGAACGATCAGCCATACCAAGCCGCTGCGTTTCACGGCCCCCTCCCACTCTTGACTATGGGCTCGATGAATCGGCACTATTAGTGCCACTATATCGATCGACCTATGCTGGGTCAATCGCCGCCATTTCGAGGATGATCCGATGCAGATCCTGCGCACGCCCGACGAACGCTTCGCCGCCTTGCCGGACTTCGCGTTCGCACCCCGCTACACCGAGATCGAGCATGCACCGGGCGTGAAGCTGCGCATCGCACACATCGACGAAGGCCCGCACGAGGCGGCGCCGGTGCTGCTGATGCACGGCGAGCCGACCTGGTCGTTCCTGTATCGCAAGATCGCTGCGCATCTGATCGCGAAGGGACGGCGCGTCGTCGCGCCCGATCTCGTCGGCTTCGGCCGATCCGACAAACCGGCCGCGCGCGAGGATTACACGTTCGAGCGGCACGTGAAGTGGATGAGCGACTGGCTCGTCGCGAACGATCTCCGCGACATCACCTTGTTCTGCCAGGACTGGGGCGGGCTGATCGGCCTGCGCCTGGTCGCCGCGATGCCGGAACGGTTCGCGCGCGTCGTCGTCGCCAACACCGGTCTGCCGACCGGCCAAGGCGCAACCGCGGGGTTCGATGCATGGCTGAACTTCAGTCAGAACACGCCCACATTTCCGACCAGCCAGATCGTCAACGGCGGCTCGGTGCGCACGCTGACGCAAGCCGAACTCGACGCTTACGACGCGCCGTTTCCCGATGAGATCTACAAAGCCGGCGCGCGCATCTTTCCCGCACTGGTGCCGGTGCGGCCGGAACAGGCCTCGGTGCAGGAGAACATCGAGGCCTGGAAGGTGCTGGAGACGTTCGAGAAACCCTTCCTCACCGCCTTCAGCGACCAGGACCCGATCACGAAAGGCGGCGAGCGCATCTTCCAATCGCGCGTCCCCGGCGCGCGAGGCCAGCCGCACGTCACGATCGGCGGCGCTGGCCACTTCCTTCAGGAAGACCAGCCCGAGCAGATCGCCGGCGTGATCGACTCCTTCATCACGCAAACGAGCTGATGAGCGCCGTCCACGCGCACACCGACGGCCGCCGGCAGCGCGCCGACGCCAGCCGCCGCCGCATTGCGCTCGCCATGCTCGACCTGGCGCGCGCCGGGCGCGTTGCGCCGAGCGCCGATGAGGTGGCCGAAGCGGCGGGCGTCGGCCGGCGCACGGTGTTCCGCCTGTTCAACGACATGGAAGGCGTCTACCGCGAGATGCACGCGGTGATGGTTTCGCGGCTGGCGCCGACCTTCGCAGCGCCGCTGGAAGGCGCGACCTGGCGCGCGCGGCTCGACGAAATCGCCGCGCGGCGCGCGCGCATGTTCGAGGAGATGCTGCCGATCAAGTCCGCCGCGGACGCGCACCGGTTCCGTTCGGCCTTCCTGCAGGCCGAACACAAGAAGCTCACCAAGCTGCAGCGCGAAACTCTGCTGGCGGTGCTGCCGGCGAGCGTTGCGGCGCAGCCCGAGAAAATCGAAGCGCTTGACCTTACGCTAAGCTTCGAAGCATGGCGGCGGCTGCGCCAGGAGCAGCGCCTCAGCCCCAGGCAAGCGGCCGCCGTGCTGCGACGCATGATCGCCGCGCTGGTCGACTGACGCGCACTTGCGGCGGGCGCCCGTGTGAGCGCAATTTGCACGCATGACGAAAATCGATCCCGCACACGTCCCTGTCATCGTCGGCGTCGGCCAGGTGAACGATCGCCCAAGCGATCCGTTCGCGGGGCTGGATTCGCTCGGCCTCATGGCCGCCGCGGCGCGGCGCGCCGACGAGGACGCCGGCGGCGGCTGGCTGCCACGCATCGACTCGCTCGCTGTGGTGGACCAGATTTCGTTTCGCGGCCTCGGCGACGTTTCGCCGGCGCTGGCGCAGCAGCTCGGCGCCAATCCGCGCTTCTGCAGCAAAACCAAATACCCGATGGGTACGAGCCCGATCCTGCTGCTGCACGAAGCCGCGAACCGGATCGCCGCCGGCGAGATCCAGGTCGCGCTGGTCGCCGGCGGCGAAGCGCTGCGCACGGCCGCGCAGCGTGCGGCGGCGCAGGCGGGCGGCAAAGCTTCAGATCACAATGCCATGCGCGCAGTCACTCAGCGCGCCACGCCGGATTATCGTCAACGCTACGGCCTTGCCGCGCCGGTCGACGTCTATCCGCTTTACGAGAACGCCACGCGGGCGCTGTGGGATCAGACGCTGGACGAAGCGCAGCGCGAGAGCGCGGAAATCTGGGCGCGCATGTCCGAAGTGGCGGCGGCGACGGAAAGCGCCTGGCTGCGCAAGCGCGTCTCCGCCGAAGACGTGCTTGCGGTGTCGGCCGAAAACCGGCCCATCGCCTTCCCCTACACCAAGCTCATGGTCGCCAACAGTTCGGTGAACCAAGGCGCAGCGTTCCTCGTCGCTAGCCTTGGCGCGGCGCTCGCGCACGGGGCGGCGGAAGATCGGCTCGTCTATGTCGGCCGGGGCGCAGCCGCCGATGAGCCGGCGGACATCCTGAAGCGCGACCGTTACGACCGCTCGCCGAGCATGGAAATTTCCCTGCTGCGCACGCTCGAACTCAACGAGCTTGCTGCGTCCGATCTCGACTACGCCGAACTCTATAGCTGCTTTCCCTGCATGCCCAAGATGGCGCGGCGGGCGATCGGCTGGCCGCTCGAAAGGCCTGTCACCGTGTTCGGCGGCCTGACTTTCGGCGGCGGGCCGATCGGCAATTACATGAGCCATGCGGCGGCCTGCATGGTCGAGCGCCTGCGCGAGCGCGGGCGGCACGGCTTCCTGTTCGCCAATGGCGGCTTCGCCACGCAGAGCCATTCCATCGTGCTGACGCGCGACGCGGCGCGCGCGCTCGGTGCGCCGCAGGCGTTCGACTTCCAGGCCGAAGCGGACGCCGCACGCGGACCCACTCCCGAACTTGCCCCGGACTATGAAGGGCCGGCCACGATCGAGACTTACACGCTGTTCTACGATCGCCATGGCGCCGTGCGCTCCGGCGTCGTCGTCGCCCGCAATCCGCAAAACGCCCGCTTCCTCGCCAAGGTGACGGGCGACGACGCCGAGACGATCAGCTTCCTCACCGCCAGCGCAAATCAGATCGGCGCCTCCGGCAAAGCGACGCGCGCGGGCGAAGACATCATCTGGCGGATGTAGGCGTTATTGCTGAGGCTATGCGCGCACGCATCCCCAGCCGCCCCGAGGCGCGCGCATGCGGCCGTTGTCGAAAATCATCCCATTCTCGCGATCTTGCGCGAGCCACCACGGCCCATCGAGATCGACAAAACGCGCATCCGCCGCAAGAAGCAGCGCCGGCGCCACACCCAGCGACGTCGACACCATGCAGCCGACCATCAGCGTGAGCCCCATCGCGCGAACTTGCGCGCGCATCTTCAACGCCTCGGTGAGACCGCCGGCCTTGTCGAGTTTGACGTTCACCGCCTGATACCGGCGCGCGACCCGCTCCAGATCGGCGCTGGTATGCGCCGACTCGTCCGCACACAGCGGAACGGTCAGGCGCACAGTCTCCAACGCCGCGTCCAGATCGGCCGCAACCGGCTGCTCGATCAGGTCGACCTTCAGCGCCGCCAAGGCCGGCGACAGCCCGCACAGCTGCTCTACCGACCAGCTTTCATTGGGGTCGACGATGAGACGCGCCGCCGGCGCGGCGGTCCGCACGGCCCGCACTGCGTCGAGCGGCGCGGCCGCATCCACTTTCACCTTGATCAGCGGCGCCGCAGCAACGGCGGCGGCGGCTTCCGCCATACGTTCCGGCGCATCGATCGAGATCGTCACCGCGGTGACGATCTCGTCCGGCTCGCTGAGCCCGGCAAGCTCGGCGACGGAGCGCCTGACCTGCTGCGCTTCGAGATCCCATAGCGCGCAATCGATGGCGTTGCGCGCCGCGCCGGGACGCAGGACACGCTGCAGCTCCTCGCGGGCGACGCCCCGCTCGGCGACAGCGGCGATCTCCGCCAGCACGCTCTCGACGTTCTCGCCGTAGCGCGCATACGGAACGGATTCGCCATAGCCGACGCGCTCGCCGTCGCGCGCTTCGACCACCACCACGTCGGCGGCGGTCTTCACGCCACGGGCGATGCGGAACGGGCGGCTCAGCGGCCAGCGTTCGCTGCGTGCGATAAGGCGAAGCATTCGAGCAGATGAGCACAATACGCGGATCGCCTCCATCTCAATGAGGCCAGGCGCGCGCCGCAGTGCTTAAAGCGCCGACACGAGCGTACCACGGAGCGCCGGCGTCCTCGCCGGCACGGCGCGACAGCTACCGATAAGCGCAGGCGCTTGTTCGATAAGGCGCAGGCGGGCGAGGACGCCCGCGGTCCATGGGGGGCGCGTCCGATATCAGCGTGACGCTTCAACTGGACGTCGCTTCCCCGGACGGGCGCGCTTTGCTCAACACGGCGATGACCTCCTCGTCCGAGAGCTGGTGAAAGCTATCGTAGTGGGCGCTGATCGCGAAGAAATTCTCCGGCGCGGAGAGGCAAACCACCTCGTCGGCCACGCGCTCCAGCTCGGCCACCGTATCGGGCGACGCCACTGGGGTCGCCACGATCACCCGCGCCGGGGCCCGCCGCTTCAGCGCCATCACCGCCGCCCGCACCGTTGCGCCTGTCGCGATGCCGTCGTCGACGAGCACCACGTCGCGGCCCTTCACATCGACCGGCGTGCGATCTTTCAGATAGAGCTTCCGCCGGCGCTCGATCTCCTGCAGCTCCGCCTTGGCCGCCGACTCCACCTGTGCGCGGCTCAAGCCGGCGCCGGCCAGGACATCCTGGTTGAGGAAAAGATTCTGCTCGGTGTCGGCCACCGCGCCGGCGGCCAGTTCCGGCTGCCACGGCACGCCGATCTTGCGCACAAGCACCAGATCCAGCGGCGCCTTGAGCGCCGCCGCCACTTCGTACGCCACCGGCACGCCGCCGCGCGGCAATGCGAACACAGCCGGCTGCTTCATCTCGCGTTTCAGCAGTTCCGCCGCGAGCAGCCGGCCCGCGCTGACCCGATCCTTGAAACGCATGACGCTGGTCCTCGCTGCGGCCGCTCCGCGCGGCGCGGATTATTCACGCCCTGCGCCGCGCCGATTTGACTCCCCTCAAACGGCGTTCGTTTCCGCGCGGCGGTGGCCGACCAGTTCGACTTGCGCCGCCGCCAGCCGCCGGAACAAGCGCCGCTTCTGCACGATCGGCCACCACTCATAGAGAAAAATCTCAAGCGGCCTCCAGTTGGCGACCCATCCGAGGATAAGCAGCCCCTCGCCGACGATGCGGCCAATCGCGTTCTCGCCCGTCATCGCCAGCCGCGCGCCGATCACGCACAGAACCAGAACGGCCAGTCCGATCGACAGGGCGAGGCGGCCGAAACGAAAGAGTTCCCTCAGGTCGCCGCTCATGCGCTCGGCGCGCGCTGCAAAATGCTGATGGAACGCATCGCTGAGCACGGCGCCGTCAATGCCGGCCTCCTCCCGCGGCGCGTGCACGACGATACGGATGGGCGCGCGAGGCGACAGATCGCGCGCCCAGCCGACAATGAACTCATCGGTCGCCGGCGACAGGTCGCGCGTCGGAATCGGGAATGGATCGAGCGCATCGAACAAGTGCGCGATGCGTTCGACTTTCAGCTCGATCGCCACACCGTATGGGGCGGACTCTGACGGTTTGCTTGCACTCACGGTTGGCGCGCCATTTGTCGGCCTGCGCGATCATTGCCGTGTGTAGCCTCTGTTCCTAACGCATCGCTCATTTTCTTCGGTGTTGCTCTTTGACTAAAGTCAAAATTGGTCGTGACAGCCTATTCAGCGAGATCATCCCATGGATGAACCGTTGCTTGAGTTCGTATATCGTCAAAATATCGAGCATTTGCGCGCGTTGCTCGCCTCCGCGCCGGACGAAGAGAAGCGCAAACTCTACGCAGCGTTGCTGGCGCGGGAGGAGCGGCAGCGGTTCCGGGAGCTTCTCGAGGCCAAGCCGCCCTGAAAAAGTTCCCTCCTACGTCTCGGCCAACGCCGGCCACAGCTCGCGCAACGGCGGCGTCGCTTGCGTGAGCAGCTTGTCCGCCTCGCCCGCACCCGCGAACGTCGCGATCGCCGCAAGCGCGGCGCGCGTGTCGAACGCTGCTGTCGAAGACAGCTAACCCAATCATCATATATCTTGCTCCGGGCCGCTGAAACGATGCGCCTCGCGGCGCGGCGCGATTTGAGGGGAATCAAACAACGCGAGACGCCGCGTGCTTAGCTGAGAACCCTTCTTGCTCCCGGAGGGTGTATCGGGACCCTCCCCGCGCACGCTCTATGTAGGGCCTTGCCAACCACAGCAGCGGAGAGCGCCAATGAACGCACGCACCGAGCCCGGAAAGGATATCTACCGCAAAGCTACGGCGGACGACGTGCGCCACATCGTCGGCGACGTCGAGGACGTCACGCTAGCGGCGATCCTCTCCTACGCGCCCAACCTCCGCGACTTGAGCGACGCGGCGATCTGGGTGCGCGGCGACGGCGACCTTATCGCGCGCGAGCACCGGGAACTCGGCGCGAACGCTCTGGCGATCGCCGAGCTTCTCTCCCGCGTCGAAGAAGAGGAAGAAAGTCAGCAGCAGGACTGACTCCCCGCCAGCGAAAGGAGCATCGCTATGGAGATTCCGCAGCACAAGGGCGGGCTCTACGCTAGGCGGCGCCGAATGATCCAGCTCAAGAACGGCTGACGTCCGCGGTGGCATGCATCGACAGTGGATTCGTGGAACATCCTGCTCGCCGTTCTGGTGTTGCTCGCGCTGCAGCCGGCGTTTGCACGCTGGGTCGTCAGCCGGCAACGCCGGCAGACGATCGAGCGTATCGAGCGCGCCCGGCGTTCCCGCCTGATGCTGCTCATTCACCGGCAAGAGACGGTGAGCATTCTCGGCATCCCGGTCATGCGCTTCATCGACATGAACGACGCCGAAGCGATTGTCCGCGCCATCGAGCTGACGCCGCCTGAAACGCCGATCGACTTCGTCCTGCATACGCCCGGCGGCCTGATGCTCGCCTCCGTCCAGATCGCGCGCGCGCTGAAGCGCCATTTGGGCAAAGTTACCGTGTTTGTTCCGCACTATGCGCTGTCCGGCGGCACGTTGATCGCGCTTGCCGCCGACGAAATCGTGCTTACGCCAAATGCGCTGCTCGGCGCCGTCGACCCGCAAGTCAACGGCGCGCCAGCGTCTTCCCTGCTGAAAGTCCTGGCGGACAAGCCGGTCGCCGACATCGAGGACGACACGCTCATCCTGGCGGATATTGCGCGGAAAGCGGTCGCAGAGGTCGCAGCTGAAGTCCGCGCGCTCTTGCTGGAGACGATGGCGCCGGAGAAGGCGGAACAAATAGCCCACACCTTGAGCGAAGGGCGCTGGACGCACGATTACGGCATGTCCGCCGACGAGGCGAAGCTGCTGGGGCTGCCCGTCAGCGCCGAGATGCCGCGAGACATCCTGGTGCTGATGGACCTTTACGCGCAGCCGCCGCGCCGGCCCGGCGCGGTGTCGACTTGACGTGCCGGTTAGGATCGCGCGCTAATCCGACGCAAGCGCACCATGGAGCGCCGGCGCCCTCGCCGGCACGGCGCGACAACTGCCGACAAGCGTAGGCGCTTGTTCGATAAGGCGCAGGCGGGCGAGGATGCTCGCGACCCATGGGGCCGACGCGTCCGATATTAGCGTGACGCTTTAGGATCGCGCGCCGCTTTAGTCTCGTTCAAACTAAATGTTCCCGAACCGCACCGCCGCGCTTGCGCAACCCGGCAACATGACGTGCGTGTAAGTTTTGACAAAACAACCGGCATCCTTCGATTGATCCAGCTCAATGCAACAAATCGAGCCCTTGATTGTTATGTTACGTGAGTGGTGGCGATCGGCGGCGTTTTCGTAGGTAATTGTCATGCACGTCTTCAAGATCGTGCGCGAGCATGGCGGATGGTCCGTGCAATTCGGTCGCGCGGTAAGCGCACCCTGCAAGTCGCAAGCAGCGGCGCTGGCGCAAGCACAGCATATGGCGGACGCTATCCGCCGCCATGGCGAAGCCGTCACCGTAATAGTCGAGCCCGCGAACGAGTCTGCGGCCGACGATACGAAGTATTTCTTGCCGTCGCCGCGGGCAGCGGCGGCGGCCCGCATCCGCGCGCCTAAGCGACTCTTGCGGACCAAATGAGACGGGCGGCGGCCCGAAGCGAACATAACCGGCGCGCTTTGCTGCACTTCATCGCGCCAGCGGCAGGCGCGCCGGACAGCCATGGGGACACTGCCGCCTCGCCGTGGAACGATCTGTCGCCCTTGCGCGACACGCTGTTCAGCACCGAGCGCCTGGAAGAACACGCGCGCGATCTCGCCCGCGAACACGTCGTCGCGCCTCGCCCGCCGCACCGGCCGGCGCTCGCCCGCCGCATCACCGAGAACGCCGAAGCGCTGGCGGACGCCTACCGCCGCCTCTCGGCGGCCGCCGACGCGCGCGAAACTATTCCGCCTTCTGCGGAATGGATCATAGACAATTACCACATTATCGAGCGTCAGATTCGAGAAATCCGGATCGACCTGCCGCCGGGCTACTACAAGCGGCTGCCGAAGCTCGCGTCCGGCCCGCTCTGCGGCTATCCGCGCATACTCGGAGCGACCTGGGCCTACGTCACTCATACGGACAGCCATTTCAGCCCTGACGTGCTCTGCCGCTTCTTCTGCGCCTATCAGCAGGTCACGCCGCTGATGATCGGTGAATTATGGGCGGTTCCGATCACGCTGCGCATCCTGCTGGTGGAGAATCTGCGCCGGTTCGCCGAGCTCACCGTGCGCGCACGCGAGGCCCGCGCCGGCGCCGACGCGCTTGCCGACGCGCTGCTGGCCGAGGCCGCGCTCGGCGCCGACGCGCTCAAGCGAAGGCTTGCCGACCTCAGCGAATTCGAACTCAGCGACGCCTTCGCCGTGCACCTGGCGCAGCGGCTGCGAGACCAGGACCCCCACGTCGCCCCCGCCCTGACATGGCTCGACCAGCGCCTCGAGTTCGAGCACACGACGGTCGACGACATCGTGCAGGCGGAACAGCAGCGCGAGATCAACGCGACCGTCACCGTCCGCAACATCATCAGCAGCATGCGCCTCGCCAACGATGTCGACTGGCGCGAACTGTTCGAGCGCATGAGCCTGGTCGACGGCCTGCTCGCCAAATCGACCGCCTTCGCCGACATGGACTTCCCGACCCGCGACCTTTACCGGCGCGCCATCGAGGACATCGCCCGCAGCTCGAACCGCTCCGAACTCGATATCGCCGGCAATGCGATCGCTGCGGCGGCGCATGCGCCGACGGCTGAGGCGCACGACGATCCGCGCATCTCCGATCCCGGTCACTACCTGATCGGCGCAGGCCGAACCTGGTTCGAGAACGCCGTCGGCTATCGTCCGCCGCTGCGCAGCTGGCCCGCCCGGACCGCCCGCGCGCTCGGCATCGCCGGCTACGTCGCCGCCGGCGTCTCGACAAGCCTTCTTCTGCTCGCACTCGGCCTGTGGCTGCTGACGCCTTTTAATCTCGACTGGCGCTGGCTGGCGCTGCTGGCGTTCGTCGGCGCCGTGCCCGCCGCAGACGCCGCAGTCGCGCTCGTCAACAACGTGCTGACCCATGGCCTCTCGGCGACGGTGCTGCCTGGCATGGACTTGCAGGACACCGTGCCGGAGCATCTTCGCACGATCGTCGTGGCGCCCACGCTGCTGACGACGCCCGAAGCCGTCGCCGAGCAGATCGAGCGCCTCGAAGTCCATTATCTGTCGAGCCCGAAGGGGGAAATCTATTTCGCACTGCTGTCGGACTGGACCGACGCCGCAACGCCCCACGCCGACACGGACGAGGCGCTGCTGAGCGCGGCCGCGAGCGGCATCGCGCGCCTCAACGACAAGTACGGCCCGGCCAGCGACGGCGCGCGCTTTCTGCTGCTGCATCGCAAGCGCGTCTGGACCGAAAGCGAGGGCAAGTGGATCGGCTGGGAGCGCAAGCGCGGCAAGCTCGGCGAACTCAACGAACTCCTGCGCGGCGGCGGGTCGACGACCTTCGTCCCCGTCGACGGCGCGCCGCCGCGGACGCCGCGGGATGTGCGCTACGTCGTCACGCTCGACGCCGACACCCGCCTCACCGCGGAAGCGCTCCGCCGGTTGATCGGCAAGATGGCCCATCCGCTCAACATGCCGCGCTTCGACCCCGACAAGCGCCGCGTGATCGAGGGCTACGCGATCCTGCAGCCGCGGGTGACGCCCTCCATGCCGATCGGCCGCGAGGCGACGCCGTTTCTCCGCATCTTCTCCAACATGTCGGGCATCGATCCCTATGCGGCGGCGGCGTCCGACGTCTATCAGGACCTGCTCGGCGAAGGCTCCTACACCGGCAAGGGCATTTACGATGTCGACGCCTTCCGCGCCGCGCTGTCCGACCGCGCGCCGGCGTCGTCGCTGCTGAGCCACGACCTGTTCGAAGGCGTGTTCGCCCGGTCCGCGCTCGCCTCCGACATCGAGTTCGTCGAGGATTTTCCGGCGCGCTATGACAGCGCCGCGCTCCGCCATCATCGTTGGGCGCGCGGCGATTGGCAGCTGCTGCCCTGGATACTGGGCCTCGCCCGCGACCAGCGCGGCCGGCGCACAGCCGTCCCCGCGGTTGGGCGCTGGAAGATGATCGACAATCTGCGCCGCACCCTCTCCGCCCCGGCCGCCATGCTCGCACTGCTCGCCGGCGTGGCGCTGCCCTCGCCCGCCGATCTTGTCTGGATCGGCTTCATCCTCGCCATGCTGGCCGCGACGCCGCTGCTGCCGGTCGCGGCGCTGGCGATCCCGCGCTGGGGGCGGGCCGCGCGCCGCGATCTCCGCGCCGTGGGCGCCAGCGTGCGCCTGGCGCTGGCGCAATGGCTGCTGTCGATCGCGCTGCTCGCGCATCAGGGGCTGCTGATGGCCGACGCGGTCCTGCGGACGCTTTGGCGGCTTGTCGCGCGCCGAAACCTGCTGGAGTGGACCCCCGCCGCACAGGCGCGTGTCAGCTCGCAGCCGACCTTGGATTCCTATTACAGCTACATGTACGGCGCCGTGCTGATCGGCGTAGGCGCGCTGTTCGTCAGCTGGCTCGCCCGCGGCGAGATCACCTGGCCGGCCATCGTGCTTGCGGTGGCGTGGTCGAGTTCTCCCGCCATCGCCGCCTGGACCAGCCGCGTGCGTCCCGGCCGTCAGGCGCGGCGGCTCTCCGCCGACGACGTTCATTCCCTGCGCCTGATCGCCCGGCGCACCTGGCGCTATTTCGAAACCTTCGTCACGCCCGAACATAACTGGCTGCCGCCGGACAATTTCCAGGAGGATCCCAGCGAAGTCGTCGCGCATCGCACCTCGCCCACCAATATCGGCCTCTACCTGCTTTCCGCCGTCGCCGCCCATGATCTGGGCTGGGCCAGCCTCGGCGAGACGACGACCCGCCTCGAAGCGACCCTGCGGACGCTGCAGAAGCTCGATCGCTATCGCGGCCACTTCTACAATTGGTACGATACGCACGACTTGCGCGCGCTCGACCCGCGTTACGTCTCCTCGGTCGACAGCGGCAATCTCGCCGGACACCTGCTGGTCGTCGCCAACGCCTGCGAAGAGTGGATCGAACGCGGCGGCGGCGCATGCGCGGACTTCGACCTCGACGCCCTGGCCATCGCGCGTCTCGAAGCCGCACGCCTGCGCGCCTCCCGGCGCATGCCGACGCTCTCTTGGGTGCAGATCGAGCGCGAAATCGCCGCACTCGAAACCGCCGCACAGGCGCTGACGCGCGTAGAAAGCCCCCCGATCGACGACCTCGCAGAGCTGGCGCGGCGCGCCGAGGAGCTGGCCGACACCATCGAGGCGCACACGTTCGATCAAAACGACCAGCCGAGCCGCGATCTGATTTTCTGGCTGCGGGCGTCGTCCAAGAGCTTCGCCAGCCTGCCGCCGCAAGCGGGCGCCGAGACCATGGAGACGATCCGCTCGCGCCTCGCACAGCTCGCCGATGCGTTCCGCGCCATGGCGTTCGCCATGGATTTCACCTTTCTGCTCGACCGTCACCGGCTGCTGCTCTCGATCGGCTATCGCGGCGCCGACGGCGTGCTCGATCCAAGCTGCTACGACCTGCTGGCCTCCGAGGCGCGTCTCGCCAGCTTCTTCGCCATCGCCAAGGGCGATGCGCCGACCAAGCACTGGTTTCGGCTGAGCCACGCCGTGACGCTGCTGCCGCATGGGCCGGCGCTGATCTCCTGGTCCGGCTCGATGTTCGAGTACCTGATGCCGACTCTGGTGATGCAGGAGCCGACGCACAGCCTGCTCGAACGCACGAACCAGCTCATCGTGCAGCGCCAGATCGACCACGGCCGCCAACTCAAGACGCCCTGGGGCGTCTCCGAGTCCGCCTACAATGCGCGCGATCTCGAATTCAACTACCAGTACTCCAACTTCGGCGTGCCGGGCCTTGGGCTCAAACGCGGCCTGGCCGACAACGCCGTCATCTCGCCTTATGCGACGGCGCTGGCGGCCATGGTCCAGCCGCTGGCCGCCGTGCACAACTTCAACGCGCTCGCGGAAACGGGCGCGCTCGGACGATTTGGGTTCTACGAAGCCATCGACTTCACCGCCGAGCGTCTGCAATCGGGCAAGCGCGCCGCGATCATCCGCTCGTTCATGGCCCACCATCAGGGCATGACGGTCAGCGCCATCGCCAACGTGCTCTGCGGCGGCGTGCTGCGCGCGCGCTTCCATGCCGAGCCGACGATCAAGGCGGCGGAATTGCTGCTGCAGGAGCGCATGCCGCTCGATATTCAGGAGCCGCCGGCATCGGTCAGCACGCGCGCCGCCGTACCGCGCCTTGCAGGAATCGGCCCCGCGCCGGCGCCGCGCAGCCCTTCGCCGTGGAGCGCATCGCCCGCCTCGCATCTGCTGTCGAACGGGCAATACACCGTCATGCTGACCTCCGCCGGCGGCGGCTCCACCACTTGGCGCGGCCTTGCGCTGACGCGCTGGCGAGAAGATCCCACCTGCGACGACTGGGGAGCGTTCCTCTATGTGCGCGATCTGGAACGCAACACGTTCTGGTCGCCCACGCTGCAGCCGACTTGCCGCCGCGCGCACAGGCATCACGTCTCATTCGACGAGGGCAAAGCGGAATTCACCAGCGAACGCGACGGGCTCACGACCACGCTCGAAATCATCGTTTCGGAAGAGGACGACGCCGACGTGCGCCGGCTTTCGATCCACAATAGCGGGGTCAGCTGGCGCGAACTCGAGGTGACCTCGTTCGCCGAACTCGCGCTCGCCGCACCGGCGGCGGATGCGGCACACCCCGCCTTCTCAAAACTGTTCGTCGAGCTTGAGCACCTTCCGCGCACCGGCGCGCTGCTGGCCAGGCGCCGGCTGCGCGGACCTGACGAACAGGAATTCTGGGCGGCGCACCTCGCCGTCGCCGAAGGCGAAACTGTCGGCCAACGCGAGTTCGAGACCGACCGCGGCAAATTCTTCGGCCGCTGCCGCGACGCGCGCGAACCGCTCGCAGTAGCCAGCGGCGCTCCGCTCTCCAATACCACCGGCGCCTCGCTCGATCCGATCTTCGCGCTGAGACGGCGCGTGCGCATCGGTCCCGGCGAAACCGCGCGCATCCATTTCTGGACCATGGCCGCTTCGTCGCGCCAGGAAGCGATCGAGCTGATCGACAAGCACAACGACACCGCCGCGTTCGCGCGCGCCGAAACCTTGGCCTGGACGCAAGCTCAGATCGAACTGCACCATATCGGCATCGACCGCGCCACAGCGGGACTCTACCAGCGCCTCGCCAGCCACCTGATCTACGCCAACCCCGCCATGCGGCCGGGGTCGGAGCAGATCAGCGCCGGCCGCAGCGACCAGTCCCAGCTCTGGAGCATGGGCGTCTCCGGCGATCTGCCGATCATGCTCGTGCGCATCTCGGAAGCGCAGGAGATCGCCATCGTCAAGGAGGCGCTCCAGGCCCTCGAATACTTCAGGACCAAGCGGCTGGCGGTGGACCTCGTCATCATGAACGAGCGCGCCGCGTCCTATCAGCAGGATTTGCAGAACGCGGTTGAGAACGCGGTGCGCGCCAGCCAGCAGCGGCCGCATATCGGCTCGGAAGCGATCGTGGGCCATATCTACGTGCTGCGCGCCGACCTGGTGCCGGCGCCGGCGCGCCAAGCGCTCACAGCGGCGGCGCGCGTAATCCTGCGCGGCGACCGCGGCAATCTCGCCGATCAGCTGCGCCGCCGCCCGGACGCCGCTCATATCGGGCGCGAGCCGCAGGACAAGAGCCGGATCGCTTCGGTGTTGCACGCCCCGGGGCCGGCGCCGGACCTCAAGTACTTCAACGGCCTCGGCGGCTTCTCCCCGAACGACGGCGAGTACATGATCGCGCTGTCGCCGGGCCAGACCACGCCGGCGCCGTGGGTCAATGTGGTCGCCAACGACAGGTTCGGCTTCCACGTCAGCGAGACCGGCGCGGGCTCCGTCTGGTCGGAAAACAGCCGCGAACGCCAGATCACGCCTTGGTCCAACGATCCCGTACGCGATCCGCCGGGACAGGCGTTCTACGTGCGCGATCGCGACACCGGCGAACTGTTCACGCCGACGGCCGCGCCGCTCCATGACGAAAACGCCGCCTGCACCGTCCGCCATGGCCGCGGCTACAGCCGCTTCGAGCACGTCGCGCACGGCCTTGAGCTTTCCCTGCTGGAATTCGCGCCGCGCGCCGATCCGGTCAAGATTTCGCGCCTGACGCTCGTCAATACGTCGCCGCAGACGCGGCGGCTGTCGGTCACCGCCTATGTCGAGTGGGTGCTCGGGGCTTCGCGCGCCGGCGCCGCGCCGCACATCGTCACCGAGCGCGACGCCAGCGGCGCCGTCTTCGCCACCAATCGCTGGAACGCCGTCTATGCAGAGCGGGTCGCGTTCATGGACATGCTCGGCCGCCAGCAGAGCTGGACCGGCGACCGGCACGAGTTCGTCGGCCGCAACGGGACGCTCGCGGCGCCGGCGGCGCTGGGCGGCGGCGGCGCGCTCTCCGGCCGGCTCGGCGCCGGCCTCGATCCGTGCGGCGCGATGCAGACGATGCTGGAGCTCGCGCCCGGCGCGCGCGCCGAGATCGTAGTCCTTCTCGGCGACGCCGCCGACGCCGAGTCCGCGCGCGCGCTGATCGAAACCTATCGCACGGCCGATCTCGACGCCGTCTTCGACGATGTGCGCGCGTTCTGGAACGAAACGCTGGGCGTCGTTCAGGTCGAAACGCCGGACCGCTCCTTCGACCTGATGATGAACGGCTGGCTGCTCTACCAGACGCTCGCCTGCCGGCTGTGGGCGCGCGCGGGCTTCTACCAGGCCAGCGGCGCCTACGGCTATCGCGATCAGCTGCAGGACACGATGGCCGTGGTGCTGGCCAAGCCGGAGCTGATGCGCCAGCACCTGCTGCGCGCGGCCGCGCAACAGTTCGTGGAAGGCGACGTGCAGCATTGGTGGCTGCCGCAGACCGGCCAGGGCGTGCGCACGCGCATATCCGACGATCGGATCTGGCTGCCTGTCGCCGCCTCGTACTACGTCGCCCGCACCGGCGACGCCGCCATCCTCGACGAAAGCGCGCCCTTCATCGAAGGCCCGCCGCTCGAAACCGGCGAGGCGGAAGCCTTCTACCGGCCGCAGACGAGCGACAGCGCCGGCTCGCTCTACGAGCACTGCGCGCGCGCGCTCGACGCCAGCCTGGCGACCGGCCCGCACGGCCTCCCGCTGATCGGCGGCGGCGACTGGAACGACGGACTGAACCGCATGGGCCTGGAGGGACGCGGCGAGAGCGTATGGCTCGGCTGGTTTCTCTGCACGGCGCTGCGCGACTTCGCGCCTTTCGCCGAAGCGCGGGGCGATACGGCGCGCGTGGAACGATGGCGGCGTCATATCGAGACGTTGCGCGCAAGTCTCGAACGCGACGGCTGGGACGGCGAATGGTATCGCCGCGCATGGCACGACGACGGCGCCGTCGTCGGTTCAGCCGCCAGCGTCGAGTGCCGCATCGATTCGATCGCGCAATCCTGGGCCGTGCTTTCGGGCGCCGCGGACCCCGAACGCGCGCGCACGGCGATGGCCGCGGTCGAGCGCGATCTCATTCGCGAGCAGGACGGCATGGCGCTGCTGTTCTCGCCCCCGTTCGACAAGGCGCCGCTCGATCCGGGCTACATCAGGGGCTATCCGCCCGGCATCCGCGAGAATGGCGGCCAGTACACGCACGGCGCGGTCTGGTCGGTGATGGCGCTTGCGGAACTCGGCGAGGGCGACAAAGCGGCGGCGCTGTTCTGGATGCTCAACCCGATCAATCACGCCCGCACCCGCACCGACGCGCACCGCTACCGCGTCGAGCCCTACGTCATGGCCGCGGACGTCTATTCCGCGCCCGGCCAGGTCGGCCGCGGCGGCTGGACCTGGTACACCGGCTCCGCCGGGCTCATGTACCGCGCCGGGCTCGAATACATTCTCGGCCTGCGGGTGGAGGCCGATCATCTCCACGTGTCGCCATGCCTACCCAAAGGCTGGCCAGGCTTTTCGGTGCGGCTGCTCAGAGGCGCCACGGCGTTCGAGATTGACGTGCGCAATCCCGACAGCGTCTCAACCGGCGTGAAGCGCATCGTGCTCGACGGCGCCGAACAGCCATGCCCCCGCATCCCTCTCGCCAGGGACGGCGCCTGCCACAGCATCGAGATCACGCTCGGCTGAACGCCGCTGCTGACCTAACGTCAGCATCAAGCGATACCCTATAGCGGAACTATAGACATTAGCCTGGCTAACCGCACAGTTCAGCAAACCGGTCTTGGAACGAAGCCTGAGGGCGCCAACCTCGGACCCAAGCTTGGCCTCACTTGAGGCGCAGCGGGGGATAGTTCCATGCACATCAACTTTGCACGCAGCCTTCTTGCGACGGCGTCTTTCGTCGCGCTTGCGTTGCCGACGGCCGCCCTGGCCCAGGAAACGTCGGACGAAGAGATCATCGTCGTCACCGGCACGCGCGGCGCTGGGCGCTCGCAACTCTCGACGCCCTCTCCGGTCGACGTTCTGAGCGGCGAAGCGCTCCGCCAGCAGGGCACGACAGAACTGGGCGAATCGCTCTCGGCGGTCGCGCCGTCGATCGACTTTCCGCGTCCCGCCGTCGTCGACGGCACCGACTCCATTCGCCCCGCCACGCTGCGCGGCCTCTCGCCCGACCAGACGCTGGTGCTTGTGAACGGCACGCGCCGTCACGCCTCGGCGCTCGTCAACGTCAACGGCTCCGTCGGCCGCGGTTCGGCGGCGGTGGACTTGAACGCCATTCCCGTGGCCGCGCTCGACCGGGTCGAGGTGCTGCGCGACGGCGCCTCGGCGCAGTACGGCTCCGACGCCATCGCCGGCGTCGTCAATCTGCGCTTGCGCGAAGCGCGCGAAGGCGGCGGCGCCACCATCAGCTACGGCCAGTACGATACGTCCGTGGAGCCGGCGCGCTC
The DNA here is from genome assembly GCA_023384105.1 of Hyphomonadaceae bacterium. GTDB lineage: Bacteria > Pseudomonadota > Alphaproteobacteria > Caulobacterales > Aquidulcibacteraceae > Vitreimonas. The sequence goes on along the minus strand of JAHDXR010000001.1, from coordinate 184,577 downwards.
TTCGCGCGACGCCACGGACGGCCAAACCACCACCATTTCCGGCTGGCAGGGCTTCGCCCTCGGCAGCGAAGGCTTCCTCACCGTATCGGCGGAATTCCTGCGGCGCGATCCAACCAGCCGCGGCGACTTCGATCCCAACCTCCTGCCGGCGCAGATCGTCAATTCGCGCTTCGGCGATCCGGAAGTCGAGCAATGGAGCGTCTACGCCAATGCGGGCGCGCCGCTCGCCAACGGCTGGGAGGCCTATGGCTGGCTCGGCTATCAGGATCGCGACAGCACCAGCGCGGCGTTCCCGCGCCGCTTCAACAACGCCAACAACGTGCCGGCGATCTATCCGGACGGCTTCCTGCCGCTGATCAATGTGGCGTCGCAGGACGTCACCGCCGCCGGCGGCGTGCGCGGCGAACTCGGCGGCTGGGATACGGACGTAAGTCTCGTCTACGGCCAGAACGCGCTCGATTTCCGCACCGAGAATTCGCTGAACTCGACCTATGGCGCAGCGTCGCAGACCAGCTTCGACGCGGGCGGCCTCACCTACAGCCAGACCGTGCTCGGCGTCGACTTCGCCCGCGGCATCGACGCCGGCCTCGCCGAACCGATCAATTTCGCCTGGGGCTTCGAGGCGCGGCGGGAAATCTACGAGATCGAAGCCGGCGAACCCGCCTCCTACGATCGCGGCCCGGCGGCCACGCCGAGCCTTGCGTCCGGCGCACAAGGCTTCATCGGCTTCCAGCCCGGCAACGAAATCGACGAGGACCGCACCGCCTGGGGCGCTTATGTCGACGTCGAAGTCTTCCCCGTCGAGCGCCTGCTGATCGGCGCCGCCGTGCGCTACGAGGACTACTCCGACTTCGGCGAAACGCTGAACGGCAAGCTTACGGCGCGCTACGACTTCACCGACAACTTCGCCTTGCGCGGGGCGGTGTCGAGCGGCTTCCGCGCACCGTCGCTGCAGCAATCCTACTTCACCTCGACCGCTTCGGTGTTCCAGGCGCCGGACGTCGTCGAAACCGGCACCTTCCCGGCCACGAGCCTGGTCGCGCGCACGCTCGGCGCCGAACCGCTGAAGCCTGAAGAGGCGGTGAACTACTCGATCGGCGCGGTCTTCCAGCTCGGCGACTTCGATCTCACCATCGACGCCTATCGGATCGAAATCAGCGACCAGATCGTGCTTTCGGAAAACATCTCGCGCACGTTCAGCCCGCAGGTGGCGGCGCTGCTCGATCCGCTCGGCGTGTCCGCCGCACGCTTCTTCATCAACGGCGTGGAAACCGAGACTCAAGGTCTCGATATCGTCGGCCGCTATCAGCTGGACGCAGGCGCTGCGGGCGATTTCGATTTTGTCGCCGCGGTCAACTTCAACGACGTGGACGTCACCCGCGTGCCGACATCGCTCTCGGTGCTGAGCCCCACGCCAACCCTGCTCGGCCGCAACCGCATCCTCACCATCGAGGAAGGCACGCCGGGCGAGAAGGCGGTGGTCAGCGTCGACTGGGCGCTGAACAATATCGGCGCCACCGCACGCGCAACCTATTACGGCGACGTGCTGCAGCCGGGCGGCTCTCCGGCGGCGGACTTCCGCACCGGCGAGCACACGCTGCTCGACCTCGAGGGCCGCTACCGCTTCACGCCCAACGTCGCAATCGCGCTCGGCGTCGACAACGTGTTCGACGAATATCCGGACGCCGTGCCGGCGGCGCTGAACACGTCCGGCGTCGTGGCGTTCCCGTTCTACTCGCCGTTCGGCTTCAACGGCCGCTTCACCTACGCACGTCTCAGCATCGACTGGTGAGGCCTGCGCCCGTCGGCGTCTCCTCCCACAATACGCTGACAAAGGGGTCCGCATCGCAAGATGCGGACCCCTTCATATGGACCGCCGGCGCCCTCGCCGGCATGGCGCGACCGCTACCGACAGGCGTCGGCGCTTGTTCGATATGTGTCGCATGCCGGCGAGGGCGCCGGCGGTCCATAGCGCGGCGACGTCTAACGCCCTACTCGCCTAAGCGCGCCCGTCCGGCGAGCGCTTCGATCACGCGGCAGTCGCCGATGGCGCGCCCGCCGGCGCAGGCTTGCGCGATGCGCGTCAGCTCCGCTTTCAGCAAAGTGAGTTGCGCGATGCGCTGTTCGATGGCCTCAAGATGCGCGCGAGCGATGGCGTCCGCCTGCATGCATGGGGCGTTGGGCCGATCGGTCAGCGCCAATAGCGACCGGATGCTGTCCAATTCAAACCCGAGCGCACGTGCGTGGCGGATAAAGCTGAGGCGGCGAATGTCGGCGTCGGAATAGATGCGCCGGCCGTTCGCCGCACGCGGCGGCGCCGGCAGCAGCCCTTCCTGCTCGTAGAACCGTATGGTCGGAACTTTCGTGCCGGTCAGGCGGGCGACTTCACCGATGGCGGGCATGGGGCTTGATCCTCTAGCGACTAGAGGATGTAGGCCCTGCGTCGATACAAATCGAGAGCCTGCCCATGCCGCCTGCCTGGCTTCCCTTCGCCGCCCTCGTCCGTCGCCGGGTCGGCCGCAACACGTTTCACCGGTGCTGATCATGGATGAGTGCTGTTCCGGCAAGCAGAGAGAACTCGAGGCGTTCGCGGCGCGGCGGGATCAGCGCCGGGTGCTGACGGCCGTTCTCGCCATAAACGCTGTGATGTTCGTCGCCGAATTTGGCGCCGGCGTTATTGCCGGGTCCGCCGCGCTGATGGCGGACGCCGTCGACATGCTTGGCGACGCGATGGTCTATGGCTTGAGCCTCTACGCCATCGATCGCAGCGAAAGGTGGCGCAACGGCGCGGCGGCGGTGAAAGGATTCTTCATTCTGGCGCTTGGCGTCGCCGTTCTCGTGCAGGTCGGCGTCAAGATCGAAAGCGGCGCGCCGCCCTCCTCGCCGCTGATGCTTGGCGCCGGCAGCCTGGCGCTCGCCGCCAATCTGATCTGCCTCGCGCTGCTCTGGCGCTTCCGCAAACAGGACCTGAACATGTCGAGCACCTTCGAGTGCTCGCGCAACGATGTTCTCGCCAATGGCGGCGTGCTGGTCGCGGCGGGCGGGGTCGCGCTGTTCGATTCGCCATGGCCGGACATCATCGTCGGCCTCCTTATCGCAACCATATTCCTGCGCTCGGCCTACCGCGTTCTGTCGGAATCGTGGGCTGCGCTGGCTGAAACGCAGGAGCATGAAGAAGAGCGCACGAGATAGCCTCCCCGCAACTACCTGAACGCCGTGGGCGGCGGCAGTTCGACCGGGTGCGGGCGAAGCGCGGCCAGGTCCGCGGACATGAGAAAGCCGGTCAGCTGGCAGAACGTCGCGACCTGGCGCACGAACGAACGCGCATCGAACCGGTCGAGCCGCGCGGAATGCGCCCAATAGGCGCCGAGATCGCCCTGGACGCCGAACGTCGGCAGGCCGAGCAGCTGCCCCTGCCGCGACATGCCGTACCACGGGCCTTGCGATCGGCCGTGCGCGCCGGGCCGTCCCGGCGAGCGGACGATCGCCGAGCGCACGCCGTTCGCGCGCGCGGCCTCGTACGCTTGATCGATCATCGCTGGATTGGCGGAGGCGTAGATCCAGGTCGGCAGCGAACGCCCGCTTGGGCGTATCTCCTCGCCGTCGGCGACGTAATCGATCTGTCCGAGATGCTCCATGGCGATCAGCGCGCCCACCCTGTCGCGCGCGCGGGGATGCTTTTGGAAGTAGTCCTCGTGCTCCCACGCCCGTTCGGCGCCGGGCATGAAATGGCGGCAATCGAATTCGATCAGCAGCGTGCGCGGCCGGCGTCGCCGCGGAAGCCGCGACATGTACTTGATCACGCCGAGCAAGCCGAGCGCGCCATTGTCCTGGCTGATCGACGGGCCGTCTGTATGAGTCCGCAACTGGATCTGCCGATCCCGCTCGCTCCCATAATCCCTGCCCGGCAGACAGGCGATCAGCTGATAGGCTTCCGCTTGAACCTCTTCGCCCTCCACCCGCAGCGTCGCCGAGGCGCCCGCGCGCGCATCCGCGATCACCGCGTCGCCATTGGCGCGATCGAGATAGACGGACGGAAAGTCGTAATGCTCCGGCACGCGAAACGTGTAGAGGCCCGCCGCGGTGGCGCGGTTGAGGCCGGTTGCGAAGATCACGCCGGCGGGCCGCGCGGCGGCGATTGCGGCGATGAAATTCGACGACGCCGTCATCTCGTCCCAAACCGGGGCCGCGATGGAGTTCGTCGCGTTCTGCTCTTGCGGTGCGGGACTCCCCTCGACCGGCCAGCTGTCGAAAGGCGTCATGCGCTCATAATCGCTGTCGCTGAACGGATCACGCACGTCGGGCCGCGGCGCGGGACGATAGACCACGATCTTGCCGGCGACGTCCGGCGGATTCTCCGCATCCCACAGCACCAGCGGCGCCGTGACGCCCTCCGGACCGGTCAAGCCGCAATTGGCGCCGAAATTGGCGAGCGGCACGCGCCGGCCATTGGCGAGGAGGCTCCACTTTGAATCGTCCGGCCACATGCTGCTTTCGCGCCGCATGAAAGGCCACGACGATCTCTGCATGTCAGCGCAGCCATACGCCCGCAGCTTCGCTTCGAGAAACGCCATGAACCGGCGCCAGGACTCATTGCCCGTCAGCGCGGGGCCGTTTTCGTCCTTGGCCCTGTGCCAGGCGATCGCCTCATCCTCGGAGACCACCCAGTCCCGGTTGACCTCTGTCAGCCATCGGGAAGCGCTTGCGGCGCCCTCGCCGGGAATCGCGGCCAAGCCCGCCGCGGACAGCCCGATCAGAAGCTGCTGGCGCGTAAGTGTCGTCATCTCCTCAATCCTCACGCATGCGCAGGGGATCGCGCGGATCGCCCGCCTAGAAACATCGTGCTCAAAAACGAAATGACGCACATGACGGCGAGGTAGACCGCGATCGCGTGGCTGGATTGGAATTGCGCCAACAACAGCGTCGCGATGATGGGCGCCAGCCCGCCGCCAAAGACCGTGCCGATCTGATAGCCCAACGACGCGCCCGAATATCGAACCTCGGCGGGAAACAGCTCGGCGAACAGCGCCGCTTGCGGCCCGTACATCAAGCTGATCAGAACCAGCGCCACGCTGACGGCCAGGGTGATGTTTACGAACGACCCGGTCTCGATCAGCGGGAAGATCGCGAACGCCCACAGCCCCGTGAGCGCCGCGCCGGTCATGAAGATTCCCTTGCGGCCGATCCGGTCGGAAATGGCGCCGCACATGATCAGCACCGGGATCATGCATATGCTGCCGATCATGACGGCGGCCAGCATCGTTTGCCGCGACAGGCCCAGGGTCGAAGCGCCATAGGCGACCACGTAGGTAATCGCCACGTAGAAGCAGGTGTTGTTGGCGATGAAGGCGCCGCCCGCCAGCAGCACGTCCCGCCAATGCGCGCGCAGCACCTTGAGCAACGGCCACCCCTGCTTCTTCAGCACTGAGCCCTCGCCGGCGTTTGGCGCGGATCGAGCCGAGCTCGGCTCTTCCAGGCGGAACTGGACGTAGAAGCCGATGAAGATGAGCGCGATGCTGAGCAGGAAAGGCAACCTCCAGCCCCAAGCCGAAAAGTCCGCGGGAGACACGAACGCGCCGACTAGAAAGAACGCCACATTGGCCAGCACGACGCCGACCGGCACGCCGATCTGGACGAAACTGCCGTAGAAGCCGCGCTTGCCGTCCGGCGCGTTCTCGATCGCCATGAGCGCGGCGCCGCCCCATTGCCCGCCGATGGCGAGCCCCTGGATGAAGCGCAGCGCGACCAGCGCCAGCGGCGCGGCTACGCCGATATCGGCGTAGCCCGGCAAAAGGCCGATCGCCGTGGTCGAAACGCCCATGATCAGCAACGCCGCGGCCAGTGCGTGCTTGCGGCCGACAATGTCGCCGATATGGCCGAACACGACGCCGCCGATCGGGCGCGCGATAAATCCAACGGCGAAAGTGCTGAACGCGGCAATCTGCGCGACAAAGGGCGGAAGATCGGCCGGAAAGAAGAGTTGAGGAAAGACCAGCGCGGCGGCTGTGCCGTAGATAAAGAAATCGTACCACTCGATTGCGGCCCCGGCCGAAGCCGTCACCGCAACCTTGAGCGTGGATTTGCCGGACGCCGTCCGCTCCATCGTCATCGCGTTCCCCTTCGCGGCGCTCGATCTTCCGTCAAGCGGTCCGCACCGCGCGGGGCGATCGCGCCCAAGCGCTTTCATTCACTCACCCGCGAGTGAGCCTTGACGCTAGCAGAGGGCGCTCTCATGATGCAACGCAAATCACGGACGAGGTCCGCGCGCGCGACAAGCTACGGGCGTCTTGGCGCGCCACCGCGATCCCGCACTGCAGCGCTGCAGCGCGCGAGGAGGCAATACGATGGGGTTCGTTCATCGCCTGATTGCTAGCGCCAGCGCGGTCGCGTGCGCCATCGTCTCCGCTTGCGCGGCGCTTGACGCGCCGCTGGACTCCACTTCCGAGCGCGGACCTATGGTGAGCGCTCCCGCCGGCGCCGTGCAGGGCCGCAACGAAGGTCAATTGCGCGTCTTCCAGGGCATCCCTTACGCGCTGGCGCCCATAGGCGAGGCGCGCTGGGCGCCGCCGCAGCCGATGCCCGCCTGGAGCGGCGTGCGTCGGGCGACCGCCTTTGGCCCGGCCTGCGTGCAGCCGGCGCGCCCATCCTCGTCCGTCTACGCCTATGAGGTCGGCGAGATGAGCGAGGATTGTCTCTCGCTGAACATCTGGTCGCCCGCCGACGCGCAGAATGCGCCGGTGTTCGTATGGATCCACGGCGGCTCGCTGCAGTCCGGCTCGAGCAATGAGCCCATGTATGACGGCGCGCGGCTGGCGGAGCGCGGTGTCGTCGTTGTGTCGATCAATTACCGGCTCGGTGTACTGGGCTATCTCGCGCATCCCGAGCTGAGCGCGGAGTCTCCGCATCGGGTTTCCGGCAATTACGGCCTGCTCGATCAGATCGAGGCGCTGCGCTGGATCGGCCGCAACGTCGCCGCGTTCGGCGGCGATCCCGCCAATGTGACGATCGCCGGCGAATCCGCCGGCGCGCTCAGCGTCACGTATCTTCTGGCCGCGCCCGCCGCGCGCGGCTTGTTCGCAAAGGCCATCGTGCAGAGCACGAATCTCCTGATGGTCCCCGAACTGCGGGAGACGAGATTCGGGGTCGCTTCGGCGGAAGACGCCGGCGTGCGGCTCGGCGCATCGTTGCAGGCCGAAAGCATCGCCGCCCTGCGCGCCATGGATGCGCGCGCGCTCACCTACGCGGCGGTTTCCGCCGGGTTTGCACCGCGCCCCACGGTCGACGGGCATGTCCTGCCGCGCCAACTCGTCGAGACGCTCGATCGCGGCGAACAAGCGCGCGTTCCGCTGCTTGTAGGCTTGACCGGCGGCGAAATCCGCACGTTCCCCGGCCTGGCGCCGCCGCCGCCGGAGAACGCCGCCGCTTACGAGCGCGCCATCCGCGAGCGCTATCGCGATCTCGCCGACGACTTCCTGCGCCTCTATCCCAGCACGGACATGCAGGAGAGCATCTATGCGGCGACGCGCGACGGAATCCATGGGTGGGCTGCCGAACGGCTCGCCATTCGGCAAACGGCGCAGGGCGTTCCGGCATTCCTGTATCTGTTCGACCACAGCTATCCTGCAGCGGACGCCGCAGGCCTGCACGCCTTTCACGCCAGCGAACTGCCGTTCGTGTTCGGCGCGCTCGACGACTTCCCGGTGAACTGGCCGCCGATCCCAGACGAGCCGGCGCAGCGGCGGCTTTCAGAAGCTATGATCGGCTACTGGACGAGCTTTGCAAAGAACGGCGAACCCCGCGCGGCCGGCGCGCCGGACTGGCCCGCCTACGGGACGAACCGCGCCTATATGCTGTTCGCAAACACGCCGTATCCGTCCACGCATCTCTTCCCCGGCATGTACGAGCATGTCGAGGAGATCGTCTGCAGGCGCCGCCAGAGCGGCCAGGCGTGGACTTGGGCTTATGGCCTCGCCGCGCCGCCGCTGCCCGACCGACACGCCGCCTGCGGGAGACGCTAAAGCATCGACGCAGATCGTCGGCCTGCGTTTCAGCTTCGCTCCGCGTGCAGGATGAAACGGGGTTGCCGGCAAGCCACGTTTGCAGTCATCCGCGCGCACGCCCATCACAGTCATTCCGGGCGGAGGCGCGGGTACGCGCCGCAGACCCGGAACCCAGGGCCGCGGGCGCATCGCTCGCCCTGGGTTCCGGATCGCGCTGCGCGCGTCCGGAATGACTTGGGCGGTGGCGCGTGTCGCCTTAGCGCCGCGCCTTCTTGTGCTTCTCGTAGATGGCCATGAAGCCCGCAGCCATGAACGAAGCCATGCGCTCCTTCACCGCCTCGAAATCGTCCGACTTGCAGAGCCCCCCCGACAGCGTGTCGATACGGCCGGTGCGCGCGAGCGTCAGCATCAGCGCGCCCGTCACGAAGTGATAGCCCCAGAAGAGGTCTTCCTCCGGGCAATCGGGAAGCGCCTTCTTGATCAGGCTGATCAGGCGCAGCACGACCGGATCGAAGTGCAGATCCATGAGCTTGGCGCCATAGGGCGTGTTCGACACGTAGGCGCCCAGCGCGCCGTAATTCTTCCAGTTCTCTCCGCCTTGACTGTAGAGGTCGAGGTCGGTGTCGAGGAACGCACGTAGCGCGCCCTCCACCGTCGGCTTGCCCTTGGTCGCGGCGTCGTATTTGTCGAGCGCCTCCATCCGGCGCGCGCTCGTTACGCCTGCGCGGCGCGCGATCACCGCGTCGAACAGCCGCTCCTTGTCGGTGAAATAGTAGTTCAGAAGCGTGTGGTGCACGCCGACGCGATGGGCGACGTCCTTCAGCGTCACGCCATGCAGGCCGCTTCTGGAGAAAAGATACTCCGCGGTGTCGAGTATCTGCTCCATCATCTCTTCGCGCTGCTGGACCTTCGTCGTCGCGCGCCGACGCGGCTTCGCGTCCTTCGGCGACGCGCGCGTCTTCGACTTCGACTTCGGCGTCTCAGCCACCCGCTTGGACCCTGGTTTAACCGCCATACTCTGCTCTCAACGAATCTATCCAATCTTACCCGTTGCGAACGCATATCTGCGAGTAAGGCGAATAACCGCATCCGGACCCGGCCCTGCGCAATCCGATGCGCAAGTGAGCTGGCGCGATGGGCCGGGGCGGCCGATCAGCGGCATTGCGGCGCCTCGGGCGGCAAGGGCGGCGACACTACGCCGACGTTCCAGTTCCAGGCAATGCCGCCCTGCGCCCGGCGCCGGCAGACGACCTCTTCGTGAAGCTCATAGGCGCCCGGCAGCACATGCGTGCGCGCACGCGGGGCGTCCTCGAACGCCATATAGGCGCGCTCGGCGCCGTAAGGGCGCCACTCGGCTTCGTCCGGCGCGCTGGGCGCGCCGTCGCGCGCGAATGTCGCCCAATAGCTCGTCATCGCTGCGGAGAGCTGCATCTCCTGCGGCGTCTGGGGCACGGCGGGCCACCGCGGCGGCGTGCGCGTGGTCGTGCCGAACACGAACGGAATCTCCGCGGCGTGGAAAGCATGCAGGCCCGCCTCGTCCGCGGCCGGATAGCTGTGATCGAAGTAGTAGAGGAAGGACGGCGCCCCTATCGCCGCCTGCTTCACGACCAGGCGCTCCGCGGTCCAGCCGTACATGGCGTCGCGCGTCGTCGCGAGCAAGCTCTCGCCGATATTGTCCGCCGGATAGAGCGCGAGGAAGGCATCGGCGAGCTCTCCATAACGCGCGCGAATTCCATCGACGTAGGCGGCGGCGTCCGCGGGCGGCTGCGGCAGCAAGAACCGCAGCGACCGAATTTCGCCCTCGTTGAACCCGGCGAGGATCGGCACGGGCGCCTGCTCGCCGCGATCGAACACGTCGACGAGCTGGCGGGGAAGCGTGCGGCCGTCGACGGTTACGAACGGAAAGTAGCCCGTACCGACGGCGCCGTTGGTGATGGCTTCCGCGCTCATCGCGCGCAGGCCGGCTAAGCTGCTGGCGCCGAGCTGTCCCGCAAGCCACACCCCGATCGCTTCCGCGGCCGGGAAGTTCGCAAACGTGCTGTTGCGCAGTTCCGGCGCGGTGACCATGTAGGCGCTCTGCGCGATCGCGCGGTGGAACAGGCCGCGCGCATCGGGCGCCGCCATCAGGTACATGACGCTGAGCGCGCCGGCGGATTCGCCCGCAATCGTCACATTGGCGGGATCGCCGCCGAACGCGGCGACGTTGCGGCCGATCCAGCGCAGCGCTTCGATCTGATCGAGCAGGCCGTAATTGCCGGACACGCCCTGGCGCGACTCGGCGCTGAGGCCGGGATGAGCCAGATAGCCCAGCGCGCCCAGCCGGTAATTGATCGTCACGACGACGAGACCCTGCTGCGCCAGCCGCGCGCCGTCATACATCGGCTCGCTGCCCGCCCCCGTCGTCAGCGAGCCGCCGTGAATCCAGACCAGCACCGGCGCGTTGCGCGCGTCGGCGGGCGCCCAGATGTTGAGGAAGAGACAGTCCTCGCTCATCGCCGGGTGCTCGCCGGCATAGATGCTGCCTGAGCGTGACGCCGGCTGGTGGCAGGCCGCGCCGAATTGCGTCGCGTCGCGAACGCCGCGCCATGCCGGCATCGGCGCCGGCGCCCGCCAGCGCCGCCAGCCCACGGGCGGGCGCGCATAGGGAACGCCGCGGAAAACATGCAAGCCGTCGACGGCCTCGCCGCGCAACCGGCCGGCCGGCGCGTCGGCGACCGGGCCGGCCTGCGCGAACGCCGCGGGCGCCATGCAAAGCGCGAGCATCGCCACCAGCGCCTGGATCAAGCGTCTCACGTCACGCCTCCCTGCTGGGCCTCGCGCCTCAACGCGCTCGCGAGCCATACGAACAGCAACACGGCCAGGACGTAGAAAGGCGCCAGCGCATAGAAAGCAAGCTGCAGCGAGTTGTCCGGATGGTCCGGCCGGAAGTAGTCGCTCATCGCGCCGACGAAGGTCGGGCCGAGGCCGAGGCCGATCAAGTTCATCACCAGGAGCAGCAGCGCGCCCGAGAGCACGCGCTGATCCGGCCGCACTTCTTCCTGCACCAGCGTCACCGCCGGCGAGAGATAGAAATAGTTGAGCGCCGTCGGCAGCGCGAGGAAAACGAGCGCCAGCTCCCAGGTCGGCGCCCACACGAAGCCGACGAAGAACGGAAGCGCGACCGCAAGCCCTGCGCCGGGAATCCAGGCGAAAGCCAGCTTCGAGCGCCGCGAGAACTTGTCTATCAGCCGGCCCGACGCATACATGCCGGCGACAGTGCCGAGGCCGATCAGCAAGGCGTAGTAAACCGCCACCTGTTCCAGCGTCATGCCCTTCTCGCGCATGAGAAACAGAATCGTGAAGTTGAGGATGGCGTAGGTCACGAATTGCGTCGCGCCACAGGCCAGCGAGATGCGCAGCAGCACGGGGTTTGAGAAGAACATCCGGCACGTCGCCCAAAAGCCGGCCGAGGCCGGCTTTGCGTCAACGGGCTCGTCCGCCGGCGCCGCGTCCAGACCGCCGCGCTTCGGCTCGCGGACAAAGAGCCAGACGATCAGCGCCGTGAAAACGCCGACGACGCCGATCGCCAAAAACGCAGAACGCCATGAATAGGCGACGGCGACCGAGGCGCCGAACGCAACGCCCAGCGCCTGTCCGATCGGCGGACCGAAATTGAACAGGCTAAGCGCCGTGCCGCGCGTGCCGGACGGAAAGTAATCGGAGATGATGGCGTAGGACGGCGGCACCCCGCCAGCTTCGCCGACACCCACCGCCATGCGCGCGGCGGCGAGGTGCGGATAATTTTGTGCGAGCCCGCAAGCCGCCGTCGCCACGCTCCACAAGCCGCAGGCTATGGAAAGCAGCTTCGCGCGATTGGTGCGATCCGCCAGCCAACCGATGGGAATCGCCAGCACGCAGTAGAAAACAGCGAAATAGAGCCCGCCAAGCAAGCCGAGCTGGCCGTCCGTCACGCCGAGATCGTCCTGAATGGGCTTGGCCAGGATCGACAGGAGCTGCCGGTCGAGGAAGTTCAGAACATAGACGAAGCACAGAATGGCCAAGGCCGTCCATGCGCGCGCGCCCGGCCGCGCATGAAGCGCGGCCGGGCTGAGGTGTGCGGCCCCCAACTCCCTAACGGAACTCATGGTCAGAAGTCATAACCGACACGCACCCCGAACGTGCGCGGACGCGTCACCGAGTATCGGCTGGCCGTAAACGCTTCCGGGTGAACGTACGTTGTCGCATATTCGTCGAACATGTTCTCGACATAGGCGCCTACCGTGAAGTTGTCGAACGCAATCGCAAACACCGAGTTCACCAGCGTGTAGGAGTCCGTATAGTCGAACGTTGCGCTTGGTATGGTTGGCCGTCCCGGCACGTTCGGGAAGGAGGACGGGAACGACCCGACATGCTGGGCGATGAGCGAGAAGTTCGCCTCGGCTTGCGGCGTAAGGAAGAAATTGTAGTTGAAATACAGCGAGCCCTGGAATTCCGGCCCCGCCAGTCGCGCGCCGAGAACCGCACCGGAGATCGCCGCCTCGGATGGCGTGAGCGAGGTCACTTCCGCTTCGTTGAACGAACCGTTGAAGCCGATGGTCAAGCCGTCAATCGGGATCGCCTGAATCTCCAGCTCGATGCCTTTGCTTTCTGCGCCGCCGATATTGGTCGCGAACTGGATCGAATCGGACACGCGGTTGGCTTGGACCTGAATGTCCTGCCAATCGATGAAGTAGAAGGCAATGTTGGCGTTCAGCCGTCCATCGAGCCAGCGGCCCTTCAAACCAATTTCGTAATTGGTCAGCTGGTCGGAGTCTGCGCCGTCCGGGATGATGATATCGGTTGAATCGATCACGCTTACGCTGCCGGCGCGCGCATTGACGACCGGCGTGCGGAAGCCCGTAGATATCGTAGCGTAGGTCGTGAGCGAAGGAGTCGGCCGATAGGAGAGCGAAAGCCTATAGGATGGCCCGTCTTCTTCCGCCTTCACGCCCACCGCCGGCACGATCGGGGTGATCGTCACCGCGTTGGGAACGCCGTCGTACCTCCAGGTCAACGCATTAGCCAGATAGTTGCTGTTATAGCCCGCTGCTTCGGTGAAGCCCTGCGCATCGACGCTGCCATAACGCCCGCCGGCGGTGATCCATAGATCGTCGCTGAAGCGATACGTAAGTTCACCGAAGCCTGCGAGTTCGTGCGAAATGAAGTGCGAGCTGAACCGCTGATAGTATTCGTCCGGCAGCCCGGTGATGCCAGCCGCAGCCAGGAACTCCGGCGAAGAACGGTAGTTATAATCCACGTCGTGACGGCGATCGAGATAGAAGCCGCCGATCACCCAATCCCAGCTGCCGCCCGGATCCGACGCCAGCCGCATTTCCTGTACGAACGTATCCTGATAGCCGTCCGCATCGAGCGCGAAGGCGACGAAACCGGCGAACGTGCCGGCGAGATCGACGTAGAATTTTTGATCGAAGGTGGAGAAGGTCGACGAGCTGGTGAAGTTCGCGCCGTCGAACTGATATTCCACGGTGGCATTGTAGGTGTTCAGATCGCCTTGAAAGAGATCGGGGCGATCGGAGACACGGACATATTCACCGAGCGCTGGGCTGGTGGTGGACGAATCCTGCGGTTCGCTGAGTTCGCGCGACGCAAGCAGCCGCACCGAGAGACGGTCCGTCGGCGTCCAAAGCAGAATCGCACGGCTCCCCCAGGCTTCCAAGGCGTTGGAATCGTTGATGCCGGTGCCGGCATTGTCGATATAGCCTTCCTCGTCACGCAGGAAACCGACAACGCGGAGCGCGAGCCGATCTTCCACCAGCGGCACATTGATCATGCCGTTGTAGCGCTGACGCAGCGAGTCATCGCCGACGATGCCGAAATCGGCGAGCACCGAAGCGTCGAAATCGTTCAAGTCGGGATTGCGCGTGAGGATGCGCAACGCGCCTGCAAGCGACCCGGAGCCGAACAGCGTGCCCTGCGGGCCGCGCAAAAACTCGACCCGTTCGACGTCAAAGAGATTTGGATCGAGCACGGTCGTGTTGCCGATGGTCGAGATCGGCAACTCGTCGATATAAACCGCCACCGTGCTTTGCAGATTGGCGCCGTAACCGTTGGTGGCGACGCCGCGGGCGGTGAAATTGTTGAAGTTGGCGCTGGCCCGGTTGAGCACGACGCCCGGCGTCGCGGTCGCCAGGCCCTCATAGCCGACGATGCCCTGAGCGGTGAGTTCTTCCTGTGAGAACGCCGTGATGCTGAGCGGCACGTCCTGCAGACGCTCCGCGCGCCGCGTCGCCGTAACGATGATTTCCTGTTCCTCGGATCGGGACGCGCCCGGCGCCTGATCCTCGTTGCTCTGCGCGTAGGCTGGCAGGCACACGGCCATCTGTGCGGCGGCGCAAGCCGACGCCAAGAGCATCGCTCTCATCGGATAATCCTCCCTCGCGCCGATCATGACCGCCGACGCTCCATGACGGAGTGAGCCACCAAAACGGCGGCGTGTCAATCTTCACTCTCGCGAGCGTGAGTATTTTATCGGCGGCGCCGGCGGGGCGCTTGATCTGGGTCAGGCCGGCGTCAATGGACCGGCAACTCCGGCGATTGCGGCCTCAACCGCCCGCCGCCTTGTCGGGGACGCCTTGCAGCGCAGGTCAGCGGGTGACTTTCAAGACCCCGCCGCGAACGCTGCGAAGAGATGTTCGAGTGGATTTGAGCGGCCTCGCTCGCGCGCCTACGCGACCCGACACCTCCGGTTCCCCGAGCGCGAAGCAGGCGTTCAGCACCGCCCACGGCGGAGCGGTGCTGTTGGCCGGTCGCCATCAGGTCAGAACGTGCGCCGCACCTCGATCGACCAGACCTGCGGCTGAGCCAGCGAGCCGATGTCGATATCGAGGCCGCTGTACTCGCGCGGATTGAAGTCGGCGTAGTAGTCCTGGTCGAGCACGTTGCGCCCGGACAGGAACACCGACCAATCGCCGTTCTGCACGCCAAAGCGCAGATTGACCAAGTCGACGGGCTCCTGGACGTCGGCATTGTCCAGCTGCCAATATTTGTCCCCTTGATGCTCCCAATCGAGGCGCGCCAGGGCGCGCCAATTCGAGGTCAAATCCCATTCATACTGAAAGCCCGCGTTGAAGCTCCATTCCGTCGTCTTCGGCGCGCGGTTGCCGACGCTCGTCGGGTCGATGCTGTTGGCCTGGATTTCGGAATCCGTGGTGCCCAGCGCCGCGTAGAGATTGAACCCCTCCGCCAATCGCGCCTGCACCTCGAGTTCGACGCCCGAAATCTCCACCTCGTCGATATTGCCGATGATCTGCGAAGCGCTGAGCGCATCGACGAAGAAATACTGGAAGTTCTCGTCCTCGGCGAAGAAAGCCGCGCCGTTCACGATCAGGCGGCGGTTGAACCAGCTGGTCTTGAAGCCGATTTCGTAGTTCGTGAGCTCCTCCGGCAAGAACAGCGGAATCGACACGCCTGGCCCATTGAAACCGCCGGAACGGAAGCCGGTGGAGTAGGTCGCGTACGCCAGGGCCTCCGGCGTGAAGCGGTAGGTGAGCGTCGCCTTCGGCTGCACGCTGTCGAAGGTCCGCTCGCGCACGGCCGAAGTGACGAGGTTCGTCTGTTCGCGCTGATCTTCGTCGTAGCGCAGCGCGCCCGACAGCGTCAGCCGATCGGTCAGATCGAAATCGAACTGGCCGTAGACGGCGTAGGCGTTGTTGTCGTTGCTCTCCCGATTATCGATGATCGTCAGCAGCGGATTGTCGATCTGATTCACATCGCCGGTGAGATCGACAAAGCCGCGCGTGCGCAGATCGCGCTCAGTGTGCAGGTAGAACGCGCCGAGGATCCAGCGGAACCGGTTTTCGTCGGGCGAGACCAGGCGGACCTCCTGGCTCGTCATGCGCACGCCAAGCTCCTGCCCCTGCCCGAGCTGAATGCCGAGCCCGAGGAAGCCGTCGGGATCGTCCACCGGGTTCGAGAAATCAAGGTCGCCGCGATAGGTTTCGCTGAGTTCGGTGTAGCCGGTGATGCTGGTCAGCGTGGCGAAACCCAAATCCCAATCGAGCTTCGCGGAAGCGTCGAAGATATCGCCATAGGTCACGCCGAGCATGCTCTCGCGCGGCGATTGGAAATCGTTCGCGTCGCCGCTCAACACCACGCTGTCATAGACGCCGCCCGCCTCGAAGTCGCGATAGGCCGCGCGCAAATCGAGATTGACGGAGGCGCTCAGCGGCGTCGTGAACCGCGCGCGGATTTCGCCGTCGTGATCGACGGCGTCCACCTCGTCGCCGAGGAAGACATTGTCGATGCGGCCGCCATCCTCGCGCCAGGACCCCGCAAGGCGCAGCGCGGCGCCGTTGGCGCCGAGCGGCGTCGACAACGAGCCGGACACATCGAACGCATTGCCCGTCCCCCATGAACCGCCGATCGAGCCTTCAAGCTCGTCGCCGGGCGCGCGCGTCACGATGCTGATGGCGCCGCCGATCGCGTTGCGGCCGTAAAGACCGCCCTGCGGGCCGCGCAGCACCTCGATCTGTTCGATGTCGAACAAATTCATCCGCAGTTGCTTCTGGTTGTTCTGCGGCACGCCGTCGACAATCACCGAAACCGGCGAATCCGCATTGTTGATCTGCGACACGCCGCGCACGACGACAAAGCTGTTGAGATACGTGAACGACTGATCGAACGAAACGTTCGGGATCAGCTCGATGAAATCGGCCGTTTCGCTGATGCCGGCGTCCTGAATCGTTTGCGCGGAGAAGGCGGAGGCTTGCAGCGGCACGCTTTGCAGCGTCTCGGCGCGGCGCTGGGCGGTGACCACGATATCCTCGATCCCGCCGTCGCCCGCTTCCTGCGCGTGCGCGACGCCTATTCCGGCGAGCATCGCCACGGTGCACACTAGGCTCTTCTTTCCCATGCTCATGATCACTCCCCTCGCTCAGCCAGATTTCAATGCAATGCTTCAACGGGTTGAAATGCGCCCTGGAGCTTGAACGCCGCCGGGCCGACGACTTTCAGCGCCTCCGCCGTGCGCATCTGCGCAGGCGCGCTGCAGGCGACGATGGTGACGCGCTGTCCGTAGCGGATGCTCTCGGTCGGGATCGGGCGCGCCGTCTCGGCGTCGATTACCGAGATGAGGTCCGGCACGATCGCCAGCAGGCGGTCCCCGGCGCGCGCGACCAGATGTTCATTCTGAAACTCGATCCGCGCCGTTTCGCCGGACTCGCTGACAATGTCGCAATGACCGAACACCCAGCCGCCGGTCGTGTTGCGCGCAACGTCGACGATCTTTCCCGAGAACACGGCGTAGGCGTGCCGGTAATGGTCGATGCCCCGCAGCGCCTCCAGCAAATGCTGCACCGCGCTCCGTTCATCGCGGCGCCGCAGCGCGCGGCCGATCCTGAGCGCGGCCGACACCGTGCCGCCGACCGCCGCGTCTTTGACCTGCCGCCCCGTCATCCAATAGCCCGCAAGCGTCACCGCAGCACCCATCGCCGCGACGACAGGACGCGCCAAGTCCTCCGCCGCCTTCACGGTGTTGGCGTGCAGCAGGAACGATTGTCCCAGCTCGTCGACAACCACGAGCGGCGTCGCCGCAACGCCGTTGATGTTGAAGCTCGTCATTTCAAGCGACGGAAACGCGCGCCCGATACCGTCGGCGTCTACGACCGGCAGCTTGCGATGCGCCGCGAGCGCCACCGGCATGGTGGAGTTGAGGCCGCCGATCTCCGCGCAGATCAACGCATCCGCACGCTTGCCGAGATAGGTCTCCAGCGCCTGCGCGGCGAACTCCGCGTCCTCCACGCTCATCAGCTTTTCGATCAGTACGGTCGGCGCGCCCATGGCGGCGACGCACATGATCTGCGCATCGTCGGCGAGCTGCTCGACCGCCTTGATCTCGACATCGCCATGCTCGGCGAGCGCCGCTTTGCACAGCAGCGCGCCGATATAGGGATCACCCCCGCCGCCGGTTCCCAAAAAGGCTGAACCCGCCGCCAGATCGTCCACGTCGCTGAGACTGAGCTTCATCTTGCGCCTCGCTGGAAAGATTGAGATCGCCCACGGCGCGGCACACCACGCGCTGGGCGCCGCCGGGCAGATACTGAAGCGGCAGGACATCGAGTTCGACGAGCTGCAGCGTCTCGCGCTTGGCGCCGTGCGCCACCGCACGTTCGAACGCTTCTTCGCGCGCCTGCTCGACGATCGCCTCGCGCGCCAGCGCTTCGCCGCTGAAGATGCGGTCCACATCCGCGCCGATCTGGCCGATTGCAGCGCCAACGGCGTTGGCGACGCTCGAATGATCGGGACGCACAATATCGGAAACGCCGGCGAGCGGCCTGTTGATCAAGGTCGCGCCGCCGCCCACCAGAATGAGCGGCGCCGCCCCGGCGCTGGTCTTCATGCGATCCACCGCGTCTTCGAGGATGCGATGGATCAGATCGTCCGCGGCTTGCGCGAGGCCGGGATCGACGTCGCCCACCTTGCCCGCATCGCCGAACTTGGCGTGACCGCGCTTCACGGCGATGTCGCTGGCCGTAAGCGTGGCGCCGCCGAACACCAGGGAGTCCTCGGTCAAGCGGCGCCCCACGGAATCCGGGCCGACGCGCACGCGGCCGTTTTCGCTGCGCACCCGGCTGCCGCCGCCGAGGCCGATCGAGGTCAGATCCGGCATGCGGAAGTTCGTGCGCACGCCGCCAATGTCGACGTGCAGGCTCGATTGTCGCGGATAGCCATTGACCAGCACGCCGACGTCGGTGGTCGTTCCGCCGATGTCGGCGACGATCGCGTTCTGCATCCCGCTGAGCCAGCTCGACCCGCGCAGCGAATTGGTGGGGCCGGCGGCGAACGTCAGCACCGGCTGTTCGCGTACGCGTGCGGACGGAATGAGCGTGCCGTCGTTCTGGCTGACGAAGAATGGCGCTTCGACGCCCGAGCCGCGCACCGCCCGCTCAAGCCCGCTTACGACCTTGGCCGCCAGCAGCTTGAGGCTCGCGTTCATGATCGCCGCATTTTCGCGTTCGAGCAGGCCGGCGCGGCCGATGTCAGCCGAGCAGGTGACGTCAAGCTCCGGCGCCGCGCGGGCGACGATCTCGGCGGCGCGCTTTTCATGTGCGCCATTGAGCGGGCTGAACACGCCGGAGATCGCGAGCGTGCGCACGCCCGCATCCGCCATGCGGCGCGCGGCGTCGCCGATCTCGTCTTCGGCAAGCGGTCCGATCTCGCGGCCGTCGAATTGGTGGCCGCCGCGCACCATGAAGACCGGCCCCGCCACGGCGGCGCGCAGCACGTCGGGCCAATCCGTGAACGGCGGCACGCCGCGTGCGGCCGGAAAGCCGATGCGGATGACGCCGACCTTGGCGAGGTCCTGCGCCTGAATGAAAGCGTTTGTGAAGTGCGTGGTGCCGATCATGACGGCGCTCACGGCTTTGGGCTTGATCCGGGCTTCGGCGAGCACGCTGGCGATCGCCTGGGCCACGCCGTCGCCGACATCGGCCGTCGTCGGGCGCTTGAGCGCCGCGCGGACCGTGCGGCCCTCAAGCAGCACCGCATCCGTGTTGGTTCCGCCGACATCGACACCGAGCCGCATCTCTTGCTCCTCGGGCCGAAGCATTTTCTGGATCGGCGGGGCTGCCTACCCGCGGAGGCTGGGAGGGCGCGCCTCCTCTTTAGGAGGCGCCTTCATATCCCTGTCGCAGGCGAACCTACCCAAATAGGGAGGGTCACAGACGCCCCTCGGCATGGGCCTGGGCGAGCGCGTCGGTGCGGCTGTGCACGCGCAATTTGCGGTAGAGGTTCTTGAGGTGGAAGCGCACGGCATGTTCCGACACGCCCAGGAGCCGCGCGATCTGCTTGTCCGAGCGCGCCACGTTGAGCGCGGCCAGCACTTCCTGCTCGCGCGCCGTAAGCTTCACATTCGCGTTGGACGCCTGCTGGCGTTCCACCTGCTTCAGCACCATGTCCGCAAAACGCCGGTCGGTCGGCGACACGCCGGCGCCAAGCTTCGACAGCCGCCGCACGAGCGCCGCCCCGCCGGAATCGATCAGGCTCCGGCGATAGCCCGTCATCCGCCCCAGCGCCAAAGCCTCGAGCATCGCCCGGCGCGCCTGCTTCTCCTGACCCGTGGCGTCGTAGGCTGCGACGGAGAGCGCGCGCAGCCGAAGCTCGGCGCGTCTGCACTGCATATCGCGCAGGACCTCAATATCGGCCGCCAGCCGCTGTGCGGCCTGCCGCGCCTGTCCCTGCGCCATCAATGCGTAGGCTTCCGCAAGCGCGCGCGCTTCCCGCTCGCGCCAATAGCGCGCATCCTGAACGGCGCCGGCGATATCGGCGTCGGCGGCCGTCCCGAGCATCGCGCCCTCGCCGCGCAAGCGCGCCTCGCCCGCGAGCACGGCGGAGACTACGTTCAGATGTGTCGCGACCCGCTGCAATCCGCGCGAGCGGAGCAATTCCGCAAAGTGCCCGAGCTTCTTGATCGCGCTCGCCGCGCCGAACTCCAGCATGTCCAAGCGCGCGGCCGTCTCGTACGCGGCCGCATAGACCTCGAACCAGGCGTCGAGATTGCCGAGCCGTTTCATCGTCGGCAGGAACCGCGCGCGCGCCGCTGTCGGGCGGCCCAGCTCCAGCTCCACTTCGGCGGCGAACGCCGCCGCGACGGCTTGCGCGCCGGTATCGGAGCTGAACTCGGAGCGCCAGCGCGCAAGCGCCGCCTGCATCTGCTCGCGCATCGTCGCGGCCTGGCCGCGGGCAAGCGCCACGCCGGCCAGGTGGAAGTCGAGGTACATGATCGCGTAGCTGCTCTGCGCAAAGCGCGCATCGACCTTCGCGGCTTCCGCCACACGCTCGGCGTCGTCGAGCTGGCCGGACTGCAGCTTCAAGATCGCGGCGGCGGACGTGGTGTAGGAGCGCATGGCGGCGCTGTCGTTGGAGGCCTGCAGCTTTTCTTCCAGCACGCGCCAATCAGTCTTCGATATGTCCCGGCAGCCATAGATCGCAAGCGCCACGCGCACGATGCCGGCGTCGCGCTCGCCGTCGTCGTCGAGCGGCATACGCAGCGCACGCGTGAAGCGTCCTTCGGCGCGGGCGACCTCGCCGCGCTTGAGGTCGATCACGCTCGCCATCAATTGCAGGCGCGGCGTCTGCTCCACCAGCACTTCGCCCGCGCGCTCGACGATTGAACGGACGGTTTCAAAACCATGGGTGATCCACAGCAACACGGCGCCGGCTTCGAGCACGATGTCGAGCGCCAGCTGTGCGTCGCCGCCATCAAGCGCGATCGCGAAGCCCTCAGCCGGCCGGCCGGCCGCAAGCGCAAGGCGCGCAGCCCGCTCTGTCACGCTCGCGCGCTCGTGCGCGGCTCTCCGCGCGAGATCATGACGCGCCCATATCTCCACGATCGGGTTCAGCGTCAGCGCGCCATCCTCGCGGCGGCGAATAAGACCGGACAACGGCCCGTCCGCAATCGCGGCCGTCAGCGCCATCGCCTCCGGCCCCGCCGGCACGCCCGGCAGCAACGCCTGCATGCGCAGCGCGTGCGCAAGATCCTCCGACAGCTCAGGCGCGATCTCTTCGCGGACAAACTTCACAAGCCCCGCGCTCACGACATGATCGCTCGTAAGCGCGGCGTTGCGGGGCTGCGCGCGCAGGCTCGACGCCAATGCGATCGCCGCGGCCGGCCAGCCATCGGTCAGCTCGACGATCTTCCGGAATTCGCGCTCGCCTCCGTGCGGCTCGATCTCGGCAAGAGCCTGCGCCGATATGCGCATCGCATCCGGACCGATCAGCTCGGCACGGCCGGCGACGCTCAACCGCGCCAGCCGCAGGCCCTGCACGTCGCGCCCGGCCATCGCTACGCGCAGGTTCTTCGGCGCATGCGCCAACAGCTTTGAAACAGCCTGACGCACCTCAGGCGATGCGCAATGCACGTCGTCCAGGAAAAGCGCGTGGCCGGGCGCAGCAGCGATCCGTTCGAGCAGCGCATCCAGCCCCTCGCCGACGTCACACGCAAGCGCGCCCGCCAGCGCACGGCGCAGCATTTCGGAGAAACTCTCCGTATCGTCGGCGCCGTCAAGCGTGAGCCACGCCACCGGCGCGCCCTGCGCTTCAACGCGACGGTGCAGATGCGCAAGCGTCGCTGTCTTCCCGAACCCCGCCGGCGCACACAGCACGAGCACAGCACGACCCTGGCGCGGCCAACGCGCAAGCCTGCGCGTCAGCGGGCTCGTGACGTCGCCGATGTCGGGCCGCTCCAATCTTCGCGCACTTCCCGGGCTCATGCCCACATCGGCCAGCGTAGACGCCAACGAGTCAAGCGTGGGTGCGCTCGCTTCCGCTTCTTGAAGCGCTCGGCGCTGACGCTCCGCGCGCTCGCAATGCGTGATCGGCCTGAGCGATGCAGAGACGCGCCCTCCCGGCGTCACCCATCCAGGACCCGCTCGCGATCTGCGTGCGAAATCCAGCGCATCGCGAGCACGACAATCTGCGGGCTTCGACTCGCGAACGCAACGGCGTGCGTTGGGATGACGCACCTCGATTAACTATCTATTGACACAAATCCCGCTACCACCACTACATCTAGTAGTCACGGTCCTTCGAGTCGCAAGATCGAGGGCTAAGAGGGAAGCCGGTGCGCGTCCGTGGGACGCAATGCCGGCGCTGCCCCCGCAACTGTGAGCGGCGAGCCATTGTCGCTGGAGTCACTGGCGCATCCGTGCGCTGGGAAGGCCAGACAATCGCGACGACCCGCGAGCCAGGAGACCTGCCGCGACACTGAAGAAACGTCCTCGGGCGGGGTGTCCCGGCGGGCGCTTGCTGGCGGTCGGCCTTGTTAGGCCGGTTCGTTTCCCGCACGCGTCTGCCAAGGGCTCCGCTCCAAACTGAGATGGAGTGCCGATGTCCGCGCCGATCCGCTTGTATCCAGACAACTCCCAGCAAACGGCGGCGCCGCGGGAGATCGTCAAACGCCACGGCGAAACCGCAGCCTTCGCGGCCGGCAAGATTCGCTCCGCCATCGCACGCGCAGGCCAGGCGACCGGCGAGTTCGACGATGAAGAAGCGGAGCGGCTCACGAACGAAGCGCTCAAGATAATCGTCCACCGCTTTTCCCGCGAAACGCCGCATATCGAGGACATACAGAACATCGTCGAGCAGACGCTGATCGCCGCCGATCATTTCGCTACCGCGCGCGCCTACATCGTCTATCGCGAGAAGCGCGGACAGGCGCGGCAGGACCGCCAGACCTTGGTGGACGTCGCCGCGTCCATCAATGAATACCTCGACCGCACCGACTGGCGCGTGAACGCCAACGCCAACCAGGGATATTCTCTCGGCGGACTTATTCTGAATCTATCGGGCAAAGTCGTCGCCAATTACTGGCTGTCGCATATCTATCCGCCCGAGATCGGCGAAGCTCATCGCGCAGGCGACATTCATATTCACGATCTCGACATGCTCGCCGGCTATTGCGCCGGCTGGTCGTTGCGCACGCTGCTGATCGAAGGCCTGAACGGCGTACCGGGCAAGGTCGAAGCCAGCCCGCCGAAGCACCTGTCCAGCGCGGTCGGGCAGATCGTCAATTTTCTCGGCACGCTGCAGAACGAATGGGCCGGCGCGCAGGCGTTCAGTTCGTTCGACACCTACATGGCGCCGTTCATCCGCAAGGACCGGTTGAGCTACGACGACGTCCTGCAGTCGATCCAGGAACTCATCTACAATCTCAATGTGCCGTCGCGCTGGGGCACGCAAACGCCGTTCACCAACCTCACCTTCGATTGGGTTTGCCCCGAGGATCTGCGCGATCAGACGCCGATCATCGGCGGCGAGGAAATGGATTTCACCTACGGCGATCTGCAATCCGAAATGGACATGATCAACCGCGCCTACATGGAGGTGATGACCAGGGGCGACGCCAAGGGACGCGTCTTCACTTTTCCCATCCCCACCTACAACATCACGCCGGACTTCCCGTGGGACAGCGAGAACGCCGACCGCCTGTTCGAGATGACGGCGAAGTACGGCCTGCCCTACTTCCAGAACTTCATCAATTCCGAGCTGAAACCGCACATGATCCGCTCCATGTGCTGCCGCCTGCAGCTCGATCTCACCGAATTGCTCAAGCGCGGCAACGGCTTGTTCGGCAGCGCCGAACAGACCGGATCGATCGGCGTGGTCACCGTCAATTGCGCGCGCCTGGGCCATCTCTATCGCGGCGACGAAGCCGGTTTATTCCGCCGTCTCGATACGCTGCTCGCGATCGGCCGCAACAGTCTGGAGATCAAGCGCAAAGTCGTGCAGCGCTACATGGACGACGGGCTGTTTCCTTACAGCAAGCGCTATCTCGGCACGCTGCGCAATCATTTCTCCACGCTCGGCGTCAACGGCGTCAACGAGATGATCCGCAACTTCACCGCCGACTGCGAGGACATCACCACGCCATGGGGCCATGCGTTCGCGGTGCGGCTGCTCGACCACGTGCGCGCGCGCATAAAAGCGTTCCAGGAAGAGACCGGCAATATGTTCAATCTGGAGGCGACGCCTGCCGAAGGCACGACCTATCGCTTCGCCAAGGAGGACCGCAAACGCTACCCTGGCATCCTGCAGGCCGGGACCGACGAGAATCCCTACTACACCAATTCGAGCCAGCTTCCCGTCGACTTCACCGACGATCCGTTCGAGGCGCTGGCGCGGCAGGACGAGCTGCAGCGCAAGTACACCGGCGGCACGGTGCTGCATCTCTACATGGGATCGCGGCTGTCCTCCGGCGCCGCGTGCAAGAAGCTGGTGCGCCGGGCGCTCACTAATTTCCACCTGCCCTACATCACGGTGACGCCGACATTCTCGATCTGCCCGACCCATGGCTATCTCGAAGGCGAGCACGCCTTCTGTCCCAAATGCGACGCCGAACGGCTCGCAGCCAAGCGGCGCGCCGCCGCGAATTAGAGGAGAGCAATATGAACGAGCATACCCAACCGGAAGCCAAAATCGAACTCAGCGATGACGAACGTCAGCCCTGCGAAGTCTGGACCCGCGTCATGGGCTATCACCGCCCCGTGTCGTCCTTCAATCGCGGCAAGAAAGGCGAGCACAATGAGCGTCAATTCTTCAGCGAAGCAAACGCCTCGCTCCGCTGAGCTGCGCGTTGGCGGGTTGGCCCGGCTGTCCATGTGCGACTGGCCGGGCGAACTCGTCGCCACGGTGTTCTGTCAGGGATGTCCATGGGCGTGCGGCTATTGCCACAACCCGCACCTCATTCCGCCAAACGCCGAGCCGGCGATCGACTGGCCGGATGTGCTGGCCTTTCTCGGCAGTCGCCGCGGCATGCTCGACGGCGTGGTGTTCTCGGGCGGCGAACCCACGCTGCAATCGGCGCTGCCGGACGCGATGCGCGCCGTGCGCGCGCTTGGCTTCCGCATCGGGCTTCACACCGCCGGCCCCTATCCCGAACGGCTTGCGGCGGTTCTGCCGCTGGTCGATTGGATCGGTTTCGACGTCAAAGCTGCATTCGACGAATACGCGCGCATAACCGGCGCGCCCGGCAGCGGCGCCAAGGCCAGAGCCAGTCTTGTACGCGTGCTCGACAGCGGCGTCGCCTGCGATGTGCGCACGACGGTGCACGAAGCGCTGCTCAACGGCGACGCATTGGCGCGCCTGGCGGCGGACCTCGCCGCGCTCGGCGTTCCGGAACACCGTCTGCAGCCGTTCCGTGCGGCCGGATGCACGACCGCGGCGCTGCTTCCGCCACGCCAGGCGGCGTCCCATCCTGCCGCCGGCTCCGAGTAGAATCACGGCGAAGCGCTTCGGCCCAGCGCGTCGTGCATCTCCTCGCGCGCCAGGGCCGCCTGCACCGCGGGGCGCTGCTCCATCCGCCATTGCAGGCGCAGCAATGGCTCCGGCGCGGCGATGCCGAACTTCTCCGCCCAGCGCAGCATCACGAAGAGATAGCAGTCTGCGACCGTGAGTTCGCCGCCGAACAGGTAGTCGCCGCTCATCTGCGTTGCGGTGATTGCAAACAAGCCGGCGAGCGTCTCGCGCGCCTTCTGCTTTTCAGCCTCCGCCCCGCCGTGCCACATCGGCTTGAACGCGCGGTGGATCTCGGTGGAGATGAACGCAAGCGTTTCGAGCTGACGCGTGCGCGACAGCACGCCGTTGCGCCGCAGCTGCGGATAACGGTCGGCGATCCAGTCCAGCACGGCGATGTTCTCCGTGAGGATTTCGCAATCGTCCAGCACCAGCACCGGCACATAGCCTTTCGGATTGATGCTGCGGAAATCCTCGCCCGAGGCGGTGCGCTTGGTGCGAATGTCGACAGCCTCCGCTTCGAACTCGGCGTCCACCTCGAGCAAAGCGATGTGATCGGCCAGGCTACAGGCGCCTGGGGCGTAATAGAGCTTCATCATAGCGGTATTCCTGGCTGAGAGCGGCCGCCCCGGGCGGCGCGGCCGCATTTCGAAAGGTTCAGTCCGGCGCGATCGATTGGCGAAGCCAGTCGGCGAACGTCAGCGCGCCGCGCCGCGCATCCGGACCGGGGATCAGCGACCGGTCGTTGAGCTCAGCGCCGAAATAGCGCGCGTGCGCATCCGCGATCACCGCGCGCCCGTCCTGCCTTGCGCTCAGCAGCTCGCGCGCCAGTTCGTCAAGCGGAATGGCCTCCGGCCCGCCGACCTCCACCGTGTCGTTGAGCGGCGCGCCGAGCGCAATGTCGGCGAGCGCCGCCACGACCTCGTCGGACACGATCGGCTGCATCAGCGCCGGCGAGAGGCGATAGACGTCGCCGTCGAGCGCACCCTTGGCGATGCGCTCGATAAACTCGAAAAACTGCGTCGATTGCAGGATCGAATACGGAACCCCCGATTTCTTGATCAGATTCTCCTGCGCCGCCTTGGCGCGCAGATAGCCGCTCTCGACGACGCGTTGCGCGCCGACCACCGACAGCGCCACGTGATGCCTCACGCCTGCCGCCTTCTCCGCCGCAATGAGATTGCGCCCGGACGCCTGGAAGAACTCCATCGCCGCCTCGTCGTCGAGCGTCGGCGAGTTGGCGACATCGACCACCACGTCAGCGCCGTTCAGCGCCTCCGCCAGCCCTTCGCCGGTGATAGTGTTGACGCCCGTATTCGGCGCCGCGGCAATCACCTCATTGCCGCGCTCGCGCAACAGCGCGACGAGCTTCGAGCCGATGAGGCCGGTGCCTCCGATCACAACGATCTTCATATTCGTATCTCCATGCAGTTAGGTTGAGGTTCAGGCCCGGATGAAACCGAGCAGGTCGGCGTTGACGCGCTCGGCGTGGGTCGTGCACATGCCGTGCGGCAGGCCCGGATAGGTCTTGAGCGTGACGCGCTCGATCAGCTCCGCCGAATGACGCGCGTTCGCAACCGGCACGATCTGATCGTCCTCGCCGTGCAGGATGACGACGGGGATCTCGATCGCGCGAAGATCGCCGGTGAAATCCGTTTCAGAGAACGCCTTGATGCACGCGTACTGCGCGTTTGCGGCGCCCATCATGGCCTGGCGCCACCAATTGAGCCGCACCGCTTCGTTCAGCACAGCGCCGTCGCGATTGTAGCCGTAGAACGGGATCGGGAAGGTCCAGTAGAAGTCGGCGCGATTGGCGGCGAGCGTCGCGCGCAGACCGTCGAAGATTTCGAGCGAGGCGCCGTCCGGATTGGAAGGCGACTGCGCCAGGCTTGGCGGCACGGCGCCGATCAGCACCAGCTTCGCCGCGCGCTTCTTGCCATACTTGGCGACATAGCGCGCCGCTTCGCCGCCGCCGGTGGAATGGCCGACATGAATGGCGTCTTTCAGATCGAGCGCGTGCGCCAGCGCGGCGACATCGGCGGCGTAGGCATCCATGTCGTGGCCGTTGGCGGACTGGGTGGAGCGGCCGTGGCCGCGCCGGTCGTGCGCGATCACGCGATAGCCCTGGCGCAGGAAGAAAAGCATCTGCGCGTCCCAATCGTCCCCGCTGAGCGGCCAGCCATGATGGAACACGATCGGCTGAGCGTCCTTGGAACCCCAGTCCTTGTAGAAGATTTCCGCGCCGTCCTTGGTTTTGACCGTACTCATGAAAGCCTCCTCGCTTCGCAAGTCTTCGATGCGGGAGGTTTGCCCGGTGCGGCGGTTCGGGTCTTTCAGACGACGTCCAGGCGGGCTTGAAGATTTGTCCAAAAGCCCAGGGCCGCGTGCTAAAGTATGTTTATGCTGCTGTTCGGAGATTGCGTGCTCGACGCAGAACGGCGGGAGCTCAAGCGGGCTTCCGGCGTGGTCTCTACAGGTCCTCAAGTCTTCGATTTGCTGCTGTTTTTGATCGAGAACCGCGCGCGCGTGGTCAGCAAGGACGATTTGCTTGAAGCGGTCTGGGGCGGCCGCATCGTCAGCGAATCCACGATCACCAGCCACATCAACGCAGCGCGCACCGCGATCGGCGACAGCGGCCAGGAACAGAAGTTCATCCGTACGGTGCCGCGCAAGGGGTTCCGCTTCGTCGGCGCTGTCACCGAAGCGCCGCCGGGCGCTATCGATAGGCAGACGGCGCTCGCCCTGCCCGACAAGCCCTCCATCGCCGTGCTCCCGTTCGTGAACCTCAGCGGCGACGCCGAGCAGGACTACTTTGCCGACGGCATGGTCGAGGACATCATCACGGCGCTGTCGCACATAGGCTGGCTGTTCGTGATCGCGCGCAATTCGAGCTTCGCCTACAAGGGGCGAACCAGCGACGTGAAGCAGATCGGCCGCGACCTGGGCGTGCGCTACGTGCTCGAAGGCAGCGTCCGCAAGGCGGCGAACCGCGTGCGCATCACCGGGCAGCTCATCGATGCGGAAACGGGCGGACATCTCTGGGCCGAGCGCTATGAGGGCGCGCTCGACGACGTCTTCGAGCTTCAGGATCGGGTGACCGAGAGCGTCGTCGGCGCGATCGCGCAGGAGCTTGAGCGCGCCGAAATCGCCCGCGCAAAACGCAAGCCGACCGAGAGCCTCGACGCCTACGATTACTTCCTGCGCGGGATGGCGCGGTTTCACGCCGGCGGGCAGGAGAATTTCGACCGCGCCTTGGCGAACTTCCGCAAGGCGATCGACCTCGATCCCGAGTACGCATCGGCCTACGGCATGGCGGCGTGGAGCCTATTCTGGCGCAGGCTCAACGGCTGGAGCACGGACCTCGGCCAAGACGCCGCTGACGGCGCCCGCCTGGCGCGCGCCGCCGTCGACCTCGGCAAGAACGACGCTGTCGCGCTGACCCGCGGCGGCCACGCGCTCGCCCATTTCACGCGCGACCTCGATGCCGGGATCGACTTCGTCGACAAGGCGCTGGTGCTCAATCCCAATCTCGCATCCGCGTGGTTCCTGGGCGCCTTCCTGCGGATTTGGCGGGGCGAGCCTGATGAAGCGGTCAAACGGTTCGAGCACGCCATGCGCTTGAGCCCGCTCGACACCGAGACGTTCCGCATGCAGACGGGCGTCGCAATGGCGCACCTCATGGCAAAGCGCTTCGACGATGCGCGCATCTGGGCCGAGAGAGCGTTTCGCGACGTGCCCATCTTCCCGCTTTCAGCCGCCGTCATCTCCGCGAGTTGCGCGCTTTCCGGCCGTTTGGACGAGGCCCGGCGCGCCATGGCCGATGTCCGCCGCCTCGACCCCACGCTCCGCCTCGCCCCGCTCGACGCATGGCTCCCCTTTCGCCGACGGGAAGATTTCGCGCTTTTCGCCGAAGGGCTGCAGAAAGCCGGATTGCCGGAGTGATCGCTCTTCGCGCGCGGCAGCGTTATGCGGATTTCAGCGATTCGACGGAGAGATTCGCGCCGGCGGCGACAGTCGCCCGAATGCCTCCAGAGATAAAGGCAAGCAGACGCGCCTTCACTTGTCCGTAGTCGGCTGCGTCGCACAATCCATCGGTGATGCGGCTGATGCGGTTCACTTCGATCTCGGCGCAGCTTTCAACCATGGCGCCGATCATGAATTGATACGCGTAGCCCAGATCGCGCATGTCGGCGCCCGGCAACGACTCGGCGAGCCAGCCGATGAACTCGCGCGCGATCGGCTCGCTCAACGCTTTCAGGTTCCGCGTATAGCTCTTTTCTGAATAGAGCACGCGCGCCTGCAATAATGCGTAGCTGCGCCAGCCCCGACCGCCGCACATCGCGCGCTCGAGATAGGGCGCCACGATAGCTTCCACGACCGCTTCCACCGGCGGCGCGCCGCCGTACTCACGGCGCGCCGCCGCATAGCATTCACGGCGGGCCTCGACGATTTCATCCCAGCGGCGCCGGATCACCTCGGCGAGGAGCTTGTCCTTGGAGCCGAAGTGATAATTGACGCTGCCGATCGTGTCCCCCGACTTGGCGACGATGGCCCGGGTCGAGGCGCCGTCATAACCGCGCTGCGCGAAGAGCTGCTCGGCGGCGTTTAGTATGCGCTCTCGGGTACCGCCTTTGGGCGCTGCCATGATACTGATTCCTCTCAGCTCTTCGATACGCGAGCCCAGGCCCGCTGTCGACTGACCCGGGCGCCGATTTAGACGATCGCTTGACTATAAGTCGAACGACTGACTAACTATGCGAGCCCCGTAAGAGCCGCCGCGCGAACGGCGGGCGACGGACCGAAACCGTCCAGGGCAAGGGGAGGAAGTTATGAGCCGAGCGTCACGCTGGGGCCTGTTCGCAGGCGTTTCCGCGATCTGCCTGCTGGGAACAACGGGCGCCGCCCTGGCCCAGAATAGCGGCGAGGTCGTCGAGGATATCGTCGTCACCGCCTCCAAGCGCGAGACCAACCTGCAGAGCACCGCGCTCGCCGTCTCGGCCGTCGATGGCGAGACGCTGGCCGAGCAACAGGTCACCGGCATCGACGGCCTGGCGCAGATGATGCCGAACGTGAACTTCGGCCAGACCACCGGCAACGCCCGCATCGCCGTGCGCGGCGTCGGCTTTGACAACCTTTCGGTGGGCAATGAAGGGCGCGTCGCATTCCATGTCGATGGCGTCTATGTCAGCCGCCCCGCCGGGGCGTTGAGCACGCTGTACGACATCGAGCGCGTGGAAGTGCTGCGCGGACCGCAGGGTACGCTTTATGGACGCAACGCCACCGGCGGCGCCGTCAATGTCATTCCGAACGGGCCGACGCGCGAAGCCGAAGGCTACCTGAACGCAACCTTCGGCAACTACAATCTGCGCCGCTTCGAAGGCGCCCTGAGCGGGCCGCTGAGCGACAGCGTCTCAGCGCGCATCACCTTCCAGACCGCCGACCGCGACGGCTACGGCCGCAACATCACCAATGGCCTCGATATCGACGACTTGTCGACGCGCGCCGTGCGCGGCGCGCTGCGCTTCGACCTGAGCCCGGCCGCCGATCTCACGCTTTCGGCCGACTATATGGAGCAGGACGATCACGCCTACGGCTTTGTGCTGATGGGCCCGGGCAGCTTGCCCGACTCAGGCCTCGGCTTGCCTGGCGCACCGCTCAAAGGCGTTCTGCAAGGCGGCGCCGTCGCCGCCGACCCGCGCGACAGCGCCGCAGACATCGGCCCCTTCAACAATCGCGAATTCTGGGGCGTGGGCGCCGAACTCAATCTCGATTTCGGCGGCGTCGATTTCACTTCGGTGACCGGCTATCGCTCCTCGTCGTGGCGGCTGACGTCCGATCTCGACGCCACCAGCGCGCGGATGACGTATTACGAACAACTCGAAGACAGCGAGCAGGTCAGCCAGGAATTTCGCCTCTCCCGCGATTGGGGTGGCGGCGACTGGATGCTCGGCGCCTACTACTTCCAGGAAGAGCTGTTCGGCGGCACGCTCATTCCGTTCGATCCATCGGTGCTGACGCCCATTCCGCCATTGCCGCCCCTCACCTCGCTGCGGCAAGGATTCTTCGGGCTCGGCTACATCGATACTGAAGCGGCCGCGGTCTTCGGCCACGTACGTTTCCAGCTCAGCGACGCATGGGCGTTGCGTGTGGGCGGGCGGTATAGCGAGGAAACCAAGGACATCGACGAGGTCAACAAGATCGATCCGGCGACGCCATGGCCGCCCTATGCGCCTGTATTCCCGCCGACGCCGCCCGGCGTGCATCAGACGACCTCCGCGTCATGGTCGGGATTCACGCCCTCGCTGACGCTCGAATATCAGCCCCATGACGATCTCTTCCTCTATGCGTCCTATTCCGAAGGGTTCAAGAGCGGCGGCTTCAACCTCGGCAACGCGCAGCCGCCCTTCGATGAGGAAGAAATCACCGCCTACGAAATCGGCCTGCGCGCCGACTGGATGAACGGCCGCCTGCGCACCAACGCCACCGGCTTCTTCTACGAATACAGCAACCTGCAGGTTTCGAAGATCAACGGGCCTGTGGTGACCATCGAGAACGCGGCCGAGGCCAATCTCTACGGCGCAGAGTTCGAGATCACGGCGCTGCCCACAGCCAATCTGCGCATCGACGCCAACATCGCACTGCTGGAATCGGAATACGAGAACTACACCTCGGCCGATCCCGCCCGCGCCCTGCTTGGGCCGATCGATCTGTCGGGCAACCAGCTCTACCAGGCGCCCGGCTACACGGTGAACCTCGCCGTTTCCTACGACATTCCGACATCGGTCGGCGACTTCACCCTGCGCGCCGAAGGCCGCTGGATCGATCAGGTCTATTTCACGCCGTTCAATCTCGAACACGTGTCACAGCCGGCGCATGAAGTGTTCAACGCCTTCCTTCTTTACGATGCGCCGTCGGGCGCGTGGAACGCGTCGCTGTTCGTGCGCAACATCGCCGACGATCGTTCGATCTCTTCGGCGCTGGTGGGGTCCGGCCTCGTCGGCTTCCCGCTGGTCGGTTCGTACGATCCGCCGCGCACCTACGGCGTGCAGCTGGGCTATCGCTTCTAATGCGGCTGGTGACATTCGACGCCGGCGCCGGACCACGGCTGGGCGCGCTGATCGGCGAGGCCCGCATCGCCGATCTGGCGCGCGCCGGCTCGGACAAGGCGTTCGCCTCCATGCAGGCGCTGATCGAAGCGGGCGAACGCGGGCTCGACGCGGCGCGGCGCGCGGCGGAAGCGGCGCCCGAAGACGCGCTGATCGAGCGCAGCGAGGCGCGCCTCTTGCCGCCTCTGCCGGCGCCGGCGCGGCTGCGTGATTGCTCGCTGTTTCTGGACCACATGGAGAAGGCGCTCGACAACTGGGCCAAGAAGCTCGCCGCCAACGAGGCCGATCCGGAAGCGGCGCTGCGGGAGCTGCGCGCCAGCGGGCGCTTCAGCCTCAAGCCGATCTTCAAACAGCAAGTCATCTACTACAACGCCGATCACAACGGTCTGAGCGGCGACGGCGACGACGTCGCCTGGCCCTCCAACTCACAATGGATCGACTACGAACTCGAATGGGCGTGCGTCGTCGGCGCGTCTGCGCGCAACGTGAAGGCGGAGAACGCGCGCGCGCATATCTTCGGCTACACGATCTTCAACGACTGGTCGCTGCGCGACATACAGATGCAGGTGATGGAGGCCAATCTCGGTCCCGGCGAAGGCAAGGACTTCGCCGGCGGCAATTCCCTCGGCCCCTGCATCGCCACGCCCGACGAGTTCGAGGATCCTTACAAGCTCACGATGCTCGCGCGCGTGAACGGCGAAGAATGGTCGCGCGGCTCGACCTCGACCATGCATCACAGCTTCGAGGACGCCATCGCCCAGTTCAGCCGCGCCGGCGAACTGCGCGCCGGCGAGATCATCGGCTCCGGCACGGTGCTCACAGGCTGCGGCTTCGAACTGGACCGCAAGCTGAAGGACGGCGACGTCGTGGAGCTCGAAGTGGAAGGCATTGGCGTGCTGCGCAATCGCGTCGTGCGCGGATGAAGGAAGGAAGACATGCCGCAAGACATCAGACGCATCGTCACGGGCCATGACGCGCAGGGACGCTCGAACATCACGTTCGACGGCGCAGCGACGAACATCATGGAATTCCCGGCCTGGCCCGGCGCGCGCGTGACGGAGCTGTGGACGACGGAGGAAACGCCTGTCGACAATACCGGCGACGCCGATCGCGGCGCCCGCCCGATCCGTCACGACCCGACGCCCAACGGCGGCACTATCTTTCGCGTTCTGGAGGTTCCGCCGGAAGGCGGCCGGACGATGGACACGACCGCCGTCCTCGATAAGCTAGGCAGCACCAAGCGCCCGAGCGCCGAGGATACGAAGAAGCACGCGACCATGCACGCCACCGACTCCGTCGACTATCTCGTCGTCATCTCGGGCGAAATGCACATGCTGATGGAGGATGGCGAAGTGCTGCTGAAGCAAGGCGATTGCATCGTGCAGCGCGGATCCAAGCACGCCTGGGTCAATCGCAGCGGCAAGCCGTGCATTCTGGCCGCCGTTCTGATTGCCGCCAAACCGGCCGTCTAGCCCCATGAACATCGCGCGCCTGCTCGAACATTCGGCGCGAGTCTATGCGCGCGAGACGGCGATCGCCTGGAGCGGCGCCGCGTTCTGCGACTATCGCACGCTCTACGCGCGTGCGGGTTCGGTCGCATCGTCGCTGCAGGCGGCAGGGCTGGAACGCGGCGCGCGCGTGTGCCTGGCGATGGCCAATACGCCGGTCTATTTCGAGATCCTGTTCGGATGCTGGACGGCCGGCCTTGTCGCCGCGCCGATGAACGCGCGGCTGCATCCGCGCGAGATCGTTCATGCCGCGCGCGATTGCGGCGCAAAGCTGTGTTTCGCGACGGGCGATCTGGCGCCGGCGCTCCGCGAGACCTTCGCCGGCGCAGCCCAGGTCGTCGACGTCGATGCGGATGAATACGCCGGCTGGCTGGCGGCCGCGCCCTCCCCTATCATGGAAGCCGAGGCTGAGGCGCCGGCGTGGCTGTTCTATACCAGCGGCACTACCGGCAAGCCCAAGGGCGCGATCCACACCCATCGCACGCTGTGGAACGTGGTCACGAGCTTCCTTGCCGACAGCGGCGCGGTCGAACGCGACAACATCCTGCATCTCGCGCCGCTCTCGCACGCGGCCGGATTCCTCGGGCTCGCCTATCTCAGCCGCGGCCGCGCCAACATAATTCTGCCGACCGGCGGCCTCGATGTCGCGGAGATCGAGGCGGCGGCGCCGTTCGCGCCGTTCTCGCTTTGGGCCGTCCCGACGGTGCTTAACCGCCTTTGCGAACTCCTGCCAGCGAAGACGCGTACGCTCATCTTCCGCATGTTCGTGGGCGGCGCGCCGGTCTACGCCGAAGACCTGAAGCGCGCCATTTCGCTGTTCGGCGCCGAGAAGCTGTGGATTCTCTATGGCCAAGGCGAAGCGCCAATGACGCTCACGCATCTGCCGCCGCGCCTTTTCGGCGCGCCGCAGAGCGCCGGCTATGAGGCGCGCCTGGGCAGCGTCGGCGTCGCGCGCACGGGCGTCGCCATTCGTGTCGTGAGCTCGGACGGCGCGGACGCACAACCGGGCGAGATCGGCGAAGTCGCGGCCCGAGGCGACGTGGTGATGGCCGGTTACTGGAACAATCCCTCGGCGACGGCGGCGGCGATTCCAGACGGCTGGCTGCGCACCGGCGATCTCGGCATGCTCGACGGAAGCGGCTTCCTCACGCTCGTCGATCGCTCGAAGGACATGATCATTTCCGGCGGCAGCAACATCTATCCGCGCGAGATCGAGGAAGTGCTGCTGACGCATCCGCGCGTGAAGGAATGCGCCGTCGTCGGCGCGCCCGATCCGCAATGGGGCGAGACCCCGGTGGCGTTTATCGTCGCAAGCGGCGCAGCGCCCTCCGCCGACGAACTCGATGCGCTCTGCCTCGGCAATCTGGCGCGCTACAAGCGCCCCCGCGCTTATCGCTTCATCGGCGAGCTGCCGAAAAGTTCATACGGCAAGATCCTGAAATCCGCGCTGCGCGAGCGTTTGTGATGGGGAACGCAACGATCAGCCGGCGCGCCGCGCTCGCGGCATTGGCGGCAGGCGCGACGGCGCGCACGGCCGTCGCGCGCACGCGCGCACGGCGGCCCAATGTCCTCTTCATCCTGGCTGACGACCTCGGCGTGCACGACATCTCGTGCTTCGGCCGGCCGGATTTCCAGACGCCGCACATAGACACGCTGGCGCGCGACGGCGTCAAGCTCACGGCGTCATACGCCAATTCCTGCACCTGTTCGCCGACGCGCACGGCGCTCTTGTCGGGCCGCTATCAATACCGCCTGCCGGTCGGAAACTACGATCCGCTGATCCGCGCCAATATCGGTTTCCCGCCTGAGCATCCAACGCTCGCTTCGCTGCTGCGGAACGCGGGCTATCGCACCGGGCTCATCGGCAAGTGGCACCTGGGCGTTGCGCCTCTGTTCGGTCCGCTCAAGAGCGGATACGACGAGTTCTTCGGGCTGATGGGCGGCGCAATCGACTATTTCTCGCACGATCTCGGCACGCTCGCCGGCCCGCCGCGGACGCCCGATCTCTATGAGAACGAAACGCCTGTCGTCCGCGAAGGCTACGCCACGGATCTCTTCACCGAGCGCGCGCTCGCCTTTATCGAGGCCAACCGCGCGCGCCCCTTCTTCTTGAGCCTGCACTACAACGCGCCGCATTGGCCCTGGCAGTCGCGCACCGATCCAGGCGCTCCGCGCGCCAACGACTTCCATTTCGACGGCGGCTCCCCTTCCGTTTACGCGCAGATGATGGCGGCGCTGGATGAAGGCGTCGGCGCCGCGCTCGCCGCGCTCGACACGCATGGCTTGCGCGAGAACACAATCGTTATTTTCACCAGCGACAATGGCGGCGAGCGCTTTTCCTATCAGTGGCCGCTGCGAGGCGAGAAGACGACGCTCTATGAGGGCGGAATTCGCGTGCCGACACTGGTGCGCTGGCCGGGAGGGCTGCCGGCAAATTCAACATGCGACGGCGTCAACATCACCATGGACTGGCTTCCGACGCTGCTGCGCGTCGCAGGCGCGCGGCCCCACCCGCGCTATCCGAGCGATGGCGCCGACATCATGCGGATGCTCGCCGGCGCGCCCCCGCGCGAGCGGACGCTGCATTGGCGCGCGGTCGATCAGGCGGCCGCTCGGCGCGGACAATGGAAATATCTGCGCTTCGGCGACCTGGAATACCTGTTCGATCTGAACAGCGATCCCGGCGAACGCGCCAATCTCCGTCAGCGCCACGCGGACGTCTTTGAATCGCTGAGAAGCGCATATCGGAGCTGGGACGCAAGCATGCTGCCGATCCCCGACGACGCGCGCATCGACCCGGCAATTCTGCGGAGACTCGAAGCGCTACGCCCGCCGTACTGACCATATCCGCTTCAGGTCCGCGCCGCGGCGCTGCGTTGCGCGCGCGCCGCCGCCACCATGTTGATCAACGCCGGCCTCACATCCTCCCACGTGCGGGTCTTCAGGCCGCAATCCGGGTTGACCCAGACCTGCGCGTCGGCGAGCCGCTCGCGGGCGCGCGAAAGCAGCGCCGTCATCTCTTCGACTGAGGGCACGCGCGGCGAATGGATGTCATAGACGCCGGGTCCGATCTCGTTCGGGTAGCGATAGGTGGTGAAGGCGTCCAATAGCTCCATCTTGGAGCGCGAGGTTTCGATCGAGATGACGTCGGCGTCCATCGCGCCGATCGCGGCGATGATGTCGTTGAACTCCGAATAGCACATGTGCGTATGGATCTGCGTCCGATCGGCGACGCCCGAGGAGCACAGGCGGAAGCATTCGACCGCCCAATCGAGATACGCCTTCCATTCGGCGCGGCGGAGCGGGAGCCCTTCGCGCAACGCGGCTTCGTCGATCTGGATCATCGCCGCGCCCGCCTTTTCAAGATCGGCAACCTCGTCGCGGATCGCGAGCGCGATCTGGCGGCAGCTCTCGGAACGCGGCTGGTCGTCGCGCACGAACGACCAGTTGAGGATGGTGACGGGGCCGGTGAGCATCGCTTTCATCGGCTTTTGAGTCAGCGATTGGGCGTAGCGCCACCATTCCACGGTCATCTGCTCGGGGCGCGACACGTCGCCGAACAGGATCGGCGGACGAACGCACCGCGAGCCGTACGACTGAACCCAACCGTGCTTGGTGAAGGCGAAACCGGAAAGCTGCTCGCCGAAATACTGCACCATGTCGTTGCGTTCGAACTCGCCATGCACGAGCACATCGAGCCCGATCTCTTCCTGCCAGCGCACAGCCAGCGCCGTCTCCGCCCGCAGGAATTTCTCATAGGCCGCGGCATCGAGCGTTCCCCTGCCGTACGCTGCGCGCGCCTTGCGCACTTCCGCAGTTTGCGGGAATGAACCGATCGTAGTCGTGGGGAACGCCGGCAGATTGAAGCGCCGCCGCTGCAGCCCGGCGCGCGTGGCGAACGGATTTTTGCGCTGGGCCATGTCGGGCGAAACGGACGCAATGCGCGCCGCCACAGCGGCGTTATGGACCTTCGGCGACGATGCGCGCGCCGCGGCCGCTTCAGCGGAGGCGGCGAGTTCAGCCCTTACGCTCTCGCGCCCCGAAGTCAGCGCCCCGGCCAAGACCTTCAACTCGCCGACCTTCTGCACGGCGAAGGCGAGCCACGACTTCACGTCGGCGTCGAGTTCGTCTTCCAGATCAAGATCGATCGGCGCGTGCAGCAGCGAGCAGGACGGCGCGATCTGGACGAGACCGGCGCCGCGCCTGGCCACCGCGGGCTCAACGCGGTCGAGCAACGCCGGCAAGTTGGCGCGCCAGATATTGCGACCGTCGATAGCGCCAAGCGAGAGCACAAGGTTCGCCGGCGCCTTGGCGACCACATCGTTCAATTGTTCCGGCGCACGCGCGAGATCGACGTGCAGGCCCGCAACCGGCAAGGAAAGCGCGGCATCCAAATTTTCAGCCAGCGCGCCGAAATAGGTCGCCAGCATGACCTTGATCTGCGGCGCCGCGCGCGCAAACGTCTCATAGGCGCGCTTCAGAGCCGCGCGCGCCGCGT
Source organism: Hyphomonadaceae bacterium (assembly GCA_023384105.1). GTDB lineage: Bacteria > Pseudomonadota > Alphaproteobacteria > Caulobacterales > Aquidulcibacteraceae > Vitreimonas. Next base: position 145,699 of record JAHDXR010000001.1, on the reverse strand, counting down.
CGTCGAGATCGAGCACCAGGCACGGCTCGTCGATCTGCACCCAGTCCGCGCCGTTCGACGCCAGTTCGCGCAGAACCTCGACATAGACCGGCAACAAGCCATCGAGCAGCGAGAGCGGGTCAACGCCGTCGCGACTCTTGCTCAGTTTCAGGAACGTCACCGGCCCCACCAGCACCGGGCGCGTCTGAAAGCCCAGCGTCTTGGCTTCGAGATATTCTTCGATCGGCTTGCGCGACGAAAGCGCAAAAGGCTGCCCCTTGGAAAATTCCGGAACCATGTAGTGGTAGTTGGTGTCGAACCACTTAGTCATTTCCTGCGCTGGCGCGCCTTTGCCAGCGCTATGCGCGTGACCATGCTCACACGCTTGCGTATCGGCATGCGAACCGCGCGCCATCGCGAAATAAGTTGAGAGCGAAACCGCGCCACCGTTCCAGCCGTAGATCGGCGGAATGGCGCCCACCATGCAACTTGTGTCGAGCACCTGATCGTAAAGCGAGAAATCGTTCGACGGAATGATCGAGGCGCCGAGCGACTTCTGACGCGCCCAATTGGCGGCGCGCAGCGCCGCGGCCGTTTCCAGCAACGCGGCTTCATCGGATTTTCCGGACCAGAAACTCTCCAGCGCTTTCTTGAGCTCACGACGCGGACCAATGCGCGGCATGCCAAGCGTGCTGAGTGGGAGTGATGTCATTGGCGCGATACCCCGATCCAAAACGGGGGGGAGCGCCAATGATGCGTCCACGTTCGCAAATACGCCGCGATGCGCGTTCCACGAAACGTCAGCGCACCACGAGAGAACCCCGCCCGTGTACGTTATCCGGCCGTGGCAGGTCTCCTGGCTTACGGGTCAACGCTTCGGTCCAGGCCTTCCCGGGAGAGCGCGCCCCCAGTGACACTGATTGGACCTCTGCTCACCGCTCACAGTTGCGGGGGCAGCGCCGGCATTGTCCCGCCTACCAATTGGATTGGCGGACGCGCACCGGCTTCCCTCTTAGCTCCCACGCCCACCGGGCGCGGCAGACCACGACAAATCATTTCATACGGCCCGGCGAAGCGGGACGTCAAGCGAGCTATAAAGACGCCTTGATAGCTCCAATTGACCGAGATTGGCTTGGCTGAAATAACGCCAACAAGAGCAGGTCATTCCCATTCGACATAGGCTCTCGGTTTTGCTCCCCTAAAAGTGCAACGAACATGATCGACAATGTGAAGCGCCCTCTCTGGATCGTCCTCATCATCGCCGCCGCGCTTCTGGGCAGCTGGATCTTCGCGTGCGCCATGCCGTTTGCGGCGCTTGGGGCGCTGGCCGCGCTTCACCTTCGGCCCAAAGATGCGTTCGCTCTGGTTTTCCTGAGCTGGGTCTCCAACCAAGCGATCGGCTATCTCATCCTGCACTATCCGCAGACCTGGGACAGTTACGGCTGGGGCGTCGCGATCGGCGCCGGCGCCTTCGCTGGAGCGGCCGTCGCACTGCTGACCGAAAAGGCGTTGCGCGCAGCGCATCTTGCAGTTCGCGCGATTGCAGCGTTCCTCGCAGCGCTCGCGGTCTATGAACTCACGTTGTTCGCCGCGACGGCGGTTCTGCCATCGAGCGCGGAGGCGTTCGGCTTCGCCGTCGTCAGCTTCATCTTCTCCGTCAATGCGGGCGCCTTCGTGCTGCTGCTCGGCCTCTACTGGCTCGGCCGGCGCATAGGGCTTGCGCCGGAGCGCGCCCCCGCACTCGCCGCCGCGGTCTGAGAAGAAGCGACAATTGTCAGCCGCCCCGCGCGTTTCCAGTTGGAACGACGGTCTGCACGATTGAGGCGTCAAGCGCTTCGTAATCGTGGAGTCCAATCGTCTCGTAGAGTTCGGCTCGGGTTTGCATCTGATCGACCACTGCGTGCGCGCCGCCGTCGCGCGCGATGGCGACGTAAAGTTTCTCCTGCGCCTTGTTGGCGACGCGTAGCGAGGACACCGGCCAGATCACCATGGCGTAGCCCATGGCCTCGAATTCCGCCGCCGTGAAGAAAGGCGTCTTTCCGAATTCGGTCATGTTGGCGAGAAGCGGCACGCCGGGCATGCGCTCGGCGAAGGCGCGGAACATCTCGGCATCGGTCAGCGCCTCCGGAAAAATCGCGTCGGCGCCAGCATCTATATAAAGCTTGGCGCGCGCCACCGCGCCGTCGAGACCTTCGCTCGCGGCGGCGTCGGTGCGGGCGATGAGATAAAGATGCCGGCGCGCCTTCGCAGCCGCGGCTACCTTTGCGGCCATGTCGCCCGCATCCGCGAGCTTCTTGTCATTCAGATGCCCACACTTTTTCGGCAGCAATTGGTCTTCGAGATGCACCGCGGCGGCGCCCGCATCTTCAAACGCCCGCACCATGTGCATGACATTGAGCGCCTCGCCGTACCCGGTGTCGCCATCGACCAGCACCGGCAGTCCGCTCGCCCGCGCCACTTGCCGGATGAAGAACGCCACGTCCTCGATGGTGATGACGCCCAAGTCAGGCAGCCCCATCGACGCCGACATTGCGCCGCCGGACAAGTAGAGCGCGTCAAAGCCCGCGGCCTTTGCCTGCAGCGCCGCCATGCCATTGTGGGCGCCAGGCATCTTCAGAATGCTGCCGCGCTGCAACAGCGCACGGAAACGCGAGCCCGCAGGCTCGCGCGGAAGATCGGCGGCGACGAGATACGGCATTCTTGCTCCTCTACGCCGCGCGCGACGGCGCCTTCGGCCAGCGCGCCGCCAGCGGCACGAATTTCAGGTTCTCGGGCCCAACATAATTGGCCGAGGGACGAATGATCTTGTTGTCCTGCCGCTGCTCAATCACATGCGCGCTCCAGCCGGCGGTGCGCGAAATGACGAAAAGCGGCGTGAACATCGCGGTCGGAACGCCCATCAGGTGATACGAGACGGCGCTGAACCAGTCCAGATTCGGAAACATCTTCCTAGCGTCGGCCATAACGCTTTCTATACGCTCGGCGATGTCGAACATTCTGGTCGAGCCGGCCTCAAGCGAAAGCTGTTTGGCCACGCGCTTGATCACCTCGTTGCGCGGATCGGCGATGGTATAGACCGGGTGGCCGAACCCGATGACGACCTCCTTGGCGGCGACGCGGCGACGGATATCGGCCTCCGCATCGTCCGGATCGGCGTAGCGTTTCTGGATTTCGAACGCGACCTCGTTGGCGCCGCCATGCTTGGGGCCGCGCAGCGCGCCGATAGCGCCGGCGATGCAGGAATATATGTCCGAACCTGTGCCGGCTATGACGCGCGCCGCAAAGGTTGAGGCGTTGAACTCGTGCTCGGCGTAGAGGATGAGCGAGGTGTGCATGGCGCGCACGTGCGCGTCCGAAGGCGGCGCGCCATGCAGCAAGTGCAGGAAATGCCCGCCTATCGAATCGTCGTCGGTCTCGACCTCGATGCGTCGGCCGTTGTGTGCGAAATGATGCCAATACAGCAAGATCGAGCCGAGCGACGCCATCAGGCGGTCGGCAATGTCGCGCGCGCCCGGATGATTGTGATCGTGCGTTTCCGGCAAGACACAGCCGAGCGCCGACACGCCGGAGCGCATCACATCCATCGGATGCGCCGCGGCCGGAATCGCTTCCAGCGTCGCGCGCACAGCCGCCGGAAGGCCGCGAAGCGCCTTCAGCTTCGCCTTGTAGGCCGCCAGTTCGCTCACAGTCGGGAGCGCGCCGTACACCAGGAGATGGGCGATCTCCTCGAACTCGCTCGTCTCAGCGAGATCGAGAATGTCGTAGCCGCGATAGTGCAGATCGCGCCCGGTGCGCCCAACAGTGCAGAGCGCAGTGTCGCCGGCGGCGACGCCGGAAAGCGCGACGGACTTCTTGGGCGCGGGCTTTGCCGCTTGCTCGTCAGCCATATCACCCTCCCGATCCGGCCATGGCGGCAAGATTTGCGGCCCCGCCGCGTCCCCGCGCGTTCCAGTCAAAGACGCCGACAGGTTGCGCGCCGGCGAGAAGATCCGGATCAACCGCGAAATTGAGCCCGATGAGATCGTCGGCCTTGAGCTTCGGCAGCCGCTCGACGGTGGCGATGAAGCGATCTTGCTCCATCGGCGTGATGATTCCCTCCGCCAGCGTACGGAATTTCTCGATGTATTGCGGCCGCGCGAATGGCCTGGCCCCCAGCGGGTTGGCGTCGGCGACCGCCAGTTCGTCTTCGATCAGGCGCCCGTCTTCGAGCGTGACGACCACGCGGCCGCCGAACGCTTTCTCTTTGGGATCGCGGCTATGATAGCGGCGTGTCCATTCCGCGTCTTCGACCGTGGAAATCTTGCGCCAAAGCGCCACGGTCTCGGGCCGCGCCGCGCGTTCGCGGGCGTACGAACGCTCATGGTGCCAGCCGCCATCCTCGAGCGCAACGGCGAAGATGTACATGATCGAGTGGTCGAGCGTTTCGCGGCTGGCGTTTGGGTCCGTCTTCTGCGGGTCGTTGGCGCCCGTGCCGATCACGTAGTGCGTGTGATGGCTCGTGCGGATGACGATGCTCTTCACCTTGGAGAGATCGCCGATCTTCGGCCCCATGCGCCGCGCCAAATCGATCAGCGCCTGGCTCTGATACTCGGCCGAGTGTTCCTTGGTGTAAGTCTCGAGGATTGCGCGCTTGGGCTCCCCCTTCTCGGGCAGCGGCACCTCGTATCGCGCGTCCGGGCCGCTCAGCAGCCAGGCGATGAAGCCGTCTTCGCCTTCCCAGGCCGGCGACGGCGCCCCCTCGCCGCGCAATGCGCGATCCACGGCCTCGACCGCCATTTTGCCGGCAAACGCGGGCGCATACGCCTTCCAGCTGGAAATCTCGCCTTTGCGCGATTGGCGCGTCGTGGTGGTGACGTGCAGCGCTTGCTGCACCGCCTGATAGATCGTCTCGGTCGGCAAATTGAGCGCAGCGCCGATGCCGGCCGCGGCCGCCGGCCCCAGGTGCGCGATGTGATCGATCTTGTGTTCGTGCAGGCAAATTCCCTTCACCAGATCGACATGGATCTCATAGGCGGCGGCGACGCCGCGCACCAGGGCGGCGCCGTCAAGTCCGCAGTGCTGCGCGACCGCAAGCACAGGCGGGATGTTGTCGCCCGGATGGGAGTAATCGGCGGCGAGAAAGGTGTCGTGGAAGTCGAGTTCGCGCACGGCCACGCCGTTCGCCCACGCCGCCCATTCAGGCGAAACGCGGCGGCGCGCGGGCACGCCGAACACACCTGCGCCAGGGGTGAACGGATGCGCGAGCGCTTGCGCGCGGGCGCTCGCCACCGGACGGCGCGTCAGCGACGCCGCCGCCACGGCCGCGTTGTCGATAATGCGATTGCCGATCATATCGACAACGTCAGCATCTACGGCGACGGGGTCCGCCGCCACGTCCGCGATCTTCCAGGCCAGCTGTTCTGCGCGCGGCAGATGCTCGGCCGACTTGTAGGTGCGAACTGTATGTTGCTTCACGGACGTTGATTCCTTTTCAGGCTTGAACAGGCAGAGGCGCATCGATCGCGATCGGGCGTCCGGCGCCGTCGACGGCGACCATTTCGAAAGAGCCGCGCACGGCGAGGCGGCGCTCGCCCGACACGAGCGCCTCGGCGACGAGATCGACTGTTACGGTCATGGAGCTACGGCCCACGCGGGCGACGCGGGCGATGAGTTCCACCAGTTCGCCAACGCGCACCGGCACGTGAAATTCGATCTTGTCGGAGGTCGCCATCACCACCGGTCGACGCGCGCGCCGGGTCGCGGCCACGAATGCGGCCTTGCCCATCAGCGCCAACGCATTGCCGCCGAACAGCGTGCCGTAGTGGTTCGCTTCACTGGGAAAGACCATCTCGATGAAGCGGGTCTCGACCGCTTCGGCCAGTTGGCTCGGCTCGGCCAGGGACATAGGGCTTGCATCTCCTGACTTTGCAATATTTACATCATCATCTTCTCTGAAAGGCCAAAAAAGGCGGAGATAGGCAAAGTCCGTTGCTCCATCCTGCAAAGTCTGCAAAGTTTCGGATATGGCAAGCGGTCAGAAGAAGTCCTTTATCGGCGTCCGTCTCAGGCGATTGCGCGAAGAGAGGCGGCTCACGCAGCAGGCGCTGGCGTCGACGCTCGGGATTTCGCTGAGCTATCTCAACCAACTCGAAAACAACCAGCGCCCGCTGACGATGAAAGTGGCGATGAAACTCAACGAGGCTTTCGGCTTCGACGCACGCCTGCTCGCGGATGACGACGAGGCCCGGCTGGTCGCCGAACTGCGCGCGGCGCTCGCCGATCCCGCGCTCGGCGAGAACGTCGCCAACGCGGACTTGATCGAAGTCGCGGAAAACATGCCCAGCGTCGGCCGCGCTCTGGTCGCGTTGCACCGCCGCTACCGACGCGCGCGCGACGAATCCGCAGCCCTTGCCGCTCGACTGGGCGCTGGATCACGCAGCGCCGACGCTCTTGGCGCCACGCCGTTCGAGGAGGTGCGCGACTTCTTCTACGCGCGGCACAATTATGTCCGCGAACTTGACGAAGCCGCCGAGGAGACCGCCGCCGTTCTGGCGGCGCGTCCGGGATCAGCCGCGCAGGCGCTCGCGGATCGGCTATCTTCGGAACACCGCGTCGACATCGTGGACTCCGGAGCTGATGCGTCATCCGAGAGCCGGCGGCGATATGATCGCACGACGCGGACGCTCTACCTCTCCCCGCAGCTCGCGCCGGGCCAGGCCGCGTTCCAGCTGGCCACCCAGCTGGCGTTTCTTGAGCAAGCCGACACGATTGACGCTCTCGTCGCCAAAGCGCGGTTCGCAAGCGAGGATTCCCGCCGGCTCGCGCGCATTGGCCTCGCCAATTATTTCGCCGGCGCCCTCGTGCTGCCCTATCGCGCCTTCTTAGAGACAGCCGAACGGCTGCAATACGATATCGACCTGCTGGGCCAACGCTTCGGCGTCGGCTTCGAGACAATCTGCCACCGGCTCAGCACTCTGCAGCGCGAGGATGCACGCGGCGTGCCGTTCTTCTTCATTCGCGTGGATCGCGCCGGCAATATCTCCAAGCGCCAATCGGCGACGGACTTCCATTTCTCACGCGTCGGCGGCGCCTGCCCGCTTTGGAACGTGTACGAAGCCTTCGCACAGCCGGGGCGCATTCTTGTCCAAGTCGCACGCATGCCAGACGACCGCGCTTATCTCTGGGTGGCCCGCGCCGTCTTCGGCGGCCGCACAGGATATGGCGCACCGCGCAAGGCGTTCTCCGTCGCCCTCGGATGCGACATCCAGCATGCGCATCGGCTAGTCTATTCGCATGGCCTCGACCTGCGAGATCCGGCGGCGGCGACGCAAATCGGACCCGGATGCCGCTTGTGCGAGCGCCCCGCCTGCCCGCAACGCGCGTTTCCGCCCGTGGGACGTCCGCTTGCCGTCGACGAAACCCGCAGCGCGTTTGCACCGTACGGCGCGAGCTAGAGACTCGCAGCGCTTTCGACAGTGAGCGGATGACCGCTGCGCGCAAAGCCCACGCCATGACTCAAGTCGAGCTCTCAGACCGGCTCGCCATCGAAGCATCAGCGCAAGCGCATCATCGCTTGGTTCTGGAGCTGTAAGATAGGTCGCCGCGGCTTTTCTTTATCGGATTGATGCAGGATCAAACTTTCAAGAGCGCTGTTGGGCAACGGCACGGCTTTCGCATCGCGCCACAGCACTCAGGGGAGACGACATGGCGACTGCACCAAAGACGGACGACGACAAAGCGCTGGCGGCGATTCTGGATTGCCTACGCTACGCCGAGCGCGAGTTGCGTCTGCTCAATACCCCGATGCCCGACACCGCCGATCTGGTCGCTGTGGCGGGACGTTCCGTCGAGCGTAGGCTAAGCACGCATGCGCCACCGCCTGAGCCGTCTTACCATGCGGCTCCATAAGAACAGCGCCGATAGAACGCCCCGTTTCTCGTCCATCAGTCGACCGCGGCGCGGTGGGGCTGGTGTTGCCGAGCACTTCGAGCGGGTCGTAGGGCTGGTAGGTGGCGGCGTTGTGGTCGTTGCGCTGCACGCCGGCCGGGATGAGCAGCAGCTGGCCTTCCGCCAGCGCCGCGTCGCCGGAGAGCCCGTTCGCTTCCGCCAGCTTCCACCACAGCGCTGAATCGCCCCACAGGTTCGACGCGATCGACTGCAGCGTGTCGCCGAAGCGCACCGTGTAGATGCCCCCGCGCGTGCCCTGTTCGTACGAGTTGAGGTGATCGTAGGCGAGATCGAAATCGGCGAACGGGCCGCTCGCTCCGCCCGGCGTCTGGCGCAGCTGCACCGAGCGCGCATAGCTCACGTCGTAATTGCCGCTGTTGCCGACATAGCCCATCTGGCGGCCGCTGAACCGATGCCAAATCTCGTGCGGATGATTGGCATACGTTTCGCATGGCTGCGGTGCGATAGGTCGGAGGCGGCACACATGGCTTCACCACGCGCGACAGCAGACGCCGCAGCTCGCCGTGCTCCGCGACATGCTCCGCTATGTCGAGCGCGAGCTGCGCTTCCTGGACGCTCCGGCGCACGATGCAGCCGCATCCGTGGGCAAGGCCGCCACGTCCGTCAAGGCGACGATCAGGAGCGTTCAGGTCGTAAGCGCAGCCTTTTAAGGCGGCGGTGATATCGCGGCCGGCGCTGGTATCTCTTCTGCCTTCAGCACGCCCTGCGCGATGAGTTCGCGTATCTTCGCGATCTCGGCCGTCAGTTCGTCGGAGATGCCAATCACAAACGTATAGCCCTCCCAATCGCGATGACCCAGGACGTACTCATTCTCTTCTGGGTCAAAGGACCGCGTCGGCCGCACGTCAACTGCATAATATTTGACCCCGTTCTTGGCGTCGAGGTCAGACGCCCACCAGAAGGACACGCCTGTCTCGGCATCATCGTGCTCTCTCATGACAATGCCGAGGCGCGATTCGAGCATGGTGACGACTTCCTCGATCGTCTCGTAACGCGTTCCCAATTCCATCATGGCCTCCTCAGCGTCGCGGCGTCGCCAACGGCACAGCAGGTCCAGGCCGTTGATACATCGCCGACGACGAGTTGAAAATCACGTAGGTGACGCGAAGGTTGTTGATGTCCGGAGGCAAGCCCCGCACGCCGAGCCGTGCGAGATCACCCGCTGTGAGTGGCTCAGTTCTGGTTGCGCCTCCGCGCACGCCGAAGCCCGCGTCGCGCGCAGCGTTAAAGAGCCCGCTGCTGACGATTGCGGCGTCAAAGTCCTTGGGCCCTCCTGTTCCACCACCCAGGATGCCGCGCCTGAACGACACGCCGGACACGGCGCTGCCGCGCAGGTAGCCCTCAGCACCCCGGAAGTTCGAGCTGTTCAGCGCGCCCGTTACGTCGCCCCTGAATTGGGTCCACTGCCCCCCTTCCATTCCGAGCGGACCGTTCCACTGGACTCGGAGGACATTCAGCTCCTCGCGAAGATAGCCCTCGTAAGTCTGCCCGCTGCCCCGAGCGGTCGCAATCGGGTGGAATTCGTAGTTCGGGTCCAACGAGCGGATTGCATCCTGCAAGCCCGCTATCCGCACCTCGGACTCCCGCTGCCTCATCAATTGGCCGAGCTGGTCGAAATATTCCTCGTCCGACATATTCGCCCAATCGAGATAGAGGCGTTCAGGGGCAGGTTCGACTTCGCCAGGTCCGCCATTGTGGCCAATCCCTGGTCGGCCGCCGCCACGCGACGCACCACGCGGCGGAGGACGCGTGCCGCCGCCCGTGAGCTGCAACAGACCTTCCGCGTCGCCGTCAAAGATCAGGTCGTCTTGCAGCGGCCCGTCGAGATCGTCGCCCAGCAGCATCGCAGCTAGCTTGTCATCGGCGGTTTGGTTCATGGCCGCCTGCGTCGCGAGATAATCCGCCTTGTCGCCCGCTGACGCGGTTATGACCTTCTGCTTCTGAACCAGCTTCGACTTCTCAGCCGTCGTAGTTCCAGACCCGGCAATTCGGCCAGCGATAGCCTCCCCGACTGTTTGCGCGATCACGTTCGGCAGCGCGGCTCTGATGTTGTCGCCGAAGTTGGAGCCTTCGATCAGCGAGCGTGTGGCGGCGTCTGCGATCAGCGATGCGCCGCTGCGTGCGATATTGAACGGACTCGCGGGCGCACGGGCACCGGCATAGGCGCCGACCGCAGCAGCGGCCACGCCGGCCCAGGAGAACTTGTCCTGCAGGCCGGTCGCCACGCCCACGCCCTGCGTGAGCGCGCTGGCGACGCCCTGGCGCAGCGCGTTCGAGGCGATGCTCGAGCCGCCCACACCGAAGTTGCTGCCCGAACCGCCGATACCGCCGCTGATCGCCGCGATGGCGACGGCGCTCCAGGAGAACTTGTCCTGGATGCCGGTGGCGACGGCGACGCCCTGGCTGGCGATCGAGCCGGCCGCGCCGGCGGCCGCGCCGCCCATGATCGCGCCCGCCGTCACCGTGCCTGCAGCCACCCCCGATGCGCCGATGCTTGCCGCGCCCACTTTCGCTCCCGCCAGTGCGGCGGCGGAAAGCGAGTTCGCGCCCATGCCGGCGGAGAAGCCGCCGGCGAACGTCCCGCCATTGAGCATCGAGCTGAAACCGCCGGCCAGTCCAGGCGCCAGAATCGCCACCACGGCCACCGCAATGATCGCCACGATGATCTGGCCGACGCCGCCGCACTTGTTCTTTTTCGGCTTGGGCTGTGCGGGCGTCGTCGGCGCGGTGTCGCCGATGATGTCGGCGGGGTCGTAGGGGGTGAAGGTCGAGGCGTTGTGGGTGTTCTTGAGCGCGCCCGCAGGCAGGATCAGGCTCTGGCCCTCGATCAGCGCCGCTTCGCCCGAGAGCCCGTTGGCCTCGGCGATCTTCCACCACAGCGATGCATCGCCATAGAGCCGCGCCGCGATCGAGCGCAGCGTCTCGCCAGCCTGCACCGTGTAGCCGCCGGCCACCCCGCCCTGGAAGTACGAATTGATCTGCGGCAGAGACTGGTCGAAATCGGCGTAGCTGTTTAGTCCCGGAATGTGGTGGAATCAGCTTAACTGATCCGGCATTGCGGGAGAAGCTATGGGCCAGATACTCCATGGCAGCGCCAAGACCACGCACGCGGTCAGAGCTGCGATACAGCGATCGAAGGCTTCGGCCAAAGAACTAGCCGAGCGCTACGACCTCAATCCCAAGACCGTCGCCAAGTGGAAGAAGCGCGACTTCGTCGAAGACGCTCCGATGGGGCCGAAGGCGCCGCGCTCCACCGTACTGACGCCGGAAGAAGAGGCGATCGCCGTCGCCTCCGCAAGCACACGCTGCTGCCGCTTGACGATTGTCTCTACGCGCTGCAGGCGACCATCCCGCATCTCACGCGTTCGTCGCTGCATCGCCTGTTCAAACGCCACGACATCTCCAAGCTGCCGCAGATCGAAGGAGACAAAAAGCCCAAGAAAGCCTTCAAAATCTATCCGATCGGCTACTTCCACATCGACATCGCCGAGGTGAATACCGAGGAAGGCCGTCTCTATCTCTTCGTTGCTATCGATCGTACCTCGAAATTGGCCTTTGCCCGGCTCTACGACACGATGATCCGACAAACGGCGCTCGATTTTCTTGCCGCTCTCATTGCAACCGTCCCCTATAAGATTCACACCGTGCTGACCGACAACGGCATTCAATTCGCGGAATTGCCGAAGAACCGCTCAGGCCCCACCGCGCGCTATCGGCTGCATCCCTTCGACCGCATCTGCCGTGAGCATGGCATCGAACACCGCTTCACCAAGCCCAATCATCCTTGGACCAACGGCCAAGTCGAACGCATGAATCGAACCATCAAGGAAGCCACCGTCAGGCGTTATCACTACGACACCCACGATCAGCTCAAAGCCCACCTCGCCGCCTTCCTCGACGCCTACAATTTCGCCAAGCGGCTCAAGACGCTCCACGGCCTCACGCCCTACGAGCACGTCGTCGCCGCCTGGACCAAAGAGCCGGATCGATTCAGATACGATCCAACCCACCTCACAGCGGGACTAAACAACTAGAGGCCTGGTCGCCAGCCGTTCCCAGCGCGATCGCAGCCGCGTTGAAACGGGCGCCATCGACAATAAGCCGCGAGATCAGTTGCAATGGGGGCACGGCGCGCTATCGCGCGACCGTCGCTGACAGCCAGGCCTGGAAACGCGCACTGAGACCCAAGCGCTGCAAGCTGGCGGTCCATGCCCGCTTGCGCCAAGCTGTTGCGACGAAACTGGAAATGGATTGGTCACCTGAGCAGATCTCGGGATGGCTCAAGCGCACGTTTCCACGCACCGAGGCGTTGCACGTGTCTCACGAGACCATCTATCGCAGCCTCTATGCGCAAGCCCGGGGCGTGTTGAAAAAGAGCTGCTTGAGCATCTGCGAACGCGCCGTCCGATCCGCCGCTCGCGCCACGCAGCGCCAAGAAGGATCAGCGCGGCCGCATCCCCTACGCGGTGTCGATCAGCCAGCGCCCTGCTTCAGCGGAGGATCGCTGTACCAGGTCATTGGGAAGGCGATCTCCAGTGCAGATCGAAGAACAGCTTCGTTGTCACCCTGGTCGAACGGCATTCGCGCTACGTGCTGCTCGCCAAGGTCGCCAGCCTCTTCGATCCTTGCGGACCATCAGAGCGGCCTGCCGGCGCCGGGCCGGTGCTCGGATCGGATGTCGAGCTTTTCAAGCCGGACTCCGCCCACGCTTGCAGGTCGGCGATCGCATAGACCACCCGGCCTCCAAGTTTCCGGTAGAGCGGACCGGTGCCATAGGTCCGGTGCTTCTCCAGCGTGCGCCCGGACAAGCCGAGAAAGCGGGCGGCTTCGGGCGTGCGCAAATAGCGAGGCGGGAGGGTGTCTGCAGATTTCGTCATGACGATCTTCCTTGAAAACGCCGCGTCAGCGCGGCGCGTTCGAGGCTGCCGTCCAATTCCGCCGCTCGCTCCGGCAGCACCGATGTCGACACCCACCGTTCGGCGCTATTTGCACGATCCCATACGACGCCCGGTTTTTGCGCTTGCGGCGGACATCCCGGACGGCGCCAATGAGGCATGAAGCGAAAACGACCTCCCCACCGGACAATCGACGAGCGGTGCGGCGATCTTGACGATCTTTACGACTACGCTCGCCCAACACCGCCGCGAGCTGGGCGGAAGCGGAAAGCCGAACTTGAGTTCGTGGTCATCGACGACTGGCCGGAGCGCGTGCCCATCACCGAGGCCGAAATCGAGGTGTTCGAGCGCTGGTTCGGCGATCTGTTCGATGAAATGTTCGGGCCGCAAGGATGAGGAAAGCCAGGCGTGGAAACAGGCGCGTCAGCGCCGCCACCGCACCAATGGCCTCGCCGGCATCTGAAAATTAGCGCTCAGCGCGTCCCCGTAGCAGGCTGATCGGGGGCAACTACCTCAAGTGCGTTTCAAGCCAGTCCACGATTCCACCGCGAGGGATTCGAACTTTTTCACCGCCGATCGCCGCCGATGCTACGCCTTTGCGTCAACAGGCGATTTTCCGAGTTTCGTTGCGTCGCGGCTCCGGCGGCAGCCGGCGGCAATTTCCGGCGTTTGCCCAGTAAAAGCATGGCAATGGCGGAGAGGGAGGGAGAAGGATCCAGTGTTCGGTGGTGGTCTAGGCTTTTGATATTGTTGCGCCTTGGAGAACTTGGCCGCAGAGTTCGGAACAGTCAATTGTCACAAACTTGAGGTGCCATGAGTCTGGTTTATCCCAGAAACGGATGTAGCCACGCCCGGATTGTAAGCAGACGCTAGGCAAGGCGCTTATCATCGGTGCAACAGCGCGCCATTCGATGTGGCTCGCGTTCACGCGCCGCTGCAAGACGTCTTGCTTCGCCCCCGCCGGCAGCTCAAATCACGCGGCGCAGCGCAGGCACGCGCCAGGAACGGCTTCGCAATTGTGGCTTGGGCAGGTACGCGCGCAGCGCCAAGCGCATCGGGCCTTCCGGCGCCGGCAGCCAATTGGCCGCCATCGCGCCCTCCGGACGCTCGCGCTGAATCCAAATCTCGATGCCGCCGTCGGCATCGACGACCAAACCCTGCGTGCGATCGCCGATCGAATAACGCTGGATCGGGTTATCGACCAGGAAGTAGCGCCCCTCGGGCGTGACCGTGTACATGGTCAGCGACCAAAATCCGTCAACCGGCACGCCGCCGGCTGGCACGCGCCAACGATAGCGCGCAGCGCCGTTAAGCCGTTCGCCAGCAGCGTCGAAGTTGGCGTGGAAGTACATCGCCTCTTCCTCGCCCAGCGCCGCAATGCCGCCGAGCGCCACGGCGGCGCGGAGCCGGTCATTGTCGCCGAAATCGCCAATGCCCGGCGGCTGGTAGCTCCAGCCATCGACGGCGTAGTCTCTGAAGCGAAACACATCGCGCAGCGTTTCGAGCGCAGCCGGGATCACTTCGCGAAAGCGCTCCAGCACTTCAGGCGATGGCGGATTGGAAACGCCGACGCCCTGCGCGGCGAAACCCGGCGCGCGGGCGAGCTGATCTGCGCCCCCCGGCGAGCGCGCGATCACCTCGTTGGCAAGCGCCAGAAAGTTCGCCGGATCGTTGACGTCGCGCGCCGTCACTGCGTAACCGCGCGCGCCGGCGCGGCCCGGCGGAAGCGTTAGTGTGAGCCGCTGCTGAAACGCGTGCGCCACGGCCAGATCACTTGGCCCGTCAACCAGCGTACGCATGAGCATCCACACATCATTGGTCGGCGAACGGATGATGCGGACGCCTTCTGCGCCCTCGCCCGTCCATTGCGGGCCGACGATCCAATAGCGCCCGCCCTCCCCGCCGGTGGCCCGCGTACCGATATAGGCGAACACGTCGGTAAACGCCTGCATGAAAGCGATGGAAAAGTATCGCTCCGACGAACTGGGCGCCTCGATCTCGACTGGGCCTCTTGAGAGCTCCAGGAACGACGACGAATAGATCGTGTCGTTGTTCGGCGCCGTGACCAGGCGCGAGGTGTGATCGAGCAATTGCGCGCGGTGCACGATGGTGTTGAGCCGCCCAGGCTGGCCGTCGATCGCGCCGGTGCGATCCTGCTGGATGCGGGCGAACTCGTAGAGCGGAAACGCATAATAGAACGCGCGCTCGAACGGATCGCCGCCGCCGCTATCGCCAATTGGGCCCGTCGCACAGCCCGACACGGCCAAAGCGAGCGACGTCTGGATCATCCGGCGGCGATGCATCGGCGCGATCTCCATGCGACTAGCCGCAGCGCGCGGCTTTGACCTCGGCGGTCCCGATTGGATCGATGCGTTGCGGCAGGCCGCAGATCGCGGCGAGCGCCGACGCATCCTCCAGAAGATAAGCACGCCAGAAGGTCAAGCTCTCCCGTCGAATCGCCTCGGTCTGCGCCTGCTGGGCGGCGTTCATGCGCCCGCTGCGCTGCACGCGCCCGGAGAAGATCATGTGATCGCCGCCATCGAACACGATCAGAAACTGGTCGGCGCCGGCAATGGTGCGGAAGGGAATCTGGCGCCCTTCCGGCGTCATCTCGAGATCGAGCGGCGTCCGGTCCGCCGTTCCGGTCAAATGCAGAATAGGCGTGCGGATGTCGCCGAGCGCCGCCGCGGGTTCCTGATTGCGTGGCGCGTTGGGGCTGTAGACGATCGCCGCATCGATGCGGAAATCGCGAAACCGATCAGCCGGACCCGCGGCCGGGCGCTGACCCACCGCGATCAAAGTCGTCAGCGCGCCATACGAGTGCCCCGACATGCCGATCCGCGAGAGATCGAAGCGGCCGGCATGGACGCCGCCAGCGTTCTCACGCTCCAATTGATCGATGACGAAGCGCACGTCGCCGAACCGCGCGGCGGCGGCGCGAACGTCGCGCACACTCTCGCGCAAGCGCTCCATGCCGCCCCCGCCGCGCAACAGCGTTTCGTCGGTGCCGGGATGCTGGATTGAAACGGCGGCAAAACCGTTGGCGGCGAGATATTCAAGCAGATACGACGCCGCTTCGCGATTGCCGCCGAGGCCGTGCGAGAAGATCACCACCGGCGCGGGCATGCGTGCGCTCGGCAAGTAGAGCTTGTACGGCACGACGCGATCGCGCGCGGCGTCGCGCCACTCGCCGTAAACGATTTCCACGCCCTCCGTTGGCGCCGCCGGCGCGGCTTGCGCGGCGCTCGAACCGGCGCAGGCGCCAAGTGACAACGCCAGAACCAGCATGAGTGCGCACAGCGTGTTTCCCACCGGCGTGAAGACCATGGCTCTTGCCTCTAATAGCGCAGTGTGAGCTCCGCACCGTAGACGCGGGGCTGGCTCCAGAATTGGTTGGTGCTCACCTCGTTCAGCACGTAGCGCGCATCGGTGAGGTTGCGGCCGAACAGCGAAAAGCGCCAATGTCCGCCTTCAAGCCCAAGGCGCGCATCGTAAAGTTCGTAACCTTCATACGCGCGCGTATTATCCGGATTATCGAAACCGCCGTCGGCGAACTGACCACTGACGCCGACGAAGCCGCGTAGGGTTCCGATCGGTTGGGTGTAGAAGAGATTGGCTGTCACTTGGTAGTCGCGAAGCCGCGGCACTTGGCGTCCCTCAAGATCGACCACGACGCCTTGGTTGATGAGACTTGCCCCCTCCTCGAATTTCCCGTCCAAAGTTGCGAAGGCGAGACGCGTGGCGAGGCGGCCCGGTCCAAGCTCGAACGTGCGCCGCAGCTCCGCTTCGAAGCCATAGACGTGCGCGTCGCCGGCATTGGACAGAACAAAACCCGGCGCGCCAAGAGCGGGCGCAGTCACCACCTGCACGCTGTCCGTCCAAGTATAGAAGATTGCCGCTTCGGCGTTGAAGCCAAACAGCTCGCCCTTCCAGCCTGCTTCGTAATTGTAAGCGTACTCGGCGTCATAGGTAAGCGCGCCGGCGAGCGCCGAGCGGATCGTGGTCGGAGGCAAATTGGTGTTGAAGCCGCCGGAGCGATAGCCGGTGGCAAAACGCAGATATGCGTATTGTTCATCGGCGAAATTCCATCTGAGAGTCGCGGTCGGCGTATAGAAAGTGTTCTCCTGCTGGGAAAACACTTCCGCCGTTTCGTTTCCCGGCGCGCACGCCGGCGCCGCCAATGTCGGCGGGCAAAATTGTGTGGTGGTGACGCCGGATCCGCCCAGCGGCGCGAGCATTCCTGCAGGCGGCGCGCCGGCGCCGAAATAGACGAGCGGATCTTCAGAGAAGCGGCGGAACTGATAGTCGCGTTCATCTTGCTGCACGCGCATCTCGAGACCAAGCAGGAGCCGCTCGGTCAAGTCGTAGTCGATCGAACCGAAGAGTGAGATCGATTGCAGCTCCTCGATGAAACGGTCGTTGTTCATGGTGCGCCGACCGGCGCTGCGCGCGGTGAGCGAAGCCCCGGCCAAGACGCCGGCGTCGCCGACAAAGCAGCCCGGCGTCGCCGCTTGAGGAGCGCCGGTGTAGGCGGGGCATAAGAGCGGCTCGGTGTTGACCCGGTCTGTCGACTGCAGCACTTCACCACCGATCAGCCAGCGCAGGCGCCCCTCGCTTCGCGACGTGAGAATCGCCTGATAGATATCGCGCTCATAGACTTCGAGCTGGGCGCGCGTGTAATCGGGAAATCCCACTGGAGCGCCGGAGAGGACGTCGGTCAGGGATTGACCTGCGAAATGGTCGTCATCCTCGTTGGTGCGCCCGCCGTCGCGCTCGCGCCGTGCAGCGCGCAGCGCCAGATCGGCCCCGCCCAATTCGAAATCGGCGCTCAGCGTGAGCGCACGCTCGATCACATTGGTGACGCCGACTCTGTTCTGGTTGGCGCGCACGTAAGGTTCGGGATCGAGAATCGGATTGCGCGCCAGCCCGGTGAAGGCTGGGGTCTCGCCGTCGAAATACTCGATCGACGCCGCAAACCTGACAGCCTCGGTTGGCCGCGTTTCGGCGGTGACGCGCGCGCCGCCTACTTCCTGGCGATCGATGAATTCGCCGGTCGCTGTGTTGAAGATGAAGCCTTCGTCCTGATTGGTGTGGAAACCGCCCAGGCGCACCGCGAAGGTGTCGCCGACCGGAATATTGAGCACCGCCTCCAGGTCGGTGCGTTCTGGATCGGCGTACCGCCCGGTCAGGCGTGCGTCGAATTCGTCGCCCGGGCCGTTTGGAATGACATTGATGACGCCGCCCACGGCGTTGCGTCCGAACAACGCGCCTTGGGGACCGCGCAACACTTCGACGCGGGACGTGTCGAAAAGATCGAGCCGGCTCAAAGTGCGTCCGCCGAAACCGCCGCCGGCATTGTAGACGCCGTCGCGGTAGAGGCCGGTCGCCGTCTCGGTAAAGCCGACGCGGCCGCTGCCCTGGCCGCGAATGGTGATGTCGTTGAGATATTCGGGACCTGACGTCACCAACGTCGTGCTTTGCGACTGGCGCAGATAATCGTCCATGCGGTCGAGTACGAGCGCTTGGCGGTCAGCTTCGGTGATCGCGGTGACCGAGGCCGGCACCTCGCGCAATTGCTCAGCGCGGCGGCGCGCGGTGACAACGACTTCGTCCGCATCTTCGGCCGCTGGCTGGCTCTCCTGGGCGACCGCCGGCACTGCAAATGGAAACACCAGCGCCAACGCCGCAGCGCCTATGCGCAAGACGCGCTTGTTCATCTTCCCACTCCCCAATCTCTAACGCGCGGCGGCGCTCATTCGCGCCGCACCCACGTGTTGGAAGTCTCCTCCCTGGCTCTCTATTGGAGCCATATTGTGCACAATTTGAATAGAAGTAGCGGCTTGTCAACTGCCGCGCGCAAGCTCAGCTCTTCCTGGGTCGTTTCGGGGGTGGCGTGTCCTTTTGGAGACGCACACGCGGGACGAGAAAGCTGCGTGTCAGCGCCACGATCTCGCGCGCGCAACGTTCGGCTTCCGCGCCGTTGCGGGTCTTGATCGCCGCCACCAGGCCACGGTGCAACTCGACCTGGCGCTGCGCCGCCGCGGGCACGTCGAAGTCCAAAAACCGGTGCTGCCAAAGCGCCAAACTGCCCACCCGGTTCAAGACGTCATGGACGATGGCGCTGCCGCTCCAGCGCGATAGGCGCCGACCCATCTGAAAGGCGATCTCGACGCGCTCAGGCAGCGAATTACGATCGACGGCGTCCAAGGCGCGCGCAAACATCTCATCAAGAAGGGGAAATTGCGATTCCGGCGTCTTCTCCGCCGCGATGCGCATGGCGACGCCGTAGACGACTTCCAGGAGGTCGAGCACATAGCGGGTGTCGTCGGCGCTGAGTTCAAGCACCATCGCCCCGCGCCAGGGCCTGACCTTGATAAAGCCCTCACGCTCGACTTGGCGGAAGGCGTTGCGAACCGGCGTGCGGCTGGTTCCGTGTTTGGAGGCCACCTCCTGCTCGCGGATCCAGCAGCCCGGCGGATAGACGCCGTTGACGATGTCGCGCACCAGTTCGCGCGCGATGATGGCGTCGAGCGGCAGCTCGCGCTCGGCCTCCTCCTGGCTTGACGCCGCCGGCTCTTCGGTCACTACTCGCCTCCTGCCGCCCAGGGAAGCAGTATTGCGCACAATTTGGACGCCCCCGCCAGCCCTCAGCCGCCGCTCAGCGCTTGGCGCCGGGCTGGCCGGTCTTGCAGGGGCGTGCGCGTCCACGCTCCAAACAGGCGGGCCAGCCGCCGCCATCGCAGCCGATCTGGCGGCCTTCGCCGCTTTTGGCGCCAAGAACGCCGGCGGCCCCGGCGACGCAGCATCGGGCGCGTGGATTGAGAGGCGCTTGTCTGAGCTTGGCTACGCCACCGAACGCCAGCCGATCCCCGCGCTCGACCTCGATCTCCAGCGGTGCACGCTCGCCCTCGCCGGGCGCGGCGTCGACCTCGCCGTGCACGATACCGGCCCTTCCCCCGCACAGATGCGCATCGAGGCGCCGCTCGTGGACTGGAGCCCCGGGCTAACAAGTCTGAGCGGCGCCGGCGGCGCTGTCGTCATCGCGCATTTGCCGCAGCGACGCTGGTCCTCGGCGGCGCAGCCTGAGATCGCCGCAGCGATCGCGCGCGTTTTCACAGCGGGCGCCGGCGCGCTGATCCTCGTGACGCACGGTCCAACGGGCGAACTCATCAGATTGAATCGCCCGCTCACAAACGAACGAGGGCCTGTGCTGATGCTGGCGCCCAAGGCGTGGCGCGCATTCGATATCGCCGCTCACGCCGGACGCAATGTTAGTCTCGCACTGGATGCGCCTCCGTCGACACGTGAGGCTTTTAATCTGATCGGCCGCCTCGACCGCGGGGCGCGACGCTCGATCGTTGTGTCGACGCCACGCTCGGGTTGGGGCGTCTGTGCGGGCGAACGCGGCCCCGGTGTGGCGGTGTTTCTGGCGCTCGCGCGCTGGATGCGGGACCGATTTACCGGGCACAATCTCGTTTTCGTCTCAACCAGTTCGCACGAGTTCGAGAATACGGGCGGCGCGGCCTTCATCGAAAGCAAGGCGCCGACCCCGGACCAGACCGCGCTCTGGCTTCATCTTGGCGCAGGCTTCGCCGCGCGCGACTGGCACGAGGCGGGCGGGCGTCTCCTGCCGCTGCCGAGCGCGGATCCGCAGCGTTTTCTGGTCGCCAGCTCCGATTTCGTCGCACTTGCGCGCGCAGCCTTCGCGGGCGCGCCAGGACTGGAAGCGGCCTACGACGCCAGCGCGGGCGCCGCCGGCGAACTCGCGACCGTGCTGGCTGCAGGATACGCCGCCGCGATCGGTATGTTTGGCGCCCACCGCTTTCATCATACCGCACTCGACGACCTAAACTGCGTCGAGCCTGCACACACAGATGACGTGCTCATGCGCACGCAGCGTCTGCTTGAAGTAGCGACGATATGAGAACCGTCCGCTGTCGTGCGCGCAATTTCACGTTTGGCCTTCGCTGGGAGGGCGCTGAAAGGGGATGCTCATGCGCAAATACCTGTTGAGCGCCGCACTCGCGGCGGCATTGATCGCGCCAAACGCGGCTCTGGCGCAGAGCGGCCACGTCGATGTGAGCTACGGAAATCACACTTATGATTTCGGCGGGCCGGAGTTCGAGGCTGATGTCGCCAATATTGGCGGCCAAGTCGCGTTCGGCGAGCTTCCGCTCGGTGTGCAGATCGATGGGCGTTACGCCAACTGGGGCGGCGACGCCGACGATGTCGGCGTGTGGGGGCTTGGCGTCCACATCTACAAGCGCAGCCCATCGTGGTTGATCGGCGGTTACGTCGGCTATGACGATGCCGACGATTTCAACATCGCTTCCTGGACCGGCGCCATCGAAGCGCAATTCTATCTGTCGCGCGCAACCGTCAGCGGTATTTTGAGCTATAGCGAGCAGGAAACCCAAGGCTACGCCATCACTCTGCTCGAAGGCGAGTATCGGTATTTCGTCACGGATAATTTCAGCATCCAAGGCGGCGCCGGCTTCGGCCAAGGCAATATCAGCACGTCCGACCCGAACGTGTGGAGCGCCCAAATCGGGGCGGAATATCAGTTCGCCGACGCGCCCATCAGCGTGTTCGGCGAGTATCGCTACGGATTGGTCGACTTCGATCCAGGTGAAATCGAGACCAATACATTCAGCATCGGCGTCCGCTACAATTGGGGCGGCTCGCTGATCGACCGCAATCGCCGCGGCGCGGGGCTGAACCGCATCATCCCGGTCTTCGAACGCTTCATCACCTGAGAAAAAAAGGAAGGCCGCTCTCGGAGCGGTCCTTCCTTTCAGCTGAGATTGAATCGGCGCGGAATCGGGTCTTGAAGACTGGCGGCGATCCTTGGCTCTCAGCGCAAGTATCTGCAATCGGGCGAGAGAACTGGCGGAGAAGGATCCAGCGTTCGGCGGGTGGTCTAGGCTCTTGATACTTTTGGCGTCAGGAAAACTTGGCCCCGGAGTTTGGAGCAGTCAATCGGCACAGCCGGAAGCGGCGCCAGATTCCTTGGCTGCTTTTGGGCAGACGTCGCGACACTAATCCTCTACAAGCGTAAGCGTCGGCCGTTGCAGCCGCTCCACTAGTGCGACGGCGAGCAACAATTGATTGCGGGCACAGGTAAGCTCGCGCCAATCACCTATCATCGAACCGACATTCCCCACCACGTGAAGCAGTAGCGGCTCGACATCCTTGGCATCATACAGCGCCGCCAGCGCTCTGAGGCGATCCAAGTCAAGCCGTTCGTTGCGAATGATGCGGGCGAACTCCAGAGCCTCCGGCTCGGGTTTGGGATCGCCATCTCTGTCGATCATGAATGAGACAATGGCGTCTTTCAGAGCGCCACGAAGCTGCTGGTAAGAGCGCTGGAGCGATGCGAGTTCCTTCTGTGCTGCGGCGTCGAGCTGGCTGTCTGGCCCGACGGGCCAGCAGTGATATTCGCCGTCCCGCTCATCCCATTTCAGATGGTACTTGCCTCCGATCGCTTCCCAGCACTCGACGTGCGCCGCCGCCCTCATCTCCGCCTCGGTCAAGACACGACCGCCGCTTCGCTTCGCCAGAATCCGTGCCACCCAGAGCGCCGTGGAACGGTCAGCCATTCCATCTTTGGCGACGCGTTGGACGCCGTCCTTATGTTCGATCGCGACAAACGATCTCAGTCGTGGCGCTTCACGAACCACCCAATAGAGCGGCCTAGGAGAAGGAGGTTTCATGCGCGAGCACTCCGATTGGCCCCAGCTCTCGCTCATCGGGGGTGCCTGCGCCTGATCGCACAGACAGATCGCGCGGGGTCAGTTGGGTCTCATACGCCGGCAAAGAGCCGGCCCAAGCCTACGCTAACCAACGCAGCGATTTCGCTCGGCCGGTGTGTTGCTGCAAGCATCCTGCATTCTTCTTCAGTCAGTCCATTGGGCGGAATGGCATTGGACGCTCGCAATGCTTGAAGGCGCGCGAGACCTTCGCTCAGTCCCAGGTCTCCCGCGCCCGACTGGATAGGCGGAAACCACGCGCCGTCATCCACTCCGATCGCCTTAGCGACGTCCAACGTTGCGCCACCAAATCCCGACGCCAGATACAAGGGCTTTCCTGCCTCCAAAACCACAATCGCTTCCTCAACAATACCGGGCATTGCGCCTTGGTATCCGGTGCGACGACCTCCAAGAAGCACTCGAGCATCACATCGTTGCGCCAACGCCCTACGCATCGCGCTAAGGCTGGTTGCAATAGCCGTTCCGTCCGAACTCGGCGCGGGCGCGTCGCCTCTTCCGACGAAGGGATCGCTCATTGCGGCACCTGCTTCATCAAGACACTCAAGTCCACCGAACAAGCCCATTTCCGTCCGTTGAGATTCGAGTTCGCTGCGCGAGAGCGCGCGATGAACGGGCCAGGGAAGTGACAAAACCAACGGGCGATCGCGGCGATGGTAGCGTTGAAGTTCCTTGAGCAAGTATGGCGTGTACCCAGACTGAGCAATGTGTCCCGCGTAGGAGATTCGCCCGCCACCAACGAGAACGCATCGCGCCACTTCACCGAGTGCGAGTCGGAAATGAGTCTCGATGAGACCAAGACGAGAAAGGTCGTCGCTCTCTGACACAGAAATGCCAACCACAACATCATCAAGCGCGTCTGGCGGCAGGATTGGCAAAGCTTGTGTTTCTGACATGCGACTACCCGCCCCTCGCCGCAAGCATGCGAGGTGTCATCACATCTAGCACCCCTGAGTGGCCGGCGAGTTGAACCATTTCCTGGAGCACCACCACCTCATCCTGACCGAGGGGTGGGTCGGGATGGAGCACCCGTATCGGCTCGCCCTCCCGCGGCAGCGCCCCCTGCTGCAAAGCGTCCAGCAACCAACGAACGAACGTCAGTGGTTCGGGAGCGTGCGGAGCCCACCATGAGACCGCATTTCCATGAGTCCCACTCGCAAGTCGAAACTGCGCTTCCCACAACCCTCTCTTGAGACACTCATCGACAAGCAAATTGAGAGCACGGAACACGTCGCGACGCGACCAGGCGCCGTCTCCAAGTGGGCGGACCGGCACACGTGGTACGTGGTCCATCAGGAACGACCCTCGTTCCTCAGCGTGTCCGAGCGCATCCACGATGAGTACGGGCATACCAGCGCGTTTGGCGGTCAGCACTTCGCTCTGACACCACTTCCTGCTTGGATACAAATCCGTCCGAATGGCCAGCAATGCGCTCGATGCCGCCTTTGCGCGTAGTTCGGCCGCCCACTCCTCGCCTGGCTGAAGATCGCTGGCGTCGAAGAAATGTTGCAAGCGCGTTTCACCTATGATGTTGCGAACCGTCGCGATCAACGACGCCGTATCTTCTTCCGCGCCAGGTGCAGCTTTCTTAGTGTGACTTATGAAGACCGTTAGGCGCCTAGCTTCTTCCGGCCGCATGGCTTGCGCAATTCCCTGCGCCAAATCGCGACAACGCATTTCGCTGGTGGCGTCGCCGTCAGATGGATTGCTTTGAGCAATGCGCTGTATCCCACCGAGCAAATCACCCAGATGGGTGTTGTCTGTTGAGCCAGCATCAATAGCGTAGGGAAAAATCCAAGTGTCGCTCGGTGACGACCGCGCGTTCCCTAAGATTCGCTCTAAGTAAGCGCGCCACGGATGGTCGGCACTTTGCGCCGCCGACGCCATCTCCGCGCCAAGCAACGGGACAATCGCCGTGTATTTCGCACGCTGCACGTTGTTTGGCAGCGGCGAGTCGTTTGATGGAATTGGGCGCGGCGCGTCGTCCGGGCCAGACCACCCCTCGCTACGTACAAAGACCTCGATGGCCCCTCCCATGAGCCCTGTAAACGCAGTCCCGTGGAAATGATCGACCATCTCGCGGGCAATGGGTGCGCCACCCGCGTCGCGAGGGTGCCAGACGACATAAATTTCTAATACTGGAGGCAGCAAGAGATTTGTCCTTCAGCGCTTTTGGAGCGGTAGCCGACTCCCCATATATCGGTGCGCGTATTTTGTACGATTTTCAATTTCACCGGGAGGCAGCGCGTGGCCGACGACAAAAAGAATGTGTTTATCAGTCACATCCACGAAGATGACGCCGGGCTCACGAAGCTCAAAGACCTGCTGAAGAAAAACGGGATGGACATCCGAGACGCGTCCATAAACTCATCCAGTCCAAACGACGCGAAATCTCCCGAGTACATCAAGTCGGGCATCCTCGCCCCACAAATCAACTGGGCGAGTACGCTCATCGTCTATCTCACTCCTGAGACCAAAAACAGCAAGTGGGTGAGCTGGGAGATCGAGTACGCGCAGAAGCAGGGCAAGCGAATCATCGGCGTCTGGGCGCATGGGCACAACGAATGCGAAATCCCGGATGCACTCAATGACTACGCGCATGCGATCGTTGGGTGGAACGGCAACGCAATCATCGATGCGATCAGCGGAAAGACCAACGACTGGCAGAAGCCAGACGGCACCCTGTGCGCCCCGCGGTCGATCAAACACTACAGCTGCTAGATCTGGCTCAGAGGTGAAGCTGTATTCCTACGTTGTGGCGCGAGACTACGGCTTTGCGCCCAACCCGTTTTTCGCCGTGTGTTCGCTGGCTACCTGTAAGCCGCGCATAAGGAAGACTGCGAAGGTAGGTGATTGGGTCGTAGGCACTGGCAGCGCCGCGAATGGGCGCGCTGGGTCTTTGGTATTTGTCATGCGCGTTAGCGAAGCCATGACCTTTGACGACTATTGGAACGATCAACGGTTTCGGCGGAAACGTCCGCGCTTTGACGCCAGCAGGCGCGACGCGTTTGGCGACAATATCTACCATCAATCGCACGGCGGTTGGACTCAGGAAAAGTCTCACCATAGCCACCCAGACGGTTCTCCGAATAAAGCAAACATAGACAACGACACTCAAACCAACCGAGTGCTGCTGGGCACAGAGTTCGCGTATTGGGGTGACTCCGGTCCCAAGATCCCCGCCAAGTTTCGAAGTTTGTACGGATACGACCTCTGCGCCGGACGCGGACACAAGAGCGCATTCAGTACGCCGTTCGTGTCCGCCTTTGAGAGCTGGTTTTACTCCACTAGCGAGCGGGGACAGCTTGGTCGCCCCCTCGATTGGAAGCGCACACCATGATTGTACAAGACGATGCACGCGCGATGTCTCTGGGCGAGTACGCATCAAGCGCGGCTGAAACTGATCGACTACCGCGAGACCAACTCGCCCCGGCCCTAATGGGGCTTTTCGGTGAGGTGGGACAGATTCTCACAACCGCAAAAAAGCGAGTTCGAGAAGAGGATGTCTATACGGAGTACCATGAATCGGTGCGCGAAGAGTTCGGCGACGCGCTTTGGTATCTCTCTGCCGTGTGCAGCCGGCTAGACGTTGCCCTCGCTGATGCCTTCGAGCTTGAAGGCGAAGCAATGAAGAAGACCATTTTTGCAAGCGACGTTGTCGATGGCCCGGTCTCCCACGTATTGTCGTCTGCGACGCCGCCGAAACTTGAGGCTGCGCTTGCGGCGTTGGGCCAAGCGGCAGCGACGCTGCTCGACATCGATAGGAAAGGCGAGGTCGCAAGGCAACTGCTCAAGACATTCTGCGCGCGATACGCCTGCGCGCTTCAAGCGGCGGGAGTCGCCTTTTCAGAAGTTGCGCGTCAAAACCTAAAGAAGGTTCGCGGACGCTTCATCCTCCCAGACCTCGAAAGTCTTCCAACGTTTGACAACAAGTTTGAGCCCGAGGAGCAACTCCCCTCGCAATTTGAAATCAAGATCACCCAGCGCAAGAGCGGTCAGTCCTACCTGCAATGGAACGACGTTTTCGTCGGCGATCCGCTAACGGACAATATTCTTGATCGAGATGACTATCGCTTCCACGATGTCTTTCATTTCGGTCACGCTGCGATCTTACACTGGTCGCCAACATTTCGTTCGCTGATCAAACAGAAGCGCAAGAGCGATAAGGAATACGACGAAGCCCAGGATGGCGGCCGCGCGATAGTGGTCGAGGAGGGGCTGACGGCGTACATCTTCGCGCGCGCGAAGAAACTTCGCTACTTTGAAGGTCGGTCCGGGGTATCTTACGATCTTCTAAAAACTGTTCAGCAGTTCGTGCGAGGCTACGAAGTGGATCAGTGTCCACTAAGCCTATGGGAGCGCGCGATTTTGCAGGGATACGAAGTATTTCGCTCAGTCCGAGACCGGAACGGTGGGGTTGTCATTGGAAATCGAGAGCGACGCACTCTAGAGTATCGCGCGAGCTAGGGGGTTCCAGTGCAATCGAACAGATTTGTTGAGGAACTTTGCTCGTTGTCCTTTGAAAATACCTTCAACCCCTATTCCCATCGGTGCGAAGTCTATGACTACGCCGACGCTCCGAAGCGACGAACGGCGACGTTGGCCGCGATGCTGGACGCGGCATGCCAAGTTGAGGTTGACGCGATTTGGATCGGTCGCGACCTAGGCTACCGCGGCGGGCGTCGTACCGGCCTTGCGCTCACCGATGATGTCCACATTCAACAACACGCAGCGCGATGGGACATCACTGCGCGGCGCCCCACGAAGGGTGGTGTTGTCGCAGAACGGACAGCATCAATCATTTGGGCACTCCTGACGCGTATTGAATCCCCGATCTTCCTCTGGAACGTATTCCCACTTCATCCGCACGAGGCCGACGATTGCTTCAGCAACCGGTCTCACAACGCGCGCGAGCGCGAAGCCGGCGAAGACTTGCTGTTCGCGCTGGTAGAGCTACTTGAGCCGAAGCGACTTATCGCGATCGGCAATGATGCCGCAGCAGCAGCCCAGCGCATCGCCGATGACATTCCGACCTACAAGGTTCGCCATCCAAGTTATGGCGGGCAAAACGACTTCATCGCACAGATCAGCGAACTCTATTCATTGGACGAAGTCCGGCCGATCGGGCGCTTGCTGTAGCGATCCGAGGCGGGTGCGCTTAGTGTGCGGGACAGTTGCTGGAGCGTGAAATCAAAACACGAGCTGCCTGTAGTACAGGCAATACCCGTTTGCTTATGCAGCGTCCTGTGTGCCATCCGGCGTGTCTGGCAACATCACCCGCACGTACGTGCCGCCGTTCTCCGCCCACGGGATGATGCCGAATGGCCAAAGCAACCTTTCAACATGCTTTCGTTGGCCGAAGAAAAGATCGGCCGTCCATGTCCCGCTCGTGCACCAGATCAGGTTCATGTCCTTGTGAAATTGGTCAAACCAAAGTCGCAGGCTGCGCTGACGTAGCGCCGCGTCCAACAGGCTTCCTTCGGGAAGGACTGGCAGGCGCAGTCCATCGCGATGACCGGCTACCGACGCGAGCCCGGACAGCACATCGCCAACCGCGTCTAGGGCAATGCCGAATAACTTCCCAACATCGCCATAGACTCCAAATTGGTCTTTGGCGCCTAAAATCTGGGACTGGCAGCGCTCAAGCGCCGCCAGCGCAATGTCCTCATGGCCGGAGTCAAACATCTCATCCGCGCCAAACCCGGCGCTGGCACGCGAATTGAAATAGGAGACTATGGCGCGGTGAACGCCTGAATACAGGTCGCCAATATGCGCATCCGGGCACGGCTGAAGCAAGAACGTCGGAACAGCTTCGTCGATTTTTTGAATGAAAGCCGCCTCCGCCAATTCGTGCACGAGAACATGCAGGGCAAATGCTGATGCCTGCAAATCATCGCTGACGAGCGCGTGAGCGAAGTCGCCGCGCAGAACGATGCGCGCTTTCTTGGCGCCATCCCGGACGACAATGGGGCACTGCGCGAGGCCAACTCCGGTGGCTTCATCGACAGTCTGAAGCGTCGAGCGCGCCGCAAAACCACGATCGAGCTCGCGCAAGGCCGTAGGATAGTCCGTGGCGAAAGTTATGCCGTCGAGCCTCTCCAATGGGAGAAAACGGCTGAATTGGCTGACCACGTATTTGATTGTCTCGGAGATCCGCTCGCTGCTTTCCTGATCGACGCAGCCCAGGAACGATACGTCGAATGACGAAAAGCGTGGCGGCGGCAAGTCCTCCACCAGAAGCTCGCCGTCCTCGCCGAACAGTGGCACCGCGAATGTCTCCAGTGCGCTGGAAACGGCTTGTTCCATCCTATCTGTCGACTTGGCGCCAATGCCCTTTGCGAACTCAGCCCAGGTATCGTTCGAGCCGTTTGAAACGAAGAACTCGTGGCTGCACTCCGCAAAAGCACGGTTCAACTCGTCCATTTCGAAGGACACCGCACTTCCCCGGCGGCCGACAAGCATCCTGCCGCTACTCAAGGGCATCAGCACGACGGCCGCTGAGTCCTTGCCTGTGAATATATAGGGCGAAAACTGACGTTCGTGATCCAGCGAGATCGCCACGCAGTCGGGCAAGATTGCTCCCTCGTTGGGTGCATTCTGGATGGTCCACTCCAAAGCCTGGAGATCATCCATTCGCGGTTCCGGTATGAGCGACTTTTCCAACGCCTCGCGGTGTGCGCGAATGACGTTGTCTTCGGTAGAAGAAAACATGCGTTCGCAGAGAGCGGCGATAAATGGCGCCTGGTGGGAGAAAAACTCGCCGAACCCTTCGCGCACGCCGATAAAAAGCATGCGTTCCAGAACGTGCGGTGGGAGCACGAGCTGCTCAATTGCGCTGCGATCCGGCAGACCGCGCATGATCTCGGCAAACAGCTTTCTGAAGCGGTCATTGGGCGTGTGTTCGTCAAGGCCGATAAGGCGCGCGACATTGTTCGCATCCATCAGCGCCTTGCTGGCGCTCGCCGCGAACCTGTTCATGCCGTGAATGAACATGCCCCGGACATGATTGCTGCGGGGAGTAAGGTGAGCGATCACCTCAGCGGCAATGCCCGCGTTGACGGTACTGCCGCTGGCAGAAGCGCGCAGCTCGCCAAGGAGACGGCCGAGACGATTCTCGTAACGCGTAATCCGCCCATCAAGTGTGTCCTCGTCGCCGACCGGCGGAGTCGAATAGTAGTGCCGTTGCGCAGCGACGCCCTCGATGGCTGAGGGATAGGCGCGGTCCTTCTTATAGACCCACACCTGTTCTGCTCTCCCGCTATTGTGCGTGAGAAAGCCGCGGAGAACCGAGCGGGGAATGTAGTGCTGTTTTGGCCCTGCCAAGCCGCTTCTCCTCGGTCTTGTTTCACCTCAACGAAAAGCCGCAATCTAGGCTGGCACTGACGCTTCAGCGCGGACCGCAGCCTCCACTATCGCTTGAACTTCTGCGTAGAGATCGACAGTGGCTTCGCCAGCATCGAGTTCGATTACGAGCGCGTAGCGCACGCGCCTGTCGAAACGTTTGAGGCTCGGACGCGTCTTCCACCATCCAGTCACGGGATGCACCGCGAGGAATGGCCGCTGTGCGAAATCATTGGCGTACCCCGTGATCTCATCGATCTGAATTGAACCAACGTCGCGACGGTTACGGCCAAACAACCATCCGTCGCTCGCTTCGCTCTCGTCCTCGCCCAACTCCTCAAGCTCTTCGAGTTCGGCCGCCTTGTTGATGCGGGCATTGAATGCGTTGATGTTCTCCCCAGGCCGCGAGAGCTTAAAGCGCAGGTTGTGGGACGCGTAGCCGAACTTTGTCCCCCGTGCCGCCTCAGCCGGGTTGGGCTCAATGAAGGTCGAGAGTGCGAGACGCAACGTGAGTTCGGCTGCCCCGAGCGAACGTAATCCCTCCGTTGGCATGGGAAGCGTATGCAACTTCATCTCGCGTGAGCGAATGCTGCTCGCCCCTTTCTCATACGGCCAAATCGTATCTTGAATAATCATCGTCAGAGCACTCGATGCAGAACTCGCAGCTCGCTCCAGATCGGGAACCCCGTAGCCATATCGACGGAAGAGCCGCTCATAATCGCCTTTACGCTGAGCGTTCGGGCGATGCCGCAGCATCTCGTCTGTCCAACGCGCTGAGTTCACGTAAAGTGCTCGGATCGTCTCCGGCCACAGATCAGGGTAGCGATCCCAAAGCCGGGCGATTTGCCCAGCCGCAATTCCGGTCGCTGCACTGGTCGCCGAGATGGTCGTAAATGCGCGTTGCGGATAGTCCTTATCGAGAGCGAGCAAGCTCAGATCATCGCATGTCAGAGGCGGTGAATCCGCGACGCGATCGCGATAGAGATTTCCGCCTTCGAGCACGACATCCGGCTTGATTGGCCAGTGCGATGACCACGACGCTGTACGGCTCAACGGCGAGAGGTCGCCAGCTTCGGCAACCGGGTCGCCGTTAATCGTCTGATCATGGATCACGCGCTTTTCGGTATAGGCGCCAACTGTGATCGCGTTCCACGCCTGCGATGGCGATTCTATCTCGTTATCGAGTTCGTCGAGCGCCTCAAGATATGGGCGATCACGCATCAACTCTTGATCGCAGTTTCCCGCAGACACGACGATAAGGCGTTCATTGTCCTTCTCGCCGGACACACCTGCGGCCAGCTGATCGATTTCGGCCGACCAAGATGTCGGCGCGCCATCATGTGGATTGTCGAGCCCATTCGTGGTGGCGATCTGAAACACGCGCAGACGTTCGGTGTGCGCCTCGGCAACGTCGATACCATTGCGCGTTACAACGCCCTGCAAGTCTGCGACAACCCCGCCAGCCGCAGGCACGATCTTCACCGACTCTAGACGGTGCGGCACCTCGAATGTCGCTGTCGTCTCAAGCACAGTGTGCAGATCACCATACACGGCCAGACCGGCCATCATCGTGCCATGACCGCTGTCGTCTTCAACGCCCCATTCAGGATTTGCCGCCCAGCGATCATCGGCGCTGAGGCACGGTTGGATCATCGGATGCGCCACTCCCACCCCGGTGTCCATCACCGTCACATGCACGGGGTTGGAACGCGCAGGGAATTGCGCGCGCGCCATCGCGTTGTCGATCCAGCCACCTTCCTCATGCGCGGGAATCCCAAGGAAAAAAGTCGCGGTGGATCCCGGCGCGGCAAGGGCCCAAATGCAATCGCTTTCACGAACCAGAGCATTCATGGCGCCGAGCGTTGCCGAGACGCGAACGATCTGGTGCTCAGGCAACGTCACTGCATTGGGGTTTGCAGTTGCGCCTGCAGCAGCGGCATCGCGGAGGAAATCTTGAAGCCGTTTGCCGATGTCGATCCAAATTTCCCACTCGTGCGAACCCGCACCCTGGGGCATAAGCTCGGGTGGCGAACGCCAAAGTGCCTCGATTGGCGCGGTCGCTACAGTGAGCACGCCCTGCACCAAGTCAGCGTTCTTGGGTCTCGGCGGTGGTGGGGGCGGTTTACCCGCCTTGCGAGGGCGCACAGGTGTCATTTCGTCACGAAACGCTGTGAGCTTCTTGCGCAACTGCTCGATGCCTTTGCGGGTAGCGTAAACAACCGCAACATCACGGCCAGCGCTATCTCGCTTCACACTAAGCAAACGCAACCCGCTTGCGTCCAAGCTCTTAGTGCGAAGCGGCTCGCCCGGACGCCCGGTGATTGTGAGATAGCCGTGCTGCCCAGGAGCGGCTGCGGCGAGCGCAGCGATCAGCGTGTTTGCATGCAGCGCACGGTCAGCGACATCACTTGGTCGCCTTCCGCCGCCGGCGCCCACGGGGCGGAACGCTCGCGTCTGCGCCACTATCGGGATCGTCAGATGAGGCCGATTTCGCAGCGGCATTGTATTTCAGCTCCCACGCGCCATGCCGCTTCTTGAGCGCCGCAACCAAAGCCGTCGTGGAGAGATTCTTGCGACCGGCGAGTACAGCCCTGCGCCCCGCGTCCTCGGCGGCCTTGACGAGATCAGCCTGACCAAGCCCCAACCCCGCAGAGCCCACCTTCGCCCAATCGACCCGGTCGATGTCGAGCGTTTTGAGCCGACGACGAATCACTTCAGCGACCTCGGAAGCATCAGGGAGCCTGTAAAGCAACGTCAAGTCGAACCGCCGCAGCATGGCGGAATCGATGAGTTCGGGCAGATTGGTGGCTGCGATCACGATCGAAGGCCCCGCATCCTCTTCGAGGAAGAGCAGAAACGAGTTCAGCACGCGCCGTGCTTCGCCAATATCGTCGCCACGCCCACGCGCCGCCGCCAGCGCGTCGATCTCATCGAAGAAATAAACGCCACGATGAGTCCGGATCGCGTCGAAGATAGAGCGAAGTTTTGAAGCCGTTTCACCATAGAACTTGGTGATGAGGCCATGCAGCTGCACCGAAAACAGCGGCAAGTGCAATTCGCCGGCGAGCGCCCTAGCAGTCATGGTTTTGCCGACGCCGGGCGGGCCAGCGAGCAACAACTTGCGGCGCGGCGCAAAACCCTTCTCCTCTAAGCGTTCCCGCCCGCGCGTCTCTACAATGACCTCGTTGAGTTCGCCCTGGATGTCGCCGGCCAAGACGAGTTCATTCATGCGCTCACGCGGATAGGTGGCCGCGAGCACTTCGGCCAAATCCCCACGCGGCGCCGCGAGCGGCGATACCTTTTGCGGCTCGGGCGTTCGGGGTTTCACATCACGTCCTTCAATGGATTCCGCCCAGCGGCGCAGATCTGCAGCGAGCCGCTTATGTCCTTTCTGCTCCTCGGCAGCCGCCAGTTGGATCGCAAGATCATAGAAGCGTGCCTCGTCGCCTTCCGCGTGACTTTTGACGAGCCCGATCAGTTGCTGTGCCGAGGCCATAGCCTCACTCCAATAGCCTAGAGCGCTCCGCCGCGCTTGCGCGAACAACACCGGCGCGAGCCGCCGAATCCCTCGATTAGTGGTATCGATCTCGCCAAGGACCACTAGATATTGACCAACGGTTAACAAACCGCTCGTGGGAAGATTCTGTGGGCAAGATATTGCGCGCGCGAAATGACAAGTTCTTCGCGGCCTTAGCTCGCTCCGCAGCGGATCAACGAAGCCAGCCGAGCGTCAACGCACACGCCGACGCGATCTCTTCTACCGGCGTCGCGGCGATATCAGCCGTGTAAGCTGCTTCCATGCACCGATAAAGCTCGACGTAAGAGGCGCGTTGTCTCGGCACATTGCCGCGCATGATCATCTTTTCGGTGAGGCGGTACGCGACTTCGGTCCGGTTCAGTTGATCGGCGGAGCGCCAGTCGCGCATCGTGCCGTTGTCGTGCAGGATGGCGTACGCTTGTGCGAGACCCATTGCCTCGACCTCCGTTCGCGCGCGCGTATCGACGTCACTGGAACGATTCACTGTTTCGGCACCACTAAATGCCTCAATGGGCTCTGGTGGCGTGGATTCAATTGCCGGTGCTGGCTCCGGGACTGACGACACCTCCGCGGCGTGTTGCGGCGCTCCTGCGATCGAGTACGCGACGGCCGGAACGAGAAGGAAGGCGCCGATCGCCACGAGGCCAACCGCTCGCAATCGACCGAAGCGCTGACGAAACGCCGGTTGGCGCCACACGAACACACCCGCTGCAATCATCGCCACGCTTACAGTAAGCGTAACTAGCGGATGGGTCGTAATTAGAACGGCTGGTGTCATCAGCAATGCGAGCCAGCCCAACGCCCCGAACCGTCTGAGTGCTGAGGGCTGCGCTGTATGCGTGGCTACGTCCACGAGTGGCTGCGTGTCTCGGGCTAGATTGGTTGGCGCCGCGCGGCGCGAGGAGACGCTTAACGAGAGCAACCGGGGCAGCTCCGCTGAATTGCATCGCAGAAGCGCAGCGCGGCCGTCGGCGTGTTCGAGGATCACCAGATGCGACCGCTCCCCTCGGGCGATCACTGCGCCGGCCAACAAGCCGAGCGGGCCGAGGAGCAATCCGCCAGCGACGCCAGCGCTCACCTTATTCGCGGCCTCATTTCGCATTTGCTCGGTCACAAGCCGAACAGACGTGAGATTGGCGCTCGCGATGCGCTCCATTCCAAATGCGAAACCTGTCGGCAGGCTGATCGCGACCGGCCCCTTGAAGAGCGCGCTATGAAGCCTTGCGCGCCCGCCTTTTCTCCAGCTCCCGCCCTCAACGACAATCGTCATCGCCTCGCACCCAATACCAGTTCGGGTTTATCCCGTTCTGGTATTACTTGGAGCGCCCTCTCTGTCCAGCGAAAGACACTGGCTTTGGCGGCGACTCTTCACGATCCACGTTACAAGGTGCTGATCCGCGCCTTGATCGACGCGAGGAAGGCGAGTGGACTTAGCCAATACGAACTCGCCGCGCTCATCGATCGACCGCAGAGCTACATTGGTAAGATCGAGACCTTTGAGCGACGTCTAGACTCGCTGGAGCTGTTCGATCTTCTGGACGCTCTGTCGCTACCAGCAAGCCGTTTCGCGGCAGATCTGGCGCCCAAGCTCGCGCGCGCGAGGAAGAAGCGAAGCGACAAGGCCTAGCTTACCGACTTCGTCGCTTCGCGTGATGCGTCGAACGCATATCCTGAAGCAGGCGCTGGTACGTTGCGATCGCTTCGACACCGCGCGCTTGGTTGTAGTGTTTCTCAGCCATCGCGAGCGTTGTGTGCCCCAGGAGTTCGGCAACAATGCCGACGTGTTCGGGATCTTCAATGGCTATGGAGGTTGCGGCGATGCGACGGAAGGCGTGCGGGCGCAGCGCTTCGTCGAATTCTCGTTTTGTGAGGTTCGCGAGATTGCTTGTGAAGCTATCGATGCTCATTGGGCAGCCGCTTTGCGAAATCCACAACCTCTCGCTCTGGGCATCACGCAGCAGAACCGGACGCACCTCCGAGATGTAGAACGCCAGCGACCCATTCAGCTGCTTGGGCACAGGGTATTCGCGTGCACGCCGGTTCTTCATATCCGAAGCGTCAAGCCGCAGCACGAAACCACTTGGCGGCCGCTGTAGCTGCCGACCGATGGACAAGTTCACAAATGTCCGAACCCGAAGCGGACGCGCGATCAATAAGCCGACGCTGAGGCCGTCTCGAAAGCGCTGCGCCGCGGAAACTCGACGTGACGCTTCGTCCCGCCACTTCGCCATCTGCTGTTGCGACCATTCAAATAGGTCGCGGGCCGAGACACCAGCCCTCGGTTTGAGCTGATGCGGCCCAACAGAATTGCGTAGTCGATGAGATAGCTTCTTGAACCACGACCAGTCCTCGTCCGGCGCCAAATGACGAGCGATCACCAGGAGGTCCTCTACCTGCATGGAAGTGGATTTGCGCGAGATGCGCGCTTCTGTATCGGCGACAAATGCGGCGACACCCTCGGGCGAAAATAGGCGAGCTGGATCGGCGCGAAAATCCAGTCGCTCCGTGCGGCGCAGAAACGCCAGCCAATGGCCATAGCTCTGCATCCGTTTTCGTCTACTGCCTGTGCTCCAGTGGTACGCCAGCCCGCGGCCATCAAGAATGTCACCCTCCGCGAACATTGCATCAAAGCGCTGCCTGTGAAGCGTCGGCCAATCGTCCGACTTTAGGATAAGCGCTGCCGTCATTGGCGACCTCGGATCTTCGCGAGGACAACCTCGTCGTACCGCTGCACCGCCCATTTACCATTCATGGACGCGTAGAAGCGTAGCGTCGTGTCGGTCTTTCGATGCCCAAGCAGCTGCCGCACAGATTCGATGTGTCCTGGCAACACCTTCAAGAAGAGCATGCCCGCAAGGTGTCGGAAGATATGCGCGTTCACCTCCAAGCCTGTCTGCCTGTGGATCACCTCGAATATCGTCTTGGAGAGCGAGTCTGGCGTGCGCGAACCGTGATCCGCTGGGAAAAGCCATTCGCCAGCATGGTCAGACACGAGATGCCGCCAATTGGTTAGATAGGCTTGGATTAACTGGACGCTCTCGCGTGGGAGATCGGCTTCTATCGCCACGCCATTTTTCACCGTCGAGGACGGAAGCCAAAGCGCGAGAAGCCGCCGCTTTGGCGGTCCGGACCAACGGAAATTGGCTTCAACGCTGAGGCTTGACAGGTTGGCGACCCTGATTGGGCAGACCAACAGAATTTCAATTGCAGCAGCGCACAGAACCAAGCTCGCCGACCGCGACGAGTCAGGTCGACGACGTGCTTCGCTCAGCAGTCGCTGCGGCAAGTCGAAGAGCCGGCGCAGGTTTTCTTCGTCCTCGAACTGGGCCAGCCGCGCCCGGTTTTTGTCGGTGAAGCCTGAAGCCTCACATCGGACGCGCTTTTGCAGTTCACACAGCTTCGCGATTTTGCCGTCGCTCAGACGGACATGATGGCGCGCTATCGCCAGCAGATGACCCGCCATGCCAGCAAGCCAAGTTGGCGGTTTGCCGCCATTCCGATTCAGGAAGTATCTCAGCCCGAGTTTGCAATGTTCCGGTTCAACCAGGAAGGCGAGGCTTGTCACGTCGTCGACTGCTTTGCCTTGCTGCACGAGCGCGTTGGCAAACTGACGCACCGAAGCAACAATATTACGAACAGACGTTGGTCGGAGCGGCTTGGATGGTCCGAGGTCAGACAGGATGTCCGAGTGAACAAGGGTGTCGCAATAAGCGGCCAAATCCTTCTGGAAGCTGGCTGGGTAATCCGTCAACGATCGGCACACATGATCCCTCCGCGGTGGCGGTGTCAGGCGCTGGAAGCGTTCGTCCGCGCAAGCGACAGAACTGTTCCAGACGCGACGGGTTTCGGTCACTGCGATCTTCGGGTTTTTGGCGAGATCGCGTTGGTCGAGATGCTGTTCAAAATCGGCAAGCACAGTGTCGCTGACAGCCGACGGCTCGATTGAGTTCTCCGAACAGTATCGGGCAAAGCGGCTTAGCATATACGCCTGCCATCTATGCGGCAGGTGATCTAATAGATCGCGCCAATCCTCGGCCAGCGGCGGAGGCGCAGTCTTGGCGACCCGATCTTCGCGCCGCGCTTTTTTCAGAGCGGCAGCGAGGTCGGACTTTATGTTCGCAAGCCGTTTGGGCGTGATGCTCTGCTGAACCGGGTGGAGCTTCGCCAGCATTGGACGAAGCGCTTTGGCGCTCGCGGGCAGATCCGCTGGACGCTTGTTGAGCATGCGTGCCGTGCTCCTCAGGGCACATAGCAAATCGCGACGGCGTCGTTCGGTCAGCGTGAAGTCGGAAGTGATGTCATCGGCCAGATCAGCGAGCGACTGTAAACGCGTGAAGTCGGATGACGCGCTGTGTGTCATGGAGCAACCTCTGCGAAACTGGATTTGCGGAAAGGAACGCCGTCGGGAGGCCGGGCGTGGAAACGAGCGGAAAATCGGGAAACCGTCTGCGCGAATTTCAGACCAAAATTTGCGGCGCCGATTTCCCGATGAACACTATCGTCCGTCCATTGAGTGGAAATTGGCGGACATCAGATGCGCCGCTCGTTCCTTTGACGCAGG
The DNA here is from genome assembly GCA_023384105.1 of Hyphomonadaceae bacterium. Classification (GTDB taxonomy): domain Bacteria; phylum Pseudomonadota; class Alphaproteobacteria; order Caulobacterales; family Aquidulcibacteraceae; genus Vitreimonas. Next base: position 107,671 of record JAHDXR010000001.1, on the reverse strand, counting down.
AGGTAGAGTTCAAGATCGTCCGGCGAAATCCGCCATTGGCGGCCGATGCGGAACGCGGCCAATTCTCTTGTGGCTACGCGTTTGCGTACCGTCTTTGGATCAACCGCCAGCCTGTCGGCCACTTGTTCGATCGTCAGTAACTTTGGGCTCGATTTCATGCGTGCTCTCCAGCGCTTCGGTCGTCGACCAGCGAAGATCGTTGGTGAATGAAGAAATCCGACGATGCGGAAATCTCAGATGTCAGACGATCCGCCGGATACGGCTGCGGAGAGCCATTTTGTAAAAGCGCACGTTCACACGCGGCGTGGTCGGCAAGCCAGCACCACTGAACACCTTAAGCCGACATAAGAACCCTGATCCGTTTCGCGGCGCACGTCAACGATCGCTGCGTCACAACGCGATCGCGTCGAGCAGATCGAACTTATCGATCCACTTCTTTTTCTGCGCGATCGAGACGCCTTCATGGCCCGAATAGCCCACGGTGATGTCGTCTTTCAGCTCGTGTCCAACGATTGCTTTGACCACGGTCAATGGCGCGTCGGCATTGATGAGCGCCCCGACGAACGTACCGCGGAAGCTGTGAAAGACGAGGCCCGGCCGCTTTAGACCGATCTCCGACATCCGTCGGCCAAACCATCGCGAATATTCGCCGGAGGCCGATCCGTCCGAGCCATACGGCACATTGTGCAACAACCTCGGATCGACGTTCTGCCCCAAGCGCTCACGCGCAAACTTCTCGAATCCGACCTCAAACAGCCGCCGGTGTATCGGCACATCGCGCCATCCTGCGTCTGACTTCACGGTTCCGCCCGTGAGAGGATTGGCGCGTACACGAAAGAACGGGATTTTCTCGTCAAGAAAAACGTCGTCCAGCCCCATCTGAACGATCTCGCCGAGCCGCATGCCGGACAGCGCGCCAATCAAGGGTATCCAGTAGAAGTCGTCTTTGAGCTTCTTCGGTCCCGGACGCATTCGGCGTGTGAGTCCGGCGCAACCAGCATACATCGGGCTACTGAATAGCGTCTTCAGATCAGCGGGCGTGAAGACCTCGCGCTCGCCGCTCTTCTTCCCTTTCGGAACAATCACGCTGATGTTGCCGATAGGCGACGCGTTGAGCAGGCCCTCGGCCATCCACCAATTGCAGGCGGCGACGAGGTACTCAAAATACTTCCGGGCGGTCTTTCTGCTGACCCTCTCGCCATCCGGGGCGCCGATCAGCTCCGCGAACGGCGCATTGGCCGCGCCTTTGAACCGCAACGTCGTCAACGCATCGCGGAACGCTCTGACCTTATCTTTCGTAATCGCATCAACGCGGGTCGTTGGTCCAAAGTATTCCTCGATCCAGCGCAGCACACGCCGCTGTTCCAGTTCCGTCCGCGATGTCCATTTCACGCCCGCCTTAGCCGCGATGTATGCGGCGACGCCATCTCCCACGCTCGTCGAGGCCGCTGGCGGCGTGCCGTTGATGCCGATCTGCGCCGCGTAGAAAGACGGCGCGAAGAACTCGTCCGCGGGTCGATATGGACTGAGCCTATCTGTCAGCCTGTGCAGGAAATAACGCTGCTCTTCGATTAAAGCGCGCGCCACGCCCTGAAATAGGGTCATGCGCTCTGCTTCAGCCAGCGAAGACAAATCGACATGGAGCCGCTCGGCCACGTCACGCGCGCCATCCGAAATCGCACCAGCCGCAGCGCCTGTCGGATCATCTGCCGATCCGTCGTACATTTCGGTTTCAACCAACGCCTGCAGACCTGTGATCAGGTCTTGCGACATATCCATCACGAACTTCCGGTCATCGTCTTGCGTGTCGCTGGAGAAGCTCGCCGGCGGGTCAACCTGCTTCAGCCTCTGAACGAAGAAGTCTCTGACAGCGCTTCGAAGCGCATCCTCGGGCGCGTGCATCATGCGTCGCATCTTCGCACAGAACTGGCGGAAGGCGACGGTCGCGGCGAGCGTGGCTTCGCCGGCGCGGCGCCGGTCCCTGGTTCTCAGTGACCATCGAAGTTCGCGGCGGCCGAGGATCGGGGTGAGATCGCCGGGGATCGGGAGGCGGAGGTAGTAAACCCCGTCCCGGCGTTCGAGGTGTTGGAGGCGGCGTCCGGCCACGGCGTTCCTTTCGAATTGGAACACCGGATCGTCTCAGTCCGTCTCAGGAGGCCCGTGATCCGCCGTTTGGTGCATGTAGTTGCAATTAGGCGAAATAACTGGCGGAGAGGGAGACTGAGGAATTGGAATTCCCTAGCGGTCCTGGGAAATCCATTAACCCTGAAAAATCAAAGTGCCCCGTGGACTCCTAGCTCGTCCTATGTCCTCGTAATTCCGAGAACGTTCAGCGAATTCCGCGCGGTTTGTTAGGGCCGGTGTTAGGGCCGGTTAGCGACTTGCATAGCGCGCGGGTGGAGTCGACCCGTGGTGAAGCAAGTAATCAATCGGCTGAGCGCACGCGGCATTGACGCGCTTACGCAGTCCGGCCGCCATGCGGACGGCGGCGGGCTTTACCTGAGCATCGCGAGCGATGGGCGTCGCCGTTGGACGTTCCTGTATCGGCGGGGCGGGAAGCTTCGCGAGATGGGCCTGGGCTCAGCCCACAAGGGCCATGTGTCGCTCGCAGAGGCTCGCGAGAAGGCCGATGCCGCACGTCGCTTGCTGCGGGATGGGGCGGACCCGCTGGACGCTAAGCGCGCCGCCGCGAAGGAGTCGGCGCCGGCGCCGACGTTCGGCGACTTCGCCGATGCGCTGGTCGAAAAGATCGCTTCTGAGTTCAAGAACCCGAAGCACGTCGATCAATGGCGCACGACATTCAAGAAGTATTGCGCCGCTATCCGGGATGTCCCTGTTGATCGTGTGAGCACTGAACACATCCTGACCGTCCTAGAGCCGCTTTGGGAAGATCGGCAGGAAACAGGCTCCCGAGTTCGTCAGCGTATTGAGCGCGTCCTGAATGCCGCGAAGGCGCAAGGCAAGCGCGAAGGCGAGAACCCCGCCCGTTGGCGCGGTCACTTGGACACGATGCTCGCCAAGCGCCACAAGCTCGCGCGCGGGCACCACGCCGCCATGCCCTTCGCTCGCCTTCCCGCGTTCATGGCGGACCTGCGGACCCGCGAAGCGCCAGCGGCGCGCGCGCTTGAGTTTCTAATCCTCACCGCGAGCCGCAGCAGCGAAGCGCGTGGCGCCACGTGGGGCGAATTCGATCTGGCGGCGGCCGTATGGACCATTCCCAAAGAGCGCATGAAGGCGAGCCGCGCCCACCGCGTGCCGCTCAGCAAGCGAGCGCTGGCGATCCTGCGTGAAGCCGGTCCCCGCGCGGCCGACCAATTCGTTTTCCTCGCGCCGGCTAGTGGACGCAGCAAGAAGAAAGGTCCGCAGCCTTTCAGTGAGGGCGCATTCAAGGAAATGCTGGAACGCATGGGCGTCGCGGACGCCACGCCGCACGGCTTCCGGTCCAGCTTCAAGGATTGGGCTGCCGAACGCACGTCATTCCCGAACCTCGTTTCTGAAATGGCGCTCGCACATAAGATCGAAGACAAGACGGAGGCCGCCTATCGGCGCGGCGACCTTTTCAATAAGCGCACGAAGCTAATGCAGGCATGGGAGCGCTTTTGCGCTGAGCCCGAGCAGATAAAGAAGACCAAGAGCACGAAGGCGAAAGCGGCAGTCGCGCGAGACGTAGCGGCATGAAAAACAAACCGTTGAATCCCGCACGAGCCCGCTTGCAGCGGTTGCTTCCGGCACTGCGCTTGCCGGCGAGTGACACGTCTTCGCGCGAGCAATACCGCTTCCATAAGCGGGTTGAACTGCGACTAGCCGAGTTGGCGCGAATCACGGGTTGCACGCCCGAGCAGTGCATCGGGCTTGCGCTTTACTTGGGCTCGCAAGGTTGGACGGCTTTTAGCTTGGACGAGTCGGCCCTTGAAGGACACAAGCGCCCAACGACGAGGGAGTTTCACCAACGTATGATCCTAGCGGCGGCGACTTACGATGAAGACGGCGAACTCAGATTCGACGCCGATAAGCAACGCGGCCACGCCTTCAACGAGATTCAGCGTGTGATGGGAGCGCCGACCATAAGCGACGACTCCGCTCGCTCTTATGTGGCCAAATATCGGAACAGCACGCCGCCCGAGCACCGCAGCGAAGAGCTATTGGCGCTATACGAGGAAGATGAATCTAAACTCCCGTTGGAGCTTATGGTGGTTCAACGTCGCAAGCGGTTGCAGCGTGCGCTCGAAAGCGCGGCCACTAGACTGGCGGTCAAAGCGCGCGGCGCCCGCCAGCTTAAGCCGGAAGCCAGGGAGACCGAGTGGACGGCGGAACGCCTTCAGGCGTGGGCCGGGGGGATATGCGGCAAGGAAGGTTTTGAATGGGCTGAGCCGTTCGCCGATCCGGCGAACTACGCCAGCGATATGGAAGACGACCTGTAATTTTCTCGCGCTTACAGTGGCGCCGAAATTACAAAACACGATTGGCGCGGCGGCCATCGCCTAAGGCAACCTCTCTCTGTCGAACGGAGAGAACACGATGTCTCTATCAGAGTCGCTAATGCGCCGCCCCGCCGTGCTCGCGGCAACCGGTCTATCTAAGAGCAGCCTCTATGCGATGATCGCGGAAGGTCGCTTCCCTGCGCCCTTAAAAATCTCTGCTCGCGCGGTGGCCTGGAATGCGAGCGATGTGAGCGAGTGGATTGTGTCACGCCCGCCGGCATTTGACCGCGGGAGCGGCAAATGAACCTCAAGCGTTTGCGGGAGATTGCGCAGTCCGATTGCTCAATAGAGGACAAGGCGGCACGCGCCGTGAAGCACGGCTCCGTGTCCCGTTCGATCAAGTCAGAGCTTGGCGATGTGTCGGACGTTCGCGGTGGCGGCATGTTCACCGGCCGCCGCGGTAAAGGCGTGCCAAAGAACGATGTCAGCGGGGCGCGGCGCGAGTTCGCAAACGCATCTGATGAGATCAACATTCGCATCAGCGACGGTGACGAGGAATACGTCATCGACTTGCAATCACGCAAAGTTCGCCGACCACTTGTTATCCGGGACGGCAGTGTGCGTCCGCCGACGCATTCGCGCCCGCGACGAGAGAATCGTCAGCCCGAAGCCCCATCAACCCCGGCACCGATGTCGCTGGCGAAGGCACGTTCAGCATTTCGCAGGGCGCGGCGGCGAATCGATGATCTAGAGGCGCAGCTTCGCGAGGCGGAAAAGGCCCTGGCGGACCTCATCTCTGGCGCTCAACGCGCTCTCGATAGAGCCGCACGACTGAAGGAGAGTATCGGCCGTAGTTTCGTTGAAGCGCTCAGAGAAAAGCGAGATGCCCCCGACTTCACAGTAGAGCGTGACAAAATCCTGCGCGACGAAACCGAAGCTAGCGCACGCAAAGCGCTGATCCCGGAGGCGGAAGAGCGCGTCAAGCAGGCGAGACGCGCCTTGGAAGATCAGAGGCGCCTTCTGAACGAAGCGTCGCTGGATCACGACGCGGCCCTAACTGCAGAAAAGGTGAGAGCCGCCGAACTCTCTTTGGAACAGCTATTTGAACCACTTGCCGCGTTGGAGGCTGTGACCATCGTCCGCGCCCACTTGCTCGGCAACTCGTTCTCGTTCGATCCGCGCCAACATCGTCCCCCGCTCGGCGCAGCCGAGATTGTGTCGGCAATCGTTAGCGGGATTCCCTCATCGCTATCGGCAAGCCTGTCGCGCGACGCAATCAACGCGCGGGCGCACAAGGTCGCCGCTGAACTACTCGCAGACCTTCAACCGAAAGACGATGGAGACTGACCCCAATGGAAGAGAAATACCCCTTGCCAGCAATTGCGCTTGTGCGCCTCACCGTTGAGCCGCCGATGGAAAAGGTCATCGGCTTTCGCAAGGACGGGACGCCGCGAGTTTCGCAGGTCTGGAAATACGTCATGCCCGGCGAGCGGTTCCTAATCACCGACCGCAAGATGCTGGACGCGCTCATTCCAGAAAACAAGCCACTCGAAGTGTTTGCACGACTCGCCGATGAACAAGACGACGCGGAGCCGGCTTCGCAGAAGCCGAAAATCCGACGCCGCGTTCTGGGCGAGCCCTAGTGTTTCCCGCCGGCTTGAGTCCGGGCGCTCTTGTTGCATACGCCAATCGCGCCGGTCGCGTGGTTGGCGTCGCACTTCAAGACACGGCCGGGCCTTGCCTCGCCATCGAACACACGGCGCCACCAAGCGGCCTTGTGTTCGTGCCGCTGCGTCGCACGGCGGGGACAGTGACGCCGATTAGCGAGGCGGAGGCGCGCGAGTTGGACAAGCACGTTCACGCCCTCACATTCGGCGAAGTGAAGATGCGGCTGCGTCGCGGAAAACTCAGCCCAGAGCAGCGCCGGATACTTGCGGCGGCCGGCGCCAAAGGAATGGCTTCGCGCTGGAAGGCCGGCACCCTGACATAAAGAGCGCCGGCGCCGAGCGAGGGACTCGACGCCGGCAATTTTCAACGCACTCAACAGCGACCGAAAGCAATTGAGCAATGACAACCCCTCAGTTATCGCGCGCCGGAACGCAACACCCCGCACGCAAAAAGATGCGCCAGACCTACGGCGAGTATCTAGACGGCTTGTTCGCGGAGATGGAGCGGCGTCCCTCGCTTCTCTGGCTAGCCCATTACTTGCTTTACTATGGAAGCCGAGATCGCTTTCCACACTTCACCGAGCGCGACGCGACACCGCCGGACCTAAAGGCAATCGAGGCCGCCGGCTATGATTGGACATGGCCTCGCAGACAGTGGCTTTCCCGGGAACGCGCGCGACGCATCATTGAAGGGAGAGAGCCCTGGCCTCGGCGCTTGCTGGGTTGGAAGCATTTCATGGAGCTTCGCTACTATCACGGCTCTCTCGCACAGGTGCCGGGTTGGCTCGACTCTAGAAACTGGCCCGATCCTACCACGCCACCGGAATACACTCGCGCTGATCTAACCGCCGACCTGCTTAAGGCAGCATGGGCGCACCCGAAGTCAAAAAAGCGGAAGGCCGCACAATGCGCCGGCGCACGCTAAAGGACATTCTTGGCCCATTTGATGAGCCCACTCCGCTTGATACGATTCAAAGCGCAATCGACACGCTGGGCGGAGACCCCGGCGGCGACACGGCCAACGGCGTCGCGTTCTATGAGCGACACAGGGAAAAGCTATGTTGGAATCCTGAGACCAAGCGGTGGCATGCTTTCCGCGCCGGTGTGTGGACGCCCGACAATGAGGAATTGCACATGCAAGCCTTCGCGGCTGAGCGGTTGGAGGAAGCATCTCGACGTTTTCGCCAAGCCAAGCTCAGCGGCGACGATAAGGACGAGGAAGACGCTGAACGCGCGATGTCCAAAGCGGGCATGCTGTTCAATGACCGCCGCGCGCAGGAGCGCGCGCTGAAGCAAGCACGGCCGCACATGGCCATTCCATCTGCGCGCTTCAATCGCACGCCACATTTGCTCGGCGTCGGCAACGGCGTCCTAGACCTGCTTAAGCTCACACTCGTTCAGGCGCCGGCGAGCGAGTACATCTCAAAGCGCATGGGCTGCGACTATGATCCTGATGCGAAAGCGCCGATGTGGAACCGCTTCATTTGCGAGGTTCTAGACAACGCCGACGAACGCAAGTTCTTTCAGCGCTGCATCGGTGCCGCGCTGTTCGGGGTGATCCTCGATAATGGGATTGTCTTCATGCTTGGCGAGAGCGGAGACAACGGGAAGAGCGTTGCTTGCAACGTGCTGACACGGTTGTTCGGCGGCTATTGCATGATCGCGGGTGCCGATCTGCTCTTGCAAACCAAACACGACTCCGAGACGAAACGACTCTATGCGGCTCTTTCGATGGGCCCACGCCTCGTGCTCATCAATGAAATTCCAAAACACGCGGTTTGGGACGACAAGAAGCTTAAGGACGTGGCATCGCGCGATGACCTGCAAGCGCGAAAGCTGTTCGGCGAAGTCTATTCGTTCACGCCGACGCATCATGTCTTCGTGCGCGGCAATCATGCGCCGGGATCGCAGGACTCGGGCGATGCGTTCTGGAAGCGGATATGGCCCGTCACGTTTGATGTGCAAATTCCGAAATCGAAGCAAATCGCGGGGCTAGACGACAAAATAGCCGCGCATGAACTTCCAGGCGTTCTCAATTGGGCATTGGAAGGCGCGCGCGAGTGGCGCGCTGACGGTGAGGCAAGCGGAAGCATGGGGCGGCTTGTGTTGCCGGCGTGCGTGAAAGACGCGCGTGAGCGCTACAGGGCGAAAACGGACTACGTAGCGCGATGGCTTCGCGAGTTTACAGAGGACGGCGAACAGAGTGGAACGCCGCGCGCGGAATTGTGGGCGAGCTACCGCGCCTTCTTGCTCAGTGTCGGGATGAAGAATCCGGGCGTTGACCGCGCATTCTTCGACGAGTTGCGCGCGCGCGGAATCCCGGAAGGCAAGAGCGACGGCGTGCGCGTCTTTCGCCATATTCGCTTGAAGGGGGAGCGCTTCAAATAAGCGCGAAATCTGTATCAGGGCACTCAGGGCACTTTTGTCCAAACTTGCTCTTACACGCGAGTCTTAGAGATAGGTTTGGTCAAAAGTGCCCTGAGTGCCCTGCACGAATCGACGATTGCCTCCATTCGCGCATGGACCGGGAGGCGCTATGCGACTCCTCCGCCATCTTCGTGTGACGCGGCTCTGCGCCACCCCCGCCCCCTGCAATCATCAGAGGGGGCCCGGAGCGAGGCGGCCCATTCAGCGGTAACCCTTTATTAACCATAACTTTGTATCGTCACCGGAACGAACGATCCGAGCCTTGCGGGCGCTCCTAATGACGTTCCCGCTCCGTTCTGCTAGCCTTGGGTTGAGTCGCCGTTGCGACGCTGCGCGCTTTCTTTTTCCGGGATTTGACCATGCAGATTTTTGTAATCGCATTCACCGCACTGCTTGCAGCCGGCTTAGGCGCGTGCATCGTCCTGCTGCTCCGGCGCCGCCAACCAACACTCAGCGCGGCTCAACTTGAGGAGCTGGACGCTGCTCGCGCGCGCATCGCAACGCTCGACAAGGAGTTGGCGGTTGAGAAGGAACGCTCGTCTCGTTGTGCGACCCTGGAGCGAGACCTTGAGGCGTGCACTCAAGAGCTTTCCAATGCACGGCGAGCAAGGTCAGACACCGAGCGCGATCTGGCTGTAACGAATGAAGCGCGAAGTGGCTTGCAGCGCGACGCGGACAGCCTGACTGAGCGAGTCAAGGTCTTGGAACAGCAGCTCGCGAGCGTTGATGCTGAGCGCATTCAGCTGAAGTTGTCCGACACAGAGAAGGGAACACAACTCGCTGAGCGCGACGCCGCATTGCTCGCCGAGCGTGACGCCGCGGCGCTACTTGTCGCCCAGGTCCGCGAATCCTCCGACCGAGCGGCCGAGATCGCAACTGAACTCGCAAAGACCCAGGAGTCACTCGCTCACGAGCGCAAGGAGAATGACGAAAAGCTTAAACTAGTGACTGAAGCACAAGAGGCGCTGACTAACCAATTCAAGGTTCTGGCTAACGGCCTGATGTCTCAGCACGGCGAGACATTCGCAAAGCAGAACAAGGAACAAATCGAGGCATTGCTTGAGCCACTTCGCACGAAAATGCAGGAGTTTCAGGTTGGATTGCAGAATGCGCACACTGAGAGCGCGAAGGAGCGCACCGCTCTCAGTGAGCAGATTAAGAGCCTCGCCGCAGTTAGCGCGACGATGACAAGTGAAACCACGAACCTAACACGCGCCCTGAAAGGGAAGTCGCAAACCCAGGGGGCTTGGGGCGAGATGGTGCTCTCTACCCTCTTGGAGAAATCGGGACTGCGTGAAGGCGAAGAATATCACAAACAAACGAGCCACCAGAACGAAGAGGGTCGCCGCCTTCGTCCCGACGTGATCGTCAATCTGCCCGGTGGAGACAATGTGGTGATCGATTCCAAGGTCTCGCTCCTGAGTTTTGAAGCACACGTCAACTCGGAGACAGAGGAAGAGCGAGCGCTGCACCTTCAAAAGCACGTGGACTCCTTGCGAGCGCACATTCGTGCGCTGAGCGACAAGGAGTATCAGGCGCTTGGACAAGGCGGACTCGACTACGTCGTTATGTTCGTTCCTATTGAGGGAGCATGGGCGGTGGCGGTCAGCGACGACCCGGACCTGATCCTCTTCGCGGCGGAGTGCAATGTCGCGGTCGCCACTCCGACAACGCTAATGATGTCGCTGCGGACCGTGCACAGCATTTGGAGGGTTGAGCGCCGCAATACGAACGCGGAGGCAATTGCCGACCGAGCGGGGAAACTCTATTCGAAGTTCGTCTCGTTCGTTTCGGACTTCACGCAAATCGGGACACGCCTCGGACAAGCGAACCAAAGCTACCAAGACGCGCTCAGCAAGTTGTCGATGGGACCAGGAAACGTTGTGCGACAAATCGAAACTTTGAAGGAGATGGGAGCGAAGACGACGAAGGCCATTCCCGTTGCGCTCCTGGGTGATGACAGTCCCGAGTCAGATGAATCAGATGACGAGGAGGGAAGCGAAGGACAGGCCGCCTAGCGACCCGCGATTCTTGGCGCCACAATTAAAGGATGCGAATCAAAAGCTCGAACGCGTTGCCAGCTGAGACGGCTGCGCTTCGCGATACTTGAGGCGAAGAATGCCGGAGGCGGGAGGAAAAGCGGCTGAGCTGGCTCATCTCGTGGAGCAACGAGTTGCGCGCATGCGCCCGAAGCTGCTCGATCTAAGTCGGCGCAATCCGCTTATATCAACAAGCTTTTCCGGGCGATCTAACGCGCTTCTCCGGATCGTGGATGAGTTGCCCGAGAAGGTCGTGGCTAAACTCTCCAGCGGTTCTATGCGGTTTCGGGCACTGCCTGATCTCGAAAACGACCCCAAAGACGAAGAAGGTCGCGAATTCCAAGACGCGCTTTCCGATGCAAAACGGATCGACGAAACCTATTTGGGGGCCCTCGCGGACCTCGAAGCGAAGAGCGAGGCTGACCCGGGCGAATTGCAGGCGCTCGACCGCGCGCTGCGCGACCGTGTTCGTCTGTCCCTCGGGATGGAAGCGAGACAGGTCGGAGCGGACATCTCTTTAGCCGCGCACGCCCGCGCTCACGGCATCTCGCCCGGTTACGATCTCCCGTTGCCCAATGCCGCCGCGGCAGACGGCCGATTCGATGATCGTGAACTTCAAACGCTGATGCTAGCGGAGGATTTGGAGCGACGGCTCAACGGACTTCTATCCAAAGGAAGGAGTTGGCTTCAGGAGACCGGCGTCAACGTGATGCATGTCGCCGTCGGATTCGTCGAATGGACCGATCCGTCCGCATCTAAGCCTTCGTTCGCGCCTTTGCTGCTGGCGCAAGTTGAAATCACCAAGCACAAAACTCCTGAAGGCGCCGAGTTCTCCGTGAAGCTCCTCGACGAAGAGCTAACTTTGAATGACGTGTTTGCGCAAAAGCTCCGAGGAGAATTCTCGCTCGACCTTCCTCAGTTCAATGCGCAGGAGTCGATTGAGGCGTATTTCAGCAAGATCGACGCGCTACAGCCGCACACGATCAAGATGCGCGTTCGCCGGCAAGTGGCCTTCGGTGTCTTTCCCTCAGCCCGCATTGCGATGTTCCACGATCTGGGCACACAAGAAGGTCGGTTCGGCGTACATCCAGTTATTTCCGCGTTATTGGGTGGCGCTGGCGCGACAGCAACTTCGGTTTTCGCGGAAGAGTACGCGATAGACGAAATTGATGTTGCAACTGGCCTTCCGCCCACTGTCCTGGACGCAGATTCCTCGCAACTGAGCGCACTCATAGATGCGTTAAGCGGCAAGGACATGGCGCTCGAAGGGCCGCCAGGAACAGGCAAGTCACAGACAATCGTGAACGTGATTGCCGCCGCAATCGAGCGCGGGAAGAAAGTGCTATTCATTGCCGAGAAAATGGCAGCACTTGAGGTTGTCCAATCGCGGCTTAGGTCACTGAACCTCGACGGGTTTGTCCTTCCGCTTCAAGCAACGCGATCTTCTCGCGAGCAAGTGATCCAATCTCTGCGTGACCGGATGACTCAGCGTCCATCGGGCCAGCAAGCAGAGCTTGTCGAGGCCACCGCTCAATTTAGGAAGGCTCGCGCCGACCTTGCCTCGTACCTCGCGGTGCTGGCTCTGCCCTATCGCAACACTGGCTGGACAATTCACGACGTACTCGGAAGGGCGATGAGCGCGAATGCAACGCTCAGCTCGGCGCCGGCGGCGCTAAAGAAGAATTTTCTCAAGTCAATCGAGAGCTGGACTCCAGGCAAGCTGGAGGCGGCCCGAAACAGCGGGCGAGTGTACGAAGAGGTGCGGCAATCGCTGCGATCAGTTAGCCCCGTTTGGCGAGGCGTTGGCGCCGTTTCGTTAGACCGCTTCTCGCTCGATGGGGTTCGCGATCGAGCACAGGTCGCGGCAGCCGCCGCCTCGGAAACGGCCGCGGTGATTGTTGAGGTTCCGGAGTTAGATTGCCCCCTGGATTCTTTGTATGCCGAAAGCGCGGCTTTGGCCGCCGCTCTGCGCGAAGCGAAAGAGAAGAGAACCGATTTGGTAGCGGTGTCTCGTGCTGTCCGCTCGCGCGCGCTCGTTCACCTAATGCAGTTTGTGTCTGAGTGTCAGCGCGTGCAGAAAGCCGAAGCTCGTTTTTCGGCGTCGATAGACAACCCTCTTGATTCAGAGTGGCCGACAAAATTTGAGCGCTTGAGTCTAGTTTGTCAGAAGCTCCAGTTAGCTTCGCTGGATCGGGAGGCCATACTAGCTAGAATCGAAGACACCGCGGCGCAGAGTCAGCGAGTGGAAGCGGCGCGCGAACACGTTGATCTCGTGGCAGCAGGCGCGGTGTTTTGGACTGACCGACCGCTTTCCGACATGGAGAAGACGCGCAAGTTGGTCGCCGAGACTAGTTTCGCGACGCTCCTGGTGCGCGATCCGAGGATTGCGGACGCCGCGATCCGCACTCGAGTCCGCGAGGCAGCCGTCCGTGGCGAAAAACTGGCGGCGGCTCGCAAACAACTTCTGGAGAATTTTGCAACCATACCGGAGATCGACCCAGCCAGCCTGCGGGCAGCCGCAACGATTCTGCGCAATGCAACATTTTTGGCTCGTTTCGGCGAAGCCTATAAAGGGGCAAAATCGCTTTATCGTGGAATGGCAACGGGCCGCCGATACAAAGATTCTTTGGCGGCCGATCAGTTGCACGCCGCGGCCGACTATAAGGACTTGTGCCGAGAGTTTGAGCGCGACAGCAGCATTGCTGCGGCGTTCCCTGAAATGTGGCGCGAACTCGACACCGACTTCGCCTCCATTCTGGACTTGGCCGTGTTTGCCGATGGTTTGGAGAGAAATTTCCCCGGCCTAACAAACAAGAACTTCCGGCAACAAATCTTGGGTGCCGATCTCGAATTGTTGCAGTCGTTACCGGAGTTGGATGTTGAGATATGCGCGATTGGCAAGCCGAGCGATCTAAGCCGGCGCTGCGATGACTTGGCTCACACGCTGGCGGACTTGGAGAGCGGCCTGCGCGAGATTGACGAGTTGGTGAGGGGATTAAAGCAGCCCGCGCAATGGAATGCAGACAAGGCCAAAAATGCGGCATCGGCCACGCAACAGCTGCAACGTCTCGCCGAAAAGCTCGATGCGGATAGAACAGCCAGCGACGTCTTGGGTGCAATGTTCCAGGGTTGGCGGACGCCGACCGTTGAAGCTGAGAACGTGGCGCAAACCGCAACGCAGCTTGGCGAAATGCAACTCGGAGCAATGGCCGCCGCCGCCCTACAGCGCGTCGAACTCGGTGTCGTGCTTCGCGCCTTAGATGCCTTGGCGCCAAAACTCTCAGCGCTGGACAGTGCCATGAGGGATATGGGGGACGTTGAGCGCTTTGCTGCGCGGGTACGATCCCTGAATGCCCAACAAGCCGCGCAGATGCTTTCCGAAGCCGCGAACGACCATGAGAGTTTGCAGGTTCACGCTGAACTATCGCTTCATAGGCGTGATCTTGATACCGCCGGACTCTCTCCACTGCTGAACGAGATTGAAGCTGGATGGGAAGTGACTGCCCCTCTTTCGGAGGTGATTGAAGCCGTCGTGCATCGTGGCATGGCGCTCGACGTGTATGAGAAGCACGGCAACGTGCTGGGGCTGTACGCCGGGTCAAAAATCGATCTGCTCCGCAAGGACATCGCAGACCTTGACGGCCGCATTGTTAAATTAACTCGCGATGGCATTCGTCGTTCGCTGCTGCGTCAATCACGACCACCCCCAGGTGTTCGACACGGGAAGGTCTCCGAGAAGACTCAGATGGCGCTTATTGAACACGAGACTGCCAAGACGAAGGCGTACATTCCCGTCCGGAATCTAGTTGATCGCGCTTCACAGGCGCTTCTCGACTTGAAGCCTTGTTGGATGATGTCACCGCTAGCGGTCGCGCAATACGTGCCGCCTCATATCCAGTTTGACCTTTGCATCATCGATGAAGCATCGCAGATGCCTCCGGAGGATGCGCTTGGCGCTGTCCTACGTTCCAAGCAAGTATTGGTGGTGGGCGACACAAACCAACTGCCGCCCACATCGTTCTTCAAAAAGCTGATCGACGACGGAGAAGATGAGGAAGAGGAAGGCGAGAAAGTTGTCGAAGAATCGATCCTCGAAATGGCAAACGCCGTGTTTCGCCCCGCGCGTCAACTAAGATGGCACTACCGTTCCAAACACGGCAGCTTGATCGCGTTCTCCAACAACCACATTTATGACGATAATCTGATCGTTTTCCCATCAGCCGAAGATCGCCGCGAGGATCGCGGCGTTGCGCTTGTTCGGGTCAATGGACGCTATCGTTCGAGCGTTAATCCGGAAGAGGCCAAAGCTATTGTGGCGGCTGCGATAGAATTCATGGTCAAGTATCCCGAGCGCTCGCTGGGGCTGGTGACAGTGAACCAGAAGCAGCGTGATCTCATCCTTGAAGAGCTACAGACTGCGGTGAATCTCGATGAACGGGCGAGCGCGTATATCGAGAAGTGGGCGCAACATAATCAGGGCCTCGAAGAGTTCTTCGTGAAGAATCTTGAGAACGTGCAAGGCGACGAGCGCGACGCAATCTTCATCAGCACAGTCTACGGACCATCTGAACCGGGCCAACCGATGCATCAGAGGTTTGGTCCGATTACCGGTGTCGCAGGCCGACGCCGACTAAATGTTCTTTTCTCGCGTGCCAAGCAGCAGATCGTAACGTTCACGTCGATGGACCCGACAGACATCCGTGTGGACGAGCACGGCAATGCGGGAGCGCATATGCTCCGCTGTTGGCTAGAGTATTCAAAGACAGGCGTCATCGAGGGAGGTACCGCGACCAAACGCGAGCCAGACTCGGAATTCGAGGTCTTCGTTATGCGCCAGCTAACTTCAATGGGCGTGGAGGTCGTGCCCCAGGTTGGTGTCGCGGGTTACTTCGTCGACATAGGCGTCCGTCATCCGGATTGGCCACACGGCTTTATTCTCGGGGTGGAGTGTGACGGCGCATCGTATCACTCCGCGCCTTCAGCGCGGGATCGGGATCGGTTGCGTCAGAGCGTTCTGGAAGGTCTCGGCTGGCGCATACACCGGATTTGGTCGACAGATTGGTTCTTGGACCCGAGCCGCGAAGCCGGCCGGCTACGAAACGTCATTGAAGCAAGACTTGAAGAGCTTCGCGGACATGCGCCCGCTTCCATCAGCTCAACCGGTTAGGGCCGGTGTTAGGGCCGGCCGTCGCGGCAACTCGAAAAATCAAATGAAATCAATTCATTAGTAGAGTAATCTGGCGGAGAGGGAGGGATTCGAACCCTCGATGGGCTTGCACCCATACACGCGTTCCAGGCGTGCGCCTTCAACCACTCGGCCACCTCTCCGGGAAGGCGGGTTATGGCGGCGCCCGCCCGGCGGGTAAAGGCCCTCCCGTCCGCCGGGGTCGCTGCCTTATGCTTAGGCGGGGTGCTCGATCTGGCGGACGGTTCCGTTGCCGCACCCGTCCGCCGAGCCGCCGCCGCGGCCCATGCGCCGCGCGAGCCGCCGCCCTATATTTGCGTCCTGCCCCCGCACATCACCAACGAGGCGATCCGATGGCCAAGCTCGCGACCCTGCCGACCCCCGATCAGACGCTCCCCGGCCGCGCCGCGCCGATCCCGACCGCCGCCAGTCATTTCGTCAACGGCCATCCGCTGAAGCCGCCTTTCCCGGCCGGACTGGAAGAGGCGGTGTTCGGGCTCGGCTGCTTCTGGGGCGCCGAGCGCAAATTCTGGCAGACCGAGGGCGTCTGGACGACCGCGGCCGGCTATGCCGGCGGCGCCACGCCGAACCCGACTTACGAAGAAGTCTGCACCGGCCGCACCGGCCATGCCGAAGTCGTGCGCGTGATCTTCGATCCCAAGCTGATCAGCTACGAGCAGCTGTTGAAGATCTTCTTCGAGAACCACGACCCCACCCAGGGCATGCGCCAGGGCAATGACATCGGCACGCAATACCGCTCGGCGATCTATGTCACCTCGCCGGCGCAAAGAGCGGCGGCCGAGGCAGCGGTCGGAGCCTATGGCGAGAAACTGCGCGCGGCGGGATACGGCGCGGTCACCACCGAAGTGCGCGACGCCCCCGCGTTTTTCTACGCCGAAGACTATCACCAGCAGTACCTGGCGAAGAACCCGAGCGGCTATTGCGGCCTCGGCGGCACCGGCGTCAGCTGCCCGATCGGGCTGGGCGTGAGTTGATCTGCAGGCGATTACCGTCATTCTGATTTTGTTGTCGGACGGTAAGACGCCGGCCAGGCGATTGGGAAGTTTTTCCTCGCCACAGCAGCGCAAAACGAGGAGCAGCCTAGCCAAGCCGTTGTAGAGCGAGGCATACGAATCTGCGTCGGCGCAGCCGTTACTGCAAAAAACCAGGGATACGGCGCCGCTTGTCCTTGCGTCGCCGCGCGAATGCGAATGCAACACTGCCGCATCTCAATATGCGGGACGCAGTCAAACTTGCGTGTTAAGATTTTTTAGTAATGCAGACGAGGGATGGGATGGCGCGCGTCCGTGTGTGCCTGGTTGATGACGACATCTTCGTGCGCGATGCGCTCGCGCTCGGCCTCGGCGACGCCGGCTACGAAGTGGTGACCGCGCCCGGCGCGGCCGCGGGCTTCGACATCGCCCAGCGCAAGGAGGTCGATGTCGTCGTCACCGACATGAACATGCCCGGCACAGGCGGCGCCCAGTTCATCGTCGAACTGCGCGCGCAATGGCCGGCCTTGCCGATCATCGCCATTTCCGGCGCGGCGACGATCGACGGGCGCGACACCGGCGCGATCGCCGCCGAGCTCGGCGCCAACGAAACGCTGATCAAGCCCTTCCGCGCGCGGCAGCTCGCCGCCGTCATCGACAGCGTCCTCAACGGCGGCGGAGCGGCGCGAAGCTAACGCCGTGCACGCACTCGAAGATCATTCCCGTTTTAGAGCCGTAGTCGACACAGCCGTCGACGGCGTGATCCTCATCAACGCCGAGGGCGTCATCCTGATGTTCAACCCGGCGTGCGAACGGCTGTTCGAATACGCCGCGCACGAAGTCATCGGCCGCAACGTGAAAATGCTGATGCCGGAGCCCTATTGCTCTGGGCATGACGGCTACATCGCCAACTATCTGCGCACCGGCGAACGCAAGATCATCGGCATCGGCCGCGAAGTGCTCGGGCGCAAACGCAGCGGCGCGACCTTTCCCCTGGATCTCTCCGTCGGCGAGGCCGAGGAGGACGGCCGGCCGATCTTCGTCGGCATCATCCGCGACCTCACCGAACGCAAGGCCGCCGAGATGGCCCAGGCGCAGAAGATGGAGACGGTTGGCCAGCTCTCCGGCGGCATCGCCCACGACTTCAACAATCTCCTCACCGTCATTCTCGGCCACGCCGAAGCGCTCAGCATGCGCCTGAAAGACCAGCCCGATCTGCTGCGCATGTCGGACACGATCATCGGCGCGGCCGAGCACGGCGCCGAGCTCACCCGGCGTTTGCTGGCCTTCAGCCGCCGCCAGCGGCTGCAGCCCGACGTGATCGACTGCAACGACCTGCTGCGCAGCATGGTGCTGCTGCTGCGCGGCACGCTGCGCGAGGACGTCGAGCTGCGCGTCAGCACGGAGCCCGATCCGGTGCTCGCCCTCGCCGACGCGACGCAGCTCGAATCCGCCGTGCTCAATCTCGCGCTCAACGCGCAGGATGCGATGCCGGACGGCGGCGCGCTCACGCTCGCCAGCAGCGAGGTCGAACTCCACCGCGGCTCGCTTGGCTCCAATATCGACGTGAAGCCGGGCCGCTATGCGATGATCTCGGTCGTCGACGAAGGCTCCGGCATGCCGCCGCACGTGCGCGAGCGCGCATTCGAACCGTTCTTCACCACCAAGGAGGTCGGCAAGGGCTCGGGCCTCGGGCTGTCGATGGTGTACGGCTTCGTGCGGCAATCGGGCGGACACGTCACGATCCACAGCGAGCCTGGCCTCGGCGCCAGCGTGCGCCTGTTTCTGCCGGTGGCGACCGAAGCGGCGAAGCCGCCCAGCAAGAGCGCGCCCGAAACGCCGAGCGCGGGCGGCCACGAGATCGTGCTGGTGGCGGAGGACGATCCGTTCGTGCGCGGCCATGCCATCGCCTCGCTGCAGGATTTCGGCTATCGCGTGCTCGTCGCGCCCAACGGCCGCGAAGCGCTGCGGCTGATCGCGGGCGGCGCGCGTCCGGATCTCCTGTTCACGGACATCGTCATGCCGGGCGGCGTCAGCGGCTGGGAGCTTGCGGCGCGCGCGCGCGAATTGCTCCCCGGCCTCAAAGTGCTGTTCACCTCGGGCTATCCGCTCGAATCGCTCGCCAGCCGCGGCCATGTCGACAGGCAGGCTAAGCTGCTGGCGAAACCCTATCGCGTGGCCGAGCTTGCGCGGCGCGTGCGCGAAACGCTCAACGCGCCGGCTTAAGGCGCCGCCGCTTATGGACCGCCGGCGTCCCGCCAACACGGACTGACCTTTGAAAAATTGAAGCGCGTAGAACGCGCCGCGCTCCCACCTGTTACGAGCGCGCATGCCGGCGGGACGCCGGCGGTCCATAACGATGGCGCTGGATGAACGCGGGGCGCTTTAGCCCGGCCAGCGCAAGCCGACGCGGCGGCGCTGCTGCAGCGTCTGCTCGGCGCGCTGCAGCGCGCGCAGCGCCACTTCGGCCTGTTGCAGCGAATCCGTCGACCGCAGCGCATCCATCGCCAGCCTGAGGCGCGCAGCGCCCTCCTCCAGCTTGTCGCGCGCGCCCTCGCGTTCGCCCAGCGCCGTCAGCGCGCGGCCGATCTCCTGCTGCGCCGCGCCCCACGCGCCCGGATCGGTGGTGCGGTCGACCTTGTCGAGATACTGCTGGCGCGCATCGAGCGCCTTGCGCAGCCATTTGATGTGGCCGCCGCGCTCGCCGAGGCTGAGCGCGCCGGAGGCGAAGTCCGACAGAATGTCGAGATGCAGGTTGTCGCTGATCTCGGCGGGGCGCGCTTCGACCATCTTGTCGAGCGCTTCCACGATCGGCTGCAGGCGATCGGGCTTATAATCCTGCGGACGGTGCAGCACCGGGCGCGCCTTGCGCGCCAGCGCGAACGCGAGCGCGCGCTGCACCGCTTCGTCCGGACGGCCGGTGCGCCAGCCGAGCTGGAAGTCCTGCACGTCGTGGGTGCGGCCGTAGCCCGGCAGCGTCATCACGCGCAGGTCGAGCTTGCCGGTCATGGTGCGCTTGCCCCACACGATCACGTCGGCGGCCGAGCGCTCCAGCGCTTCCGCGGCCTCCACGGCGACGCGGCGGCGCAATTCCGGATGCGCGCGCGGCGACACCGTCTTGAGCCGCACCGGGAAGAGATCGACCTGCACGTCGTGCTCGAACGAGAACATGCCGAAATTGTCTTCGACCGCTTCCTTCATCTCCTGGCGCAGCAGCGCGCCGCCGCCTTCGATCTCGGCGATCAGCACCAGCGCGCGGTGATCCTTGTTGCGCTTCAGCGCCTGGGCGCGCAGCGCGATGCGGGCGGCGCGCGAGGCCTTGCCCATGCCGGTCAGCATCCAGAAGGCCGCGATCAGCACCGCGGCGAGCCCCATCGACATGAACAGCATGAAAACGTTCGGCGACTGGACGAACGCTTCCTGGAAGTCGCGCGGAAGCAGCCGCATCACGTTGGACGCCAGCTCAGGCACAGACGCCGCAGCTCCTGTAATATTAACCATTTAGCGTCCGAAATTCCTGCCGTGCCCATGTCCTGTAGCGTGGCGCCGGGCGGCGCACAACGGCCTGCGGCGCCGCGCGACGCCCAGCGCCGCCGGCGCCCTAGATAAGCGAACGCCGTCCCGAAATCTGGGCGGAATTATTGCCCGGCTTGGCGGCGGGCCTCGTCCAGCGCCCGCTCCATCGCCCGGCCCACGTCGCCCAGGTCCATGACCTGGACGCCGGCCGGCACGGTGAAGAGTTCGGCGCTCTGCGGGCCGCGCTGGACGCTGGTCGTCTCCCAGACCGTCCGGCCGTCCTCCGCCGCGCGCAGGATGATTCCGTCATTGGTGACGCATACGGTATTTGCGGCGCCGTCGGCGTCGTGGGTCCATTCCGAGCCCTGCTCGCCGGCGGCCGAGCACGCGCCGGTGCGCCGGGCCGTCGCCGACCACTCGCCCGACCATTCCTTCGCCGGGTCCTCGAAATCGGGCGCTTCCATGCGCATCGTCATGGTCTGGCCGCCGGCCGTGGTGATGACGAAGCTTTCGCCGGTCTCGGCGTTGGCGATCACCGTGGTGGCGCCTTCCGGGGTTTGCATTTCCATGCGCTGGCGCTGGCCGTCGCGCATCAGCACCAGCGGCAGCACGCCGGCGTCGTGGGTCACGGTGACTTCGGCGCGGTAGGAGGCGCCGGCCAGATTGGGAAAAACCGCCGCGCCGCCGGTGTCGGCGGACTGGCCCGGCCCGCCCTGGCCACACGCCGCGAGCGCCGCCGCCGCCACAATCGCCAAACCCGTTTTGCGCATCGCGTCCTCCCCGAAAACTGCGCCTTCTCTAGCAGCCGCCACGGTCGCCGAAACCCAAGCCCTCGTCGCAAACACGCGACCGTGAGCGCGCCGAGACGCCCCTCGCCCTTGCCCCGGCCGGCGGAGACCGGCCAAAACGGCCGCAACCGACCACCCGGACGGGCTTTCGCCCGGCCCGCGTCTTGATTTTGGGGGTATCATGAGAAAGCAGATTCTAGCTGTGTGCCTTGCCGCCAGCGCGCCCATGCTCGCCGCCTGCGCCACCACTGGCGCCCAGACCGCCGCCCATTTCGGCGACGCCGCCGCCTTCCGGGCCGCGCAAACGGACATCGCCCGCCTCGCCGAGCAAGCCAACCAGGACCCGCTGCTGAAGCCGTGGACCGGCCCCCATGGCGGCGTGCCGCCATGGGACCAGGCGCGCGTGGAACTCGTGCCGCCGGCGCTCGAACTCGGCATTGCGCTGCAGGAGGCGGAAGTGCAGGCGATCGCCAACAACCCCGCCGCGCCGACTTTCGACAACACGCTGGGCGCGCTGCAGGACGCCGGCCGCCACCTCGATCGCGCCACCACGGTCTTCAACGTGATGACCGACAACGTCAGCACCGAGGCGATCCAGAATGTCGAAGCCGAATGGTCGCCGCGCCTGACCGCCGCGTACAACCGCATCACCTTCAACCGCGCCCTGTTCCAGCGCATCGACCGCCTGTTCCAGAACCGCGCCACTCTCGGCCTCAGCGCCGAGCAGCTGCGCCTGCTCGAGCGCACGCACAATCAATTCGTGCGCGCCGGCGCCGCGGCGACGCCCGAGCAGCAGGCCCGTCTCGGCGCCATCAACGAGGAGCTGTCGGCCAAGTTCGCCGAGTTCGGCCGCCGCCTGCTCGCGGATGAGAACACCGCGATCTTCATCACCAACCGCCGCGATCTCGCCGGCCTGCCGCAGAACATCGTCGACTCGCTCGCCCGCGCCGCCGCCGAACGCGGCCGTCCGGGCCAGTGGGCGGTGGTGAACACGCGCTCGAGCGTCGATCCGTTCCTGACCTTCTCGCAGAACCGGGCGCTGCGTCAGCAGGTCTGGACCGCGTTCAAGAACCGCGGCGACAATGGCGATACGAACGACACCAACGCCATCATCGCCGACATCCTGCGGCTGCGCGCCGAGCGGGCGCAGATCCTCGGCTTCCCCACCCACGCCCACCTGCGCATGGCCGACACCATGGCGCAGACCCCGGACCGCGCGCAGGAGCTGATGATGCGGGTGTGGCCGGCGGCGGTTGCGCGCGTGCGCGAGGAAGTCGCCGACATGCAGGCGATCGCCGACCGCCAGCGCGCCAACATCACCATCGAGCCCTGGGACTACAATTTCTACGCCGAGCAGGTGCGCCGCGACCGCTACAACCTCGATCAGAACGAAGTGCGCGAGTATTTCGAGCTGAACAACATGGTCAACGCGGCCTTCTACATGGCCAACCAGCTCTACGGCCTGTCGTTCAGCGAAATCACCGGCACAGTGCCGGTGTTCCATCCGGACGTGCGCGTATTCGAGGTGACCGACCGCGACGGCTCGTACCAGGGCCTGTTCTACTTCGACGCCTTCGCCCGCGCCGGCAAGCGCTCGGGCGCGTGGGCGTACGGCTATCAGGGCCACGAAACCTTCACCGGGACGACGGTCCACCCGATCACCTCGAACAACAACAACTTCGTCCGCGGCGCCGAAGGCCAGCCGATCCTCATCTCGCTCGACGACGCGGAAACGCTGTTCCACGAATTCGGCCACGCGTTGCACGGCCTGCTTTCGGAGGTGAACTATCCGGGCCTCGCCGGCACGCCGCGCGACTATGTCGAGTATCCGAGCCAGGTGCACGAGCACTGGGTGCTGTCGCGCCCGATTCTCGATCAGTTCGCGCGCCACTACCGCACCGGCCAGCCGATGCCGCAGGCCTTGGTCGACCGCATCAACAACGCCTCGACCTTCAACCAGGGCTACGCGACGGTGGAGTATCTCTCCTCCGCGCTGGTCGACATGGCGCTGCACAACCGCGCCGAAGCGATCGCCGACGTCGACGCCTTCGAACGCGATACGCTGGCGTCGATCGGCATGCCGCGCGAGATCGCCATGCGTCACCGGCTGCCGCAGTTCGGCCACCTGTTCTCCAGCGACTCCTACTCGGCCGGCTATTACTCCTACCTCTGGTCCGAAGTGATGGACGCCGACACCTGGGAGATGTTCGAGGCCAGCGGCAACGTGTTCGATCCGACCGCCGCCGCCGGCATGCGCAACATCATCCTCGCGCCCGGCAACACCACCGACCGCGCCGAGGCGTACCGCCAGTTCCGCGGCCGCGATCCGGACGTGAACGCGCTCCTGCGCGTGCGCGGCTTCCCGACCGGCGCCGCAGACTAAAGCGCCGCGCCAAGTATCGGACGCGCCGAGCGTCGAAGCATCTGAAGGCGCGGACAGCACTGTCCGCGCCTTTTCTTCGCCGCCCCATGGACCGCCGGCGTCCCGCCGGCCTGCGCGGCCAATCCTGATTGTCGCGCCAGACGGGTCGACGCTCGTCATCGACGCGATGGTGCTCAATCGCGACGCGGGGTTCGTCCGCGAAGACCAGCAGGCGCGCGTGAAGTTGGAGGCGTTTCCGTTCACACGCTATGGCGTCGTCGGCGGCACGCTCACGTTCATGAGCCGCGACGCCGTGCAGGACGAAAATCCCGGACTGGTGTTTCCAGCGAGGGTTGAGCTGCCGCAATTCGCGATTAACGTCGATGGGCGCGCAACGCCCTTAACGGCGGGACTTGCCGCGACAGCGGAAATCAAAACCGGCCGACGACGCATCACAGAGTTTCTGCTCTCGCCGCTGCAGCGGCGCGTCGAGGAAGCGGGACGGGAGCGATGAGAAGTGATCAGATTGGATCGTCATGGTTCTGGCTGTTCATCGCTTCAGCTTTTATCGTTGTGGCATTGGTGCTTGTCGGTTGCATAAACAGGTCAGGCACTTCTGAGATCGCAGTGGACAGCAGAGCGGCACACAAGCTCACTCATGGCAATGCTCCAGTAGTTTCGTTTCAAGAGACATTTGACGTGGAGCATATCGAACTTGTCTGCGTCCTTGATGAGTATACTGCTCCGCAGAGCAATCTGACCTACCTGCGAACTCAGGGACGCATAGATGACGTGCAATACGAGTCAGAGGTGAGAAGAATCCCAGAGGGAATGATTGGCTTTATGCTGATTATGCGAAACCATGCAGAGCTTAGGTTGATTAGCCGGTGGGACGTCAGGGTCAATTTCCCAAATTCGCGATGTTTTGATGGAAGTGAGAGCTTCGCGCGGGACGCCGACGGAGCATGGACAATCACTGGTGATTCATTCCCCGCATAGCGAGGCTTGGCAATGACAATCATCGTGGAACGAAAGCCATATCTCGAAGCGATTGAACGAGAGAGCGGCCGGTCCCTCAGGGGCGGTCGGTCTCGCTCGGATGGAACATCTACAAAGGAAATGGTTCATACGAGTGGCGCGCGTTGCACTCTCTATCTTGGACCCTATGCGTTACCTAGCGGAACAAATCGAGGTGACGGTCACGAGGTGCTGTATCTCAATCCAGGTGAACAACCGGATGGGCCGATCTATTGGCTCTGCGACGTCGTCCGTTTCCTTGATGCTCTCGATGAACCAAGATGCGGATACATATCGAACACCCTCCGGGGGGTGTCAAACGCATCGGCGGAATGAAACTGAACACCGAAGTGTTCAAGCCGAGGGTTGTGAAGGGACATCCCATTTTCGACTCATGCATTCGCCAAGGAGCGGAGCATTTTCCCATCTGCAGATGAAAGACTCTATTTCGGTCGCACAAAGCGTGGAGAGTTCGCGATGAACTCCAAAGAGATATCCTTCGAACCTGAGAAGAGAATCCTGACGACGACCGACTATTCGGAGTTATCGGAATGAGCGATGTATATTTGGCAGATCGGCGTCATCCAGCCCCGGCGCGTTGTTGTTCGCTCTCACTTTCTGATTCCTACGATCAGAATTGAGCCAAATCGGCGTTCATAGCCGCCTAAAGCTCGATGAAGGCGTCGAAGCCGCCCCAAATCATGCGCTTGCCGTCGAATACGGGATTGTCCTTGTCGTACTGCATGCGCGGATCGGCCATCACCTTGGCCATCACCTCGTCGCGGCTCTTGCGGTCGGCGTACGTCGCCCACGAGAAGACCACGACCTCGTCGTCCTTGGCCTGCACCGCGCGCGGAAACGATGTGAGTTCGCCGTACGGCGCGTCGTCGGCGACGCATTCGACGTAGCTGAGCGCGCCGTGCTCGCGCCAGACATCGCCGGCTTGCCGAGCCGCCTCCTTGTAGCGGTCGAGATTCTGCTTCGGCACGGCGAGCACGAAACCATCCACATACATGAGTCATCTCCTGTCGTTGCGCCCCCAGGACGCCGCAGCAGGCCCGGCGCCGACACCGATACGGAAAATTTAGGCGCCCGACGCCATCACCTCGCGAATCTTGACGCCGAGCGCGTCCAGCTCGAACGGCTTGGTGATCATATCCATGCCCGCGCCGAGAAATTTCGACCGCACCTGGGCGTGCTCGGCATAGCCGGTCATGAACAGCACTTTGAGTTTCGGCGAGCGCGCACGCGCCATGTCCGCAAGCAGGCGCCCGCTCAGCCCTGGCAGGCCCACGTCGCTGACCAGCAGATCGACACATTCGGCGTCGAGCAGAGCGAGCGCCTCGCCCGCGTCGCGCGCCTCCAGCACCTTGTAGCCAAGGTCGCCCAACACATCGACCACCAGCATGCGCACCTGCGCGTCGTCTTCCACGACGAGCACCCGTTCGCCCTCGCCCTTGGGCGTCGCCTCGGCGGGCTTGCGCTCCTCGACCGCCGGTTCTTCCTCCGCGACCGGCAGCAGCAGCGTCACCACCGTACCGTTTCCCGGCGCGCTGGTGATGCCGATATCGCCCCCGGACTGCTTGACGAAGCCGTGCACCATCGAGAGCCCGAGCCCCGTGCCCTGCCCGATCGGCTTCGTCGTGAAGAACGGATCGTAGACCTTTTCCAGCACGTCGGGCGTCATGCCGGCGCCGGTGTCGCTGACGACGACGCTGACGAGGCGGTCCTGCGCGGGGCGCGTTTCGATCGTGATCTCGCCGCCGTCGGGCATCGCATCGCGCGCATTGACGGCGAGGTTGAGGATGGCGGTCTCGAGCTGGTTGGCGTCCGTCATCGCCACCGCCGGCGCAAGCCGCATGTTGATCCGGACGTTCTCGCCCACCGAGCGCGACAGCAGAATCTCCATCGACGCAATCGCCGCCGCCACATCGACCGGCTTGATGTCCAGCGACTGGCGCCGGCCAAAAGCGAGCAGGCGCGACGTCAGCGAGGCGGCGCGATGCGCCGAGGTGAGCGCGGCCTCGATGTATTTGTCCGCTTCCGCCGTGCGCCCGGCCTTGATCCGCCGCTGCAGCAGGTTGAGCGCGCCGATGATGCCGGCGAGCATGTTGTTCAAGTCGTGCGCCAGCCCGCCGGTGAGCTGGCCGACCATC
Source organism: Hyphomonadaceae bacterium (assembly GCA_023384105.1). GTDB lineage: Bacteria > Pseudomonadota > Alphaproteobacteria > Caulobacterales > Aquidulcibacteraceae > Vitreimonas. Next base: position 81,101 of record JAHDXR010000001.1, on the reverse strand, counting down.
TCCATCTTCTGCGACTGGACCAGCGCGTCGCGCGTCTCTTCCAGCTCGCGCGCCGCTTCCACTTTCTCGGTGATGTCGCGCGTGATCTTGGCGAAGCCGACGACCTTGCCGCTGTCATCGTGGATCGCGTCGATGATGGCGCTGGCGACGAAGCGCGAGCCGTCCTTGCGCACGCGCCAGCCTTCGCTTTCATAGCGCCCGGCCTCGTGCGCCTGCCGCAGCGCGCGCTGCGGCTCGCCGACGGCGCGATCCTCGGGCGTGTAGAACAGCGAGAAGTGCTTGCCGACGATTTCCGCCGCGCTGTAGCCCTTGATCCGCTCGGCCCCGGCGTTCCAGGTCGAGACTTGGCCCTCGGGCGAAATCATGTAGATCGCGTAGTCGACGACGCCTTCCACCAGCATGCGGAACTGCTCGGCCACGGCGCGAGAGGCTTCCGCAGCGCCCAAGGGGCCGTGCGCGGGCGGTGTGTCTTGGATCTCCTCAGCCGTCATTCAGCGCGCGCACTCCTCGCCCGGGCGGTAACGCCATGTCCGCGCCTCGGGTTCCGCCGCCCGTTCAGCCTGGATTCAGCCGCCGTTCAGACCGGGGCGCGCCATGCTGCACTGGGAGCCATTCACATGAAGCGCAAAATCCTCAGTCTTGTCGCGGCTTTCGCCATCGCAGCATCGGCTTTCGCGCCGGCCGCCGCCGAAGCCCGCGACCGCCACGGCGGGTACTACGGCCGCCACCACCAAGACTACTACAATCACCGCCGCCACCATCGCGACAACGACGACGCAGTCGTCGCCGGCGTCGTGGGCCTCGCGCTCGGCCTCACGCTCGGCGCGCTGGCCAGCCAGCCGCGGCCGGCGCCGCGCGCGAGCTGCTACGACGACTACCAGCGCTGCGCGCCGCCGCCCGCGCGCTACCAGGGCTACGACGACCGCCCCGTCTATTATGACGATGGCTATTACGAAGATCCCCGCGCCGCCTACGAACGCGACTATGGTCTCGCCCCCGAGCCGCGCTGCGACCGCCAGGAGCGCGTCTGGGACCGCGCCACTCAGCGCTACGTCGTCATGGACGCCTGCTGAACTGCACGGCGGACATCCCGTCCGGCGTAATCCGCGCTATCTTTAGCGCATGCGGTACGTGTGCGATGCGCCGGGCGGCGCAACCTGGTTCAGACTGGAGACGGAAGCGGAAGCCGAAGCCGAAGCGGCGCTGATGCGCCATGCGGTCGACAAGTACTTCCGCCGCTACGAAGCGCTTGCGCGCGAGAGCTACCGCGCGCCGCAGAACGTCGCCCGCTTCGAACAGGCGATCGGCCTCAAGGACCACATCGCCCGCGCCATGCCGCTCTTCCTCACGCTGCGCGCCGACGATGGCGAGGGCCTGGCCACGGCGATGCTGCCGCCCGAAGGCCGCAACCAGACGGGCTTCCGCGCTGTCATCGTCGGCCAGGAGAACAGCGATCCCTATGCGGCGCACGCGCCGGCGATCGCCGCGCTGGCGCGCCATTTCGGCCTGGAGCTGAAGCGCGAGGACTGCTTCCCCTACGCCTGACGCCTCACTTCGCGTCGTTCGCCGCCGCGCCATGCAGCAACGCCCGCGCCCCGGCGTAGCACGGCGCCACGCTGCACGACTGCATCAGCAGCCGCACCATGTACCGGCCGTTCGCCTCCGGCCGGTAGTGCACCACCGGATAGTCGTCATCCAGCATGTCGCTCGCGACCACGCCGCCCGTGCGCATGTCGATCAGCTCGAGATCGACATTGGTGCAATCGCCGTCGCAGGCGCCGATGAAGCTGTATTGCGCGCCGCCGGTGAGATCCATCACCAGGCGATGATCGCTCGACGGCTGCATCGGCGTGATGACGTCGGCGAAGCCCTGCGGCGGGGCTGCGCCGGGCGCTACGGTCTCGCCGATGTCGCCGAGCTGTTCGCCGATATTGTCGATCAGCTGCTGGCGCACTTCGTCGGTGATCTGCGCCTGCCGCACGCCGGCCGCGGGCGTGAGCTGCGCCGGCGCCTGCGCGCCCTCCTGCACCGGCGGCAGAGCCGGCCCGCCCGCCTGCTGGTTGCACGCCGCCAAAGCCAGCGCGGCCGCCGCCGCCAATATCGCCCGACGCATCATTCTCATCCTCCGTCGCGGCCTACTCTACGCCGGCAAGGCGTACGAGAAAAATATCCGCCGCGCTTGGCTGATGACCTCCGCGCCTTCGCTCGCTACCTACTCCCCATGGCCGAAGCTAAGATTTGCGGGATCACGACGCCGGAGGCGCTGGACGCGGCGATCGCGGGCGGGGCGCGGTTCGTCGGTTTCGTGGTCTATCCGAAGAGCCCGCGGCATCTGTCGCGCGACCGGCTGGCGGCGCTGGCGGAACGGGCGCGCGGGCGGGTGGAGACGGTGGTGGTCACCGTCAACGCCGACGAGGAGCTGCTGGCGGGCGTCGCCGCCTATGCGCGGCCGGACTGGATCCAGCTCCATGGCGCGGAAAGTCCGGGCCAGACGGCCCAGGCCCGCCAGTACGCGCGCGCAGGGCTGATCAAGGCGCTCGGCGTCGCCCGGGCCGAGGACCTGGCCCAGGCGGCGGCCTACGAGCCGGCCGCCGACATGCTGCTGTTCGACGCCAAGCCGCCCCCGGGCGGGCTGCCCGGCGGCAACGCCCTGGCGTTCGACTGGGGCGTCCTGGCCGGCCGGCGCTTCGCCCGGCCCTGGCTGCTCTCGGGCGGGCTAGCCCCGGGCAACGTTCAGGAGGCGATCGCTGCGTCGGGGGCGGCCCTGGTGGACGTCTCCTCTGGCGTGGAGGCCGCCCCCGGCCTAAAGGACCCAGCTTTGGTGGCCCAGTTCCTGGCCGCAGCCCGAGCCTAACGCCCCCATGGACGCCCGCCGCAACTGGCAAGACTTGCCCGACGCCGAAGGCCGGTTCGGCCCGTATGGCGGCCGCTTCGTGGCCGAGACGCTGATGCCGCTCGTGCTCGACCTGGAGCGCGCCTACCGGGAAGCCCAGGCCGACCCGGCGTTCGCCGCGACGATGGCCGATTTCTGGACCCATTATGTCGGCCGCCCCTCGCCGCTCTATTTCGCCGAACGGCTGACGGCCCATTTCGGGGCCGCGAAAATCTACTTCAAGCGCGACGAGCTCAATCACACCGGCGCGCACAAGATCAACAACTGCCTCGGCCAGGTGCTGTTGGCGCAGCGCATGGGCAAGACCCGCATCATCGCCGAGACCGGCGCCGGCCAGCATGGCGTAGCGACGGCGACCGTGTGCGCACGCTTCGGCCTGCCGTGCGTCGTGTTCATGGGCGCGACCGACATCGAGCGGCAGAAGCCGAACGTGTTCCGCATGAAGCTGCTGGGCGCCGAGGTGCGGCCGGTGACGTCCGGCGCGGCGACGCTGAAGGACGCGATGAACGAAGCGCTGCGCGATTGGGTGACGAACGTGGCCGACACCTTCTACTGCATCGGCACCGCCGCCGGCCCGCACCCCTATCCGGAAATGGTGCGCGATTTTCAAAGCGTCATCGGCCGCGAAGCCCGCGCGCAAATCCTGGAGCGCGAAGGGCGCCTGCCAGACGCGGTGATGGCCTGCATCGGCGGCGGCTCGAACGCCATCGGCCTCTTCCATCCGTTCATCGCAGACGAAGGCGTGCGCCTGATCGGCGTCGAGGCCGCTGGCCGCGGCATCGACGAGCGCTTCGAACACAGCGCCGCGATCAATGGCGGCCGGCCCGGCGTGCTGCACGGCAACCGCACGTATTTGTTGCAAAACGAAGACGGCCAAATCCTCGAAGGCCATTCGATCAGCGCGGGGCTGGATTATCCCGGCGTCGGCCCCGAACATTCGTACTTGGCCGACATCGGCCGCGCCCAATATCTCAGCGCCACCGACGACGAAGCGCTCGAAGCCTTCAAACTCTGCGCGCGCCTCGAAGGCATCCTCCCAGCGCTCGAGCCTTCGCACGCCTTGGCGCGCGTAGGCGACGTAGCCCGCGAGATCGGCAAGGACAGACTCATCATCATGAACCTCTGCGGCCGCGGCGATAAAGACGTGTTCACCGTGGCGGACGCGCTTGGGGCGAAGATATGAGCGGCGACAAGCTCGCTGTTGCTGCAGCGCTTTTGTTGCTGCTCCCCGCATGCGCTCCACGCGATGCGGTTGGCGCCGGTGCCGAGACCACCGCCGCTGGCACGGAAGGAGTGTTGCTTCCCGGCGTCTTCGACTTTCCAGCCGTGCCTGGATCAACGGTGCAGACGCCGTGCAACATCGAGGTCGAAGAGCAAGCACCCGGCGCTCTTTGCGTTGAATTCCCAACGGCGGATTCCGAGCGCATCATGGCCGAGTACCGTCGTCGTCTAATGCAGAGCGGTTGGTCGGAGGCTTCACTTCCACCAGAATTAGTCGGTGCGAATCTTACCTTGGAATTCCGTCGCGCGGACCCAAGCGATGGCTGCACATTCTCCTTTTACCCGCTTGTGTACGACAAAACCGAAATGCCGACAGACGTGTTAGGTGGCGGCCCAAGCGCGTGGGCGGCGCATCGAAATGCTCCCGGTCATCAAAGCGTGCTGCGTCTGGCAGTCGAGAAGCTGGATTACTCGCGCCCTAACCTCGTTTGCGAGAGCTCAGGAGGCGCGCAATGACGCGCCTCTCCACCCGCTTCGCATCGCTCAAGCGCGAAGGCCGCGCTGGCCTCGTCGCCTATGTCATGGCGAATGATCCGGATCACGAGACGTGCTTTGAAATCCTGCGCGGGCTGCCCGCCGCCGGCGCCGATGTGATCGAGCTTGGCTTCCCATTCTCCGATCCGATGGCGGACGGCGTCTCCATCCAGCTCGCCGCGCAACGCGCGCTGAAAGCGGGCGGCTCTCTGCGCAAAACGCTCGAACTCGCGCGCCGCTTCCGCGTCGAGGATCAAGACACGCCACTCATCCTCATGGGCTACGCCAACCCGGTCGAACACATGAGCTACGATGTGTTCTCACGCGAAATGGCCAACGCCGGCGCCGATGGCGCCATCATCGTCGATCTGCCGCCGGAAGAAGATGCGCCGCTGCGCGCCGCGTTCGCCGCGCACGATCTCTCCATCATCCGCCTCGCCGCGCCGACGACCGACGATAACCGCTTAACCAAGGTGCTCGATGGCGCTTCGGGCTTCCTATATTATGTCTCGGTCGCCGGGGTGACCGGGGCCGCAGCGGCGGCGGCCGGCGCCGTCCGCGCCGCGGTGGAGCGGCTCAAGCGCGCCACCGACCTGCCGATCGCGGTCGGCTTCGGCGTGCGCGCGCCCGAGACGGCGCGTGCGATCGCAGAAACGGCCGACGCCGTCGTCGTCGGCTCCGCGTTTGTGGATGAAATCGCCGCGGCGCCTCCGGGCCAGGCGGCGGAACACGTCTTGCGCAAGGTGCGGCTTCTGAGTGAAGCTGTGCGCTCTGCGCGGGCTATGGAAGGGACACCCGCATGAACTGGCTGTCGAACTTCGCGCGGCCCGGGCTCAAGAAAAAGAGCGACGAGGACAAGCGCGACACGCCCGACAACCTCTGGGTCAAGGATCCGCTGAGCGGCGAACTGATCTATCGCGCCGAACTCGAGCAATCGTGCTGGGTGATGCCGTCCGGCTTCCACATGCGCATCGGCCCCGACGCGCGCTTCAGACAGATGTTCGACGACGCGGCGTGGCAGGTGATCCCGCTGCCGAAGGTCGCGGCCGATCCGCTGAAGTTCAAGGACGACAAGCGCTATGTCGACCGGCTGAAGAGCGCGCGCGCCAAGGTCGGCCGCGACGACACGATGGCGGCGGGCTACGGCCGCATCGGCGGCGCGCACGCGGTCGTGCTGGTGCAGGATTTCGAGTTCATGGGCGGCTCGCTCGGCATGGCCGCGGGCGAAGCCTTCGTCGCCGCTGCGGAAGCGGCGGTGCGGCGCAAGGCGGCGCTGATCGTCGTCACCGCGTCGGGCGGCGCGCGCATGCAGGAAGGCATTCTCTCGCTGATGCAGATGCCGCGCACGACGCTGGCGATCCAGATGCTGCACGAAGCGAAGCTGCCCTATATCGTCGTGCTCTCCGACCCGACCACCGGCGGCGTCACCGCGAGCTATGCGATGCTGGGCGACGTGCACATCGCCGAACCCGGCGCGCTGATCGGCTTCGCCGGCCCGCGTGTGATCGAGCAGACCATCCGCCAGAAACTGCCGGAGGGCTTCCAGCGTTCGGAATATCTGCTCGACAAGGGCATGGTCGACATGGTGGTCGACCGCCGCCAGCTGAAGACGACGCTGGAGACGCTTCTGTCGGTGATGATGCACAAGCGCGCCGCAGCGCAGGGCGAAGGCGGCGAGACCATCGAGCTGACCGAGCTTGCGCCGGACGAGGAAGTTGAAGCGCCGAAAGGCAAGCGCAAGCCGGCCAAGCAGCCGCGCGCGAAGGCGGCGGAGTAACGCTGATCGCCGGAATGACGGTGTGACGTGACGAACCGCGCACAGCAAACCTTCGAGCGCCTGTTCGGGCCCGAGTTCGGCCACGGCAAGCCGCTCGCGCGCGAGCGGCTTCTGGCGGCGCTCGAAGCGCTGGGCGCGCCGCACGCCAATCTCCCGCCCGTCATCCATGTCGCCGGCACCAACGGCAAGGGCTCCGCCATCGCCTTCATGCGCGCGGTCGCGGAAGCGGCGGGGCTCAAGGTTCACGCCTTCACCAAGCCGCACCTGCTGCGCCTCAACGAACGCTTCCTCGTCGCCGGCGAGACCGCCAGCGACGAGGCGCTGCTCGCCGCCGCGCAACGCACGCACGCGATTGCGCCGGCGCTGACGCAGTTCGACGCGCAGGTCGCCGCCGCGCTGCTATTGTTCAGCGGGACGCCCGCCGACGTCGTGCTGCTCGAAACCGGCATGGGCGGACTTCACGACTCCACCAATGTCGTCTCCACGCCTGCGCTCAGCGTCATCACGCCGCTCGGCCTCGACCACCAGGATGCGCTTGGCGGCGCGCTCACTCAAATCGCCGCGCACAAGGCGGGGATCCTCAAGCCCCGCACGCCCGCGATCATCGCGCGCCAGCCGGACGAAGCCCGCGCCGTGATCGAGGCGTGCGCCGAGCGGATCGGCGCGCCGCTCCATCGCCAGGGCGTGGAGTGGGACGCCTACGCCAGCAACGGCCGGCTCGTGGTGCAAACCGAGACGCGCGCGCTCGATCTGCCGCCGCCATCGCTGCACGGCGCGCACCAGATCGACAATGCCGGCCTCGCCTGCGCCGCGCTGCTGCAGTGGCGCGACTTCAGCGACGACGTTTTCGCCAAGGGCGTCGCCGGCGCGCGCTGGCCGGCCCGCCTGCAGCCGCTGACGCGCGGCCCGTTCAGCGCGCCGATCCGGGCGCTCGGCGGCGAAGTGTGGATCGATGGCGGCCACAACGCGCATGCAGGCATCGCGCTTTCGTATGCGCTCAACGACATGAAAGCCCGGCGCGGCGGAACCAATGTCGCCATCGTCGGCCTGCGCAAGCGCAAGGACGCGCTGCTGTTCGTCGCCGCCCTGGCGCGCTTTGCCGAGCGCATCATCGCCGTGCCGCTGGCCGAGGATCACGTCTCGGTCAATGAGATGGCGAAGGCCGGCTACGATCTCGGCAGGGAGGTGGAGACCGCGCCGTCGCTCGCCGCCGCGATGCAAAACGCGGCGCAGTTTCCTGCGCCGCGCGTGCTGATCTGCGGATCGTTCCTGCTAGCCGCCGAAGCGCTGGCGGCGGAAGGCGTATAAGGGACCACGGGTCTCGCGGTCCTTTTGCGTCAGACGCTCTCGTTCAGCCACTCGACGATCTTCGACTTCGGCATGGCGCCGACCTTCGTCGCCGCGACCTTGCCGTCCTTGAACACCATCAGGGTCGGGATGCCGCGCACGCCGTACCGGCCGGGCGTCATCGGATTTTCATCGATGTTGAGCTTCGCCACGGTGACGCGGTCGCCCATTTCGGCGGCGATCTCTTCCAGCGCCGGGCCGATCTGCTTGCAGGGGCCGCACCATTCCGCCCAGAAATCGACGAGCACCGGGGCGCCGGACTTCAGCACGTCGGTTTCGAAACTATCGTCGGTGATCTTGGTGGTGGCCACGGCAGTGTTCTCCTGCGGAAAGCTTTGAGAATCGTCGCTTCGATGTAAGCGCGCCCGGTTAACGTTTCAACTGGTCCGGAACGCCTCGAAAACAGCGGTAAGCCGCTCGTCCGGCAGCTCCATCAGATGCGGCGTCTCCGTCCACAGCAGCGCGCACAGGACCGCCTTGCCGGGGAAAATCCGGCGCAGCACTTCGCGGTAGAGCGCGAGCTGCAGCACGTAGGCGTCGGGCGCTTTCGCGACGTCGGTCGGCGAAGGCCGGTCGGTCTTGAAGTCGAGGACGATCACGCGGCCGTTCTCGACCACCAGCCGGTCGACCACGCCGCGCACGCTCTTGCCCGCCGCTTCGCCGATAATGGGCGCCTCGGCGCGGCTCTTCGGCCCGAACACGGCGGCGAAGCGTTCGTCTTCGATCACCGCCAGCGCTTCGCGCGCGAACGTCTCGGCCTCGCGCTCGTCGGCGCCCTGACGCTCAAGCCAGGCGCGCGCCGCGTTCGCGCGCTGCGCCGGCGCGACCTCCGGCAAGCGTTCGAGCAGGCCGTGAATGAGCCGGCCGCGGCGGAAGCGCTTCTGGCCGTCGCCGCGCGGCGAGAACAGCGCCGGGTCGATGCGCGTCAGCCGCGAAGGCGCCGCGATCTCGACGCGCCCGCCGCCCGGCGCCGGCGCGCGCGCCCACGCGGGCAGCGGCGTCGCCGCGCGCGCAGGCGTCTCGCGCGCATCGGCGTGAAGGATCGTCCCCAGCCGCTTGCCGGGACCGAACGGGGTCTCCGCTTCGGCGGCGTCCAGGCGAACGAGCGCGTCTTCCACCGCCGCGCGCCAGCTCACGTTCGGCGCTTCGCCGCCGCGCCATTGCGGACCGCACACGATCAGCCGGTCGCGCGCGCGCGTCATCGCGACATAGAGCAGCCGCCAATGCTCGCCCAGCATGCGTTGCTTGTGCGCGGCGCGCGCAGCGGCGCAAGGCGCGTCGTCGCCCTTGGCGCTGAACGAGACGAACGGGCCGTTCTCATCGTCGAACAGCAGGCCGTTGTCCGGCGCGTCGCCGACATCGCCGGTCGCGTCCGGCAGAATGACGACCGGCGCTTCGAGCCCCTTGGCGCCGTGCACCGTCATGACGCGGATGGCGCCGGTCTGCGCCTCCAGCTCGCGCTTGATCTGGCCGGCGTCGGATTCGATCTCGTAGAGGAAGCGCTGCAGCGTCGGCGCGACATGGCTCGACGGACGCAACGCCCGTTGCAGCAGCTCCTCCAGCGGATCGCGCGTTTCGGCCCCGAGGCGCGAGAACACGCGCCGCCAGCCCGACGGGCCGCCGCCGTGCTCGGTCTCCAGCGCCCAGCTCAGGAACGCGAACGCATCGGCGCCGCGCCGCGCGGCCAGCTCCTGCACGAACGCGCGCGCCGGCGCATATTTTTCATCCGCCGCCGAGAGCAGCCGATCATAGAGCCGCGCATGGCCGCGCTCGTAGGCGAGCGGGAAGATGTCGCTGTCGTCGTCGGCGAGATTGCACCACGGCCCCTTCAGCACGCACGCCAGCGCCAGATCGTCGGCCGGATCGAGCGCGACCTGCATCAGCGCCAGACAATCCTGCACCGCAAGCTCGTCGCGCAGCACCATGCGGTCGGCGCCGGCCACAGGCAGCCGCTCGCGCTTGAACGCCTTGATCAGCTCGCGGAACGTCGCCCCGCGCTTGCGCACCAGCGCCAGCACGTCGCCCGCTTCGACCGCTCGCAGCTTGCCCTTGTCCCACACCGCTTCGCGCGTTTCGATCATCGCCTTCACGCGCCTGGCGATCGCCTTGGCGAGGATGGCCGGCGCGCTGGTCTCGCGCTGCACGTCCATCGGCGCGTCCCATGGCAGCGCCTCCGGCGCGGCCGGGCGCGGCGTGAACGGCCAGACTTCGACAAGTCCGCCCTCGCCGGCGCGCGACGCCAGGTGCTTCACCTCGTCGTGCGCGCCCGGCCCCGCGATCAGCGGCTTGCCGCGCACGGTTTCGTCGACGGCGTCCAGAATCTGCTGCGCCGAGCGGAACGAGGTGCGCAGCTCCGGCGCACGGAAATGCGCGCCGGCCTCGTGCGCGCGCGCCGAAAGGCTCTGGGCTTCGCTGAGGAAACGCTCGGGATCGGCGCCCTGGAAGGCGTAGATGCTCTGCTTCGGATCGCCGACCGAGAACATCGTGCGCGGCCTCTCGCGCGCGCCGAGGCCGGCGAAGAACTCGTCGCGCAGCGGCGCGATCAGCTCCCACTGCGCCGGGCTGGTGTCCTGGCCTTCGTCGATCAGGATATGATCCAGGCCGCCGTCGAGCTTGTAGAGCACCCAGGGCGCCGCGTCGGAACGCTGCAGCAGCGCCTGCGCGTGTTCGATCAGATCGTCGAAATCGAGCGCGCCGGAACGCGCCTTGGCCTCGCCATAGGCTTCGTCGAGACGCAGCGCCAGCGCCAGCGCCGCGACCGCATCTTCGGCGCGCTCGATGGCGTTGAGCGTGTCGCGCGCCTCGGCGCAGGCGTCGAAGAAGCCGCGCAGCAGCGGTTCGATCCACGGCTGCTCGGCGGCGAGCTTGGCGGTGACGGCCTTCTTGTAAACGCCGCCGTTCGACGTGAACGCCGCCTCGAAACAGGCTTTCATGAGCGCGTCGTCGGCCGCGCCGTTGTCGGCGCAGGCGAGCAGCGCGCGGAGCCGTTCGGCGGTCTTCTGGTCGTTGGCCGACGAGGCGGCGAGCGCGGCGGCGGCGCGGCGGAACTCCTCCCAGCGCCAGCGCGAGAGGAACGCGCGCGTGAAATCTTCAGCCGTCTGCGTGACGCCGTGGCGGTCGCGCAGCGCGCGCGCGGCGAACAGCTCGCCGCTGTGCTTCTGCGCGAAGCGATGGAACGCGGCGCGGCGCAGCGCCAGCCGGTCGAGCAGGCCTTCGAGGTGGTCGTTATAGAGCCGCCTGGCGAAGCGCCTGAACGCATCGCGCGGGCCGTCTTCCGACAGCGCCGCCTTGGCCCGCGCCTCCGCCAGCAGCGCCGCCGCGCGCGCTTCGTCGGCGATGTCGAACCCCGGCGGCACGCCGGCCTCCAGCGGAAAGCGCGCCAGCAGACGTTCGCAGAAGCCGTGGATGGTCTGGATGCGCAGGCCGCCGGGCGTCTCCAGCGCCTGCGCGAACAGCGCGCGCGCGCGGCCGAGATTCGCATTCGGCGCGCCGAGCGTCTTCAGCTCTTCGGCCAGCCTCGCATCGTCGGCGATGCACCACGCGCCCAGCTGCTCGAACAGGCGCCGCTGCATCTCGGCGGCGGCGGCCTTGGTGTAGGTGATGCAGAGAAAGGCCGACGGCTTCGAGCCTTCGAGCAGCAGCCGGGCGATGCGGTCGACCAGCACCTTGGTCTTGCCGGAGCCCGCATTGGCGGTGACGAACACCGAATAGAGCGGATCGGCGGCCTGGCCTTGCGCCAGCGTGGCTTCGGCGACGGGATCGAGAGCCTGGCTCATTCGTCGCCCGCCTCGTCGGCCCATTCCTTGCGGCGGGCGAGCAGATCGTACTCGTCGTACGGCTTCAGGAACTGCACGCGCGGCTTGGAATAGAACGCCTGCTTCGGATCGGCGTACTTTGCGAGCAGGCCGCGCAGGTTCGCGAGCGCCTTCTCCGCCGCCAGCGCCGGCCCGCCCTCGGCGGCGACGATCTGCGGCGCGGGCTTGGCGCCGCCGAACTGCCAGTAGACCAGCTCCGTCGGCGTCGCCTTGGGCGCATCCTCGATGCAGCCGGCCATCAGCATCGCCGCTTCGAGCAGCAGTTGCGGCGAGAGCCCGCTGTTCACCTGCTCGCTGGTCGGCGGCTTGCCGGTCTTGAAATCGAGAATGGCGCAATGGCCGGGCGCGATCTCGATGCGGTCGGCCCGGCCGGTGAGCAGCACCTCGCCGACGGGCATCTTGCCGTCTTTCTCGCGATAGATGACGGCCCCCCGCGCGCGCCGCTCGGCGAGCCAGGCGATCAGCGCCTGCACCGACACGATCAGCCGCTCGCGCTCCGCCGCGCGCCGTTCCGGCGCAACGCCGCGCCAGCGCAGCTCCTCGTCGAGCAGGCGCGACAGCTCCGCCGGATCGTGGCCGTCCTGGAACCGCTCGATCGCGCGGTGCACCGCCGTGCCGCGCTCGGCCGGGCCCGCCGGCGCGCCGATCGGATTGAGGTTTTTCAGCCCAAGGATGCGGCGCGCGTACACGGCGTAGGGATCGCGGATCAGCGTCTCGACTTGCGTCACGCTGATCTGCATGAGCCGCTTGCCCGCCGGCGGGCGCGGCTCGACCGGCTTCGCCGGAATCACCTCCGCCGGCTCGTCCAGCGCCTTGGCGTAGGCGATGTACTCGTCCGCGCGCGCGATCTCCGCCTGCGCGCCCTGCACCAGCGTCTTCAGCCGCCACAGCCAGCGCGACGCGAGCGTCGGCGCGCCGTCGCGGCGCAGCGCCCGCGTCATCACCACGTTGGGCGCGTTGGCGAGCTGGGCGAAATCGTGCGCGGCGAGGCCTATGCGCGCATCGAGCGACGGCAGGCCGAGCCTGGCCCGCATCGCCCGCGAGAGGAACGGATCGTCGCCTGCCGGCGCCGGCCACACGCCCTCGTTCAGCCCGGCGAGGATCATCAGCTCGCGCCGCTGCAGGCGCGCTTCGAGCAGACCCCAGATCGCGACCGGCGCGTCGGCGGCGCCGGCGGCGGGCGGGACGTCGCGCTCCTCCATCAGCTTCGTCAGCACGCGCGGCGCGGCGAAGGCCGGCATGGCGCCGAGCGCCGCGCCATGCGCGTTCGCCTCGCGCAGCAGCGCCGCCGCCGCCTCGCCGTCGCGCCCCTGCCAGATTTCGCTCGCCGTCAGCGCTTCGGCGCAGAGGCTGAGCGCATCGGCGAACGCCGCCAGCGTGACCTCCCTGTGCGACATCAGCGAGCTCAGCGGCGCCAGCGCTTCGATCAGCGCCTCCACGATCGCGCGCGCATGCGGCCACAGCTTGACCGGCTCGTCCGGGTCGCGTTCGCCGAAACGCGCCAGGTCCGCGAGCGTGTCGTAGCGCCGAGCGCCGCGCAGCGCGTGGTGCTCGAGGACAGTCAGCGCGAACTGATCGCGGCCCAGCGCCACCCGCGGATGCTTCAGCAGCGCCGCCAGCACGACCGGTTCGCCTTCATCGCGCGCCAGTTCGCACAGCAGCGCGATCAGGCGCCCCGCCTCGGTTTCGCGCAGCGGCGCGCCGTGCGAGACCGCAGGTTCGACGCCCCAGCGCGCGAGCTTGGCTTCGATCCGCCGCGCCAGCCGCGCATCGGGCGTCACCACGGCCGCGCCGCCCGGCCGCTCCAGCGCCTCGCGCAGCATCAGCGCGATCGCGGCGGCTTCCTGGTCCTCCGTCTCGGCCTCGAGCAGACGCAAGCCCGCAACGCCCTGGCGCACGAACGCGCGCCCGCCGGCGAGTTCGAGCCGCGCCAGCCAGTCCGCGGTCTTTTCCGCCGGCGCCAGGGCTTCGCGCATCAGCACGCGGCGCGCGCGGCCGCCGCCGGTTTCAACCGCCAGCGCCGGGATCGCGCCGCGCTCGACGCCGAGCGCCTTGAGCGTGTCCTTGAGCGCATGCTGCGGATGCTGGTCGCCGACGAGCGTCCAGGAATCTTCATCGAGATCGACGTCGACGCCGGGCAGCACCACGACGCCGCGCGGCAGGGCGGCCACAACGCGCATCAGCTCGCGCGTCGTCGCCTGCGAACCGGTGGAGCCGGCGATGACGACGGGCCGCTTCGGCGGAGTCTCGCGCCAGCGCTTCGCCAGCGCACGGCGCAGAGCCGCGCCGTGCGCGGCGGGATCGCTCCTGCCCCGCTCGGCCAGATAGTCGGGCCAGAACTGCGCGATGATGCCGAGGAACGCCGCCGAACTCGCCCAGTGCCGCGCAAGTTCGATGTCCTCCACCAAAGTCGGCAGCTTGTCCCAGGCGACGTGCTCCACGGTCGCTGCGCTGTCGAGCAGCTTGCCCAGCTCGTCCGCCAGGGCGATCGCGCGCGCCGGATCGTCCTTCGCGTCTTCCGCCGCGCCGCGCGCGCGGATCAGCGACGCCAGCAGCATGCGCCGCTCGATTCTGTCGATCGGCGGCAGGATGTCCGAGGCCATCGGATCGGCGCCCCAGACGTCGGGATCGTCGTCCGCGTGCGGATCGCCGAGCGGGCGGATCGTCGGCAGCAGCGCCGCGCCGCCGAGCCGCTTGGCGAAGGCGTCGATCAGCCCGCGCGCGGCGCGGCGGTTCGGCAGCAGCACCAGCGCGTCGGCCAGCGCGAACGGATCGTCCTTGCGCGCCAGCTCCGCGCACATCGCCTCGGCCAGCGTTTCCAGAAACGGCGCGGACGCGGGCGCGGCGCGAATGCGCGGCGCGGGGCCGCCGAACAGGGGTTCGGGCAGCCCGAGCGGCAGCGCGCTCATGGGCTCAGCGCGCCGGCCTTCAAGCGCGCTTCCGCCTGTATGCGCGCTTCGGGATCGCCGACATGCATCCAGTAACCGCCGAGCGGCGCGCCGTGAAGGCGGCCTTCGCCGGCGAGGCGGCGCCACACGCGCGTGAACGAGAACGGCGCCGGCGGCTCGGCGTCCACGATCGCCGGATCGATGATCTGCGCGCCCATATAGGCCCACGGCGTATGCGGCAGCGCATCGCGAAACGACAGCGCGCCATGCTCGTCCATGAAGAAATCGCCGGCGCCGTCGTAGCCGAGCTGCTGATCCATCGCCGCGAGCATCAGCTTTGCGCCGCCCTTGGCCGGATCGAACCCCTGGCACAGCCGCGCAATAGCGGAGCCGTTCGGCTCTTCCCAGACGCTGTCGATGTTGCAGACGATGATCGGCGCATCGCCCAGCAACGGTCTCGCCTGGCGCACGCCGCCGCCGGTTTCCATCAGCCGCGCGCGTTCGTCGGAGATGGCGATCTCAAGATCGGTGCGGCGCTTCAGGTGCGCCTCCAGCATGTCGGCGAACGCGTGCACGTTCACCACGGCGCGCTTGACGCCCGCCGCGGCCAGCCGGTCCAGCACGTGATCGATCAGCGCGCGGCCGCCGACCGTGACGAGCGCCTTCGGCCGGTCGTCGGTGAGCGGCTTCATCCGCGTGCCCAGTCCGGCCGCGAGCACCATCGCTGTTTCGGGCGTCACGCCGCTTTCTCCAGATAGGGCCGGGCGACGCTTTCGACGAAGTCGCGCGCCTCGGCGAGCGCGGGATGTTCGAGCGTGCGGGCCAAGTGGCCCCACTCGCGCGGCATGAAAGCGAGATAGCGCTGCTTGCCGTCGCGCCCGGCGAGGCGGGCGAAGATGCCGAGGATGCGCATCGCGTTGATAGCGCCGAGCACGGCAAGCTCGCGCTGGAACTCCGCTTCGCCGGCGCCGGCGGCGTCGAGATAGGCGCGGATCGCCGCAGCGTGCGCGGCGCGGCCGACGTCGCGGCGCGCATCGTGCAGCAGCATGGCGAAGTCCCACGCGCGCCAGCCGCGCACCGCGTCCTGGAAATCGAGCAGGCCGACGCGCTTCAGGCCCTCCCGCTCCGGCAGCCAGAGCAGATTCTCGGCGTGATAGTCGCGGATCGTCAACGCGCGCGGAAAGCCCAGCGCCTTGACGATCAGGCCGTCGCGCACCTGCTCCCAGCGCGCGCGCGCCTTGTCGTCGATGCGGACGTCGGCCGCGCGCGGCAGCCACTCGACGAACAGGTCCGCGTTCACTTCGAGCGCGAGCGCATCGTAATCGAGCACCGGCCAGCTGGCGCCGCCGGGGCCGTCGAGCCGGGACGGCGCCGGCGCGCCGTGCACGTGCGCCAGCACGCGGGCGGCTTCTTCGTAAAGCGCGATCTCGTCCGCGCCCTGCGGGATCGCGTGCGCATACAGATTGTCGCCCAGGTCCTCGATCACGGCGTAGCCGGCTTCGCAATCGGCGCCGTAGATCTGCGGCGGCGCGAGGCCGAGGCCCTCCAGATACGCAGCCACCGAGACGAACGCTTCGACCCGCGACGCGGCGAGGCGCGAGGTCGCGTTCCAGCCGAGCCGGCGGCGCTCCGCCGGCGTCGCCCCCGGCGGGCACGGCGCGCTTTCGGCGCTCCGCGGCGCGTCCATCAGCATGGCGCGCCGGCCATGCTTGCTCAGCCGCTCGTACCGGCGCGTGGACGCATCGCCCGGCAGCGGGTCGCGCCGGGCGCCGTCGAAGCCCGTCTCCGCCAGCAGGCGCTGAAGCGCTTCAGATCGATCCAAGCTTCGTACTCCATGCGCCGTGCGCGGTCAGCGCGGCGCTGCGCCCCTCGCCGTGGGGGGTCAACGCGATGTCGAGCCGGTTTCGCGGCAATCGCCCGCCCAGCCGCTCCGGCCACTCGATCAGGCAGGCGGCTTCGGCGAAAGCGTCTTCGAGCCCAAGCTCCCAGGCGTCGTCAGGCTGCTTCAGGCGGTAGAGATCGACGTGCCAGAGTTCGCCCTTCCCGCCCTCGTAGGTCTGAACCAAGGTGTAAGTGGGGCTGGGCGCCTCTTCGTCCCGGCCGGTCCAGGCCGCGATCGCGCCGCGCGCCAAGGTGGTCTTGCCGGCGCCCAGATTGCCGCTGAGGCAGACCACGTCGCCGGCCCCCAGCCGCTCGCCCAGCCGCCGGCCCAGCGCCAGCGTGGCCGCGGCGTCAGGCAGCACGATTTCACGCGAATCGGTGGCGGCGGCGATGCTCACGGACGCGGATGCTGGCCTAGCGGCGGCGCGGCATCAAGGGCGCCTTGCCTACCGCCGACAGAGGCCCCAAACACGAAGTCGCTGTGACCACGAACGAAATCAAACGCATCATCATTATCGGCGCCGGCCAGGCCGGCGGCGAGACGGCCCAGCGCCTGCGCCAGGCAGGCTTCAAGGGCGACATCACGCTGATCGGCGAGGAGCCGGTCGCGCCCTATCAGCGCCCGCCGCTGTCGAAGGCCTATCTGCTCGGCAAGCTGACGATGGAGCGGCTGCTGCTGCGGCCCGCGAGCATGTATGCGGAAGAGAACATCGCCTTCCTGCCGTCGGTGAAGGCGGTGTGGATCGACCGCGCCGGCAAGAAAGTGCGCATCGAAGGCGGCCGCGAACTGCCGTACGACGCGCTGGTGCTCGCCACCGGCGCGCGTCCGCGCAGGCTGCCGCTGGTGGGCGCCGATCTCGACGGCGTCCATCTCTTCCGCACCGCCGCGGACGCCGATGCGATCCGCCCGGATTTCGTCGCCGGCAAGAAGCTGATCGTCATCGGCGCCGGCTATATCGGCCTGGAGGTCGCGGCGGTCGCGCGCCAGCTCGGGCTTGAGGTCACCGTGGTTGAAACGGCGGTGCGTCCGCTCGCGCGCGTGACCAGCCCCGAAGTCGCCGGCTTCTTCCTCGACGAGCACACGCGCCAGGGCGTGCGCTTCGTGCTCGGCGGCCAGCCGGCGCTGATCAAGGGCAAGGACCGCGTCACCGGCGTCGGCCTCGCCGACGGCGGCGAACTGCCGGCCGATCTCGTCATCGCCGGCATCGGCGTGACGCCGGAAACCACGCTCGCGCAGCATTGCGGCCTCGCCATCGACAACGGCGTCGTCGCCGACGCCGAGTGCCGCACCTCCGACCCGAACATCTTCGCCATCGGCGACTGCGCCTCGCGGCCGATGGCGCATTACGAGAACCGCATCGCGCGGCTCGAAAGCGTGCACAACGCAGTGGAAGGCGCGAAGATCGTCGCCGGCGTTCTGACCGGCCAGAAGCCGCATACCGTCGAGGCGCCGTGGTTCTGGTCGGACCAGTACGATCTTAAACTTCAGATTGCCGGCCTCTTCCAAGGCTACGACCACGTCGCGTTCCGTGGCGTCATGGCTGACCGATCGTTCGCGGCGTTCTACTACAAGGGCGATAGGCTGATCGCGGTGGATGCGGTGAACCGGCCGGGCGAGTATCTGGGCGCCAAGATGCTGATCCAGACTGGCCGGTCGATCCCCAGCAACATTATTGTCGATGAGTCGAAACCGATGAAAGAGCTGGTCGCCAGCGCGCGCTAGAGATTGAACAGGGTCCCATGCCGAAGATCACCTACATCGAGCACAACGGCAAAGAGCATGTTGTTGAAGCGCCGGTCGGCCAGACGGTGATGGAAGCGGCGGTGAAGCACGCCGTGCCGGGGATCGACGCCGATTGCGGCGGCGCCTGCGCCTGCGCCACCTGCCACGTCTATGTCGATCCCGAATGGCTGCCCAAGACCGGCGAAGCCAGCTCGATGGAACAATCGATGCTCGATTTCGCCAACGACGTGGAAGACAATTCGCGCCTGTCCTGCCAGATCAAGCTGACGAGCGAACTGGACGGCCTCGTCGTCAGGCTGCCCAAGAGCCAGCACTGATGCGCTACCTGCCGCCGCCGCTGTGGGCGCTTCTGCTGCTCGCGGCGACGTACGGCCTGAGCCTCTTGCCCGGCCTGCGCGACCTGCCGCTGCTGCAGACGCGGCCGGTCGGCCTGACCGTCATCGCCGTTGCGCTGGCGATCCTGTTCTGGGCGATGCTGCAATTCCGGCTCGCGAACACGCAGCTCCTGCCCAACTCGCCCGTCAACAACAGCCTCGTCACCAATGGCGTGTTCGCGCTCACGCGCAATCCGATGTACCTCGCCATGACGCTGTTCGCGCTGGGCGGCGCGCTCTGGTTCGGGCGCATGCCGATGCTGCTTGCGCCGCTCGCCATGTTCGCCGTGGCCAATTGGGCGTTCATCCCATTCGAGGAAGCCAAGATGCGCCGCCAGTTCGGCGATGCGTACGACGCCTATTGCAGGCGCGTGCGCCGCTGGCTCTGACGCGCCATGGACCGCCGGCGTCCCGCCGGCCTGCGCCAACATTGCAGGATTGAAGCGCGCGGCTCCACGAGTCTTGCGCGGGCGCCGGCGCTCCTGTTCACTGCGGCGGGAGGAGACGACACGATGCGCGCATTCATTCTAGCTCTTGGGATCACAGCCTTCGCCGCCGCGGCGCAGGCGCAGGAGCTGACGCCCGAGCGCGCCGCGTTCCGGGCCATCTACCAGGAACTGGTCGAGATCGATTCCTCGCCGACGACCGGCTCCTGCACGCGCGCCGCCGAAGCGATGCTCGCACATCTGCGCACTGCCGGCTTTTCCGAAGCCGACGCGCAGGTGATCGTCCCCGAAGGCCGCCCCGACGACGGCAACCTCGTCGCCATGCTGCGCGGAAGCTCGCAGCGCGCCGTCCTGCTGCTCGCCCACATCGACGTGGTCGACGCCCGCCGCGAGGACTGGGAGCGCGATCCGTTCACGCTGGTCGAGGAGAACGGCTTCTTCTACGGCCGCGGCGCGGCCGACGACAAATCCATGGCGGCCGTGTTCGTCGACATGCTCGCCAACATGCGGCGCGAGAACTATCGCCCGCGCCGCACCATCAAGATGGCGCTCACCTGCGGCGAGGAAACCTCCGACCGCGTCAACGGCGTCGACTATCTGCTGACCAACCATCGCCAATGGATGCAGGCCGATTTCGCCATCAACGAAGGCGCCGGCGGCACGCTCGGCCCCGACGGGCGCCCGCAAGTGTTCAACGTGCAGGCCGGCGAGAAAATCCATCAGGTGATGCGGCTCACCGTCGTCAATCCCGGCGGCCATTCCTCGCGTCCGGTTCCGGAGAACGCCATCTATCGGCTGAGCCGCGGCCTCGACCGGCTCTCGGCGTACAATTTCCCGGTCGAGCTCAACGACGTCACCCGCGCCTATTTCGAGCGCATGGCGCCGATCGTCGGCGGCGAGACGGGTGCGGCGATGAGCGCGATCGCGCGCACCCCGAACGATGCGGACGCCGCCGCGCTGGCGCGCGATCCCTCCTATAACGCCATGATGCGCACCACCTGCGTCGCCACCCAGCTCGACGCCGGCCACGCGCCCAACGCCTTGCCGCAGCGCGCCACGGCGACGCTCTCGTGCCGCGTGCTGCAGGGCCACACGCCGGAGGAGGTCCAGGCCGAACTGCAGCGCGCGCTCGGCGACGAGCAGATCGCGGTCGAGATCGTGCGCCGCCGCGACGGCTCTCGCCCGCCGCCGCTGACGCGCGCGATCATGGCGCCGGTGGAGCGCGCGGTGGCGCGGATGTGGCCGGGAACGCCGATCGTGCCGGTGATGACGGTGGGCGCCACGGACGGGCGCTTTCTCAACAACGCCGGCATCCCGACCTACGGCATGAGCGGCATGTTCTCGCTGCCGGGCGAAAACAACGCGCACGGGCTCAACGAGAAAATCCGCGCGCAGTCGCTGTACGAAGGCCGCGACTTTCTGAACGCCATCGTGCGCGAATACGCCGGACGCTGACCTCAGGCCGCTTCCTGCGAGCCGACCGCCGGCGCCGAGGCCGGCAGGTGGCAGGTCACGGTGACGCCGCGGCCCGGCTCGCTCTGCAGCGCGACCCAGCCGCCGTGCATCTCCACGAACGAGCGCACCAGCGCGAGGCCCAGCCCCGCGCCGCGGCGGTCGCCGGACTGGAAGCTGTCGAACGCGCGCGCCTGGGCGTCGAACGCCATGCCCTTGCCGGTGTCGGCCACGGTGAGGCGCAGCACGCCGTCCAGCCGCTCCGCCGACACGGTGATGGTGTCGCCGCGTTCGGTGTGCCGCAGCGCGTTCGAGAGCAGGTTCACGATCACCTGGGTGATGCGCTTCTGGTCGGCGGTGATCTCGCCGATATTGGGATCGCATTTCACGCGGATCGGCACTTCGGTGTCGCGCGCCTTCGAGGCGGCCATCTGCACGCTCTCGGTGATGGTGGCGTAGACGTCCACCGGCCCGAGATCGAGCGCGACATTGCCGGCCTCGACCATGGCCACGTCGAGGATGTTGTCGATCAGCTTCGAAAGGTTGCTCGACGCCTCGATGATCGAGCCCACCTGCTCGATCTGGCGGTCGTTGAGCGGGCCGAACACTTTCGCCTGCAGCAGCTCGGCGTTGCCGTAGATCGCCTGCAGCGGATTGCGCAATTGGTAGGAGACGTTCTCGACGAACTGGCCCTTGAGCTTGTCGGCCTGCTCGAACGCCTCGGCGCGCTCGCGCAGCGCGTCCTCGACGCGGCGGTCGGCGGTGATGTCCTGGAACGCGACCAGGGTCGCGCCGTCGGGCAGCGGGCGGGTGAGGAATTTCAGCACGCTCTCGTCGCTGCGGCGCATTTCGCCGCGATACTCGGTGCGCGCCTCCGGCGAGGGATCGGTGATGCGCCCGCGCACGCGCGCCCATTCCGCCTTGTCGTGGAACAGCTGCTGGCACAGCTCCACCATCTTGTCGAACGGCAGATCGTTCTCAAGCTGCGCGGCGTCCAGCTTCCACATCGCCTGGAACGCGGCGTTGGAGAGCTTCAGCCGCCCGTCGAGGCCGAACACGACGATGCCCTCGTGCAGCTTGTCGAGCGCGGCCTTCTGGGTCTGCACCAGCGCGTCGTACTGGCTCTTCAGCGCGACTTCGTTGGTGATGTCGGAGAAGATCATCAGCATGCCGCCGTTGGGGTGCGGCTGGCGCGCCACGCGCAGCATGCGGGCGTCCGGCAGCACCCAGAGATCCTCCGGCAGGGCGTCGTGCTCCTGGTAGAGCGCGAGTTCGCGCGCGCGCCACTCGGCGTAGTTCGCGTGCGCCGGCAGCTTGCGCTTCTCCTTCAAGTGATCGAGCCACGCGGCGTGCACCGGCTTGTCCGCCAGGAACGCCGGATCGAGGCCCCACATCGCTTCGAAGGCGCGATTGTAGAACGTGAGCCGTTTGCCTGAATCGAACACGGCGATGCCTTCGGCCAGGTGATTCAGCGTTTCGTCATGCGCGCGCTGCTGCCTGGCCAGCTGTTCGCGCGCGGCTTCGCTTTCGGTGACGTCGATGGCGATGCCGGCGGCGGCGCCCGCCACCGGGCTCATGCGGATGCGCAGCGTGCGCAGCTCGCCGCCGACCACGGCCGAGCGCGTTTCCTCCACCGCTTCGCCGAGTTCGATCGCCTTGCGCGCAAGCTCCGCCGCGCCCTGGTCGAGCTGCAGATTGCGCGCGAGCGCCTGGTCGAGCGTCTTGGCTTCGAGCGCGGCCAGGTATTCCGGGTTCGCCCATTCGAGCTTCATCGCGCCGTTGACGCGCCACGCCATGAACGGCGCGCCGTTCCACATCTCCAGGAAAGCCGCCGGATCGCGGGCGATGACTTCGTGGCCGCCGCTGCCGATGCGGCCGCCGGCGGCGCCTTCCTCGACGCCGCGCACGCTGGCGTCGAGAATCCACGCCACCGCGCGTGAACCCGCGGTGCGGCCGTCGACTTCGACATAGACGCCGTCCGGCGTCGAGATCTTGATCGAGAACGCCGCGCCGTCGCGGCGCAGGCGCGTAACGGCCGGCGAAAGCCGCGTGTTGGCGCCGGTCGCGTCGGTGGCGTCGAAAATGGAAAGGCCCTGCAGGATGCGCACGGCGGGCTCGGCCGCCACCGCCTGGTCTGAGAAGCGCAACAGGCTCGCGAGCGCCAGCGGGCTGCCGTAGATGCGCGGGCGCCCCCAGTCGCCTTCGCCCGGATTGGTCAGCACGTCTTCCCAGATCAGCACCACGCCCGGATGCGCGCCAAAGATGGCGTCCGCCCAGGCGATCTTGTCCTCCAGCTCGCGCGCGCGCTTCTTCCACGCATCGACGCCGCCGCGCGCGCCGTCCGTGACGCGAAGCGCCCACAGAAGCGCCGCGATCGCGATCGACGCCGAGCCAGCTGCCACGAGCAGGCTTGCCAATCCGCCGTCCAAGTGCCGACCCCTAATTCCATCGCAGCGGCGAAACGAATCGCCGGACCCCGAAGGGCAGTGTCCCGCGTTGCGAGCGCGATTGCACCCCGCGCGCTGACCAGAACCGTTAACACGCGCTTAAATAGATTTACGCGCGGTTAAATTACGAAACTTCAAGAGGTTAACAGGCGACACGCAACAGTCATCCGGACAAAAAGCATCCACGCCGCGCACCAAGTTTCGCTCCAGGAGGCGCAGGGCTCCGGCGTTCGCCCCCACAACATTTGGTAACTTTGGGGATAAGTGTGTGAATAAGCCGGGGGTAACGCGGTGGATAAACGCCCATTTTTATAAACTACCCACAGGGCGCGATCGGTAAATCATTGATCAATCTCGCAAAGCAGGGCGCGATCGGCGCAAACGTTAACAGATATTGACTGCGGAATGAGTCTGCTGAGACCATGCACTGTCGACTCGTGAATCGCCGAGTCGTCATTCGAGAAAGGGGGTGAAGCGCCCAGATGGACCCCAACGTGCTAGTCACGTGCCTAACGGCGGCTCTGATCTTTGGAGCAGCGTGGCTGAAGAGCCGTGGACCAAGAGACAAGCTCTAGCCCACGGCCCAATGCAGGCTCGGTAGCCCGGTTAGGCCCCTGACTACTCGAGTGCCCTAGGAGTAAACTCCTGAGCGCGGCTCCCGGCAAGGCCAAAACCGGGAGCCGCCTGTCGCCAATTGTAGCGCCCTTCAGCACTCAGCCGCCCGAGCGCAGCTTGCCCACAGCCTCGAACGCTTTGTGCAGCGTGGGATTATATCGGCGCGCCCGGCGGCCGCGATCCTTGAGCTTGGTCGAGCCCTCGATGCGGAACACGAACGGCATCTTATAGCTGGCGCCGAAGCGGACGTGCGCGTCGTACTTGGGCTGGAACCGGGTTAGCAGCAGCGCTTCCTTCGCCGCGGTGTAGAAGACGTCCGAGGGCCAGGCGTCGACGCAGTTGATGTTCTTGGCCTTGCCCTCGGCGCTGACTTCGAACTCGACGATCGCCACGCCCTCGACGCCCAGCCGGCGCGCCGCCTTCGGATAGCGGGCGCGGATCGGGCCGGCCGGCTCCCACGGCATGCCGCCTTCGTTTTGCTCTTCCCGCTCCGGCGCCTCGGGCGCGCGCCAGACGACGCAGCACGGCCCCGACGGCAGACGCAGCCGCACGCGCTGCATCTCGCGCCGCTCCGAGATCCAGCCGCGGATCCAGTCGGCGAGGTTCACCAGCACCAGCACGAGCGCCAGCACCGCCGCGCCCGAAGCGGTAAGCGCCATGCCGCTGTTCCAGCCGAGTTCGCGCAGCGCGCCGGTGATGGCGAGGTGAACGACGACGACGAACACAAACAGCGCGCCGTAGAACAGCGCACGCAGCGTCAGCGCCGATGCGGTCCGTGTCGCCCTGACCAGCATTGCGCGCGCCCCTCCTGTTGGGCGCACTACATGCCCTTCAGGCGCGGTGCGCGCAATGCGGCGAAGCCGCCCCGCGCCGCCGCGATTGATCCGGCGCAATGTGTTGAACGCCGGGCGCCCCAGCCTATGTCGTTCTTGGGTCGGCGCCGCCTGCCGCGCGCGCCGCCTCCAAGCGTTCAAGCAGGAGCATGAGATGACAAACCTCGTTCCGGGGCGTCGCTCTCGTCCCGGCGCCATAAGCCCGTTTCTGGCGCTGCAACAGGAGATGAACCGCCTCTTTGAAGACACGCTGAGCGGCTGGCGCCTCGCGCCGTTCAGCGAAAACGGCGCCGGCTTCGGCTGGCCTTCGGTGGAAGTCTCCGAGACCGACAAGGACGTGAAGGTCACCGCCGAACTCGCCGGACTTGAAGACAAGGACATCGACATCCGCGTCGATGAAAACGTGCTGACGATCAGCGGCGAGAAGCGCGCCGAGACCGAAGACAAGGAACGCCAGTACAGCGAGCGCTATTATGGCCGTTTCGAGCGCAGCCTGACGCTGCCCGCCGTCGTCGACGACGAACGCGCCAAGGCGACGTTCAAGAACGGCGTGCTGACGATCACGATGCCGAAGGCCGAAGGCGCGAAAGCCAGGACCAAGCGGATTCCGATCGCGACGAACTGAGCCAGCGCGGGCCGCCACGCAGGCGGCCCGCGCCCGTTCTCAGTGGAACGCAAACACCGCGAAGATCACGGCGACGAGCGATGATACGCCCGACATCGGGCCGAGCACCGGCAGGCGCGCCGCTGCGGCCACGTTTCCGGCCTTCACTTGGCGGTAGGTGAGATACGTCGCAAACGCGAGCAGCGTAAGCAGTGTGACGAAAAGCATCTTCACCCAGAACAGCGCCGGCAATGCGCCGAGGCCGTCATACTTCGCAAACACGAGCGCCACGCCCGAGAACCACATCAGCCCGAGGCCGACAGCCGAGAAATTGGCCATGGCCGGTCCCAGCGTCTTGAGCACGCCCGCTTGCTCAGGCGGACGCTTGGCCGCTTCACGCATGGTGATCGCGCTGCCGCCGCCGCCGCCCGCCGCCATCATCAGGCCGACGATGTGGACGGTAAGCAGGATATCGATGAACATAAAAGCTCCCTAGTTGGAATACTCCCGGGGATGCGCGTAGAGCGCCTCCCGGATGCATGCCCCACTAGTATCGGTAGTGATCCGGCTTGAACGGACCGGCTTCCGCTACGCCAATGTAGTCGGCCTGCGCTTTC
Source organism: Hyphomonadaceae bacterium (assembly GCA_023384105.1). Lineage (GTDB taxonomy): Bacteria > Pseudomonadota > Alphaproteobacteria > Caulobacterales > Aquidulcibacteraceae > Vitreimonas. The sequence goes on along the minus strand of JAHDXR010000001.1, from coordinate 55,613 downwards.
GACATTTTCGTCAACTTCGCGCCGAGCTTCTCCAGGTGCAGCATCGCCACCTTCTCATCGAGATGTTTCGGCAGCGTGTAAACCTTGTTCTCGTAGGTCTTGCCGTTGGCCCAGAGTTCGATCTGCGCGAGCGTCTGGTTCGTGAACGAGGCCGACATGACGAAGCTCGGATGGCCGGTGGCGTTGCCGAGGTTCACAAGGCGCCCTTCCGACAAGAGGATGATCTTCTTTCCGTCCGGGAACTCGACGTGGTGCACCTGCGGCTTGATCTCGTCCCACTTGAAGTTTTTCAGGCCGGCGACCTGAATTTCCGAATCGAAGTGGCCGATATTGCAAACGATGGCGTTGTTCTTCATCGCCCGCATATGGTCGACGGTGATGACGTCCTTGTTGCCGGTGGCGGTGACGAAGATGTCCGCATGCGGCGCGGCGTCCTCCATCGTCACGACTTCATAGCCTTCCATCGCCGCCTGCAGCGCGCAGATCGGATCGACTTCCGTCACTTGCACGCGCGCGCCGCCGTTGCGCAGGCTGGCGGCCGAGCCCTTGCCGACGTCGCCATAGCCGCACACGACCGCGACCTTGCCCGCGAGCATCACGTCGGTGCCGCGGCGGATGGCGTCGACCAGCGATTCACGGCAGCCGTAGAGATTGTCGAATTTCGACTTGGTGACGCTGTCGTTGACGTTGATGGCCGGGAACGGCAGTTCGCCGCGCTGCGCCATCTGATACAGGCGGTGAACGCCCGTCGTGGTTTCTTCCGAGACGCCCTTCACCGACGCGCGGATGGCCTCATAGAAACCGGGCTTCTCCTTCAGGCAGCGCTTGATCGTCTTGAACAGCGCCTGCTCTTCTTCGTTGGAGTGATGCTCGAGGAAGTCGGCGTCCTTCTCCGCCTTCGGGCCGAGCACGCACAGCAGCGTCGCGTCGCCGCCATCGTCGAGGATCATGTTGGCGTACTGGCCGTTCGGCCATTCGAAGATGCGGTGCGCGTAGTCCCAGTACTCCTCCAGCGTCTCGCCCTTCACCGCGAACACCGGCGTGCCCTTGGCCGCGATCGCGGCGGCGGCGTGGTCCTGGGTCGAGAAGATGTTGCACGAAGCCCAGCGCACTTCGGCGCCCAGCGCCTGCAGCGTCTCGATCAGCACCGCGGTCTGGATCGTCATGTGCAGCGAGCCGGCGATGCGCGCGCCCTTCAGGGGCTGGGACGGGCCGAACTCCTTGCGCACGGCCATCAGGCCCGGCATCTCGGTTTCGGCGATCTCGATTTCCTTGCGGCCCCACTCGGCGAGGCCAATGTCCTTAACGATATAATCTTGTGCGCTCATCGCGCGCCCTCCTTCAGAAAGCTCGCGAGCGTCGTTTCCTAAGCGGGAAGCCCGCCGAGCCTGGCGGCCCAGAACGCAGTCTGGCCGTCGCAACGCTCCTCGGCGGGCGCGGCGCTTCTAGCAAAGCCGGGCGCGGGCTGTAAACGCCGCAACGGCAAGAGCCGCCGGGAACTCCGGCGGCTCAATCGTTTCAGGCCGTTGGCGGCGCGGCTCAGGCCGGGGGCGGCGTGTTCGACCAGCGGTCGAGCAGCCGCTTGGCCGCGTCGCGCCCGCCGACGCCGAAGGCGATCGCCACCGCCACCGCCACCGCGCCCAGGATCAGGCCGAAAGCGAGCACGATGATGTCGTTGGCGAGGCCCATGAAGCGCAGGCCCACCGCCGTCGCCAGCGCGATCACGCCCCAGCGCACCAGCGTCGAGATAATCTCCGACGAGGGCTTGCCCTCGCGCCGCGCCGCCGCGGCCAGGATGTTCGCCAGCAGGATGCCGAGCGCGATGATCACCGCGCCGAACAGCACCCGGCTCGCCAGCATCAGCACTTCGCCCAGCATGACCGCCATCGCCGAGAAGCCGAGCAGGCGCGCCGCCTCCACCGCGGCGAACAGCACGATGCCGATCAGCACGGCCAGACCGATCATGCGCGAGGGAGGGAAGCCGCCGAAGCGGGCCATGGTGTCCACGCCCCGCGTCAGATCCATGCGCTCGCGGCCGACCCGCACCGGCTCGGCGTTGGCGATCGAGGCGATGATGTCGTCGAAGCCGATCGAACGCAGGCCTTCCTCGGTCAGCGTCATGATCCAGCGGCCGACGACATACGCGATGAAGATGATGAGCGCCGCGCCGATCACGCGCGGGATCGTCTCCAGAATCTCGCGCAGCATCGCCGTCGCCGGCTCGGAGATGGCGCTGATGCGCAAGGCTTCGAGCGCCGCGATCGCCACCGGGATGATGATCAGGGTGAAGACGAGGATGCCGAGCAGGCGCGACAGGCCCGGCCCGCGCGGCGTGTGCGTCAGGCCGGCGTCGACGAGCCGGCGATCCAGCTCCACCGCCTCCACCATCGCCTCGACCATGCGCCGGACGATCGTCGCCAGCGCGAAGCCGATGACGAAGATCAGCAGCGCCCCCACCACGTTCGGCAGGTAGTTGAAGAAGTTCGCGACCATGCCGTTGAGCGGGCGCACCACCGGATCGGCCCATGGCCCGAGCTGCGCCAGGGCGGCCATGAGCCCCAGCAGCCAGACCAGCCAGTACGCCACCTCGCCGATGCGTTCGCCGATATCGACGGCGGGCTTTGCGCCCGCAGCGCCATCGCGGCGCGACAGGAACGGAATCCGGTCGACGCCCTTGGCGATCGCCCACTTCACCGCCTTCGCGGCGAAGTGCGCAACGACTAGGATCAGTACGGCGAGCACGATGCGCGGCCCCCAAAGCTGGAGCCAGGTCCACATGGCGTCGTAAGTCATGAGCGGTCCTCCCCTCGATCTCGATAGGGTGAGAATGATCGCGCGATGTTCAGCCGACGCAACGTCAATTCATAGGCGATGCACGCGGCAGGCGTGCGGGTTTCATGTTGCGCCCGCGAGATATTCGCCCCGCGCGCGGCGCGGGGCCCCCCGGCTCAACGCTTCGGGGAACACAGGTTCCATCGCTTCGGGCCAGACGCCTCACCCGCCGCCAAGGACGGCGACGCACTGCGCCAGGCGCTCGCCTTCGAGATCGTCCGCCAGCACGAGGCGTTGCAGAGCGACCGCGCCATGGCCGCGCGGCATGTAGCGGAACGTGCGCTCGGTCTCGCCGTCGCGCATAACGTAGGCGATCTCCTGGCCGGCGTCGCCGATCTCGCCGGCCGTGCGCGTGATCAGCACCATGCCGTCACGAACGCCGGCGGCGTAAGCCGGCAGGCCCGTATCCACGCCGGTCACGATATTGTTGTTCGCCGTGGTGGCTTCGATATCGAAGCCGCGATGGAACGCCGGCGTCAGCTCGGCGACGATGCTGCCGCACGGCGCGAACGCATCCTCCGGCAGCGCAATCGCCGCGCCGCGCCGTACGAACGCGTCGATATCCTCGCGCACGTCCAAACCGAAATGCTGCGCCGAGACCTGGAACAGCTCAGCGGCGACGCCGGATTCGCCGCGCGCGGCGCGGTCGCGCATGTCGAGAATGACGTCGTCGAGATCGCGCCCGCCCGCGGCGCGCAGGCGCGCGTCCCAGACGGTCGCCAGCAGACGGCCGCGCTGATAGGGGAGCTGCTGCACCGCCCGATTGTTCCAGAAGTCGGCGACGACGCGCGCGTTCGGCTCGGTCCGCGCCGGCGACTCGGCGTAGGCGCGCAGCATCAGGTTGAGGTCGGCCGCGAACTCGGCCGGCGTCCATTGCCCTTCGCGCACCAGCACCCGGCCGGTGTAGAAATCGGTGAAGCCTTCCGAGAGCCAGTAGTCCGCCGCCTCGTCCTGCGGCGGCATGCCGCCGAGGCGGCCCGGAATCCAGCTGTGCAGCCCCTCATGCGCGAGGATGCGCGTGATCGTCTGCGCCTCGCCGTTGGGCGTGGCGAAGAACGCGAACGCATCGCCCAGCCCCGTGCCGCCGATCGAGCGCCAGCCGGGCTGCGGCGCCTCAAGCTGAATCACCGTGACGAGATAGGGCGAAGCGGCATCGCCGAAGAACCGGCGCTGGCCGGACACGATCTCCGCAACGCTGGCGCTGAACTCCGCGTCGGCGAAAGGCCAACCGCCGCGCAGCGCCACGCGCACCCGGCTGGCGTCGTCGCGCACGATGCGGAAATCGCCGCCGACGGCGATGCTGGACCGGAGGTCGCCGAGCGTGAGCCCGGGATGCTCCAGGTCGGACGCCAGCGTCCAGCCGCGCGGCATATTGCGCGCGCGCCAGCGTACGGGCGCGGCGGCGTCGTAACCGGCCGGCGCCGCCAGCGACGCTTCGCCGATCAAATGAAAGTAGTTCGCCTGCACCACCGGCCGATAGGCGTTGCCCTGCTCCGCGTTCGGCGCGCCTTCGAAATCCTGGATCACGCGATAGCGCAGATGGATGCGCGCGTTGGGGCGATGCGTGAGCACGCGCTGCGCCGGGCCGTCGCCGTCGCGCAGCGCGGCGCCGGAGATCGCCGTCAGCCCTTCGATGCTGCGCCACAGATCGTCCTGCCCGCCCCAGGAGTCCGGCAGGCGCAGCACGGTCTCGCCGTCGGCCTCGCCGCGGAAGCGCAGATCGTACTGAACCGCCCGCAGCACGCCGCGCTCCAGCACCGGCGTCAGCGTGTAGTCGAGCCGCTCGGGCGCGGCCTGACCCATGCAGAACGTCGCGGCCAAGCCCGCCGCCGCTATGCGCACACTGTGCATGGCCTCTCCCCTGGACCTTCCATGCATGCCAGATGCAGAGATTGCGGCGGAAAGACGACGGCTATCCGTCTTCGTGAAACTTGGCGCGGATCAGCGCTTCGATCTCGTCGAGCGCCTTCTCGGCCTCCGGCCCTTCCGCTTCCAGTTCGACCTCGGAGCCGACGCCGGCGCCCAGCATCATCAAGTCCATCAGCGAGCGGGCGTCGGCTTCCTCCCCTTCGCGACGGACCATGATGGTGGTCTCGTCGTAATTGAGCGCGAGTTCGGCCACCTTGCGCGAGGCGCGCGCATGCAGGCCGCGAAGGTTCGTGATCGGTACAGTGCGCTTCAGCCCCAAGCCCAAGTCCCCTCAGGTGGCTGGGCCGCCGGCCAGCTCCACCGACGCGACTCGAATGTAGCGCCGGCCCGCATCCTGCGCCGCCAGGGCCGCTTCGGGAAGCTTCATCCGCTCGCGCACTTCGGCGAGCTTGATCAGCATCGGCAGGTTCACCCCTGCGATCACTTCAATCTTCACCTGGTTGATCACCGAGATGGCGAGGTTCGAGGGCGTGCCGCCGAACATGTCGGTGAGGATGACGACGCCGTCGCCGGTGTCGACGCTGCGCACGGCGTCGATGATGTCGGCGCGGCGCTCCTCCATGTCGTCATAGGGGCCGATGGCGACCGCGCGCATCTGCTGCTGCGGCCCGAGTACGTGCTCCGCCGCGGCGACGAATTCATCCGCCAGACGACCGTGGCTCACCACGACGACGCCGATCATTCCAAGCTCCCGCCACCCGGTGGACTCGTAAAGGCCGGCAACAATACTCTTTCGCGGTTGCGAGAAAAGCCAAACCCGCACCCGCGCAGCATCCCTGCGACCGAATGAACATGCGCCGGCTTTTCCTCGACTTGGCGCGACGGCTCTCGATTCTGGCGCCAGGCGAAATTGATAATGAGAACTATTATTAATAATGCCTTCGGTCAGTGCCGCGGCGCCTCGCCCGCCGGCGGCAGCTCCACCACGAAACGCGCGCCGGCGCGCGGGGCGCCCGCTCGTTCGATGTTCTGCGCATAGATGCGCCCGCGATGGGCGGTGACGATCTGCCGGGCGATCGAGAGCCCCAGGCCGGAATTGCCGCCGAACGCCGCGCCCTTCGGGCGCTGGGTGTAGAAGCGCTCGAAGATGGTCTCCAGGTTCTCCGGCGGAATGCCCGGCCCTTCGTCCTCCACCAGTGCGCGAATGACGGGGCCGTCCTTGCCCCGCGCGGCCTCGATCGAGACCACCACGCGCCCCTCCGGCGGGCTGAACGAACGCGCGTTGTCGATCAGGTTGCGGAACACCTGGCCGAGCGGCCCGGCCTGGCCGACGACGAAAAGCCCTTCGGGCTTCGGCCCCTTGAAGATCACGTTCACAGCGTTGCGATCGTCCGGCGCGTAGGCGCGGGCCAGTTCGAACAAGAGCGCGCCGACATCCACGCGGCCCAGATCGCCCCGCGCCGTCTCCGCTTCGATGCGGCTGGCGCGGGCGATGTCGGTGATCAGGCGGTCGAGCCGGTGCACATCCTGAGCGACGATGGCCAGCATCTGCTGCTGCTGCTCGGGGCTCTTGGCGTTCTGCGCCGAGGTCACGGCCGACTGGATCGACGCCAGCGGGTTCTTGATCTCATGGCTCACATCGGCGGCGAAGCGCTCGTTGGCGTCGATGCGGTCGGCGAGCGCGCCGGTCATCTGCTCGAGCGAGTGGCCGAGGGCGCCGATCTCGTCCTTGCGGCGCGAAATGTCGGGCAGCGACAGCCGCGTCGCGCCGGTGAGCCGCAGGCTGTCCGCGGCGCCGGCGAGCCGCCGCAGCGGCCGCGCGATCGAGAGCGCCAGCAGCACCGACGACAGGAAGATCGCAATCGAGGCGCCGATCACGAACGGAATCATGCTGGCGCGCTCGGCGACCAGGATGCGCTCCACGTCGGCGCTCTCGATGGTCACCGTGCCCATCACCTGCTGCACGCGCCGCAGCGGCAGCGTCACCGAGACGACGCGCTCGCCCTTCTCGTTCAGCCGCTCGCCGCGCACGATCTCGCCCTGCATGGCGCGGCGATGCTCTTCTTCGAGCGTCACCGTCGGCCGCCACGGGGTGATGCGCAGGTATTCGAGCCGCTGCGTCACCCGCTCGATCGATTCGCCGATGCTGGGCTGCTGGCCGACGTCCGGCAGCGGCCGCTCTTCGAGCCGGTCGTAGATCACGTCGCTGTCGGCGATCAGCCGGCTGTCGGCGCCGAACATGCGCACACGCGGCCGGCCCACGCCCGGCCGCTGCCCTTCGGCGATCGGCGGCAGGATCCGGCGCAGCACCGCGCGCACCGCGGGCTCGTTCACGTACGGATACGGATCGCCTTCGACCGTGCCGGTTTCGATCAGCAGGTTGGTGATCAGTTCGCCCTGGGTGCGCAGGTTGCGGAACTGCGCCTCGGTCAGCCCCGCCCGCATTTCCGTGAGCAGCAGCACGCCCAGGATCAGGATCGCCAGGCCGAAGAAGTTGAAGAAGAAGATCGTCCGCGTGATGCGCGAACTGAGGAACGCGCGCAGATCGTGCGGGCGGTCAGGCCTCGTTGTAGCGGTAGCCGACGCCATAGAGGGTTTCGATCGCGTCGAAGTCGGAATCGATGTCCCGGAACTTCTTGCGGAGCCGCTTGATGTGGCTGTCGATTGTTCTGTCGTCGACATAGACCTGATCGTCATAGGCCGCGTCCATCAGCTGATCGCGGCTCTTCACGTAGCCGGGGCGCTGCGCCAGCGCCTGGAGAATGAGAAACTCGGTGACCGTGAGCCGGACCGGCTCGCCTTTCCAGGTGCAGGCGTGGCGGTTCGGATCGAGCGTGAGTTCGCCGCGCACGATCGGCTTCTTGTCGTTGCTCGCGTCGACGCCCGGCCCCCCGGCGCGGCTCCGGCGCAGCAGCGCCTTCACCCGCTCCGACAGCAGGCGCTGCGAGAACGGCTTCTTGATATAGTCGTCGGCGCCGACATTGAAGCCGACCACCTCGTCCATCTCGTCGTCCTTCGAGGTCAGGAAGATCACCGGCAGGTTCGACCCCTGCCGCAGCCGGCGCAGCACCTCGACGCCGTCCATGCGCGGCATCTTGATGTCGAGGATGGCGACGTCCGGCGGCGTCTCGGAGAGCGCCGCCAGCGCAGTCGCGCCGTCCGTATAGGTGCGCACGGAATAGCCTTCGCCCTCGAACAGGACTTTCAGGGAGGCCAGGATGTTCTCGTCGTCGTCGACCAGAGCGATAGTGGGCATGGGAGGAGCCGGGATTCCTAACTTTGCCGTAATAAAGTGGTGACGGCAGTCTTAGCCGTCAATCGATGTCATGGAAACAGGTTCCGGCGCTCCGGCGCTGCCGTTCGCCGGAAATATCAGGGGAAGAGAAGCGGGAACGCGGGGCCATAGGCTAAGCATCGCACTCGAAACTCGCGCAAGCGCCTATGGACCGCCGGCGTTTCGGCTAGTGGGCCGCGCCCCAGGTCGCGCCGGCTTTGGCCTCGACCGTCAGCGGCACGCTGAGCGTCGCCGCAGGCTCCGGCGCGGCCTCCATCACCTCGCGCGCCAGCGCGCACAGCGCCTCCGCCTCGTGCTTGGGCGCCTCGAACACCAGTTCGTCGTGCACCTGCAGCAGCATGCGCGACTTCAGCCCCGCCCGCGCAATCGCCGCCGGCAGCCGCACCATGGCCCGGCGGATAATGTCGGCGGCGGCGCCCTGCAGCGGCGCGTTGATCGACTGGCGCTCGGCGAAAGCGCGCTCCTGCGCGTTCTTCGACTTGATGCCGGCGACCCAGATGCGGCGGCCGAAGATCGTCTTCACATAGCCGTTGGCGCGCGCGAACGTCTTGGTCTCCTCCATGTAATCGCGGATGCCTGGGAAGCGCTCGAAATAGCGCTTGATGTAAGCGCCCGCCTCTTCGCGCTCGATGCCCAGATTGCGCGCCAGGCCGAACGCCGAGATGCCGTAGATGATGCCGAAATTGATCGCCTTGGCGTTGCGCCGGATCTCCGGCGTCATCGCCGAAAGCGGCACGCCGAACATCTCCGAGGCCGTCATCGCGTGGATGTCGATCTTGTCGGCGAAGGCCTGCTTCAGCTGGGCGATGTCGGCGACATGCGCGAGCAGGCGCAGTTCGATCTGCGAGTAGTCCGCCGAGACCAGCACATTGCCCGGCGCCGCCACGAACGCGTCGCGGATGCGCCGGCCTTCCTCGGTGCGGATTGGAATGTTCTGCAGGTTGGGATCGTTCGACGACAGCCGCCCCGTCGTCGTCGCCGCCAGCGCGTAGCTGGTGTGCACGCGGCCGGTCCTGGGATTGATCGCCTGTCCCAGCGCCTCGGTGTAGGTCGAGCGCAGCTTCGAGAGCTGGCGCCAGTCCAGCAGCTTGCGCGGCAGATCGTGTTCTTCCGCCAGTTCTTCGAGGATGGTCGCGTCGGTCGACCAGGCGCCGGTCTTGGTGCGCGAGCCGCCCGGCAGCTTCATCTCGTCGAACAGGATTTCGCCCAGCTGCTTCGGCGAGCCGATGTTGAACTCGCGTCCCGCCAGCGCGTACGCCTCCTGTTCGAACTGCAGCATGCGCTGGGCGAAGTCGCCGGACAGCCGCGACAGCATCTGCGGATCGATCCTGATCCCCTCGTACTCCATCGCCGCCAGCACCGGCGGCAGCGGCCGCTCCAGCGTCTCGTACACCGTCGCGAGCTTCTCGCGCCCCAGCTCCGGCTTCAGCTTGCGCCACAGCCGCAGCGCCGCGTCCGCGTGCTCGCACGAATAGACCGAGGCGCGATCGATCGGGACGAGATCGAAGCTGACCTGCGCCTTGCCCTTGCCGGCGACCTCCGTAAGCGGCGTGAGCCCATGGCCAAGATGCTTCTCGACCAGGAACGCCTTGTCGTGCGGATCGAGCCCGCCATAGAGCGCATAAGAGATCAGCATCGGATCGTCGTACGGCGCGAGCGCGACGCCATGCTTGGCGAACATGGCGATGTCCCACTTGATGTTGAGGCCCACCTTGAGCACCGCCGGGTCCTCCAGCAGCGCCCGCACCGCCGCCAGCGCCGCCGCGCGCGGAATCTGCGGCCCGGTATCGGCTGCGAGCGGCGCGTCCGGCGCCTCGCTCGCGAACAGTTCGCCCGCGCGCGGATCGGCGCCGCGATGGCCCAAAGGCACGTAGATCGCGTCGTTCGGCGCGACCGCGAGCGAAAAGCCGACCAGTTCGGCGCCCGCCGCATCGATCGCATCCGCCTCGGTGTCGAGACCGACCACGCCGGCCGCCTTGGCGCGGGCGACGAACCGTTCGAGTTCGCCCAAATCCCGCCCGCACCGGTACGCTGCGCGCTTGAACTCGCGCTCGATCTCTTCGGTCACCGCGCCTGCCGGCGCCGCGGCGCCGGCCGCGTAGGAGGCCACGATCTCGGCGCCCTTCTCGCGCGCGTAGGATTCGCGCACGCGCCGGCTCAGCGTCCGGAACTCCATCGCGTCGAGGAATTGCAGCAGCATCGACGGCTCCGGCTCGCGCACGGCGAAGCTTTCCCACTTCTCCTCGACCGGCACGTCGTCCTTCAGCGTCACCAGCACCTTCGAAAGCCGGATCTGATCGGCGTGACTGATCAGGGTCTCGCGCCGCTTCGGCTGCCTGATCTCGTTGGCGCGCTCCAGGATCGCTTCGAGCGAGCCGAACTGCGCCAGCAGTTCCGCGGCCGTTTTCGGCCCGATGCCCGGCGCGCCGGGGATGTTGTCGATCGAATCGCCGATCAGCGCCTGCGCGTCGACCACCTTCTCCGGGGCCACGCCGAACTTCTCCATCACCGCTTCCGGCCCCAGCGCGCGGTTCTTCATCGGATCGTAGAGCTGGATCACGCCGTCGACGACCAGCTGCATCAGGTCCTTGTCGGACGACACGATCTTCACCGTCGCGCCGGCCGCGGCGGCCTGGCGCGCATAGGTCGCGATCAGATCGTCCGCTTCGAAGCCGCCCATCTCGATGCATGGCAGGTTGAATGCGCGCGTCGCGTCGCGGATCAGCGGAAACTGCGGCGCCAGGTCTTCCGGCGCCGGCGGCCGATGCGCCTTGTACTCCGGAAACAGCGCGTTGCGGAAAGTGATCTCGCTCTTGTCGAAAATCACCGCGAGATGGGTCGGCGCGTCCGTCCCCTTCATCTCCGACAGGAACTTCCACAGCATGTTGCAGAAGCCGGCCACGGCGCCGACGGAGAGCCCGTCGGACGCGCGCGTCAGCGGCGGCAGCGCGTGGTAGGCGCGGAAAATGTAGCCGGAGCCGTCGATGAGGAAAAGGCGGGGCGCGTCGTTCTTGGCCATGGCCGCCATATAAGCGCTTCGGACGCGCGCGTCTCTAGTCCGGCGCCGGCGGGGCGCGCCTGCGCGCCAGCTGCGCCTCCCGCACCGTGATCACCACGGTCGAGCCGATCACGACCGCCGCGCCGGCGATGGTCCAGGCGTCCAAGAGTTCGTGGAAGATGAGCAGCCCCGCCAGCGCCGCCAGCGGCAGCCGCACATAGTCCATCAGCGCCATCAGCGAGGCGTCCCCCGCCGTGAGCCCACGCGTGAACGAGGTCTGCGCCACCACGCCCGCGACCGCGAGCAGCGCGAACACGCCCGCATCGACCGGCCCCGGCGTGCGCCAGCCGAGAAACGCGAACGGCAGCGACAAGAGCGTCGTCGCCGCATTCATCCACAGCACCAGCGAGATCGTCGTGTGGTCGCGCGAAAGGTCCTTCACCGTCACGATGGTGTAGGCCATCAGCAGCGCCGAGGTCAGCGACGCCGCCGCGGCCATGTCGAACTGCATCTCGGCCGGCCGCAGCATCATCAGAATGCCGACAAAGCCGATCGCCAGCGCGCTCTGGCGCCACGCGCCCACCTTCTCGCGCAGCAGCAGCATCGCCAGCAGCACCACGAACAGCGAGCGCGCGAACGAGAGCGACTGCGCCGTCGCCAGCGGCATGTTGCCGAACGCATAGAAGGCCAGCAGCACGCCGATGGCCGAGCCGATGCAGCGCCGCGCCATCACCCACGGCCGCGACGTCGCCCACACGCTCCAGCCGCCGCGGATCATCGCCGGCGCCAGCAGGATCACGCCCGCGGCGCAGCGGAAGAACAGCATCTGGCTTTCGGAATAATCCCTGAGCGCCAGGAACTTGATGCACGACGTCATCACCGTGAAGCACAGCGCCGACACGAGCATCCAGAGGACGCCGCGTACATTGTCCGGCAAGTTGGCGCGCGCCCCGCTCATCGCCGGCGCTTGGTGCGCGTGTCCGGCTACCCCGTCAAGCACGCGCTCAGCGCACGAACAGCTTGTTGTAGTCGGGCGGATGGCCGCGCCGCGCCCACAGCGCTTCGGAATCGCCGCTTTCAAGGAACGCCGCCGCCGCGTCATGCGCCGCCGCCATCGCCGCATTGAACACGGCGGTGGCGGCGCTGAGGCGCTTGACGCCAAGCGCCTTGAGGTCGGCCGCCGGCGGCAGCCCCGGCCGCGCCATCACGTTGAGCGGCAGCCCGGCGCCCTCGGCGACCGCCCTGATCTCGTCGCTCTTGACGATCGCCGGCGCGAACAGGCCGCTGGCGCCGGCCGCCTTGATCCCCGCCGCCCGGCGCAGCGTCTCCTCCACCGCCGCTTCCGCCGGCGCGAGCTGCTTCAGATAGACATCCGTCCGCGCGTTGATGAACAGGTCGACGCCGGCGCGCACGGCGGCTTCGCGCGCCGCCTCGATCTTGCGCAGATGCAGCTCGTGCGGCTGCGTTCCGTCTTCGAGATTGACGCCGACGGCGCCCGCGCGAGCTCCTCCACCGCCGCGACCAGCTTCGCGATCGGCAAGCGGTGCCCGTCAGCATAGCCGTGCACCCAGGCGACCGCCGCGCTGGAGGTCGCGACCGCCTGCGCGCCCGCGTCGCGGACGGCCCGCGCGCTGACGGCGTCCCAGGCGTTCGGCAGGATCAGGAAGTGCGTGTGCAAGGCGTGGAATTGGGCGGCTTGCGCGGACTGTGCGGTCATGGTCAGCTCCTGTTCAGGCGCTGGTTTAGCTCCGCCGGGCGGGACGCGCATGCCGAAATCGGACCTCGCCGCGCACGCGTTGTGACCATCGCGTTTTGCCGCTATCAAAGGTGGGGCGGCGGGACATGGATCAAGAGCATTTTGCGCATCGCGAGATAACGGCCGGCGCGCGCGTGGCGCCGCCGCCGCCATGGGCCGATCCCGCGCCTTACGACATCCCCGCCGAAGCCAACCCGCATTTCATCAGCGCCGGCGTGTGCGTGCTGCTCGACGATTCGCAGATCGACCTCTGCGGCGAAGAACGCGCCTGGTACTATCGCCGCGCCGAACTGGTGACCGCTTCCGCCGGTGCCGAACGCGCGGCGCAGTTCAGCGTCAGCTTCGATCCCGCGTTCGAGCGGCTCGACGTGCATTCGATCGCCGTGATCCGCGCCGGCCAGCGCGTCGAGCACACCGGCGCGGCCTTCTTCGAGGTGCTGCGCCGCGAGCGCAACATGGAGCGGCTGCAGTTCGACGGCCGCCTCACCATCCACGTCACGCTGCCGGACGTCCGCCAGGGCGACGTGGTCGAGACCTCCTACACGCTTTACGGCATGCGCAAGTCGCTGGGCGGCCGCCACGCCGCGTGGGTGCCGTTCGAATGGAATGTCGGCATCTGCGAAACGCGTCTGCGCCAGCGCGCGCCGCAGGCGCGGCGCATCGCCGAGCGCAGCTTCCTCGCCGCGCCCGAGCCGACGGAAACCGTGGCCGACGGCGTCGCCGACCGCCGCTGGCGCACCCGGGAGCGCCCCGGCGTGCGTTTCGAGGCGCTGGCGCCGCCATGGACGGTGCAAAGCGCGGGCGTCCAATTCTCCGAGTGGCGCGACTGGGCCGAGGTCGCCGCGGCGTTCACGCCGCTCTACGAAGAAAGCGGCCCGCTTCCGCCCGATGTCGAAGCCGAGATCGGGCGCATCGAGGCGCAGGAGCCGACAGCCTCCGGCCGCGCCGCCGCGGTGTTGCGCTTCACCCAGAACGCCATCCGCTATCTCGCCATCTCGATCGGCGAAGGCGGCTTCACGCCGCGCACGCTCGACGCCATCTGCGCCACGCGCTACGGCGACTGCAAGGACAAGTCGAAGCTCTATGTGGCGATGGCGCGCCGGCTCGGCCTCGACGCCTGCCCGGCGCTGGTCAACACCCGCGACGGCTACGGCCTCAACGCCTGGCTGCCCAGCGGGGTCGTGTTCGATCACTGCATCGTCCGCGTCGTCGCCGACGGCGCCGTGTACTGGCTCGATCCGACGCGGATGATGCAGCCGAGCCCGCTCGCCTCGCTCAACAAATGCCATTTCGGCTGGGCGCTGCCGCTGAGGCCCGGCGCCGCAGCGCTCGAGCGCATGCCCGATCCTTCGCCCTCGCATACGCTCGAAACGGACGAGCGCGTCACGCTCGGCAAGTCGCCCGAGCACGTCGTGCGCTACGAGTGGCGGTTTACCTCGCGCCGCGGCCGCGCCGAATGGGTGCGCGAGCACATCGCCCGCGAAGGCGAGGTCGGGCTGTTCAAGCTCTACGCCGAAGACATCTCCCGCCGCTACGCCGGCGCGCAGCCGCTGCGCCAGGAGATCGTGCGCGACGATCTCGCCAACAACGAGATCATCGCCGTCGAAGTCTATGAGATCGCGAGCGCCTGGAGCGCGCCGAACGGCAAGGCGCGCGCCTTCAGCACCTACGATCTCACCATCCGCTCGCAGCTCGCGCCGCTCGACGCCGGCCCGCGCCAGCATCCCATCTATCTCGGCCAGATGGGCAAGGTGACGCGCAAGGTGAGGATCGACACCGCCTACCCGATCAAGTTCAGCGGCTGGAAGCGCACCGTCGAGAGCACGGCGCTGGTCTATCGCAACGAGCTGCGCCGCGAAGGCCCGCGCAGCTTCGTGCTGGAGCAGAGCCTGGAGTTCCGCGCGCTGATGCTGCCGGCGAGCGAAGCCGACCAGTATCGCGCCATCGTCGCCGAGATGGACCAGTCCGATCTCAGCATCAGCGGACAGGTGGGCAAGCGCGGCATGTTCATCGGCGCGGACGCCGGTGGCGAAGCCGCCGATTGGGCGGAGCGCACCTGGGCGGACTGGTTCTGGCGGCTGGCGCCGCTGGCGGCGGTGCTCGGCTATTGGGCCTGGCGCTATCTCAGCGAAGCGCCTCAGTGACCGCCGCCGGCGCCTTCGGCCAGCACGAAGCGCCGGTCGCAATAGCCGCACTCGACGAAGTCCTCTTCGCCCATGTCGTAGAATACGATCGGGTGTCCCAGCGCCCCGCCGCCGCCGTCGCACTTCACCCGCTTCGATCTCACCGGGATCACTTCCGGCGCCGGGACCGCGTCGGGATCGCCGGGGGTCGAAGCATCGGTTCGCGAATTGTGGTGGAGTTTCGCCATTTCTGGTGCAGCCCGGGTTGAAGCGCTCATCGCGCGCCCGTACCTAGAGCGCATCGCGCGTCCGCGCAATGCGCCGTCCCCAGGTTCTGCATGCACGCTCCCCAGCCGCCGCCCGCGTTCGCCATCGAAGCGCGGGGCCTCGACAAGACCTACCGCGGCCAGGGCAAGGCCAAGCCGACGCATGCGCTCAAAAGCGTCGACCTCGCCATTCCGCGCGGCTCGTTCTTCGGCCTGCTCGGCCCCAACGGCGCCGGCAAATCGACCTTCATCAACATCCTCGGCGGCCTCGTGGTGAAAAGCGGCGGCTCGGCCTCGATCTGGGGCCATGACATCGAGACCGATCCGATGAACGCGCGCGGCGCCATCGGCATCGTACCGCAAGAACTCAACATGGACCCGTTCTTCTCGCCGGCCGAAGCGCTCGAAATCCAGGCCGGCTATTACGGCGTGCCGAAGAGCGAGCGGAAGACCGAAGAAATCCTGAAGGCCGTCGGCCTCTGGGACAAGCGCGACGCCTACGCCCGCACACTTTCCGGCGGCATGAAGCGGCGCCTCCTGGTGGCGAAGGCGATGGCGCACTCTCCGCCCGTGCTGGTGCTCGACGAGCCCACCGCCGGCGTCGACGTCGATCTGCGCCGCCAGCTCTGGGACTATGTGCGCGCGCTGCACGCCAAGGGCGTGACCGTCGTGCTGACGACGCACTATCTCGAAGAAGCGCAGGAGCTCTGCGACACCATCGCCATCATCAACCACGGCCAGGTGATCGCCTGCGAGCCGACGCACAAGCTGATCTCGCGGCTCGACCAGAAAACCCTCGTGGTCACGCCGCAGGCGCCGCTGACGCCGCCGGTGACGGGGTTCGAGGATATCGTCTTCGCCATGAAGCCCTCGGGCGCCTTCACCCTCACCTACAAGACCAGCCAGCACAGCGTGGAAGAGCTGCTCGACCGCATCCGCGCCGCCGGCGTGCAGATCAAGGACCTCTCGATCGAAGAGCCCGACCTCGAAGACGTGTTCGTGGAACTGACCGCCTGACGCCCCTATGGACCGCCGGCGTCCCGCCGGCAGGCGCTAACCTATGAAGGTCCGACCGCACGTTTTTTCCGCCGCACATGCGGCGCGCTCCGCCTTTCAAAAGTTGACGCATGCCGGCGGGACGCCGGCGGTCCATAGGCGGAGCGGCCAAACGAAAACGGCCGGCGCTTTGCGCGCCGGCCGTCTCGACAACCTCCGAAGAGGTCATTGAACTCTATCGCGTCGTGGAGCGCGCCGCCTCAGCGGCCGCCCATCACCGCGGCCTTCATCACCGCCGACTGGCGGAACGCCAGCTTCTTCGACGCCTTGATCTTCACCGGCTCGCCCGTTTGCGGGTTGCGGCCCATGCGGGCCTTGCGGTGACGGATCATGACCATGCCGATGTCGCCGATCTTCACCTTCGCGCCCTTCAGCACGTAGGCCTTCACGACATCGGTGTAGCCGTCGACGAACGCCTTCGCTTCCGACTTCTTCAGGCCGAGATGATCGGCGACCGACTGGAGCAGAGCGCTCGCGGTGACGGTCTTGCCGGCCGTCGCCGTGACTCTCACGGCCTTCGCCGCCGGAGCGGCCTTCTTCGCCTTCGCCGCCGACTTCCGGGCCGGAGCCTTCTTCGCGGTCTTGGTGGTCTTCTTCGCTGCCTTGCGGGCCATTGCTATTCCCCTCTCTTCAAAGGTTGTCGTGTGTTTAACTCAACGAAACCGGCGGCAATCGCGGGATTCTGACGCCCCCTGCTCACCGCCGGCACGAGAGTGATGCCACTCAATTCTTGATGGAGCGTGACCGCGCCTCTCTCGAATTGCGCCAAAAAGCCCATGAAATGGGGGTTTTTGGCGCGATCGGCGGACTCCCTGGCACGAGGGCCGCCGAGTCGCAACGCAAAAAAGCTGATTTACCGGGGTTTTCGCCGCAACGAAAATGGCGTGTTCCGCCGGGAACACGCCGTTTGCAGCCGAAATGCGGCGGTTCGGCTTAGCGCAGACCCATCCGGATCGCGCCGTCCAGGCGCACGTCCTCGCCGTTGAAGTAGGGATTGCGAATCATCTCGAGCGCCAGCGACGCATATTCCGCGGGGTTTCCGAGCCGCTTCGGGAACGGCACGCTGGCCGCCAACGCATCCTTCACCTTTTGCGGCGCGCCCATCATCAGCGGCGTTTCGAAGATACCCGGCAGGATGGTGTTGATGCGCACGCCCTCGCCGGACAGGTCGCGCGCGATCGGCAGCGTCATGCCGACGACGCCGCCCTTGGAGGCCGAATAGGCCGCCTGCCCCATCTGCCCGTCCTCGGCGGCGACCGAAGCGGTCATGACCATCGCGCCGCGCTCGCCGCCTTCGAGCGGCTCCAGCGTCAGCATGCCGGCGGCGCTCTTGGCCACGCAGCGATAGGTGCCGATCAGGTTCACCTGGATCGTCAGGTCGAAGATGTTGAGCGGAAAGTGCTTGATCTCGCCGGTCTCCTTCGAGCGGCTGGCCGTCTTCGTCGCCGAGCCGATGCCGGCGCAGCAGACCAGGATGCGCTCCTGCCCGTTGGCCTTGCGCGCCGCGGCGAAGCCGGCGTCGACGCTGTCGTCGCTGGTGACGTCCACCTTGCAGAAGGTCGCGCCGAGTTCCTTGGCCGTCGCCTGGCCGCGCTCCTCGTCGCGATCGAAGATCGCCACCTTAACGCCCTCGGCGCGCAGCTTCTCCACCGTGGCCCGGCCCAGGCCCGACGCGCCGCCCGTGACGACCGCCGCAATATCCGCCGAAAGATGCATCGTTTTCTCCTCTGCGCGCGCACATTCGGCCTGCGTTGTAGCGGGCGCGCACGCGAACGCAATCGGACGCAGCGTCAGTCCGGATGGCGCTGGATGTCGCGCAGATGATCGTGCGCGCGCGCGGGCTGCTCCTCCTCGGCCTGAGGCGGAACAGGCGGCGTCGCCGGGGGCGGCGGCGCAGGCGGCGGAACTGTCGGCGGCTGATGGTGCGGCGGCGTGACCGGCGGCGGCGGTGACGGTGACGGCGGCGTCACGGGCGGCGCGGGCGGCGGCGGATTGGACTGCGCCTCGCGCAGCTGGCGGATGCGGCGCTGCGCGTCGTTGCGATAATTCCCGTCCGGCTGCGTGCTCAGATAGAGGTCGTACGCATCGATGGCGTCGCGCCGCGCGGCGCGGTCCCAGGCCTGACGATCCTCCGCCCGCAGCTGATCGACGCCGCGCTCGGCGTCGCGCCGATGCAGGCCGTCGGGATAATCGCGCAGATAGCGTTCGTAGGTGCGGATGGTGTGGCTGCGGCGCGCCGCGCTCCACGCATATTCGTCCTGACGGCGGAATGCGTCGAGACGCGCGCGCGCCTCGGTGGCGTAGAGCGATTGCGGATAGGCGTAGATGAAATCGGCATAGGCGCCGGGCGAATCGAGCCGCCGGGTGCGGATCCACGCGCCTTCGTCCGTGGTCCAGAGATAATCGAGCCGGCGGCGCGCTTCGAGCGCATGCGCGCCGCTGGGCCAGCGATTGAGGAACGCTTCGTATTGTTCGATCCGATCGATGCGGGCGGTTTCGTTCCAGTCCGCGCGCTCCTCCGCGGCCAGGCGCGGCGCGGCCAGCACGTCGCGGCGCGAGCGCGCCTCGGCGGCGTTCGGCCCCCATGAGAAGCGCGCGAGATAGTCCTCGTAAGAGAACTCCGTGTTCAGCCGGCGCGCCTCGGCCCAGGCCGCGCGCTCCTCCGCCGGGAGCTGTTCGAGCCGCGACTGCGCCGCGGCCGCATGCAGCCCCTGCGGATAGGCGCCGAGATAGGATTGGTAGAGATGCGGCGCGTCCGCGCTTTGCGCCGCCGCCCAGGCTTGCGCCTCGATCTGCTCCGGCGTCAGCGGCGTCGCGCACGCCGCCAGCAGAGCGGCGGCCGAAGCCGCCATCATCGTGCGCACGCGCCAGACCTTGCCCGCCATCAGCTTTCCTCCGTCCCGCATTCGCCTGTAGCACGCCAAGCTGAACGGCGGCAGAATATCGAACGGCGGGCGGCGGCCCTAGCTCAGCGACGGCAGGTCGAGCCCCTGCTCCCTGGCGCAGGCGATGGCGTCCTCGTAGCCGGCGTCGGCGTGGCGCATGACGCCCGTGCCGGGATCGTTCCACAGCACGCGCGCGATCCGCTTCGCCGCCGCCTCGGTGCCGTCGCAGACGACGACGACGCCCGCGTGCTGCGAATAGCCCATGCCGACGCCGCCGCCATGATGCAGCGACACCCAGCTCGCGCCGGACGCCGTGTTGAGCAGCGCGTTCAGCAGCGGCCAGTCGCTCACCGCATCCGAACCGTCGCGCATCCTCTCCGTCTCGCGGTTCGGCGACGCCACCGAGCCCGAATCCAGATGATCGCGCCCGATCGCCAGCGGCCCGATCTCGCCCCTCGCCACCATCTCGTTGAACGCAAGCCCGAGGCGATGCCGCTGGCCGAGGCCAACCCAGCAGATTCGCGCCGGCAGACCCTGGAACGCGATGCGCTCCTTCGCCATGTCGAGCCAGCGATGCAGATGCGCGTCGTCCGGGATCAGCGCCTTCACTTTCGCATCGGTCTTGGCGATGTCGCCCGGATCGCCGGTCAGCGCCGCCCAGCGGAACGGGCCGATTCCGCGGCAGAACAGCGGCCGCACATAAGCCGGCACGAAGCCCGGATACGCGAACGCGTCCTCGACGCCCTGATCCTTCGCCACCTGGCGAATGTTGTTGCCGTAATCGACGACAGGCACGCCCTGCCTGTGCCACGCCAGCATCGCGCGCACATGCGCCGCCATCGACGCCCGCGCCGCTTCGGCGACAGCTTCGGGATTCTGCGCCCGCGTCCGCACCCAGCGCTCGACCGTCCAGCCCGCCGGCAGATAGCCGTTCACCGGATCGTGCGCCGACGTCTGGTCCGTCACCGCATCGGGGCGAACGCCGCGCCTGACCATCTCCGGCAGAATCTCCGCCGCATTGCCGAGCAGGCCGACGGAGATCGCCTCGCCCTTCGCGCACGCCTCGCCGATCATCGCCAGCGCCTGGTCCAGCGTCTCGGCGCGCTTGTCGAGATAGCGGGTCGCGAGCCGCTTCTCGATCCGGTCGCTCTGGCATTCGATCGCCAAACAGCAGGCGCCGGCCATCACCGCGGCGAGCGGCTGCGCGCCGCCCATGCCGCCGAGCCCCGCCGTCAAGATCCACTTGCCCGTCCAGTCGCCGCCGAAATGCTTGCGGCCCATTTCGGCGAATGTCTCGTAAGTGCCCTGCACGATGCCTTGCGTGCCGATATAGATCCACGAACCGGCCGTCATCTGGCCGTACATCATGAGCCCCTTGCGATCGAGTTCGTCGAAGTGCTCCCACGTCGCCCAGCGCGGCACGAGGTTCGAGTTGGCCAGCAGCACGCGCGGCGCGTCCGCATGCGTCCTGAACACGCCGACCGGCTTGCCCGACTGCACCAGCAGCGTCTCGTCGTCCTCCAGACGCCGCAGCGTCTCCACGATCTTGTCGTAGCTTTTCCAGTCCCGCGCGGCGCGGCCGATGCCGCCATAGACGACCAGCTCCTCCGGATGCTCGGCGACCTCCGGATCGAGATTGTTCGTCAGCATCCTGAGCGCCGCTTCCGTGAGCCAGCTCTTGCACGACTTTTCCGTGCCACGCGGCGCACGAATGACGCGCGAATCATCGCGACGGGGATCCATGTTCTGCTCCCTGGGATTTGCTGGCGTGTTAGCGCGCTGCGCTGTTGGCGTCCATGCTCCAACCGTCATCCTGGGCTCGCACTACGTGCGCCCCAGGATGACGGACTTGGTTCTGCCACTCGGAAATCACGCCACCCGCCCCGCCAGCACCCGCTCGCGCAGCAACGGCGCGCCGAGCCAGTAGCAGAGTTCCGCCGGCGATTTCACGTCCCACACGGCGAGATCGCACGCGTTGCCGACGTCCAGCGTACCCGCGTCGTCGAGCATCCCCAGCGCCCGCGCGCCTTCGCGCGTCATGCCGGCCAGCGCCTCTTCCGGCGTCAGCCGGAACAGCGTGCACGCCATGTTGAGCGCGGCGAGCGGCGAGGTCATCGGCGAGGTGCCGGGATTGCAGTCGCTCGCCACCGCCATGCTCACGCCCGCCGCGCGCAACTTCTGGATCGGCGGCAACTGCGTCTCGCGCAGGAAATAGAACGCGCCCGGCAGCAGCACCGCGACCGTCCCCGCCTGCGCCATCGCGTGTATCCCCGCGTCGTCGAGATATTCCAGATGATCGGCGGAGAGCGCCTTGTAGCGCGCCGCCAGCGCCGCGCCGTTCTGGTTGCTCAGCTGTTCCGCATGCAGCTTCACCGCGAGCCCGTTGGCGACGGCGGAAGAGAACACGTAGTCCACTTCCTCGGCGGTGAAGCCGATATTTTCGCAGAACGCATCGACCGCGTCGGCCAGTCCCGCCGCCGCGATCGCCGGGATCATCACGTCCGCCGTCAGCTGCACATAGGCGGCGCGATCGTCCTTGAACTCCGGCGGCAGCGCATGCAGCCCCAGGAACGTGCGCTTCACCCGCACGCCGCCGCGCGCGGCAAGTTCGCCCGCCGCTTCGAGCATCTTGATCTCGTTCTCGAGATCGAGCCCGTAGCCCGACTTGATCTCCACCGTCGTCACGCCATCGCGCGTCAGCCCCGCCAGCCGCTTCGCCGCGCTCGCCGCGAGGTCTTCGCGCGACGCCGCCCGCGTCGCCGCAACAGTGGAAATGATGCCGCCGCCCGCCCGCGCGATCTCTTCGTAGCTCTTGCCCTCGAGGCGCATCTCGAACTCGCGTGCGCGGTCGCCGCCGAACACCAGATGGGTGTGGCAATCGACCAGGCCCGGCGTGATCCAGGCATTGTCGCAGCGCCGCACCTCGCGCGCGAGATCGACCGCATGCCCAGGCAAATCCGCCGCATAGCCCGCCCACGCGATTCTGCCGTCCTTCGCCGCCACCGCGCCGCGCTGGATCGCGCCATACGGCGCGCCGCCTTCGCGCATCGTCGCCAGATTGGCGTCAACCCAAAGCGTGTCCCACATGGGTGCTTCATAGCACCCCCTCCCCTCGAGGGGAGGGGGAGTCTAAAGCAGAACGCATGATTAAAGATTCCGACTGCCGCTCCTGGTTCTCCGCCGCCGATCTGCTGACGCAGGACGCCTCCGCGCCGGTCGCGCTGATCGGCGCGCCGTTGGGGCTGGGCTCGATCACGCCCGGCCGCTGCGATCTCGCGCCGTCCGCGGTGCGCGCGGCGATGAAGCGGATGAGCGTCTATGACCTGGAGACCGAAACCGATCTCTCGGCGCTGCGCGTCTTCGACCGCGGCGACGCCGACATCGCCGATCTCGAACCCGCGCAGGCGCTGGCGCCGCTGACGGCCTGCATCGCCCCGCTCACGCAAACGCACGCGCTCACCATCGCCCTCGGCGGCAACAACGCAATCACCCGCCCCTGCGCGCACGCGCTCGATCCGGCGCTGCAGCGCGTCGGCGTGCTTACGCTCGACGCGCATTTCGATCTGCGCGACACCGATTGCGGCCTCACCAACGGCAATCCGATCCAGGCCCTTCTGGACGACGGCCTGCCCGGCGCGCACATCGCCCAGATCGGCCTGCTGCCGTTCGCGAATACCCGGAAGGCGCACGAGAAGGCCAAGGCCGCCGGCGTCTATGTCGCCACCGCCGCCGCCTGCAAAGCGCAAGGCCTCGCCGCAATCGCCGAGAACGCGCTGGCCCGGCTCGCCGCCAGGTGCGACCTCATCCATGTCGATTTCGACATCGACGTGATCGAGCGCGCCGCCATGCCCGGCGCGCCGGGCGCGCGCCCGGGCGGCGTCAGCGCGCAGGATTTCTTCGACGCCGCGCGCCTCATCTGCGCGCACCCGAAAGTGCGCAGCGTCGATCTCACCGAGTTCGATCCGTCCCTCGACGTCGCCAGCGTCGGCGCGCTGACGGCGGCGCGCTGGGCCTGCGAAGCGCTGGCGGGATTCTTGAAGCGCTAACTCGGCCCTCACTATGAACCGCCGGCGCCCTCGCCGGCATGCGGCAGTTCAAGTCGTTCCGAGCGTCGCCAGTTACAGTCATTCCGGGCGGAGGCGCAGCGCGCCGCAACCCCGGAACCCAGGGCCGTCGGCAGTTCGTTTATCCTGGGTTCCGGATCGCGCTCCGCGCGTCCGGAATGACTCAGTTTAAAATATCGTGCGCCAAATTCGACGCGAGCACGATATGGACGCGCTACTGCGCCAGGAACGCCTCGACGTCGGCGATGAAGCGCTCCTCCGCGTCGATCATGATGAAGTGGTAGCTGTCCTCCACTTTCACGATCCGCGCGCCCGGCAGGCTCAGATACGACGTGCGCATGTAGCCTTCATACTGCTCCGCCGGAATCGGCAGCTCCGGCGGAATCACGAACAGCACCGTCGTCGGCGCAGTGATGTTGGCCAGCTCCGGCCGCAGGTCGGTGACGATCAGCTCGTGGAACGCGTTCGCCACCGTGCGGCGGTCGCTGTTGCGGGCGTATTCCACGTGCTGGGCTCTCGCGCTCTCGGTGCGGATCATGCCGGCGATCATCTGCTCGGCCATCGAGGTCTGGCCGGCCGGCGCGGTCAGCATCTGCGTACGCATCGCGTCGGCCACGGGCCGCACGCTCTCCGCCGTCGCGCCGGGCGGGCCGAACATCGCGCCCATCCACGGGAACATGTCGACCACCATCAGCTTGCCGACGCTGTCGGGATGGCGCGCGGCGAGCATCATGCCCATCGTGCCGCCCATCGAATGGCCGATCACGGCCGGGCGCTCCAGGCCCTCTTCTTCGATGTAGCGCGCGATCTCCTCGGCGACGGGCGCGGCGACCGGGCCTTCCGCATTGCCGGCGGCGTCGAAGCCGGCGAAGCCGTTGAGCTGCACCAAGTGCACGCGGTAGCGCCCTTCGAGCGCCGCCGCCGTATCCGCCCACACATCGCGGTGCGAGGTGAGCCCCGGAATGAAGATCACGTCCGGCCCGGCCCCGCGCGTCACGACGCTGATGCGCTCGGACCGGAAGCCCGCTTCGGGCAGAGGCGGCGGGGCCGTCGCGCACGCCGCCAACACGGCCGCCGCCAGCACCGCCAGGACTCCACGTCGTTTCATGCCGCCCTCCATGCGCCTAACCGCCGCCGGCCCGCCGCGCGGATGCGGCGGCGCGGAATTTCGTGAACGGCATAAGCATCGGCACGCGGGCGCGATAGGCCGAATAGGCGTCATCCCCAAGATCGCGCCGCAGGTAGCGCTCCTCCAGCTTGGCCCGGAGCGACACGCCCGCGATCAGCACCAGCGCGCCCGCCGCCGCCTCGATCCGGCCGCGCTCCGCCGCCGTCGCCAGCGCCGCCAGGAGCAGCCCCGCATAGACCGGATGGCGCACGATCCCGTACGGCCCGGTCTCGACGATGCGGTGGTCCTCGGTCGGCGCGGCGGTGTTCGACCAGAGCGGGCCGAGGTGCAGCCTGGCCGCCCAGGCGAAGGCGAAGCCGATCACTGCGAGCGCCAGCATCGCCCAGCCGAGCGGCGCCGGCGTCGTCCACAACACGCCCCACGGCGCCGGCCAGTACGACGCCGCCATCATCACCACCGCCGCCAGCGTCAGCACGCGCGACGGCGATTGCGCGCCGAGATCGGCGTGCGAAGCCACGCGCGCGCTCCATCCCGCGGCGAGGACCCAGCTCGTCAGCCAGACGGTCCATGCCGCCACGATGGCCGCGCCCGGGCTCATTCCATCACCACGACCAGCTTGCCGGTCGCGGTGCGGTCCATCAGCGCGCGGATCGCCTTGCCGCCGTCCTTCAGCGGATAGCGCGCGGAGATGCGCGGCTTGATCTTGCCTTCGCCATAGAGCTTGAACAGGTCGCGCACGTTGCCCTCGTGCAATTTCGGTTCGCGCGCCACGCTCGCGCCCCAGAACACGCCGACGATCGAAGAGCTCTTGAGCAGCGTGAGATTGAGCGGCGGCGCCGGAATCCCCGCCGGGAAGCCGATCACCAGATAGCGCCCGTTCCAGTTCATCGCCCTGAGCGCCGGTTCGCAATAATCGCCGCCGACCGCGTCATAGACGATGTCGGCCCCGCCGCCGCACGCCGTCTTGAACGCCTCCGCCAGGTCCTTGCTCTGCTGCTTCGACATGCCCGACGCCGGATAGATCACCGCATCGTCGGCGCCGGCGGCGCGGGCGAACTTCGCCTTCTCTTCCGTCGACACCGCCGCGATCACGCGCGCGCCCATCGCCTTCGCCAGCTCGATCGCGGCGACGCCGACGCCGCCGGCGGCGCCGAGGATCAGCACCGTCTCGCCCGCCTTCAGCTGTCCGCGGTCCTTCAGCGCGTAATAGGAGGTGCCGTAGGTGAGGATGAACGCGCTCGCTTCGTCGAACGGCATCGCATCCGGGATCGGCATGACGCGCGCCGCCGGCAGCTTGATCTTCTCGGCGTAGCCGCCCCAGCCGGACGAGCCGATCACGCGCTGGCCGGTCTTCACCTGCGTCACGCCGGGGCCGACGCTCTCGACCACGCCCGCCACTTCGCCGCCCGGCGCGAACGGCCGTTCCGGCTTGAACTGGTACTTGTCCTCGATGATCAGCGCGTCGGGGAAATTCACGCCCGCCGCCTTCACCGCGATCACCACTTCCCCCTCGCCCGCGACCGGATCGGGCGCGTTGGCGAACTCCAACTGCTCCGGCGGCCCAACCTTCGTGCTCAGCAGCGCTTTCATGTCGTCTCCCTTCGGCGGCCGGGCGGGGCCGGCTTCGTGCAGCCCGTTCTAGCGAGACGCGCGCGAACGGTCCAAACTGTCTCTATGACACGCCGCGGCTATTTCCTCCGTCTCGCCTTCTCGATCGTGATCGACCTGTTCGACCTGACGCTGGGGCGCATCCCGATCTTCGGTTCCGTCACCGAGGGCGTCGGCACCGTCGTGCTCTATGCGCTCTGGGGTCCGGCGGCGCTGGTGAACCTGTGGGAACTGCTCGACTTCACCGACCAGGCCGACGCCTTCATCCCCACCGCCACGCTGATCGCGCTCTATGTCGGCTGGCGGCAAGGCATGTTCGGCAAGCGTTCCGCCCCCGCTAGCGCGCCCGTCGCCAAAT
This sequence comes from Hyphomonadaceae bacterium, assembly GCA_023384105.1. Lineage (GTDB taxonomy): Bacteria > Pseudomonadota > Alphaproteobacteria > Caulobacterales > Aquidulcibacteraceae > Vitreimonas. The sequence goes on along the minus strand of JAHDXR010000001.1, from coordinate 29,374 downwards.
AGGGCTATAGAGCCGCCATGAGTTCGACCTGGGCGATCGCCCTGCACGGCGGCGCCGGCGCCATCGCCGCGCGCGCCTACCAGCGCGAGGAACAGCACATGGCCGCGCTGCTCGACCGCGGCGCGGCCATGCTCGCGCGCGGCGAGAGCGCGCTCGACGTCGTCGTCGCCATGGCGGCGGAGCTGGAGGCGTGCGGCCTGCATGTCGCCGGCAAGGGCGCCGCGCCCAACGCCGCCGGCGTGATCGAACTCGACGCCTCGCTCATGGACGGCGCGACGCGCCGAGCCGGCGCGGTGGCGGCGCTGCGCGGCTTCGTCTCGCCGGTGCGGGTCGCGCGCGGCGTGATGGAGAGGACGCCGCACGTCCTGCTGGTCGGCGACGGCGCGGCGCAGTTCGCGGCCAAGGAAGGCTTCGAGCGCGTCGAAGACCCCGCAAGCTACTACGTCCCCGCTTCGAGCGGCCTGCCCAATAGCGGCACCATCGGCGCCGTCGCACTGGACACGAACGGCCGCCTCGCCGCCGCCACCTCGACCGGCGGGCTCTCGGGCAAGCTTCCCGGCCGCGTCGGCGACACCCCGATCATCGGCGCCGGCTGCTGGGCCGACGAGCGCGCCGCCGTCTCCTGCACCGGGATCGGCGAATATTTCATGCGCGTGAACGCCGCCGCCGACGTCTCCGCCCGCATCGCCTACGCCCGCCAATCGCTGGAACAGGCGGCGGCCGCGGTGATTGAAGACGTGCGCAGGCTCGGCGGCGCCGGCGGCCTGATCGCCGTCGACGCGCGCGGCAATGTGACGGCGCCTTTTTCCAGCCAAGGCATGAAGCGCGGCCTCGCCAATTCCGCCGGCCTGCGCGAAGTGAAGACCTTCCAGTAGGAGACCCACGTGATGAAGCAGCTCCTTGTTCTCGCCGCCGTCGCCGCGCTCGCCGCCTGCAGCGCCACCCAACGCGCCGGCGGTCCGCGCACCGATTGGCGCTGCGACGGCGGCGCCGCGTTCTCCGTGCGCTTCGCCAACGACGCCGCCGAAGTCTTCGCCGGCGGCCAAGTCTACACGCTGCCCGCCGCCGTCTCCGCCTCGGGCGCGCGCTATTCCAACGGCGCGGTCGAATACTGGGAACACCAGGGCGTGGCGCAGCTCAATGGCGCGGCCGGCGGCCCCTACAGCAACTGCCGCACCAACTGATCCAAGGACGGCGCAATGATACGTTCACTCCTTCTCGGCGCAGCGCTGCTTGCGCTCGCCGCCTGCCAAAGCGCGCAAAACCTCAACGAAGGCGAGCGGCTCAACTGGCGCTGCGACGGCGGCAAGGACTTCAGCCTGCGCAACGTCTCCGACGCGGTCGAGATCTATGCTGCAGGCGAGACCCATCGGCTTGAGCGTGTAGCGAGCGAAGATGGCCGCGCCTATTCCAACGGCGAGATCACCTATACAGAGGACGGCGGCAGAGCGACGCTTGCGGGCGTTTACGGCGGCCCGTACGAAAACTGCCAGCGCCGCGCCAGCGACTGGTGGTTCCAGCCCTGGTGATGCGCGGCTATTTCGGCATCGGCGCGGAGGACATCTCCAAGCCTATGAATCTCGGCGCGCTGATGCGCACCGCGCATGCGTTCGGGGCGAGCTTCTTCTTCACCGTCAACGCGCACCCCAAGGTGCGCGAGGCCTACCAGAGCGACACCTCGCGCAGCTTCGATCACGTCCCCTACTATCCGTGGGACTCGGTGGAAGAGATGCGCCTGCCGAAAGGCTGCGCCCTCGTCGGCGTCGAGCTCACCGACGACGCCGTCGAACTGCCGCGTTTCCAGCATCCGCACGCCGCCGCCTACGTGCTCGGGCGCGAGCGCGGCTCGATCAGCCCGGCGCTGCTTTCGCGCTGCCAATACGTGGTGAAGATCCCGACCAGGTTCTGCATCAATGTCGGACTCGCCGGCGCGCTGGTGATGTACGACCGCCTGCTCGCGCACGGCGGCTATTCCGCCCGCCCGATCATGCCCGGCGGCCCGCCGCCGGAGATGACCGCGAAACCACGCTCGACGAAACTACGGGAAACCCGTAGTGACGATTGAGTTCGAATGGGATCCCGCCAAGGCCAAGGAAAACCTTCGCAAGCATGGGGTCAGGCTGATATCCGCAAGAAGAGCAACGCGACATGGGCAGCACATTTGCTACCGCGAAAATGGCGCGTGACGGCGCGCTCTCGATAAACGGCAAGAGAGTCAAAAGCCCAAAGAAACCTGCGCCTCGAACCGAGGCCGAGATTGAACGCGCGGCGAGCGAAGACGCCGAGAACCCGCCGCTCACCAAAGCGCGCTTCAAGAAGCTCACGCGCGTGCCGCGCATCAAGACGTTGCGGCGCGCGCTGGCGCTTACGCAGGAAGAATTCGCGGCGCGCTACCGTATTCCGGTCGGCACGCTGCGGGATTGGGAGCAAGGCCGTTCGGAGCCGGATCAGCCCGCCCGCGCCTATCTCACCGTTATTGCGAGAGACCCTGAGGGCGTGCGCGCCGCGCTGAAGCGCTGACGTCTCACCCCCATCACGCCAAAGCCTCCGCCCGCGAAGGCGGAGGCTTTGCTCCATCGTCCCGCGCCCTGGGCGGCGCCGGGACTCAGCTCTTCTTCAACGCCGGCCAGTCGGCGAACGCGAACCAGATGAACAGAACGAGGTTCACGATCGGAACCAGCATCAACAGCGACAGCCACCCCGAATAGCCGGCCTTCGAGAAGATCTTCCAGTACAGGAAGACGACGAACACGATGACGGCGAGCCAGACAATGCCCATCACCCCCATCATGCCGGCCAATGCGGCTGTCGGATCGCCGCCGCTCGAATAGTCTTGCATCTGCTTCCCTCCTCCCGCCTTTCGGCTCCAAACGCGGGGGACTGTCGGTCGAGCCGGGGCCGAGGTCAACGGTAATGCGGAACCGGCCCGGCGGCGCGCCCTCTGCGGCGCCGGGGATTGCGGCGCCTGCGAAGCGCCCCCATAACCCGCCCCATGAGCGCGGCTCTTCCCTCTCTCGCCGGCCTGACTAAGGCCGAACTGGCCGAAAAGCTCGTCGCCGTCGGCGTCGAGCCGAAGCAGTCGCGCATGCGCGCCGAGCAGCTGTGGCGCTGGATCTACCATTACGGCGTCGCCGATTTCGCGGCGATGACGAACGTCGCCAAGGCGCTGCGCGCCACGCTCGCCGCGCACTACACGCTGGCGCGCCCCGAGATCGTCACCCAGCAGATCAGCCAGGACGGCACGCGCAAATGGCTGATCCGGCTCGGCCCCGGCACGGAGGCGGAAGCCGTATTCATCCCCGGCGTCGGCCGCGCCGGCGCGCTGTGCGTCAGCTCTCAGGTCGGCTGCACGCTCAACTGCACCTTCTGCCACACCGGCACCCAGAAGCTGGTCCGCAACCTCACAGCGCAGGAGATCGTCGCCCAGGTGATGATCGCGCGCGATGCTTTGAGCGAATGGCCGACGGCGGAGCGCCCGCTCAATGACGGCGACCGCCGGCTCACCAACATCGTCTTCATGGGCATGGGCGAGCCGCTCTACAATCTCGACAACGTCGCCGCCGCGATCGACGTCATCGCCGACGGCGACGGCATCTCCATCAGCCGCCGCCGCATCACCGTCAGCACCGCCGGCGTCGCCCCGCGCATCGTCGAACTGGGCGAACGCACCGGCGCCATGCTCGCCATCTCGCTGCACGCCACCAACGACGAATTGCGCAACCGGCTCGTGCCGCTCAACAAGAAGTACGGTCTCGAAGAGCTGTTCGCGGCGATCCGCGCCTATCCGCAGCTCTCGAACGCCAAGCGCGTGACGTTCGAATACGTGATGCTGAAGGGCGTCAACGACTCGCTGCCCGAAGCCAAGGCGCTGGTGAAGCTGCTCGCCGGCATTCCGGCCAAGATCAACCTGATCCCGTTCAATCCCTGGCCCGGCACGCGCTACGAGTGCTCCGATTGGGACACCATCGAGCGTTTCGCCGAAGTGCTGAACCGCGCCGGCTATTCTTCGCCCATCCGCACCCCGCGCGGGCGCGACATCCTCGCCGCCTGCGGCCAGCTGCGCAGCGAAAGCGTCAAACAGCGCGCCAGCGACCGCCTCAAAGCGGAAGCCGCGCAATGACAAGCGCCGCCGCACGCGGGGGAGCATGACGCCGCGCCTGGAAGCTCCGGGCGTCGTGCTGCGTCCGCTCGAAACCGCCGACGCCGAAGCTCTGTTCGCCGCCCACGGCGACGCGCAAACCCACACCTATTGGTCGAGCCCCGCGCACAAGAGCGTCGAGGAAACCCGCCAGTACATCACCGACACGCTCGCCGTCGCAGGCGCGCACGCCTGGGCCATCACCGAGAGCGGCGGCGAAGCCCTGGGCCGGATCGCGCTGTTCGTGCAGCGCGAAGGCGTCGGCGAGATCGGCGTCATCATGCGCCCGGAAGCCGCCGGCCGCGGCCTCGCTTCGAAAGCGCTGGCGCTCGTGGTCGCGCACGGCTTCGGCCCGCTCGGACTGCACCGCATCGCCGCCGACATCGATCCCGACAACGCCAATTCGATCAGCCTCTTCCTCCGCGCCGGCTTCCAGCGCGAAGGCCTGCTGCGCGGCGCCTGGAAAACCCACCTCGGCATCCGCGACAGCATCATCATGGCCAAGCTGCGGGAATAGCGCGGACCGCCTTCGCAGCGCCGCCCCCACGGACCGCCGGCGTCCCGCCGGCCGGCGCTCGCGCGTGAAAGATAGAGCGCACGCTTCCGGCATGCGGCGTGGGACGCTCCGTGCTCCGCCTTTCAAAAGATGGCGCCGGCCGGCGGGACGCCGGCGGTCCATAGGGGGCCGAGCGCCCTACATCTCCTCGATGAACACCGGCCCGTGCAGCCCCGCGTGCGAGTGCGCTTTGACTTTCCGCGCGCGGATGTCCTGCACCATCTCCAGCGCCGTTTTCTTCACCGGCGGCAGCGCCGCGTCGCTCGCGCCCAGCGGCGTCACCCGGTCGCCCCAGCGCACCAGGTGCGCGCACACGGTGAGGCCGGCGCCGAACGCCGGCAGCAGCACCAGCGCGCCCGGCTTGATCCGCCCCTCTTCCAGCGCCTCCGCCAACGCCACCGGCACGGTCGCCGCGCTCATGTTGCCGTAGCGCTCGACCGTGAGCATCACCTTCTCCATCGGCACGCCGCTGCGCGAGACCACCGCGTCGATGATGCGCAGATTGGCCTGGTGCGGCACGACCAGGTCGATGTCGTCGGGCGTGACGCCGCATTTCTTCATCACCGCCTGGCTCGCCTGCACCATGCCCTGCACGGCGCGCTTGAAAATCTCCTGGCCGTCGAAATCCCACTCGGTGTCGCCGGACGTGACGCCGCGATTGGTGTAGAGCGTGCCCATGCCGCGCACGCGCAGCGTCCGGCGCGCATCGGCGAGGCAGCCGAGCTGTTCGCCGATCACGCCCTCCCGTTTATCAGTCGCCTGCACGACGACGGCGGCGCAGCCGTCGCCGAACAGCACCGCGACGTTGCGGTTGTCCCAGTCCATGAACGGCGAAATGATCTCGACGCCGATCACCAGCGCGGTCCTCACCACGCCGGTGCGGATCATCGCGGTCGCGGCCGTCAGGCTGTAGAGGAAGCTCGTGCAGGCCGTGTTCAGATCCATCGACGCGGCCTTCGTCGCGCCGATCGCCGACTGCACGCCGCTCGCCGTGTTCGGCACCTGCTCGTCGTTGGAGCAGCTGCCATAGACGATCAGATCGAGCTCCTTCGCGTCGAGGCCGGCGCAGGCCAAGGCGCGCTTGGCCGCCACCACCGCCATCTCGGTCGCCGACACGTGGCTGACGCGCCGCTCCTTCATGCCGGTGCGCGAGACGATCCACTCGTCGCTCGTGTCCAGGAAGGTCGAGAGGTCGGCGTTCGTCAGCACCGCCGGCGGCATGCATTTGCCCCAGCCCGTGATCGCAGCGTAAGTCATGGAAGATCCTTGCACCCTTGGCGCTACCGCTAGCAATCCCGCGCGCCCGCGTCATCAGCCGAGCGCCGCCCGCCCCTATGCCGTTCGAGCTAGCCGCGCCCGTCATCGCACTGCAGCATGCCTGGCCCGCGCGCGCCGGCGCATCGGATCGCGTCAGCTTGTCGCGTAATTCTGCGCGTCGGCGGCCGCGGCTTGCCGGCGCCGCCGCAGCACGCATAGTGCGCGCACACGCTCTGGGGGACACGACATGCTTCGCATCGGTACGGCGCTCGCGCTGGTCTGCGCCGCTTTCGCCGCAACGCCGCCCGCGCTCGCGCAGCAGCGCGGCGCCGCACAGGCCGCCGCGCCGGAGCACCGGCAGATCGCCTTCGCCGCCGAGGCCGGCGCGCCCGGCGGGGTTCTGCTGCTGCCGCTCGCCGGCGCCGACGATCTCGCCGCGCGCGGCGCGATGCTGAGCGAGGACGAACGCGCCGCCGTCGCGCGCGCCATCGCCTCCGCCCGCTACGAGTACGGCGCGCGCGCCACGCTTTCGCTGCGCGGCATAGGCGCGTGGGACCAGATCATGCTGATCGGCGTCCGCCCCGACAGCGACGGCGCCGACTATCAGCGCGCCGGCGCAGTCGCCGGACGCGCGCTCGCCGCCGAACCGGGCCGTCTCACCGTCGCCGCCAGCGGCCTCGGCGGCGACGCCGTCGCCGCGTTCGCCACCGGCCTCGGCATCGGCGAATATCGCTCCGATCTCTACCACACCCGCGACCGCCAGACGCGCGAGCACGGCCCTGTCGCCATTGTGACCGACGAGCCGCAGCAGGCGTCCGCCCTCTTCGCCGGCCGCGGCCGCGCACTGATCGAAGCCATGGCCTGGACGCGCGACATCTCCAACGAGCCCGCCAACGCGGTCTATCCGGAGACCTTCGTCGCCCGCGCCCGCGGCGCCTTCCGCGGCGTGCAAGGCGTCGCCATCCAGGTGCTCGACCCGCCGGCGATGGAGCGGCTCGGCATGGGCGCCATTCTCGGCGTCGGCCGCGGTTCGCAGCGTCCGCCGCGCATGATGATCGTGCGCTATCGCGGCCCGAATTCTCCGGAACAGCCGATCGTGCTCGCCGGCAAGGGCATCACCTTCGATTCCGGCGGCGTCTCCATCAAGCCGAGCGAGAACATGGGCAATATGCGCATGGACATGTCAGGCGCCGCCAGCGTCACCGGCGCCGTGCTCGCGCTCTCGCGTTCGCGCGCGCCGGTGCATGTCGTCGCCGTCGCCGCGCTGGCGGAGAACATGCCCGACGGCGGCGCCATCCGCCCCGGCGACGTGCTCACAGCGATGAACGGCATGACGATCGAAGTCGTCTCCACCGACGCCGAAGGCCGCCTGGTGCTGGCCGACGCGCTCGCCTGGATCGATGCGAACCTCGAGCCGGCCGCCGTCGTCGACCTCGCGACGCTGACCGGCGCGGTGCGCACCGCGCTGGGCGACGACTATGCCGGCCTGTTCAGCCGCCACGACGCGCTGGCCGAACAGCTCTCCGCCGCCGGCGACACTGTCGGCGAACGGCTGTGGCGGCTGCCGCTCGATCCGAGCTACGCCGCCGACACCGCCTCCACCACCGCCGACATCAAGAACAGCGGCGAAGGCGGCGCAGGCGCAGGCGCCGGCGCGCACTTCATCGGCGAGTTCATCAGCCGCGACATCCCGTGGGCGCACATCGACATCGCCGGCGTCGCCTATGGCGGCGCCAACGACTGGAAGCCCGCCGGCTCGGCCGGCTTCGGCGTGCGCCTGCTCGAACGTTTCGTGCGCGACTTCCAGCCGATCCCGCCCGCGCCCGAAACGGAGTAAAGCTGTCGCCCCCATGGACCGCCGGCGTCCCGCCGGCATGCGCAAACTTTAAAGGAGGAGCGCGGCCGCGCCGTGCGCTCCAGCTTGGATAGGTCCGCGCATGCCGGCGGGACGTCGGCGGTCCATATCCGCGCGACTCATGCTAGCCACGGCGCATGCAAGCTACCGCCACCGCCGTCGCCATCGTTCTCGCGGGCGCATCGCTCGGCTGGATCGCGCTGTTCTCGTTCGTGCTCTCGCCGGTCGCGTTCAAGACGTTCGACGCGGGCCGCGCCGAGCGGCTGGTCAAGCATGTGATGAACGCCGGCCACGGCGTCCTCGGCCTGATCGCGTTCGCGTCGGCCATCGCCGCGTTGCTGGCGGGCGCGGTCGCGGGCGCATCCGTCGCCGCCGTCGGCGGCGTGTTCGCGTTCCTGTGCAAGTTCGCGCTGGCGCCGCGCGAGGACAAGCCGATCAAGGGCCATCGCGTGCTGAAGACGGCGCGCATCGTCGCCTCCGGCCTCACCGCCTTCATCGCTCCGGTGCTGATCGCCGCGATCGTGCTGACGGTCATGGGAATCTGAACGCGTTCGATCCGGTTCGTCATCCTGGGGCTCAGCGAAGCTGAGAACCCAGGACCCAGGGGCAAGCGACGCGCCGGTCCCCCTGGGTCCTGGGCTCGCGCTACGCGCGCCCCAGGATGACGATTACTGGATCGAACGCTTATGGACCGCCGGCGTCCTCGCCGGCATGCGCCCTATCGAACAAGCGCCGACGCTTGTCGGCAGCAGTTGCGCATGCCGGCGAGGACGCCGGCGGTCCATACCAGCGCGCGATGCTCAAGCCGCCGCCGTCGCCTTGCCTTCCTCCAGCGCGCGCTTGGCGCGCGCGATCCAGGTGGCGACGTCGTCTTCCGTCGGCGCCGGCGCCGAGCCCCAGGCGCGCTGGCCTTCGTCCGAGAGCCCCCAGCGCGCGACGCCGTCGCACAGCTCGGTCGGGTCCATCTCGATCAGCTCTTCCGGCGTCGCGATTCCGCACGCCACCAGCGCCTGCGCCTCGCGCGAACGCAGGCCCGGCACCGTGCACGCCAGCAGCGCCTGCGCCTGCCAGTCGCGAATGGTCTGGGCCGAGATATGGCGCGCATCGATCCTGTTCTCGCCGTCCTCGGCGTTCAGCGCGAGCAGGTCGGCGATCGTCTTCACGCCCACCGCTTCCAGCCGCTTGGCGGTTTTCGGCCCGATCGACGGCGCCTGCACCACCGGCGCGCGTTCGGTGAGCGTCGTCTTCGGCAGCGTCTTCTCGCGCCTGGCCGCCGGCGCGCCGACCGGCAGCTCGCGCGGCAGCGGCGGCTCTTTCTGCGGCTTGGCGGGCTTCTCCGCTTGCGGCGCGGCGTCGTTCGCCGGCGCTTCCGCGTGCGGCGGATCGAGATCGATCACTTTCGCGGGCTTGGCCTTCTCGGGCTTCGGCGCTTCAACCGCACTTGCCGCTTTCGCCGGCGTCTCGGCCTTTTCCGGCTTAGCCTTCGCCGGCTTGCCGCGCGACGCGGCGCCCTCGCCGATTTTCGAGCCGATCTCGCGCGGCCATTTCGCATCCAGCGACGACAGCGGCGTCTTCAGCACTTCGGCGGCGTAGAGCGCGCGCACCACCTTGTCGTCCTCGCCCAAGGTCGCGCGCACCTTGCCGGTGCGGCGGAATTCCTCGTACTGCGCCTCGACCTCGCGCCGCGCCGCCGCGTCGTCGATCAGCTTCAGCACGCTCTGGATCGGCGTTTCGAGCGCGAGGAAGAACGCCTGCAGCGTCCCGCCCACGCGCGGCGGCTTCACCGCCGCTTCCGCGAACGCGCGCTCGAGGATGCGGGCGAAGCCCGACACCGCGTGGCCGACCAGTTTCGCCACCGTGTCCTTCAGCTCCTGGTCGAGCCCGGCGCGCGGATCCTTCAGCGACGCGGCCAGGTCGAAATGATCGATGATCAGCTCATAGTGCGGATTCGACGCCATCGCGCCGGCGCGCACCATCTCGGCCAGCCAGTTTTCGCCCGCCGGCGCCTCGATCTTCGGATAGCCGCCGAGATCGGTCTCGATGATCTGCTGGAACGTCGCGTACGACTTGGAGAAGCTCCACTCCACCGCGCGGTGGATGACGCCCTCTTCCTCGGTCTGGTGGGTGTGGAACGGCTGGATCGGATCGACGTAATAATGGCTCAGCACGCCGGCCGACCACGCCGCCTGCTTCCAATCCTTGGCCGCCAGCGCCCGCACCGTGCGCCGATACCATTCCTCGCAGGCCTCGACCGCGCCGCCCCAATCCCGGTCGCGCACATGCAGAACGTGGTTCTTGAAATCCTTGAACACCTCGTCCGGCGCCTTGGCGCCGGCGAGATATTCGGCGTGATAGTGCAGCAAGAGGTTGCGCCAGTCCTCCGCGTCGGCGCAGTCGAGGCGCCGCAGCGCATCGACCACCAGACGATGATGGTTGGACCGGCAGCGGCTCGCAAAAACCACTGCATACAGCAACGACATCTGCCCCGAACCTCGCCGCAGGAATAAACGCGAGGTTAAAATCTCGGCGCGGATTGGTTAGCAGGCCGTTAATCCGCTGCGCTGAACGCCGGCGGCGGCGTTTCAGCTTCACCGCGCGTGCAGGATGATGCGGCGCGCCCATGGACCGCCGGCGGCCCGCCGGCCTGCGTTCCGCTCGCAAGCTAGCGGAGTCATTCCGGGCGGAGGCGCGCACGCGCCGTAGACCCGGAACCAGGGCTGCCGGCGCATCGCTCGCCCTGGGTTCCGGATCGCGCTGCGCGCGTCCGGAATGACTCGGATGAAAGCGGCGTACGCGCAAGCCCGATATGGCCCGCCAGTGCTATTATCACCCGCCCCGCACCAGGCCCCAATCCTCGCAGAGGATGCGCACCAGCCGCTCGTGCCGTTCTTCGATCGCCTGCATGTCCCACTCGTCGATCGCGGCGATGTCCTTGGTCAGCGCGTGGATCGGCGCGTTGGGCGTATCGAAATAGATCTGCTTCTTCTTCGGATACGGCTTGGTGTCGGCGGCGCGGTTCTGGTCGTAGGTGATCAGCACCAGATTGCCGAGCAGGTTGGCCAGCTCCGCGCGCAGCGCCGGATCGGGGATGCGCTCGTTCCACCAGGCGCTGGCGCTCGATTTCGGCAGCACGTGCTCGACCGTGACGTCGTCGGTCATGGTCAGCAGACGCCCGTTCGGCATCGCCGCTTCGAGCCGCATCAGCAGCAGCCGCCGCTGCCGGTCGCGCTTGCGCGAGCGGTTCAGCGTATAGATGAAATCGCCGTTCTCCTTGTCGCTCAGCAGCAGCCCCTGTTCGCTGTAGAGCGCCTTGTCGTCGCCGGCCTTCTTCACCGCCACGGCGTAGCGCTTCTCGCGCAGGCGATTGTCAATCACCGCGAGTTCGCAGGCGAAGGTGAAGCGGTCGAGCGCCTGGAAGAATTTGCGCGCCCGCTCCGGCTGATCGGCGTACTCGGCCAGGAACGCGATCGCCGCCGGCGCCCAGTCCCATTTCTCCACCTGCTTCATCAGCGCCACGCGCCGGTTCACGTCCGCGCTGGCCGCGCCGACATTGATCGAGCCGGCGAAGATCGACCGGAGCGCGAGCGCGTAGCGCGGCAGCTGGTCGAACAGGAACTTGTTGACGCCGCCGGCGCGGTCCACCGCGGTGCGGAACGAGCCGAGGTCGCCCGGCGAGAGGTAAGGCTCGCCCGTCAGCAGGAACGGCATCATGTAGAGCAGCCGCGCGAAATCCTCGCGCTCGAACAGGCTCTCCGTCTCCTCCCACTTGCGCGCCGCCGCGTCGGCTTCCGCGCTCGACAGCTTCGAGTTCTCGATCAGGTCGCTCTTGATGATGTCGGCGCCGGACAGCGGCGAGCCGCGCTTGTTCAGCGTGTTGAACACCGTCTGGGCGCAGCCGCGCTCGTCGGCGTCCACCACGTTCAGCGTGCAAGAGCGCACGACATAGGACATGAACGCGTCAAGCTCGCGGTCGTCCTTCACCTTCGACATCTCGGACTCGATCGTCCGCGCCGCGGCGCAGAACAGGTCGCGCACTTCGTTGCCGGTGTCGGGATGGCGCGCCAGCTCCAGCATCTTGCCCGGCTCCTGCACGTAGCCGAGATAGAAGCCCGCATCGTCCTCGCGCAGCAGCAGCCTCGGCTCGTCGCCGTCCATGATCAGCGCCTGGTACTGCCTGGCCCGGCCCGACAGCCGGTCGCGCGTGTAGGCGAGCAGCATCGTCAGCGTCGCCAGCCGCTGCTGGCCGTCGGAAATCTCGAACTTGCCTTTGTTCTTCACCAGCACGATCTGGCCGATGAAATAGAACGGCGCGCCGCGCTCGAACGCGCTGCGCAAATCCTGGATCAGCTCGCGCACCTCGTTGTCGGTCCAGGTGTAGGGGCGCTGATAGCGCGGCACTTTCAGCGCCGGCTTGCGCGTCAGCACGGCGCCCAGATTGAGAATCTGCGACGTGAGCCCGAGCGGCGTCGAGCCGAAGGTGGAAGCCGCCATACCCATTCCCCCGCGTGGTGTTGTGTGTGGTGTTGTGTTCTGTGGCCGGATCGTTACCGGAGCGGGACGGCGGCGCAATGCGCGCGGCGCCGAAATGCTGACGCGCATGACTTATGTTTCCGAAACAACACGAGTCAGGCGCAACCCCGGTCCGCGATCGGCGAGGCTTCGAACGCCGGCGCCGGCCCGATCTCCGCGAAGGTGGCGAACCCGCGCGCCGCGAACGCGGGAAACGCGCCGCGCGCGGCGCCGGCGTCGGTGAAGCCCGCGCGCCGGGCGCGCGCTTGGCCCGGTTCCGCGATCAGCACGTTCGCCACCCGCCGCGCGATCGCTTCGCCGGAATCGAGCCACACCGCCGCGCGCGGCGCCGCCGCCTTCAGCTCTTCCGCCAGCAGCGGAAAGTGCGTGCACGCCAGCGCCACCACGTCGATCTCGGCCCCGCCCGGCGCCGCGAACAAGCCCTCGACCGCTTCGCGGACCGCGGCGGGATCGGCCTCGCCGCCGGCGAGCTTGCGTTCCGCCGCCTCCACCAGCGCCGCCGAGCCGAACCGCACCACGCGCGCGTCGGCCGCGAATTGGCGAATGAGATCATCCGTGTATGCGCGCCGCACCGTCGCCGGCGTCGCCAGCAGCCCGATCGCGCCGGTGCGCGTCAGCGCCGCCGCCGGCTTGATCGGCGGCACCACGCCGACGACCGGAACCGCGACCGCCGCGCGCACCGCGTCGAGCGCGATGGTCGAGGCCGTATTGCACGCTACGACCACCGCGTCCGGCGCCCATTGCTGCGCCAGCCGCGCCAGCAGCGCCGGCACGCGCGCCCGCAGGTCGGCGTCCGATTTGAGCCCGTACGGCAGCCAGGCATTGTCCGCGACATAGTCCAGCTCCAGCGCGTAGCCGGCCGCCGCGACCGCATCGAGCACCGAGAGCCCGCCGACGCCGGAGTCGAACACCAGCACCCGCTTCATCGCGTTAACCATTTGGGCGCCTGACCATCGCGCTCGGTTATTAACCAAATTGCTGATTTGGATTTGCTTTTGGCGGTTTGCAAACGCCGCGAAGCAGTCCAGCACGCAACTGTGGAAACCAGTCCTTAACCGAGTTTGCCAGAATCATGGCCTGGGTTAGTGAGGCTCGGTGGGGTTTACGTCAACGCGCCGCGGCGCGCGTTAACAAATTGGGGTCGGAACATGAATGCGATCGGCAAATCGTCCGCGATCTTCGTGACGCTGTCGGGACTGTTCTGGGGCGGCTGGATCGTCGGCTCGCAGACGCCCGAGGGCCAGGAGGCCATCGCCCGCGCCTATGCCGCCTATGAGGAGCAGCAGGCGGCCGCCAGCGCCAACCTGTTCGACTCGACCGCGCTGCGCGCCATCGTCTGCGGCGATCCCAACAGCGCCGAACAGAAGCCGTGCCTCGCCGTCGTCGCGGCCGGGCGCATGTTCATCGTCGACGCCGGCTCCGGCGCCGCCTCCTCGCTCGCCCGCCGCAACATTCCGATGGAGCGCCTCGCAGCCGTGCTGCTGACGGACGCCGATCTGCCGCAGGCCGCCGATCTGAGCGCCGTCTACGGCGCCAGCGCGCGCGGCGGCGAAACGCTGCTGCCGGTTTACGGCCCCGCCGAAACCCAGCGCCTGGTCGACGGCCTCAACCAGGCCGGCGGCTTCGACGGCGCCACGCGCGGCCTGCAGGCCTGGGGCCCCTCGCCCGAGCCGGGCCGCTCGGTGATCGTGTTCGAGGCCGACGGCCTCGTCGTCTCCGCCTTCACCACGCAGGAAGACGCCTTCGAGGGCCGCGTCGGCTATCGCTTCGACTATCGCGGCCGCTCGATCGTCGTCGGCGGCGACGGCCGCGTCGCCACCGCGGCTGCGGCGCGCGACGCCGACGTCGTGCTGCAAGGCGCCGAAACCCAGCGCACGGCGCAGGTGACGGGCGGCTTCTCCGCCGCCGAAGCCGCCGCGAACGCGCAGGCGCTCAACACCGGCATGATGGTGCTCACCGGCGCCGAAAACCCGATCGCGGCGCAAACCCAGATCGCCGAGGCGCGCGCCGCCGGCTTCAGCGACGTCGCCGCCGCCCGCGTCGGCATGCTGGTGGAACTCCCGCTCGCCAACAGCGAAATCAACGTCCGCGCGCTTTAAGCGACGCGATAAGCAAAGCGCGAGTCATTCCGGATCGCGCTGCGCGCGTCCGGAATGACTCCAGCGCACGCGCCCCCCGCCGACTCGCCCGCCGGATCCGCGCGCGCCCTGTCCCGCAGCGTCGCGCATAAAACCCCAGCCCAGCCAGCGCCTCGCCCAAAATCAATCCGACCGGCCCCGCGCGCGCTTAGACTGCCGCGCATGACCTTCACCCGCCCCCACACCCCCAAAGACGACCTGCAGGCGCTCTACGCCTGCGCCGTCCTGTGGCTGTGCCGGCTGGCGGCGGCGATCGCGCGCCTGGGCGCGCCGCGGCGCAGCCGCACGCTGAAGCGCATCGTCCGCCGGCGCGAGCGCCTGGCCGAGTTCTACATCTTCCTGCTGGCGCTGAACCGGGTGCGTCCGCGCCCGCGCCGCACGCGCGTGCGCGCCGGGCCCGGCTTTCGCCGGGTCGAAGCCGACATGCGGCTGATGGTGAAGGGCGCGCGCATTCGCTTGCGCAACGCCAGCCTGCGCGCGCGGGTGCTGCGGCTGATCGACGTGCTGATGAACCCCGAGCCCTACATCGCCCGCTTCGCCGCCAGGCTGCGCCGCGGCCTCACGCGCTTCCGCCTGATCGCCGCCGCGCCGGCGGCGGTCGCGCTGGTCTCGGCGCCGGCGCTTGCGCCCGCCGCCGCCGACAGCTCCTGAGCCCTTCCGCACGTCCTGCAACTTTGCACTGCGCGAGCCCCCGCTCGGCGCAGCCTTTCGTGCTGCGCGCTTTCCGGAAGCGCCGGCCTGCGCCGTCTTAAGCCGTTCCGCGCACACGCCCATCACAGTCATTCCGGGCGGAGGCGCGGCACGCGCCGCAGACCCGGAACCCAGGGCGAATGACGCGGCGGCGGCCCTGGGTTCCGGATCGCGCTCCGCGCGTCCGGAATGACTTGGGTTGAAGCGTCGCGCGCCGAATTCGAAGCAAGCGTACTACGGCCCGCCGGCGACAGTCCCAGGATGGACTCGAAAGCCTCCCCCACTACACTCCGCCCCGATGCGCGCCGCCCTTCTCGCCCTCGCCGCCCTCGCGCTGAGCGCCGGCCCCGCCGCAGCGGACCGCTTCTCGCTCAGCTATGACGGCGTCGGCATGCGCCTCATCCCGCTCGGTCACATCACCGTCGACGCCGACGTTTCCGAAGACAGCTACGCCATCACCGCCACGCTGGAATCGCGCGGCCTGCTCAATCTGTTCGAGCGCACGAACCTGCGCGCGCACGCGTCCGGCCTGATCCATAACGGCGTCGTGCGCTGGCGCAGCTACGATCTCGACCACCGCTACAGCCGCAAGCGCCGCGTCGTCAGCATGACGACGAGCGAGGACGGCGCCATCGCCGCCGCCATCACGCCGAACTACCGGCTCTGGGGCGATCCGCCCGCCAGCGACGAACAGCGTCGGCGCTCGCGCGATCCGCTCTCGACCATGGTGGCGATGTCGATCGATGTCGGCCAGAGCCGCCGCTGCGCCGGCGCCTACCCGACCTTCGACGGCCGCTTCCATTATCTGATGGAGCTGGCCGGCGGCGAGATCGACCGGTACGATCACGCCGGCTACGAAGGCGACGTGCTCAAGTGCTCGCTCGCCTATATCGCCGTCGCCGGCTTCGAGCAGCGCGACGCCGGCCGCCGCCGCATCCCGCACGGCGAAGTCTGGTTCGCGCTCATGCCCGACACCACCTTCGCCCCGGTGGTGCGCATCGCCACGCCGCTTTCCGCCGGCGGCGCCACCATCCGCCTCGCCAGCTTCCGCCGCGCCCGCGTCGACATACAGCTGACGTCCACGCCTTGAACGCCCGCGTCGCCGCCGCCGAACTGCTCGTCGCCGTGATGGACCGCGGCCGCGCGCTTGAAGACGCGCTCGCCGAAACCGCGAGCTTCGACGCGCTCGAAGGCCGCGACCGCGCCTTCGCCCGCGCTCTCGTCACCGCCGGCCTGCGCCGTCTCGGCGGCGTCAACGCCGTGCTCGCGCGCTTCCTCGACCGGCCGCTGCCGGAAAGCGCCCAGCACGCCCGCGCGCTGCTGCACCTCGGCGCGACGCAGCTGCTCGTGCTCGGCACGCCCGCCCACGCCGCCGTAGGCGAAACGGTGGAGGCCGCCAATGCGCTGCGCCAGGCGCGCGGCTTCGCCAAGCTCATCAACGCCGTGCTGCGCAAGGTCGCCCGCGACGGCGGCGAGATCCTCGCTGCGCTCCCGCCCGGCGCCGATCTGCCGCTCTGGCTCTACACGCGCTGGCGCGCCGCTTACGGCGAAGCCGCCTCGCGCATCGCCCAGGCGCTGCTGCAAGAACCGCCGCTCGACATCAGCGTGAAAAGCGACCCCGAAAGCTGGGCGCAGAAGCTCGATGGAACCGTAACGCCAACAGGCAGCGTGCGCCTAACCCCCTCCCTCAGAGGGGAGGGGGCAGGGGGCGGGGCGATGCGCAACGCCGATAATTTTGCGCGCACGGGATCAGCACAAACGTCGAGCGATACGCTCCTCTCAAGAGGAGTCGCCTCCCTCCCCGGCTTCAGCGAGGGCGCGTGGTGGGTGCAGGACGCCGCCGCTGCGCTGCCCATGCGCCTGCTCGGCGATGTCGCCGGCAAGCGCGTGCTCGATCTCTGCGCCGCGCCGGGCGGCAAGACGCTGCAGCTCGCCGCCGCCGGCGCAGAGGTCGCCGCGGTCGACAAGTCCGAAGCGCGCCTCAAGCGCCTGCGCGAGAACCTCGCCCGCACCAAGCTCGAAGCGGAGGTGATCTGCGCCGACGCGCTCGACTTCCGCGCCGAGCCGTTCGACGCCGTCCTGCTCGACGCGCCCTGCACGTCGACCGGCACGCTGCGGCGCCATCCCGACGTCGCCTGGCTGCGCCGGCCCAGCGACATCCGCAGCCTTGCCGATTTGCAATCCAAGCTGATCGCCGCCGCCGCGAAGCTGCTGAAGCCCGGCGCGCCGCTGGTCTACGCCGTCTGTTCGCTCGAACCGGAAGAAGGCCCGGCGGTCGTCGCCGAAGCGCTGCGCGCCGGCTGGCGCCGCGATCCGATCCGCGCCGGCGAAATCCCCAGCGCGTTCGTCACGTCCGACGGCGACATGCGCACGCATCCCGGCCACTGGCCCGAGATCGGCGGCCTCGACGGCTTCTACGCCGCGCGGCTGGTGCGGGCTTAGTACGTCATTGACTTAGTATGTCATTGGTGTATTATAATTCACACGCGCTTTCCCCGCGCGTGGTGTGCAGGATCATGACCATGAGCACATTCCGTCTCAGGAGCGCCGCATAGCCAGGCTCACCGCCATCGTTGAGCTGTCGGCCTTCGTCCGCGATATCGCAGGCGTATTGGACGACGACGAACTGGATGAGTTGAAAGTCTTTTTAGCGGCGAATCCCGAGGCGGGTGTCGTCATCAAGAACACAGGCGGCGTCCGCAAGCTGCGCTGGACTGCGAGCGGCAGGGGCAAGCGCGGCGGCGGACGCGTGATCTACTATTTTCACAGCGAGACCGTCCCTCTGTACCTGTTCAAGTTCTTTGTGAAGGCGGCGAAATCCGACCTCACAGCGACGGAAAAGAAAGAACTGTCCGACGTGGTTGCAGAAATTGTGGCGGAGTACAAACGAAGGAAATGACGGTGGCCAAGAAGACGCCAGGCCGACAAATTATCGAAGCAGCGCAGGAAGCGCTTCGTTTTGCGCGCGGTGAAGATACCGGCGCGCGCGTGACAATCATGGAGAGCCCTGACGTTCCAGCCATTCGCAAGAAACTGGGATTTACGCAGGAGGAATTTGCTCGGCGTTTCGGCGTAAGTATTGGGACGCTGCGCAACTGGGAGCAAGGCGCGCGGCTGCCGGACGGGCCGGCGCGCGTGCTGCTGACGGTGATCGATCGGGAGCCGGAGGCGGTCAAGCGGGCTCTTGTGCACGGTCCAACCAAGCGGGCGGCGAAACCGGCCGCGAAGACGGTCAAGAAGCGCAAACGGGCGTAGGCTCGCCTTGCGCCAGCGTCCTTGCGCCGCTAACCACGAAGCCATGGCCCCCCCGCTGATCGCACCGTCCATCCTCGCCGCGGACTTCTCCAAGCTGGGCGAGGAAGTGCGCGCCGTGGAGGCGGCGGGCGCTGACATGATCCACGTCGACGTGATGGACGGCCACTTCGTGCCGAACATCTCGATCGGCCCTGTCGTGGTGAAATCGATCCGCCCGCACTCGAAGCTGCCGTTCGACGTGCATCTGATGATCGCGCCGGTCGATCCCTACATCCAGGCGTTCCGCGACGCCGGCGCCGACATCATCACCGTGCATCCCGAAGCCGGCCCGCACGTGCATCGCACGCTGCAGGCGGTCAAGGCGACGGGCGCGAAGGCCGGCGTCTCGCTCAATCCCGGCACGCCCGCCGAAGCGATCGATCCGATCGTCGATCTCGTCGACCTCGTGCTGGTGATGAGCGTCAATCCCGGCTTCGGCGGCCAGAGCTTCATCGAAACCGCGCTGCCGAAGATCGAAGCGATCCGCAAGAAGATCGACGCCTCGGGCCGCGACATCATCCTGGAGGTGGACGGCGGCGTGAACGCGAAGACCGCGCCCCGCGTGATCGCCGCCGGCGCCACGGCGCTGGTCGCCGGCACCGCCGTGTACGGCGGCGATCCCAGCGCCTACGCCGACAACATCAAGCGGCTGCGGAGCGCGGCCTAAGCCTCGTGAACGCCCCGGCCTCCCCCCGGCCGCCCCGGCCCATCGCCGCGAGCGAGCACTGGCGCGCCAATCCGTTTCACCGCATCCGCCTCGGCGAGGTCCCAGCGCCCGACCGCATCGAGCGCTGGGGCCGCGATCCGCGCACCGGCAATGTCGACCGCGGCCGCGACATCCTTTCCGGCCGCTGGCGCATCGGCGCCGAGCACATCCGCGGCGAGTTCGTGTCGCCCTGGGCGCTCACGCATCCCTCGCGCCACTTCACCGCGCGGCTGCACTCGTTCAACTGGCTGATCGACCTCGCCGCGCTCGGCCCCCTCGCCGACGTGCGCATCGCCGCTCTGGTCGACGAATGGGTCGGCGCCTTCGGCGAATGGGACGAGATCGCCTGGGATCCCGAACTCACCGCCGAGCGCGTCTACGCCCTGCTCTGCTGGGGCCGGCCCGCGTTCGAGCGCGGCGCGCCGGAGCTGCGGCCGGCGCTGCTGCGTTCGCTCGCGCGCCAGGCGCGGCTCCTGATGCTGGCGCACGGCGAACTCAGCGAGCGCCATCTCGGCTCGATCAAGGCCGGCGCCGCCCTGATCCTCGCCGGCGCCGCAGGGCTCGGCGATCCCGCGCGCCTCGCCGAGCAAGGCGAGGAGATGCTGATCGAAGCCTGCGCCAAGCAGTTCTTCCCCGACGGCGGCCACATGTCGCGATCGCCGGAAGCGCTGGCGAAAGCGATCTTCGACATCACCACCGCGCAGGACGCGCTCGCAGAGCCGCAGCGCATCCTCGGCGAAACGCTGCCGAAGCTCGCCAACATGCTGCGCATGCTGCGCCTGGGCGACGGCGGTCTCGCCTGCTTTCACGGCGGCTCGGAAAGCTCGGCCGCGTCGATCGACGCGGCGCTCGAGCGTTGCGGCGGCGAGGTCCGCAACTTCCAGTTCGGCAACCATACCGGCTTCCAGCGCCTCGAAGGCGGCGCGCTGCGCGTGCTGTTCGACGTCGGCGGCGCGCCGCCGCTCTCCTACGCCGAGCGCGCGCACGCGAGCGCGCTGGCGTTCGAGATGTCGAGCGAGCGCGAGCGGCTGATCGTCAATATCGGCGCCGGCCGCGAGCTGGCCCCCGACGCGCGCCAGGCCGCGCGCGCCACCAACGCGCATTCCACGCTCTCGCTCGGCGACGCGCTGTCGGCTGCGCTGGAGGACCGGCGCGGCAAGGGCAGCCCGCGTCTGGTCGGCCCCACGCTCGACGACGTCCGCCGTTCCGCCGACGACGCCGGCATCACCGTTCAGGGCCGCCACGACGGCTACCGCGCCGCCTTCGGCCTCATGCACCGGCGCTACCTGTTCATCGACCACGAAGGCCGCAACCTGCGCGGCATCGACGAGCTGATCCGTCCGCAGAAGCACAAGGGGCCGACGCCCAAGGGCGAGATTCCCTACATGATCCGCTTCCATCTGCATCCGTCGGTGCGGGCGCAGCTGATCGAGCACCAGATGGCGCTGCTGGAAACGCCCGGCGGCCAGGCCTGGCGGCTGCGCACCGACGCGCCGCTGATCAACATCGAGCCCTCGACCTACTGGGGCGGCCACTTCCCGCGCGACACCTGCCAGATCACGCTCTCCGGCGGCGCCGACCCGCTCGGCCACGGCCTCGCCCCGCCCAACCGCATCCGCTGGGCCCTGGCGCGCTCGGCGTAAACGGACCGCGGATCTTCAGACCCGCGGTCCGAGATCGGCTTATCCTACAGCGCCAAAACGGCCGCATACTCAAAGCCCCCTCCCCTCGAGGGGAGGGGGTTGGGGGCGGGGTGACGCGCGACATCGGAGGACGCGGCGCGGCGCTTGCGCCTCTCCTTCAAACCACAACACTGCCCGCACTTGATTCCATTCCGCCGAACGCGGCGCTTCACCCCTGCCCCCTCCCCTCAAGGGGAGAGGGAGAGTAGAGACCACGCCATGACCGACATCCTTCCCATCAAGCGCGCGCTCATTTCGGTGTCCGACAAGACCGGCCTGATCGAGCACGCCAGGGCGCTCTCGGAACTGGGCGCCGCGCTCGTTTCAACCGGCGGCACCAAGACGGCGATCGCCGGCGCCGGGCTCAAGGTGGAGGACGTCTCCGCCGTCACCGGCTTTCCGGAAATGATGGACGGCCGCGTGAAGACGCTGCACCCGAAAGTGCATGGCGGCCTGCTCGCGCTGCGCGACAATCCCGAGCACGCCCGGGCGATGGAACAGCACGGCATCGAAGGCTTCGACGTGCTCTACGTGAACCTCTACCCGTTCGAGGCCACGGTCGCGCGCGGCGCCGATTTCGACACCTGCATCGAGAATGTCGACATCGGCGGCCCGGCCATGATCCGCGCCGCCGCCAAGAATTACGGCTTCATCGCCGTCGCCACCGACGCCGAAGACATGGAAGCCATCCTCGCCGAAGCGAAGCAGCACGGCGGCACGACGCTGGCGCTGCGCAAGAAGCTCGCGGCGAAAGCGTTTTCGCGCACCGGCGCCTACGATGCGGCGATCTCGTCCTGGTACGCCGAACAGCTGGGCGAGACCGCGCCGACCTGGCGCGCGTTCGGCGGCAAGCTGAAGCAGACCTTGCGCTACGGCGAAAACAGCCACCAGAGCGCGGCCTTCTACACCAATGGCGAGCAGCGCTTCGGCGTCGCCACGGCGAAGCAGCTGCAAGGCAAGGAGCTGAGCTACAACAACCTCAACGACACCGACGCCGCCTTCGAACTGGTCGCCGAATTCGATCCGAAGGACAGCGCCGCCGTCGCCATCATCAAGCACGCCAATCCGTGCGGCGTCGCTTTGGGCGCCGATCTGGCGGAAGCCTACGCGCGCGCGCTCGAATGCGATCCGGTGTCGGCGTTCGGCGGCATCATCGCGGTGAACCGCAAGCTCGACAAGGCCGCTGCCGAGCGCATGATCGACATCTTCACCGAAGTGGTGATCGCCCCGGACGCGGACGAAGACGCCGTCGCCGTATTCGCGAAGAAGAAGAACCTGCGCCTGCTGATCGCCGGCGGCCTGCCCGATCCGGGCCGGCGCGGCCTCACCTGCAAGACGCTCGCCGGCGGCTTCCTGGTGCAGGACCGCGACATCGGCCGCGTCGCCAGAGACGATCTGAAGATCGTCACCAAGCGCGCGCCGACCGACGCGCAGATGCGCGATCTCCTGTTCGCTTTCACCGTCTGCAAGCACGTGAAATCGAACGCGATCGTCTACGCGCGCGACGGCCGGACCGCCGGCATCGGCGCGGGCCAGATGAACCGCCGCGATTCCGCGCGCATCGCCGCCCTCCGCGCCAAGGAAGCGGCGGAAATGGCCAAGAAGCCAGGCTCGCTCGCCGACGGCTCGGCCTGCGCGTCAGACGCCTTCTTCCCCTTCCCCGACGGCCTGCTGCAAGCGGTGGAAGCCGGCGCGACCTCCGTCATCCAGCCCGGCGGCTCGATCCGCGACGACGAAGTCATCAAAGCCGCCGACGACGCCGGCGTCGCCATGGTGTTCACGGGGATGCGCCATTTTAGGCACTGACAAAGGGCCGTCGGTCATGCCGAGCTTGTCGAAGCACGACGCCACGCAGCGCGTTAATGCGGCGAAATCGGGGGCGCCGGCGCATTCAGCGCCGCTTCGATCGCGGCGCGCATCTCGTCGCTCGTCGGCTCCGTCCGCGTCGGGAACGCGGCGATCAGGCGCCCGTCGCGCCCGATCAGCAGCTTGTGAAAGTTCCACTTCGGCGCCGCCGCTTCGCCGAGCTGCGCCTCCGCCCAGGCGTAGAACGGATGGCGGCTTTCGCCGATCACGTCGGTCTTCGCCGCCATCGGGAAGGTCACGCCATAGTTCAGCGTGCAGAATTGCTGGATCTCTTCCGCCGAGCCCGGCTCCTGGCCCATGAAATTGTTGGCCGGCACGCCGACGATCTCGAAGCCGCGGCCGTGATACTCGGCATAGATTTGCTGCAGCCCTTCATATTGCGGCGTGAACCCGCAGCGCGAGGCCGTGTTCACCACCATCACCACCTCGCCCTCGAACGCCGTCATCGGCACGCGCTCGAGGAAAAGACCCGGAAACGCGAACTGGTAGGCGGTGGCCGGATCGGCGCCGGCCGGATCGGGCGCAGCGGCGAATTCGGCGCGCTGCGCCTCGACGGCGGCCGCGACAGCCGCCTGGCGCTCGGCCGAAACCTCGGACGAAGGCGGCGCCGGCGCCTGGGTGCAGGCGGCGAGGGCCGCTGCGGCGAACGCCGCCAGGCTCAATCGCTTGGAACCCATATCTGTCTCCCTGCGCCGCAGTCTGGCGCCGTCGCGGCGGCGGCGCCAGCCTTGCGCCATGCGCCGCGCCGTCGCCATCTTAATGATAACGCTCCTCGCAGGACTTTGGATGCCCGTCGCCGCCTTCGCCGAAACGCTGGAACAGCGCATCGAACGCCTCGCGCCGCACTTCGCCGTGACGCGGCCCGAGGGCGTCGGCCCGTTCCCGGTGCTGTTCACGCTGCACGGCTGCGGCGGGCAAAGGCTGTTCCAGAACGACGTCGCCGACGCAGCCGTGCGCGCCGGCGCCGCCGTGGTGCAGATCGACTCGTACGCGCCGCGCCGCATCAGCCGCGCCGCCGCGATCGCCACCGTCTGCACCGGCATGCGCCTGCACGGACGCGAACGCGCCGGCGATCTCTACGCCGCGATGGAATGGGCGCGGCGGCAGGGCTGGGCCGACGGCGCCCGCTTCGCCGCCATCGGCTGGAGCCACGGCGGCTGGACCGTCATGGACGCGCTGGCGCTGCGCCGCGATGAAATGGAGCGCGCCACCGGCTTGAGCGGCCTTGCCGCCGAACCGCTCGCCGGGCTTGCAGGCGCGATGCTGGTCTATCCGTACGCCAGCGTCGGCAGCTATGCCGGCCGGCGGCCGTGGCGGTTCATGCCCAAGCGCACGCTCGCCATCGTCGCCGAGCGCGACTACATCGTCGGCCCCACCCGCGGCGTGCTGGAGCGCCAGCGCGCGCACGGCGCCAAAATGGAGATCGTCGTGTTCGAAGGCGCGACCCACGCATTCGAGGACGACCGCGCCGAAGATCCGCGCGTCCGCTACGATCCCGCCGCCACCCAGCGCGAGCACGCGCTGCTGCGCGAACTGCTCGAAACGCTTTAGCGCACGGCGGCGGCGAGCGCGTTGAGTTCGGCCGAGATCAGCATCAGCTTCGCGAACGTCCACGGCCCCTGCTGGTCCAGCTCGGCGAAGGCGCTGCGCGCGCGCTGCGCCGGGGCGCCCAGCGAGGCGATCCAGGTCCGCGCCGCCTCCGCCGCCCAGGCCGCGTCCGCCGCTTTCGGCGGCGCGCCGATGGCGGCGGCCGCCGCTTCGGCGAGCTTCAGCTGGATCGCCGCGAACTCCTCCGCCCCACGGCGCACCACCAGGCGGTCCCAGTGCTGCTCCAGCGTCAGCGAACCGGCCGCGTCGCGCAGCGCGTCGATGCCGAACTCGGCCCCGGCGATGCAGTGCAGCTGCGCCGCCGTGTGGATCGGCCAGCGCGCCCGGCGCGCCAGGTCGGCGATGTCGAGCGCCGCCGTCATCGGCGTCAGCAGCGCCGCGTCCTGCGCCAAGTCTTGCGGCGCGCCCAGCTCCATCAGCGCGTTCTGGTCGCTGACCACGCGCGCGCGCTCGACTGCGCTGATCTCGTCCCAGATCGTCTTGCGCTGTTCGGCCACCGCATCGCGATAGCGCGCGACGACATCCAGCACCGACGGCGGCGCATCGCCGTCGAAGCCGGCGTTGCGGGCGAGATAGTTGGCGAGCCGGCGCAGCGCCTTGGCGACGCGCTGGTGCAGCGCCGTCTGCGCCGCCGCCGGGGCCTTGTTGTCGAGCGCATTGATGCGGTCGACCAGCGCTTCCAGGTCGTAGATGCGTCGCGCCGCCTCGAACGACAGCGCGATCGTCACCGCATCGGCGCGCGAGACTTCCCTCACCCGGTCGACGAACGACGGCCCGCAGCGGTTGACCAGATCGTTCGCCAGCTGCGTGGCGATGATCTCGCGCCGCAGCCGGTGCCCTTGCATCTGCGTTTCGTACGTCCACAGCGCCTGCGGAAAGTAGCGCTTCAACGACTCGGCGAACGCCGGATCGTCGGGCGCCTTGGCCGCCGTCAGCGCATCGAACAGGTCGATCTTGGCGTAGGCGATGAGCTTGGCCAGTTCCGGCCGCGTGAGGCCGAGCCCCTGGGCGCGAAGCGCGGCGAACTCGCTCGCCGGGGGCAGGCCTTCGACCCGCCGCGACAGCTTGCCCGCCGCCTCCAGCCGCTGGATGAAGCGCTCGTGGCTGTCGAGATCGGCAGAAGCCGAGGCCTGCGCCAGCGTGAGTGCGCCGGTCTGGTCGTAATTGTCGGCCAGCACCAGATGCGCCACCTCGTCCGTCATCGATTCGAGCAGCTTGTCGCGCGCCTCCGGCTTCAGCGCGCCGGAGCGGACCGCGTCGGCCAGCAGGATTTTGATGTTGACCTCGTGGTCGGAGGTGTCGACGCCGGCGGAATTGTCGATCGCGTCGGCGTTGATGCGCACGCCGTTGCGGGCGGCGGCGATGCGGCCCTTCTGGGTGACGCCGAGATTGGCGCCCTCGCCGATCACGTGCGCGCGCAGATCTTCGGCGTCGACGCGCAGCGCGTCGTTGGTCTTGTCGCCGACGTCGGCGTTGGTTTCGCTGCGCGCCTTGATGTAGGCGCCGATGCCGCCGAACCACAGCAGCTCGCACGGGCTCTTCAGCAGCGCCGAGATCAGTTCGACCGGCGTGACCTGCGCCTTGTCGAGGCCGGTCAGCGCCGCAACTTCCGGCGAAATCTCTATCGACTTCAGGCTGCGCGAGAACACGCCGCCGCCCTTGGAGATCAGTTTCCCGTCATAGTCCTGCCAGCTCGAACGCGGCGTATCGAACAGCCGCTTGCGCTCGATCCAGGCCTTCTCGACGTTCTGCGGGTTGGGGTCGATGAAGATGTCGCGGTGATCGAACGCGGCGACGAGGCGGATCTTGCGCGACAGCAGCATGCCGTTGCCGAACACGTCGCCCGACATGTCGCCGACGCCGATGACGGTGAATTCCTCGTCCTGGATGTTCTTGCCGATCTCGCGGAAGTGGCGCTTCACCGCCTCCCAGGCGCCGCGGGCGGTGATGCCCATCGCCTTGTGGTCGTAGCCGACCGAGCCGCCCGAGGCGAACGCATCGCCCAGCCAGTGGCCGTATTCGGCGCTGATGCCGTTGGCGATGTCGGAGAATGTGGCCGTACCCTTGTCGGCGGCGACGACGAGATACGCATCGTCGCCGTCCCAGCGCACCACGTTCTTCGGCGGGACGATGGCGTCGCCGGCGATATTGTCGGTGACGTCGAGCAGGCCGCGCAGGAAGGTCTTGTAGGCTTCGACGCCGGCTTCCTGGAAGCCCGGCGCGCCGCGCGGCGGCAGCCGCTTCGGAAAGAAGCCGCCCTTGGCGCCAACCGGCACGATGATGGCGTTCTTCACCTGCTGCGCCTTCACCAGATCGAGCACTTCGACGCGGAAGTCGTCGCGCCGGTCGCTCCAGCGCAGGCCGCCGCGCGCCACCGGCCCGAAGCGCAGATGCACGCCCTCGACCTGCGGGCTCGCCACCCAAATCTCGCGGTACGGCTTCGGCGCCGGCAGTTCGGTCACGGCGTTGGAGTCGATCTTGAACGACATGTACGCCTTCGGCTGTCCGTCCGCGCCCGGCTGATAATAGTTCGTGCGCGTGACCGCCTTGACGAGGCGGGCGATGCGGCGCAGCGCGCGATCCTCGTCGAGACTGACGACTTCGTTGAGCGCCGCCTCGATCATGAATTCGAGCTTGCTGGAGCGGGTCTCGCGCGTCTCCATCGTCTCCGGCAGGCCCGGGTCGAACCGCGCCTTGAAGAAGGCCAGGATCAGCGCCGCGATCTTCGGATTGTTGGCCAGTGCCTGCTCCTGGATCGCCTGCGACGGATCGAGGCCGGTCTGCTGGCGGAAGCGCGCCAGCGCGCGCACCAGCGCCGCTTCGCGCCACGAGCACGGCAGGGTCAGGATCAGCCG
This sequence comes from Hyphomonadaceae bacterium, assembly GCA_023384105.1. GTDB lineage: Bacteria > Pseudomonadota > Alphaproteobacteria > Caulobacterales > Aquidulcibacteraceae > Vitreimonas. The sequence continues at coordinate 2,199 of JAHDXR010000001.1, read as the reverse complement.
GTTGAAGCCGTCATTCTCGGCGGCGCCGTTCCAGATCGCCGCGAACGCCTGCTCGAACATCCTGCCGGCGCGATCGAGATCGATCGGTTTGCCGTCGGCGGTGCGGGTCTCGATGTCGTGAACGAAGATGCGCTGCGCCGGATGCAGCGGGCCCGCCTTCAGGCTCAGTTCGTAGTTCAGCTCGGAATCGACGAACAGGCCCATGTTTTCGAGAATCGGCACCGTGGCCGAGAGCGCCAGAATGTCGCCGCGCGCATAGAACTTGCAGCGCATGATGTTCTCGGCGTCGGCAGCCAGCCGATAGGCGCGGGCGCGGATGATCTCGTGATCCTCGGCGCCGAGGATTTCGGCCGCGTCGATCAGCGCCTCCTCGACCGGATAGCGCTCGCGGTACGCCGCCGTGAACGCATCCTGGAAGCGGTTGGCCGCGTTCTCGCGCGCGGGCGCGTCGAACAGCTCGGACTTCAGCAGCGCGGCGGAGAACGCATCCTCCCAGGTGTCGGTGAGCTGGGCGATCTCGGCGTCGAGCGCGCGCGGATCGGGATCGGGGCGGGTCTTCTCGATGTCGCCGATCACGAACAGCACGCGCGCGAGCTGGCCTTCGCCGAGCTGCGGCTGGAAGCTCTCGACCGCGCCGCCATAGGCGCGCGCGATCGCCTCGCCGACGCGCTCGCGCAGCGCCGAGTTGAAGCGGTCCTTCGGGATGTAGGCGAGCGCGGTGACGAAGCGGTTGAAGCGGTCGCGGCGGGTGAACACGCGGGCGCGCGGGCGGTCCAGCAGGTGCAGGATGCCGCGCGAGATCGTCAGCAGCTCCTCGCGCGACATCTGCCACAGCTCTTCGCGCGGATAGTATTCGATGATCTTGCGCAGCGTCTTGGCGTTGTGGCCGCCGGGCGCGAAGCCCGCCTGCTCCATCACCCACTCGGCCTTGCGGCGCAGCACCGGGATGTTGCGCGTCGGCTCGGTGAAGCTCTCGCTGGTGAACAGGCCGACGAAGCGGACTTCGCCGATCGCCTCGCCATTCTCGTTGTAGCGCTTGACGCCGACATAGTCGGCGGTCGCGCGCCGGTGCACGCGCGCGCGCAGCGTCGACTTGGACACCACCAGCGGCGCCGGCTCGGACACCAGGCGGCGCAGTTCCGGCGTCAGCACCATCGGCTCGGCCGAGGTGCGCAGCACGTAGCGCTCGACGTCGCGCAGCACGCCGAGGCAGGTGTGCGAGAGGATTTCCGGCTCGTCGGCCTTGTAGCCACCGTCGGGATCGCGCTGGTACTTGTAGTCGCGCGCGCCGAGGAAGGTGAACTTGTCGGCGGCGAGCCAGCGCAGCAGCGCCACCGCCTCGGCGGCTTCCGCTTCCGGCGCGTTGGTCTTCGCCTGCTCAAGCTCGGCGGCGCAGTCGAGCATGCGCGTGCGCATGGCGTGGAAGTCCGCCACCGAGTCGCGCACGTCGGCCAAGGTCGCGCGCACGCCTTCGTGCAGCGCCTTCGCGCGCTGCGCGGAAAGACGCGGCAGGTGAATCTGGATCAGCGAGTCGCGCCCCTGCCCGGTCGCCGACGGCGCGACGGGATGGAACATCGCCAGCGCCGCGACGCCCTGGTCGGCGAGTTCGCCCATCACCGAGTCGACCAGGAACGGCATGTCCGGGCCGACGATCTCAAGAACGTCGCGCTCGATCTGGCGCGCGCCGGCGCCGACGCCGCGGCGGATGCGCGTGAGCTGTTCGTCCGACGCGCGCTCGGCGCGCCAGATCCAGAAATCGTGCGCCAGCGCGGCGAGATCGGCGAGCGAGAGATCGCCCAGTTCGTCGGCCGAGGCGTCCTCGTAGAGGCCGCGCAGAAACGCCTCCGCGGCGGCGTCGATCTTTCCGTTCGACCTGAAGGCCGGCCACGGCCCTTGAGCTGCGGTTGCGACGAAATCCTCAGCCGTCTCGGAGAGAGCGGCCTGCGCGGCGGCGTCCATTGAGCGTTCCCTGAAATTTTGCTGCGACCCTAGCCTCCCCGCCGGAAGGTTCAACTGGCGGCCGGCCTACCAGGCATGCGGAAACGGGGCGGCGTTTTGCAGCACCATGGGCAAAAGCGTCAGGGAACATCCCCAAAACAGCACCGCTGGCGGCAGATGTTTGCTACGCTGCACTGCACCACAAAACGCGCCGCTATTTGGACCGCCTGTCAGTGGTTTGAAGGCTGTGTCGTCTGATCG
>JAHDXR010000009.1 GCA_023384105.1 Hyphomonadaceae bacterium | reverse complement strand
AATTCGAGTCCCGTGGGAATCCCTCCGATTCAATCAGATCGGATTTTGCTCTAGTTCGTCATGAATTTCCTTCTCCGCGCCGTCGAAAGCGACCATGCCGGACGCGATGGCGATAGCGCGCCGCAGCGAACCACGGCGTTCGACGCTGGCGAAGTCGCCCGGTGCGTTGTCGTTGATCGGCGTGGCCGGGGCGTTGCGTTCCAGATTGTCCATCGCGCGAGCGCGCTTGATGGGGCCGTCGTCCAGGGCGGCGGACCTCCGCTTCCAGGCTGTCGAATTCGGTCCGTTCGGCGTCGCTCAGATCGCGGCTGGCGTCGTTCGCGGCGGATTGGAGGGTCCGAAGGCGGGCGACTTTGGCCGCGCGCTTCTCCAAGAGTTCATGAAGTTTCATAGGGGTTCTACCTAGCTAAAGCCGCTGAATTGCGGTGCGATAGGAAGGTAATGGAGAGTATTCCCACCCATAGGATATCCAGGAATATTTCGTCAACTTAAGTTGACGCCAAGAATTCGCCCTGTTTTCGGGTGGTTAACGTCCAATTTCAATTAAGGGGACAATTTTCCTAGAGAAAACCTCATGCGGAAGTTTCTGAGGGGGCCGCCGGTTCCGGGCGCAACGGTCCCGCACAAAATCCAGTGGTTAAGGTGTCATTAACTACCAGCTCTTAGTGGTTAATGCGATTTTAACCATTATGGACTGAAGTCCTAGGAGCCTCGCTGGCGCGTTTTTAAGGTTAATGGGGCCTGGGTAGCCGGCAGGGTGCGGAAGGCGCTGTGCGAGGCTCTGAGGCCGATTGCAGGACCGTTCCTGCCCGTCGCGTTCCGTCCGCTTTTCGCCGCCGGGAGCGGTCATTGCGCACCTTCGTCGTATCGTGGCAGACGAAGTGTGTGATCCAGCGGTTGGGGTAGAAGATATGCGGCTTGCGGCGATCACCTGGGTGTTGGCGCTGACGTTTTCCGCCGTTGCGCACGCTCAAATGCCGGAACAGCAGCAGATCGCGCGCGACCGAATGTTCGGAACGGGAGATGAGGTCCGCTGGCGGACTGAAAGCGTGCCCGCGATTTTTGCCAGCGATAGCTGGCCACTGCGAGCCAGCGGTGCGACGGTAGAAAACCGGGGCTTGCGACACGCCTCTCTCCCAGTGTGGGTGCCATTATCGACCGGCCCATGTCGACTTTTCTTCTTTTCGCCCATCCCCACCGGACCGGGCGGCGGCGCCGCGTGGCTATGCAGGCTCGATCAACCGGTTCCGTTTTTTCAGTTTTCGTTCGAGTCGCGGCGGAACGAACATGCGGCTCTGGTGTCGGAACTAACGCTTGTCGATGAAACCGGACTTGGCGTTCAAGCTGCGCAGTGCCGGGATGTTGAGGCCATCGGTGGCGCCGACCGACAAAGTTGGTGTGAGAGCACCTTCACACTTGGCACCCAAGCCGATGCAGGCCGTTTGATTGTAGTGATCGGTTCTACAGACCAGTTTTTCTTCAAGGCGACTACCGCGTGTGCTGGTGCTCAGTGCGAGCCTACGCGTGCGGCGCTGCAAGCGCTCTTGAGCGAAGTCCAGATCACCGCCGCCGAATAGTACCGCCGCGTCGATAGGCAGCGCCAGTCTCAGTAGGCCACCTAGACGCGCCCCACCTATTACGCGGGACACAAGACTAATCTTCTTTCTTCAACCCTCTTTACTAAAGAAGGAACAGTCCGGGTCTAGGTTGTCTAGGTGGCCTTGCGGACCCATCGCTTCCCGCGCCTGTCACCGAGCTTCGCAAGCCCGGAATCGTCCGGCTCGAAACCGAGCGCTTGAAGGCAGTCGCTTAGGCGCTCGGCAACGCGAGCATTCCTGTCCCGCGCCGGAATGCCTAGCTTGATCCACGCCGCACCTGTCCAAATCTCGTTGGCGCCTTCGGCAATCTCACCGAGTTCGGCCAACCACGAATCTTCAACGGACCGCGCTTCTTGCGCCCGCCGAGCCTCCGGCGCCACATTCGCCGACAACACGATGCTTTCGCCGAGCGCTTCGTAATGGACCGCTTCGGCTATGAGTTGGTCGCGGTCGCGCACAAGCGCTTCAATATCGAGTTCGCCGACCGCAACAGGCAGGAAACGACGGTTGCCGGTGGCGTCGTTCAAGTAGTTTTTCTTGTTCGTGGTCCCGATCATTATGAAGGCGCGCATAACATCAACCGGGTGTGGTTCGTATGCGAGGCGTCCGCGATCCGCGATGCGCGAGAGGAACGCTTTTAGCTTCTCAATCTTGGCTTCACTGAACCCGGCCAACTCGCCGATTTCAATGATCCACTTGCCGCGCGTGTGCTCAATAATCTTATTGCCTTCCGCGCCGATGGGGACGGTGTCAGTTGTCCAATCGTCGCTACCGGCCAGCACGCGAACGGCTGTGGATTTGTACGCGCCTTGCTCGCTTTCCAGTACCATCAATGAATCAAACTTGGTTCCGGGCCGAAGTGCGCGCCGAACCGCGGCAATGAGCACAATGCGACCAACCGCGCGGGTGTATGCCGTGTCCGCCGCTCGGCAGTATGTCGCCAACCAACGATCCAAGCGCGGCGTTCCATCCCATTTGAGCCGTTCCAAGTGGTCACGGACGGGGTGGAAGCGATTGCGGACGCATTCGTTGGTCAACACGTCGTCCAACAATTCTTTGTCGGGTAGGAAGCCGAATTTGTCGTCAATTAAGAACCGAACGGCGCCCACCATCTTCTTGTCCAAACCTGGACCGATGCCTTCCACACCGCCGACCGTCAGAGTGTCGGAAAACTCGTTGTACCCGAGCTTTATACCGAGCTTGTGAATCGCGACGATGTAATTGAACCGACAGCGCTTCGGCCTTCCGTCGTCGCCGCATAGGAATTGTCGGCGTGTCCGGTAATTTCGCGTGCTCGCGCGATGAGGCGTTCTATATGTTTTTGCGGATTCCGGCGCTCCCGCGTGCGCTCGCCGATCTTCCAAGCCGGATTCAAGAACACGCCGGCAATCTGACCGTCGCTCAACCCGAGCCGTATCAATCGACAAGCGCAATCCCATTCCCAAGCGGACCGGCTGTTGTCTTTGAGTTTCATTCCGTAGAGCGACCGACCGTCGCGAATGATGGATGACAACACGTCGTCGCAGCCGAACGCGGCCAAGTCTTCATCACTGACCGTAACGGGCCGTAACGGACCAGCATCGGCCGCGCCGAGCATCGCCGCCGGCCTGCTCAGGGGGCGGTAAAATGCGGCCCGCAATTCGTCCAGCGCGTATTTCCGGTTCGTGCTGACAATGGTGGCGACGGTGTCCGCTTGCCCCTTGGCCTGCTTCGTCGCCTTCGGGCGGTTCGTGGTCCCGCGCAAGCGAACCAGGCGGTCCACGTTGAACGTGGCGTCCGGCGTCAAACCCATAGCGCCCACGCGCTCTTGCGCGACTTGGGCCATACGCTCGAAAAGCTCCACGCGGTCCGCTTCCGCATACGCCTCAGCGCATTCCCAAACGAGTTGCACGCCACCGCCGGAAAACATGCGGACGGTCGGCGGTATCAAATCCGCCGGCCACTTTTCGTCCAACGCTGCGAAAAGACGGTCTTGCGCGCCAAGCGCCCATGCTTGCGGCGTGTTGCTCCGCCCTTCGGGGAGCGGGGGAACGTCCACGTCCACAAGCAGCGCCACGCACGCGGCAATATCGCCCTTCTTCGCCTTGCTTGTCAGATCGGCGCGAACGCGATTGAAGGCGCGCTTCAAGTAGTCGTGTGCGGGGGTCGCGTGGCTTCGGCGGGATTGGCATACCCGCATGTTAGCGCGTGCGCTGTATGCCTTTGGCGGGTGCAGGGTCGCCGTCAGCATTGAGAATGTCGTCAATGCTCATCCTGCGGAACAGGTCGCGGAATGTGCGACGCTGGGGGACGCCATGCGGCCAAAGCTCGCGGGCGCCCGCAATGGCTTCCACGCTCACGCCTTCGGGCGGTTCCCACCGGTCTGCGTCTTCCCACAGCCATGCGCGCAGTTCGTCTATGAGACGTGTGCGGGAACAGCGGGTCAGGCGCTTTTCGTCGTCCGGTACGTGCGTCAACACTTCGTGGATTTCGCGAGCGAGCGGCGCAAGCTGGGTTAGGCGACGGCGCCGGATAGCCGACGCGGCGGACCGGTCCGCCTTGCCGCCGCTCGCTCGGCATTTGATCGCTTTCACTGCCGCCGCGCGCTCGCCCTTGACGTCAGCAATCCCGGTCACCGCGACACCTGATTTTGGCGTCCCGTCATCTTCCGTCAGCCACGCGACCGCGGCGTTCTAAATATTACGCGCTCCGCGCCGACGTTGACGGCTCTTGGTCATGAACATACGGGCCTGCAAACAGCCTGCCGCGTTTTCCATCGTTCACAGGTGTTCGACGGGCGTTCGGCAGGGGTTCACGGTAAAATTTCCAGCTAAATATGTGTTTTTGTTCGCTTTATGCTGGATTTGCAGTCCGCTGCGTAACCACTCCGCCACGAGGCCAAGCCCGGCGGCAGGTGGCTGCGCCGGGGCCGATCTCCTAGGCGCGTAAGCCGCGCACGGTCAAGCGGCCGCCGGCGTTCGGTCCCGGCAGGCCCGCGTCAAAGCGGCTCGCTTGCGATCGGCGGCGGGGCGGCTTAACCGGGGCCGGAAACTGGGAGCGCCAAGGCATGGATCTGGCCCAATCGCGGGACATCATGGTGGAAAGCCAAGTCCGCACCGCGGACGTGACCGACACCCGCATCCTGCGCGCCATGCGCCACCTGCCGCGCGAGCGCTTCGCGCCGGCGCAGAAGCGGGCGCTCGCCTACGCCGACCTCGAGATCGAAGTTGCCGACGGCCGTTTCCTGATGCGCCCGCGCGATCTGGCCAAGCTGATCCAGGCGTTGGCGCCGCAGCCGCACGAGCGCGGCCTCGAGATCGCGGGCGCGACCGGCTACGGCGCGGCCGTGCTCGCCGCGTGCTGCAAGGAGGTGGTGGCGCTCGAGCCCGACGGCGATCTCTCCTTCGCGGCGCGTACGGCGCTTGAATCCGCCGCCGTCGCCAATGTGAAAACGGTTTCGACCGCCGTGGCCGAGGGCTGGAAGGGCGAAGCGCCTTACGACGTGATGCTGCTGAACGGCGCCGCCGAGGTCGTGCCGGACGCGTGGCTGAAACAGCTTGCGCCGGGCGGGCGGCTCGGCGTCATCGTGCGCGAGGGGCATGCGGGTGCGGCGCGCATCTATACCCGCACCGACGATGCGATCGCCTATCGCACCGTGTTCGATGCGTTCCCGCCGCTGGCGCCGGGCCTGGCTAAGCCGCGCGGGTTCGCGTTCTGACGAGCGTTGCAGGCACGCAATAAGGCGCGTCCGCCCGCTTTCTTAACGTTCCCTTATTCGATCCCTTTGAGCATGCGCGGAAGAGGGCGAGTCGCGCCTTGCGCGATGCATTGCGCAAGTGGACGAGAATCGCCGCGATCAATAACCTTTGAGTCGGACGCGACTCGCACCGGAATTCGTGAGGCTCAAGATGGCGCTGCAAGACCCGCAAGCCGAACCTTCCATGGAGGAAATCCTGGCGTCGATCCGCCGGATCATCTCCGAGGAAGACCAGGCGCCGGAGCCGGTGCTCGACCTGACCCAAACGGACGAGCCTGTCGTCGCCGCCGCGCCGGCGGTCACGCCGGAAGACGACATCGTGTTCGAGGCGGTTGAACAGGTCGTGACGCAGGAAACGCCGGAGGCGCCGGCTGCGTATGAACCGGCGGTCGAAAGCGGCGACAGCATCATTTCGCCGCCTTCCGCCAACGCCGCCGCGAGCGCGCTGGCGCGCCTGTCCGGCACGCTGCGCATCGCCGACACGCCGAACCAGACGGTCGAAGGCGTGGTCCGCGAACTGCTGAAGCCGATGCTGAAGGAGTGGCTGGACCAGAACCTTCCCGCCATCGTCGAGGCGCGGGTCGAAGCCGAGTTGGAGCGCATCTCCCGCCTGGCGCGGTAAGCCGAAGCGCAATCGAATGTGCGAACGCCCCGGCGACGAGCCGGGGCGTTTTTTTGTCGCCCACGCTTCCCGGCCCGAAGCGAAGCGGAGAGCCGGGACCCCAGGGGCCGATCGGCGCCGGTTTGCCCTCCAAATCCCCGCTCGCACCCCAGCTTCAGCCGGGAGACCGCTGGTGTGCGGGTGCGAGATCGCATCTCGCCCTCGCCGCCGCCGGCCTGCTATAGGCTTTCGGATGATCGAGACGACGTTCAATCCGAAGGAAGTGGAGCCCCGCTGGTCGAAGGCGTGGGAGGAGTCCGGGGCGTTCACGCCGAAGGCCGACCCGAAGGCGGAGCCCTTCTGCATCGTCATCCCGCCCCCCAACGTGACGGGCTCGCTGCATATCGGGCACGCGCTCAACAACACGCTCCAGGACGTGCTGATCCGGTTCGAGCGGCTGCGCGGCAAGAGCGTGCTGTGGCAGCCTGGCATGGATCACGCCGGCATCGCCACCCAGATGGTGGTGGAGCGCCAGCTCGCGCAGGCGGGCAAGAACGAAGACCGCCGCTCGCTGGGCCGCGAGGAGTTCGTGAAGCGCGTCTGGGCCTGGAAGGAAGAGTCCGGCGGCCAGATCATGAACCAGCTGCGCCGGCTGGGCGCCTCGTGCGACTGGTCGCGCGAGCGCTTCACCATGGATGAAGGCCTCTCGCAGGCCGTGCTCAAGGTGTTCGTGCAGCTCCACAAGGAAGGGCTGATCTACAAGGACAAGCGCCTGGTGAACTGGGACCCGCACTTCGAGACGGCGATCTCGGACCTCGAAGTCGAGAACCGCGAGGTGCAGGGCCATTTCTGGCACTTCAAGTATCCGCTTGAGAACGGCGAGACCTATCAGTTCCCGACCGCCTGCGACGAAGAAGGCAATCCCACCGCGTGGGAGACGCGCGACTACATCGCCATCGCCACGACTCGTCCCGAGACGATGCTGGGCGACGGCGCGGTGGCGGTGCACCCGAGCGATGCGCGCTATGCGCCGATCGTGGGCAAGAAGGTGCTGCTGCCGCTCGCCAATCGCTACATCCCGATCATCACCGACGAATATCCCGATCCGACTTTCGGCTCGGGCGCGGTGAAGATCACTGGCGCGCACGATTTCAACGATTACAAGGTCGCGCGCGCACACGACATCCCGCTCTACGTGCTGATGGATGCGAAGGGCCGCATGGCCGACGCCGAGCACGTGCCGGCGAAGTATCGCGGGCTCGACCGCTTCGAGGCGCGCAAACAGGTTGTCGCCGACATCGAGGCGCTCGGCCTGCTCGAACGCGTCGAGAACAAGAAGATCATGCAGCCGTTCGGCGACCGCTCGAACGTGGTGATCGAGCCGATGCTGACGGATCAATGGTACGTCAACGCCGGCGAGTTGGCGAAGAAGGCGATCGAGGCGGTGGAGACCGGCAAGACCAGGTTCGTGCCGGAAGCCTGGACCAAGACGTATTTCCAGTGGATGCGCAACATCGAGCCGTGGTGCGTGTCGCGTCAGCTCTGGTGGGGCCACCGCATTCCGGCCTGGTACGGGCCGGACGGGCATGTGTTCGTCGCGCAGAGCGCGGAGGCCGCGCGCGAGGCGGCCAGGGCGCACTACGGCAAGGACGCGGCGCTGCGCCAGGACGAAGATGTGCTCGACACCTGGTTCTCCTCGGCGCTGTGGCCGTTCTCGACGCTGGGCTGGCCGGAGAAGACGCCGGAGCTGAAGAAATTTTACCCCACCTCCACGCTCGTCACCGCGCACGACATCATCTTCTTCTGGGTGGCGCGGATGATGATGATGGGTACGCACTTCATGAAGGATGTGCCGTTCCAGGAGGTCTACATCCACGCCCTGGTCCGCGACGCCAAGGGCCAAAAGATGTCGAAGTCCAAGGGCAACACGATGGACCCGCTGGACCTGGTCGACAAGTACGGCGCCGACGCGCTGCGTTTCACGCTAGCGGCGATGGCGGCGCAAGGGCGCGACATCAAGCTCAGCGAACAGCGCATCGAAGGCTATCGCAACTTCGGCACCAAGCTGTGGAACGCCGCCCGCTTTGCGCAGATGAACGAGTGCGCTGTGTGGGACGAGTACGATCCGCGCACGCCGCAGCAGACGGTGAACAAGTGGATCGTCGGCGAAACCGCGAAGGCGGCCGCCGCCATCACGCGCGAGTTGGAAGCGCGCCGCTTTAATGAAGCGGCGGGTGCGATCTATCGCTTCGTCTGGAACGTCTATTGCGACTGGTATCTCGAATTCATTAAGCCGTTGCTCAACGGCGAGGACGAGGCGGCCAAGCAGGAGACGCGCCGCACCGCGGCGTGGGTGCTGGATCAGATCCTAATCTTATTGCATCCGTTCATGCCGTTCATCACCGAGGAAATCTGGGCGCGCATGGGCGAGTACGGCCACAAGCGCTCCGGCATGCTGATCGTCGAGAGCTGGCCGCGGCTGAGCGACGATCTGATCGAGCCCGAGGCGGAAGCCGAAATCCAGTGGATGATCGACCTGATCGCCGAGACCCGCTCGACCCGTTCGGAACTCAACGTGCCGGCTGGCGCGAAGATACCGCTGCTGCTGATCGGCGCCGACGGGGCGACGGAAGCGCGGCTCGAACGTTACCAGGACCTGATCGACCGCATGGCGCGGCTCGAATATTCCACCAGCGCGGCGGAGGCGCCGGCCGGCTCGGTGACGTTCGTGCTGGGCGGCGCGACGGTGGCGCTGCCGCTGCAGGGCGTGGTCGATCTTCCCGCCGAGGCGGCGCGGCTGGCCAAGGAGATCGGCAAGCTTGAAGCCGAGATCGCCAAGATGAACGCCAAGCTGGGCAACGCTTCGTTCATCGAAAAGGCGCCGGAAGAGGTGGTGGAAGAACTGCGCGAGCGGCGCGCGGACGCTGGCGCCTCCGCCGCCAAACTGAAGCAAGCGCTGCAGCAGATCGGCGGCGCGGCGTAGGCGGAAGCGGCCATCAGGTCCGGCGCCGCGCGGCGGCCGGGGCGAACCCTGGCAAACCGGGCGCCGGCGCCTAAATCAGGTGGCGGGCGGGCCTTGTTGAAGAGGCCACGATGCTGGAACTGCTCTTGCCTTCCCTCATCCGCGACGGCGCCCTGGTCGTGCGCGGTCCCGACGGGCGCGCCCATGCTGTGGGCGGCGTGACCGAGGCGAACGCGCCGCTGATCGTGCGCATCCACGATAACCCAACGCTTGCGCGGATCGCCGCCGATCCGGGCCTGGCGGTCGGCGAAGCCTACATGGACGGCCAGCTCACGATCGAACGGGGAACCCTCTACGATTTCCTCGCCTTGGCGACGCGCAATCAGCGCTACATCGCGGCGGCGCGCAAGCGGCGCTGGACCCTGCGACGGAACCCGAAGCGCGCGGCGCAGCGCAATGTCGCGCATCACTACGACCTGTCGCGGGAGCTGTTCGGCCTCTTCCTCGATCAGGATCTGCAGTATTCATGCGCCTATTTTCCGCATCCGGACATGAGCCTCGATGAGGCGCAGGCGGCGAAGAAGCGCCATCTTGCGGCCAAGCTGCTGTTGCGGCCTGGGCTGCGCGTGCTCGACATCGGCGCCGGCTGGGGCGGGCTCGGGCTGACGCTGGCGCGCGACTACGGCGCGGACGTGCTTGGGGTGACGCTTTCGAAGGAGCAGCTCGGGCTCGCGCGCAGACGCGCGATGCATCTGGGACTGGCGCGGCGGGCGCGGTTCGAACTGCGGGACTATCGCGACATCGAAGGCGAGTTCGACCGCATCGTCTCGGTCGGTATGTTCGAGCATGTCGGGCCTGGCGACTACGGCGCGTTCTTCCAGGCGGTCGCGGCGCGGCTCGCGCCCGATGGCGTAGCGGTTCTGCACACGATCGGCCGCAAGACGGGGCCCGGCCCCGGCAACGCCTGGATCGAGAAATACATCTTCCCCGGCGGCGCGATTCCGTCGCTGTCGCAGATCGCGCCGGCGATCGAGCAGGCCGGGCTCATGCTCACGGACGTGGAAGTGCTACGGCTGCATTACGCCGAAACGCTACGCCAATGGCGCGAACGCTTCGCCGCCCAGCGCGACATGGCGCGCGAGCTTTATGACGAGCGTTTCTGCCGGATGTGGGAGTTCTATCTCGCCGGGTCCGAGGCGGGTTTCCGCGAGGGCGATCTGGTTGTGTACCAGCTGCAGATGGCCAAGAGCCATGCCGCGGCGCCGCTGACGCGCGACTACATCACCGATTTCGATCGCGCCGGTCCGGTTGCGCACGGCGTCGCCGCCGAGTGATCAGCTGACGTCGACAAGCGCCCCGCGCCCGGCTTCGTCGCCGATGGCGATGCGCTTGCCGTCCGCGCTCCAGGCGAGCGCGGAGACGGCGCCTTCGCCCGGCTCGTCGAGTTCCATGCCCATGCCGTCGGCGAAGCGCACGACGATCGCCGCGCCGTCGGCGTAGCCGATCGCCAGCACTTCCTCCGTGGGATGGAACGCGACGGCGGTGACGAGCGCTTCGCGTTCGCCGGGCTGGAGCGGCGGCTTGCCCTGCGGCCCGAGCTTGCCGACGAACGGCCACACGATGGCGGCGTTGGCGCCGGAGGTGGCGAGCCAGCGGCCGCGCTTGTCCCAGGAAAAGCTCCTGGTCTTGGCCGGGTAGCCGTCCATGCGCAGGTCGGTTTTCTCCGGCAGCCGCCAGCCGTGTAGCGCATTCTCCTGCATCGCGGTGATGACGTAGCCGCCGTCCGGCGAGATCGTGCAGGCAAGATGCGAGCCGGCCCAGTTCAGCGCAACGCCCTTGTCGTCGGCGGTCAGCACGTAGCGGAGCGTCGCGCCGCCATAGTGCGCGGCGGCGAGACGCCGGCCTTTGGCGTCCAGCGCGAGACTGCCGAGGGTCGACGGATAGGTGAAGCGATGCGCCTCCTTGTCGGCCCTGAACACGACCGCATCTTTGCCGACGCCGGCGACGATGACGCCCGACGCCGCGCTGGAGACGAGATGGTGCACCCATTTGCGCAGCTCGGCGAGCGGCGCGACGGCGCCGTCGGCTGAGACGATGTTCGCGCGGCCGTCGTCGCCGCCGGTGACGAGACGCTTTCCGTCCGGATGCGGGGCGGCGGAGAGGATGGCGCCGTCATGGGCGGCGATGCGGCGAATTTCGCCGTCGCGCGGCGCGGCCAGCACGTTGCCGTCGCCAAGCGCAAAAAAAGCCTCGCCGCCGATCCAATGGACCGACGTCGCCGCTCCGCCCAGCGCCAGCCGCCGGCCGCTTTCGTAGACCTGCGCCGTCACGCCGCGCACGCCTCGAACGCGGCTTCAAGCTCGGCGCGGTCGAGGTTGCGGCCGATGAAGACCAGGCGCGACACGCGCGGCTCGTCTTCGCGCCAGTCACGCTGGGTGTCCCCTTCCACGATCATGTGCACGCCTTGGACGACGAAGCGCTTCGGTTCGTCCGGGAAGGCGAAGATGCCTTTCAGGCGCAGGATGTCGGGCCCGCGCGCCTGGGTAAGGTCGTTGATCCAGGGCAGCAGCTTCTGCGGATCGATCGGCTTCTCGGTGGAGAGCGCCACGCTGGTGATGCCGGCGGCGCCGACGTGATCGTGGTGATGATGATCGTGGCCGCGATGGTCGTGATCGTGGTGCGCGCAGGCCTCGTCGCAATCGTGATCGGGCAGGAAGTGCGGGTCGATTTCGGTGATGCGGTCGAGGTCGAAGGCGTGGAGGCCCATGATGGCGTCGAGGGCGATGTCGCCGCGCGTCATCCGGTGCAGGCGGGCGGTGGCGTTGACCTCGCGGATCTTGCGTTCGATGGCGGCGAGTTCGCTCTGCGAGACGAGGTCGGTCTTGTTGAGCAGGACGACATCGGCGAACGCGATCTGTTCGGCCGCTTCCGCCGCGTTCTCCAGCTGCTGAAGCACGTGCTTGGCGTCGACCACGGCGACGATGGCGTCGAGCTTGGTCCTGGCGCGGACGTCGGCGTCGACGAAGAAGGTCTGCGCCACCGGCGCCGGCTTGGCGAGGCCGGTGGTCTCCACCAGGATGGCGTCGAACCGGCCCTTTCCGGATTGGCTCTGGCGCTTCATCAAACCTTCAATGATGCGGATGAGGTCGCCGCGCACCGTGCAGCAGACGCAGCCATTGTTCATTTCGAACACTTCTTCGTCAGCATCGACGATCAGGTCGTTGTCGATCCCGATCTCGCCAAATTCATTGACGATGACGGCGTACTTCTTGCCGTGTTGTTCGGTGAGGATGCGGTTGAGGAGCGTGGTCTTGCCCGCGCCCAGGAAGCCTGTGAGCACGGTGACGGGAACGGGTTGGGTCATGCGCCCCTAGATAGCTATTCCGGGGCCCGGCGCTAGCGGCTAGGCTGCCGGGAACTCTGGCTGGGAGTGCGGCATGAAACCCTGGTTGCGCTGGACGCTGCTGATCGGCGGCGGTCTCGTGGCGGCGGCTCTGATCGGCGCGGGCGTGCTGACCTGGCTGGTGCTGCGGCTGGACGTGCGCGCCGAGGTGGAGCGGGCGGTCGAGGCGGGCACCGGCCGGGACGCCACCATCGCTGGCGAGGTTGGTGTGAGTTACTGGCCGGTGCTCGGTCTGCGGGCCCATGACGTGACGCTGGCCAATGTAGAGGGCGGACGGGCGCCCGCCTTCATCGCCGCCGAGGAGATCGACATCGGCGTGGAGATCCGGCCGCTGTTCGACCGGCGCGTGGTGGTGCGCCGGCTGGTGTTGCGGCGTCCGCAGATTGCGCTCGAAGTCGACCAGGCCGGCGCGCCCAACTGGGTGCTGCGGCCGCGCCCCGCGCCGGAATCCACGGCGCCGGGGCCCGCGCCGACGCAGCCGCAGGTGGACGCGGCGCGGACGACGCTCCAGAGCGTGCGCATCGTCGACGGCGAACTCAGCTTCTTCGACGCGCGCACCGGGTCCGGCTGGGTGGTCGGCGACGCCAATTTCCGCACCGCGCTGGACGGTCTCGATCAGCCGATGCATGTCGAGGGCTCGCTGCGGTACGCCGACCGCGATGTCGATTTCATCGTCGACATGGGCCGGCCCGGCGCGGCGATGCGGGGTGAGCTGACGCCGCTGGCGCTGCAGATCCGCAGCGAACTGGTCAACGCCGAATTCCAGGGCCAGACCGTCTCCGGGTCGGGCGAACTCGCGGGCATGGTGCGCGCGGACGGGCCGAGCCTGCGTCAGCTCGCGGCCTGGGTCGGCGCGCCGTTTCAGGGCGGCGTCGGCCTGGAGCAATTTGCGGTGGCGGGGCGGCTCGAAATCGGCCACGGCGCGTTTGCGTTCGGCAACGCCGGCTTCGGCGTCGACCGCGTGCGCGGGCGCGGCGACTTCGTGCTGTCGGAGCGCGAGGGCCGGCCCTATCTGAGCGGCCGGCTCGAATTGTTCGATTTCGACCTGAACCCGTACCTGATCGGCGAGACGCCGGAGGTGACGGAGCGGGAAGTGGCCGCCGCCGCCGAAGCGCCGGCCGAACAAGCGCCGGGGGCCGAGATCGCGTCGGTCGAGCCGCCGCCGCGGGCGATCGACGTGCGCGGCGATGCGCCCACGGAAACGCCGGTCGATTTCTCGGGCCTCAAGGCGTTCAACGCCGATCTGGAACTCGTCACCCACGCGGTGCTGGTGCAGAGCATGCGCATCGACTCCGCGCGCGCGAACCTCGTGCTGAACGACGGCTACCTCGCCGCGACGCTGCATAACGTTTCGCTTTATGGCGGCTCGGGCCGCGGCCGGTTCGAGATCGACTCCCGCGACGCCAACAGCACGCGGATCGTGCAGGACATGGCGTTCAACAATGTCGACGCGCGCCGCTTCCTGACCGACGCCATCAACTATTCCAATATCGAGGGCCGCGCCGAGGTGAGCATCAACGTGCGCACGCAGGGGCGCACCCAGACCGACTTCATCAACGCGCTGCATGGGCGCACGCATCTGGAGGTGGTGTCGGGGGTCCTGCACGGCGTCGACCTCGGCGGCGTGGCGTCGACGATCCGCAACGCGCTACGCGGCGAGCTGATCGCGCCGGAGGCGCGCACGCCGTTTCAGGGCTTCTCGGCCACGTTCGCGATCAATAACGGCGTGCTCGCCACCGACAATCTGAGCTTCAACACCGAAGATCTGCGCATTCCGGGGATCGGCCTCATCGACGCGCCGCAGCGGCGGCTCGACATGCGCCTTGCGCCGCGTTCGCCGCGCGGGGGCGTTGTCGTGCCGTTCTCGGTGCGCGGGCCGTGGGGACGGTTCGAGTATGCGAGCGACATCCGCGACCGGGTCCAGGCGGAACTGCTGCCGCAGGTGCGCGCCGTGGAGGCGGCGTCGCGTTCGCGGTCCGGATAGATTCGAGCCGTTTGCAGGATGAAGCCGGGCTGCCGGCAGGAAGCCGGCATGCAGCGTTTCCGTTTCTCATTCGCATCAGGATGAAATGAACACAGGCGCCGGCGGTTCATAGCGACGAGGCGTCCGATATTCGGCGCGGCGCTTTAGATGAAAATCTTTTCCGGGTTCATCAGGCCGCGCGGATCGAGCGCGTGCTTGATCGACTTCATCAGCTCGACCGCGCCGCCAAGCTCGGTTCTCAAGGCTTCGCGCTTGCCGAGGCCGACGCCGTGTTCGCCGGTGCAGGTGCCGTCCATGTCGATCGCCCGGGCGACAAGCGTGTCATTGAAGCGCTCCGCCGCCGCCAGTTCGTCGGGTGACGAAGTGTCGATCATGAGGACGACGTGGAAGTTGCCGTCGCCGACATGGCCGAGCACGGCCGCGGAGAACGGCGCCGAGGCGAGGTCTTCCTTGGTCTGAACGATGCACTCGGCAAGGCGGCTGATCGGCACGCAGACATCGGTCGACCAGGGCGCGGCGCCCGGGCGCGACATGGCGATGGCCAAGCCAGCGTGATGGCGCGCGCGCCAGAGCGCCGTGCGCGCTTCCTCGTCGGTCGCCCAGTGGAATTCGCCGCCGCCATTGTCGGCGGCGATGCCCTTGAAGCGCTCGGCGCAGCGGGCGACCTCCTCCTCCGCGCCGTGGAATTCGAGGAACAGCGTATCGGCGACGTCGTGGCCGGTCTTGAACGCGGCGTTCACTGCGGCGATGGCGGACGGATCGAGATACTCGGCGCGCGCGAGCGGCAAGCCCAGCTGCACCGCCTCGATCACCGACATGGTCGCCGTCGCCGCCGAGGGGAACGAGCACACGGCGGCGCTGATCGCCTCGGGCACGCCATAGAGCCGCACGGTGACATCGGCGATGACGCCCAGAGTGCCTTCCGCGCCGACGAACAGGTGGGTGAGATCGTAGCCGGCCGCGCTCTTGCGCGCCCGGCGCGAGGTGCGCACGATCGAACCGTCCGGCGTCACGACCGTGAGCCCCAGCACGTTCTCGCGCATGCCGCCATAGCGCACCGTCGTCGTGCCGGAGGCGCGGGTGGAGGCCATGCCGCCGATCGTGGCGTCGGCGCCGGGATCGACCGGAAAGAACAAACCGGTATGGCGCAGGTGCGCGTTCAGCGCGTTGCGCGTGACGCCGGCCTCGACGATGCAGTCCTGATCTTCGAGATTGACCTTCAGCACGCGCTGCATGCCGCTCAGATCGATCGAGACGCCGCCGCGCGCGGCGCCGACATGGCATTCGAGCGAGGTGCCGGCGCCGAACGGCACGAGCGGAACGCCGAACTCGCTGCAGGCGCTGACAATGGCGACGATGTCTTCGAGGCTGTTGGCCATGGCCACAGCCTGCGGCGGCAGCGGCGGCAGATGCATGCCGCCGCCGGCGTGCTGGTTGCGAACCGCTTCCGCCGTCGAGAATCTGTCGCCCAGGCGCGTGCGCAGGCGTTCAAGCAGCGCGGCGGGAAGAGGCGTCGTCATGGAAAGATGGCCTCGATCAGGGTGGGGCCCGGCGTGGCGAAGCTCCGGCGCAGCGCGGCGGAGAACTCGGCCAGCGTGGTCACGCGTTGCGCGGGCACGCCGAAGCCGGCGGCCAGCTGCGTGAAGTCGATGCCGGGGCGCCGCAGGTCGAACAATTCCGCGGCGGCCTCGGTCTGCGCGTTGATGCCCGCGCGCATCATTTCGAACTTAAGGATCGCGTACGCGCCGTTGTTGAGGATGATGTTGGTGACGTCGAGCCCCTCCCGCGCCTGGGTCCACAGCGATTGGATCGTGTAGAGCGCGCTGCCGTCGGCTTCGATGGCGACGACGCGGCGATCCCGGCACGCAACCGCGGCGCCTGTCGCCAAGGGCAGGCCCTGACCGATCGATCCGCCCGTCAGCGTGAGCCAGTCGTGCGGCGCGGCGCCGGCGGCGGCGTCGAAGGCATAGAGGCCAAGCGTGTTGGATTCGTCGGAGACGATGGCGTTCTCCGGCAGCAGCGCCGCGATCGCCTGCGCGAATCCGCCGGGGTCCAGGCGCGCGGCGGCGTCGGTCGCGCCAGCGGCCGTCTCGGCGCGCGCGGCGTGGCTCTTTGCGGCGCCGACCGCGTCCGCGAGCGCTTCCAGCGCTTCCGTCGGATCGCCGAACGGCGGAAAGAACTCGACGATCGAGGCGCCTGGGGGCGCGATCTCGGTGGGGCGGTCGGGCAGCGCGAAGAACGCGATCGGCTTCACGGCCCCGGCCAGCACGACGGTCTCGGCCCCGGCCAGGACGCCAACCGCCATTTCCGTCAGATAGGGCAGCCGCTTAAGCGGCGCCCGGCCGGCGCCTCTCTCGATGCGCGTCGGGAAAGTTTCGACGTAGACCTGCGCGCCGGTTTTCTCGGCGATGCGCTGCGCGGCGGAACAGGCGCGCGCGGAAAGCTTGCGTCCGCCGAGCAGCAGCACGCTGCGTGCGTCGAGCGCCGCGGCGGCTTGATCCAATGCGCCAAGCCAACCCTGCGGGCTGGCGTCCGGCGCGCTGGTCACCGGATCGGGTTCTTCGTCCGACCAGGCGACGTCCGCCGGCAGGATGAGCGCCGCGGGGCCGAGCGTGCGCGCCGCATGCAGCGCAGCCGCGGTGTCGACCACGAGGTCCTGCGGCCGTTCCACCGTTTTCAGCCAGGCCGACACCGGCCGCGCCAGCGCCGTGATGTCGGATGCGAGCGGCGGGTTGTTGGCGCGGTGGTAGGTGGCGTGCTCGCCGATCAGCGAAAGGATCGGCGTGCGCGCCCGATAGGCGTTGTGAAGGTTGGCGAGCCCGTTGCCGAGGCCCGGGCCGAGATGCAGCAGGGTGAGCGCGGGGTTCCCCGTCATGCGGCCGAAGCCGTCAGCCGCGCCGGTGGCGACGCCTTCGAACAGGCAAAGCACGGGCCGGATTTGCGGCGTCGCGTCCAGCGCGGCGACAAGATGCATTTCCGAGGTGCCGGGATTGGCGAAGCAGGCGCTGACGCCCTGTTTGGCGGCGTATTCCAGTAGACGTTGAGCAGACTTCAACGCGGCGTCTCCGGATTTTGGGCTAGGGGCCAGCGTTCCGCAGGCGCCTACGGGCGACTGACCCCTACTTCCAGCGGATCGCAAGCTGGGACGCTTACGCTACGTGGGGGCGCAGCGGGTGTCCTTGATCGAATTCAAATCGCGCCTGGAGGTCGTTTTTGCCGCAGGCGGATTATTGTTACAGATCGATCACTTCAACCAGTTCGCCTTCCTCAGCGGATGGCGCCTGCGGCGAACGCCGGACCAGCGCGTTGGAGTTTGCGAACACGGAGATCAGCGACGAATCCTGGTTCGCGGCGCACGAGACCCAGAGTTGGCCGGAGGAGTCCGCCTCCAAACGGGCGCGCAGGTAAGTTTCCCGCGCGCCGTTGGCCGCCAATGCGCCGCGGAGCTTGGCGTGGCGCGTGCGGACGCCCGCGTCCGGGTCGCGCCCCAGCAGGCTGTCCAGCAGCGGGCGCAGGAACAGCCGGCTGCAGACGAAAGCGGAGGCGGGATTGCCGGGCAGGCCGAGCACCAGCTTGCCCTCGCCGCGCGCGAACCAGGTCGGCTTGCCGGGACGCAGCGCGACCTTCTCGAACAGAAGTTCCGCGCCGAGCGCGCGCAGCGCGGGGCGCGCATGGTCGTGGTCGCCGACCGAGGCGCCGCCCACCAGTACGAGCAGATCGGCGCGGGTCAGCGCGTCGGCGACGGTCGCGGCGATCGCCGCGGCGTCGTCGCGCAGCGGGCCGCTGCGGAGAGGCGAACCGCCGGCGCCCTCGATCAACGCGGCGAGCCCGTAGCTGACGGAATCGAAAATCTGGTCGGGGGCCGGTTCGACGCCGGGCGGCACGATCTCGTCTCCGCCCGAAAGCAGCGCCACGCGCGGCCTGCGCGCGACGCTGAGGTCCGCGCGGCCCGCCGCGGCCGCAAGGGCGATGGCGGCGGCGTCGAGTATGCGCCCAGGCTCGAGCAGAAGAGCGGCGCGCTCGAAGTCGACGCCTGCGGCGCGGACGTGAAGGCCATGGCGTACGCTAGGCGCGACGACCGTATCGCCATCGCGCTCGGCGTCTTCCTGGATCAGGACGGAGTCGGCGCCTTCGGGGATCGGCGCGCCGGTGAAGATGCGCGCGCACTCGCCGCGCTGCAGCGGCCGCGAAAGGCCGTGGCCGGCCCCCGCTTCACCGACAAGGCGCAGACGTCCGGGCGTGTCGGCGCTGCGCACGGCGTAGCCGTCCATCGCCGACGCCGCGAAGGGCGGCTGCGCCCGCTGCGCCACGACCCGCTCGCGCAGGGTTCGGCCGAGCGCGGCCTCGATCGGCGCAGGCTCGGCGGCCAGCGGGCGCGCGTTCGACACGATGATCTCGCGCGCTTCGGCGACAGTGATCATGGCGCGCTCCGTACGTAATCGCCGCTTGCGCCGCCGCTCTTGGCGAGCAGGCAGATGTCGTCGATCACCATGTCGCGGTCGATCGCCTTCAGCATGTCGTAGATCGTCAGGCAGGCGATCGAGACGGCGGTGAGCGCTTCCATCTCAACGCCGGTCTGGCCTGTCGTGGCGGCGCGCGCGGTGACGATGAAGGCGTGGGCCGCCGGATCCGGCGTCACTTCGACCTTGACGCTCGACAGTGGCAGCGGATGGCACAGCGGGATGAGGTCGGACGTGCGCTTGCCGCCCATCACGCCGGCGATCTCGGCGATGGCGCGTATGTCGCCCTTCGGCGTGTCGCCGCTTTGCGCGCGCGCGAAGGTCTCCGCCGCCATGTGCACGCAGCCGCGCGCGGTCGCCTCGCGCTTGGAGACGGGCTTGCCGCTCACGTCGACCATGCGGGCGCGGCCGCTGTCGTCGAGATGGGTGAGGCGTTCGCTCATTGCGGTCAGCGCTCCGTGAGCCGCGGCATGATTTCAACCAGATTGCAGGGCCTGTGGCGGCTGTCGAGCTGCCAGCGGATGATCTTGTCCCAGCCGTCCTTGCAGGCGCCGTTGGAGCCCGGAAGGGCGAAAATGAACTTGCCGTCGGTCACGCCCGCGCAGGCGCGCGATTGCAGCGTCGAAAGGCCGACGCTCTGATAGCTCAGCATGTGCCAGACGATTGCGAAACCCTCGATCTCTTTCTCGAACAGCGGCCGAATCGCCTCGGGCGTGACATCCCGGCCGGTGAGGCCGGTGCCGCCTGTGGTCACCACGACGTCGACCGCGGGATCGGCGATCCAATCGCGCACCTGCGCTTGAATGGCGCCGACATCGTCGCGGACGATGGCGTGGGCGGCGACGATGTGGCCGTCGCGCTTCACGCGATCCATCAGCAGCGGGCCGGAGGTGTCGCTCTCATCGTCGCGCGTGTCGGAGATGGTCAGCACGGCGACGCGCACCGGCTTGAACGGCAGCGATTCGTCGATGCGGCAGCCGTGGGAGGTGTCGTTCATTTCGCATGTTCCTCGCGGCGGGCGTAATCCGCCGCAGTCGGGTCGATCCAGCGCGCGCCGTCGGGGCCTTGCTCGCGTTTCCAGAACGGCGCGTCGGTTTTGAGATAGTCCATCATCTCGCTGACGGCGGCGAAGGCGGCGGCGCGATGGCTGCTCAGCGCCGCGACCAGCACGATCGGTTCGCCAGCCGGAACGGCGCCGATGCGGTGAATCACCAAGAGGTCGATCAGCTCGCGCCGTTCGGCGACGGCGCGGCTCAGCCGCTCGATCTCTTTTTCGGTGAAGCCCGGATAGTGATCGAGCACAATCTCCTCGACGGCGCCGTGATCGGAGGTCGCGCGGCAATAGCCGACGAAGCTCGCGAGCGCGCCGGTGGCGGCGGTGCGGCCGCGCGCGAACCGGGAAAGTTCTGCGTCCGCGGAGAAGGCGGCGGCGGAAAGAACCACGCGCGTCATGTCGCCAGCGCCACGGCGGCGACGCCGAGTACGAGGCCAAGAACGCGGAGCAGGCCGCTTTTGCTCAGGCCCTTGAGGCTAAGCGTCGTACCGATCATGGCGCCGACTATAGCAGCGAGGACGAACCAGGGCAGGTAGGACGGCAGCAACGCCAGCGATGAGGCGCGGCCGGCCAGCCCCGCCACCGAGTTCACGACGATAAAGCAGGCGGCGATGCCGGTGGCGCGCTGGGGATCGGCCCAGCCGGCGAACACGAGCAGCGGGGAAAGATAGACGCCCCCGCCAATACCGGTAAGCCCGGCGAGCGCGCCGAGCCCGGCGCCCGCGGGCAGCGCGACGGCTTTCGGCGGCGCCTTGCCGGGTTTGATGGCGTCGATCTGCGGCCAGATGAGGTAGCGCAGCGCCGCGGCGGCGATCGCAGCCGCGAGCAGCGGACGATAGACGTGCTCGGGAACATCGATGCGCCCGGCGAGGAAGGCGGCGGGTATGGCGGTGATCGCGAACGGCCAGAACACCTGCCAGTCGAAGCGGCCCGCACGCAGGTAGCGCAACGCGCCAAGGCCGGCGACAAGGATATTGAGCACCAGCGCCGCCGGGCGAACTTCATCCGGCGCCAGCCCCGCCAGCGCCATGAGCGCGATATAGGCCGAGGCGCCGCCATGCCCTACCGAGGAATAAAGCGCAGCGGCCGCGCCAATCGCCACGGCGAGCAAAAGCACGGTTTCGCCCAAATCATCCCCCGCTCAGCGGAGACATGAAGGCGATCTCGGCGGCGCCGGACGCCGGCGCGTCGTCGGTGGCGAAGACTTGATCGACGGCGATGCGCACGCCCGGCGCGCCCAGGGCGGCGCCGAGTTCGGGATCGCGCGCGCCGATCCAGGCGCGCACGTCGGCGACAGTCCGCAGCGACGCCGGCAGTTCGCAGGCCATTTCGCTGGCGCCGGCTGCGTCGCGAAGACGGCCGAAGAACAGAATCCGCGTCATCCGCCGGTCGCCGACATATGCCGCTCGGTGGCGGGCTGAGAGAGGCGCTCGATCACGAAGTCATGCCCCTTGGGCCGTAAGGCGATGGCGGCGTCGATCGCCTCCTGCAGCGGCGCATCTTCGGCGCTGGCGCGGAGCGGCGCGCGCAGGTCGGCCGAGGTCTCGTGGCCGAGGCACAAATAGAGCCTGCCCGTACAGGTGAGCCGCACGCGCGAGCAGCCTTCGCAGAAATTGTGCGTGAGCGGCGTAATGAAGCCAAGCCGGCCCCCGGTCTCTTCGACGCGGACGTAGCGGGCGGGGCCGCCGGTGCGGTCGGGAATGTCGCGGAGCGTCCAATAGCTCTGCATATCCTCTCGCACGCGTGCGAGGGAGAGGAACTGGTCGGTGCGGTCTTCGTCGATCTCGCCGAGCGGCATGGTTTCGATCAGGGTGATGTCGAAGCCGCGGCCGTGCGCCCATTTCACCAGGTCGGGAATCTCGTGCGCGTTGTCGTGCTTCAGCGCCACGGTG
Source organism: Hyphomonadaceae bacterium (assembly GCA_023384105.1). GTDB lineage: Bacteria > Pseudomonadota > Alphaproteobacteria > Caulobacterales > Aquidulcibacteraceae > Vitreimonas. The sequence continues at coordinate 131,924 of JAHDXR010000009.1, read as the reverse complement.
TTGATCTTGATCTTCAGCCCCGCGCGTTCGGCCGCGTCGACGCCCTCCAGCACCTGCGCAAGCCGGTCGCGGCGGGCGATGCGCTTGAACGTGTCCCGGTCGAGCGAGTCGATGGAGACGTTCACCCGCCGCACGCCCGCGTGATAGAGCGGTTCCGCGAACTCGGCGAGCTGCACGCCGTTAGTGGTGAGGGTGATTTCGTCGAGGCCCGCGCCGAGATGGCGCTTCACCTCGTGCAGCAGATCGAGAAAGCCGCGGCGCACCAGCGGCTCGCCGCCGGTGAACCGCAGCCGGCGCACGCCGCGTTGGACGAACGCGGCGCAAAGGCGCGCCAGCTCCTCGAGCGTCAGCAGTTCCGGACGCGGCACGAAGCGCATGCGCTCGGTCATGCAATAGATGCAGCGCAGGTCGCAGCGGTCGGTGACCGAGACGCGCAGATAGGTGATGGCGCGACCGAAGGGATCGATCAGCGGTTTCAAGCGTCCTGCTCCAGGGCGGCGAGCGCGCCGGCGGTGTTGGCGTTGGCGAATTGCCGCGGATCGGGGAAACGCACGCGGACTGCGCCGAGTTCGGCGAGGAAGCTGCGCACGGCGGGATGCTCGCCGCTGCGCAGGCGGGCGTCGATCGGTTCGGCCAGTTCGGTGCGCCAGAGCGCGCATAAGGGATGCTCGCCGTCCGCTGTCACGGCGAAGGCGGCGGCCGCCTCGCCGATACGCTGCGCCAGGCGCGCCACCAGGTCGGGCGGCAGCAGCGGCGCGTCGCACGGGGCGGTGGCGACGAACGCGAAGCCTTGCTGCTTGGCCCATTCCAGCGCGGCCAGCAGGCCCGCAAGCGGGCCGTTCGGCAGGCCGGGGGAGTCATGCAGGACGGGAACGCCGAGCGCCCTTGCGTGATGCTCCGCGCCCGAACCGGCCCGCGCGCTTACGGCGAAGCCGGGCAAGTCGGCGAATATTCGGGCCGCGCGGTCCATCAGCGGCGCGCCTCGGAACGCGGCGATGGCTTTCTCAGAACCGAAGCGCGTCGAGCGGCCGCCGGCGATGAGGACGCCGACGATGCTCGAAGGCATGGCGTTCGGCGAGGGCCGGGGCGCGGAAAGACGCGTCATCGCGATCCTATTCGGTTCGATTCGGACGACCAAATCTCGGCGTCCGCGTCGGCGATAATGTCACCGCCGCGCGGCGCGTGATTATCGATCAGCGGATCGGGCTTGGCCAGCTGTTCGAGCGCCGGGATGTTGCTGAGCGTGACAACCGCGCCCTGGACGCTCACGCCGCATTTCTGCAGCGCCGAAAAGGAGCGGGAGAGGTTTTCGGGCGTCATGCCGAGCAGCGAGGCGAGGACGCGCTTTTCGTGGCGCAGGCGGACCACGCTGCCGCAATGGTCGGCGGCGCGCAGTGCGAGCAGATAATTGGCCAGACGCTCGGTGCTGTTGCGCAGTTTGATGTTCTTGGTGTGCCGGACGAGGCTGCGGTAGCAGCCGGCCAGATCGCGGGAAACCGCGAACGCGAAACTTGCGTCCAGCCGCATCGCCGTCCGGATCGCGTCGCCGGGAATCATGAGGATTTCGCAACGGTCGAGCGTCCGCGCCGACATCAGCGCATCGGCGTCGAGCACGACGGCGGCGAGAATGAATGTCGAAACCGGCCGAAGAATGGCCAAAACGGTTTCGTGGTCGTTCCATGTGCCGTGCAGCTCGACTTGGCCGTCGAGGAGCACATAGAGAAAGTCGACCGGATCGCCTTCGAGCAGCAGCATGGTGCCGGCCGGAAAGCGTTGCAGATGCGCGCCAGCCGTGGCGATGCGGAATGTCTCCGGCGCCACGTCCGTGAACAGCGGCAGGCCCTGCACTCTTTCGATGTCGCCCGTGCGCACGAAGCACTCCCTAAATGCCCCGCGTTTTTGTGGCGCCATCCGGTCGCAAGCCGATTGATCCAAGTCAAGAAGGTTTCATTTTGACGCTTCGATCTTGTCTAATCTTGATGTTGCGCAAGCGAACACAACACGGAAAATCAAGTATTCGCGTCAGTTTCGGCTACGCAACCGAAATTTCCCGCGCCAGAGCAGCTTTATTTGATGTGGATCAAACACCTTTGAGCCGACTGCTGCTCTGTGTGACGGTGAAGCACCGACCATGGTGTTGACCCGGACTGGGGGCGTCGATGTCACTGCGTGACCAGACAGCAAAGCAAAGCGGCGCTGACGCCGCGCTTTGGCTGAGCACATTCTCTTTTACCGCTTGCTTTGCCGTTTGGACGATCTTCTCGATCATCGGCGTTCAGATCGAGCGGGATCTGCAGCTTTCCGAGACACAATTCGGTCTTCTGATCGGCACGCCGATCCTGACGGGATCGCTGATCCGGCTCGTGCTCGGTGTCTGGACCGAGCAGTATGGCGGCCGGATCATGAGCGTTGTCGTGATGCTGGCGGCGGCGGCGGCGACGTTCATGCTCTCCTATGCCGAGACGTATCCGCAGTTCCTGGTCGCGGCGCTGGGCGTCGGGATCGCCGGCGGCTCGTTCGCAGTGGGCGTGGCGTACGTCTCCAAGTTCTATCCGGCGGGCAAGCAGGGCACGGCGCTCGGCGTTTTCGGCGCCGGCAATGTCGGCGCCGCGGTGACGAAATTCGCGGCGCCGTTCGTGTTGCTGGCGTTCGGCTGGGAAGCGGTGGCGCAGATCTGGGCGGTCGGCCTCGCCGTGACGGCCGTGATCTTCTTCCTGTTCAGCAAGGAAGAACCGGACCTGATCGAGCGGCGCAAGCAAGGCGTGCGGCCGCGTTCGATGATGGAGCAGTTCGCGCCGCTCAAGAACATCCAAGTGTGGCGGTTCTCGCTCTATTATTTCTTCGTGTTCGGCGCGTTCGTGGCGTTGGCGCTGTGGCTGCCGCGCTACCTGGTCGGCGTCTATGACCTCGATCTGAGGACCGCCGGCATGGTGGCCGCGTTCTTCTCGGTGCCGGCGTCTCTGTTCCGGGTCTATGGCGGCTATCTGTCCGACCGGGTGGGCGCCCGCCAGGTCATGTACTGGACCTTCCTCGTCGGCGTGGCGACGACCTTCTTCCTCTCCTATCCGCCGACGAGCTACGTGATCGACGGCATCGACGGACCGATCGGATTCCATATGGAGACCGGCCTGATCACGTTCACGGTGCTCGTGTTCGTGCTCGGCTTCTTCATGAGCCTCGGCAAGGCGGCGGTGTTCAAGCACATCCCGGTTTATTATCCGAACGACGTCGGCGCGGTCGGCGGCCTCGTCGGGATGATTGGCGGCCTGGGCGGGTTCGTGCTGCCGATCGCCTTCGGCCTGTTGAACGATCTGACCGGCGTCTGGACGAGCTGCTTCATGCTGCTCTTCGTGATCGTCGTCGGTTCCCTGGTCTGGATGCACTTCGCCATCCGGCAGATGGAGCGCGACGCGGTCGGCAAGGAACTCGAGGCGCTGCCCCAGTTCCCGGAACTGCAGCCGATCCACGAGCCGGCCAAGCACAAGCCGTCGGTCGCCGGGCTCATCACCGACTGGCGTCCGGAAGATCCGGTGTTCTGGAACGAGACCGGGAAGAAGGTCGCCTCGCGCAATCTCTGGCTCTCGGTGCCGGCGTTGTTCCTGTCGTTCGCCGTATGGATGGTCTGGTCCGTCGTCGTCGCGAAGCTGCCGAGCATCGGCTTCAACTACACGACCGATCAGCTGTTCTGGCTCGCGGCGCTGCCAGGGCTTTCCGGCGCATCGCTGCGCATCTTCTATTCCTTCATGGTGCCGGTCTTCGGCGGCCGGCTGTGGACGACGCTGACGACCTGGTCGTTGCTGGCGCCGGCTCTGGGCATCGGCTTCGCCGTCCAGAATCCGGAGACGCCGTACTGGATCATGCTGGGGCTGGCGCTGCTCTGCGGCTTCGGCGGCGGGAACTTCGCCAGTTCGATGTCGAATATCGGCTTCTTCTTCCCGCGTTCGGAAAAGGGCAATGCGCTTGCGCTCAACGCGGGGCTCGGCAATCTTGGCGTCAGCGCGATGCAGTTCATCGTACCCTTGGCGATCACCTTCGCGGTGTTCGGCTCGCTCGGCGGCGCGGGACAGGCGACGGCGGCCGGCGACGTGCTGTTCATGCAGAACGCAGGCTTCATCTGGGTTCCGTTCATCGTCGTCTCGGCGTTCCTCGCCTGGTTCGGCATGAACGATCTGTCGACGGCGAAAGCGTCGTTCTCCGAGCAGTCGGTGATCTTCGGCCGCACCCATAACTGGATCATGTGCTGGCTCTATACCGGCACGTTCGGCTCCTTCATCGGCTTCTCGGCCGCGTTCCCGCTGCTCACCAGCACGCAATTCCCGGACGTGAACGTTCTGCAGGTCGCGTTCCTCGGCCCGTTGGTGGGCGCGCTGTCGCGCTCCCTGACCGGCTGGGTCTCCGACCGCTTCGGCGGCGGCCGGGTGACGCTCGTCGTGTTCATGCTGATGATGCTGGGCACGATAGGCGTGATCTACTTCCTCGGGAACAAGGAAGCGCCCGGCGCCTTCTGGGGCTTCTTCTTCTGCTTCATGCTGCTGTTCTTCGCCAGCGGCGTGGGCAATGCGTCGACCTTCCAGATGATCCCCGCGATCATGCGGAAGGAAGTCGCGCGGCTCGAGAGCGACATGCCTGCGCCGGATCAGCTGAAGCAGGCGGAGAAGGAATCGGCTGCGATCACGGGGTTCACCTCGGCGATCGCGGCGTTCGGCGCCTTCTTCATTCCCAAGGGCTTCGGGATGTCGATCGAAATGACCGGCGCGGCCACTGCGGCCCTGATCGGCTTCCTTCTGTTCTACGTCTCGTGCCTGGCCATCACCTGGTTCGTCTACGTGCGGCCGGGCGCGCTTCTCTTCGACGTTGAAAGCAAACGTACGCCGGCGGCGGACGCCGCCAAGGCGCCGGCTGCATAGGGATCAAGCACTCATGAGCCATACACTCGACCGTCTCGCTTTCTTCACGCGCAAGACCGAGCTCTATTCGCACGGCCACGGCGTGATGAATGACGAAGACCGCTCCTGGGAAGAGGCCTACCGGCGCCGCTGGCAGCACGACAAGATCGTGCGCTCCACGCACGGCGTGAACTGCACGGGCTCGTGTTCGTGGAAGATCTACGTGAAGGGCGGCATCGTCACCTGGGAGACGCAGCAGACCGACTATCCGCGCACCCGGCCCGATCTGCCCAACCACGAGCCGCGCGGCTGCGCGCGCGGCGCCAGCTATTCCTGGTACCTCTATTCCGGCAACCGGGTGAAGTATCCGCTGGTGCGCGGGCGGCTGATCAAGCTTTGGCGCCAGGCGCGCAAGTCGATGTCGCCGGTGCAGGCGTGGGCGTCGATCGTCGAAGATCCCAAGAAGCGGAAGTCCTATACGTCGATGCGCGGCGGCGGCGGCCTCGTGCGTTCGACCTGGGATGAGGTGACCGAGCTGATCGGCGCGGCGAACGCCTACACCGTGAAGAAGCACGGCCCCGACCGCGTGTTCGGCTTCTCGCCGATCCCGGCCATGTCGATGATCTCGTACGCGGCCGGCGCGCGCTATCTGCAGCTGCTCGGCGGCGTGTGCGGCTCGTTCTACGATTGGTATTGCGATCTGCCTCCGGCCAGCCCGCAGACCTGGGGCGAGCAGACCGACGTTCCGGAATCGGCGGACTGGTACAATTCCGGCTTCATCCTGGTGTGGGGCTCGAACGTGCCGCAGACGCGCACGCCGGACGCGCACTTCTACACCGAGGTCCGCTACAAGGGTGCGAAGTCGGTCGTCATCTGTCCGGACTATTCCGAAGCCTCGAAATTCGCCGATCTCTGGATTTCGGTGAAGCAGGGCACGGATGCGGCGCTGGCGATGGCGATGGGCCACGTGGTGCTGAGCGAGTTCCACCGCGACCGCGAGGTCCCGTACTTCAAGGATTACGTCCGCCGCTACACCGACATGCCACTGCTGGTGCGGCTGGTGAAGAAGGACGGACGCTACGTGCCGGACCGGCTGCTGCGCGCGTCCGATTTCGACGGCGCGCTGGCTCAGGACAACAATCCCGACTGGAAGACGATCGGCATCGACGAAGCCACCGGCAATCCGGTGGTGCCGACCGGCTCGATCGGCTTCCGCTGGGGCGAGCAGGGCAAGTGGAATCTGGAGGAGAAGACCGCCGACGGCGCGGACGTGAAGCTGCGCGTGGGCCTGAAGGGCGCGCATGACGAGCTGGCGGAAGTGCTGTTCCCGTACTTCGCCAACAATGCATCCAACGGCTTCGCCTCCACCGACCATCCCGATACGCTGATGCGGCGCATCCCGATCAAGCGGCTGAAGCTCAAGGACGGCGAAACCCTCGTCGCCTCGGTCTACGATCTGTTCCTGGCCAATTACGGCGTCGATCAGGGCTTCGGCGGCGAGCACATCGCGAAGAGCTACGACGATATCGAGCCGTACACTCCGGCCTGGGCCGAGCAGGTCACCACCGTGCCGCGCGAGCAGATCATCGCGGTGGCGCGCGGGTTCGCCTCGAACGCCGAAAAGACCAACGGCAAGTCGATGGTGATCATCGGCGCGGCGATGAACCACTGGTACCATATGGACATGAATTATCGCGGGGTGATCAATCTCCTCGCGATGTGCGGCTGCGTCGGCCAGTCCGGCGGCGGCTGGTCGCACTATGTGGGGCAGGAGAAGCTGCGTCCGCAGACGGGATGGGCGCCGCTCGCGTTCGCGCTCGACTGGGCGCGCCCGCCGCGCCAGCAGAACTCGACCAGCTTCTTCTACGCGCACACCGATCAGTGGCGCTACGAAACCCTCGACGTGAAGGAGATTCTCTCGCCCACGGCGCCGGACGGCGATTGGGGCAAGACCTTCATCGACTACAATGCCAAGGCCGAGCGCCTGGGCTGGCTGCCGTCCGCGCCGGCGCTCAAGACCAATCCGCTCGACGTCGCCAAGGCGGCCGAGCGCGAAGGGGTCGATCCGCGCGAGTACGCGGTGCGCGAACTCAAGTCGAAGCGGCTCGAAATGAGCTGCATGGACCCCGACCACCCCGACAACTGGCCGCGCAACATGTTCGTGTGGCGCTCCAACCTGCTCGGTTCGTCAGGCAAGGGGCACGAATACTTCCTCAAGCATCTGCTCGGCACGCAGAACGGCGTGCTCGGCAAGGACCTCGGCCAAACCGGCCGGCGCAAGCCGGTGGACGTCGCTTGGCGCGACGACGGGCCGGAGGGCAAGCTCGACCTGCTCGTGACCATCGACTTCCGCATGTCGACGACGGCGGTTTATTCCGACATCGTCCTGCCGACGGCGACCTGGTACGAGAAGAATGATCTCAACACCTCAGACATGCACCCGTTCATCCACCCGCTGACGGCCGCTGTGGACCCGGTGTGGGAGTGCAAGTCGGACTGGGAAATCTTCAAGGCGATCGCCAAGGCGTTCTCCGACGTCTGCCCGGAAGTGCTGGGCGTGGAGAAGGACGTCGTGCTGACGCCGATCCAGCACGACAGCCCGGCGGAAATGGCCCAGCCGTTCGAGGTGCAGGACTGGTGGAAAGGGGAATGCGACCTAGTCCCCGGCAAGACGGCGCCGCAGATCAGCGTCATCGAGCGCGACTATCCGAACCTCTACCGCCGCTTCACCTCGCTCGGGCCGCTGATGACCAAAGTCGGCAATGGCGGCAAAGGCCTCGCCTGGAACACCGAGCATGAGGTCGATCTGCTCAAGGCGCTCAATGGGGAGGTCGCGGAAGGTCCGACCAAGGGCTTGGCCAAGATCGAAACCGCGATCGATGCGTGCGAAACGGTGCTGATGCTGGCGCCGGAGACCAACGGCGAGGTCGCCGTGAAGTCGTGGGAGTCGCTGTCGAAGCAGACCGGCCGCGAGCATGCGCACCTGGCGCTGCCCAAGGAGGACGAGAAGATCCGGTTCCGCGACATCGTCGCCCAGCCGCGCAAGATCATCTCTTCGCCGATCTGGTCCGGCCTCGAAAGCGAGAAGGTCTGCTACAACGCCGGCTACACCAACGTGCACGAGCTGATTCCGTGGCGCACGCTCACCGGGCGCCAGCAGCTCTACCAGGATCACCTCTGGATGCGCGCATTCGGGGAGGGCCTGTGCGTCTACAAGCCGCCGGTCGACCTGAAGACGGTTTCGCCGCTGCACGACAAGCGGCCGAACGGCGAGAAGGAGATCGTGCTCAACTTCATCACCCCGCACCAGAAGTGGGGCATCCACTCCACCTATTCCGACAACCTGCTGATGCTGACGCTGAACCGCGGCGGTCCGGTGGTGTGGATTTCGGAAGTCGACGCCAAGCGCGCCGGCATCCAGGACAATGACTGGATCGAAGTGTTCAACGCCAACGGCGCGCTGACGGCGCGCGCGGTCGTCTCCCAGCGCGTGCGCGAAGGCATGACGCTGATGTATCACGCGCAGGAGAAGATCGTGAACACGCCCGGCTCCGAACTGACCGGAAAGCGCGGCGGCATCCATAACTCCGTCACCCGCACGGTGCTGAAGCCGACGCATATGATCGGCGGTTACGCTCAGCAGGCGTACGGCTTCAATTATTACGGCACGGTGGGCTCGAACCGCGACGAGTTCGTGATCGTGCGAAAGATGACCAAGGTCGACTGGCTGGACAGGCCGCTCGCCGAGACGGAGGGCCGCTGAGATGAAAGTCCGCGCTCAGATCGGCATGGTGCTGAACCTCGACAAGTGCATCGGGTGTCACACCTGCTCAGTGACCTGCAAGAACGTTTGGACCAATCGCGAGGGCGTCGAATACGCTTGGTTCAACAACGTCGAGTCCAAGCCCGGCGTGGGCTATCCGCGCGAATGGGAAAACCAGAAGCGTTGGAACGGCGGCTGGGTGCGTACCAAGGGCGGGAAGCTCGAGCCGCGCATGGGGCCGAAGTGGCGTATCCTGGCCAAGATCTTCGCCAACCCGGACCTGCCGGAGATCGACGACTATTACGAGCCGTTCGATTTCGAATACGCCCACCTGCAGACCGCGCCGGAGATGCAGGCGTTTCCGACCGCACGTCCGCGCTCGAAGATCACCGGCGAGCGGATGCAGAAGATCGAGTGGGGTCCGAACTGGGAAGAGATTCTCGGCGGCGAATTCGACAAGCGCTCGAAGGACGCCAATTTCGAGAACGTCCAGAAGGAAATCTACGGCCAGTTCGAGAACACCTTCCTGATGTACCTGCCGCGCCTGTGCGAGCACTGCCTCAATCCGGCCTGCGTCGCGGCGTGCCCGTCGGGCGCCATCTACAAGCGGGAAGAAGACGGCATCGTTCTGATCGATCAGGACAAGTGCCGCGGCTGGCGCATGTGCGTGTCGGCGTGCCCGTACAAGAAAATCTACTACAACTGGTCGAGCGGAAAGTCCGAGAAGTGCACCTTCTGCTATCCGCGCATCGAGTCCGGCCAGCCGACGGTCTGCTCCGAGACCTGCGTCGGCCGCATCCGCTATCTCGGCGTGATCCTGTACGACGCGGACCGCATCGACGAAGCGGCGGCGGCGGACGAGCGCGATCTCTACGAGAAGCAGCTCGAGATTTTCCTCGATCCGAACGATCCGGCGGTGATCGCCCAGGCCCGCGCCGACGGCGTGCCGGAGGCGTGGATCGAAGGCGCACAGCGCAGCCCGATCTACAAGATGGCGATCGATTGGCGCGTCGCGTTCCCGCTGCACCCCGAATACCGGACCTTGCCGATGGTCTGGTACGTGCCGCCGCTGTCGCCGATCCAATCGGCCGCTTCGATGGGCGCGATCGAGCACGATGGCGTGATGCCGGATGTGAAGAGCCTGCGCATCCCGGTCCAGTATCTCGCCAACATGCTGACGGCCGGGGAAGAGGCGCCGATCGTATCGGCGCTGGAGCGGATGCTGGCGATGCGCGCCTACATGCGCGCCAAGACCATCGAAGGCGTCATCGACCACGGCGTGGCCGAGCGCGTCGGCCTCAGCGCCGCGGCGATCGAGGACATGTACCAGATCATGGCGATCGCCAATTACGAGGATCGCTTCGTGATCCCGACATCGCATCGCGAAGGGGCCGAGGACGCCTATGGTCTGCGCGGCGCCTGCGGGTTCAGCTTCGGCAACGAGGCGTCGGGCGGGCGCACCGAGCTTGGGCTGTTCGGCCCGGTCAAGAAGCGCGTCGCCAAGACTCCGATGGAGGTCTGATGATGGCGCAGACTTATCGCGCGCTCGCGGTCCTGCTGAGCTACCCGACCGAAGAGACCGCGGCCTTGATGCCGGCGGTGCTGGAGGCTCTGGGCGGCGAGGGCATCGCGCCGGCGAAGCTCGTGAAGCGGCTGCAACCCTTGGCGCAGGAACTCTCGCAGGACGACCTTTACGAGGTGCAAGCGCGCTATGTCGATCTGTTCGACCGCACGCGCTCGCTCTCGCTCCAGCTTTACGAGCACGTGCACGGCGAGAGCCGCGATCGCGGCCAGGCGATGGTGGAGCTGCTGAAGCTTTACTCTTCGCACGGCCTGGAGCTGACGGCGAAGGAGCTGCCGGATCACCTGCCGGTGTTCCTGGAATTCCTGTCGCAGCGGCCGCGGGAAGAGGCGGCGGCGTTGCTGGGGCAGGCGGCGCATGTGCTGGAAGCGCTGCGCGAGCGGCTGAAGAAGCGGGACTCGATCTACGCGCGCGTGTTCGACGTGCTGGTCGCGCTGGTCGAGGCGGATCGCAACCCGGAGGCGCTGAAAGCGCTGTTGCAGGAGCCGGACGACGATCCGGACGACCTCGAAGCGCTCGACCGCGCCTGGGCGGAAGAGCAGGTCACGTTTGGACCGGACAAGGTCGATTGTCCGAAGGCGGCGCTGTTGTCGCGAACCAAGGAGAACGCGGCATGAGCCTGGTATCGCTGCGGCTTGCGGCAATGGCGTTGGGGGCGATCGGGGCGTTGGCCGCTGCGTCGGCGGCGCACGCGGAAACATCGGCCAACACCGGCGACTGGATCGTCGATGCGCGCCTCCGTTACGAGAGCGTCGAGCAGGACGGCTTGCGCGACGCCGATGCGCTGACGCTGCGCACGCGGCTGGGATACGAGACGCCGGCTTGGCGCGGGTTCAAGGCGTTGGCTGAGCTGGAAGGGGTGGCTCAGCTCACGGATGACTTCAACGACACCGTGAACGGCCATACCGCCTATGCTGTCGTCCCCGACCCGGAGGCGTTCGAACTCAACCGGCTGCAGCTGGCTTGGTCGGGTTCCGAGGGACGCCGCGCGGTGCTCGGGCGCCAGCGGATCGTGCTCAACAACGCGCGTTTCATCGGCAATGTCGGCTTTCGCCAGAACGAGCAGACGTTCGACGCTCTGCGCCTCGAGGCGCGTCCGTTCGAGCAGGCGGCGTTCACCTACATTTATATTGATCGCGTGCGCCGCGTGTTCGGCGACGACAGCCCGCAAGGCGAGTGGGATAGCGACTCGCACGTGCTCCAGGCCGACATCAACCTTCCGTTCGGCAAGGCGAACGTCTATGGCTTGTGGCTCGACTTCGGCCGCGATGCGCCGGCGCAGTCCAACCAGACCTATGGCGTTCGCTGGTCGAACGAGTGGGAGGCCGGCGGCTGGCGTCCGCGGCTCACGCTGGAGGCGGCCGTACAGAGCGATTACGGCAGCGCCGTGAGCGACTTCGATCTCGGCTATCAGCACGCCGAGCTTGCGCTGCGGCGCGACCGCTGGACCGTGACCGCCGGCGGCGAGCGCCTGGAAGGCGACGGGGCGCGCGGCTTCGCAACGCCGCTAGCGACGCTTCACGCATTCCAGGGATGGGCGGACGTGTTCCTGGCCACGCCGCCGGACGGGATCCGCGACCTCTACGCCGGCGTCGGCTACACGACGCAGCCATGGATCGGCGGACGGCCGCTCACATTCGCGCTCACCGCGCGCGATTTCAGCGACGATGGCGGCGGCGCGGATTTCGGTACGGAGATCGACGCGTCCGTCCGCATAGCGCTGACCGACCATGTGTCGTTCGAGGCGAAGGGCGCGGCGTTCGACGGGGACGATCCCCGTTTCGCCGACCGCACCAAGCTCTGGTTCGCGATCGAGTACCGCTACTGAGGAATGACGATGGATTGGCTTAATCAAGCTCTGTTCGGCTTTTACCCGTATGTGGCGCTGGTGGTGCTCGCGGTCGGGTCGGTGCTGCGGTTCGACCGGGAGCAGTACACGTGGCGCACCGGCTCGTCCCAGCTTCTGCGCCGCAAGCAGCTCGTGCTTGGCTCGGTGCTGTTTCATGTCGGCGTTCTGGCGATCTTTGCAGGGCACTTCGTCGGCCTGCTCACGCCGCTCGCCGTTTGGGATGCGCTCGGCGTAAGCCACGGGGCCAAGCAGATGCTCGCCATTGTCGCCGGCGGCGTGGCCGGCGTGATGTGCCTGGTGGGCGGCCTGCTGCTGCTGCACCGGCGCCTGCTCGATCCGCGCATCCGCGCTACGTCGAGCTTCGGCGACACCGCCATCCTGATCCTGCTCATGGCGCAGCTGTGCCTGGGCCTCGCCACCATTCCGATCTCGCTCCAGCATCTCGACGGCGGGGAGATGGTGAAGTTCATGAACTGGGCGCAGGGCATCTTCACCTTCCGCGCCGGCGTGGCCGATTATGTGGCGGATGCGCATTGGATATTCAAAGCCCATCTCACTTTGGGCCTGACCATCCTGCTGGTGTTCCCATTCACACGTCTGGTGCACATGCTCTCGGCGCCGATTTGGTATCTCAACCGTCGCGGCTGGCAGATCGTGCGCTCCAAGAAGCTTGCGGCGCGGAGCGCTCAATGAAGCACACGCTGATCAACGCGGCGCCGGCGGCGACTGAAGGCGAAGCGTTTTCCGGCTGTGGGCACGGCCCCATTCCGGCGGCGAGGCGCGGTCCGAATGCGACGCCGGTGTTTGTCAATGGCGTATCCATCCCCGAGACGGCGATCGCTTCGGAAGCGCAGAACCACCGCGCGCCCTCGGGCGCCGAGGCGCGCGCGGCGGCGGCTCGGGCGCTGGTCATTCGAGAACTGCTGCTGCAGCGCGCCGGCGAACTTGGCCTTGAGCCTGCGCCGGAGCGCGACGAGAAGGGGCGCGAAGAAACGCCGGACGAAGCGCTGATCCGGCAAGTGCTCGAACGCGAAGCGCCGGCGGCCGAGCCGACAACGGAGGAATGCCGCCGGGTGTACGATGCGTCGCTGGTGCGCTTCACCTCGCCGGAAGTGTTCGAAGCCTCGCATATCCTGTTCGCGCCGGAGCAGCCCGGCGCGGCGGCGTGGGTGGCGGCGCACGGGCGCGCGGTGGAAGCCATCATGGCGCTGAGGGACGGCGCCGATTTTGCGGAGTTTGCGGCGGAGTTCTCCGCCTGCCCGACGGGTCAGGAGGGCGGCGCGCTGGGCCAACTGCGAGGCGGCGATCTCGCCCCGGAGTTCGAGGAGGCGCTGCTGCAATTGCAGCCGGGCGGGATTGGCGGCGTTCCGGTGCGCACGCGCTATGGCTGGCACGTGATCAGGCTGGACCGCCGGACGCCAGCCCGGACATTGCCCTTCGAAGCGGTTGAACACCTGATCCGGGCGTCGCTGCGCAGCCGCGCTCAGGTCGCGGCGTCGACGCGCTATATCTCCCGCTTGGCGGCGGAAGCGGAGATCGAAGGATTGGATCTCACGCTGGGCGCCGTGGCATGAGCGCGTGCCTGCAGCTTGGCGACCTGCTGGCGCTGGGACAGAAGTCCAGCGCCCAGCTCAGCGCGTGGCTGCGGGCGTCGAACGTGAGCTTGTCCGAGCGGGTCGAACGCGAAGCCGCGCTTCGCAGCGAGACGCTGGCGCAGTTCGTCCGTATCGCCGTTTCCGATTTTCTCGCCGAGGCGGATGAGGAAGCCTGGGCCAGCCTGATGTCCGCCATCCGCGATGCGCCCGATCCAGGCGGCGCCTGTGTCGCCCGGATGGCGGCATTCCGGCTGCAGAGGGAGGGTGCGCAATGAATACGCATGCTCGACAGTACGAAGGCGCGCGCCGGCCGACGCCGCACGATCTGCTGGACTTCATCCTGGCGGAGCATCTCAATCACCGCCGCATGTGCCGGACGCTGCAGAGGCTCGCCGAGACGGACGAGTTCGACGCCGCCAGCATCACCGCGCTGCTCGACTTCATCCGTTTCGATCTGACGCTCCACGTGATCGACGAAGAGGAAGACATCTTTCCGCTGCTGCGCAGCCGCTGCGAACCCGAGGACGAGGTCGACGAAGTTCTCAATCGGTTGACGGTCGAACATACGACGGACAAGGAGCTGTCCGTTCGTGCGCGGGACGTGCTGAATGCGTGTCTGATCCTGCGCAAGCCGCCGCGGTCGATCATCGGCGGCGTTGATGCGCTGCTCGCGTTCGCGCAGCACGAGCTGCGGCACCTGACGCTGGAGAACGCCGTTATCGTTCCGCTGGCGCGGCGCAGGCTCAGCCAGGAGGACTTGACGCTGCTGAGCGAGAAGCTGCTGGCGCGCCGCGCGCGTGTGTCGGCGTCGTCGCCCGGCGAACACTGAAGCGCCTGCTAAATATCGGACGCGCCGCCAATAGGAGCGCCGGCGCCCTCGCCGGCATGGCGCGACGAAAAAATTGGCGTAGGCGCTCATTCGATAAGGCGCAGGGCCGGCGAGGGCGCCGGCAGTCCATATTACGCTTAGGTTGCGCCGCGAGGCGCAGCCGTCAGCTGTGACGGACGCCCAGCATGATCGGGCGCGCATCATTCTCGTAGAAGAGCGCGAACGTCGCCTGCTGCGAGGTCAGGTTGGCGCGCAGGCGCAGCTCAGCGCCGTATGGCGCTTGTCCCTTCAGCCACAATCGCAGGCGCTGCGGCCAGGCGTCGGCAGGTGCCAGGCGCGTCATGCAATGGGCGGCCGCCAATTGCGGATGAGGAAACGCGCGGGTGAAACCGAAGGCTCGTGCATAGGCGTCAGACAGGTGGATGCCATTATAGTCGCCGGTGAGCCGAGCCATCGCCATGCGTCCGCCGGTGGGACTGTTCCACCGCGCGATCTCGGAGGTCGGCGCGGTTGGCGAAGCGGCGCCGGCGGCGCGCTGCTCGGCCGGCCCGAACTGTCCGCGATAATAGAACGTATTGACGCCTTCCCAGAGCAGCTTGCCGTCGCTCTCGAAAGTGGTGCGGAGATCGATCTCCAGCCCCTTCGGCAGGATGCGCGGCGGCTGGCTGGAGGTCTCAACCACATAGTCGGCGTCCGCCGGCATCGGTTCGTGTTGCGTGATGTCGTTGCGAATCTGCAGCGCATTCCAGATCGGCAGCGGAAATCGCGGGTGCGTAAGCACCGCCATATTGAGGCGGAAACCAAGAACTTGGGGCAAGAGCAGCGGAAGGTGCGAACCTGTGTTCAAGCCGGTGAGCGCGCTGAAGTCGACCAGCTGGCGCTGCGATGCGCGGCAGGAATTCCAGCGCGCCGACAGCAAAGCGCACAAGCTTCCCTTGCGTTGGCCGCGCAGAATGGCGCCTGTCATGAAACGTACAGCTGACGGCGCGTGGCTGTATTCGACATGTGTGTGCATGGGCTGCACTCCGCGTGCGCGCTTCGTACGTTAGTGCGCGATGCGTTCGCCGTCGCTGTGCAACGCTGCGGCATCGGGCGATCCGTCGCTGCCGTCGCGGCGCCGGAGGCGCTGGCAGGAGACGCGACGGAGTTTGACAAGCATCAAACCTCGGCTTGCGCGGCGCGGTTAGTGTGCCGGGACATTTTCGCCTTACCCCATCCAAATGAAAACGATCATCGAACCCTTCAGGATCAAGGCCGTCGAGCCTATCCGCATGACGTCCCGCGGCGAGCGCCAGGAGATTCTTGCGCGCGCCCACTACAATCTGTTCGCCGTCCCCGCTTCCGCCGTGCTGATCGATCTGCTGACGGATTCAGGCGTCGCCGCCATGAGCGGCGAACAATGGGCGGCGCTCATGCGCGGAGACGAGTCCTACGCGGGATCGCCGTCGTTCGCGCGGTTCGAGGCCGCCGTGCAGGCGCTGATGCCGTTCAAGCACGTGATCCCCACACACCAGGGCCGCGCCGCCGAAGCGATCCTGTTCGGATTACTGGGCGGTCCGGGGCGCATCATTCCATCCAACACCCATTTCGACACCACGCGGGGAAACATCGAAGCGACGGGCGCCGAGGCGGTCGACTTGCCGTGCGCCGAGAGCGCCGATCCGCAGTCGCTTGCGCCGTTCAAGGGCGACATGGATGTCAGGCGCCTGGAGGAGCTGCTCGAGCGCGACGCGGCGCGCGTGCCGTGCGTGATGCTCACCATCACCAACAATGCAGGCGGCGGCCAGCCGGCGAGCCTCGCCAACATCAAGGCGGTCGCCGCCGCAGCGCACCGCTTCGGCAAACCGTTCTTCATCGACGGCTGCCGCTTCGCCGAGAACGCCTGGTTCATCAAGCAACGGGAGAGCGGCCAGCAGGCGCACTCCGTCGCCGACATCGTCCGCGACATCTTCAGCCAGGCGGACGGCATGACCATGTCCGCCAAGAAGGACGCGTTCGCCAATATCGGCGGTTGGCTGGCGCTGAACGACGATGCGCTCGCGGCCGAAGCGCGCAACCGCCTCATCCTCACGGAGGGGTTTCCCACCTATGGCGGATTGGCGGGGCGCGATCTGGATGCGATTGCGCAGGGGCTGAAGGAGATCGTCGACGAGGACTATCTGCGCTATCGCGTGCGCGCCAACGAATACGTGGTGGAGCGGCTGGTCGAAGCCGGCGTCGCCGTGGTCCGTCCCGCGGGCGGCCATGCGGTGTTCCTCGACGCCAAGCGCATGCTGGCGCACATTGCGCCGCTCCAGTATCCCGGGCAGGCGCTGGCCGCCGCGCTTTATGAAGAAGGCGGCGTGCGCGGCTGCGAGATCGGCAGCGTGATGTTCGGCAAGCGGCCTGACGGAAGCGAGGCGCCGGCGGCGATGGAGCTGGTGCGTCTGGCCATGCCGCGGCGGGTCTATACCCAGAGCCATGCGGACTATATGATCGAGACCATTCTGACGGTGCATGAGAAGCGGGACACCCTGCGCGGTATGCGGATCATCGAGCAGCCGCTGCGTTTGCGGCACTTCACCGCCAAGTTCGCGCCTTTGGGTTGACTACGCGCCCTATGGACCGCCGGCGTCCCGCCGGCCTGCACGAACGTTTAAAGGGGGAACGTGCGGCTCCTGCCGCGCTCCTTCAAAAAAAGTCGCGCAGGCCGGCGGGACGCCGGCGGTCCATAGGCGTCGAGTTTAGCGCATGGCGCGCTAGGCCGAGACGTTCTGGGCGTCCGGTTGGGGCGGGGTCTCACGCATGGCGTGCGCCGACCAGATGCTGTCGCGCGGTCCGTGTGCGATGCGGTGCGCGGTGACGCGGGCGAACAAGGCGAAGCATGCCACGCCCGCTATCGCGACGACATCGACCAGGATGCTCGCGTCGCGCCACACCCAGGCGTCCGTGGCGCCGGCCGCGCCAAGCAGGGTGGAGAGCGGGATGAGCGCGGTCGTCGCCGCGCACGCCCAGAGCAGTTCAACAGAACCGCGCGCCGGCCCGCGCAGAAACGCCCAGCCAATCGCCGCCAGGAAGACGGCGTAATAGATCCAGGTGTGGGCGGCGTTGAGATCGTCGACATGGCCGGGCAGCCACTTGGCCGCGGCGATCGTGGTGGAAATGCCGGCGACGCAGCCCAGCGCCACGCCGATGGTCAGGCTGCCCAGAATGCGCGTCGAAAGCTTTTGCGGCGTCTCGGGATTGTCGCGCGTGATGCGGCGGCGGCGCGCTTCGATCCACAACAGGTTGCCGGTGTAGAAGATGAAGGCGCCGCCGAGGCCGAGAAAGAAGTAGGCCCAACGGATCGGATCGCCGCCATAGGAGCCGAAATGCAGCGTGAAGAACTGCGTCACGACGGCGACCCAGCCGGTCTGATGGCCGGGGAGGTAATCGTCCTGCAGCACTCGGCCGCTGTACGGATCGACCGTGGCGAAGCCGTAGGTCGGCGCGCGCATGCCGTAGCGCGGATCGTAGCCCGCGATCTGGGTGAGCATCGCCCCATTGGGGGCGGCGCGATATTCGATTGCGGTCGGCGTGAAGCCCGGAGCCTGCTCCGACAGCCGCGCCAGCAGCTGCGACGGCGCCAGCATCTGCGCGCCTTCGCCCGGCTGCGGCAGCGGCGGACGCGCGGCGGCCCACTGATCGTCCAGGCGGTGCTCGTACACGATAGCGTCCTGGATGTCGTAGATCTGATCATGGAAGGCGAAGATGAGCGCGGTCAGCGCCATGACCAGGTGGAACGGGACGCTGAACAGACCGAGCGCATTGTGCACGTCCAGCCACATGCGCTTCAGGTTCTTGCCGAATCGCAACGCGAACAGGTCTTTCACCATGCTCGGCAGCAGCGCGATAATGCCGGACACGATGGCGATCGCATAGAGCAGACAGATCGCGCCCATGATCGGCATCGCGATCTCGTGGTCGATGGTGAGGCCGATCTGCTGGTGCAGGATGTCCACCAGCTGCGCGACTGGAGACACGTCGAGCCGCTCGCTGACGAGGGTTCCGTCCTCGGCGAAGCTGGCGCCGTAAAGAACTTGCGGTCCTTCCTCGCCTCTGCCGCCGGTCGACCACGAGACGCGCGCCGGCGTTTCGGGATTGGTCTCGACATGGACGATATAGCGCCGCGCCGCTTCAGGGTGAGCGGCGATCATTGCTTCGGCGAGGCGCGGCGCATCGTCCAGCGCCACCGCCGCAGGCAGCGTGGAGGGCGCGCTCGCCCAGCGTTGCAGCGGCGTCTCGAACATGGTGATCGCGCCGGCATAGAAGGCGATGAACAGCGCAAGCCCGCTGATGATGCCGACCCAGGAGTGAATGTCCTTGTAAGTGCGAACGATGTCGGCGCGCATGGGTTAGAGTCCGATCAGCCAGCGGCCGCCATAGAGCAGCGCATAGATGGCGAAGGTCGCCGCGCCGAGCTTGAGCCAAGCCGACTTGCCGTCGCGAAAGAGGAAGCAGAAGCTGAGAACGCCCGCCCAGATCGGCGCCACGATCCACATGTTGAGCTGCGCCTTGCCGGAAGACGGCGTAAGCCCGCCCGGCGTGAGATGCGCAAACAGCGCACTCACGCCGATGGCGACGGCGAAGCCGAGGATCAGGCCGGCCGTGGCCTTGCCGAACCAGTTACGGCTGGTGAGCTTTGCGGCGCCGGTCATGCCTTGGTCTCGCTGCGGCGCAGATAGGCGGCGAGGAAGGGCAGCACGCTGAAGCAGATCATCAGCAGCGTGAGCCACGAATAGATGGCGACGGCGACGTTGAGCTGCGCCGCGAACAGCGCAAGCGAGGCCGCCAAGCCCACGCAGCCGAGGCCGAGGCTTGCGACGGCTGGCCAGCGTTGGCGCAGCAGGCGCTGCCACGGCGCCCCGAGATAGAGCGCCGTCGCGCCGAACACGCCAAGCGCGATCGCCAACGCAGACGCGGCGGCCGGCGTCATGACGACGCCGGCCAGTTTGCGGTCGGGCGAACTCGAAGGGCCACGGCTCCTACCAACGGTATTGCAGGCGGACGTTCAGCGTGCGGCCGGAGCCGTAATAGCAGGCGGCGACGCTGTAGCAGGTCGCGACGTAGGTTTCGTCGGCGGCGTTGCGCGCGTTGACCGATACGATGGCGCCGCTCCAGGCCGCGTTGAGCGCGCCGAGATCGTAACGCGCGAAGAGGTCAAACACGGTGTAGTCGGGAATGGCGATCGTGTTGGTGACATTGCCGTAGCTTTCGCCCGTGTAGCGGACGCCGCCGCCGACGCCCAAGCCGTTGAGCGGGCCGGCGTCGAAGCGATAGTCGAGAAACAGCGAGGCCATGTGCTCGGGCGCTTGCGCGAGCTGGTTGCCCAGTTCGGCGGCGGTATTGGTGCGCGTGATCTCGGTGTCCATCTCCGTCGCCGTGGCGATTACGGCCAGGCCGAACGGAAGCGTTGCGCGGCCTTCCAGTTCGACGCCGCGAATCTGCGCTTCTCCCGTTTGCACCGAGCACGGATTGGCGCCGCACATGTTCACGGGGTCGGGCGTCGTGAGGTTCTGCTGCGTGATTTCGTAGACGCCGAGCGTGATGAACGCGTTCGAGCCCGGCGGTTGATAGCGGATGCCGGCTTCGTATTGCTGACCGGTGGTAGGCTCGAAGGGGCGGCCGTCGAAATACGTGCCCGACGCCGGCAGGAACGATTCCGAATAGCTGAAATAGGGCGCAAAGCCGTTGTCGAAGAGATAGACCGCCCCGGCCCGCCAAGTGGTGTCGTCGGCCTCGACATGCGTGGCGGGGCCGCCGATCAGCGGATAGTAGGTGTCATCTTCGGCCCAGTCGTGGCGCGCGCCGATCGCGATGCGCCAGTTGCCGATCGCAAGCTGATCCTGGATGTAGACGCCGGTCTGGCTGCTCTCGGTGTCGATGTAGAGATTCGCCGCCTGCGGATTGAGATTGGCCGCATAGCTCGAAGAGCCGCGCGGAGCCGGATTGAAGATATCGAGCAGCGGCAGCACTTGCGATGGCGTCACCAGGTCGCGATTGTGCGACCATTCGGTGTAGAAATAATCGACGCCGCCCAGCAGCGTGTGCTCGATCGCACCGGTCGTGAACTCGTATTCGAGCTGATTGTCGATGGCCCAGCCGTCGGTTTCGCCGACCCCCTGCACGGCCCGGCGATTGATCGTCTGTCCCGGAATGCAGCCCGCAATGGCGCCGCAGCTGGTGACGGTGTCGCCGGCGAGCACGGTGACGCGATAGAGCGAATCCGCATGCGTGTAGCGCAGATTGCTGCGCAGGGTCAGCGCGTCGCTGAAATTGTGGGTGAAGAACACGGCGCCGAGATGCTGATCGCGGTCAAACACGTTCCAGTCCGGCTCGCCGAGATAGGAATCGACGGCGATGCGCCGCCCGTTGCTGGGCAGCAGCGTGCCGGTCATGGGCAGGAACTGGTAGGTCGAACCGCCGCGGTCCTGCTGGTACTGCGCCAGGAACGTGACGCTGGTGTCGGGACCGATGTCCCAGCTCAGGCTGGGCGAGAAGAACAGCCGGCTGTTCGACGTCTCGTCGATCTGGGTGTCGCCGTCGCGGTAGAGGCCGACCAGTCGATAGAGCACGCCGTCATCGGCCGACAGCGAGCCGCCGACGTCGGCGGCGACCTGGTGTTGCCAGCGCTCCAGCTCCGTATAGCCGGCGCTTTGCCACATGATCTCGTTGGCCGTGCGGAGCGACGGGCGCTTGGTCACCGTGTTGACGATGCCGCCGGGCGCCGACTGTCCGTAGAGCACGCTCGACGGCCCCTTGAGCACATCGATCTGCTGCAGGCCGAACGGGTCGAAGGCGAGGCGCGTCCACTGTCCGCCGGAGGGCAGACGCAGGCCGTCGAGGAAGTTGTTGTTCGAGGAGAAGCCGCCGGCGCCGAAGCCGCGCACGGTCACTTCGTCGACGCGGCTGTCGATGCCGGCCGATTCGGCTTGAACGCCGGCGGAATAGGCGAGCGCGTCCGACACCGTGTGCACGGCGCGCACGTCCATTTCCTCGCGGGTGATGACAGAGATCGATTGCGGCGTCTCGATCAGCGGGGTGTCGGTCTTGGTGCTCGACAGCGCTTCGGTGCGGCCGGTCGCGGTGACGACGATCGTCTCCGACTGTGTCGCCGCTTCCTGCGCCTGGGCGGCGCCTGCGCCCAAGCAAAGCGCCAGAGCGGCGCCGCACGACGTGTTCCAAAGCGTTTTCATGTCCCCGTTCCCAAGCCCGCTGAAAGGTGGCGAAACGCCTCTACTCTATGCTATTGCAAGTCAATCGCAATATGTGCGCCGAGTTGTCGCGCTGCCCGTAAGGCAAGAGAGGCGCGCCAAGGCTCTCAAAATGTTGACTATTTTAGTCGGAATTGACGGGCCGCAGCGCCATTCCTGGGCCGCTGGGGTCTGATTGATTGATCAGAGCTTGAAGTGCGTGCTGACGATGCCGGGCTCGGCGCGATGGCGGACGCATTCGCCGCCGAGCCCGCGGACGAAGTTCAGCATGTTGACGTTCTCGGCGAGAACCTCGCCCTGAAGCGTCTGCGCCTCGCGGCTGCGGGCGTACTCGATCAGCGCCTGCATCAGGCGCCGGCCGACGCCGCGGCCCTGCGCATCGGTGCGCACCAGGATGGCGTACTCGCCGTTGTGAATGTTGGGGTCAAACACCAGCCGCGCCACGCCGACGACCGCGCCGTTGTCCTCGAACGCCGCCAAGGCCATCTCGCGGTCATAATCGATCTGGGTGAGGCGCGCGGCGATGTCGTGAGTGATCTCGCGCGGCGCGCCGTGGAAGCGCAGGCGCAAATCCTCGGGCGAGGTGCTCTTGCTGAAGGCGACGATGGCGGGCTCGTCTTCGGGCCTCAGCGGCCGCACGCATAGCGTCGCACCGTCCTCCAATTGCATGATGCTTTCCAGCGTCCGCGGATAGGGCCTGATCGCCAGGCGCGCCTCGGCTGTAGTCTCGGCTTTGCGCACCACCACGCGTGCATCGAGCGCCAGCACGCCGTCCTGGTCGGCGAGCAACGGATTGATGTCGAGTTCGGTGATCTCGGCCAGATCGCAGGCCATGTCGGAGAGCGCCAGCATCGCGTGCACGACGGCGTCGAGGTCCGCCGGCGCGACGTCGCGATAGCCCTGAAGCAGCTTCGAAATGCGCGTGCGCGCGATCAGGGTGCGGGCCAGGGCGGAATTGAGCGGCGGCAGCGCTATGGCGCGGTCGGCGATGATTTCGACGGCGGTCCCGCCCTGTCCGAACATTAGCACCGGTCCGAAAGTCTGATCTTCGCTGACGCCAAGCAGCAATTCCTTGGCCTTCGGGCGCGAGATCATTTCCTGCACCGTGAAGCCGGTGATGCGCGCGTCGGGCGCGGTTTGCGCGACGCGCGCGAGCATTTCCTCCGCCGCTTTGCGCACCGCCGCGCCGTCGCGCAGATTGAGCCGCACGCCGCCGACATCGGACTTGTGCGTGATGTCGGGCGACAGGATCTTCAGCGCTACCGGGCGCGCAATCGCATCCGCGCGCGTGGCGGCGGCTTCGGGCGTCGGCGCGATGAACGTCTCGACCGTGGGGACGCCATAGGCGGCGAGCAGGGCTTTGGCTTCCGGCTCGGTCAGGAGCGTGCGGCCTTCGCTCAACGCGCCGTCGATGATGCGTTTGGCGACGGCTGGCGCTTCCGGCGGCCGCTGCGCGACCGCCTGTGGCGTCTCCATCAGCGCGGCCTGGTTCCTGGCGTAGTTCACGAGCCGCATGAAGGCGCCGACCGCTTCATCGGGGGTCTCGTAGGAGGAGAGGCCCGCCGCGGACAGCCGCCGGCGCGCCGGTTCGGCGGTCGCTTCGCCCATCCAGCAGGTCAGCACCGGACGCACATTGTGGGCGGCGTGCGCGGCGATGGTGGCTTCGGCTGCGTCCATGCTGTCTGCGACGCCGGTGGGGCAGTTCATCACCAGAACCGCGTCATGGTCGCGGCTCCGCAGCAGCGCCTGCAGCGCGCGTTCGTACCGCGCGCCATCGGCGTCGCCGATGATGTCGACCGGGTTGCCGCGCGACCAGGTCGGCGGCAGCGCCGCATCGAGCGCGGCCATAGTGGCCTCGCTCAGGCCGGCCAGTTGGCCGCCGGCTTCCTCGAGCGCGTCGGCGGCCAGCACGCCGAGGCCGCCGCCATTGGTCAGGACGGCGAGGCGGTCGCCGTGCACGCGCAGCCCCGCCGCCAGCGCCGCGGCGGCGTCGAACAGCTCGCGCACCTCCTTCACGCGCAGCATCCCCGCGCGGCGGATGGCGGCGTCGTAGACAGCGTCCGATCCGGCCAGAGCGCCGGTGTGCGAGGCGGCGGCGTGCGCGCCCGCGGCGCTGCGGCCCGCCTTGATGACGATAACCGGCTTCACCCGCGCGGCGATCCGCGCCGCCGACATGAACTTGCGGGCGTGGGTGATGCTTTCGACGTAGAGCAGGATCGACTTCGTCCGCGGATCGAGCGCCAGATAATCCAGCGCGTCGCCGAAATCGATGTCGCTCATGTCGCCGAGCGAGAGGATGTGAGAGAAGCCGATGCCGCGCTCGACCGCCCAGTCCAGCATCGAGGTGAGGATCGCGCCGGACTGCGAGATGAAGGCGATGTCGCCTCTCTGCGGGGCCAGATGGGCGAAGCTGGCGTTGATGGCGCGCACCGGCGAGATGAAGCCGAGGCAGTTGGGGCCGAGAATGCGCAGCAGGTGCGGCCGCGAGGCGTCCAGCATGCGCTGGCGCAAGTCGCCCTGGCTGAAGCCGGCGCTGATCACGACCGCTGCGCGGCAGCCGCGCGCGCCCAACGTGCCGATCAGGTCCGGAATAGTCGCAGCCGGGGTTGCGATCACGGCCAGATCAGGCGTGTGGGGCAGATCGTCGACGCTTTGGAAACTCGGCCTGCCCGCGATCTGGGTTTCGCGCGGGTTCACGCTCAGTACGGGCCCGGCGAAGCCGCCTGCATAAAGATTGTGCGCCAGGACGGCGCCGACCGATCCCGGCCGGTTGCTGGCGCCGATCAGCGCAATGGCGCGCGGTGCGAACAAGGCGTCAAAATTGCGGGTGGTCATGGCGTCGTCGAATGTGCCTCGTGCGGCGGATAAGCGCCAGCGTTAAGCAGGGGGCGCATGGGGCCCGTGTTCGCCTTGCGCTGGATCAATGCCGGCGCCCGGCGGTTGGGCATTTGTCCGCGACCACAGAGCGGCGACTTTCCTGTTAAGGACTTGTCGGCGATGCTTACGGCGTCTGAGCTGGCGCGCGGCGGGCGCCGCCATCAACATCGGTTGCAGTGGCGTGAGCTTTGCCCGCTTGGCTCCTATTATCGCATCTAGAACGTGTGCGGCGCAGGAGATTGGACAATGGCGGATGACGGTTCGGCGGCGCGCGTGCGGAAGGCCAGTGCTTTGCCGGGCCCGTCCGGCAAGCGCGCGGCGCCGTTCGCGCCGGTCACGCCGCAGGATGTCGGCGATCCGGCCGGATATTCCGCGACCTTCGATGTCCTGGACCGCTCCGTGCACGCGGCGATGGCGCGCTTTACGCTCGGGATGTCGCCGCGCGCTCTGGCGAGCGCCTATCTGGACTGGCTGGGCGGCCTCGCCTTTGCGCCGGGCAAGCAGGCGCAGCTGATCAGTAAGGCGCAGCGCAAATGGCTCCGCTTCGCGCGCTACGCCTATCTGCGCTCGGTGGCCGGCGAGGATACGCCCGACTGTATCGAGCCGCTGCCGCAGGACCGGCGGTTCCGCGATCCCGCCTGGGCGCGTGCGCCCTATTGCTTCTATTACCAGGGCTTCCTGCTGTCTCAGCAATGGTGGCACAACGCAACCACCGGTCTGCGTGGGCTGACGCCGCAGAATGAGCGGGCGATCGAGTTCGCGGCGCGCCAATGGCTGGATATAATTTCGCCGTCGAACTTCTTCTGGACCAACCCGGTCGTCATCGACAGGACGCTGGAAGAGCGCGGCGCCAATCTGGCTCGCGGCTGGAGCCACTTCGTGGAGGACATGCAGTCCGCGCTGGCGCTGCGCGCGCAGGAAACGAACGAGAGCTTCCGCGTCGGCGAGACGATGGCCGCGACGCCCGGCAAGGTCGTCTATTCGAACGCGCTGATCGAGCTGATCCAGTATGCGCCGCAAACGGAGACAGTGCGGCCCGAGCCGGTGCTGATCGTGCCGGCGTGGATCATGAAATACTACATTCTCGATCTCGCGCCGCAGCGCTCGCTGGTCGAGCACTTGGTGCGGCAGGGTTATACCGTTTTCGTCATCTCGTGGAAGAATCCCGGCCATCAGGACCGTGACCTGGGAATGGACGACTATCTCCGGCTCGGGCCGATGGCGGCGTTGGACGCGATCGGCGCCATCGTTCCCAGCCAGAAGATTCACGCGGCCGGCTATTGTCTTGGCGGAACGCTCCTGGCGATCGCCGCCGCAGCCATGGCCCGCGACGAGGATGACCGCCTGAAGTCGCTGACGTTCTTCGCCGCTCAGGTCGACTTCGAGGAAGCCGGCGAGCTGATGTTGTTCATCAACGAAAAACAGGTCGCCTTCCTGGAAGACCTGATGTGGGAGCAGGGCTTTCTCGACCAGAAGCAGATGGCGGGCGCGTTCCAGATTCTGCGGTCGAACGATCTGATCTGGTCGCGCGTCGTGCGCGAGTACCTGCTGGGCGAGCGGGCGCCCATGAGCGATCTCATGGCCTGGAACGCGGACGGCACGCGGCTGCCCTATCGGATGCACTCGGAATATCTGAATCAGCTGTTCCTGCGCAACGACCTGAGCGAGGGCCGCTATCAGGTCTCCGGCGGGCCGGTTTCGCTTGGCGATATCGCCGCGCCGATGTTTGTGGTGTCCACCGAAACGGACCATGTTGCGCCTTGGCGCTCGGTCTATAAGCTGCATCAGCTGGTGGAAGGGGAGCTGACGTTCCTGCTCACGAATGGGGGGCACAATGCGGGCATCGTCTCCGATGCGCGCGATCCGTGGCGGCGCTATCGCATGCTGACGCGCAAGCGCGGCGCGCGCCGCCTCGATCCCAATCAATGGGCTGCGCGCGCGTCTGTGACGGAGGGCTCCTGGTGGCCGGCGTGGAGCGCGTGGCTCGATGCGCGCTCCGGCGAGTGGACGGCGCCGCCGCGCATGGGAGCGGGCGATCCGGTGGAGGCGCTGCCCGATGCGCCCGGCTCCTACGTGCACACGCCCTAGCTGAGATGGCGTCGACGCTGCTCCTGTGTGCTGTCGGGTTGGCCGCGCTCATTCTGGGCGCGGAGCTGATCACGCGTCACGGCGCCAAGCTGGCGGCGCGGCTGGGCGTTCCCCCGGTCGTGATCGGATTGACGATCGTGGCCGTCGGCACCAGCGCGCCGGAGCTGGCGATAGGCCTGGAGGCGATCCATCAGGGCGCCGATACGCTGACGATCGGCAACATCACCGGCGCCAATACGCTCAATCTCCTGCTCGCCCTGGGCGTAAGCGCGCTGATCCTGCCTTTGCCCTTGCGCATGCAGACGCTGCGCTTCGAGCTGCCCAGCATGATCGCCGCGGCGTTCGCCATGCTGGCCGCGGCATGGGATGGCGTGATCGAGCGTTGGGAGGCCGTGCTCCTGATCGCCGCTGGGCTTGCGTACACGGCGGCGATCGTCCAGCTCGCGCGGCGGGAACGGCGGGCGATCCTCGCCGAGTTCGCGCAGGAATTCGGCGCAGCGGCTGCGCCGCGTCCCAGCGCGCTGACCACCCTTACGACCTTGGGCGCGCTCGCGGCCGGTCTGGTTATCATCGTGCTTGGCGCGGACTGGCTTGTGCGGGGCGCTTCGGAGCTCGCCAGGATGTGGGGCGTTTCAGACGCCTTCATCGGCCTTACGATCGTCGCCATCGGCACGTCGGCGCCTGAGCTGACGACGACCATCGTCTCCACGCTCAAGAACGAACGCGATATCGCGATCGGCAACCTGCTGGGCAGCGGCGTTTACAATATCGTGTTCATTCTTGGCATTATCGGCGTTGCTGCGGACGGGGGCGTGACCGTCTCGCAGGAGCTGGTGCACATCAACATTCCGGTCATGGCGGCCGCTGCGGTCGCTTGCGCGCCCGCCTTCGTGACGGGACGCCAACTGACGCGGTTTGAGGGCGGATGCTTCGTGGCCGCGTACCTGGCGTATGTGATCTACCTCATTGCGGCCAGCGGTTAGGACGCGCCCGCCGCGCGAGGTTCGCGCACCAGGAGCACATCGATGGCGGCGTTCTCGACGATGCGCTTGGCGGTCGAGCCGATCAGCACGTCGAATACGGCGCTGCGGCCATGCGAGCCCGCCACGATCAAGTCCGCGCCGACATCGTCGACATAGGCGCGCAAGATCGAGTCCGGTGATCCGCGCTCGATCAGTACCTTGATGCGGCCCTTATCCGCCTCGGAAAGCCCGCTTTTCGCCAGGAATTCGGCGCTCGCTTCGCGCTCTACCGCCGCCAGTTGATCCGAGAGATCGGTTCTCGTCGTCAGTCCCTCGAAGGGCGGTTCGTAAGCGTGCAGCAATGTGATCGCGGCGTTCGGGAAATGCGCCAGCGCGGCTTGGAGCGCGTACAGGGAGGAGTCCGAGAAGTCGGTGGCGACGACGATCTTCTCATAAGCGCGCTTCGCCCGGGACTTGACGACGAGCACGGGAACCCGCGAACGCCGAATCAGGCGGTCGACGGTGGCGCCGAGAAAAATGCGCCCAAGCGTCTGGTCGCGCGCGACGCCGGTGACGATCAGGCCGCAGCCTTCCTCGCGCGCGATCTCCTCGATCCGCTGGACCGGATCGCCTTCGGCGATGCGCACGACGATCGCGTTCGGTCCGGTCCCCAGGTCGCGGCGGATCTGGCTTTCGGCAAGCGCGGCGCGATCCGGCGCGCGCCGCCAGCTGGGCAGTTCGTGGCGGTGAAGATAATCGAAATCGTCGAGCCGCGATTCCAGGACATGAACGACCACGAGCGTGGCGTTCCATGCCTGGGCGAGCAAGGCGGCGCGATCGAGCGCGCGGTCGCAGCGGCCGCTGAGATCGGTGGCGAGCAGAAGGCGCGCGGGCGGTCCGTTGGGGGCAGTGGGCATGATCTCTCCTGTCGTCGGGCGGCGGTGAGGCCGTTGGCGGCGGCGAGGCGCCTTTGAAAAATAATGCTACGAATCCTGAGTGATCCCGCTGATGATTTCAATCAAATCCGTGGAACTATCACGCTTCAAGCCGGCGCATGAGCCCGGTGCGCAGCATAAGCGCCTTCTCCAGCTCGCAAATGATCATGAGAAGCACGCCAATCCCGACGATCAACAGGCCGTCGAGAAGCGAAATCGGCTGGCTGGCGAAGATGTCGTTCATGAATGGCGCATAGGTGAACAATAGCTGCGCGACGATGACCGCCGCGACGGCCAGCAGCACCGCGGGGGTGCCGAGCGCGCCTTGCCAGGTGATCGAGCGCATCCGCAGGTAGCGGACGTTGAAGAGATAGAAGATCTGCATCACCACCAGCGTGTTCACCACCATCGTGCGCGCCGTCTCGACGGTGTAGCCGCGATCCGTCGCCCAGGCGAACACGCCGAAACCGGCCAGCACGAACAGAACCGAGACGAAAACGACGCGCCACAGCAGGAAGGGCGAAAGCAGCGGCGCTCCGGCGCGGCGCGGCGGGCGCCCCATCACGCTGCGCTCGGAGGGTTCGAAAGCGAGCACCAGTCCGAGCGTGACTTCGAGCACGAGATTGATCCACAAAATCTGCGCCGGCGTCATCGGCATGGCCAGCCCGAAGGCGAGCGCGGCGATGATGATGAACGCCTCGCCGCCATTGGTGGGCAGGGTCCAGGCGATCACCTTCTGGATGTTGTCGAACACGGTGCGCCCTTCGTGCACGGCGGCGACGATGGTGGCGAAATTGTCGTCCGTCAGCACCATGTCGGAAGCTTGCTTGGCCGCTTCCGTGCCCTTGCGGCCCATGGCGACGCCGACGTCGGCCTGCTTGAGGGCGGGCGCGTCGTTCACGCCGTCGCCTGTCATGGCGACGATGGCGCCTTCCGATTGCAGCGCGCGCACGATGCGCAGTTTGTGTTCGGGACTGGTGCGCGCGAACACCGTAGTCTGGCGCGCCAGCGCGGGCATTTCCTCGTCGGACACGGAATCGAGCGCGGCGCCGGTGACGACCTTGGGATCGTCCGCGAGATCGAGCTGGCGGGCGATGGCTTCAGCCGTCGCGGCGTGATCGCCGGTGATCATCTTGACATCGATGCCGGCGGCGCGGCAGGCGGCGACCGCGGAGATGGCTTCCTCGCGCGGGGGATCGATGAGGCCCGCGACGCCCAGGAACACGAGCCCGGAGTCCACGTCGGCGAAGGAAAGCGCCGAACCGTTGGACGGCTTGAACGCGAAGCCGAGAACGCGTTCACCTTGGCTGGCGGCCGCCGCGATGCGCGCGGTCCAGTAGCCGTGATCGATCGGCGCTTCGCCCTCGTGCTCGGCTTGCGTCGCGCACATGCTGAGCACCTGCTCGGGCGCGCCCTTGACGATGACGATGTTGTCGTTGGTGGGCGCGCGGTGCAGCGAAGCCATGAACCGGTTTTGCGGATCGAACGGAATCTCGTCGATGCGCACCCAGGCGTTGCGTTGCTCGATGGGATCGAGGCTGGCCTTGATGGCGAGCGAGATCAGCGCGCCTTCCATCGGGTCGCCTTCGACGCGCCACTCGCCGTTGTCCTCCAGCAGATCGGCGTCGTTGCAGAGGAGCGCGCTGCGCATCAGCTGCTCGGCGACGGATGTCGGCGCGTCCTTGCGGCTCTCGGTGATGTCGAGCGCGCCCTCGGGAACGTAGCCCACGCCGTACACGGCGATTTCGTGATCGGCGGTTATGATGCGGCGCACCGTCATCTCGTTGCGCGTCAAGGTGCCCGTCTTGTCGGAGCAGATGACCGAGGTGGCGCCCAAGGTCTCGACCGCCGGCAGGCGGCGGATGATGGCGCGGCGGGCGGCCATGCGCTGCACGCCGACCGCGAGCGTGATGGTGATGACGGCGGGAAGGCCTTCGGGCACCACGCCCACGGCGAGCGCGACGACGACAAGAAGCGCGTCCGCCCAGCCGTAGTCGCGGAAGACCACCGCGAACAGGAAGATGAGCCCCGCCGCGCCCAGCGCAAGCGCCGTGAACCAGCGCCCGAAGCGATCGATCTGGCGCAAGAGCGGCGTGGTCAGCTGCTGCGCTTGGCCGATCAGGGTGCTGATGCGCCCGATCTCGGTTGCGCGGCCGGTGGCGACGACGACGCCGAGCCCGGACCCGGCGGCCACCATCGTGCCGGAGAACGCCATGGACCCGCGATCCCCGAGCGGAGCGTCGCGCGCGACGGGCGCCGTCTGCTTTTCGGCGGCGACGGATTCGCCGGTCAAGGCGGCCTCTTCGATCCGCAAGGACCGGGCGCGGATGAGGCGCATGTCCGCGGGAACAAGATCGCCGGACTCCAGCAGCACGACGTCGCCAGGGACGATGTCCGAAGCCGGCAGCGAAACCCGGTGCCCGTCGCGGAGAACGGCGGCGCGCGGCGCGATCATGTCGCTGATTGCGCTCAGGGCCTGTTCGGCCTTCCCCTCCTGAACGAACCCGACCAGCGCATTGGCGAGCACGGCTGCGAGAATAATCGCGGCGTCCACGACATGGCCCAGAAGCCCTGCGGCCAGGGACGCCGCGAGCAGGAAATAGATCAGAGCGTTGTTGAACTGGGCCAGGAAACGCATGATGGGGTGCGTTTTCGCCGCCCGCGGCAATTCGTTGCGCCCAAATCTTTGGAGCCGCATTTGCGCTTCGGCGGACGTGACGCCGTCCGCCTGAGCGCCGAGCGCCCGCAGCGCGCTGTCTGCGTTCAACGCATGCCAATGCTGTTGCGTGTGGGGATCAGAGATTAAGTCTCGCACGTGCGCAATCTAGGCGAATGATTTCGCACAACATTGCACGAGATCAAGGCCATGGCGGCGCGGCTGCGTTTCGCCCGGCGGATTGTGGACGGCCGCCAGCGGAGAGCGCTGGGAACCGCTACCAATCCGTCTGCGGCCGGCGTCGGATCGGGGCCGGGCGAAGCAGGGCCTGAGACTGGAGACGCGGCAGGGCCGGCGCGGCGATGGCGCCCAGGGTCGAGCGCGCGGCCTTCTCGATGGTGCGTTCCCAGCGGTCGGAGTGCCGCAGCGGGATGGCGAATTTCTTGGCCATGGCGCGGAAGATCACTTCCGGCACGTCGAGGCCGCAGGCGCGTTCGAGCCCCTGGAAGCCCGGCGCCGAGTTGGCTTCGCAGACCCGGTAGCCGTGCGTGTCGAACAGAATGTCGATGCCGGCGATATCGAGATCGAGCGCACGCGCGACTTTGAGCGCGAGTTCGGCCATCTCTGGCGGCGGCGCGAAGGGCCGCCCATGGCCGCCGAGCGAGATGTTGGATTTGAATCCGCCGTCGGCGGACTGGCGCTCCATGGCGGCGACGACTTTGCTGTCGATCACCAGCACGCGCACGTCGCGGCCGTGGCTGGCGCGGATGTACTGCTGGAAGATGAAGTCGGCGCCCGATGCTGCGCCGTCGAGCAGGTTGGCGAGATCGTCAAACTGCGCGCGGTCCTGGCAAAGCACGACGCCGTTGCCGCGCGTGCCCTTGAGTTTCTTGACCACGACCGGAAAGCCCAGCTCGCGCTCCACCAGCCCGACGTCGACGGGAAACTTGCCGAGGATGGTCTTAGGCACGGGCAGGCCGGCGCCCGCGACCACCTGCAGCGTGTGCAGCTTGTCGGCGACGGATTCGACTGCGGACGGGCTGTTGGCGATCGCCACGCCCTGCCGCTCGAAGTGACGCAGCACCGCAAGCGTGAAATATGTCGTCTCACTGCCGCAGCGAGGAACGATCAAATCCGGCTTGCGCAGCTCGCGTCCCTGGTAGCTCGCCGACCAGCCGCCGCTGGAATCGACGACAAGATCGAACTCGCTCGGCTTGAGCACGTGAAGTTCGATGTCGAGGGCCTTCGCAGTCTCGATGAAGCGGAGAACCTCAGGCGCCTCGGGCACGCCTTGCGCGAGGTCTCGGTTGAAGAAGAGCCAGCAGCGCAAGCGTCACCTCTGGGTTAGGGGCGGACGGGCAGGGCGAGTGTGGATAAATTCGCGCCGCGCGCAATACTCAAGCGCATTGGGCGGGATTAGAACTTCGTCACGTCCGAAGTGCAATTGTGCAGGATCGCTGACGTGTTTCGCGCGGAGGCGTTCTCGTCACACGCCTGTCACACAGTGTCGGATCGACAATCTAAGATATTGTTCTGGTGTGAAATATTGTAAGCTGCCTGATCGCTGATGGAGTGGCTCGCCGTGCCGGAGAAATTCAAGCTTGAACTGAAACCGCGCATCATGCTCGGTGATGTCAGGGCGATCGGGCCGGGCAAGGCGGACTTGCTCGAACTGATCGACGAGACCGGGTCGATCTCAGCCGCGGCGAAGCGCATGTCGATGAGCTACCGGCGCGCGTGGATGCTGGTGGAGGCGATGAACGGCGCCTTCAAGCGCCCGCTCGTCGAGGCGATCGTCGGCGGCGCCGGCGGCGGCGGCGCGCAGGTGACCGAGAACGGCAAGGAAATCCTTGCGCTTTACAGGCGAATGCAGCGCGACCTCGAGGCGAAGGCCGCGGAATATCTTCCAGCGTTCCAAAAGCGCGGCTGAAAGCCGTTTATGCTTGACGTAATTCAAATGAGACGCCACACGACCGCTATATACGCTCGAACATAACGAGATGTTCGTTTGGTGTAGCGGAGCTTGAGTGATGAGCAGGGGACATTGGGGACGTGTGGCGCTGATGGCGGGCGCGATGGGACTGCCGCTCGCGGGGCAGGCGTTCGCGCAGGCCGCACAGGGCGATGAGACGTTCTCGCTCGGCGAGGTTGTGGTGACGGCGCGCGCGCGCGACGGCGCCATGCTCGGCGGGGCGGTGGTCACGCAGGAGGAGTTGCGGACGCAGAATCGGCAGACCGTTGACGATGCGATCGACATGGTGCCAGGCGCCAACTCGGCGTCGCTCGGCGCTGGTGGGGCGCGGCGGAACGAACGCGTGATTTATATCCGCGGCTTTGATCGCTATCAGACGACGCTGTCGATCGACGGCGTGCGCGTGTTTCTGCCGGCGGACAACCGCATCGACTTTGGCCGCTTCCTCACCGCCGATCTGGCGGCGATCCAGATTTCGAAGGGCTATGTGTCCGTGCTCGACGGGCCCGGCGGCCTTGGCGGCGCCGTCAATCTCGTGACGCGCCGGCCGGACGCGCCGTTCGAGTGGGATGTGGTGGGCTCGGCCAGTTTCGACGGCGATGGAGGCTATAGCGGCCGCACCGTGTCCGGCCGCGTCGGCACGCGCCAGGATCGCTTCTATGCGCAAGTCAGCGGCGCCTGGAGCGAGCGCGATCACTGGTCGTTGTCGGACGATTTCTCGCCGACGGCCATCGAAGACGGCGGCGAGCGCATCAATTCGGCCAGCGAGGATTCTCGCTACAATCTGCGCTTCGGCTACACGCCGAACGCGACCGACGAATACGTCATCAGCTATATCAGCCAGTCCGGCGAGAAGAACGCGCCCTACCACACGACGCAGCCGATCAACCAGCAACGCTATTGGACCTGGCCCTATTGGGATCTCGACAGTCTCTACTTCCTGTCGACCACGCAGCTCGCGCCCAACACGACGCTGCGCACGCGGCTCTATATGAACTCGTTCGAGAACCTGCTGAGCAGCTTCGACGATGCGGCGCAGACCGCGCAATCGCTGCCGCGGGCGTTCGACTCCTATTATGAGGACACCGCCTATGGCGGCAACGTGCAGCTCTCCACCGAATTGGGCGACCGCAACACGCTGCGCGCTGCGTTTCATTTCCGCCGTGACGAGCATAACGAGCGCAACGCGCCCGGCTTTGCGGCCGCCGGCCTGAGCTATGACGAACCATGGCAGACCACGGAGGAGGATACGTATTCGTTCGCGCTCGAAAACAGCCACAAGCTGGGCGAGCGCCTCGATTGGATCGTCGGCGTCTCCTATGATTGGACCGATCTGAATCGAGCCGAGGAAGTCAGCAACGCTATCGTCGGCGGCAATGTCGTGCTCACCGAGTTCGACTATCCGCTGGTCGACATGGACGCCGTGAACTGGCAGACGGCGTTGGCTTATAGCCTAGGCGCCGATGCCCGCGTTTACGGCAGCATTTCTTCGCGCACGCGCTTCCCGACCTTGTTCGAACGTTTCAGCTCGCGTTTCGGCACGGTCATTCCGAATCCGAATATCGGACCGGAGCGGGCGACAAACTACGAAATCGGTCTTGAAAGGAATTTTGGAGACCGGGTCCGCTTTGAGGGGGCGCTGTTCTATAGCGATGTCGAGGACGCGCTGGTGTCGGTCAGCATCGACTTCGGCGCGCCGATCGGCGTGCAGCAGCAGACGCGCAATCTGGCGGCGGCGGAGTATTACGGCGGTGAGTTCGCGCTCACCTGGGACGTTGCGGATAATCTCACGCTTGGCGGCAATTACAGCTATATCGAGCGCGACTACGAAGCGCCGACCACGCCGCCGATCCAGCCGGAAGGCGTGCCGACGCATAAGCTCTTCGCTTACGCGGACTGGCGCATCAACGACGCCTTCACGTTCACGCCGAGCGTCGAGATCGCCTCGGAGCGGTGGACTTCGACCACGTCGTCGCCGCTCACCTACTATCAGACCGGCGACTATGCGCTGTTCAACGCGGCGTTGGCCTGGCAGGTCACGCCGCAGGCGGACCTTCTGTTCGGCGCGCGAAACCTGACGGACGAAAACTATCAATTGTCCGACGGGCTGCCGGAAGAGGGGCGCAACTTCTACGTCTCCGTGCGTCTGCGGAACTGAGCGATGGCTACGCGCCGGGAAATGCTCGCGCTGGGCGCCGCCGCCGCTGTGGCGGCGGGGGCTGGCACCGTGTTTCTCGGCGCGCGCTCGAATTCGTCCCCCGATGTGTTTATCGACGCGGCGGGACGCGCGGTGGCGCCGCCGCGGCGCGTCTCGCGCGTGTTCGCCGCCGGACCGCCCGCGTCGATTCTCCTTTATGCAGTGGCGCCGGAAAAAATGGCCGGCTGGGCGTACGCCTTGTCGGCGGAGCAAAGAGCCTTCATCGCACCGCCCTACAACAATCTGCCGGTACACGGGCGGCTGACGGGGCGCGCCAACACGGCGAACCTCGAACAGGTGACGGCGATGGCGCCGGATATCATTCTCGACAGCGGGGTGATCGACCGCACTTACGCTTCGCTCGCCGATCGGGTGCAGCAGCAAACCGGGATTCCGTACGTGCTGCTCGACGGGGCGTTCGAGAAGAGCGCGGAGACAATTCGGACGCTGGGGCGGCTCGTCGGCGCCGAAGCGCGCGCAGAACGCCTGGCGCACTATGCGGATGGCGTCACCCAGGCGATCGCCGCCTTGGCGGCTGCGCCGGCGGGGGAGCGCCCTCGCGTCTATTACGGACGCGGCCCGGCGGGAATGGAGACGGCGCGCGCGGGCGCGATCACCACCGAGCTGATTGAAGCGATTGCGCAGAATGTCGCGGCCGCCACGGGCGAGGGCGGACTCACGATCATATCGCCGGAGCAGATTCTCGCCTGGGATCCGGACGTGATCATCGCGCAGGATAGGCGCTTCCGCGACGCGCTCCTTAGAGACAGCCGTTGGGTTGGCCTCAAGGCTGTTCGGGAGCGGCGCGTTTTCGTGCAGCCCTCTCTCCCATTCGGCTGGATCGATTCTCCGCCGGGGATAAACCGGCTGATCGGCGTGCGCTGGCTTCGCGCCATCCTGTACGGCGGCATTGAAGACCTTCCCGGCGAGGTGCGCGCGTTCTACGAGTTGTTTTATCAGGTGCGGCTGAGCGATGCTCAGCTGACGGAGCTGTTGTCGGGTTGAGCCCAAATGTCTGCTGAACATGAATTGACGTCACCGGCGCCCGCCATCGCCGCGGTCGTGCATGCGCCTGGCGTCATGGACGATAGCGTCTTGCTTGCGAACTTCGCCGATCACTGGCTGGTGCGCGGCGTTGTCGTGCGCGGCCTGGTGGATGTCCTCGCCAGCGGCAAGGACAGCGCCTGCGGCGCGGCGCTGCGCGACCTGGAAAC
This sequence comes from Hyphomonadaceae bacterium, assembly GCA_023384105.1. Taxonomy (GTDB): domain Bacteria; phylum Pseudomonadota; class Alphaproteobacteria; order Caulobacterales; family Aquidulcibacteraceae; genus Vitreimonas. The sequence goes on along the minus strand of JAHDXR010000009.1, from coordinate 95,287 downwards.
CGGCGAACAGCAGGTCATCTTTCAGGACCTCGGCCCTGGCGCGACCGGCTGCCGGATCGATCCGGCCGGCGTCGCGAGGGCCAGCGTTGCATTGCGGCGCGCGGTGGAGACGGGCGCCGATCTCGTTGTCGCCAACCGGTTCGGGAAGCTTGAAGCCGGCGGCGGCGGCTTGGCCGACGACATGCTCGCCGTCATGGCGGCCGGCATTCCGTTTCTCACCCTCGTCGCCGAGCCTTGGCTTGAAGACTGGCGCCGGTTCACCGGAGAGGCGGGGCAGCTCCTGGCGCCGCGCCGCGCGGACCTGGACGATTGGCTGCTGCGCCATGTGCGACGCGTGGCGCATGTCTGTCGCTGACGCCGTCACATCCGTCGGCGTGCGCCGGTGGCTTGCGCCGCTCAGCCTTGTCGTATTGGTGATCGCATCGCTGGCGCTTGGAAAATATGCTGTCGCGCCGCTCGACATCGTCCGCGCGATCTGGGCGGGGCTGACCGGGGCGCCGTCGGGCCTGCCGCCGACGGTCGAGACCGTGATTTGGCAAGTGCGCCTGCCGCGCGTTGTCGCGGCGTTGCTCATCGGCGCGGCGCTGTCGGCGGCGGGCGCGGCCTATCAGGGGCTTTTCCGCAATCCGCTGGTGTCGCCGGACATCCTTGGCGTCACCGCCGGCGCGAGCCTCGGCGCGGTGCTGGGCATATATCTCGCACTGCCCCTGCTGGCGATCCAGGCTTTGGCGTTTGTGGGCGGGCTTGCGGCGGTCGCGCTTGTTTACGCCATCGGTTCGGCGGTGCGCGCGCACGATCCGGTGCTGGTGCTTGTGCTGGCGGGCGTCGCCATCGGCGCATTGCTGGGCGCCTGCGTTTCGCTGATCAAGACGCTCGCCGATCCCTACAATCAGTTGCCGGCCATTACCTACTGGCTGCTCGGCAGCCTGTCGGCGGTCACGCGCGGCGACGTGCTGTCGGTATTGCCGGCGATGCTGCTGGGCCTTGCGCCGATGTTTCTGCTGCGGTGGCGCATGAATCTGCTGTCGCTGGACGACGAGGAGGCGCGGGCGCTCGGCGTGAACACCAGGGCGCTGCGCGCCGTGCTGATCGCCGCCGCAACACTGATGACGGCGGCGGCCGTCTCCATCTCCGGCGTGATCGGCTGGATCGGACTGCTCACGCCGCACATGGCGCGCGCATTGGTCGGGCCGGACTTCGGCCGCCTCTTGCCGGCTTCGATCATGCTGGGCGGGGGGTGCCTCGTCGGAGTCGATCTGGTCGCCCGCAGCGCCGCCGCTGTCGAGATTCCCCTGGGCGTCCTGACCGCGGGGCTTGGCGCGCCGTTCTTTCTCTACTTGCTGGCGATTGCGGCGCGAGGCTGGCGCTGATGCTGGAAGCGCGCGCGCTCGACTTCGGCTATCGCGGGACGCCGCTGGGGCGAGGCTTGAACCTCGTTGTCGGCGGGGGCGAGGCGCTCTGCGTGCTGGGGCCGAACGGCGCCGGCAAGACATCGCTGTTCAAGACGCTGCTCGGCCTGCTGGCGCCATTGGCAGGCGAGGTGCTGCTGGACGGGCGTCCTCTATTCGGTCTCGCACGGCAGGAGATCGCCCGCGCGCTCGCCTATGTGCCGCAGGCGCACGCCGCCTTCTTTCCGTTCACGGTGGCGGACGTCGTGCTCATGGGCCGCGCCGCGCGCGTGGGGCTGTTCGAGGCGCCGAACGACAAGGACCGCGCCGTCGCGCAGGCCGCGCTCGCCAAGCTTCGAATCGAGCAACTGGCTTCGGCGCCCTACACTCAGATCAGCGGCGGCGAACGCCAATTGGTCCTGATCGCGCGGGCGCTTGCGCAAGAGCCGCGCTGCCTCGTGATGGACGAGCCGACCGCCAATCTCGACCTCGGCAACCAGGCGCGCGTGCTTGCGGAAATCGCCGGTCTGGCGGCGGAGGGCTTGTCCGTGCTGTTCTCCACGCACGATCCCGACCACGCCTTCCGTTGCGCCGATCGCGTTGCGCTGATGAAGGGCGGGCGGCTGCTGGCGGCGGGAGCGCCCGACGCGGTGATGACATCGGCGACGCTCGGGGCGCTCTATGGCGTCGAGGTCGAGATCGTGTCGGTCGACGGCGTCGGCCGCAAGGTCTGCGCGTCGGCTTTGCGGACATTCGGCATGTGAGGACGAAGAGGTTATGTCGGACATTGACTTACGCGCCGGAGAAGCGGCCGTCGCGCCGCCTGCAACCACGGACGCCGGCCTGACCTTCATAGGCCGCATTCATACGCCGTGGACGCAGCGCGCCGATTGTCCGCGCCAGGGCGCGCTTGACGGTCCGCTATGCGTGATCGAAGTGTTCGCGCCCTGGATCGAGGCGCTTGACGGCGTCGCCCAATATCCAAGGCTGGAAATCCTCTATTGGATGAACCAGTCCCGGCGCGATCTCGTGCGCCAGAACCCGGCCAATGACGGCCGCGTTCGTGGAACTTTTTCGCTGCGCTCGCCGATCAGGCCCAATCCGATTGCGACGTCGATCGTCTCGCTGGAGCGTATCGAGGGCGGCCGCCTTTTCGTGCGCGGGCTCGACTGCGTCGACGGCACGCCGCTTCTCGACATCAAACCCGGCCGCCGCTGCTTTACGCCGCCGGCGCCGGAGGCCGCTACTTCCCGATCATGACGTCGGACGCCTTGACGATGGCCACGACATCGTCGCCCGGCTTCAGCCCGAGGTCGTCGACGGCCTCGTTGGTGATCGAGGAGGTGACGATGACGCCGTTGCCGATATCGACCCGCACATGCGCCGTCGTCTGGCCCTTGGCGACCTGCACGATCTTTCCGGGAATCTGGTTCCGCGCGCTAATTCTCATGTGAGCGACCTCGCTTTGACAGGCGCCGGCATCTGGCGGCCGGACAAATGAGTTCGGCACTCTACGCCGCGCTCGCTCTAAAGTCCCGCGGCCGATGCGATCCAATAGGTCGCGCCGGCGGCGACGTAGGCCAGAGCGAAGAGATAGGCGATCATCAGCGCCGTCCAGCGCCATGAGTTCGTCTCGCGCCGCGCCACGGCGAGGCTCGCCAGACATTGGGGCGCGTAGACGTACCAGGCGAGGAAGGCGAGCGCGGTGGGCAAGGACCAGGCGTTCTGCAGCACGCCGACGAGGCTGCCTTCGTCGGCGCCCTGAAGGGCGTAGACGGTGCCGAGCGCGGCGACAGCCACCTCCCGCGCAGCCATGCCCGGCACCAGCGCTATGGCGATCTCGAGATTGAAGCCGATTGGCTTCAGGATCGGTTCGATCCAGGAGCCGATCATGCCGGCGAAGGAGTCGCGAATGCTCTCGGCGGAGGCGGGAAAGCTCGACAGGAACCACAGCACCACGGTGACCGCGAAGATCATGCCGCCGGCGCGGCGCAGGAAAGCCCAGGCGCGCGACGCCAGATTGATGAGGAAGTCCTGCAGGTCCGGAAGTTTGTACGTCGGCAGCTCCATGAGCAGCGCTTGCGGGGGGCCTTTCGTCACCGTGCGCTTCAGAATGAAGGCGACGACGAGCGCGCTCAGCACGCCCACTGCGTAGAGCGCGAACATCACCAGTCCCTGCAGACCGAACGGACCGACCTTGGTGGCGGGAATGAAGGCGGCGATGATCAGTGTATAGACCGGCAGCCGCGCCGAGCACGTCATCAGCGGCGCGATCATGATCGTGGTGAGCCGGTCGCGTTCGTTTTCGATCGTGCGCGCGGCCATCATGCCCGGAATGGCGCAGGCGAAGCTCGACAGGAGCGGGATGAAGGCGCGTCCGTTGAGGCCCACGCGCAGCATGATCTCGTCCATCAGGAACGCTGCGCGCGCCATGTAGCCCGACGCTTCAAGCAGCAGGATGAGCGAGAACAGAACGACGATCTGCGGCAGGAAGACGATGACGCTGCCCACGCCCGCGATGACGCCGTCGGCGATCAGGCTGCGCACCCAATTGTCCGGCAACGATGTCTGCACCCATTCTCCCAGCGCGCCGAAGCCCTGATCGATCAGGTCCATGGGCGCCGCCGCCCAGGTGAACACCGCCTGGAACATCAGGAACAGGATGGTCGCAAGAATGAAGGGGCCGGCGATCTTGTGCAGCACCACGCGGTCGATCGCCCGCGTGACGCGGTTCGCGGGCGGTTCGGCCAGGATGACCTCGCGGGCGATGGCGCGCGCGTCGCGCTGCAGCTGCTTCAGCGAGGGCGCTTCGCCGGCGCTCCGGGCGGGCGTGATGGTCTTCAGCACGCCGATCATGTCGTCGAGGCGTTCGAGCAGGGCGGCGCGCCCGCTCGCGCGGGTCGCGCGTGTCGTCACGACAGGAATGCCCAGCCTTTGCTCGAGCGCGACGACGTCGATCTTGACGCCGTCGCGTTCGGCGAGATCGATCATGTTGAGCGCAAGCAGCATGGGCCGGCCCAGCGCTTTCACCTGCAGAATGAAGTGCAGTTGGGTGCGGATGTCGCTCGCATCGATGAGCACGATCAGCCCATCCGGCGCGGCTTCTCCGGGAGTGCGCCCGAGAATGGTGTCAGCGGCGACGCGTTCGTCGAGCGTGCGCGCGGTGAGACCGTATATGCCGGGGAGATCGAGCAATTCGACGCGAAACGCCGCCGGCGTCGTGAACCAGCCGACGCGGCGCTCGACGGTGACGCCGGCATAGTTGGCGGTCTTGGCGCGCCCGCCCGTCAGTCCGTTGAACAATGTCGACTTACCGCAGTTCGGTGCGCCAACGAGAGCCAGACGCACGTCGCTCACTGCGCGGGCTCCACGATGATGGCGTGCGCTTCGTCGCCGCGCATGGCGATGATGCGCCGGCTCAGCCGGACGGCCAACGGCTGGCCGCCGAACGGACCGCGCGTCAGCAGCTGCACCTGGTCGCCCTCGCAGAAGCCGACCTCGCGCAGCTTCGCCTCAAGTTCGGCGGTGGGCGCCGCAATGGCGGTAATTCGCGCCAGCCCGCCTTCTACCAAGTCGCTGATATTCATGAGTCCGCGCCCGACGAGGGCGCAAACCTAGACATTTGCGAATGAGTTGCAATAGGTGCGCCTGCGGCATGTCGCTCGCCAAGGCCCGCGTCGCGTTGCATGGAGGCCGCTGGTGCCTGGGGCCGGAATCGAACCAGCGACACGCGGATTTTCAATCCGCTGCTCTACCAACTGAGCTACCCAGGCGTCCCAAGCCGCCGAAACAGGGTCCCGGCGCGGAGCGAGGGTCTATAGCGGGGCGGGTTCGGTCTGTCCACGGCGCGGGTGAAGAAGTCCGGACCGGCGTCTGAGCACTTGCCTCGGGCGTGCCCGAACTGAAAATGGCGGCTAAAGAGGGTGTCGAGCGAGGCGCGGACGAGGAGGACGACAATGTGCGAACATCACGGCGAGAGCGGCGCGAAGCTGATCGACGTCTCCAAGCTGGACCGCCGCGACCTGTTGCGCGGGCTGGCTTCTGGGACGATCGTTCTGGTGGCGGGGTGCGAGACCTATCAGAACCCTGAAACCGGGCGGGGCCAGTTCATCATCGTCGACGAGGCGCAATTGGCGCAGGCGTCGCTTTCCGCATGGCAGCAGGTGCGCCAGCAGACGCCGGCCTGGAACAACGCCGCGGCGCAAAGGCGCCTGGAGGCGGTGGGACGCCGGGTCGTGCAGGCGGCGGGACGCGGCAACCAGAGCTGGGAGTTCGTGCTGTTCGACAGCAACGAGCGCAACGCGTTCGTGCTGCCGGGCGGGCAGGTCGGCTTCTATCGCGGGCTCTATCAGCTCTGTGAGCGCGACGACTGGATGGCGACGGTGCTGGGACACGAAGTCGGCCACGTGACCGGGCGCCACACCGCCGAGCGGTACAGCCGCGAAGTGGCGACGCAGACGGCGCTGCAGGTGGCTGGCACGCAGATCAGCAACCGCACCGTCATGGCTGCGTTGGGCCTGGGCGCGCAGGTTGGCGTCAGCCTGCCGTTCTCGCGCGAGCAGGAGGCGGAGGCCGACATCCTCGGCATCCGCTACATGCATGCGGCGGGCTATGACCCGAAGGAGGCGATCCCGTTCTGGCGGGCCATGGAATCGGGCGGCGGTTCGCGCCCGCCTGAATTCCTGTCGACCCACCCCGACCCGGACAATCGCATCGAGCGGCTGCGCAACTATATCAATCAGCAGGGTTGGGGGCCGGTTTGATCGCTTGACCGCGGCGTCCGGCCCGCCTTGCTTCGGCCAGGCGCCGGCGCTAGGTTCCGCGCCCCGAATGTGCCGCCTTAGCTCAGTTGGTTAGAGCGCCGGATTGTGGATCCGGAGGTCCCTGGTTCGAGCCCTGGAGGCGGTACCATTCTGAGCGCCCACGCGCGCTACGCCGCTCACACCGCCCAGGCCTGCGGATATCGCTTCCGCTCGCTGGATGGCGCGGACGGCTATCTGTTCGAGATCAGCGGCGGCGGACGGAGGGCGGTTTTCGCCGCGGGCGCGGCCACGCCCTATGCGCTGAACGATGCGCGCGCCGCTTCGATCGCGCGCGACAAGGCGTTTTGTACGGCCGTCCTGCGCGAAGCCGGCGTGCCGACCGTGCCGGGGCGAATGTTCTTCGTCACCAGGCGCTGGGCCGAAATGCGTTCGCCGGGGCGCGAGCCGGAAGACGCCCTGCGTTTCGCCGAGAGCGCCGCCTATCCGCTGTTCTGCAAACCGATCGCCGCGTCGAACGGGCTCTATGCGGAGGTGATCGAGAGCGCCGAGGCGTTCGCCGATTACGTGCAGCGCGTTTCGCGCGAGCATTTCGCAATTCTGGCGCAGCCTTACGTGCGCGCGCCGGAACACCGCGTGTTCGTGCTCGAAGGCCAGGCTCTTTTTTCATACTGTAAAGCGCCGGCGTCGGTCGTCGGCGACGGCGCACGCAGTCTGCGCGAACTGGTTGCGGCGTTGCCGCGCGAACCCGGCGCGCCGCCGTTGAAGCCGCGCGGGCGCGATGCGGATGGGCGATTGCTCGATCCCGACGCTGTCGTCCAAAGCGGGGCGCAGATCGTGCTGGAAGGCCCAGCCAACCGCGCCGCCGGGGGCGGGGCTTCACAGTTGAGGGACGGCGCCGAGGCGCGCTTGGCGCAGATAGCCATAGCCGCGGCAGCGGCGATTGGGTTGCGCTTGGCCGGGGTCGATCTGTTCGACCTTTCGGGCGACGGGCGCGAAACCGCGGTGATCGAGGTGAACTCGAACCCGATGATCGCGACGCTTGAAGGCGCGGGCCGCTGGGACCTGATCGAAGCGATCTGGCGCGCCAATTTCGCGGCGGCGCTGAAATGAATCCCTGGCGCGCGCCCTATCCGAAGTTCGGCGCGGGGCCGGGGCTGGCGCGCGTTTCCGCCATCGCCGCGGAGCTGGGCGTTTCGCTTCAGGCGTTTGGCGCGCGCGGCTGTGTCGTCGTCGGCTCCAACGGCAAGGGGTCGACGGCGGCGATGACGGCGTCGCTGCTGGCGCAGACCGGCGCCGGCGTCGGCCTGTTCACCTCGCCGCACCTGTTCGATCTGAATGAGCGCTTCCGCATCGACGGCGAGGACATCTCCGACGATGCGTTGGATACGCATTGGCGGCGCGTCGCAGCGGCGGCCGAGCGCGCCGGCGAAGCTGAAAACCTCGGCGGCTTCGAGTTTCTGTTCCTGATCGCGGCTGATTGTTTTGCCGCGCGCGGTTGCGCCTATACGGTGTGGGAGGCCGGCATTGGGGGTCGGCTTGATCCGGTGCGGCTGATCGAGGCGAAGCGTCTGGCGTTGACGTCGCTCGACCTCGAACATACCGCCCTGCTGGGCGATACGCTCGAAGAGATCGCGCGCGAAAAGCTGGATGCGGCGCCGGCTGGCGCAACGGTGTTCGTCGGCGAAAGCTGCGCCGCGCAGCGCGAGGCCATCGAAGCGCATTGCGCACGCCGCGGCGTGCGCTGTGTTTTTCCGCCGGCCGAGGAGCTGGCTCCGCCTTTGCCCGGTCAGTTTCAGCGTCAGAACACAGCCTTCGCGCTCAAGCTTGCGGACGATCTCGCGCCGTTGAGCGCTGAACAGAAGGCGGCGGGACTGGCGCAGACGAATTGGCCCGGCCGGCTCGAGGTCATTGAGCCGGAGCCGCTGATCGTCATCGATGTCGGCCACACGCCGGCGGCGGTGCGTGCGGCGCGCGCGGGGTTCGAGGTCTTGCGGGGCGGCCGTTCGGCGCTGCTGGTTTGCGGCGTTTCACTGGACAAGCCGATTGGCGCCATCGTCGAGGCGCTGGCGCCGGGCTTTGGCGTCGTCGTCTGCGTCGCCGCCCGCCACAAGGGCGCGCCGCCTGCGGCGGTCGCCGCCGAGGTGCGCCGCGTGAACCCGGGCGCCGAGGTCGTCTTGGCCGAAAGTGTCGAGGAGGCGCGTCATATCGCGTTGGGGCGGGCCGGGGCCAACGCCGCCTATGTTGCGGGAAGCTTCTTTTTGGCCGCTGAATTCAAGGCGTTACATGTAGGTCGCGATCCGGCCACACTGGCCTTCTTTTAAGCCCTCGCGGGCGCTACAAAAGCTGGGCGAGGGGATAATGCCGAAGACGCTGTTCGAACACCTGTCGCCGGACACGGGCGCAAAGCGCATCCTTTCGCTCGATGGCGGCGGGGTGAAAGGGATTCTGTCGCTCGGCATGCTGAAAGCGGTCGAGGACGAGTTGCGTCGCCGCGCCGGCGGCAATCCCGATTTCCGCCTCAGCGACTACTACGATCTCATCGGCGGCACCTCGACCGGCGCCATCATCGCCTCCGGGCTTTCGCTCGGGCTCGGCATCGACGAGATGATCGAGCTTTACATGCGCCTGGGGCCCGAGGTGTTCGGCCGCAACGCCGGCGACGGCGTCTTCCTGCAATCGAAGTTCGAGTCGAAGAAGCTGCGGCGGGCGCTGCATTCGGTGCTGTCCACCAAGACGCTCGGTTCGCAGGACATCAAGACGGGACTGGCGATCCACGCCAAGCGGATCGACACGGGCTCCGCCTGGGTGGTGACCAACCATCCGCTCGGCATGTTCTACGACATTCAGGAAGAGGGCATCTATCCGAACAAGCGCTATCGCTTGACGGATCTGGTGCTCGCAAGCGCGGCCGCGCCGACCTTTTTCGACGAGATCGTGATCGACATCGCGTTCGACGAGAAGCGGCGTCCCATCCAGAAGGGCTATTTCGTCGACGGCGCGGTGAGCGCCAACAACAATCCCAGCATGCAGCTGCTGATGCTGGCGCTGGAGCCGTCCTACAAGTTCGGCTGGAAGGCGGGCGCCGACAATCTGATGATGATGTCGATCGGCACCGGCATGCGCCGCCCGAGCATCGACGGCAAAGCGTTCCAGGGGCTGCCGCCGGGGCTGCGCGGCGTGCACGCGCTGCGCGCCATGGTCTATGACACGCAGCTGCAGGGCGTGATGATGATGCAGGCCCTGTCGGCGCCGCGGAAGCCGTGGCGGATCAATTCCGAGATCGGCGACATGGCCGGCGCCTGCATCGCCGGCGCGCCGCTGCTGGACTATCAGCGCATCGACGTCACGCTCGACACCAAGCCCAGGGCGCGCCGCCGCGGCGATCCTGCGCCGCCGATGACGCAGCTCGAGCGTATGATCGGCCGCGAACTCGACGCCGCCGTGCTCGACGCGCTCGACCTCATGGACAATGGCAAGAAGGCCAATATGGAGCTGCTGCTCGAGGTCGGCCTGGCCGCCGGCAAGACCTTCGTGGACGCCGCCTACCCTGACCCGAAGTTCGATCTGCCCGAATGGGGGCGGACGTAATGGCCACCGCATTTGGCGCGCGAGGGCATAATGTCTTCTTGAGCCATGCGTCCGCGGACAAGGCCGCTTTCGTGGATGAATTGTATGCTTGGCTTTCGACCACGGCCAAGGTGTCGGTCTGGTACGATAGGAACTTGTACGGAGCGGCCGCAGGCGAGCTTTCGCACGCCCTGGGCGACAGCCAGTCGGCGCTGTTCGTGGTCTCGAAGAGCTCTGTCGCTTCGGAGTGGGTAAACCAGGAGTTCGAATGCGCTCTGGCCGAAAAGCAGGCCGATCCGAACTTCCGCATCGCCAGCATCCGGATTGACGAGACGACGCCTCACAGCTTCCTGCGCACCTACACTCACATCAATGCGCTGAACGGCGTGCTCGAACCGAGGAGCGCGGCCCTTGTGCTGGAGGCATTGTTCGGCACCGCGGATCCCGCCGGAGGACGGCCGGTGTATTTCAGCCGCGGGACGCGACGTCCCGACAAAGCGGCGAACGACGTGTTGCTGGAGGTCGTCAGAGGAATGGGGTGCCGCCTTGTGTGCGACGCTCCCGACCAGCCTCATATGAGCAACCCGCGCCTTGAGAAGATCATCTCCGGATGCAGCGGTTTAGTGGCTTTGCTGCCCTTGAGAAACGACGGCGCCACCTCGCCATACGTGGTTTCCGAAATCAAATTGGCGCAAGCGCTAGGTAAGCCAATTCTCGTGCTCTGCCGCGAGGGGGTGAAGAGCGCCGACTGGCCCTTTGACGCGTTTGTGTTCACGGATGATCTCATAGCTGCCGGCAAGGAAGGTCTCGAAGACGCCATGGCCGACCAGCTGGATCGGTTCTCGGGCGCTCTGAGGGCTCCGGACCGCGGAGAGCACGTCTTCATGGGCCACTCCTTCGCCGATTTGTCGAAGGAGATGTTTCTGCCGGTGCAAAGATTGATCTCGCGGCTCGTTGGCCTGCCGGTGAAGGCGGGCGCCGGCCTGACCGGCAGAGGCGCGCAAGAGAAGATCGTGAAACTCATTCAGACGGCCGAATTCAATCTCATAGACATCACGAACAACGGGGCGAACATCAGCCCGGAAAAGTTCAACTACGGTCTCAACTCGTCCATCGAAGCGGGCGCCGCCCTGGGCGCCAATCGGCCGCTCTACATCACCTGTCAGGGCAAGCCCCGGACGCCGCCCTATATGTTCAGGGACATCGAGGTCCAATACTACGAATCTGAGTTGGACCTGGTTGGGATCGTCAAGCGGATCACTCATGCCCATCGGCGCCAGGTCATCAGATGAGTGAACACCCGGAAACCAAGTTGGTTTGGCGAATTCTCACACAGTGCTGTTAGGCCGTTCACATGGCGAAATCTGCGCGGCGCGCGCCTGACGGTGCGGCGGATGTCATCACTGAACTGTTCGCGGCGCGCTTGCATGAGGCTTGGCGCAAGCAATTGCTCAAGGCCAACCCCGAGCAACGGGGTCAACCGCGCATGCGCATGCGGGGCGGGACCATGGTTGACATCAATCAACCATGGTCGAGGCTGCATCCCAACGCAAAGGCCGACAACAGGCAAGCGGCCGAGGACGCCTACGCGGCGGTGGCCAAATTCCCGAACGACCGGGAGGCCGCGGCGGACTACGTCCACAAGTGCTGGATCAAGCGCAACAGGCGCGACAAGAGCCTGGCCAAGGAGCTGTTCAAGCCATACGGTCAGCTCTCGGAGGTCGAGAAAGACAAAGACCGCGCGCATGTCGACCTCATGCGGAAGGCGGTCGCGAGCGTGCGCAAGAGCGCCAAGGTAGTCACGCCGAGGAAGGCGAAAGCGCCGACGTTCAAAGTGGTGCGCGTCGACGCCAAGAGCTGGGCGCGCCTGGAGACCGCCGCGCGCAGATTGTCCAGGCAGACCGGCGCCGCCGTGTCGCCGGAAGCGCTGCTGGCGGCCGGCATCGACGCCATTGTCGCCGTAAGCGGCGCGATCGTCTCCGAAGCGAAGCCCAAGAAGCGCTGACCGCTTCGATTTTTCGCGACCGGCTGCCGCACCGGCCTTGCGCCCGTTGGCGCAAGGAGGGACATGGAACCCCATGAAGAAAGTTGTCATCGTCGGCGGCGGCGTCATCGGCCTGTTCTGCGCGGTGCGGCTGCGCCAGGGCGGCGCTCAGGTCACGCTGCTCGAGGCCGAGCGCGAGCACCCGAGCGTGCATGGTCCGATCGCATCCGCCGCCGCCGCGGGCATGCTGGCGCCGATCGATCGCGAAGCGTCGCCGCACGAGAAGCTGGCGTTGGAATCGTACACTCTTTGGCGCGAGCGCCATGTCGGCGCGGAATGGGCGGACGGCGTGCGTTTCGACGGCGTCGCCGTGGTCAGCGCAAGCGCCGAGGAGGCCGCCGCGCTTCAGCGCCATGCGGAGCGTCTCGGCGCGTCGGCGACGCCGCTGACGAGCGGGCAGTTCCGCAAGCGCACCGGGCTGGAAGCCAAGGTCGAGCATGCCGTGTTCGTCGACAAGGAAGGCGTCGCCGATCCGCTGCGTGTGCTGACCGGGCTTGCGATGCAGGCGCGCGCGATGGGCGTGCTGATCGAGTTCGAAACCGATGTCGCCAGCGTCACCGCGAACTGGGTGCTGACCCATGACCGGCGCACGTACGAGGCCGATATTGTCGTGCTCGCGCCGGGCGTGTGGGCCACCGAAAAGCTCATGACGGCCGCACCGGCGCTCAAGCATGTGCAGCCTGCAAAAGGGCAACTCGTATCCGTGACGCTGGAGCGCCCGCTTGGCGTGACATTGCGCACCGGCGAGTTCTACATGGCGCAACGGCGCCGGGATGTCGTGCTCGGCTCGACGATGGAGTTCGGCCGCTATGACCGCGCCGTCGATCCGGCGCGGAGCGAAGGCTTGCTCGCCGCCGCCGAGGCTTTGCTTCCGGGCGAAGTGAAAGCCGAAGGCGGCGCATGGGCCGGCATCCGCCCCATGTCGCCGGACGGCTGGCCCATGATCGGGCCGAGCGGGGATGGCGTGCTGGTTGCGGCGGGCCATTCGCGCAACGGCTGGCTCTTGGCGCCGATCACGGCTGAGATCATAACCGCGCACGTATTCGGCGCCGAAATGCCGCCCGCTTGGGCGGCGCTGTCGCCGACGAGATTTGGAGCTTCATGACTTTCGCCATCGAACTCACCGAAGAGCAGTCCGCGATCAAACACGCGATCGAGGAGATTTGCGCCAAGTACGACGACCAGTACTGGCTGAAGACCGATGAAACGGGGACGTTCCCGGAGGCGTTCGTCGCCGACATCGCCGCGGGCGGATGGCTGGGCGTGGCGATGCCGGAGCGGGTCGGCGGCGCGGGGCTCGGCCTCACCGAAGCGGCGCTGATGATGCAGACGGTGGCGCAATCGGGCGCCGGCTTCTCAGGCGCGAGCGCGATCCACCTCAACATCTTCGGCCTGATGCCGATCGTGAAGTTCGGCACGGAGGAGCAGCAGGCGCGGTTCCTGCCGCCGGCGATCGACGGCCGCGACAAGGCCTGCTTTGCGGTGACGGAGCCGAATTCCGGCCTGGACACGGCGAGCCTCGAGACGCGCGCCGAAAAGACCGGCGGCGGCTATCGCATCCGCGGCCGCAAGATCTGGACGACCAACGCCCAGCGCGCGAACAAGATCATGCTGATCGCGCGCACCACGCCGAAGGACGAGGCCAAGCGCCCGACCGATGGCTTGTCGCTGTTCTACGCCGACTTCGACCGCAGCAAGATCGAAGCGAACCCGATCCCGAAAATGGGCCGCAAGGCGGTGGAGTGCAACACGCTCTTCATCGAGGATTTGGAGGTCAGCAACGCGGAGCTGATCGGCGAAGAAGGCGCGGGCTTCAAAATATTGCTGTCAGGTCTCAATCCGGAGCGCGTGTTGTTCGCGGCGGAGGCGATTGGCCTGGGCCGGGCGGCGCTGAGGCGCGCGGCCCAGTACGCCAAGGAGCGCATCGTGTTCGGCCGGCCGATCGGTCAGAACCAGGGCGTCCAGCATCCGCTGGCGAAAGCCTGGGCCGAGTTGGAGGCGGCCAATCTGATGGCGTTCAAAGCGGCCGCGCTCTACGACGCCGGCAGGGAATGCGGCGCCGAAGCCAACGCCGCGAAGTATCTCGGCGGCGAAGCCGGTTTCCGCGCCTGCGAGTCCGCGGTGCTTGCGCACGGCGGCATGGGCTACGCGAAGGAATACTTCGTCGAGCGTTACTTCCGCGAAGCCATGATCGCCCGCATCGCCCCGGTGAGCCGGGAGATGATCCTGAACTTCATCGCCGAACGCGTGCTCGGGCTGCCGAAGAGCTACTGAACGCGCATCGTTGCGGATACGGACCGAGCGCGAGTTGCGTTAATCTCTCGTTTACCAAATCGGCCGACGCGAGAGGCATGAGCGACCCGATCGCGCCTGTCGGCCAGGACGTCGTGCACGCCGCGATCCGCCGCGCGTCGAACGCGACCGGCGTCGACTTTTCCTTGCTGGTCGAAACGGCGCGGCGCGAAAGCGCGCTCAATCCCAATGCGCGCGCCGGGACGTCGAGCGCGACAGGGCTGTTCCAGTTCATCGAGAGCACTTGGCTCGACATGGTCCGCCGCTACGGCGCCGACCACGGCCTCGCGCCGCAAGCGGCGGCGTTGCGCAACGGCGCCAACGCGCAGACGCGGCGCGAGATTCTGGCGCTGCGCAGCGATCCGGAGCTCTCCGCGCGGATGGCGGGCGAACTCGCGCGCGAGAATGCGCAGGCGTTGCAGGCCCGGCTCGGCCGCGCGCCCAGCGCGGGCGAAGTGTACGCCGCCCACGTGATGGGATCGGGCGGCGCGCTGCGATTGATCGAAGCAGCCGCTGCGGGCGCGCCCGACGCTTCGGTGCTGTTTCCGCGGGAAGCCGCCGCCAATCGCGGCCTGTTCTACGTCAATGGCCAGCCACGCTCGGCGCAAGGCCTCTTGGACCGGCTGCAACTCGACGCCGACGCCGGCATGAGCGCCGCGCGCGGCCCGCTCGAACAAGGCGGCGAGAGCGAAACCATGTCGCCGGCGCTGGCGCGGGCCCTGTTCGCGATGGCGCTGTTGCCGTTGCTGCGCGGCGGCGAGGACGAGCGGACGAGCCCGTTGCAGGCGATCAGCGCTTACGCGCGCGCGAACGCGCTTTAGGCGGCCGCGCCGCTCGCATAGAACGCATCGATTTCCGCTTCGCTATAGCCGAGTTCGGCGAGCACTTCGCGCGTGTGTTCGCCTGGTTGCGGCGAAGGGCCCTTCGGGCCGTCGTCGGCGCCGGGGAAACGCACGGGCGCGGCTGGCGCGGGCATGCTGGCGCCGTCGTGCGTCGGCGTGCGCACCACGCATCCGGCGGCGATCGCCTGCGGATCGGAGACGGCTTCGCTCGGCGTCAGCACCGGCGCCCAGACCATTTCCTCGGCGTCCAGCGCAGCGGCGATGTCGCTGAGCGGGCGGCGCCCGAACGCCGCATCGAGCAGGTCGACCAGCTGTGCGCCGTTCTCGCGCCGCGCGCGGCTGCTGGCGAAGCGCGGATCGTCCACGAGCGGCTCCAGCTTCAGTGCGCGCGCAAGCTTCGGCCAGTCCTTCTCGCCTTGCCGTTGCAGCAGGCTGATCCAGTGATTGTCGGCGGTCTTGAAGTAATTGATCAGCGGATTCGGCACGTCCTTGCGCGCGCGGTTCGATGCGACGCGCCCGCGCGTGTGCTGGATGGCGAGATCGCTGGCGCCGACATAGTGCGCCGCGCGCAGCAGGGATGCGTCGACCAGGCGTCCCCTGCCGGTGTTGCGCCGCTCGTGCACCGCCGCCAACACGGCGGCGACAATGGCGAGTGAGGCGACGTGATCGCCGAACGCGGTGCGCAGCTGAACCGGATCGCCATCCTTGGGACGGAACATGGCCGCCAGTCCCGAACGCGCCCAGAACGCCGCGGAGTCCATGCCCGGCCGGTCCGCGTCGGGGCCTTCGAGGCCGTAGCCCGTGAGCGTCGCGTAGATCAGCCTGGGACAACGCTTCAGCACCGTCTCGTGATCGAGCCCCGCGCGCTGCAGGCCGCCCGGACGGACATTGGTGAGGAAGATGTCGGCGCGGTCGATCAGTCTGAGCAGCGCGTCGCGCCCGGCTTCCTTCGAGGTGTCGAGAATGACGCCGCGCTTGCCCCGGTTGTCCATGTCGAAAACGGGATTGGAGGTTTCCTCGACGCCCAGCGAAGAGAAGAACAGGCGGATCGGATCGCCGCCCGGCGGCTCGACCTTGATCACGTCGGCGCCCCAGTCCGCCATGACGCCCCCGGCGCCCGGCGCTGCTATATAGGTGGCGTATTCGACGATCCTGAGCCCTTCGAGCATGCGCCGTTCCCTCCCTGCAACGACGGCGCAATCAAGCTTTCGTTAAGGGTCGCCCGCGAGGCTGCCGCAGTCGGGGCGGCGGGAGTCGCCGCCGCTGTGCAGCGCGAGCGCCCAAAATGTCGATTGTCACCATGCGCGCCAGTCTCACGGATAGCGACATCCGCACCCTGATCAAGGGGCCAACGGATGACACCCGTGCGATGGCCGCGCACAAGATCTGCCGCTGCATCGAAGAGGCGGAGCTTTCCCCCGAGGAACGCACGCACGCGGAAGCCATCATCAAGATCATGGCGGAAGACGCGGCCGTGCTCGTGCGCCGCGCGCTTGCGGTGGCGCTCAAGAACTCGCCGCGCCTGCCGCGCGAGATCGCCAACAAGCTGGCGCAGGACGTCGACAGCATCGCGCTGCCGGTGATCCTGAACTCGCCGGTGCTGACCGACGCCGATCTGGTGGAGATCGTCCGCGCCTCGTCGCCGGCGAAGCAGATTGCGGTAGCGAGCCGCGAATACATCTCCGTCACGGTCACCGGCGCGATTTCAGCTTACGCCGTTTCCGAAGCGGTGGAGCGCGCGCTCTCGAACGACAATGCCGAGTTCGACGAGTCGGGGCTCGACGCCGTCCTCTCGCGCTTCGAGGGGGTCTCCGGCGTCACCGTGGCGATGGTTCACCGCAATGAACTGCCGGTGGCGGTGGTCGAGAAGCTCGTCTCCGTGGTGACGGGCGAATTGTTCGACCATCTCGTCAACAATCACGAGCTGCCGCCGCAGATCGCGATCGATCTCGCCATGAGTTCGCGCGAGCGGGCGACCATCGACATCGTCGAGCAGGCCGCGCGCCAGAGCGATCTGCCGCGCTTCGTCCAGCAGCTTAATCTGAACGGGCGCCTCACGCCCTCGTTGCTGATGCGCGGCCTGTGCCTGGGGCACATGGATTTCGTCGAGCACGCCATGGCGGAACTCGGCGGCATTGCCTATCAGCGCATGTGGCTGTTGATGCATGACAGCGGTCCGCTGGGCCTCAAGGCCGCATTCGATCGGGCCGGTCTGCCGCCGCGGCTTTATCCGTCCTTCCGCGCGGCGGTCGAGGTGTATCACAGCGTCGAGCGCGAAGGCGGCGTGCAGGATCGCATCACTTTCCGCAAACGCATGCTGGAGCGCACGCTGACGCTGTTCCAGTCTGTGCCGAAAGAGGATCTCGACTATCTGCTCGAGAAACTCGATGCGTCGGGCCTGCAAGGCGGACGCAGCGCCGCAGTCTAGCGCAAGCCCGCTTCCGCGAACGGGCCGCCGCCGCGGTCGATGCCGGCGATGGCGAGCGTGCGCGCCTGGGCGGCGGTGGCGACGCACTCGGCGGTGACCACGAGGCCGGCGGCCTTGGCGGCGAGCAGGCGGCGCCCCAGCGGCGTGCGGTCGCCGGATTCGAGCGCCAGGAACGGGTCCGGCGTCAACGGCGTGTCGATCACGACTTCGCTGTAGAGCGCGCGCGCGCGCGCGCCGAACGGCAGCGGGCAGTCGGGGTCGCCGCGCAGCACGATGCTCCAGCCGCGCGCGCGCAGGGCCTCGGCCAGCGTCGGCCCATCGGCGACGAGTTCGTGTTCGTTGAGCTGGACGTTGAAGCTGCGGCGGGTGCAGCCTGCTTCCAGCGCCGCTTCCGTCAGCAGGTCGGCTTCCAGGGTGCTCTGAATGTCGCTTGGGACGGCGAGCGTCAGCGATGCGCGCGCGCCGCGTTCGAGCCAGGCCATGCGCGCCGCGCGCAGCAGGCGCGACAGATTCGAGAACGAGAAAGCTTCTTCCGGTTCGCCGCGCGGCCGCACCACGCCGGAAGCCAGCGCGCCCACACGAAGATCGACGCGCGCGCCGATGGCGAAAGCCAGCGGCTCGGGGGCGACGCGAGGGCGGAAAGGAATGACGTTCATCACAAGAGCGGCAGATCGTGAGCCGCCCTTATGGCACGCGCACGGTTAAGATTGGGCGGGCGAACAGGGTGAAGACTGCATTAGCACTTGGCGCGTCAGCGCGGCGCCACGCCGAGCCGCTCGACCTGCTGTTCCAGCGTCTGCAGCAGCGCCTCGCCGACGGGGTGGCGGGTGTCCTGGATACGGTCGCGCACCGCCGCGCGCAGGGCGTCGACGTGGGCGCGCACAAGCGTCGGATCGTGCTGCGCCACCGCCTTGCCGGCGTCGGTTTCGATGAGGCGGCAGAGCGAGGCCGCGATCTGGGTGACGATCGGGAAGCCGTAGGTGGCGCCCATGCCCTTGATGTCGTGGGCGGCGCCGTGCAGCGTTTCGAGCGAAGGCGTGCTCCAGTTCTCAGCCTCCGCCGCGGCGCGCGCCTGCTGCAGGCGGCTGATGTCGGCGTCGAGCCACTCCACCATGGAGGCGCCCATGGACTGAAGCGCCGCGTCCGCGCGCTGGAGCGCGGCTTCGTCAAACAGCGGCTTGCGAAGCTCCAGTCCGCGCAGGCCCAGGCTGCGCGGATCGATGAACTTGGCGCTGCTGTCGCTCATGCCTTGAGATTGTGCGGCGTTGGTGAACGGAGGGTTGACGCTAGACGATGAACTGTTCGTGCAGGACGCGCTCGTCGAGGGCGTGCCCAGGGTCGAACAGAAGCGTCAGGCTCGCGCTCTGATCCTCGTGGATCTCCACGGCCAGCACATTGCGGGTTTCCAGGTTGTCGGCCGAGGCGCTCACCGGCCGGCGATCCGGCTCCAGCACGTCGATGCGGACGTGGGCGCGATGCGGCAGCAGCGCCCCGCGCCAGCGCCGGGGTCGGAACGCGCTGATGGGCGTGAGCGCCAAGAGCCGCGAGTCGATCGGCAGGATCGGGCCGTGGGCCGAGAAATTGTAGGCCGTGGAACCGGCCGGCGTGGCGATCAGCACGCCGTCGCACAGCAGTTCGTTCATCCGCACCGCCCCGTCGACGCTGATCCGCAGCTTGGCCGACTGCGCGGTCTGGCGCAGCAGCGACACTTCGTTGAACGCGCGCTCTTCGACAACGCCCACGGCCGTCTCGCAGCGTGCGACCAGGGGGCGGATGCGCACCGGTTCGGCCCGGGCCAGCCGCTCCATCAGGTCGGCTTCGTGGTAGTCGTTCATCAGGAAGCCCACCGTGCCCCGGTTCATGCCGTAGACCGGCTTCCTGTCCTTCAGCCGCCGGCGCAGGGTGTCGAGCATGTGTCCGTCGCCGCCGAGGGCGACGATGACGTCGGCCTCGGCTTCGCCGACTTCGCCATAGGTGTGGCGAAGCCGGCGCAGGGCGTCTTGCGCTTCGGGGCGGGCGCTGGCGGTGAAGGCGAGCTTCATGGGCGCAACATTAGCGCGCCGAGGCGGCGCGCGTCTCGGTTAAACCCGCTTGACGCGGCGACGCTCGGTTGAAGCGCCCGGCGCCTTGAGGTTAGGGTGTCAACATTAGGAGGAGCGCGCCGATGGCTGACGACGCAGGTACTTCCCTGAAGGGACGCGTGAGCGCCGAGGAATGGCAGGCGCGGGTGGATTGCGCCGCGCTCTATCGCCTGGTCGCGCTGCATGGCTGGGACGACATGATCTTCACGCACATCTCGATGCGCGTGCCCGGCCCCGAACACCACTTCCTGATCAACCCGTACGGGATGTTCTTCGAGGAGATCACCGCCTCTTCGCTGGTGAAGGTCGACCTCGACGGCGCCATCGTCGCGCCGACGCCATACTACATCAACCCGGCGGGCTTCACGATCCACTCTGCGATCCACGCCGCGCGCGAAGACGCGCTGTGCGTGATCCATCTGCACACCGACGCCGGAGTTGGCGTTTCCGCGCAAAAAGACGGGCTTTTGCCGATCTCGCAGAACGCCCTGCTGGTGCTCCCGAATCTCGCCTATCACGACTATGAGGGCGTCGCGCTCAACCTCGATGAGCGCGAGCGGTTGGTGAGGGATATCGGCGACAAGAAGATGCTGCTGCTGCGCAACCATGGCACGCTCTCGGTCGGCGGGAGCGCGGGGGAAGCCTTCATCGGCATCTTCTTCCTCGAACGCGCCTGCGCGCAGCAGGTCAACGCCCTCTCCGGCGGGCGCGACAAGGTGCTGTTCGCGCCGGAGGCCGCTCGGCAGGAGACGGTCGGGCAGAGCAAGGGGCTTGGGATGGTGTCGGGGCTGGCGTGGCCGGGGCTGCTCAGAAAACTGGACCGGCACATGCCGGGCTACGACTCCTAGGAGCCGTCGCGGCGTTCGCGCCCTTGCCGGCGTACGCCGGAGCCTGGGTCGCGCCCGAAGGCGGCCAGGAAATCTGGACCTCGGTGGTGGGACAGCGCGAGGGCGTCAGCTTCTTCGAGTCGTCCGGCTACATCGAAGCGCCCGTGGGCGAGCGGACATCGTTCGTCATCACCCCTTGGATGGAGCAGAACGGCGACAGCTATGAGGGCTGGCGCGGCGAGGCGACCGTCGCCGCTAAACGGGCGATTCACCGTTCCGAGGGCGGGGTCGTGGCGCTGCAGGCTGGCGCGCTCTGGGTGTCGCATCCGTGGGGAAAGTGCGGCGAGGGAGGCGTGGAGGTCCGCGCCCTCGCCGGCAGGAATATCGGCCGCACCGGCTTCGCCAATGTAGAGGCCGCCACGCGCGCGCTCGAAGGCGGCTGCGAGAGCGAGCGGCTGGACCTCACCATCGGCTACCGCCCGGGGCAGAATTGGCTGGCCATGGGCCAGGTTTTTGTGGACATGCCGCGCGCGGGCGACGAGACCGTGCGAACCCAGTTCACCTTGGTGAATTTCCGTCCGAGCGGCAGGGCGATCCAATTCGGACTGCGCACGCGCATAGACGGAGGCGCCCAGGAGGCGGCGTTTGTGTTAGGTTTGTGGGGTCGGATCGCGGATTGATCGCAAACCCCCGCCGGTTCGCCGCTCCAGACACAATTTTGCAAAGAGTTCCGCGTAGGGTCCGCTACATGTTGGGGTTTTTCAGACGCTACAGCTTTGCAGCGGTAGTGGCCGTCGGGCTTGGCCTGATGGCGCTGGTCATTGTCGGCAAGACCATCTTGTCCAGCGGGGACGCGTCGACGGCGGGGCAAGCCGCGCCGGGACCAGGCGGACCGGGCGGCGGCCTGCTCGTGGTCGCCGCCACGGCGGAGATGCATGTCTTCACCGACGGCCTGCAGGCTCTGGGCACAGCTCAAGCGCGGGAAAGCATCGTGCTGACGCCGAAGGTGGCCGATACGATCCGGACGATCCGGTTCGAAAGCGGCGACCGCGTGCGCCGCGGTCAGGTGCTGGTGGAGATGTCGAGCGTCGAACAGGCGGCGGATCTCGCCGAGGCGCGCGCGTCCGACCAGGCGGCGCAGGAAGAATTGCGGCGCACGCAGGAATTGTTCGATCGGGGTTTTGCGTCTCAGGCGCGGCTGGACACGGTCCGCGCCGCCGCGGAGGCCGCCCAAGCGCGCCTCAACGCCGGCGGCTCGCGCATTGCCGACCGCACCATTCGCGCGCCGTTTGCCGGCGTCGTCGGTTTGCGCACCGCCAGCCCCGGCCAGTACGTGCGGCCGGGCGACCAGATCGGCACGCTCGACGACGTCGCCGAGATCAAGCTCGACTTCGACGTCCCCGAGACGCAGATCGCGCGAGTCCGCGACGGCGTCGAGATTGTTGCGCGGACCGCGGCCTATCCGGATCGCGCGTTCGCCGGCCACATTTCCAACGTCGACAGCCGCATCGATCCGAACACGCGCACCGTGCGCGTGCGGGCCATGCTGCCGAACCGCGACGAGGCGCTCCGGCCCGGCATGCTGATGACGGTGGAAGTACGCTCGAACCCGCGTGAAGCGCTGGCTATTCCCGAGATCGCGATCGTCGACCGCGCCGACGGCGCCTACGTCTATCGCGTGGCGGCCGCCGAGGGCGGTTCGCAGGCGGAGCTTGTCCGTATCCAGACCGGCGCGCGCGCCGGCGGCATGGCCGAGGTGCTGGAGGGTCTGGGCAGAGGCGACCGCGTGATCACGGAGGGCGTGCAGAGCGTGCGTCCGGGCCAGCCGGTCCAGATCGCCGCGCCGGCGGCGGCCGTCGAAGACGCGCCGCTGCGGCCGCGCGGGTAGGCGCGGCCGATGACGCTTTCCGATCTCTCCGTTCGCCGCCCGGTCCTGGCGACGGTGTTTTCGCTGATCATTATCGCCTTCGGCGCGATCGCGTTCACGACGCTGCCGCTGCGCGAGCTGCCGGACGTCGATCAGCCGGTGGTGTCGATCAGCACGTCCTATCCCGGCGCCTCGGCGCAGGTGGTAGAGACGCAGATCACGCGCATCATCGAGGATCAGCTCTCGGGTATCGAAGGCGTCGACGTCATCAGCGCCGTCAGCCGCGACGGCCGCTCCTCGATCAATATCGAGTTCACGCTCGACCGCGATCTCGAAGACGCCGCCAACGATGTCCGCAACGCGGTCAGCCGCGCGCGCGGCAATCTGCCGGCCGATGTGCTCGAGCCCGTGATCAGCAAGGCCGATTCCGACGCCAACGCGATCATGTGGTTCAGCCTCAGTTCTGACACGATGAATCTGGTCGAGCTGTCCGACTACGCGCAGCGCTACATCGTCGACCGGCTCGGCGTCATCAATGGCGTCGCCAACGTTCAGATTGGCGGCGACGCCCGGCGGGCGCTGCGCATCTGGCTCGACACCGGCGCCATGGCCGCGCGCGGCCTCACCGTCCAGGACGTCGAGAGCGCTCTGCGCGCGCAGAACCTCGATCTGCCCGCCGGCTATGTGCAGAGCCAGGAGCGCGACTATCAGGTTCGCGTCAACCGGCCGTTCCAGACGCCGGAGGAATTTGCACGGCTGCCGCTGCGCGGCTCGTCCGAAGCCGACGCCGCGGTGGTGCGGCTCGGCGACATCGCCCGGATCGAGTTCGCGCCGGTGGAAGAGCGCCGCATTTTCCGCGGCAACGGCCGCGACCAGGTCGGCATCGGCATTGTGCGTCAGTCCCAATCGAATGCGCTGGACGTCGCCAGGGCCGTGAAAGCGGAAGTCGAGCGCATCCGCGAGACCTTGCCCCAAGGCGTCGAGCTTACGCTAACCTCGGATGGCACGGTCTTCATCGATCAAGCGATCTCGCGCGTCGCGCAGACCTTGCTTGAAGCGACCATTCTGGTCGTGCTCGTCATCTACCTGTTCCTGGGCTCATGGCGCGCGGCGTTCATCCCGACGGCGGTGATCCCGGTCTGCCTGATCGGCGCGTTCTTGATACTCGCCGTCTTCGGCTTCACCATCAATCTGCTGACGCTGATGGCGCTGGTGCTCTCGATCGGCCTGGTCGTCGACGACTCGATCGTCGTGCTCGAAAATGCGCAGCGGCGCGTCGACACGCTGGGCGAGCCGGCCCTGGTGGCCGCCCAACGCGGCGCGCGGCAGGTGTTCTTCGCCGTGGTCGCGACGTCCGCGGTGCTGGTGGCGGTGTTCGCGCCGATGCTGTTCGTCGGCGGCTATATCGGCAAGCTGTTCGTCGAACTCTCGGTCACCATCGCCGGCGTTGTCGTCATCTCGGCGTTTGCCGCGCTTTCGCTCTCGCCGGTGATGTGTTCCAAGCTGCTGAAGCCCGCCAGCCAGTCGACGCCGCTCGCGCGCTTCGTCGACCGCGCCTTGAATGCGATGCGCGCATCCTATCGCGCCTCGCTCCAGGCCGCGCTTGAGCACAAGAAGATCGTGCTGGCGGTGTTCGCCGCGGTGTTCCTCGGCGGCGCCTTCCTGTTCACGCAATTGTCGAGCGAACTCACCCCGCCCGAAGACCGCGGCATGATGATGGCCTTCGTCAATGCGCCCGAAGGTTCGGGCTTCGAATACACCAGCCGCGCCATGGAGCAGGTGGAATCGACGCTGATGGAGTATGTCGAAGCGGGCGAAGTGGCGCGCTTCATGGTCGTGCTGCCCGGTTTCGGCGACGCCGGCACCGGCCGCTTTTCCAGCGGCTTCTCGATGATCTTCCTGGAGCCGTGGGGCGAGCGCCGGCCGGTGACCGAACTCGTCACCGAACTCAACCAGCGCTTCAGCCAGATTCCCGGCGCCACAGTGCGCGTGATCATGCCGAACGCGTTCCAGCGCGGCGGCGACGGCGCCTCGATCGTTCTGCTCGGCTCGGAATACGAGCCGCTGGCGGCGACGGCGGAGCGCATGATGGACCGGCTGCGGGAGAATCCGAACTTCCTGCGTCCGCGCATGAACTACGAACCGTCTTCGCCGCGCGTCCTGGTCGATATCGACCGCGAGCGCGCGGCCGCGCTCGGCGTCTCGGTGCAAGCGATCGGCCGCACGCTGGAAGCGACGATGGGCGCGCGCCGCATCAACACCATCAGCGACCGCGGCGAGGAGTATTACGTCTATCTTCAGGCCGAGCGCGGGGAGCGCTCGAACATCGCCGACCTCACGAACAAGTTCGTCCGTTCGGACCGCACCGGCGAACTCGTTCCGCTGTCCACCGTCGTCTCGCTCCGCACCGTGGGCGACAGCGCCGAACGCCGGCGCATGAATCGCCAGGCCGCCGTCACCGTCAGCGCCTCGATCCCGGGCGATTACGCCATCGGCGACGCCATGCATGAACTCGAGCAGGTCGCCCTCGAAGAGATCGGCGATCAGCCGATCGCGATCGACTATAGCGGCCAGGCCCGCCAGTTCCGCCAGGCGACCGGCGCCATCGGTTTCGCTTTCGGCTTTGCGCTGGTGATCGTGTTCCTGGTGCTGGCGGCGCAGTTCGAGAGTTTCGTGCACCCGATCGTGATCATGCTGTCGGTGCCGCTCGCGCTTGCGGGGGGGTTGTTCGGCCTTTTCCTCACGGACGGCACGCTCAACATCTACAGCCAGATCGGCCTCATCATCCTCATCGCACTATCGGCGAAGAACGGCATTCTGATCGTGGAGTTCGCCAACCAGCTCCGCGACGAAGGCAAGTCGGTGCGCGAGGCGATCCTCGACGCGGCCGATCTGCGCATCCGGCCGGTGCTGATGACGTCGATCGCGACGGTGGCGGGCGCGATCCCGCTGATCGTCAGCCATGGCGCCGGCGCCGAAAGCCGCGGCACGATCGGCATCGTCATCTTCTTCGGCCTGACGGTCGCGACGATGCTGACGCTGTTCGTGGTGCCGGTCTTCTACGATCTGCTGGCGCGCTACACCAAGTCGCCCGAGGCGACGGCCAAGGCGATCGAGGACTTCGAGCATGCCGAGGTGCTGACGCGCCCCGCCGAGTGATCACTCGGCGGCGGTGGCGACCATGAGATAGGCGATCAGATCGCGGCGCTGGGTTTCGTTGCGCACGCCGGCGAACGCCATCCGGTTGCCGGGCAGGAATGTCTGCGGATTGTCGAGCCAGTGATCGAGCCGCTCGGCGTCCCAGACGAAATCCGCCTGCTGCACGGCCGGAGAGTAATTGAAGTTCGCCATCGTGCCGATTTCGCGGCCGAACACGCCGTGCAGGTTGGGGCCGACGCGGTTGGGCCCGCCCGCTTCGATCGTGTGGCAGGAGCGGCACTGCGCGAACACGCGCCGGCCGGCTTCGTAGTTCGCTTCGTTGTAGGGGGCCGGAAGCGCGGCGACGGCGGCGGCAATCGCTTCGGCGGAGGGGCCGGCGGCGGCTGGCGGTTGGGCGGCCGGGGCTGGCGCAGTCGCAGCGCCGTTGCTCGGCGGAGGCGCTTCACTCTGTCCGCACGCGGCGAGCGCGAAGAGGGCGGCGGAGAGAAGCAGTCTGCGCATAGTGGTTTCCCCGGAGCTGAATCTTGAGCGGAAGTGTGGCCGGCGCGGCGGCGATGGCAAAGCGGCGGGACGCCTCACCCGGTGGTGCCGCCTGAGGGACTCGAACCCCCGACCCCCTGATTACAAATCAGATGCTCTACCAGCTGAGCTAAGGCGGCGCGGGGCGGGTTTTGCCAGCGCGCGAGGCGGCGCGAAAGGGCCTGACGCAAGTTGAGCGCGCGAAACTCCCCTTTGCCGACCTAAGCGGATATGGTTAAGCCGAAGGTCCGGCGCCAAGGGGCCGCGCCGCCGCCGATCCGGTCGGGATCACAGAAATAGGGGGTGTTTCATGAGCTTCTGGGATTCTGTGTTCCGCGCTGTCTTTGGCTCGCGTCGCTCGCCGTCTCCGCCGCCGCCTGCTGCGCCTCCGCGTCCGCCCGCAACGCCGCCGCCTGCTGCGCCGAGCCCGCCTGCGCCACCGCCTCCGGTTGCGCCGCCGCCCGCGCCTGAACCGGAACCGCCGCTGGTCGAGCCGTCTCCACCGTCGCCGCCTCCAGTGGAGCCCG
Source organism: Hyphomonadaceae bacterium (assembly GCA_023384105.1). Classification (GTDB taxonomy): domain Bacteria; phylum Pseudomonadota; class Alphaproteobacteria; order Caulobacterales; family Aquidulcibacteraceae; genus Vitreimonas. The sequence continues at coordinate 68,983 of JAHDXR010000009.1, read as the reverse complement.
CACCGCCGGAGCCGGAAGCGCCGGCCGCCAGCTTCACACTGGAGTCGCTGCGCGCCGAAGATGTGACGCGCCTCAGCGACGCCGACATCGAAGCCGCCGCGCGGCGTCTCGGCGTCGAGAGCAACGTCTTGCGCGCCGTGATCAAGGTTGAGAGCGCGGGGCCGGGATTCGCCGACGGCCGTCCGCTGCTCTCGTTCGAGCCGTTCCATTTCAGCCAGTCGACCGGCGGGGGCTTCGATGCGAGCAATCCAGGCGTCTCGCAGCCGTCGAACCGCGCCTATCTCGGCGGCAATCAAGCATCGCGCTGGGCGAAGCTGAGCGAAGCCTTCGCGCTCGATCAGACCGCCGCGCTCGCCGCCGCCAGCTGGGGCGCGTTCCAATTGCCTGGGCGCTATTTCGCCGATGCGGGCTATCCGAACGTGTTCGCGTTCGTCAGCGACATGGCGAAATCGGAAGCGCGGCAACTGGCGGCGTTTGAAGCCTATCTGACCAACAAGGGTCTGGCGGACGAATTGCAGCGCCGCGATTGGGATACGTTCGCGCGCGTCTATGAAGGCGAGCACGGCGCCGGCCAGTACGCGTCAGCCCTGCAGCGCGCGTATGCGACGTTCGCGCCGCCTGCCTCCGACGGCTATCTCGACTCGCTCGTCGCCGGCAGCGCCGCGCCGCTGACGCGCGCCGATTTCGAGAGCGTGGCCGCCGAGCTCGGCTGCGAGGTGGAGGCCGTTCAAGCGGTGGTCGAAGTGGAGAGCGGTTCGCTCGGCGCGTTCGCGCCGAACGGCAAGCCGGTCATTCTGTATGAGCCGCACATCTTCTCGCGCCGCACCAACCGTCAGTACGATGCGACGCACCCGACCATCTCGTATCGGTCGTGGGACGCCTCGAAGTATCCGCGCACGCAGGACGGCCGCTGGGCGCAGCTGCGCGAAGCCTACGCCCTCGATCCGGAACAAGCGGTCGCGTCCGCGAGCTGGGGCCTGTTCCAGATCATGGGCTTCAACCACAACGCCTGCGGCTTCCCGAGCGCCAAGGAGTTCGTCTCCGACATGTGCCGTTCGCAGGCGCAGCAGCTGAAGGCCTTCGCCAAGTTCGTGAAGGCCAACAATCTGGCCGACGAACTGGTCCGCAAGGACTGGGAGGGTTTCGCTGCGGGCTATAACGGCCAAGGGCAGGTGGAGCGCTACGGCCGGCTCATGCGCGAAGCGTACGAGCGTCTGAAGAGCGTGAGCTGACGACAAGGCGGGGAGAATACAATGGGCTTTTTCGATTGGCTGTTCGGCGTGATCTTCGGTCGTAAGAGTTCGCGCCCCGCGTCGCCGCCGCCTGCTCAGCCGCCGGCTGCTCCTCCGACGCCGCCCCCGACAGCTCCCCCAGCGCCGCCGCCGGCGGCTCCGCCCGCGCCGCCCCCGGCGACGCCGCCCGCGCCTCCTCCTCCATCCGGCGATTACCTCTCGACGCTGCGGGTCCAGAACGCCGCCGCGCTCACGCGCGCCGACTACCGGGACGTCGCCGCGCGTTTGGGTTGCGAGTGGGAGGCGCTCGCCGCCGTCGCGCAAGTCGAGTCCGGCCCGCTCGGCGGCTTCGGCCAGGACGGACGCCCCGTCATCCTGTTCGAGCGCCACCTGTTCTCGCGCAAGACCAACTCGCGCTACGACCAGTCCAACCCCAATGTCTCCAACCGTACGCCGGGCGGCTATCCGCGCAGCCAGGCCGATCGCTGGGCGCAGCTCGCGGAGGCTTATGCGCTTGACCCCGCGGCCGCGCTGGAAAGCGCAAGCTACGGCCGCTTCCAGGTGCTCGGGCAGAACTACCCGAACCTCGGCATGGCCAACGCGCACGAATACGTATCGAAACTGGCGCGCTCGGAGAAAGACCAGCTCGACGCATTCGAGGGGTTCATCCGCGCCAACGGCTTGGCCGACGAACTGCAGCGCCTGGACTGGGCCGGTTTCGCCAGCCGCTACAACGGTCCGAGCTACGCCACGAACCAGTACGACACGCGCATGGCCGAGGCCTATGCGAATCTGAAGCGCGACCCGAGCCTTATCGCCTGAGATGGCTCCGCGCCTTGCGCGGAGCGGGGCTGACGTCCTAGATCGCGGGCCTCATGGCCCGCTATCTGATCACGTCCGCGCTTCCATATATCAACGGCATCAAGCATCTCGGCAATCTGGCCGGATCGATGCTGCCGGCGGACGTGCACGCACGCTTCCGCAGGCTGCAGGGGCACGAGGTGCTCTTCATCTGCGCCACCGACGAACACGGCACGCCGGCTGAGCTGGCGGCGGCCGAGGCCGGCCAGGACGTGGCGACCTATTGCGCACAGCAATACCAGATCCAGAAGGACGCCTGCGACGGATTCAAACTCTCCTTCGACCATTTCGGCCGCTCGTCCAATCCGCCCAATCACAAGCTCACGCAGCATTTCTGCGAGGCGCTGGAGAAGAACGGCCTGATCGAGGAACGGGTCTCCAAGCAGATCTACTCCATCGACGACAAGCGCTTCCTGCCCGACCGCTATGTCGAAGGCACGTGCCCGGTGTGCGGCTTCGAGCGCGCGCGCGGCGACCAATGCGACAATTGCGGCACGCTGCTCGATCCGATGCAGCTCAAGAACCCGCGCTCGAAAATCTCCGGCTCCACCAATGTCGAGCCGCGCGACACCGCCCATCTCTTCCTGAAGCAGCAGCTGATGCAGGATCGCATCCGCGCCTGGGTGGACAAGAGCACGGAGTGGCCGTCGCTGGCGCGCTCGATCGCCTACAAATGGCTGGACGAGGGCCTGATCGACCGCTCGATCACGCGCGATCTGTCCTGGGGCATCAAGGTCACGCAGAACGGCAGGATCCGGCCCGGTTTTGAAGACAAGGTGTTCTACGTCTGGTTCGATGCGCCGATCGAATATATCGGCTCGACAGTGGAGTGGGCGGAGGCGACCGGCGGCGACTGGGAACTCTGGTGGCGCACCGACAAGGGCGCGGACGACGTCACCTACGTCCAGTTCATGGGCAAGGACAACGTCGCCTTCCACACCGTGAGCTTTCCCGTGACGATCATGGGCTCGGGCGAGCCGTGGAAGCTGGTGGATCGGCTGAAGGCCTTCAATTGGGTCACCTGGTACGGCGGCAAGTTCTCGACCAGCGAGAAACGCGGCATCTTCATGGATCAGGCGCTCGAAATCCTGCCGAGCGACTACTGGCGCTGGTATCTGATGGCGAACGCGCCGGAGAGTTCCGACGCAGCGTTCACGCTCGAACAGTTCCAGCAAACCATCAATGCCGATCTCGCCAACGTGTTCGGCAATTTCGTCAACCGGATCACACGCTTCTGTGTGTCGAAGTTCGACGCCCAAGTGCCGGACGGCGGCGCGCCGGGCGAGAACGAAGCCAAGCTGGCGAAGGAGTTCAGCGAACGGCTCGCCGCGCTGACGCAGTTCCACGAGCAGATGGAGATGCGCAAAGCCGCGGCCGAACTGCGCGCGATCTGGGTCGCCGGCAACGAATACCTGCAGGTTGCAGCGCCCTGGACGGCGCTGAAGACCGATCGCGACGCCGCGGCCGTTGGCGTCCGCACCGGCCTTAACGCCTGCGTCTTGTTCGCCATTCTGACGCAGCCCTTCATTCCCGATGCGGCGAAAACCGTGCTCGACGCGCTCGGCGTGCCGGAGCACAAGCGCCGCTGGCCCTCGCCCGAGGACGGCGGCGTCTGGGACGCGCTGCCGCGCGGCCAGGCGGTCGCGCCGCCCGACGTGCTGTTCAAGAAGATCGAAGACGCCGACGTCGCCGCATGGGCGGCGCGCTTCAATGGCGGCGGCTGAAGCGCGGCTGCGGCGCCGCGATCGGCAAATGTGCGACGAGCGTCACCACAGTGTCGATCAGCTGGCTGGCGCGTGGATCATGCGCACGCGATATCCGGGCCGTTTTGTCGGATTGGCGTGTTCGTGTGACGTTGTTTTCTCAGGATGTGCAGGACGACAGGCTGGCGGCGCGGGTGCGCGCCGTTCTCAAAGATGTCGGCAGGGTGCACGTGCCCGGCGTCCTGGTCGAGGCGGCGGCGAAGGCGCTCTATCGGGATATGCTGGAGATAGATTGGCGACTCGTCTTCCGTGACCAGAGCGACGTCTACGAGATCAAGCCTGAGGATTTCGACGCACTGCCGGAAACAAACCGCGCTGACGTGATCAGGATGGTTCATGGTCGCGCGTCAACGGGTTTTCAGTATTTCCACGACGTTTATCGGATCAGCGACAAATATGAGTCCGGCGAGCGCCGCAACGGCGCGCTGGCGGAAGCCTTTGCGGCGCTCAATTCGCCGCCCGTGCTCGATACGCTGCGTAAGCTGACGGGCGACGAGCGCATCGCTTATGTCGACGCTCGCGCCACCCGTTTCCGGGACGCCCATTTCCTCACCACCCATGACGACGAGGAGCCCGGAAAACACCGCCTCTACGCCTACGTTCTGAATCTTACGCCGCAGTGGAGCGTCGATTGGGGCGGACTCCTGATGTTCCTTGCCGGAGACGGGCACGTTTCGGAGGCGTTCACGCCGTGCTGGAACGCCTTGAATATTCTGAAGGTCCCGCAGCCGCACGCCGTGAGCATGGTAGCGCCCTTCGCCAGGGCGCCGCGATACTCAATTACTGGGTGGATGCGCTCGCGCGCGCCCTGACGCCGCGCTCCGCCTTGCCCGCCGCCTGTTAACTTCGTACAAATTCAGGTGGGATCGCCGGCGCGGGGGAAAGCGCCCGGGCGTCCGGGAGGGGGAGCATGGAACTGGTCGATCAGGCGGTCGCCTATCTGCGCGAGGGCTTCGCCAACATCAACAACCCGAAGGGCCTGCTGATCGCCCTGGCGGCGACGATCTTTCTCGGCTCGTGGAAGCAGTGGATTCCGGTGTCGCTGGTCGCCGTGATCGTGCACATCGCTATCGAGCAATTGGCGCCGGTGCTGGCCGGCGAGGGCGCCGCCGTCATCTTGCCGGACCTCACCAGCGAGTCGTTCTGGACCCGCGCGCTTGTTCTCTTCCTCGGCTATCTAGTGATCATCGGCGTTTTCTTTTTCGTGAAGCGCCTCGTCTTCAAGGGCGGCGGCGGTCACTGAGCCTTCGCGCGCGCCGCCTCGTACAGCGCAATCGCCGCGGCGACCGAAACGTTGAGGCTTTCGATCGCGGGCGCGATTGGAATGCGCGCGCGCTTCTCGCACGCTTCGGCGACGCCGGGCCGCAGGCCTTTGCCTTCCGCGCCGACGACCAGCACAGCCGAACGCTTGTCGTCGAGCGCGTCCGACAGCCCCAATCCGGCTTCGCCTTCGAGCGCCACCGTGTTGTAGCCGTAGGCGCGCAGCGTCTCGACCGCGCGGCCGAGATTGGCGACGCGCACATGCGGGACCAGTTCGATCGCGCCTGCGGCCGCTTTCGCCAGCACGCCGGTGAGCGGCGGCGACTTGCGATCCTGCAGGATCACGGCGCGCGCGCCGAACGCGACGGCGGACCGGAACGCCGCGCCCACATTTTGCGGGTCGGTCACGCCGTCGAGCACCAGAACGCTGCGCCCGTCCGGCGGCGTGCAGGCGCGTTCGAGGTCGACCGGCTCGAGCGGATATGCGCGCACGGCCAGGCCTTGGTGCACCGCGCCCGGCGGCAGCATGCCGTCGATCGCGTCCGGCTCGAGAATCTGCGGCTCGGCGCCCGGCGGCAGGCGCGAGGCGGCGTTGCGCGTGGCGACCACGCGCTCGATCCGCCGAGCCGGATTCGCCAGCACGGCCAGGGCGGCGTGCACGCCCCACACCCAGGACGGCCCGCCCGTTTCCTCTTCGAACTGGCGCCGCGGCAGTCTGTCAGCCGGGATATTGTGTGGCTTGAGTGGAGGAGGGGGCTTAGCTATAGGACGCGCTCCGCGAAACGAGGGCCCTGCTCTACAGGCGCTTTGCCGTTCGCGGAAGCATGGCCGGAAGGGTGGCCGAGTGGTTAATGGCAGCAGACTGTAAATCTGCCCGCGAGAGCGTACGCTGGTTCGAATCCAGCCCCTTCCACCACCGCCTTCGGCGGTGAGAACCCGGAAATCGGAAATGCGGTCGGGGCGTTGAAGGCGCTTCTGATTTCTGGTTTCTGACCTCTGATTTCTGCGCGCGAAGCGCGCGGGTATAGCTCAATGGTAGAGCCGCAGCCTTCCAAGCTGCGGTTATGTTAACAAAGTCAAACGGTTGGGTGCAACGAAGCGCCTAATTTTCCGGTTTAGGTTCAATATCCCGCCCAGCTTCTGCAACGGAATTGATCTTCCGCGCGATGGCCCGCGAGACCGCTCCTTTCGACACATAGCGCCGGGCGATCCGCTCCACCTCAGCTTCGCTCCAGGCGACGATCATTGCGACCTGGGGGTAGGAGAGGCCCGCCGTCACGAGATTGGTGACGGCCGTGCCTCTCAAATCGTGCGTACGGCGCTTTACGCTGGCGCCGGTGGCGGCGGACTGGATGGCGTGGCTGAGCGCGTTGCCGCTGCTCCAGGGCGTCTTGCCGGCCGTCGTCAACACAATGTCGCCGTGGCGCGGGATCGCCTTCAGCACCCGGCGCAGCTCTTTGGTGATCGGGATCACGGCTTCGCGCTTGCCGTTGCTCTTCGACGTCGCCCAAACGATCTCGCCAGCGGTGGTGTCGACGGCATCCCAGGTGAGCGCGACCATGTCGCCAAGCCGCAGGCCGGTGTGGGCCAGCAATTCGATGGCGTGGCCGACATGGGCCGGGGCCTTCGCCAGCGCCGCCTTGATGTGCTTGGGCTCCCAAATCTGATCAGAGCGATCCGCGTCGTATAACCGCTCAATTCCCTCGGCGGGATTGCGATCGATCAGCTCGCGATCCTTGGCCCAGGAGAGCACGCGCGAAAGCACCTGCATGGCGTAGTCGGCCGTGCGGGGGGTGTCGGCGTACTTGTCGCGCCAGTCGAGGATGAGGGCGCGCGCACCCTTCGAAGCCATGGCCTTGACGCTCAAGTCGCCGAAGTCGGTGTGGATCTGATCGAGCCAGCGTTTCCAGTTTCGCTGCGTCGAGGGCCGCAGGTTCTTCCATGCCGGCGATTCCTTGTAGGCGACAATGAGCCCGGCGACGAAGTTCTTGCCGGTCTTCGGCTGGATCGCCTCGCCATAGGCGCTGGCCAGTTTGTCGGCGCCGGCCGCTTCCGCGCGCTCTGCTTCGGCGAGCGTCGCGCCGCGATAGCTGGCGAGCCGGGGCGCGCCGCGGCCGCGGTGCAGATACCAATCGATCGTGACGCCGTTCGTCTTGGACCGGCGGATGATCCTATTTGCGCCCGGAAGCTGCACCCGTCGTGATCCTCTTCCTCGCGCGCTCAAGTTCGCCCTCTACATTCTCGTTGACGCCTGGCTCCGTCGCGGCCGGCGCGGTGCGCTTGTGGCGCATCGCATCTAACGCCTCGTCTAGAGCGACCTTGTCCCAAAGCAGTTTCTTCCCGAACACGAGGGGAGGGCAGACGTCGTAAGGGTCGACGCCGCGGCAATAGGCCTTCGCTTCAGCGCGGCGCATGAGGCGCGGGTTCACGGCGTTCTCGCTCATGCATTCCTCGCAAACGGAACGAAGGGCTGGTTGGCTTTGATGTAGAGAGGGTGCTTGGGCTGGCAGGCGCCCGTGAGGCCCAGGCAAAGAAGATGGACGCCCGCCGCGCGGGCGAGCTGCACCACAACCGCGTCGCGATTCAGCAGCGAGCCATGCGCGCCCCAGGCCGCGACGACGAGACCGTCAGATTTCTTGGCGTCGGCGAAGGCTTCAGCGAGGAAAGCGTCATTCATCGGGCCGACGGGATCGGAGGCGCGGCGCATGTCGTCGGGCTCAGTGGCGCGGAAGGCGAAGAGATTGACGACGCGGATAGCGTTGCAGCCGGTGGCGCGGGCGAAACTGATGCAGCGGCGGATGGTGGGGTCGTCCGCTTCGTGATCGGCCGTTGAGGGATTGAGCATGATCCAGGTGAGCCGGCGCGGGGCCTTGGTTTCGAGATCATGCCATTCGCGGTCGAGGGAATAGCGATAGCGCTCGCAAGCCGAGAGGATCGCGCCGCAGGCGACGCCTTCGCGCGCGGAAACAAGGCGCTTCACTTCGGGGGAGGGGGTGAGGGTCATGCGGCGCTCCGCTTGCGGTTAGATAGCCAGCCCCAGCCGAAGCCAATCTCGAGGTCGCCCCAATGGAATGCGTCATCGTTGTTGATCTCCGCGAGCTTCACGATGGCGTCGAAGATCGGCTGGCCTGGCGTCATGCCTTTCCATGCGTAGCGCTCGCAGCTGTGGCTTTCAGAGACGACGTGGATGGGCGCTGTTTCGCGTAAGTCGCTCACGCGCCAGCGCTGTTTGCCTTTGTTGCCTACGAGCGCATTCAGGCGCGCCACTTCCGCGCCGGTGACGCCACCGCGCAACGCCGCTCGAAATGCAGAGAGCCAGGCCACGCCGTCGTGAAAGGCAAAGCCGCGCGTGATGGTCTGGGGCACTTCCGCGTAGCCGCCAGACTTGGTTTGAAAGCTGCGCACAAGCTGGCCTGCCGCGAAGTCCTTGTCGCGCGCGCGCACCGCGAGCGCCTCGCGCCATTTGCGGTTGATACGTGACGCCGTTTTTGACGCTTCCTTTGGGATGGCGGCGCCGATAAATCCCAGCGCCTCAGCGTCGGTCCAAAGGCAACCATGGCGCGGCGTCGGAATAAGGTAGCGAACAAACGCGTGATCTTTGGCCGTCCAGTTGACCTCAAGATCAACCGCCCCCAGCCGATAGGCTGGGATGCCCAGCGGTTGAATGCGCCAGAAATCGAGGTGCGACCAATCGCGGGAGGGATCGCAGAAGCTCACCGCGGCCTCCGCATCTCAGCCGATATTTGCCGCCGCACTTCCTCGCTCAAAGAACGAGAACGCTCATCACGCTTGCGGTGATGGCGGGCGATGAAAAAGCAGATCAAAGCTGCGCCGCCGAAGGTGAAGGCGAAGAGGGCGCGGAGTTCCGGGTCGGTCATCAGATCACCATCCCCGCCAACCGGCGCTTTGCTCTATCCGCGCGCTTCAACGCCCCTTCCAAACCAAGGTGAAGCCAGAACAGATTCCACTTCGCCCAGAAGCGAACGAAGGCGTTCTTTGAAGAGGCGAGGGGCCTTGCCTCGCGCATTTGGACGCGGAGAGTGTCGGCGCGTTTCAAGTTGCGCTGGATGCGCAGGCGATATGTGGGGCCGTCGCTCATGCTGCGCGCTCCCAGGGCCATGCAAGTTGCGCTGCGATCTTCGCGCGCTCGGTTGGCTTGATTTCCCAAAGCGTGGGCTTCGGCTCGAGTTCGGGCGGCGGCGCAACAGAAGAAACGATCTGCTCCAACAGAGCGGGCGCGTTGTTCAGGTCGCGCTTGATCTTCGGGTAGATGATCGCCGCGCGCTTGAAGCCCTCCATCAGGCCGCGAAGCAGGGCAGGGGAGCAGCCCTCGGTTACGCCAGCCAGAAGGTCGAGCGTGTCGTCGGTCGGCGCAAACGGGTGAACGTAGCGCTTCAGGATCGCGAACCGCTCGTCGATGCCGGGCAAGTCCACGCTGATCTGCAGATGGAAGCGACGCCACAATGCAGTGTCGAGATGGTCTTGACGATTGGTCGCTGCGAGCACTGGCGCGTCCAGCAGTTCGATCCGCCGCAGCAACACGTTGAGCGAGTTGGCGCGCTCTTGGCTGGCGCCGCTGTCCTGCTGGCGCTTGCCGCCCAGCGCGTCGATCTCGTCGATGAAGAGCACGATCTCGTTGGCGTGCTCCTGGGCGGCGTCCATCATGCGGCCGATGTTTTGGCCGGTGCTGCCCAGGTATTTGTCGATCAGGCCTTCGCTGCGAACGCACACAAGCGGAAGGCCGAGACGTGCGGCGAGATGGTGCGCCATCGTCGTCTTGCCTGTTCCCGGTGGGCCATAGAGCAAGGCCCGGTGGCTCGGCTTTAAGCCAACGGCTTCCAGCTCATCCTTAGCGCGGATTTCGGCGAGCCATTGGAACAGCGCGGCGCGCGGCCCCGGCGCCAAGATCGGCTCTTCGCTTTCACTCGGTAACAACACGTCGGCCATGTCACCAAAGGCGTTGCGGATGACTTGTGCGGGGCCGATCTCAGCGGCGGCGAGTTCGCGTTGAAGGCCACGCATCAGCGAGCGGCCCCAGGCGCCGGCGCATCGTCGTTGCCCGGCTCTAGCTCATCGCCATCAGGCTTCTTTTTGGTGCGCCGATAGGCGGCTGGGATTTCCATTCCATCGCTGCCCGCTTCGGCGCACCAACCTTCATCCCAAGACGCGCGGCGAGGATCGCCAGCGACGTAAGGGTTCTTCAAAACACTGACGCCCGCCTTGTGCGCGTCGGCGCCGGCCGCGCGCGCCTCTTCGATCTCGGCAGAGCCAATGCTCTTTGGCGGCGGCTCAGGCGCCGCGGCTTCGTCATCGTCCCGCTCGGGCTGTTGTCCCGCCGCCGCGCCGCCGCCTTTGCCTTTCTTGGGCTTGGGCTGCGGCTTTTCCTTGAAGTCCTTGGCCATGCGCTCGCGCGCGGCGTCGCCTAACGGCGTTCCGTCCAGCATGCCCAGCGATGCGCAGTAGATCTCGAACAGCGCTTCTTTCTCGGCCTTGGCGGCTTGTTCTTTGAGGATTTGCTCGGCGCTCTTCAGCCGCGCGCGCACGACGCGCTTAATGGTGGGCGGATCGAAGCCGATCGATTTGGCCTCTTGATCCAGCCCTTTTTCGCGGAGCTGCAGCGACGCCTTTTGCCGGTAGATGTCTTCGTAGGTCTCGACGAAGCCGAGAAGGTTGGAATTGCTCATGGCGCGCGGCTCCGTTGGATCATCTCTTTGGGAAAGCCGTTGACCATGTCGCTGCGGACGTCATAGCGCGGCTTCATCAGCGTCGAGCTGGTCGCGGCGGCGCTGCCGGCGGCGAAAACGGCTTTGAGCTGGGGGACGGGAAGGCCTTTGCGCTGGAGCCCTTCCTTGATCTTCTCGATCAAGGCTTCGGCGCCTTCCTTGGTCGTGTAGTCGGGGATGTGGGAGAGATCGAACGTCATGCTGCCTTTGCCTCCGGCATGAGGGTTGCTGCAATGGCATCGCGCGCGCGGGCGATGTTGTCGGGCGATGCTGCGCATTGAAGCGCGGCGCACGCGGCGCGGGCGGCTTCTTCGAAGCGGTCGTCGGGAATGGGCTTGACGATGCGGAGCCCGCGCGAGCGGTTGGCGTCGCGCTCCAAATGGCCGAGCGCGACAAGTTCGCTGATGATATTGTGAACCCGGCCCTTTGACGTGATGCCGACTTCTTTGCCGATGGCTTCGAGAGTGGGGGAGCGCCCGGTGCGCGCGAAGTCGCGCTGAATGGCGAGCATGACTTGCTCTTGGCGGTCGGAGAGGGCGCGCGTCATTGCACGCCTCGCGGATCGGGGAGGAAGCGCTTGATCGGCGCCTTCAGCGCGGCGGCGATGTCATAGAGGCGCGAGGCTGCGACGCGGTTGACGCCTTTCTCGTACTTCTGGATTTGCTGAAAGGTGATGCCGAGCGCTTCGGCCAGGCGCTCTTGGCTCACGCCTTGCGCGAGGCGTTCTCTTCGGATGCGCTCGCCGATTTGAGCGTCCATGGTGGTGGCTTCGCGTGCGTCGGTCATGCGGGCTCCGCTTCGTCGTTCCACACCGCCGCTTGCAGCGATGCGAGTTCAAGTGTCTTGGCGATGACCGGCGCCGTGCCGCACACGACTATCGGGCGGGCGCCGGAAAGGGTGAGGCGCACGCCGCCCAGGATCGGGTCGCGATCTTCAACGGCGATTACGAATTCGGGCCGCACGAACACAGATCGCCGCGAGTCGATCTCGACCAGTTCGGCGAAGTGCGCACGGTTAGCGGCGCGGATAGCGTGATGGAGTTCGCGGTCGCTCATGCCGCTTCCCTCCGGCGCTGCAGCTCTACCGACGCCCAGTATTGAGCGTCAGCATCCATGTCTGACTGCAGCAGCATCCATTCGAGGAACGAGGTCTCGACCTCTTCCCACGGCTTGCCGCGCCACTTCTTGCCGATTGGGCAGCGGAGCATGAAGCGCGGCGCGAGCGTCCACTTGGCCATGTCGAGAACGCGCACGCCGTCAGACAAAAACCGGCCCAGGATGTGCGCGGTCACGAACGAGTCTGGGCCGGCGCGATGCGGTGGCATCGCTAGTTCGTCGGAGAGATTGAGCCCGAGCCGATAGCGCATGGCTTGGTTGGAATGGCTGTCGGCTTCAGGATAGAGGCGCGAGGCGGCCTTGATCGTGCAGAGCCAGTGGGGCGCTTTGCCGTCGAGATTGGCGCCGACGACTTCGGTGGTCAGCCATTTTTTCTCGAAGTCGCAATTGGCGGCGACGAGGAAGTCCGGCCGCTCTTCATCAAGCACGGCGCGGATCGCGTCTTCGTCGCAATATTCGTAGCCTTGCAGCATCGTCGGCGTCAGGTGATGCACCGCAATGTTTTCCGGCGTCATTTCCTGGCGATTGCGGAAGAGGCGCGAATGCGGGCCTCTGATTTCGACGGCCTTGGTGGCGACATCGAAGTAAAGTCGCGTCCAGCCGATCTCGATGATGTCGTGCGGCGGCTCCATGCCGGTGGTTTCAAGATCGATGACGAGGAAGAGGGCGATGGTCATTTCGACATTGCCTCCGCAACGATGCGCTCGGCTTGCGCGCGCTGCGTCCAATCAATGCCGAGATGCGCGCCTTGCGCCGCCTGGGCCGCATCAAGGGCATCGCGCGCGTTTGTCCACGCCTTCGCAGAGGGTGAGTCAGCGAGCGGCGACCCTTTGCCGACCATCAAGGGCTGCTCCGGCCAGATCGAAGACGCGAGGCGCATGACCTCGACGGCTTCCTCCATCGGCGCGCCGGCGCATGCCGCCCAAAGAAGATGTGTCGCGGCCTTGCGCGCTTCGGCGAGGTGCGGCGTCACTTCGTCAACTCCTCGCGCACGTTTTTTTCGACCTGATCAAGCTGGGCTTGTTCGTCGGCGGTGAGCTTGTCCGCCGCCTCATCGGCTTCCTTGCGCCATGCAGCGAGCGCGCGGCGCGGCGTCTTCGCCTTCAAGCAGTCGAGACATTGCTGCTTCAGGCTCTCAAAGAGTGACGAGGATGCAGGAGCCGGCTCACCCCCCGGCTTGCCGTCGCCTGCTTTGGCTGCTTCTGCATCCTCGCTCTTTCCGGCAGCCCGGCCGGATTTGGTGGCGCGCTCTTTTGCGGCGGCGTGTGTGGCTTTGAGCTTGGCGCGCTCTTCGTCGCTGCACTTGCCCAGCGTTTCCGGCGTGAGCTTTGCGGTCCACGCCTTGAAGGCTTCGGCGGTTTGGGCCTTTTCGCCCTCAGCGTTCAAAGCCTCGAAGGGGGAGGGTTCCGGGGGCTCGCTGAAACGCGGCGCCGGCGGGCACGCGCGGCCGTCCTCCAAAGCTTCCTTGCACGCCTCATAGTGCTCCGAGAGCGCGAACATCCGGTTTTGCGAGAGGTTGGCTTTCTCGGCTTCGTCAAAGACGATTTCGAGCGCTGCGGCGTCTTCGCAATCCGACATGCGCTGAGCGAGATCGTCATAGACGTCTTTGCCGGCTTGGCCGCCGATCACGCCGTATTTGCCGGGGCGTTCTTCGGCGGGGCGTTGGTCGTAGTCGTCAGCCGCCGATGCGCCGACGACGCGGGCCTGCATGGGAACGTCTTCGAGCTGCGGATAGTCCTGCACCTCTTCGACCATCTTGATGCCGCGCAGCACGTCGCTGGCGCCGTCGCGCAGCACGAAGCCGCGCGCGCGGTACTTCAGCATCCGCTTGGGATAGCGATACCAGGGCGAGTCGTTGGCGGCTTCGTACCACTCGCCGGTCTGCTTGTTCTTGCGCCGAACGCGCGCGTTGGTTTGCCACAGCTCGGCGCGCTTGGCGTCTTCGATGGAGAAGCTGTCCAGGACAACAACGCCGCTATCGGCGCGCGTGATCTTGGTCCAGGCGGTGAGGTCGCCCGCTTCGAGCGTGCCTTCGTACCATTCTTCGACCTTGTGGCCGCGCGAGAGCACGAGCGCCAGTTGGGCGTCGCCCCACATGGCGAGACGTCCGTTGACGAACATGAAGCTTTGAAGGGAAGCGAACGGCGGTAGGCCAACTTCGGCGCCGGCCATGATCGCAGCGAGCGCTTCTTCGTGGCGCTTGAAGGACGTGAGCCCCGACGCTGCAAGCGCGCCGGCGACGCGCCACGCATCATCGAAGGTCTGTGGGATGATGGCAGCGACATGGGCGCCGGAGTGAATCGGGGCGCGCATAAGCGCGCCGTTGGTTTGGCCGTCAGCCATTATGCCGCCCTCCGGTCCGCCACGATCTTCACCCCCGGCACTTTGCACTGACCCTTCGTCGCCTTGGCTTCGGCGGCGCAAAGCTTCTTCGCCAGCTCCAGCATTTCCATGCGGTCGGCGTAGTGTGCGACGAGGGCGCTGGGATCTTCGACTTCGACAATCCAGCCGACGGTGCGGAGCCCGCCAGCTTTGCCGCCGCCGAGATTGGTGACGGTGGCCTTGACCGGCGCCGCCGCTTGGCGGGAGAGGGAAGCGGCTTCTGCTTCGGCCGCGCGCGAGGCTTCGGTTTTATCGAAGGCATCGAACGGGTCTTCCTCGGCTTCAGCCGCCGCCGCAAGTTCGCGCGCCTTGCGCTCTTCTTCCTCGGCGGCTTTGCGCTTGGCTTCCGCCTCAGCGCGCGCCTTAGCTTCTTCGGCCTCCAGGAATTTGGTGAGCGCGAGGGTGACGGCCTTCACCGCATCCTGCACCTGACCGATGAGCGGCTGATACTTCGCGTCGACGGCGCGGCCCGCTTCAAGATGCGGTTCTTTCTCCGCCTTGCGCGTCTCGTCCAGCTTCTTGCGAAGCTTCACTTCCTCGGCTTGGAGGGCGCGAAACTTCGGCGCGCTTTCTGCGTTGCAGGGCGCCTTCGCCAGTTCGGCGCATTGCTCAACGAAATGCTTGACCTCGTCAGCGGCGGTCATGTTGGGGAGGTTAGACATTGGCGGCCTCGGTGTTGAAGGTGGCAAGAGCGATGCGCGCGCACTCGGTGGCGGCCGCGTCGATTTCATCATCGGTCCAGCCGGCATGGCTGTGCTTGGCGCGCAGGAAGCGGCTGATCGCAGCCGCCGCGAACTTCGCGACGACGTCTTCGGTTGGCGGTGCTGGCGCCGGAAGGGAGGCGAGGGCCGCGACCGCCGGCATCTCGCTCAGACGCCGCGCCTGATCCGGCGCGTTTGCGCTGTTCTGGCGCGATATGCGCACGACGCGGAACGTCTTCTCAGGGAAGAGCGCTTGCAGCCGCTCGCGCTCGCGCAGCGCGGCGCCGCGATAGCGGTGCAAGAAGTAGTCGTACTCCGTGACGATCCAACGATGCGTTGGGCGATTGGCGCGCTCCGAAGGAGTCGAACCCTCACCGCCGGGTTCGAAGCCCGGTGCTCTATCCATTGAGCTAGGAGCGCATTCGGTCATCGTTTTCCCCACGCGTTCTTGTGTTGCGGAATGAGAGGGCGCTCGCCGCGGGCTTTGCGCGCCATGCGCCGTGCGTACTGCCCGGTGCGCCCGGCCTGGGCGTCCGCCTTCGCGTTCAGCGCGACGAACTCAGCCGTCTTCGCGGCGTGACAAGTGTCCGGTCCCGAGCAGAGCGCTTGGCAATTGTCGAGCGTGTGCCCGCCGCCGTGCGCTTGCTCATCTCGGTGATCGAAATCGAACGGAATGAGCTTCACCCAGCCGCCCGACGCGGTCATGCGCGCGATGTGCTTGTCGCAGCCGGCGCACGTCGCCACGCGCACGCCATCGGCGCCGACGAAGGATTGGCGCAGCAAGGTTGCGTGGCGCACGCTTTGCGAGAAGAGGCTCACCGCCGCCGCTCCTCAGCCTTCATCGCCGCCTTCACGGCTTTGGAGTCGCGGAGGTAGTCTCGCTCAGTGATATAGCCGTTGTTCCGCAGCTCGATCAGGCGATCCAATTCCGCTTCGAGCGGGGAGCGCGTCGGCGCCGGCGGCATCAGCATGTAAGCCCGCGGCCGCTTCATGGCGCGACCTCCGGGGCTTGAGCGGGGAGGGGCTTGGGAAGCTCGCAATTGTCGTCGCGGGGATCGCCGTAGGGTTCGCGAACATAGACGGGCGGGGCGCATCCGCCCGGATGCACCGGCATTTCCAGAACGACGGCGCGCCCCGCCGCTTGATTGAGAATGTTCGGCACGCGCTCGACTTCAAAGCGCAGCTGTTGCGCATCGCTGGAATATTGGCGTTCTTCGATCTTGATCTCGTCGAGCGTGGGCGCGCATTTGTCGGCGAGCGCCGCGACGCGCGTCAGCGTCGTTTCCAAAGCCTCGGCGCACTGGTAGCGCAGCAGATCGCGCTTGGCGTCAACATCGCCGCGTTCGGCCCGCTCCAGCGTGCGGCGCACCATGCGCGCGGCGGCTTCGACGGCGGCGTGATTGATCGGCGCAGCCTCAGCCATCGCGTCCTCCATCGCTCAGAACAGACCAGACCGCCAAAGCCCAGCCGCCGAACACGGCGCTGAGAATGAGCGCATGAAGCGCAAGCTGCGCCGCGACGGCGCCTAGCGCGGCGATATGTTCAGGCGGCATGGACCGGCGCTCCTGTGCGGTCGTTGACGGGCTGGGCGGCTTGGACGAGATCGCCGGCGCGCTTCATCGCTGCGATGAGCTGGGCTCCGTCGCACATCGCCCGCTCCATCGAGATCAGCGCCAGATGCTCGCTCGGATCGTCGGCCGTGCGCGCGGCTAAAAGCGCGCCCATCAGGTTCGCCGCGGCGAAGTAGGCTTCTTCGATGGCGGCGTGATAGGGGGAAAGGGGAGGGGCGCTCATGCTTCCTCTCCTTGGGTTTTGAGGGCGGCGCGGGCAGCGGGACGCTTGATGCGAACGCCATAGATCGCGCGCGCCGCGAGCGCCTGAATGTTCTCGTACGCCATCTCCAGCGCCTCTTCGTACGAGAGGCCGTATTCTTTCTCGCTGATGCGGCGGATGCGATCAGGCGTGTCGTATTCCTTCGCGATGGCGCGCAGCGCGTCATACAGCCCGATCTCCAGCGCGGTGCTTTCCGCCCCCGCTCTCGTTTTCTTTTGAGAGGTCATTGGTCGGAGTCCTTTGTCTCGCGCTCTTTGCGAAGGACATCGAAGGCGTCAGCAAGTGCGTAGAGTTGCTGTGCGAGATAGCCGTCGCAGCCCTCAGCAGACTCCATGCGCGAGCAATTGTGCGCGCCGGTGTCCCATTCGACGGAAGAAAAGGCGCAGCCGTTGCCGCAGTCGATCTTGTCCGCTGCATCGCGCACGAATTGCGGGTCAGTGTTGGCGCATTGCAGCGCGAAGAGGCCGTCGCGCGCGGCGCGGTACAGGTCGAACGTCTGCTCGCGCGCGGCCTGCGTCATCCGCAATTCGCGTTCCAGATATGCGATGCGCCGCGCTTGCTGCTCTACGGTGCGCTTACCCTCGTCAACGACAGCGCACATTTCTTCGATGCTCATCGGCTCTGTCTTTTGAGAGGTCATTGGGAGGGCTCCGAAGGGAGGGCGGTGGGAACGCCGACGCGCTCTCGCGTCGCCAGATCATCGACGCAGCGAGCGAAGCCTTCCTGTGGACTCAAGCCCTCATCGACGTAATCAAACCAGCGCGGGTTCGATCGGCACGGCTGCAACCCGAAGGCGCCGCACACTCGCTCGAACTCATCCACCCAAGCCTTCCAGCGCTCGTGATACTGCGCGGCCTTGACGACCAACCCTTCCCCCGCCTCTCTCGTCATTGGGAGGCTCCTTCGGCTTTGGAAAGGGCGGCGCGGATTGCCTGCCACTCTGCGGCGGTTAGGCGGATCACGAACGTGTCGTCGTCGTCGATCTCGATCTCGTCTGGCGCAGCGGCGAGCGTCGCCTCCCACGCAGCGACGACGGGGCGAATGCTGTTTGCTAGATCGGGAGCCGCTGCGATCAGGCGGGCGTCAGGCCCGTCCGGTCCGCCATTGCGGAAGTGCAGATCGGGGTGCCCGTCGTTCTGCTTGATGGGCTCGCAGACCATCTCGCCGCGTTGCGACATGACACGCCGCCAACTGTTGCTGGTTGCGATTAGCCAAGGGCCTTCGGTGATCTTCGCTTTTTCTCTCGCTTCTCTCGTCATTGTCCCGCTCCGTCTGCACGAGCGAGAGCGGCGCGGGCGCGTAGCACGACCCCATCAGCCGTAGCCTCGCCTTCATGGAGAGCGATCAGCTCTGTCAGCGCTTCGTACAGATCGGGAGCCGCATCGCGGATATGCCGCTGCTTACGATGATCTTCGGACGGCTCGCGGTTCTCGACGACGGCGCGCTCGGACTCGTCAAGCTCACCGCCCCAGCCTGAGAAAATGAACAGCGGCTCTTCGCCAGTGACGGCGGCATAGGCGCGCGCCACTGCGTCACGCATCGGGGCGTCGGCGCCATCAGGAAGCGCGGCCGAGGGCACTTCACCGATCTTGCACGTCCAGATTTTCGCTTCTCTCGTCATCAGTAAGCGCGCCCCCTCGCCAGCTTCCGCGCCTCTTCAATCGCGCCCGCGTCGAGCGCGTCGGTCATGACCTCTTCGGCGCACTCGACAATGCGCGCGGCGTCGTCGCGCAAGAATTTCGGGTTGGCGGCTTTGATGCGCTCGGCGCAGGCCCGCGCCGCGGCGCGGAAGTCGAGCAAAGCGGCCTGCACTTCATCGACCTGCCTTGCCGCGCGCTCACGGGTAAAGCCGTCGACGCTATTGTCGCTCTTGGCGCGGAAGCGGTCGCGCTCGGTGGAAGCAACCGCGCTCACGACAGCGCCTCGCACGCCTTGGCGCATTCAACAGCATGGCCGTAATCACAGACCTGATAGGCGGCGAAGGCTTCGCCGTAGCGGGGATCTGAGCGGTGCTGGCGCCCAACCTTCTCGAGCGCGGCCAGCGCTTCGGCGCGGGAGGGGGGAGGCTTGGGGCGGCCGAGCTTTGTGGGCTCCCACGCGTACCCGTCGACTAGGAACAACGCCACCGAACGCCCCCTGATTCTCACTGCGGTCAAAACCGTTCTTCACCCGCAGTGAAGCGAACAGAAGCGCGGAACGCAAGCAGAAACTTAACCACCGGTGAAGTCGGCGGCTAAGCCTTTGGCGTTACGCGAAAAGAAGTTGTGGATTGAGGATCGTTGCGGGGGCGGAGACTAGCCGGCGCGGCGCCGGCGAGGCGCCTTCTTGGGCTCTTTCCCGGCGCTGATCGGTTTTCCGTTCGGCGGGGAGGTGAAGGCGTCGATCATGGCCAGCAGGCGGGCGCGATCGGCCTCCGGCACGCGCCGCAATTGGGCGGCGGCGGCTTCTTCAAAGGCGGGGTTTTCAGGATCGATTCGTAGAAGCATGTCCGGCGTGGCGTCGAGCGCTTCGGCGGCTGCTTCCAGAAACTCCTGATCATACTGGCGCTGGCCGCGTTCGATCATGGAAACGAGCGCCGGGCTGCAGCCGATCATCTCGGCGAGCTGCTCCTGAGAGAGCCCCGCCCGCTTGCGCCACTGGCGCAAGAACGGGGGGTTGAATTTCCGGCGTTCACCCATGGTGTCAGTTTGCGGCCTTCATCCACAGCTCGCCATGCACCCGGGGTGAAATGACACTTGACCGCAGCCTTCACAGGGGGTGAGGATCGCGCCCGATATGCGGCTCGCACAATACCTCGACGAGAATAACATTCCGGACGCTGAGTTCGCCCGCCGCATCGGCGTCGCGCACAGCCTCATCCACGCCTGGCGCTATCGAAAGAAGACGCCGTCGCTATCCATGGCGCGGCGCGTCCGGATCGCCACGCGCGGCGCTGTCACCGAAATGGATTGGCTAGACGATGAAACGGCGCATCCGCCGCATCAGGCGGAGGTGACGTCGTGAGCCGCGCTGCGCGCGCGCCGGCGCCTGAACGTCGCCATGGAGGTGATGTTCGTCACATGCAGCTTGTCGATGATCGACTGCGCCAGTTGGTGCGCGATCATCGGCGACATCGTGACGGTTCGCACGTCGGCGCCGAAGCGCACAAGCACCATCACCAAGCCGCTTTCAACGGTCGGCGTTTCAAATTCCGTTACAACGATAGCGGAAGCAGCCGTTCGCACGGCGTCACATTGACAGCACATATTCCCCCCGCAGCCGGTCATGTGATTGCGCGGTTCTACGCGCGTATTGTTCGTTCTGTTTGCGCACTCAACTGCACGTTATTCACAGAGTCAATCCAAAGCGTTCGCAACGGCAACTTCTTTGCAGTCTTGCGCGAGCGCCTCGCATGAGCGCGAAAGCCGTCTTCGCCGCCGTCGTCGCGATGTTTGCAGCCCGCCCGCAAGGCGCCGACGCCATCGCTTCGCATGCGCCCTTGGAGCGCGCGCACGAAGACGACGGGCTCGTCTCTCCGCAAAGCGCTTCGCGCATCAGCGCCGCGTTCTCTCGCTTCCAGCGCTTCATCCTTGGGGGAGGCGGCTAGATGGCGCGGGGGGCTCGGCAAAAAGGCTTACGGCCCGGCGCGCTGGCGAGCGCGATCGAAGCGCACGCGACCGCGCCTTCACCGCTCGCGCTGGGCGACAGCGAACTGGCGATAGTGCAAGGCCGGTTCTCGGCGCGCGGTTACGCAGGCCTTGATGACGAGGCGCTCGACATCGCCGTGCTTCATCTCTGGGACGTTGGCGCGTGCTGGGGCGAATGGCCCGAGTGGGCCGAAAAGCGCTTCCCGCATCTCGTCCGCGCCGGTTTCCTCGCCGTGCAGCGTCTGACCCAAGGCCTTGAGACGGTGCTCACGACGAAGGGCGTGGAGGCGATTTGCGACGCCGCCGGGCGGGCGATCGACGCCGCGCCTTCCAAGCCCTGCGCCTGTGTGATCTGCGCCGCGGCCAAGCTTGGCCGCACCATTCCGATGCAGCTTGAGCGGGGCGGGCGATGAGCAAGCACGACACCCGCCTCATCGCCGCCTTCGAGCAAGTCCCGGAAGGGCTGCAGAAGAAGATGCGCGAGGCCTTGAAGCGCCCGCACCAGCTCGGCGCCTTCATCGGCTCGCAAGAGCAAGCGCTGACCAAACTCGGCTACGCCGTGCATTCCGGCTTTGTCACCCCGCTCGGCGCCGAGATGGTCCGCGCTGCTGATGCGCCTGTTGGTGGAGCAAAGCCGAAGCGAAAGGCGAGGGGCGCATGATAAAGCAATGGCCTGCTGAGAAGCTGACCGCGCTCGGCGTCGAGTGGTTGCGCGCCCATCGTCCCGATGCGCTGATCGTGCCGGAGTTTGTCTGCGGCGCGATGGGCGCTGCGCGTATCGACCTCGCGGCGATCACCAAAGACGGCATCTTCGGTATTGAGGTGAAAGGCGACGGCGATAGCGCCGTGCGCTTGCCTTCGCAGGGGCCGCTATTCAGTGCGGTTTGCAGTACCGTGCATTTGCTTCCCGCGCCTTCGCTGTTGGAGAAAATGCGAGAGAAGCGCCCGCCGCACTGGGCCATTCTCCGCGTCGAAGAAGACGGCTCCCTCGCAGGTGAGTGGGGCTATCGCACCTACAGTGAATACTACCTTGCGCCGCAAGTGTTGCTGAATTGTCTGTGGCGGCCGGAGCTGCTGAAGCTCTGCACGCGCTTGCGTGTTGGCTGCGATCGCAAATCCGCGCGCGTCTGCGCGATGTTGCTCGAACGCCAGTGGACGAACTGGACGAACGCACAGGGCGAGACGCGGCGACTCTGGCGCCCTGAAGGGCAGGCGGCCGCATGATCGTCTCCCAAGCCCTTTCACGCCTTGGCGCTGAACTCGCGGCGCATCCGTTGTTCTGGATCGTGCTCGCAGCGATGCTGGCGGCGATCACGTTTTGCTCTGCGTGCTGGTTTGAGCGGCGCTGGCTTCGCGCCGGCGTCTCAGGGTTGTTGGGCGTCCAGTGCGCCTGGCTCTTGTGCTCGGGGTTTATCGGATGAGCGCGTTCGATTCCGCCTTTGCGCCCGTGCCCGGCTATCGTTGCAGAGTGAGCAAGGACGGGCGCGTTCTCGGAAAGACGCGTGAGTTAGATGGCTGGCTCGACAGCGACGGATATCGCCGTGTCAACGTTCACGATGGCGAGCGTTTTCGTCAGATCGGCGTGCATGTGTTGGTCGCCCTCACTTACCTCGGCCCGCGACCAACACCCGAGCACGAAGCGGCGCACAACGACGGAGTGCGCACCCATAACGCGGTGACGAACTTGCGCTGGGCCACGGCCCGCGAAAACCAACGCGACCGAGATCGCCACGGCACTCACAATAAAGGGACGCGAGCGGCGGCGGCGAAACTGACGGACGAGGCAGTCCGAGAAATCAGGCGCAGGCACGTTCGTCACTCTAAAGGACCGAATAGCGCGAGCGCGCTCGCCCGGGAGTTCGGCGTCTCGCACTTCGCAATCCATCGTGTCGTCACCGGCAAGGGATGGACCCACGTTCAGCAAGGGGAGGCGACATGACGACGCTCGCCACCCGTCCCAACGTATCCGAACGTGAGAAGGATGAATTCCATCTGAGCGTTCTGAATTGCTGGGATGCCGGCTGGAGCGCTGGCGAGATCGCCAAGGCGTTCCGGGTCTCGCGCTGCATCCCGCTCGGTGTGATTTTCCGCATCAACCAAGCTGATCCCGGCGCGCTTGAGCGTCGCCCGCAGCCCTATCGCAAGAGCCAACTTCCATGACCGCGCCCGATCTCATTCGGCGTGGCGCTATCGCCATGGAGCGCCTATCAAACGCGCTGCTTGATGCTGGCGACGCCCGGCGCGAGCTGCTTGTGGACGGTCTCGAAGAACTCGCGGAGCGCGCAGAGGCGTTCGTCGCGGCCGATGACGATCCGTCCGATCCAACGAAATCCGCTTCAGCACCACGACAAACCACGACCGCTGAAGCGAACGCGCCGGAGGTGTTGCGCGATGCCTCCGGCGCACCCCAAGCTGCAGCTGCCGCTGCCGATTTTCACACGGCGCGGGGGAAAGAAAGCGCGGCGCCGGCTGCGCGCGCAGATCAGCCGGCAAAGTCACGCACCGAAACGCTCCGCGCCAAGCGCATCGCGCACGCGCAAGCGATCGAAGAAGCCAAACCCAGTTCTCCGCCCGCTCCCCAGAGCGGTGAGGATGAAGGCGGCGCGGACGTTCCGTCCCCCGGCGCCCGCGCCGCCGAGTCACGCAGGATCAAATCGCTCGAAGCCGTCCCCGCCGCTGACGTGATCGCCAGCGCCAGATCCATCATCTCGGTTCGAAGGGGCGGGCGATGACCCGCCCGTGGATCTCACGCTCTGCGCCGGCCTCGCGCGGCAGACGCCAGCTCGCGCCGCGCGCCGGCACTAAGCGCAAAGCCTTGATCGAAGCGCTGCGCGATGGGGAAAAGACCACCGCCGAACTCGCCAGCCTCACCGCCTATCGGCCCGGCAATCTCGCCGGCGTGCTGCGCATCCTCGAGGCCAAGCGCCTGGTCGAGTGCGCTTCACCCGGCCTTGCCCGCATCGCCGGCGGCATGGGCGAAAGCTTCCGCTGGCGTCTCGCCACCGCGCGGAGGCGGCCATGATCGCGATGACGCAAGAAGCGTTCTGGCTCTGCATGGCCGCTGCGTTCGCATTAGGCGGCGCTACAGCCGTTCTCATTCATCGCGGGCTGGTCCGATGACCGGCGCCGAGATCATCGCCCGGATCGAACAGGCGGAGCGCTGGCGCGAGCTTGCGCCCCTCATCCCCGCCTTTGTCGCCTTCATCTGCTTTGCCGCAACATTTGCCGCGCTCTCGATTTTCTTTCGCGAGAGGGGAGAGCGCTCGCGCTTGAAATGAAATGGGCGCCAGCGGGATGAGAGCCGCTGACGCCCAGAACGTCGAAACGCGTTTGTGTGTAGGAGCTAGGAATATGGCTGAAGAGCCGACTGGACACAAGAGCGGGGAGTCGGGCGTGCGAGCGCCGAAGAAGCGCCGTCCGTACCTCCAGCTCTTCCCGACAGATTTGCGCAGCGACCAGGCGCTGCGTTTGTGCTCGCGCGCGGCGCGCTCGTTCTGGGTTGACCTATTCGGGCTGATGCACGCCGCCGAGCCGCGCGGCTATTTGCTCATCGCCGGCCGCGTTCCGACCTACGCCGAGCTAGCTAAAATCCTCGGCGACAGCGAAGAGGAAGTCGCCGCCTACATCAAAGAGCTGGGCCGCAACGGCGTCTACAGCCGCACCGATGGCGGGCACTACTTGGGCCCCGGTGTGATCTTTTGCCGGCGCATGGTGCGCGAAGCGGCGAAGGACGCCCAGGACGCCGAGAACGGCGCGCTGGGCGGCAATCCGCGGCTTGCCGCGGTCGTGGACGCCAACGCCGCGACGGCGTTCCGAGCGGAGGAAAAGCGCATTGCCGCACGCGAACGAGCGCGCCGTTATCGCGAGCGCAAGAAGGCCGACAGCGTCACGCGCGTCACGCCCAAGCGTCACGCTGAGAACGTGACGCGTCACGTGACGGTCACGGTGGATAAGCGTGACTGTGGAGAAAAAAACGCTGGCGCGACAAGCGCTAGCGCGAGCGTCACGGGGGTTAACCCCCATCTTCCAATTTCCAATTCCAATTCTTCTTCTAGTTCTGAACCTACAGCGCCTGAACCAGCGCCGGCGCCGACCGAACCAGCGCGCCCTCCCTCCCCCTCGATCGGGGGAGGGCGCGCACCCCGGCGCCGAGCCACATCGCGAAAGCCGATCCCCGACGAAGATCCCACAGCCCGCAAAGCGGCGCACGAAGCGTTCCTGCGCGAGCAGCGCGAGAAGCTGGGCGTTGCCGATGAGGCCGTGGCATGACCCCGACCGACGAAGACGCCAATCCTCGCGCTCTGCCGACTGCGCGGGCTTTGCGCTCCCCCGAACCCAGCGGCGCAACGCTCGCTTTCGTCGAAGCCGTGCGGACAAAATACGGCGAGCCTTTCGCCAACTCATGGCTCTCGTCTCGGGTCTGCCGCTTCACCGATACGACCGTGTTCACCATCGCTTTCGCGCGCGACACCATCGTCCAGTACTGCGAAGCGCTGATGCAGAAGCACGGCGTCACTGTCGCTGTGTGTCCGGACGTGACGCGCGGTCTCTACAACGAAGTCGACGCGAGGGGAGGGCGCTCATGATCCCGCGCGTCATAGCCCAGGACAAGCCTAGATGAGTAGCGACCTTGAGCTTGAGGGCTGGTTCTACGTGGGCTGCGGTCCCCGCGAGATCGGCCACTACGTGTGGGAGCACACCGGACGCAAGTTTCGGCATCACACGATCAACTTCAACTGGTGCGATGGCACGTTACAATATCCGTCCTACACCCAGCTCTACGTGGCGACGTTTTCGCGGCTTGGCGGCTACGGCAAATCGGCGCTGGCGTGGTGGGATTGCAGCGCCGACAAGCGGCCCAAGTCTAGCTCCACCATTCTCGCGCCGTCGCTGACGATGCACCCCGCTGAAGTGCTCGAAAGAGCGAAGGGTATTTTCCCTTGGGTGTTTGCGCGCCTGCCGCAGGAACTGGTCATGCACCCGATCAGCGAGCGCGCATTTGGCCCGCTGCCACGCTCCCACCCCCACCCCGAACAGATAACCGACCAAGGAGAGACGTGATGACGCAATCCCTGCAAGCATTGGCGGATGCACGGCTCGCTCCCGAGTGGCGCCAGCCCGTCAAAACGTACGATGACGCGGCTGACGCGCTCGGATGGGATAAGGCGCTGGATCGCCCGATCTGTTGCGGTGAGCCCGTCGAGATCACGGCAATGCTTGGCCACGCCTACAAGGCAACATGCCCAAAGTGCGAACGCTTCATCTTCGACATCACGGGGCCTGAGTTCACCGGCGGCGCGGTCGCTTTTGTCGACTCCGAAAAGTTCGATGTCGAGGAAAAGACACGCTGGGTTTGCGGAGATCGCGACGGCCCGCTCCCGCGCGCTCAGAGCGAAGCCGCCTAACCCTTCCTCCCCCGCCCTATTACCAGAGAATACGGAGATGTGAGTGATGGAAGCGAACTACTCGCCGCAAGCCCCGTCCTTGGAGGACTCAAGCCGTTGACGCTCGCTGACGCCCCCACGCGGCCCGTGCTACGCTATCATGGTGGCAAGTGGAAGCTCGCGCCCTGGACGCTCGCGCACTTCCCGCCGCATCGAGTGTACGTCGAGCCATTTGGCGGCGCCGCGTCTGTGCTGCTGCGCAAGGAGCGGTCTTATGCTGAGGTCTACAACGAGCTCGATGGCGAGGTCGTCAATCTGTTCCGGGTGTTACGGAATCGCACGCAAGCCCCAGAGCTGATCGAACAACTGCGGCTGACGCCGTTTTCGCGAGATGAGTTCCTGGCTGCCTACGAAGAGGCTGAGGAGCCAGTGGAGCGCGCGCGCCGCCTGGTGATCCGGGCTTTCATGGGGCACGGCTCAGATAGCGCCAGCGGCGTCGTGAGCGGCTTCCGCGCCAACTCGAACCGTTCCGGCACGACACCGGCGCACGACTGGGTGAACTACGCCGAAGCGCTCCAATTCACGATTGAGCGGCTCCGCGGCGTCATCATTGAAAATCGCGACGCCAAGGCCTGCATGGCGCAGCACGACGGGCCGAAGACGCTTGTCTATCTTGACCCGCCATATGTGCATGAAACGCGCACATGGATGACAAGCGGGCGCGGTCGGGGAAATTACCGGCACGAGATGACGACCGAGGAGCACGCCGAACTGCTGCGCGAGGCGCGCAACCTTGAAGCAATGGTGCTGATCGCTGGCTATCCCACCGAGCTTTACGACGAAGCGCTCTCTGATTGGCGCCGTGTGGAAACGCTCGCTCACGCTGACGGCGCACGTCCGCGCACGGAAGTTCTATGGATAAATCCGCAGGCCTGCGCCGCGCTGGACCGGCTGCATCTGCCGCTTTTCGCGCGCCCCAACTGCTCAGCACAGGAGAAGGCCGAGTGATGTACGAGCCTAAGTGGATTCACGTCGATCACGCTTTGCCGGAGTTCGGAGACGATGTGCTCTTTGTGCCGGACAAAAACGGGAAGCCCGACTTCAGCGACGGCGACAGCATCCTAGTCGCGTGGCGTTCGGAGCGTGGCGCGCGTTCGTGGCGCTGGCAGACCTACGTGCACATGCGAGCGCCCGACGAGTGGGACGCCTTTATCTGGTGGTTTCCGCTGAAGGCTATGGCCGACTTCCCATGCGAACCAGACATTGCAAAGGCAGATCAGACATGAGCAACGGCCAAGACGAACCGCGCTTCGTGATTTACGACCGCACGCGCAATCTGTATTGGCGCGCCAACCGCTGCGGCTACAGCGCGTTCATGCATGACGCCGGGCGCTACACTCGGGCGGAGTGCGACGAAATCACAAGCGGCTGGGATGGCGACCGCGAGTTCACGATCTATCCAGCGCCGGCGGTCGTGTCCGACAAACTCATTATCGAGATTGTTAGCGCTGCCATGCGCGATGCGTGGAATGACATCTGCGCCGATAGCGGCCACCGTCCGCGCGATCTCTACCGGCGCGGCAACAAGACGTTTTTCGAGCCGAGCACTTGGGCGGAATTGACCGGCCTAATGGTCGCGACTGCCCTCGTTAAAGCGGGCTTCCAGAAGGAGCAAGCCTAAATGAGCAACGCCCTTAGTTCACGCGAAGTGTTCAAGGATTGGCTGGCGAATGCGACGCCCGGCGAAATCAACAACTGGGCTGATATTGGCTTGCGTCACAAGTCGGGCGTGAAGCCCGAGGACCGTCTGAGCCGCTTCATCAACATCGCTAGACATTTCGGCTACGCGACCCGCGACGATAGCTGGGGCGAGTTTGAGAAGATGTTCTGCATCATCATCACGCGGCTTGTTGTCGCCGAACGCGATTTGGAGACACTCCGCGCCGAATCTCCCATGTGCAAGAAGATTTTGCGCAATGGCGAAATCGTCTCTCGCTGTGAGTTCTGCGGCGTGGAGGACCCGACGTATGCAGACGTGCTCGTCTGCCGGGAAAAGCCTTGTCGGATCACGAACCCGCAAGGCGACGGCTCGAAACAAGACCGGGAGGCATAGGACGATGGCTGAGGCCTGGAATCAACATGGTCCGGAGTGCCCGAAGTGCAATCACGTCATCTCCGCCGATGAGCCCTACCACTACAGCGACGACTACACCGAGGACACCTGTCCGAAGTGCAACGCGAAGTTCTCGGTGTCGGTCGAGCAAACCGTCGCGTGGTCAACCGAGATTGACGACGAAGAAGCATGCTCTGCGACGGCGCCGTTATCTGAGAACACCGACCTAGGGAGTAAGTGATGCCGAGCCTTCTTAGCCTCGCGCAGCGCGTATCGGCGCTCATGGAGCCCGACCGGGAGTTAGATGCCGCCATACACCGGGCGCTGTTCCCAAGCGATGAGCACCAAGCACTGACGGTGCATGTCGGCTGCGCCGGCGAACGGAACGCCTATACTCGCAGCTTTGATGCGGTGGTGTGCCTTCACGAACGACTGTTGCCAGCGCGCGCCATCGGCGTGCGGGGTGGCAATTCCGTGTGGGCGCCGCATCACGAGCAAGCCGGCGGCGAGGTTTGGGAGGGCGAGGTCATCCGCCCCGAAGAGGGCAACGACACTGACGCCTTCGATGAGCTTGTAGGCGACGACGAGTCCTACACCTGGAAAGGAACGTCACCCGCTCGCGCACTACTTGCGGCGCTGCTCGTCGCTATTCAAGACGAACGTGTCGCCGAAAGCGCGCTCTCCGCATCGGTAGTCGCCGCGCAAGACGATAGCCGGGGTGAGACCTGATGTTGCGCGTGCTCGACCTTTTCAGCGGCATCGGCGCTTACGCGCTGGGCGTCGAGCGCGCCGGCATGAAGGTCGTGGCATTCTGCGAAAGCGAAGATTTCCCGCGGCGCGTGCTGCGCAAACACTGGCCGGATGTTCCGATCTATGAAGACGTGCGAACCCTCGACGCTGACACTCTTCGACGAGACGGAATTGCCGTTGATGTCATCGTCGGAGGCTGGCCTTGCCAGGACATCTCCCCTGCGGGCACAGGACTTGGCCTGGACGGAGCACGCAGCGGATTATGGGTCGAAGTCGCCAGACTGCTTGGCGAGCTTCGACCGCAATACGCAATCCTGGAGAACAGCGCAAACCTGCTTGTTGGCCCTGCAGAGCGACCAGGCGAATGGGCTCGGATTGTTTTTGGAGACTTGGCCGCGCTCGGGCGCGATGCGGAATGGCATTGCCTACCGGCTGCCGCCTTTGACGCACCCCACATCCGTGATCGCGTCTGGATCGTCAGCACTTTGGCCGACGCTTCACGGCACGCCGAACCGGGACAACCCCCGCCGGCAGGGGCCGAGCGGCAACGAGCTTGGGCGCGAAGTGAACCGTCGCCTTTGGCCTACGCCAACGGCGACGGACGGCGGCATCGACATCGCGGCGATCGATCGGGGCAAGTCGTTGAACCTCAAAGCAGCGGTGACGCTGTGGCCTACGCCAACCGCTACGCGCCGATCGGGTCTGCAATCGCACGGCAAGAACGCCATACTTGGGAGCCTGAACCCGACGTGGGTCGAGTGGCTCCAAGGGATGCCTTTACTGTGGACCGCATTCACGCTCTCGGAAACTGCAACCCGCCGATCATCCCGGAAACAATCGCGAGGGCCGTGATTGCGCTGCACAAGGAGCGCACAGCATGACGCTCTATGCAGCCCCTATGCTGACGGCGGAGGCTTGGTGCGTGCGTCAGCGATCGGGCACTGCCCGCACTGCGGCTGGGCGCTGCATCAGCAAGATGTCAAGCGCGCAAAGGACACCCCATGACGGACACTGCCGAGAAAACGCGCACTGAGAAAGCGACCGATCCGGCGAAACGGTGGAGGAATTGGTGGCGCGTGAATTGCGCTTTCCTCAGCGCCACTACCGGCAAACGGCATAGCATCGGAGACATCTACGCTGGCGATATAGCCTGGCCCAGCAAAGAGATCGCGGAACAACGTGCGATGGACAACCTTGCAACAGGCCGGACGTCAACCGGCGACGTGATCCGCCGTCAGCCGCGCGACACCTACCTCGGCGCCTATCCCGAAGGACAGAAACCATGACGGACACTGCCGATCTGGAGAAGAGGCTGAGGGAGGAACGCATGAAGAATGATCTGATCGAACGCTTGCGTCGCACCGCTGACGACGAAGGCTGTCTGGATAGCGGCATCATCCGTGAAGCCGCGAACGCGCTGACGGCTTGGCGCATGGATGCAGCGGCGCGCCTGGGCGTTTACGTGGCACTCCGCAACAGCGGTCTAATCGGCGACGCAACACAGGTGGACGTGTCGCTAATAATGCCGACGCTAGCGATGCTGGATCAGTGTATGTCGGGTGAATACCTCGAACACTGCGAGACCTGCGGCGCCCCTCTCCAGTGGGGCGACAAGGTTGGCATCGCGGACTTCGGCAATGATGACACCGGCACGATCTGCGCGAAGTGCGCGGGTGATGCTGCCGTCTATGTTCACGAAGGCATCGACATTGAGCGCGAACGCGCCCGCGCCCGCGACTGCCTATCGAGCGCCCAAGCCCCTGAGAGTAGCGAGGGACAATGAGCGAGCCTCGACGCATCCAGCTTTCTCGCAAGAAGGGCTGGCGACTGCCGGAGAACACCGTAGTCGTCGCGCGCCCTACGAAATGGGGAAACCCCTACCGCGTCGATAACGCGGCGATGCTTCATCCCGAGCATCGCCGCAACGCGGCGCAGAGCGCGGTGGATGCCTATCGCGGCTGGCTTATGTGGGAGCAGCCGCAACCGCGCCTCGTGATGAAAGACCCGCCGCGCATCACGGACATCATCGCCGCTCTGCGCGGGAAGAACCTAGCGTGCTGGTGTCCACCCGATCAGGCGTGTCATGCCGACGTGTTGCTGAAGATCGCAAATGCGGGCGCCGCTGAGAGTCCCCCCTCTGACGTAGTTACAGACCAAGGAGAGAAGTAGATGATCGAGACGCCGCAGCACATCCTCAACACACTCAGCGCTCAAGCACGGAAGAAGCCGACGAAGCAGGGCAGGGGGCTTAAATCTGACAAGCCCCTGACGTTTCCCGCGCATCGTCAACGTGACGTTCACTGCTT
This sequence comes from Hyphomonadaceae bacterium, assembly GCA_023384105.1. Taxonomy (GTDB): domain Bacteria; phylum Pseudomonadota; class Alphaproteobacteria; order Caulobacterales; family Aquidulcibacteraceae; genus Vitreimonas. Next base: position 37,934 of record JAHDXR010000009.1, on the reverse strand, counting down.
CGTGCGCAACGCTTGGTGCTGAAGATCAGCGCAAGCACACCAAGCGTTTCGACGAGGTTACGGAATGGCGGAACAGACCATCACGCTCGGCGATGCTTTCGGCCTCGTTGCTTGGGTGATCGGCATTGCGATCGTGATCATCGGCGGGCTTGCGGGTTTGGTCATTACGATTGTGTTGCGGAACGCGGACAGAACCTCTGCGCAAGGCGATCGCCACAGCAAAGGTCTTGAGCGCGCGAGCGAACGGCATCAAGAACGGCAGGTGGAAACCGCGGTCGATCTTTCGGCGATGCAGGCCAACGTGGCGTTGCTGATGAAGGACCGGGGCAAGTGCGACGATCTCGGCCGGGAGGTCGCGGTGCTCAGCGATTTCAAGAACCGCGCCGAAGCGAAGTTCGACGAGGTCGACGACGTGGCGAAGGCTCAGGAGCGATTGGGCGAGCAGATGCGCACGGTGTTCAAGCGCCTCGACGCGATCGATGAGAAGATTGACCGGGTGCCGCGCGAGACAGCCGACGTGCTGCGCACAATGATCCGCCCGGCCCAGCCTGCGAGGGCGTCCAATGGCTAAGAGCAGCAGGCGCGCCCGCAAGCCCTACGATCCGGCGCAGGATGCGGAGAAGCGCGCGAAAGCGCGCGCGGCTGAAGACCGCGCGATGCGCGCCGAAGGCATCGACCCGAAGATTGCCCGCTGGGGCGATGACGGCATGGACGATTCCCGCGTCGAAGCTTTGGAGCGCCAAGGGTTCGCGGTTGTGCGCGCCGACACCGAGACCGCGCGCAATCCCGGCCGCTCCACCATCGTCGTCGATCAGCACCGCCGGCAGATCAAGGCGAGCCATAAGGCGGACGTCTGGCAGCAGCTCCACACCCGCGACCCCGAGCGGTTCACCAAGGCGATGTTGGGCGCCGTGCGCGACCTGCAGGACTTGATGGCCAGGCGCGCCGGGCTTGGCGGCCGCGACGAAGCGAAGGCCTATGGCGACGTGCGCAAAGATGAACCGCTGCGTGATGCGTGCTTGGTGTCGGATGACATGCTTCGGGCCGGTGTCGAGATGGATCTGACGCTGCAGCTTGTCGGCCCGCCGTCGTCGCGGCTTCTCGCTGCGCTACTTTGGCCGGACGTGCTGGCCGAAACCCATGACTGGCGCGAGATCGTGACGCGTCTCACTGGCGAGACGCACTCCAATGCGCTGGCCGTCCCGCTTCGTATCGCAGCCCAAGCGCTCGTTGATGTGAAGGCCGAAGTGCAAAAGCGCTTGCAAGCGGCAGGGAAGGGCAGAGCAGAGCGCCGCGACCCGCAGGGCTTTGGCGAAGCGCCGGTGCGCACGCATCCGTTTCAGGCGGGGCCGGGGCGGTGAGCGATCTTGAGCGGATCATCAAACCCATCGTAGAGGGGCAGCTGCGTTCCTATCTCAATGATCACCCCGAGATCGCGGACGCTTACATAGGCAAACGTCGCCCCGGCATCTCGAAGCGAGATGCGTTGGTGAGTTCGATGGCCAAGCGCATCTCAAACGACCTTCTCTGCGAGCAAACCCGCTCGCGGCTTCATGTTGCGGTCTGGAATTCGGGAACTGGGCTGCGGCAGCATCGGGCGTGGCACCGTGGACTGCGCCAGATGCTTCGGCGCATAAGGATGGAAGTCGCCTCTGTCCTTGTGCACGCGCGGGCTGGCAGGTCCTTCTGGCCCGCGCGTGACGCCACCCCCGAAGCGGAGTAGGTTGGCGGCATGAGGATCAGCGTTAAAAACTCCGACCCCGGCTATTTCGAAGGCTCCTACCGCTGCAGCGTCTATCTCGACGGCGTGAAGCTCGACGATTGCGTCACCGCCGATGAGGAGGAGGGACTAGCGATCTGCTACGACATGGCGGCGGCGCGCGCTGGCTTGGCGAGCGCGAGTGGAAGCCCGGCGGCGCGCTCACGGCGGCCAAGGACCGAGCGCCGCCCCATGTCGCATGGCTTCGCTTCGCGACCTTGCTCTCGGTCAACAGCGCCCGCCGATGAACCCGCGCTCCTTCGTCTGCCCCGCCTGCGCGTCCACGGAGCAGGGCTAGCGATTGAGGAGGCGCTCCGCCGCGCCGTTAACTCCGTAGCTACGAATAGGGGTGCATATCGCTAGAAGGGGCGGAACGCGCCCAGGCGGCTTACTCACCCTCAAAGGTTCTGCCCTTTCGTGAGCCCAGCCGGTTGCGATCAACCCCTCCAGACAATTTGTCGGTCCATGCTTGAGCGTGGGGCAACGTGACGTGCAACGGCACGCCGACGCCAAACACCCCGGCCTGATCGCGCGCACGGCGCGCCGCATCGGCTGGAGCTATGACCAAACCCCCGAAGAAGAAGGCAAAGGCCAAGTCGCCGCCCAAGAAGGGCGCGGCTCGCAAGTCGGCCTCTCCTTCCAAGCCCAAGCGCACCAAGGCCGCTAAGCCAGCCGTAGAGGCTGAGCCGCCGCCCGCGCCCAAGGACTTCATCGGCCGCCCGCTGACCTACACGCGGGAAAAGGCTGATGCGGTGCTGGCGCTCATGATCGACGGGCAGAACCCGCTCGCCATGAAGGAGGCTTGCCGCGCGCTCGATATTGCATCGGGCACATTCTGCGGCTGGGTCGTCGAAGACATCGACGGACTAGCCGACCGATACGCGCGCGCGCAGAAAATCCGCGGCCAAATCCTCGCGGACGAAATCGTCGCCATCGCCGACGATGCGAGCCAGGACGTCACCGTGGGCGAAGACGGAAAGGCGCGCGTCGATCACGATCACATTCAGCGATCCAAGCTCCGCGTGGATACGCGCAAATGGGTGCTGGCAAAGGTGCTGCCGAAAATCTACGGCGACAAAATCCAGCACACCGGCGACGGCGGTGGGCCGGTGGCGGTCGCGCAAGTCGACCTCTCAAAGCTGACCGATGAACAGCTCGAAGCCCTTGAACAACTCCACAGTTCAGTGGCTCGCTAGCCCGCAAGCGGTCATCGATCTTGACCGCGAGCGCTGCAAACGGTCCCTCGCTCACTTTGTCCGCCGCGCCTGGCACGTTCTCGAGCCCACGATGCCGCTCACCATGGGCTGGGCCATCGAGGCGATGTGCGAACACCTTGAGGCGGTCAGCAAATCACAGCTAAATCGGCTTGTGATGAATGTGCCACCTGGAATGATGAAACCGGTCCACGTTGATGAGCTGGTGCTCACCGATGGGGGATACAAGCGCCTCGGTGATGTTGCGGTTGGCGATAGGGTGCTCACCCACCGGGGCCGCTTTCGCGCCGTGACCGCCGTGCACGAGCAAGGCGCGATCGACACCGTGATTGTGCGGACGTTCGCCGGCCGGGCTGTGCGGGCTGCGCCAGACCACCCATTCCTCACGCCGCGCGGCTGGATCGCCGCTGGTGAACTGAAGCCGGGCGACTACGCCGCCGTCCCGCATCGCGTGGAGCCGCTGCAAGAAGGCGGCATGACGGCGGAAGAGGCAAGGCTGCTCGGCTACCTGATCGGTGACGGCTGCATCTCGCAACGCTCGCTCGCGTTTGTGAACGCCGACCAAGAGGTCATCGACGACTTCATCGCCTGTGCGAAGGCCGTTGGCTTTTATGCTGAGGTGAAGGCGCACCCGAACCGCTTGGTCAAAGCGGCGAAGGTGATCTTGAAGTCGACCGAGACGCGATGGAAAGACGGTCATAAGGGCGAGCCGCCGGTCCTAACTTGGCTGCGCGCCCACGGGCTGTATCGATCCAACTCCTACACCAAGCGCATTCCCGCCGCCGTGTTCAGCGGTGGCGAAACGGCGATGCGCAACTTTCTCGGCGCCTATTGGTCGTGCGACGGCCACATCAGCCGACGCCACGCTGGCGCAAAGACAACGATGATCGCCAGCGCCACCACAGTTAGCGAAGGTCTCGCGTCTGATTTGCTGCGGCTCGGGGCGGCAATCAACATCGACTTCCGAGTGCGCCGCAAGGGCGTCAAGCTGAAGACGAAGAAGCAGGCGGGCGAAATCTACACGTCATTCAACGTGGTGACGACGCAGCGCAACGAGGTGTCGAAATTCGCCGATCTTCCGGGCTTGATGTCGCGGAAAGCGGCGCCCGCTAAACAGAGCTTTCGCGACCGCTTCGATCCTCACTTCTATGAGGATGAGGTGATCTCGGTCGGGCCCGCAGGGCAGGGCGAATGCCGCTGCCTTACCGTGGAAGAGGATGCTTCGTTCACCGCCAATAATCTCGCGGTTCACAATTCGCTGCTGACGTGCGTGTTCTGGCCGGCATGGGAGTGGGGCCCGCTTGGGCGGCCCAGCATGCGCTACATGGGCGCCTCCTACGAGCGCGACCTTGCGATCCGCGACGCGCGCAAGATGCGCATCCTCGTCGAGAGCGATTGGTTTCAGGAGCGCTGGCCCGTCAAGATGGCGGGCGACCAGAACGAGAAGATGAAGTTCGAGAACGCGCACACCGGGCTCCGGCTTGCGCGTCCGGCAACGTCGCTCACCGGCGAGCGCGTCCACCGCCTTATCCTCGACGACCCGCACAGCGTCACCACTGCGGAATCCACCGTCGAGCGCGAAAAGACGGTGCAGACGTTTCGCGAGGCGGCTCAAAACCGGATGGTCGATCCGCTCAACTCGGCGATCATCGTCATCATGCAGCGCCTGCACGAAGGCGACGTCTCCGGCTGGCTGCTCCAAAACGCAAAGGACATTTACGAGTTTCTGATCCTGCCGATGCGGTTCGAAGGAGACCGCCGGTGCAGCACATCAATCGGCTTCGTCGATCCGCGCACCAAAGAAGGCGAACTGATCTTTCCCGAGCGCTTCCCCGAAGAGGTGGTGGACCGCGACGAAAAGATCATGGGCGAATACGCCACCGCCGGCCAAAACCAGCAGCGTCCCGCGCCGCGCGAAGGCGGCATGTTCAAGGCCGATCGCATCAAGGTCGTCAAATCCATTCCGCCGGTGTCGAAATGGCGCCGCGCCTGGGACTTGGCGGGCACGGAAGGGGCGGGGGCCTACACTGCAGGCGTGCTGATCGGAAAGCTGAAGGATGGCTCCGGTTACATCGTCGCCGACGTGAAGCGCCGGCAGTTCTCGTCAGGTAAAGTTCAGACGCTGATCAAATCGACGGCGGCCGCGGATCGCACAGGCAAGCTCGCTGGCGCGATCGATGAGTCGACCGGCAAATTTATCGTCGACGATGGCGCGCCGGTTTTGATCACCGGCGCCGACGTCAAAATCCGCGTGCCGCAAGACCCCGGCCAAGCGGGCAAAGCCCAGAAGGCCGACTACGTGAAGCTGCTCGATGGCTACACGGTGAAGATGAACCCGACAGCGGGTGAGGGCGACAAGGAAGCGCGTGCTGAACCGTTCGCGGTGCAGGTCGAAAACGACCGCGTGTGCATGCTTGAAGGGCCTTGGAACCAAGACTTTGTCGACGAGCTGAAGCTCTTTCCGGGCGGCAAGTTCAAGGACCAGGTCGACGCCGCGGCCGATGGCTACAACGACCTGATCGGCGACGGCAAAAAAGACGCTGTAGCGGTCGCGCCCGTGACGGTCGATCGCGCATCACCATACATGGGAGCTGCGCGTGGCTGACACCCCGACTTCGCCAGCCTCAAACGCAACCGTGGTTGCGCCCATCGGCGACAGCGGCCTCAAGGCCTATGGCGGTTTCATCCAGGAGGAATTCCTCCCGGAGCTGAGCGGCGAGCGCGGCAAGCGCAAGTTCCGCGAGATGGCGGCGAACGATCCGACCGTCCGCGCGGTGCTGTTTGGTCTGACCGCCCTTGTCGGCAGTGTCGAATGGCCGCTCAAAGCCGCGGACGATACCCCGGCCGCTGAAGACGCCAAGAAGTTCGCTGAAGACGTCTTCGACAAGATGCAGACCCCGCTCGGTGACGTGATCACCGAGGCCTGCACCATGTTCACGTATGGCTTTGCGCCGTGCGAGATCACCTTCGAGCCGCGCGAGGACGGCAAGTACGGCATCCGCGAAATCGCGCTCCGGGCGCAGAACACCATTCAGCGCTGGGAGATTGACCGCAACTCCGGCGCCATTCTGGGCCTGCATCAGCAGACCACCTGGAAGAGCACTGTCTTCATCCCGATCAACAAGCTGGCGCTGTTCCGCACCACCAGCATCAAGAACAACCCGGAAGGGGAGAGCATCCTTCGCGGGCTCTACCGGCCCTGGTACTTCAAGTCGAAGATCGAAGAGATCGAAGCGGTGGGCATCGAGCGCGATCTCGCGGGCCTGCCTGTGGTGCGCGTGCCGCTTTCGCTGTTCAAGAACGCCGCGGACGGTGACCAAACCGCGCGCGCCGCCCTTGACGGCTGGAAGCGCCTCGCAACCCAGGTGCGGCGCGATCAAAACGAAGGCGTCGTCATCCCGTCTGACGTCTACGAAGACGAAAGCGGAAAGCCCTCGGGCAACGCCCAGATGTACGAGTTCAAGCTTTTGAGCTCCGGCGGCGGCCGCTCTTTTGACACCACCGCCATCATCGATCGCTATGACCGCAAGATCGCCACTGCGGTGCTGATGGATTTCATCTTCCTCGGCCAAGCCAGCGTCGGCAGCTTTGCGCTGGCGCAACCGCACTCGGCAAAGGTGCTCACGCCGTCCGGCTGGACCACGATGGGCGAAATCAAGCCCGGCGACGAGGTGGTATGCCCGCTCGGTCGCGCGTCCAAGGTGCTCGACACCTACGACCACGGCGTCAAGCAAGCCTATCGCGTGACGCTCGCGGACGGCCGCGAAATCTTCGCGGATGCAGACCACAAATGGGTTGTCACGACGCCGTTCTGGAAGCGACAAGGCGTGCCGCGCCGCGCTCGCTTGCCGTGGGCCGCGACCCCGCCAGAGCCGTATCCGCTGCTTGATCGCTACGGCGTGCTGACCACGAAGCAGATCATGGAGCGCATGGCGTCCGGCATGAAGGATAGTCGCTTCCATGTGCCGGTGACTCAGCCGGTGGATTATGCCCCAGCCGCTCCGCTCCCGGTCGATCCCTACATTCTAGGCGTCCTGCTTGGCGACGGCAGCATGCCAAAGCGCCGTGCGGGAGGCGAAGGCGGTCCGACCTTCCTCTCGGCAGACGCCGAAATCATCGACGCAGTCACAGCGCGGCTACCGGAAAACCACAGGCTCACGCCGCGGCGTTGCGACAGCAACGCGCGCGCGTTCCGCATCAGTGGGCCAGCAAACACCGGCGGCGGGTGTAACCACTTCATCAATGGGCTGGACGCGCTCGGGCTTATCGGCACGACGAGCCACAGCAAGTTCATTCCGGCGCCATATCTGCGCGCGTCTATTCCGGATCGCCTCGCGCTTTTGCGCGGGCTGATGGACACGGACGGCTATTGCTCGACGATTGGCCAAGTGCGCTTCAGCACAGTCAGCGACGCGTTGCGCGATGGCGTCGTGGAGCTGGTACGCAGCCTCGGCGGGCTTGCGAGCGTCAGCTTCCGCGACTCAAAGGGCTATCGCCATCCAAAAACCAAGGAGTGGGTGGAGAAGCACACTCGCTCTTGGCTGGTCACGATCACCATGCCGGACGGGATGAATCCCTTCCTGCTAACGCGCAAGGCGGAACGGGTTCGGAGGCGTAGCGCGACCAAGCCCATGGGGCCCGGCATCGCCAAGATCGAGCCGGTGAGCGAAGAGCCGATGCGCTGCATCCGCGTCTCGTCGCCCAGCGCCATGTACGTCACCGACGGCTTCACGCCGACGCACAACTCCAGCGACAAGACCGCGCTCTTCGCGCAGGCGCTGGGCTCCTACGTTAAGCGCATGGCGGACGTGCTGAACCGCCAAGTGTTGAAGCGCCTCTGGGAATTGAACTCGCTCGACGAAAAGTTGATGCCGAAGTTCGAGCCGGGCGATCTGGAAAAGCCAGACTTGGGCGAGCTTTCGGCGTTCGTCTCCACCATGGCCGGCGCCGGCGCGCAGCTCTTCGTCAGCCAAGACGATCAGAACTGGGCGCGCAAACTCGCGGGCATGCCGCCGGCCCCGGAGGAGGGCCTGGGCGATCAAGGCGCGCCAGGTGCGGCCGAAGACGACGACGACCAAGCCCAGCGCATCAAGAAGGCGCTAGAGGGCTTTGATGCCGGCGCTGATGACGATTGGATTCTCGGCAGCGAGGCGGCGTGATGAGCGCCGTCGATGATCTTTATGAGGCGATCGAGAAGGCGAGCCTTCGCTCGACACTCCGTCGCCTAGACCCCACTCGGGCGAAGCGCGTGCGAGACGCGCGTGAGGCTTCAAAGAAGCCGTTGCTCTATCGCGCGCAGGGAACGCTCGATGGTCGCAATCCCCACCGCCGCTGGGGGATGCGTTCCGAGGCCGAATACGAAGCAGCTTCGCGCGATATCAAGAAGGCCAGCCTCGGCCGCACGCTCCGCCGCCTCGATCCAAGCAGACCCAAGCGGGTTCGCACGGCTTTCGCGACCCGCCGCACCAATCCCACTTGGACCCGCATTGAACCAGCCGGGGCCAAGCATCGGGTAGATCAGCCGGGTTTTCACGGTACGCCGAAGAAAATCCAGGGCCGCCATCTTCGCCCCACCCGCACGCAAGGGAAGGGGCTGCCAGAGCCGAAAGGCGTATCATACGCGACGAAGCCGAAGACCGCGCGGCAGTTTGGGGGTAAGCTCTATCGCTCGCGCGTGCGCGGCAATTACGGCGACGCCGAAACATTCATGCGACGCGCGCGCGAACACATGAAGCGCGGAGCCGACGACGCCACAGCCTCAAGGCGTACGCAGCACGAGTTCAAACGCAAGGGCTATCACGGCGTACGCTGGGGAGATCGCGAACTGGTCTCGTTCCAGCGTCGGCGCGCACGGGTTCATAAAGCGCGCGACGCGCTGAGCGCCCTTTATGCCGCCATCGCGAAGGCGCGGGGGCTGGCGCCATGAGCGACGCCATCGAAAAGGCTGGCCTGATCCGCTCCGGCAAGCCGCCGCTTCACCGCCGCATCGGCTTTTTGCTCAGCACCAACCGAAACGAGCGCAACTACAAAATCGGCCGCTATCTCGAAAGCCGGAAGGCAGGGAAGGGGTTCGGCCCCAAAGGCAAGCGCCGCGCGCGCGTAGGGAACTACAGCGGCGTCTACGCCACCGGCGTCAACAAATCGGAGCACGTCATGAGCGCGATTGAGCTGCTGGACGATGCCATTGAGAAAGCCCGCGCCGGCGCGCAGCGCGGCTCTCGCGCACGCGCCTATCTCGCTCATCGCTATCGCGGCGGCAAAGGCCCAGGCGGCCAGCCCCGCAAGGCGTTCTACAAATCAGCGGAGCTTCCCATGACGGATGCGGTTGAAGAGCTTTATGAAGCCGTCGATAAAGCGCGTGGCCTGATCCCGCGCGGCGGCTCTTCGCGCTTGGCGCGCCGGCTTGCGGAGCAGGGCGCAAAGGCCCGAGCCAAAGGCGGCGACCCGAAGGCATCGAAGCGCTTCAGCGCGCTCGGCACTCTCGCCAACCGCCGCAAGGGGCGCTCAATCGGCCTCGGCTACGAGCCGGGCAAGGGCTACAAATCGCTGCGCCGCACCGGCAAATACAAGTAAGCCTTGTTCACCTGCGAGGCCGTCGAGAAGGCCAAGCCCTCCGACATTGAAGCGCTCGCGGAAAAGCTTGAACCTGCTCTCGCGCGCGCAGTCCGGGATCTGATCAAGGATCACGTCGCCAGCGTCGATCTTTCCAAACTCGAAGAGGCTTTGAAGGAAGGCCAGACGCACCGCATCCTGGAGATCATCGGCGAAGTCGATCCGGTGAAAGCGCAGGCGGTGCGCGAAGGGCTGCAGAACGCGGTGTGGGCCGGCGGCGCGCTCGCGGTGCAGAGCCCGGTGCTCAATGAAGCGCGCTTCGCGTTTCAGCGTCTCAACCCCGCCCTGATCACCTGGCTTGAAGGATATTCGCTCAACCTCATTCGTGAGATCGGGGAGGGGACGCGCGCGGCGGTGCGGTCGGCGCTGGTGGATGGGATGACCAAAGGCGTCAACCCGATCCAGCAAGCCCGGCAGATCAAGCAGGCGGTGGGCTTGACCGAGAGCCAATCCAAAGCCGTGCAGAATTATCGCCGCGCGCTCGAAACCGTCCACACGCGCCGCTCGCTGAAACGCTGGGGCCTCGGCAACGAGCGCTCGAAGCAATCGGGCGTGGAAATTGCCCCGCTTGATCCCAAGACCGGCAAGCCGAAAGACGGCATCCATCAATGGCGCCTCCGAGATCAGCGCTATGACAACGCCATCCGCCGGGCGCAGGAAAATAAAAAGCCGCTGACGCCCGAGCAGATCGACAGGATGGTCGATCGCTATCAGGAGCGGATGATCCAGCATCGCGCGCGAACCATCGCTCGCGCGGAATCAATGCGCGCGCTGAACGCGGGAACGGGCGAAGCGTGGCGACAGGCGGTTGAGGAGCGGAAGGTCAACGGCGATCTGGTCCGCAAATTTTGGAAGGACGCTCGCACGGAACGCGAGTGCGAGGAATGCCGTTCGCTGGCGCGGGATCAGCCCAAGCGCGGCATCCCGATGAACGCGGAGTTCGTGAGCAAGAAGTCCGGGCGCCGATACAAGCACGCGCCCGCGCATCCGAACTGCCTTTGCCATGTCTTCTACCGGCTCATGGAGCCCGAGCAATTGGCGGAGGAAGCGGCATAGTGGATCAGATCGCAATCATGCTGACCGGCGTAACCGCCGTGTTTCTCTCGCAGAGCAAGAGCGAACGGCTGCGCAAGTACGCCTGCATCTTCGGCCTGATCGGACAACCGTTCTGGTTCTACGCGACGTGGACCGCAGAGCAGTACGGCATCTTCGCCATGTGCTTCCTTTACACGTTCTCGTGGGCTCGCGGTGCCTGGAACTTCTGGATCGCGCCGCGCCTCAGCACCGAACAATTACAAGACGCCGCCTGAAGCGCGGCCCACGCACAACAGGTCGGAGACGGCGGCGTGATCGGATTCCTGCTCGAAATGCTCCGCATAGCACTCGCCGTCGCGGCGCTGGCCTGGCTCATTTTCGTGGCCATCGCAATTCCGAACGGTTGGATCGCTTAGGCCGATCTACACCGAACAACTTCAAGACGCGGCGTGATCGCCGCCCCCACACACTCAGGAGACAACTCCAATGGGCTACAATGTTCGCAAACGCGGCGAGATGTTTCTCGGCCCCGTTCAATTCAAAGGCGCGGTGAGCTTCGGCGAAGGCGCTGGGCTCGACTTCTCCGAGGTGCAAGCCGTGCTGGGCGCCGAAGCGCTCGCGGCTGCGGGCTCGGGCCAATCCACCTACGCCCAGATCACCAAGCAGCTCAACGCGGTGACGGGCGCGGACGGGACGAAGGGCGTTGCGCTGCCGGCCGCCTCTGCGGGCAAGGCGATCTTCATCGTCAACACCGACGCCAGCAACGAACTCAACGTTGCGCCGATTTATGAAGGCAACGACCAGATCAATGCGTTGACCTCTGGCACCGGCGTCTTTGTGCTCCAGCCCGGCGCCGCGGCTTGGTTCATCCCGACCTCGGCCACAAAGTGGTATGTCGAGGGCGACGCGGGCGTCTCCACCGATCCGGACACGGTCTCAATTTCGCTCGCCGCCGGCGCAACCAACACGCTGGTCGCAACCCTCACTGTTCGCGATGCTGCCGGCGACGCCATCGCCGCCGTGCACCAGCTTGAAGTCTGGATCAGCGAGAACGCCAACGGCATTGGGCTCACCGGCGACACCATCTCGGGCGACGCGACCTGGGGCGCGAACCAAGAGCTCGAAGAGATCACCTCGAAAAAGCGCTTCACGGTTTTGACCACGACCGGCGGCATTGCGACGCTCTCCATCGTGGATTCCGCCAAGCCGGCCGATCAATACATCGCCGTGCGTCATCCGCGCACCGGCCGCGTCATCGTCTCGGCGGCGTCCGGCGCGAACTGGGGCTAAGTGAGCTGAGATGGCGCGCAAGCCGCGCTCGCGCCGGCGTCGTGCGGAGTGGGGGCTCGGCTTCGACCTCCACACCGCCATCGCCGACAAGGTTGATCTCATCATGGGCGCGGCGCTGCTGATCGGCGCCATCGCTCTCCCCATCATCCTTCGCTGAAAGGGCAGGGCGCATGTCCAAGTCCAAACTCGACCAACTAAATGAGGCGATTGCGAAGGCGAAGCCTCTGCTTGCGCGCCAGAAGAACGGCACCCGCATGGGGATCATCAACGGCAAGCGAGTTCGTCTGTCGCGCCCTATGAAGGCGTATTCTGGCCGCAAGTTCTCTATTGAGAATGCGCCGCAGCCGGGCCGCGCGATTCAACTGCGGGAAACCACCTACAGCTTGCCGTCGCCAAGTCGCGGCGGCGAGAGCTTCCGTAACTTTCAGCGCTCTCACATCAAGGGCGCGCTCGGGCGCCTGAAGGCGCAGCCGCACCCTAGCACGCGTGCGCCTGGCGGCGGTCCGGTTAATCGCAAGCGGGTCAAGAAAGCTGCCGAAGAGCTTCACAAGGCCAAGGCCAAAACCCTCTACGTCTATCGTCCGGTGGAGAACGCCGAAGACATTCTCGCCTGGGCGCGCGGGGCAGGCTTCAAGTCGCTGCTTCCGGCCGAGAAGCTTCACTGCACCATCATCGCCAGCGCAATCGAACTCAACTGGGCCGCACTCTTCGACGACTATCACGTCGAGCCGAACGAAGAGCGCAAGTCGATGTGCGACTGTGGCCCGGTCTATCGCTTCGAAGATCGCACCAAGACGAAGACCATCGAAGGCGGCGTGCGTGAAGTGAAGAAGCTGGGCGACAAGGGCGCGGTCGTGCTTGCGTTCGAAAGCCTCTCGCTCACCTCGCGCTGGCTTGACCTTCGCCGCGCCGGCGCGGTGTCGAAGTTTCCGAGCTTCGTTCCGCATCTCACGCTCACGCTCAGCGGCGACGTGCCGAAGGACATTCAGCCCTACAACGGGCCGATCATTCTCGGCGAAGAATGCTGGGAGGAGTTCAAGGACGGCGCCTACGCGAACGTCGAAGAGGTGGTGACGAAGGCCGCCCTCGACGATCTGCAAGCCCGTCTCGCAGCCCTCGAAACCGCTCAATCGAAGCCCGCATCGGAGGCCGCTTAATCATGGCCGAACTCAAAGAGACCGATGAGGTGGTGGAGAAGGCGGGGAAGGGCCTGATCCGTGGCGGCTCGGCGCGCACCGCGCGGCAGTTCGAGCGGAAGGGCGCAGCCCTATTCCGGCGCAACGACTTCAAGAGTTGGAAGCGGGGCGGGCGATACGAAGCCGCCGCGCTTCGCCTTGCCGGCCGCGTGCGCAAATCGGCCGACCCCCTCGCCGAACTCGAAACCGCCATTGAGAAGGCGAGGGGGCTGCTGCCCGGTGGCTCGCGCGGCGCTTTCAATCGCATCGGACGCTCAGGCCTGAAAGCCCTGAAGCGCGGCGACGTCCGGCGCTTTGCTCGCTCGTCGGCCGCGCAGAGCTATCTCCGCACCCGCAAGCCCAACGCGAAACGCTCGGGTGAGAACTGGCGCACGTCGCTCCCGAAGCTGCGCGGCGGCAAATACAAGCCGGTCCGCAAGCGCGCCGAAACCCGCGTCCACTTCACCATCGACCGGACAAAAGTCGAGAAGAACGACATCACCGGCCGCTACGCTGCGGGCTTCGCCTCCGTCATTGAAAAGGACGGCAAGCGCGTCACAGACACGCAGGATGACGTGATCTTTTGGGCCGATCTCCAAGAGACCGCGCACGACTTCATCAAGAACGAGCGCGTGGCCAAGGTCATGCATGCCGGCGAGATGGTCGGCGAAGTGGTCGAGAGCGTTCTCATCGACGATGATTTCGCCAAGGCCTTAGGGCTTTCAGATCCCCGCCGCGGCTGGTTCATCAAGATGGACATCGCCGACGAAGCCACGCGCAAGCTCAATCGCGAAGGCAAGTTCGGCGGCTTCTCCATCGGCGGCAGCGGCCAGCGCGTCGACCTCACTGAATAGGGGGAGCGCCATGGCCCGCCGCCTCAAGAACATCAAGACCAAGGAAATCTCGCTCACCAAGGGCGACGAAAAGAATTCGGGTGCGGCGAACGACGATGCGCGCATCCTTTTTCGCAAGAACCGCAACCCGGAAAATTTGACGGAGACGGACATGTCCGACAACCAGAACCAAGACATCGAAACCGAAGTCGACGAAGACTTCGTGGCGTTCGCTGAAGAGCATGGCGACGCCATCCTCGGCGACATCGGCGGCGATCTGACCGACGAGCAGGCCGAAGGCATCATCGCGATGGCGTATGACAACGCCATCCAAGAGGAAGCCATCGGCAAGGCTGCCGAGTTCATCGATCAGCTGACCGAAAACACGGTGCCGAAGGCAAAGTACGACGAGCTGAAGAAGTCCGCCGCGGCCGCCGTCACCCTCATCGAAAAGATGAAGCAGGACGGCAAGGTGGGCGATGCGGACGCAGGCCCGCTCAGCGAACTGCGTAAGTCGCTGACCGCCGGCGGCGCCGAACTCTCGCCGGAAGCTGAAGCCCGCATCTCGGAAGTCGAGAAGTCGCTGGCCAAGCAAGCCCGCGCCGAGTCCATCGCAAAGGCGAAGACCTACGGCTTCGGCAAAGCTGAAGACGTCGCCGATCTTGAAACCCGCATCCGCAAGGCGCTGGGCGACAAGGACGCGGACGCTTTCGTCGGCATCGTCAAGGCGGCGGGCAATCTGCAAAAGGCGAGCCCGATGCTGAAGCCCATCGGCGAAGATGTCGGCGCTGACGCCGGCGATCCCATCGCCAAGGCCAAGGGCGTGATCGAAGACATCAAGAAGGCCAATCCGACGTTCACCGAACAGCAGGCCTTCGCGAAAGCAATCGAGCAGAACCCGGGCCTCTACCGCGAACTCGAAGCCGCACGCGCGGCAGCGGCGCCGCGCGCCGCCTAAGCGCGCTCCAACACCTCACATCCGAACACTCACTTCGCCAGCCGAGCTGCGCGGAGCAAGGGAGCTTTTATCATGGCAGGCGAAGCCAATCTCGTGTGCATCACCCGTATTGCGGGCGCTGACCTGAGCGCCAAGCAATACACCGCCGTCAAGCAGAACTCGTCTGGCCAGGTCGTTGCGGCCGGGGCAGGCGAGAAGGCGCTCGGCATCCTGCAGAATAAGCCGACGTCCGGCCAAGCAGCGACCGTTGCTGTCGGCGGCGTCTCCAAGTGGATTGCGGGCGGCGTGGTCGCGCCGGACGCTGAAGTCGCTGCGGACGCTGACGGCAAAGCCAAGACCGCAGTCGCCAATACGACCGACACGCAGGTCGGCGCCGCGGCTGATCCGCTGCTCGGCTCCTACATTCTGGGCCGCAACCTCACTGCGGCGAACTCGGTCCAGAACCAAGTGATCGAAGTGCTGCTGACGCACACCGGCGCCTCGCCGGGCACGGTCTCGTAACCCTCTTTCATCGCACACGACGCGCCAGCGCGTCGCCTCCACACACATCTCTTAGGAGACAAACATGAACCCGACTCCGGGCGACGTGCACGTCAGCCAACCGCTGACGGCGATCTCCGTCGCATATATCCAATCCGCCTCGGCCTTCGTGGCCGGGCGCGTGTTCGCCAAAGTCCCCGTGCAAAAGCAGGGCGATCTTTACTACAGCATCCCGCGCGGTGAATTCCGCCGTGGCGAGATGCGGCTGCGCGCGCCGTCGACCGAGTCCCATGGCAAGGGCTACAATCTGTCGACCGCGAGCTATTTCTGCCACCCGCGCGCGCTGCACCACGACATCTGGGACGGCACGCGCGTCAACGCAGACCCGCAAGTCGATCCGGACGTGTTGGGCACTCGCCTGCTGACCGAAGACTCGCTCATCACGCGCGAGAAGGTTTGGGCCGAAAGCTACTTCAAGTCCGATGTCTGGGCGACGGACGTTGACGGCGTGGCCACCGCGCCGACCACCGGCCAAACCCTGCGCTGGGATGACGCGGCCTCGCGTCCGATCGAAGACGTGCGCCAAGCGCGCACCTACGTCCTCGAAAAGACCGGCGCCAAGCCGAACGTGCTCGTGCTGGGCGCAAAGGTCGAAGACGCTCTGCTGGAGCACCCGGACATTCTCGCCCGCATCAGCGGCGGCGCCACGACCGGCCAAGCCGCGATTGCCGACCGGCAACTCTTGGCGCGCATCTTCGGCGTTGACGAAGTGCTCGTCATGGAGGCATCGCACAACTCCGCGGCTGAAGGTCTGACGCCGACCGACGCCTTCATCGGCGGCAAGCATGCGCTGCTCGCGTATCGCACGCAGACGCCGGGCCTGCAGGTTGCAACCGCCGGCTACACCTTCACCTGGGCGGGCCTCTATGGCTCGGAAGCGGGCGAGGGCACGCGCATCAAGAAGTTCCGGATGGAGCCGCTTGAATCGGACCGCATCGAAATCGCTGCGGCCTGGGACATGAAGGTCATCGCGTCGGACCTCGGCTACTTCTTCGACTCGATCATCTCCTAATCGGAGATCGAAACGGACGGGGCGGGCATCTAGCTCGCCCCGTTGTGCTTTTTCGGAGGGCTCATGATCCGCTCAGCGTTTTTGCCGTTTTCGCCGCAGTACGACTTCGTCGCCTATCGGCCCGGGCTCAAGATCGACGGCGTCGAATACGAAGTCGGTCAGATGATCGACAAGAGCAAGATCAGCGAGCGGCGCCTCATGCAGCTCTACACGATGCGCTCCATCGTGCCGGCTGGCTTCGCCGACTCTCCCAAGCCCGCCTACCTCGAAAACGGCCGCGGCAAAGCCGATCAACTCCGCAAGGAAATCGAGCGCGAAGAAGGGGAGGGCAAGGATGCTGCCTCCGTACCGACCGCGAAGAGCGGGGCCGACGCCAAGAAACCTGCTGCCGCTGCTTCACCGGCCGCCGCCAAGACGGTGGGAAGTAAGCCCGCAGCGAAGCCTTCCAAATCTCCGCGCGCACGGCGCGCCGCCTAACGACGCCGCCTGAAGGAGAGCGCTTCTCATGTCGCAGCCAAGACCGCACGCCTTCACGCAATACGAACCCGTCACCAAGAGCGACGACGCTGAAGACAACTTCAGCGATTTGACGCGGGCGATCTGGGTTGGCGGCGCCGGCGACGTCGCAGTGATCCCGCGCGCGGGTGCCGATCCTGTTGTGCTCACCGGCGTTCCAGCCGGAACGTGGCTGCCGATCGCCTGCATTCGTGTGGCCTCCACCAACACGGACGCCACCAACATCGTGGCGTTCTTCTGATGGCGCTTTCGGTCGAAACCGGTTCTGGCGGCGACTCCTTCGGCAGTGTGGCCGACTGGAAAACTTGGGCCACGGGTCGCGGTCGCGACTACGCCAGCTTCGCCGACGCCGACATCGAGGCAGCGCTGCGCCTAGGCTTTGACTACATCAACACCGCGAGGCGCTATAAGGGCTACATCTCCCAAGCCTCAACGCAAGTCGGCGCCTTCCCGCGCGAAGGCCTGACCGACTGGGATGGACGCACCGTCACCGGCGTTCCCCAACGCGTCATCTGGGCGAACTTCGAACTCGCTTGGGCCAAGCTCACCTCGGGCGCCGATCTCTATCAGGATCAGGAGCGGGGAGGGCGCGTTGCTTCCGAAAGCGTCGGCCCGATCTCGGTGTCCTATTTCGCTGATGCGCCGTCGCAGAAGGTCTTCACCGCAGCGATGCGCTTGCTCGACCCTTACGCGCGCAGCAACCAAGACGCTTATCCGCCCTTCATTGGCGGGGCTGCTGGCCAAGCCAGCACGGAAGAAGCGCCAACCTCGCTGACGCCGCTCTTCGGCCTCAACATGCATTCGAACAACGTGGACTGAGGTGAGGCATGTTCGCTTTCAGAAGCCGCATCACCCTCGCCACGGAAGCAACGCCGGATTATTCGGCGGGCGATCTTTGCGGCGGCAAGCTCGAGTTCGTCGGCCGCACCCCGGGCGGCGGGCACTATCTGAAGCGGCTCACGCTGAAATCCATCGACAGCTTCTCCGGCGTCGCGGCCAAGCTCTATCTCTTCGATGATGATCCCGCCGCAACGACCTTCACCGAGAACGCGGCGTTCTCCATCCACGCCGATGACCGCGCCAAGCTGATCGAAGTGGTGGAAATCGCCTCGGCCGATTGGATCGACTTCACGTCCCGAACCGGGCTCTACATCGCGCGCAAGACCTTGGACGTTCCAACCCAGCTGGCGCAGGGCAATAAGAAAATCTTCGGCGCGTTCGTGCCGGAGAACACGCTGAACCTTTCTTCAGCCACGTCCGTCGAAGCGATCCTCGCCGGCGAAGTCGATGGCTAAGTACGATCCCCAGGCCGCGCTCGCGCTGCGCCTCGTCTCCAGCAGGGGCCGGCTCGTCACCTTCACCCGGCCCGGCCAAGCGACAGACCCGATCACCCAGCAGCCTATCGGCTCTGATACGACCTATGACGCCAACATGGTCGGGCTTGCGCTCTCAGCCGGAAAGGCGCGCTACCTCTTCGGCGAAGGCGCCGACATCACCAAGCCGCGCCTATCCGTGACGATTGCGCTTTCCGGCGTCGGCGAAGAGCCGCGCAACGGCGACCGGTTTTCCTGGAACGGCAAGACCTACACGCTCTTGAGCATTGAAGCCTTAGACCCCGCAGGGGAGGGCCCGATCCTCGCGACTGGATATGCGGAGGCGGCATGATCGAGAACCGCGCTTATTCGGCTGGCCTCTTCGTGCTGGCGATCATGTTCGTCGTCGTGATGGCCATTGTCGCGGCCTGGGTCGGAACGGCCTGATCCGATGGCGACCCCAGGCCAAATCTTCGTCGCTGATCTGGAAGCCATGGTGCTGAATGCGCAGGGGCGCATGGAAGCGCTGGCGCGTCAGTCCATTCAAGGCACTTGCGAACAGGTCGTGCAGAACTCGCCCGTTCTAACCGGCTTCTTCCGCGGCAACTGGCAGCCCAGCATCAACCGAGCGCCGAACATTCAGGGCGACGGCCTGCCCAGCGAAGACCTGGTCGATGCGGACAAGTTGGCGGATAAATCCCTGGCCCAGCTCACGCTGATGATCGCTCAGTTCAAGCTCGGCCAAATCTTCTGGTTCGTGAACAACACGAAGTATGGCCCCCGGCTGGAATATGGCTTCACCGGCCGCGACTCGGCCGGGCGTGAGATCCACCAGCGCGGCCGCTTCTTTGTCCGCAACGCGCTGTCGAAATGGGGCGTGACCGTGCGCAAGGCCGCGGTCGATCTGCGCATGGGGCTAAGGTGAGCCTCGCTACGCTTCACCCCAACCTCCGCGCCGCGTTCCGGCAAAAGCTGCTGACGCTGATCGACATCGATCACTCGCCGGGTGTGTCGGTCTCGCTCGCATCTGGCGTCTTTACGCGCGCCTCCGGTTCTTGGCTCGATGCCGGCTTTGCGCGCGGCATGGAGGTGCAGGCCATCGGCTTCACCAACAATCCACGCGGCGTGGTGACGGCGGTCTCAGCGCTGGCGCTGACAACGACTATCGCGGCGCCGGCGTCGCAAACTGTCGGCGGCGGCGGCCAGTTCGTTGTCGGCCTGCCCATTGGCAGAGCGTGGGAAGGGGAAACCGGCTTTTTCCCATCTGACGACGCGCCTTATGTCGCTGAAACGGTGCTGCCGGGCCCGAGCCGCAAAACCAGTGTGGGCGGGCCGAACGGGCGCGGCGCGGTGATCGAACACAAGCCCAGCCTCGTCGCCTCGTTCTTTTATCCAAAGGGCAGGGGCACGATTGCAATTGAGCGCATGACAGGCGCCGCCATGACCGCGTTCTTGCCGGGTTCGGCGCTGAGCTATGGCGCTGACAGTGCGCGCATCACCGATGTCCAGTGCTCACAGAATTACGATGACGGCTCGCGCATAGGGCGCGCCGTCACCGTCTCGCTTCTCGCCTTCACCCAGAACTGATTTCCTCGAAAGGGGCATTCCATGACGCAGCAAGACAACGCCGGCGCGTTGGTCATCTATGGCGCGCAAGCCGCGCTCGGCACGCCCGCCACCGCGGGCGGCACGTCGCAATATCTGCGCCGTGTGATGTCGAGCCTCAACTTCACGCGCGATCCGATCATCTCGAAAGAGGTCCGTCCGGACTTCCAGAAGAAGCGCCCGCGCTTGGGTGCGGCGCGCGTCTCCGGCGCCATCAGCGGCGAAGTCTCGCTCGAAACGCATGACGATTTCTATGAAGCGCTGTTCCGCAGCACCTGGGCGGCAGGCGTCGCGCTCGATGAAAGCGACTTTACCAGCCTGACGATCGCTTCCGGCGTTATTACCTTCGGCTCAGGAAGTCCTATCACGCTGGGCCTTAAGGTTGGAGACATCATCCGCCTGACCGGCATGTCGGTCTCGGCCAACAACAACAAGAATGCGCGCATCACCGCGCTGACCAGCACCACGGTCACGGTCAACTCGGTTGAGGGCACGCCGGTGTTGGCGGACAACGCCACCGATACTGAGTGCGATCTCGTCGTCGTCGGTCGCAAGCTCATTTTGGGCGTCGAGCGGCCGCTCTTCACCATCGAACACAACTTCCCGACCAAAGATCTCTCGAAAGTGTTCGAAGATTGCCGCGTCGGCGGCGCAAGCGTCAATCTGCCGGCCTCGGGCGAAGCCGATGTCAGCTTCGACTTTATGGGCCGCTGGATGAACCAGGTGACGAGCGGCTCGGCGCCGTACTTCACCGATCCGACCGAAGCGACCACGACCGAGATGCACACCGGCATGGACGGCGCTATCCGCGTCGCCGGCAGCGAGCAAGCCATCATCACTGGGCTCAGCTTTCAGATCAGCCACAACCTCAGCATTGGCCCCGCTATCGGCACGCGCGGCAAGGGCGTCGACGTGTTCTACGGCGACATCACGGTGCAGGGCCAATTGACGGCCTACATCGACTCCAGCCTCGCCAGCGCCTTCCTCAACGAAACCGAATGCGACATCGTCGCCGCGGTGAACGCCGCTGGCAACGAGCCGCAAGGCTTCCATTGCTGGAACATGCAATCGGTCACGCTTTTGGGCGCCACCGAACAGCTCGAAGCCCAAGGCGGCGTCATCTCCACGCACCCGTTCCAGGCCGGCATCAAAACCGGCGGGACTGAAACCGCGTACGATCAAACCACGATCTCGCTGCAAGTCAGCAACTCGTAAGCGCGCGGGGTTCGCGGGGCCCGCCATTTCGTTTCCCCGCCGATGAGGAGCACGCATGCTGCAGTTTGATTTGCCGGCCGGTCTGGACACTCAGGCTCAATCGGAAGCCGGCGTCACCTTTCCGCTCATGGACATCAATACCGGCGAACAGGCGGCGATGGACGGCGTGAAGATGACGCTGACGCTGAAGGGGGCCGACAGCGCAGCCTGGGCCAATGCAGCGATCGAGATCGAACGGCGCAACCGGCTGAAGCTCGCCGCGGGCGAAAAGATCGACGAAGTCGGCGACATGTGCGAACAGCTCGCCGCCGTCACCACGGCCTGGACCGGCTTTCGCACTTTGGACAAGAAAGACGCCCCGTGCACGCCTGACAATGTCGCCGCCGCCTATCGCATCGCCCCGGCGATCCGCGCGCAGGCCTATGCCCGCGCGACCAACCGCGCAAATTTTACACGGCGCTCGCAGGACGCTTAATCGCGTTCGGTGAGTGGCGCTGGAAGCAATCGACGCGGGTCGGGGATGGATCGGCGACACTCGCCGACCATCTCGCCGCGGTGAAAAAGGTGTTGGGGCCAGCAAAGGTCAAGCTTGGTCCGACATTGCCAATAGAAGGCGCGTGGCTCTGGGGCGCCTATTGCGCGCTAGACGCTAAGCGTGATCGCAACTTCGGCATGGGTGCGATCACCTATACGGAGATGCGTTCCTACTCGGAAATATTCGGCTTCCGATGGAAGCCGCCAGAGGTCGCGATCATCGACGCGCTCGACATCGCCTATCGCTCTTTTGCAGCGACGGCCAAGCCGAAGCCGGGGGAGGGGCCTACTTCTTAGACTTCGGCAGAAAGCCGCGCTCGCGAAGATAATCCGCGACCACCTTTTCGAGCATGGAGGACACAGAGCGATCGTCCTCAGCGGCGGCCTTTTCTAAGGCCGCCTTCACCGAGGGCGTCAGTCGAAATGACACCGGCAGGCTCTTCATATGACTACATTGTAGTTGACACGTTGCATGCCCGAAACTACACAGTAGTTACGCCAGCGCAAGAGGCTGGCGGCCCGGTGTAGAAGGTCGAAGGGCAAGAAGCCCCCGAAATAGCGGAGAAACTTGGCAGGCGAGGCACGGCTTGGCTTGGCTAGGCATGTCAAGGCAAGGCGCGTCAGGGCAGGCGAGGCTAGTCCGGGCTTGGCATGTCGCGGCACCGCAAGGCATGGCAACGCGAGGGAGGGGCGGTCTTTGGGCCGCCCCTCTTTGCTAGGCCGGCGTAACCTCTGAGCCGCAAAAGCGGCACTTCCGCGCTTCGCGCCTAATCATCTCGGCGCACTCGGGACATTTGCGAAGCTCGTCCGCGCGCGGCTTCTGCTGACTTGGCATCGCTGCGACAATGATGAGCGCCAGCGGCCCAAGCAAGAAGCCCAAGAATGCCCATAGGCATCCACCGCCGCCTTTCTCGGTGGCGATGATGATCGTGGCGACAAAGCTCACGACCCAGACGATCAGCACTATCAGTTCCATGGTCACCCCCTTGGGCTGACTTAGCAGTTAGCTTGCCGCGCGAGGAGCAGAAAATGGCTACTGCTTCCGGGCTCGACTTGGCCAGGCTGGCGATTGTCTTCGACACGACGACCGCACCCGGCGCGATTGCAGCGATGCAGCAGGTCGTCGGAAGCTCTCGCCAAGTTGGCGCCGCTGCGGATCAAACGAGTCAAAAACTTCGCGCTGAGAGCGCCGCGATAAAGGAAACGGCCGCTGCGCTGGGCCAGCTCAACATGGCGCATGCTGCTGCTGCGTCCGGTTACAAGCGCGGCACGACCGATGGGCAGACCTATGCTCGCACGGTCATGGAGATCAAAGCGGCGCTGGATGCTGAGGCCCGCGCCGCCGGCGCTGTCGCCTCTGGCCACCAGCAACGCGCGGCCGCGATAGGTCGGCTTATGGCGGCGAGCCGCGACGAATATTCGCGTGGCGCGATCAACGCCCAACAGTATGCGGCGCGGCTGAACCAGCTTCAGGTGGAGATGAACAAGATCGCCGGCGCGCAGGCGACCATGGCGAACTCCGGCAAAGCAGCGGCGCAAAACATGGCGATGCTGTCGGGCGCGGTTGGGGGCTTTGTCGGCGTCCTCGGATTTCAAGGGCTGGCTGCAATTACGCAGTTCGCCACGTTCATCGGCGGGTTGCCCGGTGACTTGGCGCACGCAGGCGATGAATTGACGCGCTTCAACGCGCGCATCACGTTCGCGTTCCGCGGTTCGTCCGAAGCCGCGCGGCTTGCGCGCCAAGACATCATCGCGCTCTCGCGCGACACCGGCGTTCCATATAGCCAAACCGGCCAAAGCTACGGCGACTTGGCGATTGCCGGTCGCGGCCCCGGCCTCACGCGTGCACAGATAGGCGGCTTGACCGGCGGGTTTGCGATGCTGGGTCAAATGACCGGCTCGGACAACGCATCGACCGCCCGCGCGATGTGGCAATTCCAGCAAGCCCTCGCATTGGGCCGGCTCACGTCGCAAGATTACAGATTTATGGCAACGTCGATGCCGGCCATCGACGATGCGCTCGCGGCGGGCTTGGGCGTCGATGTGAACACGATCCCGGGCAGAATTTCGCGCGGTGAGATCGACGCCAACAAAATGGTCGATGCGCTGATTAAGGGCGTGGAAGTCTTGCGCGAGAGCGCCGGCGGCCTCCCGCAAACGATGGAGCGCGCGCGCGGCAGAATCCAAACCGAATGGGAGCTTCTGCTCTCGAATATGGAAGGCCGCGTCAAGTCGAGCGAGTTCTACCAGCGCACGATGGGCTGGTACGGCCAGCAATCGCGAAACACGGGCGACTACATTAGCGACGATCCGGAAGCCCGGCTTCGTGCAACGCGAGCGCTCCGCGATCAGCAACCATTCAACGCTTGGATTTACGATCAGCAGATCCGAGACCTGGAAGCCGAGATCAATTCGCCGTCCCGCGTTCGCGGTCGCGAACTGACGACAGCCGCAGAGGCGGCGCGCGAGCGCGGTCAAAGCCGCGCGGCTCTCGTGGGGCGCGCTCGCCAGTTCGGCGACACGATCTCCAATATCGAGCTTCAACAGTTCGATGCCAGAAACACCATCGAACAAATCGAACGAGGTATTGCCGCCGCCAACGCGCCGATGGGGGCAAGCGATCTCTCGCTTCTGCGCGCACGAGACCGCGCCCTCCAAGAGCAACAGCGCGGGCTTGCCGCGCGCGGTCTGGAGCAGTCCCCGGCATACGAACAATCCGTCGCGGACCGCCGTGCGATTCAGTCCGCTATCAATGCCGGAACGGCTCTACCGCCCGCAGAGATTGAGCGCCTTACGCTGCAATTGGAAGGCGCGCGCGGCCAGCTGCGACGGCTGGGCTACGCGTTCGACCGCATGGCGCAAGAAGCGGAGCAGGCCGAGGGCGATCTCCTGCGCTATGGAGCAGGGGGCGGTTTTGACATCGCGAACGCAGCGCGTGGGATCATGGCCACGGCCGATTCCCAGGGGCGGCCGATCGGCATGGATACGGCCAGAGGCATGGTGCTGCGCCAGCGCTTTGTCGGCGCCGAAAACGATCTCGGTCAAGCGGTGAACGACAATCGCCGACGCCAGATCATCGTCAACGCCGCGGGCGGCGATGTTATGGCGCGGCGCAGCGCCGAACTCGACGCGGCCGAAGACGAGTTCCGCTCCCGGTTCGGCGATCGCGCCGATCTCTCCGCAGCGCAGGCGGCGCGCGTCGACGAGTTGGCGGCAGCTGATCGGCGCAATCGCGCGGAGCGCTTTGCTCAGGATGACGTCCAGTCCTTGCGCGAGCGCGAACGCATCGATCGCGAACGGCTCGAAGCCATGCGCGCTCAGCTCCAGCTTGGCGTTCAGCTTGGTCAGCAAGGGCGCATCGCCCTGGCCCAGGCCGAGCGCGAGCGCGAACTCCGGCGCGAGTTCCCGGACATCACCGCCGAACTCGTCGCCGCCGAACGCGATCGCGTCGCCGAGACCATCCGCATCAACGAGCAGCTCCAGCTTCAGACCGAGCAGATGGCGCGCCTGCAAGACAGCGCCGCAACCGTAGGCCGCGCCATCGGCGATGTCTTGGGCGCGTCGATCTCCGAGGGGATCGAGCGGGGCCGGATCGACGGGGAAGCCGCGCTCGGCGTGCTGGGCCGCTCGGCCTCGCGCATCCTGAACAACCTCGTCTCCAACATGACCGCGCCATGGGAGCGGCGCATCACCGAGATGGCCTCGGGCTGGATGGGCCGGGTCGGGCTCGCCGGCGGCGCCAACGCGCCGGCCGACAAAGCCATGGAGGCGCTGGGCGCCGCGGCGACGGAGGCGGGGGAGTCCATCGCCGGCGCCATGATCCCCTCGGTGACGGAGGCGGCGGCGAAAGTCTCGCTCTCGGTCAGCGCCACGGCGAGCGAGACGGCGGCGAAGAGCAAGGCCTTCTACGTGGTCAACGCCTTCACCGGCTCGGTGCTCGCCGCGACCAAGGCGCTCGACCTCATGGCGGCCTCGGCCGGCGCCGAGGGCGGCAGCGATCTGGTCAGCGCCTTCGCCAGCGCGTTCTCGATCGGCAATCCCGCCCCGGTCGGAACGCCGGTCGTCCCCGGCTTCGCCTCGGGCGTGCGCAACTTCAGCGGCGGCTGGGCCATTGTCGGCGAAGAGGGGCTGGAACTGGTCAAGCTCCCGCAGGGCGCGAACGTCTACAGCCATCGCGAAACCGGCGCGATGCTCGGCGGCGCAAACGTCTCCATCGTCATCAACGACCAGCGCGGCGCAGGCGCCGCCCCGGTCGAACAGCGCGAGACCCGCGGCCCCAACGGCGAGCGCCAGATCGAACTCTGGATCAAGGACCAGGTCGTCAAGACCACCGCGGACGCCGATTTCGCCGCGGCGATGGGCTCGCGCTTCGGGGCCAAGCCCATGCTGAGGAAATCGTGACCGCGGTCTGGCCCGCCGATCTGCCGCCCTATGTCGAGGCCGGATCGTCGGAAACGCTGCCGCGCGAGCGGATCGAAAGCAGCCTCGCCAACGGCCCCGAGCAGACGCGCAGGCGCATCTACGGCAAGACGCGGGAATTCGACGTCATGCTCTTCTGCGACGAAAGCAAGATCGCGGCGTTCGAGGCCTTCTATCGGGACACGCTGAAAGACGGCGTGCTGGCGTTCACAGGGCTTCACCCGCGAACCAGAGCCGCGGGCGTGTTCAAGTTCAAAGGCCCGCCGCCGGCTTATGCCGCGCGCGGAACCGGCCAGGCCGTGTTGATCTCGTTCAAGCTGGGGCAGGTGAGATGACGGCTGTTTGGCCGGCGGGACTGCCGCAATATCTCGAAGCGGACGGCTTCAACGAACTATTGGCCGACGCCCGGCTCGACACGCCTACTGAGTACGGCCCTGGGAAAACCCGGCGCAAGTTCACCAAAAATTGGCGCCACATCTCCGGGGCAATCCGCTGCACGGATGATCAGGTTGATACGTTTGAGGAATTCTATTTGGAGACCTTGAACGGGGGCGCGCTCGATTTTCTTTGGAAGGCCCCGCTTTCGCAGAACGCGGCCATGATGCGCTTTCGCGGCGGCCCACCCAAAATTCAATACCGATCCGCAGACGAGCATCTGATCAGCTTCCAGCTTTTCCAAAAGTACGTGCTGGCCGATTTCCGTTTCGACAGCGGCGAGGTCACCTTCGATTCCACGCTCGACACGTTCGACGCGATGAACACCTATTGAGATGCTGACCTTTCGCTTCGACAGCTTGATGGTCAGCTTTTCAAGCCTTGCCGCCAGTTTTGATTATGACGATCTGAGCGCCTTTCGGTTTGATTCCACGGGCGTGAGTTTCGACGCCAATTCCGTCACGTTTGACGCTGGCGTCGCGCCTCCGCCTCCACCTCCGCCGGCTCCGCCGATTTCATTCCGCTTCGACACAAGCCTGATCGGGTTCGACCGAACCGATCAGCGCTTCGACGCGCACGCCTAAAAAGGAAAGATCATTCATGCCAGCTTTGTCGCTTGCACTGCTTGGGCGCGGAACCTCCGCGAATGACGCAACGGGCGACACCGCCCGCGACGGCGCGCTCAAGCTCAATCGCAATGCACGGCTGCTTGAAGCGCTCGCCAAAGGCGCGGTGATCTCGGCGACCACGACCGCCCAGCCCGCAAGCCCCAGCGTGGGCGATCTCTACATCATTCCCTCGGGCAAAACCGGAACCGATTGGTCAGCCATGACCAACGGATCTCTCGCGCTCTATGCCGAAAACGACGGGGCCAACAGCTGGTACGAGATTGCGCCGCAAGAAGGCTTGCTCGTCTTCGTGCGCGACGTGGATACTCTACTCTCATACACGGGGACCGCTTGGGCCGGAGCGGCGGTGCAAGGACCGGCCACGCACGGCGCGAACACGTTCCCCCGCTGGGGCGCGGAAAACTCCAAGACGCTGGTCGCGCGCAGTGCGAGCGAATTCCGGGGCGACCTGGGACTCTACGCCGCGGCGGGGACGTGGTCGAGCACCCAGACGTTCGCGGCGGCGACTGGGATAATTGTGGCGTCGGCGCTGCCAACATTGCGTCTTTATGAGACGGACGCGGCGGCCGACGAAAAAAACTATAGCTTCGAGGTAAGTGGAGGCTATTTCATACTCCGCGCGCGCGACGATGCCGCCGCCAATCCAGTCCACGTGATTGTGATCCAGCGCTCGGGCACCTCGATCGTCGAGATCGAGATGAACGCCCCGATGTTTGATTTTAACGGCGCGCTTGATGTGTCGGGCTCGGGGAAGTTCGGCGGCGTCTTGTTGGCGCCGAACGGTTCCGTTTCGGCGCCTGCATATAGTTTTTCGGGCGACAGCAACACCGGCCTCTACAACATCGCCGCCGACAATATCGGCCTCTCTCTGGGTGGGACCAAGTACGTCGACTTTGCGGTCGCGAAGACTGCGTTCGCGCACCCGATCGAGGCGCCGACTGCGAAGGCGCGCATCCCCGCCAGCAGCGAGACCAGCGGGACGCTGACCGCCGCAGCATCCGCGAACACGCGCGTGCCGTGCGCCGGCAACGTGACGCTGCCGTCCTCGGGCATGACCGATGGCGATTGCATCCTGATCGATCCGCGCGGGACGGCGCGCACGATCACGCGGCCCGGCGGCCACACCATGTACGTCGCCGGCACGAACACAGCGACGGCGACGACGGGCGCGCACAACATTGCGGTCGCCATGTATCACGGCGCCAGCAAGTGGACGCTGCAGGGGGCGGTGACGTGAGTATTATCTATTCGATCTCAATCCTGCCCGACAGCCTGCGCGTTGCGCCGAGCGAGGGCGAGTGCGCCAACGTGCTCAAGAGCGCGATCTACCGGATCGAGGCGACGGACGGCGAACACACGGCGTCGCTGCAGAGCACGGCGGTGTTCCCCGAGCCCGGCGATGGCTTCATCGCGTTCGAGGAGCTGACAGAGAGCATCGTGCTCGGCTGGGTCGATCTGCATTTCGCCGATGTCGTCAGCGCCGAGCAGGCGGCGCTGGCCGCCGTGCTGGCCGAGCAGGCGTCGCAGCCTGTGACGATGCGCGCGCCGTGGGCCGCGGAGGAGGATCCCGGCGATGCTCCTAGCTAAGATCGCCGGCGCGCTCGCGAGTTCGTCGCCGCCGCCTTCGCCCTGCTCGATCAGCGGCGATCTGGGCGCCAGCGACAGCACGGTCACGGTCACGGGCGCGGTGCGCACCGTGACGGCGCCGGCGGGCAATTCCGGCGTGCTGCGCTTCGCCGACCTCTCGTTTTCGGTCTTTGGCAACATCAGCGTGAACGTCAACGGCGGCGGCTGGGACCTGGTGTTCGAGGGCGCCGAGTACACGTGGATCAGCGGCCAGTCGATCCAGATGCGATGCCGGCTGGAGGACGCGTTCACCTCGGGCCAGGTCGGCGTGTACGACAAGGACACGGGCACGCTGC
The DNA here is from genome assembly GCA_023384105.1 of Hyphomonadaceae bacterium. Classification (GTDB taxonomy): domain Bacteria; phylum Pseudomonadota; class Alphaproteobacteria; order Caulobacterales; family Aquidulcibacteraceae; genus Vitreimonas. The sequence goes on along the minus strand of JAHDXR010000009.1, from coordinate 8,918 downwards.
TGCAGGTGCCGTATTTCGAGCGGACGACATGACCGGACGCGTTCTCTCCGCGCCGGCCACGGCCGCCATCGCGGCCGAAGAAACCGACGAGGTCTTCCTCGTCCTGGTCGGAATCGACCACGTCGACCTCGTCCAGCCGATCCGAGTGGTCAACAACGTGGAGCCAGTCGACTCGGGCGGCGAGACCTATGTCGGGCTCCCGTTCGAGATCGAGCTGCCGGACGAGGGGGAGCGGCCCGGCGAAGCGCGTCTCAGCGTCGACAATGTCGACCGCAGGATCGTCGAGGCCCTGCGCACGGTGCAGAGCGCGCCCACGGTCGAGATCAAGGTGGTGCTGGCAAGCCAGCCCGACGTGATCGAGTACGAACTCTCCGGGCTCACGCTGCGGGACACCACCTACGACGTCGCCACGGTGCAGGGTTATCTGCGCTATGAAGACCTCTCGATCGATCCGGTGGCGGACATGATCACGCCGTCGCGTTTCCCGGGGTTGTTTTAAAAGATGCGTACACCCCCGCCGCTTCCCGCCTACGTCGCCAACTATGTCGGCGTCCCTTACGCCGATCAGGGCTCGCCCCCCAAGAGCTTCAACTGCTGGCAACTTTTCGCCCACGTTCAGCGCTGCGAGCGCGGCGTGATGCTGCCGGACTATGACGGGCCGGCATGGGCTGGGCGCGCCGGGCTTGTCGCCATGCGCGACGCCGCCGAAGCCTTCGCGGCGGGGTTTCGCGCAATCTCGCCGATCGAGGCGGACGAGGGCGATGCGGTGCTACTGCGCCAGAGCGGGGCCCCGATCCATATCGGTCTGGTGGTTGCCCCAGGCTGGATGCTCCACACCAACAAAGGCGTCGACGCCTGCGTCGAGTGCTATCGCGATGCGCACTGGACCCATCGCATCGTCGGCTTCTACCGGCCCTGAAGGGCCGATCCCACACCGCCGCCACCCATCAGACGAGGGGCATGCATGACCGCTCTCGAAGGCGAAGTGCTGGCGCCGGAGCGTCCGCGCGCGCGCCAGGGCGCCGCCGTGCTGGTCAACGCCTCCCCGTTCCAGCGCGGCTCGGCCAAGGTGGTGCTGCTGCCTGAAGGGGCCACGATCCACGACGCGGTGATGATGTCGGGGATCGGCCCCCGGCTCCGGCGCCACATCGACGTCTTCCTCGCCGACCACAAAATCGATCCCCGCCACTGGAAGCGGATCAGGCCGAAGCCGGGCGCTTCGCTCTACATGCGCGTGCGCCTGCAGGGCGGCGGCGGAAATGGCGGCAAGGACGTGCTGCGCACGGTCTTGATGATCGCAGTCGTCATCGTGGCGAGTTTCTTCAACCCGTTCGCTGCGGGCAGCCTAGCCTCCAGCCTCTTCTCCATCGGCGCGGTGATCGTTGGCCAGATGCTGGTCAACGCGCTTATTCCCCCGCCCGAAATGGGCCGCGATCCCTGGCGCTTCGATCAGCAGGCCGGCAATCCCTACGCTTCGCTCACCGGGATCAGGAACCAGTTTGCGCCCTATGCGCCGATCCCGCGCCTCATCGGCGAGAAGCGCATGTATCCGCTGCTGGCCGCCCGGCCCTACACGGTGATGCAGGGCAAGACGCAATGGCTGCATCTGGCGCTCCTCGTCGGTTACGGCCCGATCGATGTCTCCGACATCAGGATCGGCCAAACCCCGATCACCGCGTTCCAGGGCGCGCAATGGGAAGTGCGCGAAGGTTGGGACACCGACACCCCGCTCACGCTCTTCACCACTCAGATCCGCGAAGAACGACTGACAGCGCTGCTGGAGCCGAACCTCTGGGTGGTGAAGGTCACCGAGGCCGACACCGAAGAAGCCTCGATCGACATCACCTTCCCGGCCGGTCTCGGGACCACCGATCCGGACGATGGCAAGCGCAAGCAAACCACGGTGCGCTTTGAAGTGCAGTGGAGCGTCAACGGCGTTTCGTGGATCAATGCCGATTGGATCGATGGACGCGGCGAATACGGCACCGCCGAAGACGGCAAGATCGTCGCGACCGATACCTCTGTCGCCGCAACCTCGCGCTCAGGCCGGTTCAAAGTCACCGGCTCGTCTTCGACGCAATACTTCGTGCGTATGCGCCGCACCACGGTGGCGAGCCCTTCTTATGTGAGCGACACCGCCTATTGGACAACGTTGCGCTCGGTCCGCGCCGGCAACCCGATCAACATGCCGGGCCTTTGCCTGATCGGCCTGCGGCTTAAAGCGACGGGCCAGCTGAACGGCGTGCCCGACATCATCAACTGCTTGGCCAGCGCCTATCACGAAGTCTACGACCCGAACACCGAGACCTGGTCCTATCGACTTACCCGCAATCCCGCGTGGCAAACCGCCGACGTGCTGAGAAAGCGCGGCTCGGTGACGATCTGCCCGGACAGCCGGCTCGATCTCCCGGCCTTCGTTGATTGGGCCCAAGCCTGCGAAGCCCAGGCGCCGAACGCGCAGGAAAAGCGCTGGACCTGCGACACCGTGCTGGAGGGCGGATCGGTCATGTCGGCGGCGCAGCTCATCGCCGCGTCGGGGCGCGCCGCGCTCACCATCGGCACGGGCGGGAAATACACCATCGTCCGCGACGTCGAGCAGACCACGCCGGTGGCGCACATCAGCCCCCGAAACTCCTGGGGATACAAAGGCTCAAAGTCCTTCCTCGACCTGCCGCACGCGTTCCGCGTCACCTTCATCAACCCCGACGCCAACGATCAGCAGGACGAGATCGTCGTCTATCGCGACGCCTACAATGAGGACGGCGCGGGCGGGAAAATCGCCGCCGCCAAGTTCGAGACCCTCGACCTGCCGACCTGCCGCTCGGCGACGCAAGCCTACCGAGAAGCCCGCTACCACTTGGCCGTGCTGGAGCTTCGCCCCGAAGAGCACCGGGTCAATCAGGATATTGAAAGCCTAGCCTGCACCAAGGGCTCGCTGGTGCGCTTCACCTATGACGTGGTCTCGATCGGCCTGGGCGCGGGGCGCATCGCCGCACTCATTCTCGACGAGGACGAGCTGAATGTCGTCGCCATCGTGCTCGACATCCTGGTCGAGCTGCCCGACAGCGAAACCGCCTATGCGATCCGCATCCGCCACGCCGACCAGAGCAGCGCGGTGCATGAGATCGACTATGCGGCAGGGCCTTCCGACACAGTCACGCTTTCGGCGCCGATCCCGCTCGCGGACGCGCCGGCCGTGGGCGATCTTACGCTCTATGGCGAACTCGGCGCGGAAAGCGCGCCGATGCTGGTCAAGCACATCCGCCGGCTCGACAATCTGCACGCCCAGCTGACGCTTGTCGACGCGCAGCCCGGCGTGTGGACCGCGGACACTGGCCCCATCCCAGCCTTCCAAAGCTACATCAACCGCCAAGCCCCGATTGACGAGACGGAACGCCCCTCGCGTCCGATCCTCAACGTCCGCTCCGATGAAGTGGTGATGCTGCGCCTCGCAGACGGGACGCTGAATGAGCGGGTGCAGCTTTACCTTGACCCTTATGTCAGCTTGACCGTTCCGGGCGTCACCTGGGAAGCGGAATGGAAAAGCGCTGAAGCCAACGGCGAGGAATGGGAGCCGGTCGGCTCTACCGCTATCGACGGCTCGCTCTATATCGCGACGGTGCAAACCGGGCAGGTCATTCACCTGCGCGCCCGGACGATCTCAAAAACAGGCGTGCCCTCGCTCTATGAATACGTCTTCGACCACGAGGTGATCGGCAAGACAACGCGCCCGGATGCGCCGACCGGTTTTGCCGTGGCGGCCACGCTCGATGGCGGCAAGGCAAGCTGGACGCCGGCTGCGGCGATCGACATCGATGCTTACGAGCTTCGTTTCGGTGGGGCTGATTGGGAAAGCGCCACCCGCGTTGCGCTCGTCTTCGGCCGCGACACGCGGCAAGTCTTTCACACCATCGCGCTTGAAGGCGGCGAGACTTTCCGCATCAAGGCCGTCGACGCGGCAGGGCTCTATTCCGATGAAGTGACCGCAAGCGCGACCGGGCGCACCAACGCCTCGGGCGGGGTCATCATCGATTGGCGGGGCCTGCCGACCAATGCATCGGGCGGCGTCGCCGTGGTGCGCTCTATCGCCGTTCCGCTCGCATCGAACTCAAGTTCGATCACGGTGACGGCGCACGATGTTTATCTTCCTGGTCAGACGCTCAATCTCCCGGGCGACACGCTGACCGGCCTTGCATCCGATACGCTCTATTGGGTGTTCTGGGACGTGCAACTCGGCGACTACATCGCCGTCACGTCGAGCCTGCAGACCTATTACGGCGACACCACCAATCGCTACGTGGCCGTGGGCGCCTTCCGCACGCAATTGGGCGGCGGCGGTTATACCCCGCCGGCTCCGCCGCCACCGGGCTATGGCGGCGGCCAGGGCGGCATTGAATACAACGAGCCGTGATCGGAGAGCGGATGACTTACGTTCACCAGACCCAGCTTGATGATGCGGCCAAACCCTATCGGCGCGTCTATCTATGCGAGGCCACCGGCATCTACGCCAAGGTGCATGCGAACCGGCGCAGCGTCGGCTTTGGCAAAGCCAAATGGGAATTCACCGGCTCGCTCAGCGATGAGACCGGCAAGGCGCTTCGAGACGATGCCGGGGCGGTGCTCATTCACATCGAACCTGCCGGCCTTTCGGTCTTCACCGATCGCGGCATCAAGCAAGCGGACGCGCGCGATCTTTTGGCCGAACTGATCGCAGCGGAAACCGAAGAAGAAGTCGAGCTCATCAAGCGGCGCGCCCGGCTCCTTTTTGAATCGCCTCCGACACAACAGCAATTGCAGCAAGCCATCGCTGACGATTTCGAAGCTGCATGCCGGTTCATGGTGGCGAAGGTTGAGCGTGCGGAATTGATCCGCCGCGAAGCGCTCAACTTCGGCGGCGTCAAGGCGGCGTAAACCGAACAGGCGGAGGCTCGCCTCATGATTTCCATTTTGGACCGCATCGGCCGGCCGCTACAGCGGCTGGCTTCGCTTGCGCTCATGTGCGCCGTCGTCTGGTTCTGCCTGCGTTTCGGCGCTGTCGTCATTGACGGCATGGAGCGCTGGGCCGCGGGCGAAGGCGTCGATCTTGCGGGCCTCGCACAATTGCTGACCGCGTTCGCTGCGATCCTCGGCGTTGTGATCATCCATATCGTCGCGCTCTTCCGCGACCGGCGCATCGAGCGCGTTGAAGAAATCCGCGCGGGCGGAGGCTCCCCGCAAAACGGCCCTTTTGGCACTGGGCGGCCAGCTTCGCCGCCCGCATCTTCGAACGCTTCACCGGCGCTCGATCCCAACGACCCCGCCAATTCGCCGCGGCCGGCGGAGAACAGCGCGTGACGCCGGCGCCGCAACGCGCGCCGGTCAACTGGCGCGCCCGCATCGAAGGCGTGATCGATGGGGCTCTGAAATATTGGTGGGTGATCCTCGGCGCCATAGCGATCCTCTTCGTGCTGAGTTCGTGCGATGTGCGCTGGCCGTGGTCGGCGCCTTCCGGCCGCGAGGTCGCGGCAGAGGCGAACCAGCGCACCGCGGAATCGAACCAGCGCACCGCCGAAGCCGAAACCCGCCGCGCGCAGGACTCGGTCGTCATCGTCGAAGACACTCACCGCGCCCGCGCGCGCGTTCGAACTCAAACGGAGGAAGCGCGTGAAGCCGTCGCCGACGCCCCTGATCTCGAAGCTAGCTATCGCGAGTACCGCGATCGCGCTCAGCGCTTGCGCGACGAAAGTCGAGCCGCCTACGCCGCCGCCGTGCAACAACACACTGCCGAGCTCGATCCTTGAAGAAGTCGAGCGCCCGGCGCTCCTCGTTCTGGGCCAAGATGAAATCCGCGGCCGGTTTCTCGCGCCAACGGCGGACGAAGAAGTGCGCCGGCTCCAAATCCAACGGCTCGGCCGCGAGATCGAATGGGAAGGCTACGCCGCCCTGCGCGACCGCCAATTCGTCGGCATCGTAAATCACGCCACGGCGGCGAACCGCTGCACGCGCGCGGCGCGGGAGGACTAAGCCCCATGAAGATGCTTTGGGATGTGATCGTCTCGCTGCTGCTCGCGCTCTTCACCCGTGCGCCTGCGCCAAGACCGGCGCCCTCGCGCGCGCCTGCGCCGCCGGCTCCAGCGCCAATGCCAGCGCCGCCGCCGCTCGATTTTCTGGCCAGTCTCAAAGCAATTGACGCAAGCCCGCTCGCTAGCAGCGATTATATCGCCGCAGCCCAACGGCTCGGCTGCGAATGGCAAGCGCTCGCCGCCGTGGCCGAAGTGGAGAGCGGGCGCGAAGGCGCGTTCGGCCCGGACGGGCGCCCGATCATTCTCTATGAGCGCCACCTCTTCGCCCGCAAGACCGGCGGGCTCTACAATCTCTCGCACCCGCATTTATCGCAGCCCCGGCCGGGCGGGTATCCGACCACGCAAAGCGCGCGCTGGACGCTGCTGCAGGAAGCCTATGCGCTCAATCCCGAAGCGGCTTTGGAAAGCGCAAGCTGGGGCCGGTTTCAGGTGCTGGGCCAGAACTATCCGACCCTGCACATGGCGAGCGCGCGCGACTATGTCGCCAAGCTGGCGAGATCGGAAAAGGACCAGCTCGAAGCCTTCGAAGCCTTCATCGTCGCCAATGGCTTGGCTGGCGCATTGCAGCGCCGGGACTGGACCTTGTTCGCCCGCCGTTACAACGGCCCGAACTATGCCGAGAACCGCTACGATCAGAAGATGGCCGAAGCGTATCAGCGGCTGATCCGCGCCAACGTCGCGTGATCGCGTGAGCTGGTTTCCGCTCGGGGTCATCGTCGGCTTGATTTTCGGCGTTCCGCTCGGGCTTCACCTGCGCGTTCGCACGATTGATGAGAGCGAGCCGGTAACTTCGCCGCAACGCAAATCATCAAAGCCTTCCCGCGCGGTGAAGCGTGCGGTGAAGTGAGGCGACGATGACGGCGAAGCAGAAATTGAAGATGGCGGAGCAACAGCTCGCGTACTGGAAACAGGTGGCGAGCGAAGCGAAAGCCGAATTGAAAGCGAAGGCGAAGAAGTCGGCGCGGAAGTCGCAGCGCAAAGCGCGCAAGGTGATGCGCTCCGCATCGCGTCGTGGTACAAAGCGGGCTCGCGCCCGGTAGCGCCGGGTCCGGCCAACGTGTCCGGCTAACACACGAAATCGAACGCCGCGCTCTTCATTGGGCGCGGCGTTTTGCTTGGAGGCGCTACACATGGGCTTGAAGCGTGAAGGCATGGTGGCGCTTAGCCCCGATCGCGAGCTGCTCGGCTATTGGTGCAGCGGCTGCGAATGCCTGCACATGGTCAACGTCGCCAGCGATATGCGGCCGCGCTGGACTTGGAACGGCGACGTGAACAAGCCGACGCTCTCACCTTCGATCCGCACCTTCTGGCAACGGACCGGCGAAGCAGAGCAAACGCGCTGCCATCACTTTCTGCGTGGCGGTGTGATCGAATTTCTCAGTGACAGCGCCGCCCATCAACTCCGCGGCTCACACCCGCTGCAGCCGATCCCGGCTGACTACGGCGGCGTGGACTGAAAATCGAAACGCCGGGCCCCTCAAAGCCCGGCGTCTCTCTCGCTCCGCATCTAGCCTTGCTACGAGGTCGAGGCCCCGCGCCAGCGTCTCAGCGGATGGGCGTCCTAGCCGCCTCTACGATTTCTCCCATGCCTGGTGGAGCCAGGGCTGCTTGCTCCGAACCCGACGCATCAAAGAGGTGAAGCGCTTCGTCATCTTGATCAATCCGAACGCGCCGTAACCTCCACAAGTGCTGCGCATCTTTGCGCATGAATTACGGATTTCATCGAAACGAGCGGAACGCGAACAGAACCTGCGGGCTCGATTTGGTTATCAGCGCGCCGCGCGCGCATGCGCATCGATGCGCAAACCTTAAGACCGCTTACCGCGCGTTAAGCGCGCCAGAGCAGAGAATGGACCCATGACGCACGCCGTCACGACGCCAGAACCGGAATTGCAGCGCCTGCCGCTGCAGGAATGCGCTTACGCCTTGTCGATCGCGCTGGCGTGCTTCGCCGCGTGGGCGTGGTTGTCATCGGCGGGCGTGTGGGCCGCGCTCTATGGCCTGCGTGGCGCGCTCTCAGCGGCCACGCCGGGCTTTGTGCTCCTGGCGGTGCTGTCCTTCATCATCCAGATCGCGGCGAACGTAGCGGCCGCGGCGGCGCGCCAGGCGCAAGCCGCGAACCTCCCCAAGGAATTCGAGCGAGCCCGCACCCTCATGCTCTTGGGCGGGGCCTATAACGCCGTCTCACTGCATCACGCCTTTACCCTGGTGGGCTTCCTGTCGGGCGACATGGCGCTGCTGATCTGGCCGCTGGCCGGCGCCTTGGCCTTCTATGAGCCGGCGCAATACTGGGTCGATGAAGCGTTGGCGCACGCCCGGGCCGAACGCAAGGCCCGGGCCGACGCCCAATGGGAAGCGAAACAAGAAGAACGGCGTGAGCGTCTGGCCGCTGAGGAGAGGGCCCGGCGCGCCGCGTCCGAGCGGGGGGTTGAGACGACCAACGTCACCACCCTGGACACGACCAAGAAGCGCCGCCGCAGCGGGGTAGGGACAGCGATCGCAGCCACCGCGGCCGCGGCAACCCCCATGGCCGCCAACGCCTTAGAGCCCGACACCCGGCCCGCCATCGTGCAAAGCGCCGAGCGTCCAGCCGAGGCGCGCGTGCCGTCCATGGAAGAGGTCCAGGACGCCCGCTACCAGCTTCACATGAAGGGCGTCGTTCCGTCCTACCGGACAGTGGCGGCGCATATCGGGGTCAGGAAATGCGACATCGAACAGGTCTGGCCGAAGGGCCAGCCGCTGGCCTGGGAGAGCGCGGCATGACGGCCCGCGTCTCGCTTGCCCCCGACGCCCGCTTCCTCCGCCTAGTCCGGCGTTGATCGAGGGCAAAGCCAAACGCATGCGCAAGCGGGAATT
>JAHDXR010000025.1 GCA_023384105.1 Hyphomonadaceae bacterium | reverse complement strand
GAATTCGAGTCCCGTGGGAATCCCTCCGATTCAATCAGATCGGATTTTGCTCTAGACGCGCCGCCCATGAACCGTCGGCGTCCCCGCCGGCAAGCAACGTTTGCAGTCATCCGCACACACGCCAACCACAGTCATTCCGGGCGAAGGCGCGGTACGCGCCGCAGACCCGGAACCCAGGGCCGCCAGCTCATCGTTTGCCCTGGGTTCCGGATCGCGCTGCGCGCGTCCGGAATGACTCGGGTTAAAGCACTGCGCGCTTAATTCGAAACAAGCCCGCTATGGACCGCCAGCGTCCCGCCGGCATGCGCCGTACTTCGACAAGCTTAACATGACGCCAACTCAAACGCCGGAGCTTGGCGACACCGCAGCGTCAGCCTGAGCTTGTCGAAGGCAATGTGCGCCACAGCGCGATGCTTTAGGTCAGCCAGACGGTCAGCTGGTGAATGCAGAGGCCGATCAGGCCGCCGATCACGGTGCCGTTGATGCGGATGTATTGCAGGTCCGGCCCGACATTGTGTTCCAGCTTCTCCACCACCGTCGCCGTGTCCCAGCTGCGGATCGTCTCCGAGATCAGCCGGCCGACATCGGCGCCGTGGCGCCCGGCGATCTCCGCCAGCAGGCCGCGCAGCCGCCGGTTGATCGCTTCGACAACGGCGGGATCGTCGATCAGGGCGCGGCCGAAACGTTGGAGGCCTTCGGTGATCGCTAGGCGCGCCGGCGTCTGCGGCGAGGCCGCGCTCGCATGCATGGCCGCCTTCAGCGAGGTCCAGAGTTCGGCGAAGTAAACGGAAACGGTCGGGTGGGCCAGGATATCGGCGATGATGCGTTCGATGTTGGCGCGCATCTCGGGCGAGGTTTCGAGGTCCTCGGAGAACTTGTGCAGCATCTGGGTGATGCGCGCGCGAGCCGGATGGTTGGGGTCCGCCGCCATCTGGCGCAGCGTGTCTTCGACCGCCGAGATCAGCGCGTCGGCCGCGCGCGCGTCGAGCGCGATCAGCCGCCAGACCCAGGACGTCTGCGCCCGCACCTGCGCGCGGATCGCCGGCTCGTGTTCCTCGAGCGCGTTCCAGCCCTCGGCGATGGCGGCGTCGAGCAGCGGCTGGTGACGCCCGTGCTCGGTCAGCAGCTTGAGCCCGCGGCCGATGGCGGCGGAGAGCCGTTCGTCGCGGCTGAACTCGCTGATCTGGCGGCGCATGAAGTCGCTGACGACCTCGTCGTCGAGCAGATCGGCGATCGCCGGCAGGGCGTCGACGACGCCGTCGGCAATGCGCCGCGCCGTCGCCTGATCGGCCAGCTGACGACCCAGCGAACTGGCCAGATCCTGGTTCTTGAGCCGCTCGGAGATGATGCTCGGCGCGAGAAAGTTCACCGCCACGAACTGCCCGAGCGCGTCGGCGATGCGCTCCTTGCTGCGCGGAATGACCGCCGTGTGCGGGATCGGCAAGCCCAGCGGGCGCCGGAACAGCGCCGTCACCGCGAACCAGTCCGCCAGCCCGCCGACCATCGCCGCCTCGGCGAACGCCCGCGCATAGCCCCAATGTGCGCCCTGGTCGAGCCGTGTCACGGCCAGCAGATAGATCAGCGCCATCAGCACCAGCAGGCCGCCGGCGACCAGGCGCATCGTGCGCAGCTTGGCGATCTGCCGCGCCGTGGTGTCGAGAACCGCTTCGCTCTCTATGCTGGTCATGCGCTGATCATCCGGCTCGCAAGACAGTCATGCTAGCCGTTTTCCAATAGACGTTGCAGCTGCTCGATCAAAGGCCGCTGCCCGGGCACGATGTGCGCCGCCGCTTCGGCCGGCGTGAACAGCGCCGCTCTGTCGGCCTCTGGAAACTCCGCCATGCGTCCGGACTTCGGCGGCCATTCGAGCGCGAACGGCGCGCTCCTGAAAGCGCTGAGATCGTCCTTTCCCTCGAACGCCCAGCAATGCACCAGCTTGCCGCTTTTCTGCTTCACCGGCGTCAGCGCCAGGAAGGGCGGCGCGGCCTGCAAATTGGTCTCCTCCCGGAATTCGCGCAGTGCGGCCGCGAGCAGGTCTTCGCCTTCCTCGGGCAAGCCCTTTGGTATCGACCACGCGCCCGCGTTCTTGTTGCGCCAATACGGGCCGCCCGGATGCACGAGCAGCACCCTGAAGCCGCCGTCGCCGCGCACATACATCAGCAATCCGCAGCTGAGCTTCATGGCGCCCTCACGGTGAGCAGAGTTCGCTTCTTTCCAGCGAGGCGACGCTCCGCGCGGCGTAGCGGTCAAGCGCGGCGACGACGGCGCGGTCGCGACGATAGATGTCGTCGAGATAGACGACCTGGCCGCTCTGATCGAGCGCCGTGGTGAAGTAGAGCACATAGACAGGAATGGGAGCGCCCAGCGGAATGGTTTGCGACGCGCCTTGCGACATCGCGGCTTCGAGCGCCTCCCGGCTCCAGTTCCGATCGTTCAGCACCGCCGCGGCCAGCTCGGTCGGCGATTGCACGCGGATGCAGCCATGGCTGAGTGCGCGGTTGGCGCGCTCGAACAGCCGCTTGCTGGGCGTATCGTGCAGATACACCGCAAACGGATTGGGCAGGTTGAAGCGGATCTGTCCCAGCGCGTTATGGGCGCCAGGCGTTTGCCGAAGCTGATAGGGGAAAGGCCGCGCGCTCCAGTTCACGGCGCCTGGGGCGACGACTTGGCCGTTGCCGTCGATCGCCTCATAGCCCTCGCGCGCCGCCGCGTTCGGATTGCGCCGGAACCGCGGCAGCAATTCGTTGAGCAAAATGCTGCTCGGCGGCGTCCAGTACGGGTTGACCGTCACGCTTTGAAGCGTCGCGGCGAACACCGGGGTCGGCGTGCTCCGGGCGCCGACAATGACGTTGTGCGTCATCGCCGGCGCGCCGCCGCCGCGGTGGAAGATGACTTCATATTGCGCGATGCGCACTTCAAGCCGCTCCGGCGGCGTCTCGCGCGGCAGCCATCGCCACCGCTCCATGTTCGCCCTGAGCTGCGCCAAGCGCGCCGCGCGCCCGGAAGCGTTTTCGTCCGCTTCCAACGCCGCCAGCGCGTCGCGCAGCGCGCGATACTCGGGCGACGCCGGAAGCAGGCCCGCGAGCACCATGGACGGGCGCCAGCCGCCGTCGAGCGCCTGTTCGAGGTCCGCCATGTTCGGCTCCGGGCGCGGGATATGCCAGTCGGCGCCGACGGCGCCCGGATCGATCGCGCCGCGCGCATAGGCGTACGCCATCTCACGAAACAGGGCGTCCGCCGCGGCGTCGAGTTCGGCGGCGGCGACGAGGCCGAGATTGTGCAAATGTCCGCGTTCGGCGACGCGCGAGAGCGCGGCCGGAACCGGCAGTCCTTCGCGCGGGGCGGTCTCGGCCGCCAGTTCGAGGTCGGCAAGCTCGGCGGCGCTCCATGTCCGCGCGGCCGTGCTCTCCGGCGCGGCCAGCGCAGCCATCGCCGCCAGCACGGAAATCCAGAACTTTCCCATACGAGCAGGAAACATAGGCGCGCTTCCGCGCCTTGATCCAGCGCAAGCTTGCGGCCGGCTCGACGCAGCCGCGCCGCAGCGGCTAGAGATACCGCATCGAGGGAAGCCTCTGGACGCCTGCTCATGCCGACCGACATCGATCTGCATCGCCTCCTGATTGGCCGGCAAGGCTCGCGCGCCGCGCTCAACACGCCGGCGCTAGTGCTGGACCGCGACGCGCTGGAGCGCAACATCGCTGCGATGGCGGCGTTCGCGCGGGCCAACGCTATCGCGCTGCGTCCGCACGCGAAGACGCACAAGAGCGCCGACATCGCCAGGCGCCAGCTCGCCGCCGGCGCGCGGGGCGTATGCTGCGCCAAGCTGGGCGAGGCGGAGGCGTTGGCGGAGCAGGGGATCGGCTCGATCCTGATCACCTCGCCGGTGGCGACGCCGCAGGCGATCGAGCGGCTCGCCGCGTTGCATCGGAAGAGCGACGGTCTGATGGTCGTCGCCGATCATCCCGACAACGCCGAGGCGCTGGCGGCGGCCGTTCACGGCGCTTCGTGCAAGCTGTCCGTCATTGTCGACATCGATCCCGGCATCCGCCGCACCGGCGTCGCCTCGCCGCAAGCGGCGCTCGCGCTCGCACGGCAGATTGCGGCCTCGGATGCGCTGCGTTTCGCCGGCGTGCAGTTCTATTGCGGCGCGCAGCAGCACATCGCCGCCTTCGCCGACCGCCGCGTCGCGATAGAAGACCGCACCGCCTATCTCAGCAGCGTCATCGATCTGCTGAACGGCAACGGCCTTGCGCCTGACGTCGTCACCGGCGGCGGGACGGGAACGCATCGCATCGACGCCGCGCTCGGCGTGCTCAATGAATTGCAGGTCGGCTCCTATGTGTTCATGGACAGGCAGTATCTGGATTGCGATCTGAGCGGCGAGGGCGGTTCGCCGTTCGAGACGGCGCTTTTTATCGACACGCATGTGATCAGCGCCAATGCGCCGAGCATGGCGACGATCGATTCCGGCTTCAAAGCGCTTTCCACCGACGGCGGCAATCCGGCGATCGCCGCGGGCGCGCCCGCGGATGCGGCGTTCTTCTTCATGGGCGATGAGCACGCGGCTTTGATCGCGCCCGGACACGAGTTCAGGCTGGGCGACCGCATCACGCTCACCGCCCCGCACTGCGACCCCACCGTCAATCTCTATGACGCCTACCATGTCGTCCGCGGCGAGACGCTGATCGACATCTGGCCCGTCACCGCCCGCGGCCGTTCATGCTGAGAGTTGGCGCGCGGGCGCGCTGCGGCTAGGTTCGCCCTCACGCAGGGGAGCCATGGCGCGCACGCAGGCAGCCGAGTACGATGAGCGGAAGGAGGCGATCGTGGAGGCCGCCGCCGCTCTGTTCGCGCGCGAGGGCTATAACGGCGCCTCGGTCGCCGACCTCGCCAAGCGCGGCAGGATTTCGAAGTCGCTGATCTACCACTACTACCCGTCGAAAGACGACATTCTCTACGACGTGATGATCAGCCACGTGCGTGCGCTGGAGGTCGCGGCGCAGGAGGCGACCTCCGGCTCGGCGACGCCCGAGCGCAAACTGCGCGAGCTTACGCATCGTTTCATGGCGCTCTATGTCGGCGCCGCCGACCGGCACAAGGTGCTGCTGAACGATCTCGACCACCTGCCGAGAGCGCGGCGCGCCGAGATCGTCGCCGTGCAGCGGCGGCTGATCGAGATGGTGCAGAAGCTTTTGATCGAGATCGAACCGGCGCTGAAGCGGAGAAGCGGGGCGGCGTTCGCCGCGGCGATGCTGTTCTTCGGCACCATCAATTGGACCCACACCTGGTTCGATCCCAAGGGCGCGGTCAGCGCCGGGGCGCTCGCGGAAATGGCGGTGGATCTGACGTTGGGCGGTATTCGCAAGGCGGCGGAATAGCCGCTCCAGCTCAGACGTCGTACGTGAGCGCCACGCCTTCGCTCACGGGCGTCGCCTGGCAGGTGAGCACGTAGCCGTCCGCGACCTCCTGTTCGGAGAGGCCGTAATTCGCCTTCATCCGCACTTCGCCCGCCGTCACCTTGGCGCGGCAGGTGGCGCAGACGCCGCCCTTGCAGGCGAACGGCGCCGGCAGGCCGGCGGCGCGGACATTGTCGAGGATCGAGTGCTTTTCCGGGTCGAACGCGACCTGCACGCGCCGGCCATTGAGCGTCACCGTCATCTTGAGACCGGCGGCTTTCTCTTCGAGAGCGCGCGCGGCGGCGGCCTGCGCGGCGGAGAGCGGCCCGGTGGTGAAGCGTTCGACCAGGATGCGCGCCTTGTCGACGCCCTTGGCCAGCAGCGCCGCTTCGATCGCATCCATCATCGGGCCGGGGCCGCAGACGAAGAAGGCGTCGACGTTCTCGGCGCGCACCAGCGTCGAGAGGATTTCATCGGTCTTGGCGCGGTCGAGCCGGCCGTTGAACAGCTCGATCTCCTCTTCCTCCTCTTCGAGGAAGTGATAGGCGCAGAGACGGTCGAGATAGCGGTCCTTCAGCGCCGCGATCTCTTCCAGGAACATCACGCCGGGGGAGTTGCGGTTGCCGTAGAACAGCGTGAAGCGCGAGCGCGGCTCGCTCGCCAGCGCCGTCTTCATCAGCGAAAGGATCGGCGTGATGCCGGAGCCGCCGGCGAAGGCGACGTACTCGCGCCGCGCCTCTGCATCGAAATTCCAGCAGAACGAGCCATGCGGCGCCATCGCCTCGATCTCGTCGCCGGCTTTCAGCTCGGTGTTCACCCAGCCTGAAAACACCCCGCCGGCGATCTGCTTCACGCCGATCTTCAGCACGCCTTCCTCCGGCGCGACGCAGAGCGAGTAATTGCGGCGCACTTCCTCGCCGCCGAAGGCGCGGCGGAAGGTAAGGTGCTGGCCGGCGCGGAACCGGAAGGCGTCTTGCAGATCGGCGGGAACGTCGAGCAGCACCGAAACGGCGTCCGGCGTTTCGCGCTTCACTTCGGCGACGCGCAGGGTGTGGAAGTCGATGCTCATGTCAGTGGCACTTGAACCTGTCGAACGGCTCGGCGCAGGCCGTGCAGCGCCACAGCGCCTTGCACGGCGTGGAGCCGAAGCGGGAGATTTCCTCGGTCTCGCTCGAGCCGCAGCGCGGACACTCCGCCGGGGCCTGGTTTTTCAGTGAAGCGGCGGCGGCGCCTTTGGGCGGCGGCGCGATGCCGTAGGCGCGCAGCTTCTCGCGGCCCCGGTCGCTGATCCAGTCGGTGGACCATGGCGGCGAAAGCGTCGTCTCGATCGCGACGTCGGCGAAGCCGCCCCCATCGAGCGCGGCGCGGATGGCCTGCTCGATCGCCAGCGTGGCCGGGCAGCCCGTATACGTCGGCGTGATCAGCACGCGCAGCGCGCTGACATCGCGCACGATGCCGAGATCGATGACGGAAACGGCGGGGATTTCCGGATCGGGCACGTTGGCCAGGAGGGCGCGGACCGCTTGGACCGCCGGCGACGCCGCATCAATTGCACCGTCGCTCGCCGGCGGGACGCCGGCGGTCCAAGCGGGCGCTTGCGCCGTCACCACGCCGCCCCCGGATAAGCGCGCTGCAGGAACTGCATCTCGCTGAGCAGATGGCCGAGATGTTCCGAATGGCGTCCCGTGCGCCCGCCCAGCACCGGCCGGTGCGCGGCGGGGCGTTCGAGCGTCGCGTCCGCGAGCACGGCGTCGATGCGCGCGTCCCAGGCGGAGCGAAGCGCGGCCTTGTCGAGCCCGAGCGCCGCGTCGATTTCGTCCGCCGCGAACAGCTCGTCCGCAAAGCGCCACATCCAGTCGAGCCCGGCGATCATGCGCGCGCGGCTTTCTTCGGCGCCGTCGCCCAGGCGCACGACCCAATCGCTCGCCAGAGTCGCGTGATATTTCACCTCTTTCAGCGCTTTGGCGGCGATGGCGGCGAAGCGCGCGTCCTTCGACTCGGCGAGCGCCGCGTAGAGCAGTTCCTGGTAGTGCGAGAACAGGAATTGCCGCGCGACGGTCTGCGCGAAATCGCCGTTCGGCTGTTCGACCAGCAGGCAATTGGCGAAGTCCATCACATCGCGATGGAAGGCGAGCTTGTCGGCGTCGCGGCCCTTGCCTTCGATCTCGCCGGCGAGGCCGAGGAAATGCGCAGCCTGGCCGATCTGGTCGAGCGCGACGTTCGCCAGCGAGAGATCGATCTCGATCGCCGGCGCATGCCCGCACCACTCGCTCAGGCGTTGGCCGAGGATCAGCGCGTCGTCGCCAAGACGCAGCGCACAGGCGGCGAGGGGTGGCGGAGCGTCGGCCATCAGATGTGCTTGATGTGATCGGGGATCGAATAGAAGGTCGGGTGGCGGTAGATTTTGTCTTCCGCCGGCTCGAACAGCGCCGCCGCGTCGCCCGGATCGGACGCCGTGATCTGCGCCGACGGCACGACCCACAGGCTCACGCCTTCCATCCGCCGCGTGTAGGTGTCGCGCGCATGCTCGACCGCCATCTTGGCGTCGGCGGCGTGCACGCTGCCGACATGGCGGTGCGAGAGCCCGCCCTTGCCGCGCACGAACACTTCCCACAGCGGCCATTCCTTGCTTGCGTCGCTCACTGCGTTTCGCTCCTCGAAGTCAGTGGTGAGTAGTCAGTAAGTGCGAGACGCACCGACTATTGACTGCTCACGACCGACCAACTCTCATTCCGCCGCCAGCTTGGCCGCCGCGCGCTTCACAGCGTGCACGCGCGCCGCTTCGCGCACCCAGGCGCCGTCGTCCCAGGCTTTCCGGCGCGCCTGCATGCGTTCCTTGGCGACCGGGCCATCGCCCTTCACCACCGCCCAGAACTCGTCCCAGTCGACTTCGCCGAAATCGTAATGGCCTCGCGCTTCGTTCCACTTCAGCGCCGGGTCCGGCGCTTTGAGGCCGATCGCCTCGGCCTGCGGCACGGTGATATCGACGAACTTCTGCCGGAGTTCGTCATTGGTCTCGCGCTTGATGCGCCAGCGCATGCTCTGTTCGGTGTTCGGCGACTTGTCGTCCGGTGGGCCGAACATCATCAGCGACGGCTGCCACCAGCGGTCGAGCGCGTCTTGCGCCATCCGCTTCTGCTCCGGCGTCCCTTGCGCCAGATGCATCATGATTTCGTAGCCCTGGCGCTGGTGGAAGCTCTCTTCCTTGCAGATGCGCACCATCGCGCGCGCGTAGGGACCGTACGACGTGCGCTGCAGCGGCACCTGGTTCATGATCGCCGCGCCGTCGACCAGCCAGCCGATCGCGCCGATATCGGCCCAGGTCAGCGTCGGGTAATTGAAGATGGTCGAGTACTTGGCTTTGCCGGAGAGCAGCGCCTCCGTCATCTCGTCGCGCGAAACGCCGAGCGTTTCCGCCGCCGCGTAGAGATAAAGCCCGTGGCCGCCCTCGTCCTGCACCTTGGCGAGCAGGATCGCCTTGCGGCGCAGGTTTGGCGCCCGCGTGATCCAGTTGCCTTCCGGCAGCATGCCGACGATTTCGCTGTGCGCGTGCTGCGAAATCTGGCGGATCAGCGTCCTGCGGTACGCCTCCGGCATCCAGTCCTTCGGCTCGATAAACTCGTCATTGGCGACGCGCGCCTCGAACGCGGCCACCCGAGCGGGATCCTCCGCCACCGGCTGGGCCGTCTTCTTGCCGGTCATGTCGGTCGTATACATTGGTCGAGCCTCGGTTTAACAAATGTAGCATTCGCTGACCGATCGGTCAATTAATCCCGCCCGCCTTGGGTTCCGTCCAGAACCGCGCCGCCGACGGTGCGGGAAAGGCCCGTAAATTCAGCGACCGCGCGCCCGTCGCCGGCGCGGACGCTGACCTGATAGACGCCGCTGCGTCCGGCGCGCGAGGTCTCGCGCGCCTCTGCGGTCAGCACCTCCCCGGGCGCCGCCGGCGCCAGGAAGACGATGGTCGCGCTCTGCGCCACCGTGGTCTCATTGCGCGAGTTGCAGGCGTAGGCGAAGGCGGTGTCGGCGAGCGCGAAGATCATGCCGCCATGCGCGCTGCGGTGGCCGTTGAGCATGTCGTCCCGCACTTTCATGCGCACGCGCGCATAACCTTCGCGCGCGTCGTCGATCTCGACGCCCCACGCAGGCCCTGCGCCTTCGCGCTCCAGCAGCGCGTGCGCCACGCGCCGCGCGAGATCGTCCGCTTCGCTCATGCGTCTCTCGTGAATTGACCGACCAGGCGTTCTATCATACGCCAAGCGCCGCTGCGAGCAGGGAGACCGCGATGAGTTACGAGACCATTCTCTTCGACATCGCCGACGGCGCCGCGCGGCTTACGCTCAACCGTCCCGACCGGCTCAACAGCTTCACCGTGCAGATGCACGAAGAGATCGCCCACGCGCTCGACCGGGTCGAGCGCGAAGGCGCGCGCGTGCTGCTGCTCACCGGCGCCGGGCGCGGCTTCTGCGCGGGACAGGATCTCTCCGATCCCGCCGTGGCCCCGAGTTCCGACGGCGACATCGATCTCGGGCACGTGCTCGAAGTCCATTACAATCCCATGATGCGCCGCCTGATGGCGCTGCCTATGCCTGTTTTGTGCGCGGTCAACGGCGTTGCCGCGGGCGCGGGCGCGAGTATCGCGCTGGCGGGCGACATCGTACTGGCGGCGCGCGGCGCGAAGTTCATCCAGTCGTTCGCCAATATCGGGCTCATTCCGGATTCGGGCGGCACCTGGACGCTGCCGCGCATCGCCGGCCAGGCGCGCGCGCTCGGCATGGCGTTGACCGCCGAGCCTGTCACGGCCGAGCGCGCCGAGAGCTGGGGGCTGATCTGGAAGTGCGTCGACGATGACAAGCTGATGGACGAGGCCAATGCGCTGGTCTCCAAGTTTGCGGCGGCGCCGACCGCAGGCCTCGCCGCAACGAAGAAGCTGATCCGCGAGAGCGGGCGCCACGGCTTCGATCAGCAGCTCGACATCGAGCGTGACACGCAGCGCCGCCTCGGACGCACGCACGACTACAGCGAAGGCGTTGCGGCGTTCGGCGAAAAGCGCGCGCCGAAGTTCACGGGGAACTGAGCCATGAAACCGATCACATTGCAGAACTACGCCGAAGGCAAATGGATCGCGGGCTCGGGCGCGATGGCGGAGCTGCGCTCGGCGGTGAACGGCGACGTCGTCGCGCTCACCTCCTCGCAGGGGCTCGATTTCGGCGCGATGCTGAGCTTCGCGCGCGAGCACGGCGGGCCGGCGCTGCGCGCGCTCACATTCCACCAGCGCGCGCAGATGCTGAAGGCGCTGGCCGAGGCGCTGACGGCGAAGAAGGAAGCGCTCTACGACCTCAGCTACAATACCGGCGCCACCAAGGCCGACAGTTGGATCGACATCGACGGCGGCATCGGCACGTTTGCGGTTTATCAAGCCAAGGGCCGGCGGGAACTGCCGAACGACACGATCCTGGTCGACGGCGCCGTCGAAGCGCTTTCGCGCGGCGGGACGTTCCAGGGCCTGCACGTGTTCACCTCGCTGCAGGGCGCAGCCGTGCACATCAACGCCTTCAATTTCCCGGTCTGGGGCATGCTGGAGAAGCTGGCGCCGACTTTTCTCGCGGGCCTCCCGGCGATCGTGAAGCCGGCCAGCGCGACGGCCTATCTCACCGAGGCCGCCGTGCGAATCATGCTCGAAGCCAACGTGCTGCCCGAAGGCGCGCTGCAGCTGATCGTCGGCTCGACCGGCGATCTGTTCGAGCACCTGACGGGCCAGGATGTGGTGTCGTTCACCGGCTCGGCGGCGACGGCGAGCCAGCTGAAAAGCCATCCGGTGATCGTGCACGAGAGCGTGCGCTTCGTGGCCGAGCAGGATTCGCTCAACGCGTCGGTGCTCGGCCCCGACGCAACGGCGGACTCGCCGGAATTCGACCTCTTCATCAAGGAGGTCGCCAAGGAGATGACGGTGAAGGCGGGGCAGAAGTGCACCGCCATCCGCCGTGCGCTCGCGCCCGCGGCGCTGCTCGATGCGGCGCAGGCCGCTCTCATCGCGCGTCTGGAAAAGACCGCGATCGGCGATCCGCGCGACGAAGCCACGCGCATGGGCGCGCTGGTGAGCGTCAGCCAGCGCCAAGACGTGCGGGCGAAGATCAGGGAAATCGGCGCCGACGCTTCGATCGTTTATGGCGATCTAGATGCGTCGCCGGTCAACGAGAAGGGCGCGTTCCTCTCGCCGGTGCTGCTGCGCTGCGAGCGTCCGTGGGAAGCGCGCTTCCTGCACGACGTCGAAGCCTTTGGCCCGGTTTCCACCTTGATGCCTTACAGGGACGCCGCCGACGCGATCGCGCTCGCCAATCGCGGCAAGGGCTCGCTGGTGATGAGCGCCTTCACTTACGATGCCGGTTTCGCGCGCGATCTGGCGCTCGGCAGCGGCTCATTCCACGGCCGCCTCGCTTTCATCGACCGCGACAGCGCCAAGGAATCGACCGGTCACGGCTCGCCCATGCCGCACATGATCCATGGCGGACCTGGCCGCGCCGGCGGCGGCGAGGAGATGGGCGGCGTCCGCGGCGTTGCGCATTACATGCAGCGCACGGCGCTGCAGGGGCATCCACGCGTGCTTTCCGCCATCGTCAAGCGCTACATCGCCGGCATGCCGGTGCAGGACGCGAGCGAGCATCCGTTCCGGCGCAAGTTCCACGATCTGCCGATCGGCTATCAGCTCAAGACCAAGACCCGCGAGATCACGCTGGAGGATATCGAGCATTTCGCGCATTTCACCGGCGATACGTTCTACGCGCACATGGACGAAGACGCGGCGCGCGCCAACCCGCTGTTCGGCGGCCGCGTCGCGCACGGCTATCTGATCCTGTCGTTCGCGGCGGGTCTGTTCGTCGACGCGCCGCCCGGCCCGGTGCTGGCCAATTACGGCCTCGACAATCTGCGCTTCGTCAAGCCGGTGAAGCCCGGCGATGCGATCCAGGTCGCGCTCACCGTCAAGGACAAGACGCTGCGCAGGCCGGATCAGGGCGAAGTGCGCTGGGACGTGCTCGTCACCAATCGCGCCGGCGAACCCGTCGCCGCCTACGATCTGCTGACGATGAACGCGGCGTGAGCCAGAAGCCAGAAATCAGAAGTGACTTCTTTCTGGCTTCTGGTTCTGCCCTCAAGCCACCGCCCGCAGCGCTTCCACGAACCGCGGAATATCCGCCTCGCGCAGGCCGGCGACGTTGATGCGTGCGGCGTCGGTCATGTAAATCCCGTGCTCCTCGCGCAGCGCCGTCACCTGGGCTTCGTTCAGCGGCAGCGTCGAGAACATGCCTTTCTGCGCCGCGATCAAGTGCATCGGAATGGAATTGACGCGCTCAGCCGCCAGTGCGGCGCGGGTGCGCTTGATGTGGGCGCGGATGCGATCGAGTTCCTCGCGCCAGGAGGCGCGCAGCGCCTCGTCGCTCAGCACCTCGCGCACGATCGCCGCGCCGTGATCCGGCGGCATCGAGTAGTTGGCGCGGGCGATGGCGGCGAGATTGCTCATCGCCGCCGCGCGCGCCTTCTCGGCCGTCTTCACGTAAAGCGCGCCGACGCGTTCGCGATAGACGCCGAACGACTTCGCCTCGGAAACCGCGATGACCGCTTCCGGCACGCGCTCAAGCAGCGCGCGCGCGCCGGCGACATCTTCATCGACGCCGTCGCCGAAGCCCTGATAGGCGAGATCGACGAACGGGATGACGCCGCGCGCATCGAGCGCGTCGGCCAAGGTCTTCCATTGTTCGAGCGAGAAGTCCGCGCCCAGCGGATTGTGGCAGCATGCCTGCAGGATGACGGCGTCTCCGCGCCCGGTCCGGGCGAGTCCGGCGATCAGCGTGTCCATGTCGATGCGCTGATCGGCGATGTTGAAGAAGGGAACCTCCACCGGTTCGAGCCGCGCCGCGCGCACGATCGCGGGATGGTTCGGCCAGCACGGCTGCGGCAACGCGATCCGCCCGGCGCCGCTTTCGCGCAGCAGATCGCAGCCGAGCCGCAGTGCGCCGGTGCCGCCCACCGCCTGAATCGACACGAAATCGCGCGACATCTCGCCGAAGGCGAGCTGTCCGACGAGGCGCAGGAAATCCACGTCGCCTTGCTGGCCGACATAAGTCTTGGTCTTCTGCTGCGCGAGCAGCAGCGCTTCGGCGTCCTTCACGGCGCGCATCACCGGCGTATTGCCGGTCGCATCCTTGTAGACGCCGACGCCGAGATCGATCTTGTCCGTCCGCGGGTCCTCGCGGAACATCTTGATGATTTTCAGGAGCGGATCAGGCGCTTTCGGCGCGAGCGTTTCAATCATTGCGTCCTCAGTCCTCGAGCGGCCAGGTTTCGAGCGCCTCGACGAAGCACGTGAGCCAGGCATTGGTCTGGTGGCCATCGAGCACGCGATGGTCGATGGTGAGCGAGACGTACGCCATCGGCTTGATCACCATCGCGTCGGCGCCGCCGACCTCGCGCACGACGACGCGCTTCTCAAGCTTGCCGACGCCCAGGATCGCCGATTGCGGCTGGTTGATGATGATCGGCGTCGCCACGAGCGAGCCGGACACGCCATGGTTCGAGATCGTGAACGTGCCGCCTTGAACGTCGGCGGGTTTCAATTGGTTCTTGCGCGCGCGTTCGGTCAGCTCGCCGAGCTGCGCCGCGGTTTCCTTGAGCGTCAGCGCCTGGGCGCGGCGGATCACCGGCACGATGAGGCCCTTGTCGCCCAGCGCCACGCCCATGCCGATATTCACATCCCCGAACAGTTCGAGAAAGTCGTCGCGCCAGCGCGCGTTGACGTTCGGCGACGCCTTCATCGCCTCGGCGGCGGCGCGCACGATATAGGCGGAATAGGTGAGCGGCGCGCCGGCTTTGGCGTAAGCCTCCTTGTGCCGGGCGCGATGGGCGATGATCGCGGAGAAATCCGCCTCGAACACCGCCGTCACATGCGGCGCAACCGCGACGGAGCGCGACATGTGCTCGGCGATGGAGCGCCGCATGGCGTCGTGAGGAACCCGTCTCGGACCGCCGGCGTCCTCGCCGGCCAACGCCGACGCCGGCGGTTCGAGAGGACGCCGCGCCATGTGGTCTTCAACGTCCTTGTGCGTGATGCGTCCGTCGCGGCCGGTGCCGGCGATGGTGGAAACGTCGAGCTTGTGCTCCGCGAGCAGCCGCTTCACCAGCGGAGAAAGGCGCTGTTCGGACCGTGGGCTTCCCGCCGGCGTTTCGCTTTTGGCAGGTCGAGCGCCTGCAAGCGCCGCATTGCCGGCTGGAAGCCGGCGCTCCGATGCAGCGCCGAGCGTGAGCACGCCCAGCACCGCCCCCGGCGCGGCCTCATCGCCTTCATTCAGCGCGATCGACGCCAGCACGCCGTCGGCCGGCGCAGGCACTTCGACCGCGACCTTGTCCGTCTCCAGTTCGACGATCGGCTCGTCCTGCTTCACGGTGTCGCCGATTTTCTTCAGCCATGCGCGCACAACCGATTTAGAGCCTTCCTGCTCCATCGGCGCGACGATGTTTGCGGCGCCGGCCATCAGAAGCGCACCAGCTCTTGCATCTTCGCCGCGATGCGCTCCGCCGAGGGCAACGCCCATTCCATGAGTTCGGGATGATGCGGCGAGGGGATGTCCGGCATGGCGAGGCGCGCCACCGGCGCGTCGAGATCGAGGAAGGCCTGGTCCGCAACTACGGCGGCGATTTCCGCGCCGAAGCCGGCTGTGCCGATGTCTTCGTGCACGATCAGGCAGCGATGCGTGCGCCGAACCGAAGCGAGCACCGCGGCGCTGTCCCAAGGCGCGAGCGTGCGCAGATCGAGAATATCGGCGCCGACGCCGGCCTGATCCGCGGCCGCTTCGCAGCGCTCGACCATCGCGCCCCAGGTTGCGACCGTGATGTCGCCGCCCGCGCGCACGCGCCTGGCGGCGCCGAACGGCAGCGCGAAATCATCGCCCGGATAGGGCCGTCGCGCGCTGGCCGCATCGAGCATGTTGCGGTGTTCGAGAAACATCACCGGATCGTTGCCGCGCAGCGCGGTGCGCAGGAGGCCGACGGCGTCCTCCGCATTCGAGGGGCAGGCGACGCGCCAGCCCGGCGAGTGGACGAACTGCACTTCGTTTGTCTGGCTGTGCCAGGGATCGCCGCACTTGAAGAAGCCCACCGGCATCCGCACCGCCATCGGCGCGGCGAAGCGATTGGCCGTGCGCCAGCGCATGGTGCCGCAATCGTTGATCTGCTCGCACGCCGGATCGGCGTACTTGCGGAACTGGATTTCCGGCACGGGCATCAGCCCGGCGAGCGCCATGCCGACGGCGCGGCCGATAATGCCTTCTTCCGAGAGCGAAGTGTCGAACACGCGCGCTTCGCCATGCTTCTCCTGCAGGCCGAGCGTCACGCCATGCACGCCGCCCTTTGGCCCCACATCCTCGCCGAACACCAGGACGCGCGGGTTCACAGCGAGTTCGTGATCCAGCGTGCGCCGGATCGCCGTGATCATGTTGATGCGCGCGCCTTCCGGTTTCGGCTGATCGCTCGTGGGCGGCGGCGCATAGCCCGTGTTCCAAAGTCCGCCTTCGTCCTGCAACGCGCCGTCCTCGCTGAACACGAAGCGCGTCACCTGCGAGGGCTCGCTCACCGGCCGCTGATCGGCGGCCTGCGCGGCGCGGCGCACGCGCTCCTCGGCTTTCGCCTGCGCCATGTCCCATTCCTGCTCGCTCATCAGCGAGGGAACGACGTGCGCCTTGAGCTTCGGCAGCGGATCGCGCGCCCATTCGGCGTCGATCGCGTCCTTGGGCTTGTAGGCCTGTGTGTCCTGGAACGAGTGGCCCTGCAGGCGCGGCACCGCGAGGCGCAGCAGCGCCGGGCCAAGGCCGCCGCGCACGTGCGCGACGGCGTCGGCGATGAGCTGGGCGGCTTGGCCCGGATCGGTCCCGTCGCCGTCATAGATTTCGAGCCCCTGGAAGCTGGCGAGGTTCTTGGCGATGTTGCAGCCGGGCGTCTGCAGCCAGCCGGGCGTGGAGATGCCGTAGCCGTTGTCTTCGATGTAGAATAGCATCGGCAGCTTCAGCGTCGTCGCCATCGTCAGCGCGGCCCAGAAGCCGTTCGTCGCCACCGACGCGTCGCCGCCGAGCACGACGCCGACGGCGCCGTCATAAGCGCGCTCGCCCAGGACGCTCTTGTGATACTCGATCGCCTGCGCGTAGCCGGCGGTCGGCGTGTATTGCGCGCCGACGCCGCCGCACATCGGCAGAGCCGACGCGCCGTTCGCGTTCGGATAATTGAACACGACGCCGATATCGCGCCCGTCGCTATAGCCGCCGGCGCGGCCCATCGCCGAGCCCAGCGCGTCTTCGAGCGCAACGCCGAGCGAGAGCAGGATCGGCCGCGAGCGGTAGTAGCCGCACATCGCGTCCTTGGGGTGGGTGAGGTGAAGGCCCAGCAGCACCTGCGCCATGTCGTGGCCGCGGGCGCTGAACTGGTAGAGCACCTTCTTGCCCGGAACGAGTTCGCGCTCTTCGAGAGCGTCCATGGCGCGGGAGCAATGGATGAGGTCGACGACCCGTTTCCAATCGGTCTGCGGGGCCGTATCCGGGGCACGCTTGGGCTTGGCGCTCATGGCGTGCATGATAATCGTGCCGAAGAGCAATTGCCGTGCTATATGTAGCAGTGGATCGGTGATAATCGCATAAACAATGCATACAAGACGTTAATTAGCATGAAACGTGCAAAATTGGATCTGGATGAGGCGGATCGGCGGCTGCTGCGGGCCGTGCAGCGAGATGCTTCGGCATCCCAGGCGGAACTGGCCGAGGCGGCGGGCGTGTCGCCCAGCCTGGTGTCGCGGCGGCTCAGCCGGCTGCGCGAGCTGGGCGTCTTGCGCGGCGTCGTCGGCCTGGTCGATCCCGAGCGGGTCGGCCTGACCTGCTCGGCCATTATCCGCGTGCGGCTCAAGGATCATGCCGCCGCAAGCGTGAAGGTGTTTCGCGATCTCGTCGCTCGCATGAACGAGGTGACGCTGTGCGTGATGCTGACGGGCGAGGCCGACTATCTGATGAAGATCACCGCCCGCGACCTGCCGCACTTCCAGGAGATCGTGCAGTCCAAGCTGCTGCGCTGCGCCGCCATCGCCCACATGGAAAGCTCGATCGTCCTCGAACACCTGAAGGATACGACCGCGCTTCCGCTTGAAGAATTATGAGCTTGCGCCGACGCGAGTCGCTGCGGGTCCGCTTCGGACCGCCGGCTTCCAGCCGGCATGCGGCGTTCTGTTTGTCTCGAACGCATCCGATATTCGGCCCGATGCTAAGCCGCTTCGGCGAGGATGCCGATGAGGTCTTCGAGAGCGGCGGGGCGGGCGATCATGTAGCCTTGGGCGAGGTCGCAGCCCATCGACGCCAGCAGCTCGAAGGCGGCCGGAGTCTCCACGCCCTCGGCGACCACTTCGAGTCCAAGCTCGTGCGCAAGCTCGATCGTCGCGCGCACCATCAGCGCGTCGCGCCGGCTCCTGGAGATGCGCTCGACAAATCGCTTGTCGATCTTCAGTTCATGCGCGGGTAGCCGCTTGAGATAGGTGAGGGAGGAGAACTCCGAGCCGTAATCGTCGATCGAAATGCGCACGCCGTGCTCCGCGAAGCGCGCGACGTTGCCGAACGCTTGGCGCGCATTATCGACCTTCGCCGTCTCGGTGATCTCGAAGCACAGCTGGTGCGGCGCGTCTCGCGCCAGCGCCAGCGCGGCCTGCGTGAACGCATCGTCGCTCAACAGACGCGCCGAGATGTTCACCGAGAGCGGAAGCGGCCAGCCGGCGGCGCCGAGCGCATGCTGATCCGCGATGGCGCGCCTCAAGGTCCATTCGGTCAGCGCGCGGATGTCGCCTGTTTTCTCCGCCAGCGGCACGAACAGGTCGCGCGAGACCATGCCGCGGCTCGGATGGCGCCAGCGCACCAGGCATTCGGCGCCGCGGATGCGGCCTCTGCGGAAATCGTGCTGCGGCTGGTACGCCAGCATCAGCGCGTCGCCTGCAATGGCGTGCTGCATCTCGTGCATGAGCGAGGCGTTGTCGCCTTCGTCCGCCGCCGGGCCGCCGGAGCGTCCGAGCGAGAGGCTGACGCGCTTGGCCAGGATCAGCGCCGCGCAAAGCTGCTCGGCGCGGGCGATCCTCAGCTGACGGCGCAAACGGTGCAGCATCACCCCGCCCTCGTACACGAAGCCGTTGAAACGAGGGTTAAGGCTCCGGCTAGCGTCCCGCGTGGGAAGCGCCGCCGGCGCGGACGGCGAGCGTCGTTTCGATCTGGCCCGCGCGTTCGAACGTCAGCGTCAGCGGAATCGTCTCGCCCTCCGCGAACGGCCGGCCCACGCCGAAGAACATGATGTGCAGCCCGCCCGGCGCGAGCGTCACCGTTTCGCCGGCGGGCGCGGCCAGGCCGCCTTCGACGGCGCGCATCCGCATGACGCCGCCTTCCATCGCCATCTCGTGCACTTCGGTGCGCGCCGCGCGCGGGCTCGACGCGGCGAGCAGGCGGTCGGCCGCGTCCGTTCCGTTGACGATGGTGAGATAGCCGCTGGAGACATTCACTCCGCCGGGCGTGGGACGGGTCCAGCCGTTCCGCACTTCGAGCGTCGCGGACGCCGTCGCCGCGGCGCGCGTCGGTTCTCCGGCGTTGTCCACAGGAGCGCCGCACGCGGCGGCGAGAAGGACGAAAGCGAAATAAATGGCGCGCATGGCGCTTGATCGCAGACCGGGGCCGATTTGTCAGCCGCCGGAAACGCCGCGCGTCAGTTCAGGTTTCCGGTGCTCTCGAAAAAGAGAGCCTGGCTGACGGCGGCGCGCACCATGTCGGGCGAGTAGGGCTTGGTGATGAGGAAGGTCGGCTCCGGCCGTTCGCCGGTCAGCAGCCGGTCGGGGAAGGCGGTGATGAAAATCACCGGCACGTCGAACGAGGCGAGGATTTGCTTCACCGCGTCGATGCCGGACGAACCGTCGGCGAGCTGGATGTCGGCGAGCACCAGATCGGGCCGTTCGCGATTGGCGGCGGCCACGGCGCCCGACGCTGTCGACTCCACGGCGCACACGCTGTGGCCCGCCGCGGTGACGAGATCGCTCAGATCCATCGCAATCACGGCTTCGTCCTCGATGATGAGCACGCGCGCCTTGGTTTGCCGGTCGAGCGCGTCGAGGGCGTCGTCCAGCAGGGCGTTCACGTCCTCCAGCGGGCGGCCCAGGATTTCGCCGGTTTCCTGCGTCGTGAAGTTTTCGAGCGTGGTCAGCAGCAGCGCTTGGCGGCTCAGCGGCGCCAGAGCGCGCAACCGCTCCTGCGCCTTGCGCGCGCCGAGCGATTCTTCCGCGGCATGGCCGTTCAGTTCGACGTTGCCGCTCTCCCAGATCCTATGGAAGACGCGATAGAGGCCCGCGCGCGGGTCCATATGGCGGGGAAACTCCTCGGGCCGCGCGACGATTGCTTCCAGCGTGGCCACCACGAAAGCGTCGCCGCTGTCCTGCGCGCCCGTCAGCGCCCGCGCATAGCGGCGCAGCAACGGCAGGTGAGGCGCGATTTCTCGGGCAAGCGTCATATACGACCCCTTGTTTTCGCTAAGATTTTTTCGAGGTTCGGCCTCGATATGCATGGGAGTCTCCCATCCCGGCGCGCATCTTCAACGTCTCGCCGGAAAAAATGTTCCTGGGTTTCGGAACAGCGTCCGCCGTTCGGCGTTGAGTTCGCCGGGGGAGAGCCGCCGTGGGTCTCCCGTCTAGTCGAGCGGGGCCTTGATCGGCACTATGGGACGGAAAGATGAAATGGAAGCGCTCGTGAGTAAGAAGCCGCCGCCGCAGGACTCATCCGTTTACGGAAAGTCTCGTCCGGCGTCCGCGACCCATAAGGCGCTCATCACGCGAAATCTCAAATTGGCGTACGGCCAGGTGGCCAGCGAGCCAGTGCCGCAACGGCTGTTGGACATCCTGTCGGCTCTCGACGAGTCGGAGGACAAGAAGTCGTGACCGCTCCCAGCGCCTTCAAGGCCGAGCTTATCGAGCTCCTGCCCAGTCTGCGCGCGTTCGCGCGTTCGCTGGCGCACAACTCCGCCCAAGCCGACGATCTGGTGCAGGACACGCTGGTCAAGGCGCTCGCCAATGTCGATCGGTTCGAGCCGGGCACCAACATGCGCGCGTGGCTCTTCACCATCCTGCGTAATCACTACTACTCGCAGCTGCGCAAGCTGAAGCGCGAGGTCGAGGACGCCGACGGCAAGTTCGCCGCCCGCATTGCCGTGCGCCCCGAACAGGACGGCTCGGTCGATCTCGAAGACTTCAAGATCGCCTTCGGCCAGCTCGCGCCCGACCACCGCGAAGTGCTGACCCTCGTCGGCGCCTCGGGCTGCTCGTACGAAGAAGCCGCGCAGATTTGCGGCTGCGCCGTGGGCACGATCAAGAGCCGGGTCAACCGCGCGCGCCGCAAGCTCGCCGACCTGCTCGGCCTTGACGACGACGGGCAGCCTATTCCAAGCGAAAGCCGTCTCATCGAGGATACGGCTAGCGTGTGATAGCGCCTGGAAAACGAAGGTTCAAAGTCTGGCCCCGCGCATTGTCCTTACGGTCGATGCGCGGGCGCATGGCTTTGCTCCTGGGGCTGGCCATGCTCCCCGCCGGCGCCATCGCCACGCAGGTGGGCCTCAATGGCGTCGCCGCCCGGCAGGCGGCCTATGAAGAGCAGCTGAGCCGGCAGGCTTTGCAATCCATCTCGGTCGAGCGCGGCGTGATCGACGAAACCCGCGAGATGCTGCGCGTGCTGGCGACAGCGCCGGCGATCCAGCAGATTCAGGCCGGCGACTGCCGCCAGTGGCTGGGCGACGTCGCCCTGCGCTACCCGTATGTCGCCACGCTCTCGGTCACGGCCGCGGACGGCCGCGTGCTGTGCAGCTACCCGCACGCGCCGCCGGGTTTCATGGCGCCGTCATCCGAGCTGCGCGAACGCGCGCAGGTTCGCGACGCCTTCGCCGTGGGGTTCTTCGAGAGCGGTGCGCTGAGCGGCCAGCCGGTGCTGGCCGCGCTGGAGCCGATTCACGAAGGCAGCCGCCTTACGGGATTTGTCGGCGCCTCGATCACAACCGCGCAGCTCCACGAAATTCTCGACCGCGGCCGCGACCTGGATCGCGCGCGCGCGGCGATTGTCGATTCCAGCGGCCGCATCATCGCGCAATCCACGCCGCCGGTGGGCGAGTTCGAAGTCGGGCTGCCGCGCACGCATCAGATCCGCAACCACCTCGGGCCGAACCCCGACTTCGTGCGCGTCGACAATGGCGCGGCCGTGATCGTGCCGCTGCATGCGCCGGACGTCTACATCGTCATGGCCTGGGCCTCGGATCGGCCGGCCTGGAGACGATGGGGGCAGCTTGCCTTTTCTCTCGCCGCGCCGATCCTGATCTGGCTGCTGGCGGTGGCGGCGGGCTGGTTCGCGATCGAGGTGTTCGTCGCGCGTCCCTTGTCGAGCGTCGAGGCGCTGGCGCGCTCGCTGGCGCGCGGCGAAGATACGCCCGATCCGCCTGAACTGCGCAACGCGCCGGATGAAATCCGGTCGCTCCGCCGCACGCTGGCCGCCATGGCGAAGACGCTGCGCGGCCGCGAGCAGCGCCTGATCGAGGCGCTCGCCGAGGAGAGGGCGCTGCTGCGCGAAGTGCATCACCGGGTGAAGAACAACCTGCAGATGGTGGCGAGCCTGCTCAACATCCAGGCGCGCAACGCCCGCGACGAGAGCGAAGCGTGGGGCCTGGCTCGCGCGCACGACCGCGTGCAGCTGCTCGCCCTGGTGCACCAGCGCATCTACGCCTCCGGCGAGGTCCGCGAGTTGCGCATGGACGATCTCGCCGCCGAGATCGCGCGCCAGCTGATCCAGTCCCGCGGGCTCCAGGCGAAGGACGTGAACCTCGTCCTGCACCTCGATCCGGCGCGCGCGGATGTGGATCGCGCCGTTCCGCTGTCGTTCCTGATTGGCGAGGGGGTTTCGGCGGCGCTCGACTCGCTCGGCGAAAGCGGACCGGCGTCGCTGGAAATCCATCTGCGCGAAGACGCCGACGGCGGCGTGCGGCTGGCGGTCGATTCTCCGGCGGCGGGTCATGTCGCGGCGGAGGCCAGTCCCGGCGGGCGTCTGATCGAAGCGTTCGCGCGCCAGCTCGGCGCGAAGGTCGGGCGCGATCCGGATCGGCCGTACCTGCTCTGGGCCATCGTGCCGCCATCGCCGCGCGGCCGCGCAACCGAGCGTCACGCTTAATTCAACGCAAGCCGAATATGGACCGCCGGCGTCCCGCCGGCCTGCGGTTTCGCTTGCAAGTTCGCGAGTCATTCCGGGCGGAGGCGCGGTACGCGCCGCGGACCCGGAACCCAGGGCGAGCGGCGCATCGTTTGCCCTGGTTCCGGATCGCGCTGCGCGCGTCCGGAATGACTCGGGCGTCGGCGCGCGTCGCCTTCGACAGGCTCAGGCCGACGCTCCCGTGGCGCCAAGCTTCGGCGTTTGAATTGGCGTCATGCTGAGCTTGTCGAAGCACGACGCCGTGCATGCGTCGCGCAGGCCGGCGGGACGCCGGCGTTTGTGTCAAGGTTCGATGTTTGGACGCCAG
>JAHDXR010000024.1 GCA_023384105.1 Hyphomonadaceae bacterium | reverse complement strand
ACAATGTCCTCAAGCCCGACCGAGGCCTCCTCCTGCGCCAAAGCCGGCGGCGGCGCGCCAAGCGCAGATGCGGCGGCGAGCGCCGCGAATGACACGCCAAGCGCGCCAGCCTTTCTGGTGTCGTTGCTCATGCTGACTCCTCCCCTCTGGTTATTATCCGCTACGCTTGCATTATGCGACTGACGGTGTAAATCCCTTTATGCAAGTTTCGGGCGGGAGGCGGCCGAGTGGTGCAAATGGGAACCAGCTGGCTTGCGCCAGCCGCCGCGGCGTGGGCCGCGCTCGCCGTTTGCTGGATCGCCCTGGCTTGGCCCGAGCCGCGCGGCCGCTCCTGGCACATCGTATTGGCCTGCGCGCCGTTCGCCGGGTTCGCGCTGGCGGCGTTCGGCGGCGAGCCGTTCGCGCCGCTTGCGCGCTTATGGCTGTTGATGGGCGGAGCGATACTCGCGGTGATCGCCGTGGCGTGGCTGATCGGCGAAGCTATACGCAATCACGGCGTGATGGACATCTTTTATCCGCTGACGGCGCTGGCGGCGGCGGCGCTTGGAATCGGCATTGTCGGCGCGGATGCGTGGCGGCTTCTGCTCGTCGGCCTGATTGCGGTGTGGGCCGTGCGTCTTGCGGTGCAGACCTACGGCCATAATGTCGCTTCGGAGCGGGAGCCATACGCGAGTTGGCGCCGCCGGTTCGGCGCGAAATGGCGGATTTGGAGCATTTTCCAGATCCATCTGCTGCAGGGCGTGACGGTGTGGATCTGGTGCTTCGCGCTCGCCGCCGCGTTCTCCGCCCCTGCGCCGCAAAGTTGGACGCCGGCGATCGCCGGCGCGGTGGTGTGGGCGGCCGGATTCGCGCTGCAAACGACCGCGGATCGGCAGCTCGCTGCGTTCAAGCGCGATCCCGCCAACCGCGGAAAGCTGCTCGACACCGGCGTCTGGAGCTTCGTGCGCCATCCGAATTATCTCGGCGAAGCGGTGATGTGGTGGGGCCTGTTCTGCTTCGCGCTCGCGCACCCCTGGGGCGTGCTGACCGTGGTCAGCCCGCTCTTCGCCACCTGGTTCATGGGCTACGCCTCGGCCGCGCCCTACAAGGAGCGGCACATGGCCAAGAGCCGGCCCGAGGCCTGGGCTGCCTATTGCGCGCGCACGCCCCGGTTCCTGCCCTGGCCGCGGCCAAAATCGCCCGCCTGAGCGGACGTCGCGGCTCAGCCTGTAGCTTGCATTATCGTACTTGGGTGCTAGCGTCGTCGGGGCGATATTCACGGGAGACGCGACATGGCGGACGGCAACGCGCATCGGCGCATCGAAACCGGCGAGCTGACCGGCGTGAACATGCTCAATCCGTACCTGCAGGGCCTCTATGAGCCGGTGGCGAAGGAAGTGACGGCGCTCGATCTCAAGGTGATCGGCGAGATTCCGAAGGACCTGCACGGCGCTTACTACCGCAACGGCCCCAATCCGGCGCAGGCGCCGTCGGAGCTGCACCATTGGTTCGACGGCGACGGCATGCTGCACGCCGTCTATTTCGAGAACGGCAAGGCCGAGTATCGCAACCGCTATGTGCGCAGCGACGATTTCCGCGCCGATCGGGAGGGCCGCGGCGAAGCGCGCGGCGTGCTGCTGCCGGCGAACCGCGCACGCGCGAACAAAGTCTACAAGGACACCGCCAACACCGATGTGATCATCCACAACGGCCAGCTGATGGCGCTGTGGTACGTTTCCGGCACGCCGGTGCGGGTCGATCCGCGCACGCTGGAGACGATCGGCAACGAGACCTTCGGCGGCAAGCTGCCGCGCAACGTCTCCGCCCACTCCAAGGTCGATCCCGAGACGGGCGAGTTCGTGTTCTTCGATTATTCGCTCTACGAGCCGTGGATGACGTTCGGCACGGTGACGCCGAACAACGAACTGGTTCGCTTCGAGCGCGTCGAGCTGCCGGGCCCGCGCCTGCCGCACGACATGGGCCTCACCAGGAACTACGTCGTGCTGCACGATCTGCCGGTGATCTTCACCGAAAGCGGCCTGCGCAACGGCATGTGGCAGATCAAGTTCGCCGATCAGCCGGCCCGCTTCGGCGTCGCGCCGCGTCGCGGCCGCGGCGACGAGATTCGCTGGTTCGAGACCGACAGCTGCTACATCTACCATGTCATCAACACGTGGGAGGAGGGCGACGACGTCGTTATGACCGCGTGCATGATGACGCCGAACGGCTATGCGCCGAACCCCGCATACGGCCCGTATGCGGCGATGGTGAACGTGCTCGCGCTGCACGCCGTGCCGGTGGAGTGGCGCATGAACATGCGCACCGGCGCGTGCAAGAAGCGCCAGCTGGACGACCGTATCGGCGAATTCCCGATCGTGAACCTGGACTATGCGGCTAAGAAGACGCGTTGGTCCTATCATGTGGCGATGGCGCCGGATCAGCTGCAGAAGTTCAAGGGCCTCTACAAGTACGACCTCGCAACCGGTGCGGCGCAGGAATACATGTTCGAGCCCGGCGTGTTCGGCTCGGAGCCGGCGTTCGCGCCGCGCCTCGGCGCTAAGAGCGAGGACGACGGCTACGTCATCGTGTTCGTGACCGACAAGAACACGGGCGCCTCGGAAGCGCAGATCATCGACGCGCAGAATTTCACGGCGGGCCCGATCGCGCGCGTGCGGATTCCCGCGCGCGTGCCCGCGGGCTTCCACGCCACCTGGGCGCGCGCCGATCAAATGGCGGGCTGAGTGTCCGTTTACATCTATGACGCCGTGCGCACGCCGCGCGCCAAGGCGCGGCCGGACGGCGGACTTGCGAGCCTGAAACCGCAGGACCTGGCCGCCGGACTGACCGCGGCCATCGCCGCGCGCACAGGCGCCGTGCTTCAGCCGGACGCGCTGGTGCTTGGCGCTGTCGGCCAGGTTGGCGCGCAGGGCGGCAATATTGCCCTGGTGTCGAAGCTGCGTGCGGGATTGCCGGATGCGACGGCGGCGTTCGCGCTCAACAATTACTGCGTCTCCGGCCTCACCGCGATCGGCCAGGCGGCGGCGATGATTGCAGCGGGACAGGCGAGGACGGCGCTGGCCGGCGGCGTCGAGATGATGTCGCGCGTCCCGTTCATGGCCGACAAGGCCGACTACTACGAAGACGCCTCGTTCGCGGCGCGCAACCGCTACATCCCCGTCGCGCTCGCGGCGGACCGGCTGGCGGAGGATATCGGCGTCAGCCGCACGGAGATGGACCAGGCCGCGCTCGTCTCGCAGCAGCGCGCGGCGGCGGCGGAAGGCGGGTCGCTGACGGCGTCGCGCATCAGCCTGAACGGGCTGGAGCGAGAGGAGTGCGCGCGTCCCGGTACGACGCTGGAGGCGCTCGCGGCGCTGCCGCCGGCGTTTGCGCCGCTTGCGGATCGGTATCGCGACGCGCTCGGCGGCCGCGTGATCGATCATCGCCACACCGTCGCGCACGCGCCGCCGATGGCGGACGGCGCGGCTTTGGCGCTGGTCGGCGGCGACGGCGCCGTCGCCGCCGAGCCGCGCGCGCGCATCGTCGCCTGGGCGGACGCCGGCGGCGATCCGGCCGAGTCGCTGACGGCCGGCTTCGCCGCTATGGATCGTGTGCTGGAGCGGTCGCGGCTCACGCTGAACGATGTGGACCGCATCGAGTTCATGGAAGCGTTCGCCGTCACCATCGTGAAGTTCATGCGCGAACGGCGCCCGGATGCGGCGAAGGTGAATGTCGGCGGTGGGCATCTGGCCAAGGGCCATCCCATGGGCGCGACCGGCGCGGTGCTGCTGTCGTCGCTGCTCGATGCGCTGGACGCGTGCGGCGGGCGCTACGGCCTGGTCGTCGCCTCGGGCGGTTCAGGCGTCGGCGGCGCGATGGTCGTCGAACGTCTCGGGGGCTAGGGCATGGAGGTCGGCAAGTTTGTGCGCGGCGAGGTGCGCGCCCTAGTTTACAACAACAGGGGAACGCCAGT
Source organism: Hyphomonadaceae bacterium (assembly GCA_023384105.1). GTDB lineage: Bacteria > Pseudomonadota > Alphaproteobacteria > Caulobacterales > Aquidulcibacteraceae > Vitreimonas. The sequence continues at coordinate 20,132 of JAHDXR010000024.1, read as the reverse complement.
GGGGGAGGAGGCAAGCACATGATCGTTGTGCCCTCGGAGCGGATCGCGGAATTCAAGGCCAAGGGGTGGTGGGGCGAGCGCACGCTGGACGACCTGTTCGAGCAGCACGTGCGCACAAGGCCGCACGAGGAAGCCTGCGTCGATCCGGTCAATGCGTTCGATATTGTCGGCCGCCAGCCCAGGCGGTTGACATGGGCTGAGATGGAAGATCTGGTCGCGCGCTATGCGGCGGTGTTCCACGAGCACGGCCTGCGCAAGGACGATGCACTGGTCGTGCAGCTGCCGAACCTGGTCGATCTGCCGGCGATCTACCTCGCCTGCGCCCGGCTCGGAATCATCGTCAGCCCCGCGCCGGCGCAGTACCGCGAGCACGAACTCGCACACATCATGGACAAGATCGGCGCGCGCGCCGTGATCACGGCGACGCGTATCGGCAAGAACCGGCATGCGGACATGATGTGCCGCGTTCAGGACGAACGCCCGCAGCTCGAACTCATCTTCGCGCTTGGCCTGCCGCACGAGGGCGCGCTCGGGATGGAAGCGCTGCTGCGCAACGTCAGCCGCGGCGACCATTTCAAGGCCGAGCGCGCGGCGCGCGAGGCGAAGATCACCGCCGATGACGTGGTGACGATCTGCTGGACGTCGGGCACCGAGGCGAGTCCGAAAGGCGTGCCGCGCAGCCACAATGAGTGGATCATCATGGGCGAGGCCGTCGTCCACGCCGGCGATATCGAGCCGGGCGACACGCTGCTGAACCCGTTCCCGATGGTGAACATGGCCGGCCTCTCGACATCGTTCATCAGCTGGCTGCTGGTGGGCGGGCGCCTGATCCAGCATCAGCCGTTCGATCTGCAAATATTCCTGAAGCAGATACGGGAAGAGAAGGTCGACTACACCGTGGCGCCGCCGGCGGTCCTCAATCTGCTGCTGCAGAACGAGGCGCTGCTGGAGGGCATCGACTTCAACCGCCTGCAGAATATCGGCTCAGGGTCGGCGCCGCTGTCGGAATGGATGGTGGACACTTTCCACAAGAAGTACGGCGTGCAGATCACCAACTTTTTCGGTTCGAACGAAGGCGCATCGTTTCCCAGCACCTATCGCGACGTGCCGGACCCTGCCCAGCGCGCGGCCTATTTCCCGCGTTTCGGCGAAGGCTTCGTTTGGAATTCGTGGCTGCACGACCGCCTGTTCACGCGCCTCGTCGATCCAGATACGGAGGAAGAGATCAATGAGGCGGGCAGGACCGGCGAACTGCGCGTGAAGGGCGCCACGATATTCTCCGGCTACTGGCGCGCGCCGGAGATCAACGCACGCGCGTTCGACGCCGAGGGCTGGTTCCGCACCGGCGACCTGTTCGAGATGGCGGGCGATCGGCTGCAATTCTACCGCTTCGTCGGCCGCTTGAAGGACATCATCATCCGCGGCGGCATGAACATTTCGTCGGAGGAAATCGAAGGCCATCTTGTCGGTCATCCGGCCGTCGCGGATGTCGCCGTGGTCGGCGCGCCGGACCCGGGCCTGGGCGAACGGCTCTGCGCTTTCGTCGTATTCAAGCCGGGGCAGACCGCCGACATGGCGGAACTCAACCTGTATCTCACCGAGGAAAAGAAGGTGGCCGTGTTCAAGCAGATCGAACGTTTGGAGCCGATCGATGCGCTGCCGCGCAATCCCGTCGGCAAAGTGCTGAAGCGCGAGCTGCGCGAGAAGCTGAAAGCATGACCGCGCCGTTTCCTTATAAGCTGCGGCTGCCGGTGTTCTGCGCGCCGATGTTCCTGGTTTCCGGCCCGGAGCTGGTGATCGCCGCCTGCAAGGCCGGCGTGGCCGGCGCGTTCCCGACGCCCAACACGCGCACGACGGAAGAACTCGACGCGTGGATGGACGAGATCGCGCGCGCGCTAAATCCGGATGACGCGCCCTGGGTGACGAACCTGATCACCCACTCGACCAACCCGCGTCTGGCCGACGATCTGAAGCTGGTGGCGCAGCACAGGCCGCCGATCGTGATCACGGCGCTTGGTTCGCCCAAACCGGTGATGGAGACGGTGAAGGGCTATGGCGGCCTCGTGTTCGCGGATGTCGTGAACCTGAAGCTTGCGCGCAAAGCCGCCGAGGCCGGCGTCGACGGCATGGCCTGCATCAGCGCCGGCGCCGGCGGCCACACCGGACACCTCACGCCGTTCGCCTTCATCTCGGCCGTGCGCGAGTTCTTCGACGGCTACATCACCGTCGGCGGCGGCATTTCCGACGGCGCGGGCATTGCCGGCGCGATAGCCGCGGGCGCGGACTTCGTCTATATGGGCACGCGCTTCCTGCCGACGGTCGAGAGCCGCGCCCAGGAAGGCTACAAGCGCATGGTGCTCGATGCGAACGCGGACGATCTGATCGTCTCGGCCGCCGTCACCGGCACGCCGGCGTCATGGCTGAAGCCGAGTCTCGCGGCCGCGGGATATGACGTGGAGAATCCGGGCGGGCCGACCAAGCGCGACTATTCCGGCGACAACGCTAAAAAGTGGCGCGACATCTGGGCTGCGGGCCAAGGCGTCGGCCGCAGCCGCGCGATCGAGCCGGTTGCGGCTGTCGTCGCGGAGCTGGAGCGCGAGTATCGCGCGGCCATCGCTCGTTTCTGCAACAAGACCGACGCCGGCGCATGACCTATCGCGTCATCCAGTGGGCGACGGGCGCCATGGGCAAGACCTGCCTGAAGGCGATTATCGATCATCCCGGCGTAGACCTCGCGGGGCTGTTTGTGTATGGCGCGGGCAAGGTCGGCAAGGATGCGGGCGAGATCGCCCGCCGCGGGCCGACCGGCGTCATAGCCACCAACAATGTCGAGGACATTCTCGCGCTCGACGCCGATGTCGTTGTGCATGCCGGCCGGCTTGCGCCGCCCTATGGCAGCCATGATCGGGAGATCATCCGCCTGCTCGAATCCGGCAAGAACGTCATCAGCATCAACGGCTACTCGCACACCCGGCATTGGCGGGGCGAGCGCCTCTCCGCGCTTGAGGCGGCGTGCGCCAAGGGCGGCGCCAGCCTGATGAATGCGGGGCTCAATCCGGGTTTCATCGCCGAACAGATCGCCGTGGTCGCAACCGGCGTCTGCTCTGAACTCGATCGGATCGAGGTGGTGGAGAGCGTGTCCGGCCGCGAGATAATGCAGCCGGAATACGCCTTCGGCGCGCTTGGGTTCGGCGCGGACCCCGCCGCCAACGATCCCAACGACGAGAACTGGGGTCCCGCCAGCGCGCTCAACGGCATGTACGAAGAAGTGGTCGCCGCCGTGGCCGATCGGCTCGGCATGCGCCTGGAGCGCATCGAGCGCGATCATCGCGCCTACGCCGCTGCCGAGGATCTGCATGTGAACGCCGGCGTCGTGCCGAAAGGGACGATCAGCCACTTGAACTGGAAGTGGCACGGACATGTCGATGGCGCGCGCAAGATCACCCACTCCATCCATTGGTATATGGAGACCGCGCATCTCGGCGAAGCGGCGCCGCCGCTCTGGCGCGTGAACATAGAGGGCAAGCCCGGACTGCGCATCGCCGTCGATCTCGAGAAGCGTCCGTCGGAGAAGGAGCGGACGTCGGCCGAGCAGTTCGCCGTCGCCGGCGCGGTGATCAACGCCATTCCGATCGTGTGTGCGGCGCCGCCGGGCGTGATCAGCCGCCCCATCGCGACGCCCTTCCGCGCCGATTTCCGCTGAAGCGCCGCGCGTTTAAAAGCGACGCAGCGTCTCTATGGACCGCCGGCGTCCCGCCGGCCTGCGCTTACATGTGAAGAGTTGGAGCGCACGGCTCCGGCGCGTTTCCACTTTCAAAGGCGACGCAGGCCGGCGGGACGCCGGCGGTCCATAGGGGCGGCAGCTCCGATTTTCGGCGCGGCGCCTTAGTCGGGGCGTTCCACCACGAAGCTGACCACGGTGCCGAGCGAGCCGCCGATATTTAGCGTCTGGTACGTGCGCGCGCCTTCGACCTGATAATCGCCCGCCGTTCCCGTCACTTGCCGGCCGGCGTCGAGTAGCATGCGCGCGCCCGTCGCGCCGACCGGGTGGCCCACCCCGATCAGGCCGCCCGATGCGTTCACCGGGCAGGCGCCGCCCATGGCGATCACGCCGTCCTCGATCGCGCGCCAGCCCCGGCCCGGATCGGCGAAGCCGAAATGGTCGATGGCCATGTATTCGGTCGAGGTGAAGCAGTCGTGCAGCTCGATGCCGTCGAGCGCGTTCACGCCGGGCAGGTCGGCGCGCTTCCAGGCGTCGGTGATGGCTTTGCGCACATGCGGAAAAATGTAGCTTTCGTTGCGGCTGCGTTCGAGCTTGTCGAGGAAGCGGATGCCGGCGTTGACGTGGCCCCAGCCTGTGATCTGCGGGAAGTCCGAAGGCTTTGCGCCGCGCTTCCTGGCGTAGTCTTCGATGAAACGATCGGACGCAATGACGATCGCGACCGCGCCGTCGGTGATCTGGCCGCAATCCAGCCGGCGGGTGCCGGGCTCGATCACCGGATTGAGTTCGTCATTGTCGGTGAAGGCTTCGGGATCGAAGCGCCACTTGCGCGTCTGCGCATTGGGATTGCGCATCGCATTGGTGCGGTTGATCTCGGCGATCCGGTTGAGATGGCGCCGGTCGAGGCCGTAGCGCTGGTCGTATTCCTTGGCGATGAGGCCGAACACGGCCGGCCACATGAAGCGGCATTCGATGCCTTCGCGGCCTTGCCACGACGCGGCGTTCTGAACTTTCGACGCGTCGTCGCCCGGAAGATTCTTCTCTTCCTCCGCCCCCACGATCATCACGCAATCGTAACGGCCGGCTTCGATTTCCGCCGTCGCCGCCAGGACGGCGATCGAGCTTGAGGCGCAGGCCGCCTCGTGGCGCATCGCCGGCTTGCCGTAGAACTCCGGCTTCACCTGCGCAACCATCGCCGCGAGATGGCCCTGATTGCGGTAGAGTTCGCCGAAGGCGTTGCCGACATGGACGGCGTCGATCTCTTCGGGCTCGAGCCGGGTCGCGGCGAGCGCGCCGTCGATCGCCTCGCGCATCATGTCGGAGATGTCCAGGCCCTCGCGCGACCAGACGCGGGCGAAATCGGTTTGATGGCCGCCGAGCAGATAAATCGCCATAGCGCCTCCTCACCGCGACCGTAGCGCTAGTGAGTACGACAATGCAAGTATGGTCTTACGTAGCGAAATCCCCGGATTCAGCTCCGGGCCTTCGCCGGCGTCCGCTGGCGCAACAGCCAGACTCCCATCAGCACCAGCAGCGCCGATCCGGACCAGCAGGCGGCGCAGTGGCCCAGGACGTCCGTGCTTGCGTGCAGCGGCGCGCCGCACCATGCGTCGCGCAATGCGCGCTCAAGCGGCGACGCCAGGGCGTTGCTCGTCCACGCCACCATGCTGGGCCATGCGACAGCCGCGGCGAAGCAGGCGAGAGCCGGCGCGTTAACAATTGGCTTCATCGAAGTCTCCCGCGACATTGGTGCACGAGGGTTGTCCGCTTGATTTTGATTTGGCGCAAAGAGGCTGGCGCCGGGCGCTGTTACCGGCGAAAAGATCGTGACGAATGGGCGTCATCGCGGGGTGCAAACTTATGGTTAAGGGCGGGTTTCGTGAGGATGCGGCCGGCATTCTGCTGATCCTCGTGATTGGGATCGGCCTCGCGCTGTTCGGCGCGGCGCGCGCGATAGACGCGCCGTTCGCGGTGCAGATGTGGACAATGCTGACGGGGTTTCTGCTGGGCGCCGCGGCGATCCTTTACGATTTCGGCAAGGGGCCGAAGGCGGACGCGTCGTCACGATATGAGAACGGCGTCGTCAAGGCCGGCGTCATCGCTTCGATGTTCTGGGGCATCGCCGGGCTGCTGGTCGGCGTCATCATCGCCCTGCAGCTCTCGTTTCCCAACATCTTCTATTTCACCGACCACGGCTGGCTGAACTTCGGCCGCCTGCGGCCGCTGCACACGTCGGCGGTGATCTTCGCCTTCGGCGGCAACGTGCTGATCGCAACCTCGTTCTACGTCGTCCAGCGCACCTGCCGCGCCCGCCTCGCCGGCGGGCTTTGGCCGTGGTTCGTGTTCTGGGGCTATCAGCTGTTCATCGTGTTGGCGGCCACGGGCTATCTGATGGGCGTCACGCAGTCGCGCGAATACGCCGAGCCGCCGTGGTACACGGATTTGTGGCTGACCCTCGTCTGGGTGGTCTATCTGCTCGTCTTCCTCGGCACGATCTGGAAGCGGCAGGAAAAGCACATCTACGTCGCGAACTGGTTCTATCTGGCGTTCATCGTCACCATCGCGATGCTGCACATCGTCAACAATCTGGCCGTCCCGGTCAGCTTCGCCGGTTCGTTCAGCTACTCGGCCTTCGCCGGCGTGCAGGATGCGCTGACGCAATGGTGGTACGGCCACAACGCGGTGGGCTTCTTCCTCACCGCCGGCTTCCTGGCCATCATGTACTACTTCATCCCGAAGCAGGCGGATCGGCCGGTCTATTCGTACCGGCTCTCGATCATCCACTTCTGGGCGCTGATCTTCCTCTATATCTGGGCCGGCCCGCACCACCTGCACTACACCGCGCTGCCGCAATGGGCGCAGACGCTGGGCGCGACCTTCTCGATCATGCTGTGGATGCCCAGCTGGGGCGGCATGATCAACGGCCTCATGACGCTCTCGGGCGCGTGGGACAAGCTCCGCACCGATCCGGTGCTGCGCATGCTGGTCGTGTCGGTGGCGTTCTACGGCATGTCGACGTTCGAGGGCCCGGTGATGTCGATCCGCGCCGTCAACTCGCTGTCGCACTACACCGATTGGACCATCGGCCACGTGCACTCGGGCGCGCTCGGCTGGGTCGGTTTCGTCAGCTTCGGCGCGCTGTACTGCCTCGCGCCCTGGCTGTGGAAGAAGAAGCAGGTCCACTCGCTGGCGCTGGTCGATTGGCACTTCTGGCTCGCGACCATCGGCATCGTTCTCTACATCACCTCGATGTGGGTGGCCGGCATCATGCAGGGCCTGATGTGGCGGGCGTATAACGACCTCGGCTTCCTCGAATACTCGTTCGTCGAGTCGGTCGAGGCGATGCATCCGTACTACATCATCCGCGCGGTCGGCGGGGCGCTCTACCTGATCGGCGCGCTGATCATGGCCTACAATCTCTGGCGCACGGCGACGAGCAAGGAGCCCGCGCACGTCCGCGCCGCCGATACGCCGGCGGCGGCAGTGGCTGCGGAATAGGGGGCGCACACATGTGGAAGTTTCACAAATGGTTCGAGCGCCACTCGCTGATCCTTCTGATCGGCATCCTCGTGGTGGTCTCGATCGGCGGCCTCGTGCAGATCACGCCGTTGTTCTTCATCGAGTCGACGATCGAGCGGGTGCAGGGCGTGCGTCCCTATACGCCGCTCGAACTCGCCGGCCGGCAGATCTACATCCGCGAGGGCTGCTACACCTGCCACTCGCAGATGGTGCGCCCGCTGCGCGACGAAGTTGAGCGTTACGGCCACTACTCGCTGGCGGCCGAGAGCATGTACGACCACCCGTTCCAGTGGGGCTCGAAGCGCACGGGGCCGGACCTTGCCCGCGTCGGCGGCCGGTACTCGGACGAGTGGCACCGCGCGCACATGGTCGATCCGCGCTCGGTGGTGCCGGAATCGGTGATGCCGCCTTACGCCTTCCTGGAGCGCCGCGATCTCGACACGTCGAACATGCAGGCGCACCTGCAAGCCAACCGCGTCCTGCGCGTGCCGTACACCGACGAGCAGCTCGCCAACGCCAATTCCGACGCGCGAGCGCAGGCGGAGCCGTTCGGCGCGGACGCTTTCGACTTCGAACAGCGTTATCCGGGCGTCGCCATTCGCGATTTCGACGGCCAGCCCAACCGGGTCACGGAGATGGATGCGCTGATCGCCTATCTGCAGATGCTCGGCGCTGGCGTGGATTTCTCTACCTATCAGGCGGAAGCCCCTGAGAACCTCAGGTGAGAGACGATGACCTACGAGCAAGCAACGCAGTTCGCGCAGACTTGGGGGCTCGTGCTGCTGGTGGTCCTGTTCGCGGGCGTGCTCGTCTACGCGCTGTGGCCGGGCAACCGCGAGAAGTTCAAGCGCGCGGCGCATACACCGCTGGATAAAGAGGGCGACGATGGCCGAGAAGATTGAGCGTGACGAGGTCAGCGGGACTGACACGACCGGCCACGAGTGGGACGGCATCAAGGAACTCGATACGCCGCTGCCGCGCTGGTGGCTCTATGTATTCTACGCGACGATTGCGGCGTCGGTAATCTACTGGGTGCTGATGCCGGCCTGGCCGCTGGTGAACAGCTACACGCCCGGCCTGCTGAACTGGTCCGACCGGCGCAATGTTGCGGCCGAGATGCAGGAGCTGCGGGCGGCGCGGGCGCCGATGTTCGAGCGTCTCGCCGCCGCCGGCGCCGCCGATCTCGCCAACGATCCGGAGCTGCAGCAATTCGCGCGCGCGGCGGGCGAATCGGTGTTCGGCGACAATTGCCAGACCTGCCACGGCGCCGGCGGCGCCGGCGCGCCCGGTTATCCGGTGCTCGCCGACGACGTCTGGATCTGGGGCGGCTCGATGGCCGACATTGAGCACACTTTGCGTGTGGGAATTCGCTCCAGCCATCCGGAGACGCGCATATCGGCGATGCCGGCGTTCGGCCGCGACGGGTTGCTGACGCCGCAACAGATCGGCGACGTGACCGAGTACGTGATCTCGATCTCGGCGGCGAATGCGCGGCTTCAATCCGACGCGCGCGCGGCGGGGCGGGGGGCGCAGCTTTATCAGGAGCAGTGCGCGGCCTGCCACGGCGACACCGGCGCGGGCGACCGCACTCAGGGCGCGCCCAGTCTTAATGACGATGTCTGGCTTTATGGCGGCTCGCGGGCGGAAATCCGCCGTCAGATCGAGCTCGGCCGCGCTGGCGTGATGCCGTCCTGGGATCATCGCTTCGACGCCGGCACGCTGCGGGCACTGGCTTACTATGTTCACGAAATGGGCGGCGGCGAGCCGGATGCGCCGGCGGTTGAGCCCGCCAGCGGCGGAACTGCGCCTCAGGGCACGGTGACGCCGACGAGCGCGCGCGCTCCTGCCGCACCTGCGGATGCTGAAAGAATTGATGCGGGTCAAGACCGTGGCGGGGAGGCGAATGCTACACGCTAGAATGTGAGCAAGGTTACCCTAATCCCACGTCAACGCGCGGGCGACGACGATCACAACATCGACGTCCGCGCCGTCAATTCCAAAGAGGCGCGGCAGCTCTACAAGAAGCGTGAGCCGATCTATCCCAAGCTCGCGCACGGCTTCTTCCGCAATCTGAAATGGGCGGCGATGGTCGTCCTCCTGGGCATTTATTATGTGACGCCCTGGATCAGATGGGACCGCGGGCCGGGGCAGCCGGATCAGGCGGTGCTCGTCGATTTCGAAGGCCGCCGCTTCTATTTCTTCTTCATCGAGCTGTGGCCGCAGGAAGTCTACTACATCACCGGGCTGCTGATCCTCGCGGCGCTCGGCATCTTCCTCGCTTCGGCCTTGTTCGGCCGCGTCTGGTGCGGCTACGCCTGCCCGCAGACGGTCTGGACCGACCTTTACATCTATGTCGAGCGCTGGATCGAAGGCGACCGCAACGAACGCATGCGTCTGGCCAAGGCGCCGATGTCGTTTTCGAAGGCGCGCAAGAAAGTCTCGAAGCACCTCATATGGCTGCTGATCGCGGCGGCGACGGGCGGGGCCTGGGTGTTCTATTTCGGCGATGCGCCGACGCTGTTCCGAGAGATTTTCACCGGCCAGGCCAGCGGCGCGGCCTACTTGTTCATCGGCCTCCTGACCTTCACGACCTATGCGCTCGCGGGCACGATGCGCGAGCAGGTGTGCACCTATATGTGCCCCTGGCCGCGCATCCAGGCGGCGATGACGGACCAGCACGCGCTCAGCGTGACCTACCGCTTCGATCGCGGCGAGCCGCGCGGGCCACACAAGAAGGGCGAGAGCTGGGACGGCCGCGGCGACTGCATCGACTGCCGCCAGTGCGTCGTCGTCTGTCCGCAAGGCATCGACATCCGTGACGGCGACCAGCTCGAATGCATCAATTGCGCGCTGTGCATCGATGCGTGCGACGAGATCATGAAGAAGGTGGGCCGCCCCACCGGGCTGATCGCCTATGACACGCGCGTCAATGTCGAGAAGCGCCAGCGCGGCGAGAAGCCGGGCGTCCATCTGATCCGGTCCCGCACTGTCCTGTACGGCGGGCTGATGCTGATCGTAGGCGCGATCATGCTCTACGGCCTGATCACGCGCCCGACGCTCGATCTCAACGTCATCCGCGACCGTAGCCCGCCCTTCGTGCGTCTGGCCGATGGATCGGTGCGCAACGACTACACGCTGAAGCTCATCAATATGGCGCCGCATGCGCGGAATTTGAGCATCGAAGTGTCCGGCCTCGAAGGCGTGCGCTTCGTCACGAACGACCACCAGGTGCAGCCCGATGGCGCGATCCACGCCGAGGCGACGGCCGACGCAGTCTCCAGCGTCCGTCTGCACGTGGCCGCGCCGCCCCGCACGCCGGACGGTTCGCATCCGCTCCAGTTTCGTATAGTGGACCTTGAAACGGGTGAAACCGCCGACAGCGCCTCGGCATTCCTCTCAGGGGGCGGACAATGAAATCTGCCAAGCCGTTCCAGATCGAGGGCCGTCACGTGCTCGCCGGCATGGTGCTGTTCTTCGGCAGCGTGATCGCGGTCAACATCGTGTTTATCGTGGCGGCGGTGAACTCCTTCCCGGGCGAGGATGTGCGCCGCTCCTACACGCAGGGGCTGAACTACAATCAGACGCTGGCCGAGCGCCACCAGCAGGCGGCGCAGGGCTGGCGCGCGCAGGCCGCATTGATCGACACCGAGTCCGGCCCCGCGGTTGAAGTGATCGTGCTCGACCGCAACGGCGCGCCGCTGACCGTGGAGACCACTGGCGCGCTGCGCTGGCCGATGGATTCGCGGCGCGATCACGAGCTGGCGTTCGAATCGCGCGGCGCGGGCCGCTACATCGCGCCGCTGCGCGATCTCGAAGCCGGGCGCTGGGAGCTTCGCGCCCGCGCCGTCGACGCAGCGGGGCGCGCGCTCGATTTCGAGGCCGATCTGCTATGGCGGGTCTGATCCTCGAGCCGGCCGCCGCGGGCTGCCCTTCCGGTCTTGCGCAGCCTTTGCCCGCCGACGACGCGCCGGCGAGGGATCTGCGCGCCTTCGTGCGCGGCGACGCCAAGGGCCACGATACGCTCGAGCTGATGGTGACGGGGGCCAAGTGCGCCGGCTGCATCCGCAAGATCGAAGGCGGCCTGCTGGCGCTGCCGGGCGTCGCCGAGGCGCGGCTCAATCTCTCCACCGGCCGCCTCCGCGTGGCCTGGACGCCGGACCTGATCGCGCCGCAGCGCATCGCCGACACGCTGACGGCGCTGGGCTATCGCGCGCAGCCGTTCGATCCGGAAATGGCGCAGCGCAATGTGGATGCGGAAGGCCGTTTCCTGCTCCGCTGCCTCGCCGTCGCCGGCTTCGCCGCCATGAACATCATGATGTTCTCGGCGCCGATCTGGTTCGGCGAGGATATGGGCGACGGCACCCGCACGCTGCTGCATTGGATTTCCGCGCTGATCGCCATTCCGGCGGCGCTTTATGCAGCGCAGCCCTTCTTCCGCTCGGCGTGGACGGCGCTGAAGGCGCGCCGCGCCAACATGGACGTGCCGATTTCGCTGGCCGTGTTCCTCACTCTGGGCATGAGCATCGCCGAGACGCTGCAGCAGGGCAAGCACGCCTATTTCGACGGCATCACCATGCTGCTCTTCTTCCTGCTGATCGGGCGCTATCTCGATCACAAGCTGAGGGAGAAGGCGCGCACCGCCGCGCGTGAGCTGCTGGCGCTGCAGGCCGTGGCCGCCTCGCGCATCGACGCCGAGGGGCGCATCGAAATCATCTCCGCACGCGACATCGCTGTCGGCGATCGGCTGATGCTGGCCGCCGGCGATCGCGCCCCGTGCGACGGCGTGATCGAAGGCGGGCTTTCGGAACTCGACTGTTCGATGCTGACGGGCGAGACGACGCCCGTGCCAACGCGCATCGGCGACAAGATACTCGCCGGCTCGATCAATCTCACCCAGAAGCTGACGATGCGCGCCACGGCGGTGTCGGAGAACTCCGCCGTGGCCGAACTCGCGCGTCTGATCGAGGTCGGCGAGCAGGGACGCGGCCGGTACGTGCGCTTGGCCGATCGGGCGGCGGCGCTTTACGTGCCGGTGGTGCACTCGCTGGCGGCGCTGACGTTCCTGGGCTGGTTCATCGGCCCGGCGCTGCTGCGCGCCGTGGGATTCGAAGTGGCGGACGCCGGTTTGCGCGTCGCGCTGCTGAACGCGATCGCGGTGCTGATCATCACCTGTCCTTGCGCGCTCGGCCTTGCCGTGCCGGCGGTTCAGGTCGTCTCGACCGGGCGGCTGTTCAAGCGCGGCGTGCTGGTGAAGTCGGGCGACGCGCTCGAACGTCTGGCGCAGGTGGATACGGTCGTGTTCGACAAGACCGGCACGCTGACGCTCGGCCGGCCGCGGCTGATCTCGGAGATCGCGCCGGACGTGCTCGCCGCGGCGGCCTCGCTCGCGCGCGTGTCGCGTCACCCGCTGTCGCGCGCGCTGGTGGAGGCGGCGGGGCCGGGCGTTGCGTGCGCGGACGCTGTGGAGGTTCCCGGCTCCGGCGTGGAGGGCGCGATCGGGGGCGCGCGCGCGCGGCTTGGCCGGCGCGGCTTCGCGGCGGAGGGCGCCTCGGATTCCGGCGACGGCGCCGCCGAGCTTTGGTTCACGCTGGGCGAGGCCCCGCCGACGCGCTTTGCGTTCGAGGACGCGCTGCGCCCGGACGCGGCGACGACCGTCGCCGCGCTCAAGGCGCGGGGGATGGAGGTCGAGCTGATCTCGGGCGACAGGCCCGCCGCCGTCGAAGCGGCGGCGCGCGCCGCCGGCATCGAACATTGGCGCGCCCACGTGGCGCCCGCCGACAAGACCGTGCGCCTCCAGGAGCTGCGCGCGGCCGGCCGGCGCCCGCTGATGGTGGGCGACGGCCTGAACGACGCAGCGGCGCTGGCGGCGGCGCACGTCTCGGCCTCGCCCGGCACCGCGGTGGAGGCGAGCCAAGCCGCTTCGGATCTGGTGCTGCAAGGGGCGGAGCTGGCGCCGCTGGTCGAGGCGATCGACATCGCCAAGGCGGCCAAGGCGCGGGCGGTGGAGAATCTGCGCTTCTCGGCGCTCTACAACATCGTCGCCGCGCCCCTGGCCGCAGCCGGCTTCCTGACGCCCTTGATTGCAGCGGCGGCGATGTCGGGTTCGTCGTTGATCGTTACACTGAACGCGCTGCGGATGCAGTTCGCGAGGGCTTCTTCATGACGATCATGGCCATGCTGGTTCCGGGGGCGCTGCTGCTGGGCGCGCTGGGTCTGATCGCCTTCTTCTGGAGTCTGCGTTCAGGCCAGTACGAGGATCTCGAGGGCGCCGCTCATCGCGTGCTCATCGACGATGACGAGGACAAGATCGAATAGTCCGCCGCTCACTGGACCGGCGGCGGGCCGGCCTGGATCGACTGCAGATAGGCGATCATGGCGTCGACGTCGGCCGGCGTGAACATGAATTGCGGCATCGCCGGGTGGCCGACGCTGATACCTTCGGCCAGCGCCTCCTGCAGTGTGTCGACACGGTATTTCTCATGCAGGCGGCGGAACGCCGGCGCTTCGGGCGCTGGGCTTTCGCCGGTCGCGCCAACGGCGTGGCAGTCGGAACAGTTGACGCTGGCCAGCGTGCGGCCGCGCTCGACAAGCGTCTGCTGCGGCGAACTCTCGGTCGCGCAGCCGACAATCGTCAAAGCGAACAAAGGGGCAAGCAGGGCTTTCATCGGCCGCTCCACGAACACGTCTCGGCGTGCAGGTTAGCGCGGCCGACGCTCGGGGCCAACGATTCTCAGGCCGCTTGCAGCTGCATCAGCGCCGAGCGGTTGCGCAGCACGACGTGGCGCGAACTCGGCAGATCGATCGCCGCAGTGCGCTCCATCTCCGAGAACGAGCGGGAAACCGTCTCGATCGTCAGCCCGAGATAGTCGGCGATGTCGGCGCGCGACATCGGCAGATCGAGTTCCTGGCCGCGGGTGAAGCGGTCCGAAAACCTGAGCAGGAACGCCGCGACGCGTTCGCCGGCGCCCTTGCGGCCGAGGATCAGCGCGTGCTCCTGCGCATTGCGCAGGTCCTGACAGGTGAGTTCGAGCCACCGGCGCGTGGCGCGCGCGTCGTCCGATGCGGCCTTTTCAAGCAGCGAACGGCGCACCATCACGACTTCCGTCGGGCAGACCGCCTCGGCGGAGAAGGTATGGACCTCGTCCGTTTCGATGCCGAACACGTCGCCGGGGAGCTGGAAGGTGAGAATCTGGCGGCGCCCGTCGCTGGAGAAGCGCATGGTCCGCACCGCGCCCGAAACCACCCGGTAAATGTACTCGGCCGGTTCGTCCTCGCCGAAAATCTCTTCGTTGCGGTCGAACCGCATCCGGGTGCCGTGCAGGCAGAGGCCTGCGCCCAGGTCAATGGTGTCTTCGGCGGCGTTGGCGCGTTCGAGGCTCATGATGGTCTCCCTTGACGAAGGGAGGCTAGATCGAGGGCTGGGCAAGCAAAATTCGGGATCAACGCTTAAGGGGGAGCCCGTAGGCCGCACGGCATACGCCTCAGAGCCTGCCAGCCTAAGCCGAGCGTAATCTCAGCCGGCGCGGCGATTAGCGCCATGATTTCGCGCAAATGGCCGCCTTTTCCGAAGCTTCCCCACGGTTATTATGGCTCAAGTGAGCACACTTCGTTCGAAGTTGGAGCGGCTGCCCGCCTGGGCGGTCGATTACGGCGTGCCGCTGCTGGGGCTGGCGGTCGCCGCGATTTGCTTGTCGGCTGCGCCCGGCCAGATCGCGATCGACGCGAGCTTGCTGCTTTTCCTGTTGCTGGTGGCGGCGGCGGCGTTTTGGCGCGGCCTGGGGTCGGGCCTCGCGGCCACCGCGGTCGGGCTCGTGCTGGGGGTGCTGCTGGAGCCGGGGCACGGCTTCAGCGATGCAACCTCCGTTTGGCTGTTTCTGCTGCTCGGGGGCCTCCTCTCCGTCATCGGCTCGATGGCGCTGGCGCGGCGCAGGCAGCGCGAGGCCTCGGCGCGGGTGCTGGAGGAGCGGGAGGCGCACCTGCGCTCCATCTTCGAGACCGCCCCCGAGGCGATGATCGTGATCAACGATATGGGCGTCATCCAGTCCTACGGCGCGGCCGCCGAGCGGATGTTCGGCTGGCGCCCCAACGAGGTCGTCGGCCGCAACATCAGCATGCTGATGCCGGAG
The DNA here is from genome assembly GCA_023384105.1 of Hyphomonadaceae bacterium. Classification (GTDB taxonomy): domain Bacteria; phylum Pseudomonadota; class Alphaproteobacteria; order Caulobacterales; family Aquidulcibacteraceae; genus Vitreimonas. The sequence continues at coordinate 4,766 of JAHDXR010000024.1, read as the reverse complement.
CCGTTCAAGACCCAGCACGACGCCTATCTGCAGCGCTACCTCTCCACCGGCGACAAGCGCATCATCGGCATCGGCCGCATCGTCGTGGGCGAGCGTAAGGACGGCTCGACATTCCCGATGGAACTCGCCGTGGGCGAGGTGCGCTCCGGAAACGCCCGCTTCTTCACCGGCTTCGTGCGCGATCTCACTGAACGTCAGGAGAGCGAAGCCCGCGTGCGCGCGCTGCAGGCGGAAGTCGTGCACATCTCCCGGCTGAGCGCGATGGGGGAGATGGCCTCGGCGCTGGCGCACGAACTGAACCAGCCCCTGAGCGCGATCGCCAATTATCTGAGCGGCGCGCGCCGCCTGCTCGAGCGCCAGCCGGAGAAGGACGCGCGCGTGGCCGAAGCCGTGGAGAAAAGCGCCGAGCAAGCGCTCCGCGCCGGCGACATCATCCGGCGCCTGCGCGACTTCCTGGCGCGCGGCGAAGGCGAGCGCACGGTGGAATCGCTGGCCAAAGTCGTCCACGAAGCCTGCGGACTTGCGCTCGTCGGCGCCAAGGAGCGCGGCGTCAAGGTGAGCTACCAGATGGATCCCCATCTCGACCGCGTGCTGGTCGACCGCGTGCAGATCCAGCAGGTGATCGTCAACCTCGTGCGCAATGCGCTCGACGCCATGGAAGGACAGGAGCGAGGCCAATCGATCGATGTCTCGACCAGCGTGCTCGACGGCATGGCGATGGTGACGGTGGCCGACACCGGGCCGGGCCTGGACCCGGTGGCGGCCGAGCGCCTGTTTCAGCCGTTCGTCACCACCAAGGCGAACGGCATGGGCGTCGGGCTTTCGATTTCACGGACCATCGTCGAGGCGCATGGCGGCAGGATCTGGACGGAGCCGAACGCGGGCGGCGGCACGATCTTCCGCTTCACCGTGCGCCTCGCCGAGGACGAAGAGACAATCACGGAGCCGGCATGACAGATCAGTTCGTCATTCACGTGGTCGACGACGACGCGGCGGTGCGGGACTCCCTCGCCTTCGCGCTCGCCGCCGCCGATTGCGTGGTGAAGACGTACGAAAGCGCGCTCGCGCTGCTGGAGCGCGGCGGCGATCTGGAGCCGGGCGCCGTCGTCACCGACGTGCGCATGCCCGGCATGAGCGGGCTCGAACTGGTGGCCAAACTCAAGGAGCTGGGGATGCATCTTCCGGTGATTGTGCTGACCGGCCACGCCGACGTCTCGATGGCGGTTGAGGCGATGAAGGCGGGGGTGGTCGACTTCCTGGAAAAGCCGTTCAACGACGACGCCCTGCTTGACGCGGTTGAAACCGCGCGCCAGCGGGCGGCGGGCGACGCGTGCAAGCAGGCGCAACGTGAGGAAGTGGAAGCCCGGGTGGCCACCTTGACCGCCCGGGAACGCGAAGTGTTCGAGGCCATCGCCAACGGCGAATCCAATAAGTCCGCGGCCCAGAAGCTCGGCATCAGCCCGCGCACGATCGAGATTTACCGGGCCAACGTCATGGAGAAGATGCAGGCCCGCACCCTGTCCGACCTGGTCCGGATGGCGCTGCTGCGGGCGCCTTGACCCAGATCAATGCGAAGCCTTGCCGCCGGCTTTAGTCGTTCAGCATGCCCGCGACTGCGTCTCGCCATCTTATTCTGGTCGACGATGATCCGGACGTCCTGGATGCGCTGCGTTTCGCCTTCGAGATGGAGGGCTACGAGGTCAGCCTGTTCAGCAGCGGCGAGCAGCTGCTGGCGCAGACGCCTCCCGGCGGCAGTCCGGCCTGCATCGTGATAGACGAGCGGCTGCCGGGCGTGACCGGCATGGATACGCTGCAGCAATTGCGCGCCAGGGGGTTCAGCCTGCCCGCGATCCTGATCACGTCGCACCCGTCGGCCGCGCTGCAGCGGCGTGCGGCCGCGGCGAAGGTGGAGATCGTCGAAAAGCCGCTGTTGAGCGATGCGCTCGCCCGGAAAGTGGAAGCCCTGTTGATCTAAAGCGCCGCGCTGAATATCGGACGCGCCGCCACTATGGACCGCCGGCGTCCCGCCGGCCTGCGCCGCGCGTGCATGGCGTCGTGCTTCGACAAGCTCCAGCATGACGCCAATTCAAACGCCGGAGCTTGGCGCCATCGCGCGAGTCATTCCGGGCGCGCGGAGCGCGATCCGGAACCCAGGGCAAACGAATTGCCGGCGGCGCTGGGTTCCGGGTCTGCGGCGCGTACCGCGCCTTCGCCCGGAATGACTCGCAAACTTGCAAGCGAAACCGCAGGCCGGCGTCCCGCTAGCGGTCCATATTAGGCTTGCGTCGAGTTTAGCGCGATGCTTCAGGCGCCCTGGGCGCCGAGTTCGCGCGCCTTGGCCAGCCAGGTTCGCCGTTTGGCGTCGGACGCCGCTTCGACCATGCCGAAGAAGCTGCGTTTGATCGGCGAGATTCCGCCGAATCCCAGCACGCCCTGCATGATGTTGCGCACGCCGTGCTCGCGGAACATCAGCGTATAGGCGAAGGCCGGCATGCCCATGGTCACGATCAGGCGCGCGGAGCGGCCCTTCAGCCTGGACGCGATGCCGCGTCCGTCGGTCTCGGCCATGAAGTTGGCGCGGCCGACCTGCTCCAGGAACGCGCGCAGCAGCGCCGGCGCCCCGCCAAGCCAGAGCGGAAACACCATCACCAGATGATCGCACCAGAGCAGGTCTTCGCGGGCGCGGAGAATCGCTGCGTTCGTGGGCTCGGCGGCGAATTCGGCGGCCGTCCGCAGCAGCGGGAAATCCGCCTCGGCGACGGTGATCAGGCGCGTTTCCTTGCCTGTCGAGCGCGCGCCCTCGATATAGGCCTCAGCCAGGGCGTGGCAGAGGCGCTGGCGCGCCGGATCGGGATGTCCGTCGACGATGAGGATGCGGCTCGGCATGGAGATGTCGTCCCGTCTCGAAAAGTCCGACACTCTTGCCGTGACGAAATCGCCCTACGTTGAGGCCGATCAACTTGGGAACCCGGGTTGGGTTGATTTAGCGCAACGGAAGGGTGCGGCGCCGCCCTTAGGGTTAAGCGGGAGCAAGCGAATGGACCTCAAATCAATTCTGGCGATCATTTCCGGCGGCGGCGACGATGCGCAGGTGCTCGCGTCGGCGGCGCGGCTGGCGACCCGCTTCGCCGCGGCGGTCACCGTCATCCCGGCCTTTTCGAGCCCGGCCTCCGATCTTGTCCGCTTCGGCGCCGCGACGCGGGACCTGCCGGACGAACTGCTTCGCCAGCTCGTCGCCGGGCAGCGGGAGGAGCACGAGCGCGCGGTGGAGCTGGTGGAGAGCATCGCCGCGCGCGAAGGCGTCGGCGCGGGCGGCGCCGGCATGAGCGTCAAGCCGCGCGCCGTGGCGCTTGCGGACGAGGTCGCGCGCGAGGCCGTGCTCTCCGATCTCGTGGTGATGAGCGCCAGGGCGGCGCGCGGCGCCTTGAACAATTTGTTCGCGGAGACGCTGCTCGCGGTGCGCGCGCCGACATTGCTGGTGAAAGGCGAACCGCTGGAATTTGGCGCCGCCGCGATCGCCTGGGACGGAAGCCCGCAGGCCGGGCGCGCCATGCGCGCCGCGCTGCCGCTCTTGCGCCAGATGAAATCGGTGTTCGTCTTCACCAACGTGGACGAGACCGACAAGGTCGGCGATGAAACGGCGGAAGCCGCGCGCGTCTATCTGGAACGCCACGGCGTCGCCAACGTCGTCACACGCAGCTTGAAGGGCGCCGACGTGCCGCGTTCGCTGCTCGATGCGGCGAGGTCCCAGGGTTGCGAGATTCTGATCGCCGGCGGCTATGGACGTCCGCGCCTTTATGAGCTTGTGTTGGGTGGGGCGACCCGTGCGTTCGTCAACGCCGAGGGCGCGCCGGACATTTTCTTGAGCCATTGAGCGCGCCCGTGAGCTACAAGCAGATTCTCGTTCCCGTCATTGCGCTCGACGCCGACGAAGCGGCGCTTCGCGCCGGCGCCCAATTGGCGGAGACGTTCGGCGCCAGGGCGACGGCGCTGATCGTTTCGATCTCGCCGGGCTCCGAATACGCACAGCAAAGCGCGCCGCTGTCGGAGGTGCTGCTGGACCTGACCAAGGGCGAGCAGTCCGCCGCGGCCATCGAGCGGCGCGAGATCGTCGCCTGGCTCAATCGGGTGAAGGGCGCGAGCGAAGTGCGCAACGTAACCGCGGAGTCGGGGCTCGCCCGCGATGGGGCCGTCGCCTGTGCGCGCGTGGCGGACTTGGTCGTCATCTCGCGCTCGGAGGAGCACGCGCGGGCGCGGCGCGAACTGATCGAGGACGTGCTGTTCAAGTCCGGCCGCCCGGTGCTGCTGCTGCCGCCGGGCGCGCACAAGGCGCCGAAGCTCGAGCGCATCCTGATTGCATGGAACGCCAGCGCCGAAGCCGTGCGCGCGATCGCCGGGGCGATGCCGCTGCTGCAGGCGGCGAAGCAGGTGCGCATTGTCACCGTCGACGCCGCGCCGCGCTGGGCGGCGGATGGCAAGACGCCGGGGCAAGGTCTGCGCGCCTATCTCGCCAGTCATGGCGTGGAGGCCGAGGTCAGCAATCTGGACGGCCTGGGGCGCGAGCATTCGCTGGCCCTTGCCGACGCGGCGATGGATTTCGATGCGGATCTCGTCGTCCTGGGCGCCTACGGCCATTCGCGCATGCGCGAGGTCGTGCTCGGCGGCGTGACGCGGGATCTGTTGCAGGCCGCGCGCTTTCCCATGCTGTTGGCGCACTAGCGCAGATTCCGTTCAGGTAGCACCGTATCCGGCGGCGGCGAAGTAGT
>JAHDXR010000023.1 GCA_023384105.1 Hyphomonadaceae bacterium | reverse complement strand
CGAAGTAGTGGCCGCCGATGCCATCCTCCACGACCGCACATGGCGGGCAGGCAATCCCCAATGCCTGGGCAAGCTCAGTGCAAAACCATTCGTCGTGGGGTGTCGTGGTGCACGCGACCGCATCTTTCAGTGCGTACTCAAAACCATCGTCGCAGCGCGCCACGCCAACGGCGTCAGCGGAGCCAAGGTTGGCCGGATCGAGCGAGAGTATTCGAAGCGGGGTCAGCACGGCGACAATCTGTTACCGCTCAACAGATTCCATGCAAGCTGGAGTAGAGCGAGCTAAGCCTTCTCTTTCCGCCGCCGGCGCGCCGTGCGCTCTTTTTCTTCAAGAGCGCGGACCTTCGCGGGGTCTACCTCCAGCACCTGTGCAGCTAAACGCCGAAAGCGCGTCATCGGTGTTTCACCGCTTGGCGCGCTTGCCTCTGCCTTGGCGCGGTTTTTTGAGCTAGGCGGCTTCTCCCGCATCGGCGTATCCCGTCAGTTCTTTCCACGTCAGACGGATGCCAACGATTGCCGACGCCAGCTTGCGGAAACGCTGGCCATCGTTGAGCTTGCGCTCGTTGAACCGCCACGCTTGTTCGTCAAGGTAGCGTGAAAGGTGGAACGGCTCAACACTGACATACGTGCCCGCAAGGGTCCGTTTCACAAGAGACCAGAAATTTTCGATGCCGTTGGTGTGGACGCGCCCGCGAACGTATTCCTCGGCGGCGTGGTTGACGCTCTCGTGGGTGTAGTCGCGGCGTAGTCCAGTGTATGCGCCCCATTGGTCGGTCATGACCTCCGAACCCGGCTTCACGTTCTCGCGGATCACGGGCAGCACATGACCAACGGCGGCCGATTGAATGAGGCGAACGCGAACGGTGCTGAGCGCGTCGGCGCTCGTGCGCTTCAGCATCCCCATGACCATCGTCTTTTGGGCGAAGTGCGAGCCTTCTAGCTTTGCCTTACGCTCGCGCTTGGCCTTGTGCATGTTCTTCTGCTTGCCGCCGACATAGCTCTCATCAATTTCGACGGTGCCGTCCATCATGTCGATGCCGCCGACCTTCATAGCGAGGCGGCAACAGTGCAGCACGTGCCACGCTGATTTTTGCGTGATGCCCGTCATGCGGGCGAACTCGTAAGAACTGATCCCGTTCTTGTCGTTGGCAATTGACCAAAGCGCGGCAAACCAGATTTTGAATGGCAGCGGGCTGTCCTCCATGATCGTTCCCAGCTTCGCACTGAACTGCTTCTTGGGGTGATCCTCTTTGCACTCCCACAGGCGCCGAGTCGCGATGAAGCGAACGTCCGTGCGGCCACAGGTCGGGCAATGTGCGCCATTAGGAAAGCGCAGAGCCTTTGCCTCCTCGAACGCGACAGCGTCGTTTGAGAAGTGCTCAATGGCTTCCATGAGGGTCTTTGGCTCTTTCATGAGCCTAACATAGCCCTAGTGGGGTACTGAGTCAAGTATATTAATGCCTGTGCAGAAGCCGCGTAGCGGCGGCGGTGGGTTTCGTTCAGTGGCGCGCTTCGTACAAATGCCGCAGCGCGCCGATTTCGGCGACATTCTTCATGAGTTCGGCATTGGCCCAGGCAAGCGCGATGCGCAGCGGACGCGGCTCGGGCCACGGATGCGCGAACGGGCGCTCGAGGGCCGCGTCCGAGAGCGTCGTGAATTGGCGCGACCACCGCGCGGCGACGTCATCGAAACCCACGCGCACGTGCGCGGCGGCGCCCGGCCAGAACGCGTCTTCGCGCGCCGTGGGCGGCGCGCCTTCGAGCGCGTCGACGAACCCCGTGGACCACCAGAGCAGGTGCCAAGTCAACCAGCCGATGGAAACAGCGGGCGCAGGATCAGGCTCCTGATCCGACCAGTCCGGCCGCCAGCGGCCGTCTTCGCCGCGACGCACCGTCCAGGCGCCGGGCGCAGGCAGCCAGAGACACGCCTCATCCGTCAGCGCCGGCATATGATGCGCAGCAAGGCGAAGCGCGAGATCGAATTGCCAGCGCAGCGTGTCGAGTTCGCGCGACACGCCGGAGCTTACGCCGCTTTTTCGGCGCTCAGCGCCGTATAGCGCTTCAGGTGCGTGTCGACATTGCCGAACGTGGCGTCGATCATGGTCACGCGCTTGAAGTAGTGGCCAACGCGCATTTCGTCGGTCACCCCCATGCCGCCGTGGATCTGCACCGCCGCCTGGCCGACGAAGCGGCTGTGCTTGCCGATCGACACCTTGGCGGCCGAAACAGCCCGCGCGCGCTCCTCGTCGCTTTCGCCGAGCAGGATGGTGGCGCGTAGCGCCATCGAGTAGCTCTCCTCGGTCGCCATGAACATGTCGACCATGCGGTGCTGCAGCACCTGGAACTCGGCGATGGCGCGGCCGAACTGCTTGCGCGTCTTGGCGTATTCGCGCGTCAGGTCGGTCATCATCCGCATGCAGCCGACGGCCTCGCTGCAATACGCGGCGTTGGCCTCATCGACGATGCGCTCGATCAGCGGCAGCGCGCCGTCGGCGGTGCCGATCAGCGCGTCGGCGCCGACAGAAACATTCTCGAAATAGACTTCCGAGGCGCGCGAGCCGTCCATGGTGGGGTAGTCGCGTGTGGAGACGCCCTTGGCCCCCTTCGCCACGAGGAACAGTGAAACGCCCTTGGCGTCGCGCTGGGCGCCGCCGGTGCGGGCGCTGACCAGCAGATAGTCCGCCTGCGGCGCGCCGACGACAACCGCCTTGTGGCCGTTCAGCACGTAGCCCGCGCCGTCCTTCTTCGCCGCCGTGCCGACGTCGTTCAGCGCCCAGCGGCTCTTAGGCTCGGCCTGCGCGAAGGCGATGATGCGTTCGCCCCCCGCGATGGCCGCCAGGTGCTCGTCCTTCTGCGCAGCGGAGCCGGCGTATTTCAACGCCCCGGCGCCGAGCACGACCGTCGGCACATAGGGCTCGACCACGAGCGCCTTGCCGAACTCTTCCATCACCACGCTGATGTCGACCGCGCCGCCGCCCAGGCCGCCGAAGTCCTCCGGCAGCGGCGCGGCGAGCAGGCCGAGTTCGGCGAATACGCCCCAGTTCTTCCTCCAGGCGTCGTCGCTCTTCAGCGCTTCGCGGCGCTTCTCGAAGTCGTACTGGCCGGCGGCCCACTTCGCGATCGAGTCGCGAAGCATGTTCTGTTCTTCAGTGTAATCGAAATTCATTTCACCACTCTGTCAAAGCGTATCCTTTCTCCCCCGCGCGGGGGAGAAGGCGGCCGAAGGCCGGATGAGGGGGCGAGCGTCGGGGCCGAGCGCGGCGTCGATGAAGCGCGTGATTCCGCACCACGCCCCCTCACCCGCTCGAACGGAGTTCGAGCGACCTCTCCCCCTCGCGGGGGGCGAGGTAAGACCGCTCTTCAAAGACCCAGCACCATCTTGGCGATGATGTTGCGCTGGATCTCGTTGGAGCCGCCATAGATCGAGGCCTTGCGCCAGTTGAAGTACACGGGCGCGGCGGCGCCGGCGTAGTCCGGGCCGACCGGGAACTCGTTGGCGCCGAGGCCGCGCGGGAACGGTTGCGCGTAATTGCCGATCGCTTCGAGCGTGAGTTCGGTCAGGCGCTGCTGGATCTCGGTGCCCTTGATCTTCAGCAGCGAACTCTCAGGGCCGGGACCCTTGCCCGCCTGCTCGCGCGCCAGCGTGCGCAGCTCCGTCATCTCGAGCGCCGAGAGATCAATCTCCAGCTCGGAGAGCTTGCGCTGGAAGTCCTCGTCCTCGATCAGCGGCTTGCCGTCGTCGCCGGCCTCGGCCTTGGCGATGTCCTTCAGCCGCTCGACATTGCGCTTGGAGCGCGCCACGCCGGCGATGCCCGCACGCTCGTGCGCGAGCAGGAACTTGGCGCAGGTCCAGCCCTTGTTCTCTTCGTAGATACGCTGGTCGACCGGCACTTTGACGTTTTCGAGGAACACGTCGTTCACTTCGTAACCGCCGTCCAGGAGCTTGATCGGACGCACCGTGACGCCGGGCGACTTCATGTCGATCAGCAGGAACGAAATGCCTTCCTGCGGCTTCGCGTTCGGATCGGTGCGGACGAGGAAGAAGCCCCAGTCGGCGTATTGGCCGAGCGTGGTCCACGTCTTCTGGCCGTTGACGATGTAATAGTCGCCCTCGCGCACCGCGCGCGTCTTGAGCGAGGCGAGATCGGAGCCCGCGCCCGGCTCGGAATAGCCCTGGCACCACCACACCTCGCCCGAAAGGATGCCCGGCAGGAAGCGCTGCTTCTGCTCGGGCGTGCCGAACGTGTAGATGACGGGGCCGACCATCGAGACGCCGAACGGCAGCGGCGGAATGGTCTCCGCGCGCGCATTCTCTTCCAGCCAGATATAGCGCTGGGTCGCGGTCCAGCCCGTGCCGCCATATTCCTTGGGCCAGGCCGGCGCCGACCAGCCCTTCTTGCCGAGGATCTTGTGCCAGGCGAGGAACTCTTCCTTGGTCAGATCCTCGCGCAGCACCTTGCCTTTGAGATGCTTGGGGTAGTTCTCTTCGATGAAGGCGCGCACTTCGTCGCGAAACGCTAACTCTTCCGCGGAAAAATTGAGATCCATCTATCCGGCCCGATTGCACGCGCGAGGACCGCGCGCGATTGCGGCCAGACTATAAAGCCCCGCGTGGACCTATCAACTCGGCGTCGGGAATTCGCTTGCCGTTGCGGCGCCGCTCGACGACCACCCGCGCCGCTTCAGCGGCTTCTCGCACGGCGACGCGCTGTTCCTCCGTGCGCGGCGGCGCGGGCTGACGCGACGTTGCCGCTGGCGGCGCCGAGCCGCCCGGGGAGCCGGAATCGATCCGCACCTGCGGCGCCTGGCGCGCATCATCGACCTCACAGCCAATAGCGGTTTCGGCGGCGGCGGCGAACGGCGCGGTCGCCACGATAAAGACACCGGCCAGGATCCAGACCTTCATCTTCGCTCCCCTTCGCGCCCGCCTCGTGAGAAGCGATGCGCTGTTTGCATCCCTTAGCTCACGCCGCGCGAGCGGCCGCCGCGCCCGACATCAGCAAGCCGTCGGAACAAGCAGCGTTCAGCTCGGACGCGATCTTAGACCCGGCGGCGCCGGATTCGCCGATCACAGCTTGGAGAGCGATCGCGCGGGCCTCGGCTTGGGCTTGCGCGGCGGTCTCCGCCGGCTGGCGGCGGGCTTCGGCGTTGAGCTGCATCTTGACCGCGCCAAGCTCCGCGCGCGGGTCGACGGCGGCCTCAAAGGCGGCGCACCGGACCGCGCCCAGGAACTGGTCCGCCGTCATCTGCGGCGCGGCGGCGGCCACGGCCAGCGGCACGGCGACCACGGCGGCGGCGCTCGTAGCGATGAGTGCGAAACGCATGACGTTTTTCCCTTCCAGCGTCGGTTTTGATCGCCGACTTGCTTGGAAGATGCCGCCGGGAGAGGAGGCGGATGCACCTTGCCGCAAGTTCAGGCTGATATCGAATTACGATATGAATTATCGAAAGTCAACGTGTTTTTATTGAAAAACGATATTTTATCGAAACTGGCCCATTTGCGGGTCCTGCGGGCGCTCTCTAGCTTGGGCGGCGATGTCCCAGTCCATTTCCAGCCCGTGCGTCAAAGTCTGCGCCGTCAGCGGCCAGACCGGGCAGTGCATCGGCTGCGGCCGGACCCTGAGCGAGATCGCCGCCTGGGCTCGCCTGGACGAGGCGCAGCGTCGGGCGATCATGGCTGAACTGCCCGCCCGCCTCGCCAGCGCCAAGGCGCCGGCGACCTAGACCATCGCCTCGCGCAGCATGTTGAGCGCGACCAGCGCCAGGAACACCGCGAACGCCCGCTTCAGCGTCTGTTGCGGCAACTGATGCGCCAGCCGCGCGCCGACGGGCGCGGTCAGCGCGGTCAGCGCCGCCACCAGCACGAAGCCCGGCAAGCTGACAAAGCCAAGCGACCAGGACGGCAGTCCCTCCCGGCCCCAGCCGGCGATCACATAGCCCAGCGCCGCCGGCAGCGCGATCGCCGCGCCGAACCCCGAAGCCGTCGCCACAGCGCGATGGATCGGCTTGCCGCAGAGCGTCATCACGGTGACGCCGAAAGCGCCGCCGCCGATCCCCATCATCGCCGAAAGCAGGCCGATGCCGCCCGCCGTCGCCACGCGCGCGAGCCCGCGCGGCAGATCGCCGAACAAACGCCAATTCGGCGAAGCGAACGCCATCTGCGCCGCCACCAGCAGGAGCCCCGCGCCGAACACGATCAGCAGCGCTTCGGTATTGGCGAACCCCGCAAGCACCGCGCCCGATATGGCGCCGAGCGAAATCCACGGCCCCCAGCTCTTCAGCACGTCGTAATCGACCGCCCCGGCCTTGGTATGGGCGGCGAGCGAACGCCACGAGGTCGAGACAATGGTCGAAAGCGAAGTGCCCACGGCGACGTGCATGCGCACGCTCTCATCGACGCCGATCGCGCTGAACACGAAAAACAGCGCCGGCACGATCACCGCGCCGCCGCCGATGCCGAACAACCCGCCGACAAAGCCCGCGAACAGGGCCGCTCCGGCAAGCGCGGCGGCGAAAATGAGAAGCTCCGAACTCATGCGGCGTGAATAGCAGGCCGCACGATTCCCGCGAGCGCATTGCGAACGACATCGAGCCCGGCGCCGGCGCGCACGCCCTGTTCGGACAGCACGCGCCGCCACGCCCGCCCGCCCGGCACGCCGTTGAACAGCCCCAGCATATGCCGCGTCATCGCGTGCAGCGGCGCGCCCTCGCGCAGGCGCGCCTCGATGTAGCGCATGTGCGCCTCCACCGCCGCGACGGCGTTTTCGGCCGGATTCGGCGCGCCGAACAGGCGCGCGTCCACGTCCATGAGGACGGCCGGATTCTGATACGCGGCGCGCCCCAGCATGACGCCGTCGAGCCCTGTGCTTTCGGCGATGGCGTGGTCGAGATCGCGCAGACCGCCATTGAGCACGATCTCCAGCGCCGGCAGCGCGCGCTTCAGTTCGCGCACCAACTCGTAATCGAGCGGCGGCACGTCGCGGTTCTCTTTCGGCGACAGGCCTTTGAGCCACGCCTTGCGCGCGTGCACGGTAAAGCTCGTGCAGCCGGCGTCGGCGCAGGCGTCCGCCAGCGCAAACAGCGCCTCGCGCGGCGCCTGGTCGTCGACGCCGATGCGCGACTTGATCGTGACCTGCACGTCCGGCGCCGCCTCCTGCGCCGCCGACCACAGCTGCGCCACCAGCGCCGGCTCGCGCATCAGGCAGGCGCCGAAGCGCCCCGACTGCACCCGGTCGGACGGACAGCCGATATTGAGATTGATCTCGTCATAGCCGAACGCCGCGCCGATCCGCGCCGCCTGCGCCATCTTCGCCGGCTCGCTGCCGCCGAGCTGCAGCGCCACCGGATGCTCGACCTCGGAAAAGCCGAGCAGCCGCTCGCGGTCGCCGTGAATGACGGCGTCGGCGGTGACCATTTCCGTGTACAGCAGCGCCCGCTTGGTCAGCGCACGATGAAACGCCCGGCAATGCCGGTCGGTCCAATCCATCATGGGGGCAGTGCTAAGACGACGATCTAACTTCTTCATCTCGTACGATTTTTCGAGGCTCAGTGCGTATTATCGCGGATTGGACGGATCGCTGGCAAGTCACGCCCCACCACCCGAATTCAACTGGACGTTACGCCAGCCTGCGCCTAGGAATCCAATGCAGCGTGGGAGATCGCCATGCTCGGCATCGCGAAAGCGCTCAGCGTCGCGGCAGTGGTTTGGGTTAGCGCCGGCGCCGTCGCCGAGGCCCGCTTTCTCCAGACCGATCCCGTTGGCTACCAGGACAATCTCAACCTGTATCAGTACGTCAATAACGACCCGCTGAACCTCAGCGATCCAACTGGGATGTGCTATCATAGCAACGAGGTGTGTAACTACACCGAAGCGGAAACACGCGGCATGCTCACGGGAGCACGCAACGAGGCCACCGCTGGCTATATGGCAGGCCTCCACAACACGCTGAACAACGTCAAGCCGGGTGGCGATTACGACTTCCAGGTTGGAAACACCGCCAACGACACTTGGACATTCGGCGGCCAGGAAATGAACGCAAGTGAGATGGGCAACTTCACGGCGGGGTTCATGGGAGCCTCCCACAGTGAGGAATTCGCGATGAGCCCGGCGGAACTTGGCGTAAGAGTCGGAGGAATTGTACTTAGCATTGGCAAGGGTGATTTTGATTTAGATTCCAGGAGCGCACCTACGATCTCAGCGGGAATGGAAGCCGCACGCGGGTTCGAACCATCGGAGCCACCTGTACCAGGCTCGGACATGGACCCCCATACCAACGTAGGGCGAGCTGAATTGTATCGTGATGAAGCCGATTATAACCGGAGATCACCGCGTCCGCCCGAGACCCTGATGTGATTGAATGCAGGCGATGATCAGCGTTCTGGCACTTCTGATGCCCATAGCGCTTCCCGTCGCCACGCTAGTGCTCACCTCCCGCTTACGACTCTGGTGGAGAGCGGGATTGGTCCTAGTGGCGAGCTTGGCAAGCCTTCCGATCGGTGTGTTTTTGGCGTTGGTTGGCCACCAGCCGGACTTTTTCACTGCGGAGTATTCGAGTCCAGCGGTCGGGATAGTCGCGGTGCCAGTGATCCTATTATGGGCCGCATCTTTTTTTGCAGCGCTTGTTTGGATGGTTGTCGTCGGGATTTCGACCCTGCGCGCGCTCTAAGCTGCGAGGCAATTGAAGTAGTGCATGCGTTGGTTGACCGGCGCCTTTTGTTGATAGGTCTCGCAGGGATTCTTGCCCCCGGCCGAACGGCGTTTGCTCAATCGTTGCGACCCGCAAACCAAATGCGATCAATCATCGCCGCTGCTACTGCAGCTGGATACCTGCAAACCAAGCTCGCGTTTGACTCCGTTATCAGCCCCTCAGCGAATGGTGCAACGGCTTCGCGAGTCATCGATGGCATGGTCGTCGCCGCGCGCGCACTCGCAGGCTCCAACGCAGATGATACGCGCAAACTCGCCGCCGTTCGTACCGTCATCTATGAGGCCGGTGCGTGGAATGATAACCGGCCATTTGCCTACGACATGCGCGACCCCCTGGGGCGCAACATCAACAACAAGTTGCTTGCGACCTACGTTAGTACGCGGCTCGGCAACTGCGTCTCGATGCCGGTTCTCTTCCTCATCGTCGCCGATCGGCTGGGTCTAAACGTGGCGCTGGCAACGGCGCCGCATCATGTCTTCGTGCGCTACACCGACGCTGAAGGTCGCGCCGTCAATCTCGAAACCACAAGCGGCGGCCACCCTGCTCGCGATGTTTGGTATCGGCAAAACATGCCGATGACGGACTTGGCGCTTTCCAACGGCATCTACATGCGAACGCTCAGCCCTCGCGAAAGCGTGGCGACGATGGCTTTGACTGTGGGCGAATTCCTACTCGGGGCGGGGCGATACCCAGAGGTGATTGATGTCGCCGAAGTCATCGGCGAATACGCGCCGCGCGATGTCGGACCAATCCTACTTGCGGCAGAGGCATATGGACGCCTCTTCGCGCAAGAGTTTGAGAACCGATACCCAACGCCCGACGCGATCCCTCCAAACCTACATGCTCGCTACAGAGAGTTGGCGACAATGAACGCCAGCCTCTACGCCCACGCTGAGGCGTTGGGTTGGAGGCCATCTGAGTAGCAGCGCGTGTCCAAATGATTTCCCTGACTATCCCTGCTAAGTGCAACCTTGGCGTCGAGTTAGTGCGTGTCCGCGCTGTGACCGAACTCCTCTAACTCGCTGAAAAGATTCTTGTCTCCGTTCAATCCATCATGGGGGCGACGCTGAATTTACGCGACAGGAGTCTGGACATGCTTCATCGGCTATGGAGCCAGCAGAACGTGCGGCGCTCCCGAACGGATTCTCCCAGGGTCATTGCACGGACTGTGACCGCATGGAAGGGCGTTCGCCCGGCGCGGCGCAGCGCAGGCCGGCGCGCGGCGCAGCCGGCGCGGATTCCTGTTGATCTGCGCCGGCTGCGGCTGAATATCGCCGCATGCGGACATGGCAGTTCTGGATCGACCGAGGCGGCACCTTCACCGACGTCGTGGCGCGCCGCGCCGATGGCCTGGAAGTGGTCAGGAAGCTGCTTTCGGACAATCCGGGCCGCTATGAGGACGCCGCGCTCGAAGCGATCGCGCAGATTCTGGCGGAGCACGACGGCGCCTTCGCCGACATCGAGACGGTGCGGCTCGGCACGACCGTCGCCACCAATGCGCTGCTCGAACGCAAGGGCGCCGACGTCGTATTCGCGGTCACCGAGGGCTTCGGCGAAGCGCTGGAGATCGGCGTACAGGCGCGCCCCGAGATCTTCGCGCGCCACATCGTCAAGCCGGACCTGCTCTATAAGCGCGTCGTCGAAATACGCGAACGCGTCAGCGCGGAAGGCGAAGTGCTGCGCCCGTTGGACGAGGCCCACGCCCGCGCCGAACTCCGGAAGGCTTTCGCCTCCGGCAGCCGCGCGATAGCCATCGCCTGCCTGCACGGCTGGGCCTATCCGCAGCATGAGCAGCGCCTGGCCGAGATTGCGCGCGAGATCGGCTTTGACCAGATTTCGGTCAGCTCCGAGATCAGCGGCCTGATCAAGTTCATCCCGCGCGCCGACACCACGGTCGCCGACGCTTATCTCTCGCCCGTGCTGCGCGCCTATGTCGACCGCTTCGCCGGCGTGTTCACGGCGTCCGGCGTGGAGGAAGGCAAGCTCTTCTTCATGCAGTCGAACGGCGGACTTGCCGCGCGCGGCGCCTTTCGCGGCCGCGACGCCGTGCTTTCCGGACCGGCCGGCGGCGTGGTCGGCATGGCGCTCGCGGCCGAGCGCGCGGGCTTCTCCAAGGCGCTCGGCTTCGACATGGGCGGCACCTCCACCGACGTCTCGCACTATGCCGGCGCGTTCGAACGCACCAACGATACGGCGGTCGCCGGCGTCCGCTTCTCCGCGCCGATGCTCGAAGTCCACACCGTCGCCGCCGGCGGCGGCTCGATCTGCTCTTTCGACGGCATGCGCCTGCGCGTTGGGCCGCACAGCGCCGGCGCCGTGCCGGGCCCCGCCTGCTATCGCCGCGGCGGCCCGCTCACCATCACCGACTGCAACGTGCTGCTCGGGCGCGTCCGGCCGGAACACTTTCCCGCGATCTTCGGCCCGGGCGGCGACGAGCCGCTCGACAGCGCCGTCGTCGCCGCGAAGTTTCGCGCGCTCTGCGTCGAGATCGAAGCCGGCGCCGGGCGCGCGATGACGCCCGAAGAGGCGGCCGAAGGCTTCCTGACCATCGCCAACCTCAACATGGCCGAAGCGATCCGCAAGATTTCGATTCAGCGCGGCTACGATCCGGCCGAATACGCCCTGGTCGCCTTCGGCGGCGCCGGCGGCCAGCACGCGTGCGCGGTCGCGGACGCCGTCGGCGTGGAGACGGTCCTGCTGCATCCGCTTGCCGGCCTCCTCAGCGCCTGGGGCATGGGCGCGGCGGATTTGCGTGCGATCGAACAGATCACGGTCGAGGAACGGCTGGACGCGGCGCAGCTCGAAGCGCGCGCCGAGGATGTCGCGGCGAAGGCGCGCGAGGCGCTTCGGGCGCAGGGCGCCGCGCGGATCGACGTCACCGTCACGGCCAACCTCAAGTACGAGGGCGCGGATTCCGATCTTCCCATTCCCTTCGCCGCCGCCGATCTCGCGCGTGCGTTCGAAGCCGAGCACTGCACGCGCTTCGGCTTCACCGACCCCGACCGCGCCATCATCGTCGCGTCGCTTTCCGCGGAGGCTGTTTCGGCCAGCCAACGCACGGCGCCGGCGCGCGGCGACGCAGCGCCTCCCCGCGAAGCGCCGCCCAGCAAGGCCGGCGCCGGAACGCCGGTGTTCGAGCGCCGCACGCTGTCGCCGGGGTTCATGGCCGACGGCCCGGCCCTGATCATCGAACAGGGCGCCACCACCTATGTCGCCCCCGAATGGCGCGCGCGCCTGAACGCCCACGGCGACATCGTCCTCACGCGCGCCGCCACCCGCGCCGAGCGCAACCTGATCGGCGCCGCCGTCGATCCCGTCCTGCTTGAAGTGTTCAACAACCGCTTCATGGGCGTCGCGGAGGAAATGGGCCTTGCCCTGCAGACCACCGCATCCTCGGTCAACATCAAGGAGCGGCTCGATTTCTCCTGCGCGGTGTTCGATGAGACGGGCGGCCTCGTCGCCAACGCACCGCACATCCCGGTTCACCTTGGATCGATGAGCGCCAGCGTCCGCGAAGTGTTCCGCAACCACGCCGCCGACATGCGCCCCGGCGATGTCTACATGCTGAACGCCCCGCATGCCGGGGGCACGCATCTGCCCGACATCACCGTGATTGCGCCGGTCTTCCTCGACGGCGAGGCCCGGCCCGCTTTCTTCACCGCCGCGCGCGGCCATCACGCCGACGTCGGCGGCGTCACGCCCGGCTCGATGCCGCCCGACAGCCGCACGGTCGAAGACGAAGGCGTGCTGATCGAGAGCTTCCTGCTGGTGCGCGACGGCCGCCTGCGCGAAGCCGAGACCCGCGCGCTGTTCGCCAACGGAGCGCACCCCGCACGCGATATCGACCGCAACGTCGCCGATCTGAAAGCGCAGATCGCCTCCTGCCGGCGCGGCGTGGACGAGCTGAAGCGTCTCGTCGCCTATTACGGCCGCGACGGCGTCGCCGCCTATATGCGCCACGTTCAGGACAACGCCGAGGAACAGATCAGGCGCGTCATCGCCAAGCTCAAGCCCGGCCGCTTCGCCGTCGCCATGGACAACGGCGCGACCATTCACGTCGCCATCACGCCCGATCCCGCCAAGCGCACCGTCCGTATCGATTTCACCGGCACAAGCCCGCAGCAGCCCAACAACTTCAACGCCCCGCTGGCCATCACCCGCGCCGCGACGCTCTACGTGTTCCGCACGCTTGTCGGCGACAACATCCCGCTCAACGAAGGCTGCTTGAAGCCGATCGAACTCGTCGTGCCGGAGGGCTCGCTGCTCAATCCCGCGCGCGGCGCGGCGGTCGTCGCCGGCAATGTCGAGACCAGCCAGGTGATCGTCGATGCGCTGTATGGCGCGCTCGGCGCGATGGCGGCCTCGCAAGGCACCATGAACAACTTCACGTTCGGCGACGAGCGGCGCCAGTATTATGAAACCATCTGCGGCGGCTCGGGCGCCGGCCCCGACTTCGACGGCGCCGCCGCGGTGCAGACCCACATGACCAATTCACGCCTCACCGATCCCGAAGTGCTGGAGACGCGCTTTCCGGTGCTGGTCGAACGCTTCGCGGTGCGGCGCGGTTCGGGCGGCGCGGGGAAACGCAAGGGCGGCGACGGCGCCGTGCGCCGCATCCGCTTCCGCGCGCCGATGACGGCCGCGATCCTGTCGAACCGCCGCTCCACCGCGCCGTTCGGGCTCGACGGCGGCGGCGACGGCGCGCCGGGCGTCAATTGGATCGAGCGCGCCGACGGCTCGGTCACGCCGCTGGGCGCCGCCGGCAAAGCCGACGTGCGTCCCGGCGACGTGTTTGTGATCGAGACGCCGGGCGGCGGCGGGTGCGGGCGCGCCTGAGCGGGAGAATGGGGGGAGCATGCTGGTACTTCTTGGCATCGCCGTCGTCGTGTTCGGCTTTCTGGTGCGCGCCAATCCGCTGCTTGTAGTGATGGCGGCGGCGATGACGACCGGCCTGGCCGCGGCCTGGACGCCAGCCGCCGATCTCGGCGACATGCATGCGGCCGCGCTCGCCACGCTCGCCGCGTTCGGCAAGGCGTTCAACGACAGCCGCTATGTCAGCATCGTCTGGTTCGTTCTGCTCGCCATCGGCCTGCTCGAGCGCGCCGGCCTGCAGGAGCGCGCGCGCATGCTGATCGCCAAGGTGCAGGCGGCGACGGTGGGGCGCGTGCTCTGGGTCTATTTCGTCGTTCGCCAGATCGCGGCGGCGCTCGGCCTCACCTCGCTCGGCGGCCATCCGCAGATGGTGCGCCCGCTGGTCGCGCCGATGGCCGAAGGCGCCGCGGAGGCCAGGTTCGGCGCGCTGCCCGACCGCGAGCGCTTCCTGATCCGCTCGCACGCCGCCGCCGCCGACAACATCGCCCTGTTCTTCGGCGAGGACATCTTCATCGCCATCGCCTCGATCCTGCTGATCAAGGGCTTCCTCGAACAGAACGGCATCATCGTCGAACCGCTCGAACTTTCCGTTTGGGCCATCCCCACCGCGATCGCGGCGCTCGCCATCCATTCGGTGCGCCTCATCCTGCTCGACAGGCGGCTCAAACGCGCGCTCGCCGCACCTCAAACGCAGGCCGAAGCGGAGGCGCAGGCATGATCACGCTGCCGCTGCTCTACAATGTCGTCGGCCTGTTCTTCGCCGCCATCGCGTTGTTCTCGCTGCGCGATGCGTCGAACCCGCGCCGCATCCTCAACTTCGCCTTCTGGGGCCTGCTGGCGGCCAGCTTCCTCGCCGGCTCTCAACTCAGCGATCTCGGCAACGGCGTCCTGGCACTGGGGCTGGTCGTGGTCGCCACCGTCGGCATGGGCCAAGGCAAGCCCGCCACCACCGGCGCCGAAGAGCGCAGGCAGAGCGCGCTGAAGCGCGGCGATGCGCTGTTCCTGCCGGCGCTGATCATTCCCGCCGCCGCGCTGGGCGGCACGCTGCTGGCCAAGCAGACGCAATGGGGCGCCCAGCTGATCGATCCGGCGCAGGCGACGCTGATTTCGCTGATCCTCGGCACGCTGATCGCCGTCGCCGCGGCGATGGTTTGGCTGAAGCCGCCGCTCATGGCGCCGCTGCAGGAGGCGCGCCGCCTGCTCGACGCCGTCGGCTGGGCGGCGATCCTGCCGCAAATGCTGGCGTCGCTCGGCGCGGTGTTCCTTGTCGCCGGCGTCGGCGAACAGGTCGGCGCCGTGTTCGGCCAGTACGTGCCGCTCGACACCCGCACCGCCGCCGTCATCGCCTATTGCGTCGGCATGGCGCTGTTCACCGTCGTCATGGGCAATGCGTTCGCCGCCTTCCCGGTGATGACAGCGGCGGTGGGCCTGCCGATCGTCGTGCTTGAATTCGGCGGCAACCCGGCCATCGTCTGCGCCATCGGCATGCTGGCGGGCTTCTGCGGCACGCTGATGACGCCGATGGCCGCCAACTTCAACGTGGTGCCGGCCAACCTGCTGGAGCTGCCCGACCGCAAGGCCGCGCTCAACGGCGTGATCCGTGCACAGATCCCCACCGCGATCCCGCTGCTGATCGCCAACATCGTGCTCATGCGCTTGCTGGCGTTCCCGTCATGACCGCGCTCACCCGCGACATCGCCGAAAAGTTCGCCGCGCTCGCGTTGAGCCATGTCGAACGCGAGTATCCCAACAAGCTCGACCACGTCATGGCCGGCCCCGACGACGTGCGCGGGCCGAAGGCGCTGCATCCGATCTTCTTCGGCAGCTTCGACTGGCACTCGTGCGTGCACGGGTACTGGCTGCTCGCGCGCCTGCTCCGCCGCTATCCCGATCTCGCCGCCGCGCCGCGGATCGAGCGCCTGTTCGACGCGCGCGTCACCGCGCCGAACGTCGCCGCCGAGTGCGCCTACCTGGCGCGCCCCGAAGCGCGCGGCTTCGAGCGCCCGTACGGCTGGGGCTGGCTGCTGGCGCTGCAGGCGGAACTCGATCGGCGCCGCGCCGACGCGCCCGCACGCGCCGCCGCGCACTTGCGCCCGCTGACGGAGATGTTCGCCGCGCGGTTCAAGGCTTTTCTGCCGCTATGCGACTATCCGGTCCGCACCGGCGTACATTCCTCCACCGCGTTTGCGCTGCGCATGGCCGCCGACTACGCCGAGCGCTGCGACGCCGAGCTGTTCGCGCTGATGCGCGCCAAGGTGCAGAGCTGGTACGGCGGCGACCGCGACGCGCAGGCGTGGGAGCCCAGCCAGGACGATTTCCTCTCGCCGACGCTGATGGAAGCGGAGTGCATGCGCCGTTTCACCGACGGCGCGGCGTTCCGCGCGTGGTTCGCCGCGTTTCTGCCGCGCGCCGCGGACGGCGCGCCCGCCAGCCTCTTTGCGCCGGCGCGCGTCAGCGACCGCACCGACGGCAAGATCGCACACCTCGACGGACTCAACTTCTCCCGCGCCTGGTGCTGGCGCGCCATCGCTTCCGCGCACGGCGCCGATAACGCCGTCGCACGCCGCGCGCACGCCGCGGCCTTGCTCCATATCGGCGCGAGCCTCCCTCATGTCGCCGGCGACTATATGGGCGAGCACTGGCTGGCGACGTTCGCGCTGCTGGCGCTCGACGAAGCCGCTTAAGCCGCGAGGGCCAGCCACGCCGCGCCGACGATGCAGACGCCGATGACGGCGAACAGCAGCGCCGCGATCATGCGGATCGTCCGCAACGGCGCGATCTTCGTCACCGCCTCGCCCAGGAACACCGCCGGCGCGTTCGCCAGCATCATGCCGAGCGTTGTGCCGGCCGTGACCGTCGCAACGTCCTGAAAGCGCGCCGCCAGCAGCGAGGTGGCGACCTGCGTCTTGTCGCCGATCTCGACGAAGAAAAACGCGATCAGCGCGGTGAGAAACGCCCCGCCGCGGTCGCGCGCGGCGGCGCCGTCGTCCTTGTCCGGGATCAGCGCCCACGCCGCCATCACCACGAAGCTGAGCCCGAGAACGGTCTGGAACAGGCGCCCCTCGAACCATTGCCCGAGCGCAAAGCCGAGCGCGGCGGCGATCGTGTGGTTAAGCAGCGTCGCCGCCAGCACGCCGAGCAGGATCGCGACCGGCTTGCGGAACGTGGCGGCGAGCACGATCGCCAGGAGCTGGGTCTTGTCGCCGATCTCGGCGATGGCGACGGCGGCGGTGGAGACGCCGAAGGCTTCGAGCATGGAACTGTCCGGGGGCGCGGTGCTGACACGACGACGCACGACCCCCGCGGCCCAGGCCGAGGATCAGCGTCGCCGGTCTCGCCAATCCGGAACTTTCGCTCCGCCGCCTGCGCCATGGCCCGAGGGCCAAGTCTGTTGACGCGAGGCTCCGCTCCAAAGGGCGGACGGCTACTCCCCGAGAACGCGCTCAGATAGGGCCGTTCGCCGCCGCTGTAAAT
This sequence comes from Hyphomonadaceae bacterium, assembly GCA_023384105.1. Classification (GTDB taxonomy): domain Bacteria; phylum Pseudomonadota; class Alphaproteobacteria; order Caulobacterales; family Aquidulcibacteraceae; genus Vitreimonas. The sequence goes on along the minus strand of JAHDXR010000023.1, from coordinate 7,286 downwards.
GCCGCCGAAGCGCCTATGCGCGCCGCCTATAGCCGCCAGCCATCTTGCTCTAACCGGAGGTTGCCATGGCAGGCGTATCTCATGCCCCCGGCAAGGCGTTGATCGCGGCGAGGCCCGCGTCACAATAGACGCTCGGAGGCGCCCATGAGCATCGACATCACACGCGACGGTCCGGTTGCGATCATCGCCATCAACCGGCCCACGCGCCGCAACGCCGTCGACCTCGAAGCGGCGCGCGATCTGTTCGACGCCTTCCGCGCCTTCGACGCCGACGAGGCGTCCTCGGTCGCGGTTCTAACCGGCGCAAGCGGCGCGTTCTGCGCGGGCGCGGACCTCAAAGCGCTGGCGGGCGGCGAAAGCGGCAAGCGGGTGGCGCCGGGCGGGGTGAACAGCTTCGGCCCGATGGGTCCGACGCGCCTGCGCCTCGGCAAGCCGGTGATCGCCGCCGTCGAAGGCCACGCCGTAGCAGGCGGCGCCGAACTCGCCCTCTGGTGCGACCTGCGCGTCATGGCCGAAACCGCGACATTCGGCATCTTCTGCCGCCGTTTCGGCGTGCCGCTCGTGGATCTCGGCACCGTCCGCCTGCCGCGCCTGATCGGCCACTCCCGGGCGATGGACCTCATCCTCACCGGCCGTCCCGTCGACGCCCGCGAAGCGCTGGCCATCGGCCTGGCCAATCGCGTCGCGCCGGCGGGCGAAGCGCTCGCGCATGCGATCGCCCTGGCCAAGCAGATCGCCGCGTTTCCGCAAACCTGCATGCGTCACGACCGCCTCTCGGCGATCGAACAATGGGACCTCGATGAAAGCGCGGCGATCGATAACGAAGTCGCCCACGGCCTGGCCACGCTGCGCTCGGGCGAGACGGCCTCGGGCGCACAGCGCTTTTCGAGCGGCGAAGGCCGTCACGGACAGTTCAGCTGAAGCGTCGCGCTTCAGACTCGCCCCGTCACGGGAAGAAGCGCGCCGGTCACCGCGCTGGCGTCGTCCGACGCCAGGAACAGCATTACCTCCGCCAGCTCCTCCGGCTGCACCCAGGCGCTAAAATCGGCCTTCGGCATGTCGGCCCTGTTGGCCGCGGTGTCGATGATCGACGGCAGCACCGCATTGACGCGCACTCGCCCTTTCAGCTCCTCCGCCAGGCTCTCCGTCAGCCGGTGCACGCCGGACTTCGACGCCGCATAGGCTCCCATGCCCGCTGCCGCCTTCAGCGCGCCGTTGGCGCCGACATTGACGATCGCGCCCTTGCTCTCGATCAGATACGGCGCGGCGGCCTTGCAGGCGTTGACCGCGGTCGCCGTATTGAGCCGATACATCCGCTCCCAGACGTCCGCGCCGCCGTCCTCCAGCGTGCGCCAGGTGAAGCCGCCGGCGATGTTCAGAAGCGCATCGATGCGCCCCGCGCGCTCGCGCACCTGCCGCATCGCCTCCGCGGCCGCGGCGGCGTCGGCGAGATCGACGCCGCCGAACGCCAGCGGCGCGGCGGCGAATTCCGCCGGTGCGGGCGCGTAATCGATCTGCGCGGCCCGCGCCCCGCGCGCCTCGGCCAGCTTCACGACGACCCGCCCAAGCGCTCCGAACGCCCCGGTGACGACTACGACCTTGCCTTGCATGGCTGCTTCCTAGCGCGCCGCGCCTGCATCCGAAAGCGCCGGCGCCGGCATCCCTGATACGGACGAGCCCTTCTCGTCTGCCTTATGAACTCCCTTGGCGAGGCGGCGTCAGCCGCCCGCCCTTTTTCCGCTCAGCTGCGGGTCTTCATTTCCGCCATCACCCGCTGTGCGTAAGCGCGGCTGACCGGCACTTCGTCGCCGCTCTGCAGCACCGCCATCAGCCGCCCATTGGCGTCGCGGCGCACCGCCTTGAGCCGCTTCCAGTTCACGAATGCGGAGCGATGCACACGCAGCATCACGTTGGGATCGAGCTTCTCTTCGAGGTGAGACATGGTCTCGCGATGCAGCAGCGTGCGCCCCTCCCAATAGAGCCGCACATAATCGCGCTCCGCCTCGATCCGCTCGACGTCCTCCACCGGAACGCGCAGGAAACGGCCGCGGTCGCGAATCCAGAACTCCTTCTCGAACTGCGGCCCCTCGCGCTCGTCGGCTTCGCGCCGCAGCGCATCGAGCACCGCCGCCAGTTCTTCTGCGCGCTTGCCGGCATTGTCCGCGGCGCGCCGCGCCCGCGCCCGATCGATCGCCGAGGCCAGGCGCTCGAACTCGACCGGCTTCACCAGATAGTCGACCGCCGAGGTTTCGAACGCGCGCACCGCATAGGAATCGAACGCCGAGACGAAGATCACCGCCGGCCCGCCGCAATCCTCCACCGCGTTGGCCACTTCGAACCCGTCCGCCAGCGGCATCTTGATGTCGAGCAGCACCACGTCGGGGCGCAGGTCCTTCATCGCGCTGATCGCCTGGGCGCCGTCGCTCGCGGCGCCGACGATCTCGATATCCGGAATCTCCTGCAGCGCCAGCTTCATGCGGCGCAGCGCCAACGGTTCGTCGTCAGCTAAAAGCAGGCGCAGGGGTTCGGCCGACACGTTCTTCCTCCAGAGGCAACCAGACTTCCACGCGACATCCGTGCGGTTCGCGATTGCGCGCGGTAAGGCCCGCGCGGCCGCCATAGATCAGTTCAAGCCGCTCGCGCGCATTGGCGAGCCCGACGCCGCGGCGGCGGCGCGGATCGCCCTCGGGCGGCAGGCCGGGCCCGTCGTCTTCGATGCGGATGCGCAGCAGATCGCCGTCGCGCGTGGCCGAAACATCGATGCTGCCGCCGTCCGTGCGCGGCGTGATCGCATACTTGATCGCATTCTCCAGGATCGGCTGCAGGATGAGGCTCGGCAGCCGCGCGTTCTCAAGCCCCGGCTCGATGTTGAATGTCACCTTGAGCTTGTCGTCGAACCGCGTCTGCTCGATCTCCAGATACTTGCGCTGCGCTTCCATCTCCGCGGTCAGCGCCGCCATCTCCGTCGGCTGGCGGTCGAGCGAGTAGCGCAGAAAGCCCGCGAGCTTGAGGATCATGCTTTCGGCCTGCTGGTTGCGCTTCTCCAGCACCAGGGTCGAGATCGCGTTCAGCGTGTTGAACAGGAAGTGCGGGTTGATCTGGTAGTGCAGCATCTTGAGCTGCGCGTCGTAGGCCAGCGCCTGCGCGCGGGCGACGGCGCGCTGCTGGGCCATGGTTTCGTGGTGATAGCCGAGCAGCGCCTGCGTCAGCCCCCACAGCGGCAGCGCCCAGCCGAACTGGAACAGATAGATGATGAACGGATAGGGCTCCGGCGAGAAGCCGGCGAGCCAGCGCGGCCACACCTGCTCGCTGTATTGCGTCAGCGGCGCGAGCGCGAGCGCGCCCAGCACCAGCGTGAGATTGCGCGCCCAGTTCGACCGGCTCGCGCGCGGCCCGGCGACAACCGCCAGCAGCGCGCCCGTCAGCACCGCGTAACTGGCCACCACGGCCAGCCGGTTCAGCAGATAGGGAAAATCGCTGGCGTCGTCGGGCGGATCGGCGGCGGCGGCGGCGGTGCGGAACGCCAGATACATCAGCCAGAAAGCGGCGTGCGCCCCCCAGCGCGTCCAGCCGGGATGGGCGAGCAGACCCTTCGGGCCGCTCAATCCGCCGCTCGCTTCACCCTCCGGACCTGACATGCTCACAGCCTAGGAACTCGACCTCGCCAAGGGTATCATCCTTTGCGGCGGCGAGACCCCGCTCGTCGCAGCTTCCTGTCGGTTCGTCGCGGCCTCGCGCGACGAGCGCACAATCGCTCAGGTTTCAGCCGAACTAATCCCAGCCGCCGGCGCAAGCGCAAACGCGTGTTCCGCGAACACGTCCTCGACCGACGTGAATGAAAGCCGCTTCCCGACGAAGATCGCGCGCTCAATTGGCGCGCAGCGGCGCCTCGATGAAGCTCGCGCCGCCGACGTCGAGCGTGAACGTCTCCGCGCCGGCCGCGGGATAGCGGCGGAACACGTCCTTGTCGGCGCCGGCGATGGCGACGCGCAAGCGATGGCCCTGCCGCACCAGGGCGGCCGTCGGATTGAGCGCAAGCCTGATCCGCATCGGCTCGCCGGGCGTCACCGGCGCCGCGTCGGCGCGGTTGAAGCTGTGCGGCGCGGGGCCCTGATCGAACGGCAGCGTCGCGGGATCGGCGAGCGCGCGGTGGACGGCGCGCAGCTGGCCTTCGGTGCAGCTCCTGGCTGAAGATGGACTGATCGGTCTCGGCGGTGGCGATCGAAGCGCCCTGGAAGCCGAAAATGACCGTCGTCCATTCGGAGAAGTCCTCGGTGTCGCTGAAGCTGCGATCGAACCAGGACGAAGCGGAGAGGAAGCTGCCGAAGCCGGCATCGTAATTGGCGGTGAGCGTGGCCAGCGTCCATTCGCTCTCGCTCGGTTCGGGAATGTCGAACTGGCGCAGATTGACGCGATTGTCGGCGGTGAAGTCCGCCTGGGTGCGGCCGTCGCGCTCGATCCGCTCGTGCATCACGCGCGGCGTGATGGTGAGGTCACCGTTCATGAGCGACCACAGCGCCGACAGCTGGACGCCCTGCGCCGTCTCGCTGTCAATGTCCTCACGGACCGGGAACGGCGTCGGCGCGTCGGCGCGCGGCGCGCGGTCGATGAAGCCGGCATTGTCCTGATAATAGGCGACGCCGCGCACGCCCAGCACGCCCTCGATCAGCGGAATGTTGACCGCGCCGTCGAGCCCGTAATTGAAGCCGCCGTCCGTGGTGGACGAGCCGAGCGCATGGAGCCGGCCGGAAAATTCCTCCAGATCGGGCTGAACCGTGATCAGCCGCACCGTGCCGCCCATCGAACGGGCGCCGTAAAGCGTGCCCTGCGGCCCGCGCAGCGCTTCGATCCGCTCCAGATCGACCACGCGCGGGTTCAGCGCGCCGACCAGCGGCGAGTCGTCGATATAGAAGCCGGTCGTATTGTTGCCGAACACGCCGCGAATGGCGATCGAGAGAGCGCCGTCCGTCGAACTCGAATTGGATGCCGAGAAGCTGAGATTGGGCACGCGCGCGGCGTAATCATCGAGTTCGCTGAAGCCGGAGCGCTCGATCGTTTCAGCGCCCAACGCGGTAATGCTGAGCGGCACGTCCTGGACGGATTGCGCGCGGCGCTGCGCCGTCACGATGATCTCGTCGTCGCCGCCCGTCTGCGCCATCGCCGGCGATACGCCGGCGGCTAGCCCCGCCGCCAGCACCAGAGCGCTCCAGCCGACCCGCTTTTCGCGTTCTTTCATGATCCTCTCCTCCCCTGAGGTCTCTTCTGGTTGAACCCAGACTCTGCTATGCCGACCTCGCATATACGAACGTATATCAAGGACTATACATTTGTATAGTCCCCAAGGGCGGGATTATGACGACCAAGGCCAAGCAGAAATCGCCGGCTTTGCCCGAAGACACGGCGCCCGGGCGGCGCCAGCTTCTGGCCGCCGGCATGAAACTGTTCGCCAAGCGCGGCTTCGCCGGCGTCGGCCTGCGCGAGATCGCCGCCGAAGCCGGCGTGTCGCTGGGGCTCGTGCGCACACACTTCGGCTCGAAGGACGGCCTGCGCGCCGCGATCGACGAACACGTGCTCGACGAGATCAAGCATCTCTACGCCACCGTGATCGAACACTCCGGCGCCGAAGCGCTCGGCATGGCCGTCGAAGACGCGCTCGACTGGATCTCGCGCGACCAGGACGCGCTCATGTATGCGCGCATGGCGCTGATGGAGAAATCGCCCGGCAGCCAGGCGCTGTTCGACGAAATCCTTTCGATCATGCGCCAGTTCGTCGACACCAACGCCAAGCGCGGCCTGCTGCAGCCGGGCGTCGACCGCGAGTGGGCGGCGATCTATCTGGTGTTCGACTTCATCGGTCCCGCCATCGTCGAACCGTTCGCGAAGTCGGCGTTCGGCAAGTCGATGTATTCGGAACCGATGATCGCCGCCCGCAACGCCTTCATGGTGCGCGCGTTCACCCGTGGCTTCCTGAAAGGCTGAGCATGACCCGGCTCCGATCCCCTCCGCCGCCTGAACCATTGCGCGCTCATCGGGCGCTGGCTGCGGACGTCGCCGGCGCCGAGCCTCTGCCGGAGGCCGGATGCGCCGACTGCGCTGCCTGCGCGGCCGGCGCACTGTCCATCTACGCGCCGACGCTCGCACACGCGCCGGAGAAACTCCGCGTGCTGCGCCAGCGCAAGCGGCGGTTCGGGCCGCACCAGGTCATCGCCCGCCACAGCGACCCGGCCGATTTCGTCTACACGCTGGAGACCGGCTGGGCGTACCGGGTGGTCCAGTTCCCCGACGGCCGCAGACAGATTCTCTCCTTCCTTCTGCCCGGCGACACGATCGCGGCGGAAGCGATCTGCGCCGCTGATTATTCGGCGCCTTACACGGTGCGCGCGCTCACGCACGCAACGGCGTGCGGCTTCCGCCCGCATCAGCTCCGCGAACTCGTCTTCGCGTGCGAAACCCAGCGCGATCACTTCACGCGCTACCTGCTCGAACAGCGCGCCTATGCCGAGCGCCGCATCACCGATTTCGGCCGCCGGCGCGCGCTCGGCAGCCTCGCTCATCTTCTGGTCGAGCTCTTCACCGCCTTGCGCGCGCGTGGCTTGGCCCAGGACAACGCCGCCGATTTCCCTCCGCGCCAGGAGGATCTCGCCGACGCGCTCGGCCTGACCACCGCGCACGTGAACCGTACGCTGCTGACGTTGCGCCGGCGCGGGCTGGTCTCGATCCAAAACGGCAAGCTGCGCGTGCACGACCTCGCCGGCCTGCGCAAAACCGCCGTCGACAACTAACCACGCCGAACGCCGCCCTTCTGGACCGCCGGCCCGGACCGCCGGCGCCCTCGCCGGCATGCGCCCCATCGAGCAAACGCCAACGCTTGTCGGTAGCAGTCGCGCCGTGCCGGCGAGAGGGCGCCGGCGGTCCAGGCCATGCTGAAGCATCGTGCTAAATATCGGACGCGGACGAGACGTGGAAACGTTGCATGCCGGCTGGAAGCCGGCAATCCCGCTGCATCCTGCAAACGGCTCGAAGCTGAAACACCGCGCTTGAACGACAAAGGCCTGCTGGCGACAGCGAGCCTCTCAGATCGAATGCTCTTTGGGCGCCGGAGCAGGAGATTGAACGCATGGCCAAGCCGTAACCGCGCCGACGGTCCACTGCCCCGGTCAAGAAAGCGGCCCCGCCGTTTCCGACGAGGCCGCATGTTCCGAATGCGCGTTTTCGATGGGTGCGGGAGTAGGATTTGAACCTACGACCTTCAGGTTATGAGCCTGACGAGCTACCGGGCTGCTCCA
>JAHDXR010000022.1 GCA_023384105.1 Hyphomonadaceae bacterium | reverse complement strand
AGGAAGGCAAACCCTGGCGTCCAAACATCGAACCTTGACACAAACGCCGGCGTCCTGCCGGCAACCCAGTTTCATCCCGTGCACGCGCACGATGTCTCAGCCGGCGGACGCGAGCCGAACCAGTTCCGCGCCGCTCGTGTCATCCGGCAGCGCTTCCCAATCGCCATGCGTTTCCAGCGCCACGTCCAGCAGCGACTGGAAGATGCGCCGCGGCAGCGTCTGCGCGCCGAACTGTTCGAGGTGCGGCGTCGTGAACTGCGCGTCCAGCAGCTTGAAGCCGCCGAACTTCAGCCGCGCCACCAGGTGCACGAGCGCGGCCTTGCTGGCGTCCGTGACGCGCGAGAACATGCTTTCGCCGAAGAAAGCGCCGCCCAGCGCCACGCCGTAAAGCCCGCCCACCAGTTTTCCGCCGAGCCGCGTCTCGACGCTGCGCGCCAGGCCTTGCGCGTGCAGCGACTGGTAGAGCGAAAGGATGTCCGTGTTGATCCAGGTGTCCTCGCGGTCCGGCCCCGGCGCCGCGCAGCTCCTGATGACGGCGGCGAATTCGCGGTCGACGGTGAAGCTGAACCGCTCCTGCCGCATCGTCCGCGCCAGCCGCTTGGGGACGTGGAAGCGCTCCAGCGGAAAGACGCAGCGCCACTCGGGGTCGACGATGAAAAAGCCCTCGTCGTCGCGGCTCTCCGCCATCGGAAAGACGCCGCGCCGGTAGCAGGCCAGCAGGTCGTCGGTCGAAAATGCTCTCACGCGGTGAGAATGGCAAATCCTGGCGCAGGCGTCATCAAGCCCGCTGCGCGCAGGGTCTTCGATTGTTCAGCCCGGGAGGCGCCCACGCAGTGCGTCGCCGCCGATGCCGGCGTTGTGGAATTCCTGGGCCGAGAGCCCCTCGGCCGGGATTGCCGCTACCGCCGCCGGAGCTTGCGCCGCGACTGCGTGTTCAGGATTGGCGCAACCTGACATCGCGAGCGCCAGGAACGCCAACGCCACGAGCACGGCAAGGCCGGCGAACTGCTGATGCGCCATGAAAAAGCTCCCGAAATCCTTCGGAGGTCAGGCGCTGCAAAGGTCGGGCCGTTAACCTGCTCGCCGGCGAGACCCGTGTCTCACGCGCTTTCGGCGTCGGCTTTGGCTTTGAGATTGGTTTCGAGCCAATGGATCGAGTAGTCGCCGTTGATCACGTCCGGCTCGTTCATCAGGTCGCGGAACAGGGGCAGCGTCGTCTCCACGCCGGTGATCACCATCTCGTTCAGCGCGCGCCTGAGCCGCATCAGGCACTCGGCGCGGTCGCGGCCGTGGACGATCAGTTTGCCGATCAGCGAATCGTAGTTCGGCGGGATCGCATAGCCGGCGTAAATCGCGCTGTCCAAACGCACGCCCAGCCCGCCCGGCGGATGGAAGCCGGTGATCTTGCCCGGCGAGGGGCGGAAGCTGACCGGGTTCTCGGCGTTGACGCGGCACTCGATCGCGTGGCCCTGAAACTTCACGTCCTTCTGCTTCACCGAAAGCGGCGCGCCGTCGGCGATGCGGATCTGCTCGCGCACCAGATCGAGGCCGGTGATCATCTCGGTGACGGGATGCTCCACCTGCAGGCGCGTGTTCATCTCGATGAAGTAGAACTCGCCGTCCTCGTAGAGATATTCGACCGTGCCGACGCCCAGATAGCCGAGCTTCTGGATCGCCTCGGCCGTGATCTTGCCGATTCGCGCGCGGTCCTCGGCGTTGAGCGCGGGCGAGGGCGCCTCTTCCAGCACCTTCTGGTGGCGGCGCTGTAGCGAGCAGTCGCGCTCGCCCAGGTGGATGACGTTGCCGTGGCTGTCGGCGACCACCTGGATCTCGATGTGGCGCGGATGCGTCAAGTACTTTTCCATATAGACGCTGTCGTCGCCGAACGCGGCCTTCGCTTCCGCGCGCGCGGTGGCGAACGCTTCGGAAAGCTCCTCCGGCGCGCGCGCGACCTTCATGCCGCGCCCGCCGCCGCCGGCCGCCGCCTTGATCAGCACCGGATAGCCGATCTTCTTGGCCCACTTCTTGGCGTCGTCCTCGCTCGTCACGCCGCTTTCGGAGCCCGGCACCACCGGCATGCCGGTGTCGATCGCCGCTTGCTTGGCGGCGATCTTGTCGCCCATCAGGCGGATGTGTTCGGCCGTCGGGCCGATGAAGGTCATGCCGTGCTGGGTGACGATCTCGGCGAACTTGGCGTTCTCGGACAGGAAGCCGTAGCCCGGATGGATCGCCTGGGCGCCGGTGATCTCGGCGGCGGCGATGATGGAGGGAATGTGCAGATAGGATTTCTGCGCCGGCGGCGGGCCGATGCAGACGCTTTCGTCCGCGAGCCGCACATGCATGGCGTCGGCGTCGGCGGTGGAGTGCACCGCGACGGTGGAGATGCCCATCTCTTTGCACGCGCGATGGATGCGCAGCGCGATCTCGCCGCGATTGGCGATGAGGACCTTGTCAAACATGGGAGTCGGCAGTCGGCAATCGGCAGTCGGCAATCGGGAATTGGGCGGCGATGAAAGAGCGGCCTGGCGTCAAGCGCGGCGGATGCGGGGGCGCGCCGCCCCCGACTGTCGATTGCCGACTGCCGATCGCCGCGCTCATTCGATGATCACCAGCGGCTCGCCGTATTCCACCGGCTGCGCGTCGTTGACGAGCACCGCCGTCACCTTGCCCGCACGCGGGGCCGGGATCGGGTTGAACGTCTTCATCGCTTCCACCACCATCAGCGTCTGGCCCTGCGTGACCATGTCGCCGACCTTCACGAAGGTCGGCGCGCCGGGCTCCGGCGACAGATAGGCCGTGCCCACCATCGGCGAAGGCACCGCGCCCGGATGCGCGGCGGCTTCCGCAGCCGGCGCGGCCGCCGGCGGCGGCGCGGCGGGCGCAGCCGCGGCGGCAGGTGCCGCGACCATGTGCGTGACCGGCGCTGCGGCCGCCGTCAGCGTGCGCGCGATGCGCAGGCGCAGCTCGCCGTGCTCGACCTCGATCTCGGAGAGGCCGCTGTCGGAAATGATTTTCGCCAGTTCGCGCACGAGATCCGGATCGATCGCTTGCTTCTTGTCGCTCATGGTCTGCGTTTTCCTGCTCACGCGCTCTTGCTCTCGTTCGCCAGCAAGGCCGCCGCCTCGATGGCCAGTAAGTACGATGTCGCCCCAAAGCCGGCGATCACGCCCTTTGCGGCTTTGCCCACTAACGAAATGTGACGGAAATCCTCACGCGCCGCGGGGTTGGATAGGTGGCATTCGATCACCGGCACGGCGACCGCTTTGATCGCGTCATGGAGAGCGATCGAGGTATGGGTGTAGGCGCCGGCGTTTAGAACAATCGCGGCCGCCTTGTCGCCGGCTTCTTGCAGCCAGTTCACCAACTCGCCCTCGACATTGGATTGCCGGAACACGACCTCGCGGCCGAGCTGACCGGCGCGCAGCGCACAGGCCTTCTCGATCTCGGCCAGCGTGACGCGGCCATAGATATCGGGCTCCCTGGACCCCAACAGGTTCAGGTTCGGCCCGTTCAGCACGTAAATCGGCTTTGCGTCCGGCATCTTGCCCAGAAGCGTCCCTGGCGCGGCTGGATGGCGGCCCCGGTTGAACCGGGCCGGAGGGGGCTATAAGTCGGGCGGATAGGAAGGCTCATGCGTCTGATCGTCAACGGAGAATCGCGCGAGGCGCCCGATTCCACCACCCTGGCGGAGGTCCTCGCCCTGCTGGGGATCGACCCCCGGCGCGTGGCGGTTGAGCGCAACCGCGAAATTGCCCCAAAGAGCCAATGGTCTGAGATCGCACTTCAGGACGGCGATCAACTTGAAATCGTGCAGTTTGTGGGGGGCGGGTGACAAAGGAGCGCCTTGCCGCACGCTGCAGGGAGGCTCAGGTTGAGACCATGATCAATTGGTCCCAGTGCACCGCGGTCGAGCGAAACCCAGCCAAGGTGAGCGGCGCTTGGGTGTTTAAGGGCACGCGGGTGCCGGTGAAGGCGCTATTCGAAAACCTCGAAGGCGGGGCGACGGTCGATCAATTCCTGGAGTGGTTTCCCGGCGTCGAGCGCGCCCAGGTTGATGCAGTCTTGGAGCACGCGCAGCGCAGTCTTGAGACGGCTTAGCGGCGGCATGAAAGTTCTCTTCGACCAAGGGACGCCAGCTCCGCTCCGGTCGGCGCTTGCAGGCCACGAGGTGAAGACAGCCTTCGAGTGCGGCCGGGAAACGCTGGAGAACGGTGTGTTGCTTGCTGCAGCTGAGACGGATGGCTTTGACGTGTTCGTCACAACGGATCGAAACTTGCGCTACCAGCAGAACCTGTCTCAGCGGCGCATCGCGATTGTCATCCTAAGCACAACGAACTGGCCACGCATGCGGCCCCATGCGGGGCTCGTCGCAAAAGCCCTGAATGGCGTGGCGCCGGGCGCCTTTATCGAAGTATCCATCCCATGACAGACACCCTCGCCATCGCCGGCAAGAGCTACAACTCCCGCCTGATCATCGGCACCGGCAAGTACAAAACCTACGCCGAGAACGCCGCCGCCCTCGAAGCCAGCGGCGCCGAGATCGTCACCGTTGCGGTGCGGCGCGTGAACCTCTCCGATCCAACGAAGGAGCGCCTCACCGATCACATCGATCCGAAGAAGGTGACGTTCCTGCCCAACACCGCCGGCTGCTTCACCGCCGACGACGCGCTGCGCACGCTGCGCCTTGCGCGCGAGGCCGGCGATTGGAAGCTGGTGAAGCTCGAGGTCCTCGCCGACCAGAAGACGCTCTATCCCGATATGGAAGAGACGCTGCGCGCGGCCAAAACCCTCGTCGCCGAAGGCTTCGAGGTGATGGTCTATTGCAGCGACGATCCGGTCTATGCGCGCAAGCTGGAGGACGCCGGCTGCGTCGCCATCATGCCGCTGGGCTCGCTGATCGGCTCAGGGCTCGGCATCCAGAACCCGGTGAACATCCGCCTCATCGTCGAACAAGCCCGCGTGCCTGTGATCGTCGACGCCGGCGTCGGCACCGCGAGCGATGCAACGGTCGCGATGGAACTCGGCGTCGACGGCGTGCTGATGAACACCGCCATCGCCGAAGCCAAGGACCCGGTGCGCATGGCCCGCGCGATGAAGCACGCGGTAATCGCCGGCCGCGAGGCGTATCTCGCCGGACGGATGGGCAAGAAGAAGTACGCCGATCCAAGCAGTCCATTGGGCGGATTGATCTAGTAATATGGACTGCCGGCGCCTCGCCGGCAGCGACGGTTCGGCTGGGCGGCGATCTATCCTGGTATGGCGGTGCTGGCCGGCGAGGGCGCCGGCGGTCCATAGTGTTGCGCCAACCACACTTCCAAATCCCCCAGCGCCCGCTCCGCCAGCGCGAGCTTCTTCGCGCGCCCGCGCTCTTCGCCTTTGAGCCGCTTCCCATCCGGCCCATGCGTCGGCGCCTCGATTTCCGGGAATAGCCCGAAGTTCACGTTCATCGGCTGGAACGAGCCCTTGCCGTCGCTCACATGCCTGCTGGTCACGTGCGCGAGCAATGCGCCCAGCGCTGTCGTCGCCGGCGGCGGCTCAACAGTGCGCCCCAAACGCTCCGCCGCGGCGAAGCGTCCCGCCAGCATCCCCATCGCCGCGCTCTCGACGTAGCCCTCGACGCCCGTCACTTGCCCGGCGAAGCGCACGCGCGGCTCGGCGCGCAAGCGCAGCGTCGAATCCAACAGCTTCGGCGAATTCAGGAACGTGTTGCGATGGATGCCGCCCAGCCGCGCGAAGCGGGCGTTCTCGAGGCCGGGGATCATGCGGAAAATCTCTTCCTGCGCGCCATATTTCAGCTTGGTCTGGAAGCCCACCATGTTGAACAGCGTGCCGAGCTTGTTGTCCTGCCTCAGCTGCACCACCGCATAAGGCCGCTTGCCGGTGCGCGGATCGGCCAGGCCCACCGGCTTCATCGGCCCGAACCGCAGCGTCTCCGGCCCGCGCTCGGCCATCACCTCGATCGGCAGGCAGCCTTCGAAATAGGGCGTCGACTTCTCCCAGTCGCGGAACTGCGTTTTCTCGCCCGCCAGCAGCGCGGCGACGAACGCTTCGTACTGCGCCTGATCCATCGGGCAGTTCACATACGCCGCCTTGTCGCCGCCCGGACCTTCCTTGTCGTAGCGCGATTGCTTCCAGGCGACGCCGAAATCGATCGAATCCGCATGCACGATCGGCGCGATCGCATCGAAGAAGGCGAGCGAATCTTCGCCGGTGAGCGTGCGAATGGAGTCGGCGAGCGCAGGTGAGGTGAGCGGCCCGGTGCAGAAGATGACACTGTCTCCCTCTCCCCCAGGATCCGTTTTTTGGGGGAGGGGGCTGGGGAGCGGGGCGAAGCCCGGCGCTCGATCATTACGCGCATCGTCATCAGCGCGAACGCTTGCAACGTCGCGCGACACCTCGCCCCCTGCCCCCTCCCCTCGCGGGGAGGGGGTCAGCAGCGCATCGAGTGATCGCACTTCCTCCCGCGCCACCGTAATCAGCGGATGCGCCGTGAGCGCCGCCGTCACTGCGTCGGAAAACACATCCCGATCCACCGCGAGCGCGCTCCCCGCCGGCACCTGCGCCGGCGCGGCGCACGCCATCACCAACGAACCAAGCCGCCGCATTTCCTCATGCAGCAGCCCCACCGCATTGCCGCGCCAATCGTCGCTGCGGAACGAGTTGGAGCAGACCAGTTCCGCGAACTTGTCGGTATGGTGCGCGTCGGTTTTCACCAGCGGGCGCATTTCGTGCACCACCACAGGCACACCGGCATTGGCCAGCGCCCAGGCGGCTTCCGAGCCCGCCAGCCCGCCGCCGACGACATGAACAGGTTTCATAAGCGCCCACATGCCGCGCCCGGCGCGGCGCTTCAAGTCTCGAAGGCTGCCGCAATTCCGGGCATAAGCGGCCCGGGAGGAGCGATGCGATGGCTGTTCCGGCCGGAAAGGTGCCGATCTTCGAAAGCATGGGCGCTGCGCTGCGGTTCGTGCGTGCGCAGTGGCGCCCGGTGCTGGCTGTCGCCGCGGCGACGTCGCTGATCCAGTGCGTCGCGTTCCTGGCGTTGGGCGTATCGCTGCCGTTCCTGCTGGTGGTCTTCTTCGCCGCCGCCTGCGCGCACGCGGCGTTTCTGAGCACGGCCCTCAACGGCCCAGCGCCGCCCAGCGCCGCGCTGCTCGGCGACGGCGCGCGCGTGTTCGCCGCCGTCGCGGCGGTCGGCTTCTTCATGGCGATCGTGTTCTTCATGGTGTTCTACATCGCCATGGGCGTGCTGATCGCGCCGTATGCGGAACAGGTGAAGGCCGCCGCCGAGGATCAGGCCGCGCTGACGCAGATCATGACCGAGGCGGTGCAGAACCAGCCTGCGACGCTGATGTGGGCGCTGATCGTCGGCGGCGCGCTGTTGCTGCTGCTGACCTCGCGCTTCTACGCCGCCGCGCCCGCCACCGTGGACCGCAAGCGCATCGTCGTGTTCGACAGCTGGCGCTGGACCAAGGGCAACATGCTGCGCATCGCTGCGGCGCGCCTTGGCGTGCTGTTTCCGGCCTTCATCCTGGTGAGCATGCTGCAGTCGCTGGCCGCGCTCGCGCTCGGCGTCAACGCCGCCGACCCCGCCGCGCTTGCGGGGCTGGCGCAGGCGAGCCCGTTTCAGTTCGCGGCGTTTTACTTTGCGGCGGGGGTGATCCAGCTTGCGCTGCTCGGCGCGCTGGAGGCGGGGCTGTCGGCCTATCTTTATCAGGGCCTGCGGCCCGCGCCGTCCGCGCCGCCGCAAGCTTGAGCCTCGACCGACTCGTCGGGCTCGGCTAAACCCGCGCTCCCCATGCGCCGCGCTTCCCGTCCCTATGTCCGCGACCTGTTGCGGCTCGCCGGCCCGGTGGCGCTCGCGCGCCTCGGCATTATCGGCATGGCCATCGTCGACGTCATTGTCGTCGGCCAGCTTGCGCCTGACGAACTGCCGCACCAGGCGCTGGGCTGGGCGCCGACGGCGGTGTTCCTGGTCGCGGCGATCGGCCTGCTGCAGGGCGTGCAGGTCTGGGCCGCGCGCTCGCTCGGCGAGAAGAACCCGGAAGGCGCGGGCGTGGCGCTGCGCCGCGGGCTCGTGCTGGCCCTTGTCGCCGGTCTTGCCTCGCTCGCCGCGATGTGGGTCGCCGGCGAAGCGCTCTTCACGACCTTCGGCATCGAACGGGCGCTCGCCGCGCCGTCGACGCCGGTGATGCGGGTGCTGGCGCTCTCGATCCCGCTGCACCTGCTCTACATCACCGGCACCTATTTTCTCGAAGCGGTCAAGAAGCCGGGCGTTTCGACCGCCGTCATGTGGGCGGCGAATGCGGTGAACCTCGCGCTGAATCTGTGGTGGGTGCCCGAGCACGGCGCCGTCGGCTCGGCCTGGGCGACGGTCGGCGCGCGCGTGTTCCTCGCCGGCGTGCTGCTCGCGTGCATCTTCCTGACGCGCGACGGCGTCCTCTATGGCGTGCGCAAGCTGGGCGCGCAGGGACCGAGCTACCGGGCGCTGCTCGCCGTGGGCGTCGCCGCCGCGGTGAGCCAGGCGGTGGAGGCGGGCGCCTTCTCGGCGATGACGGTGATCGCCGGGCGTCTCGGCGCCGACGTGGTCTCGGCCTATCAGATTCTGCTCAACCTGATGGCGTTCGTGTTCATGCTGGCGCTTGGGCTCGCGGCCGCCTCGGCCGTGCTGGTCTCCGAAGCGATCGGCCGCCAGGCGCCCAACGACGCCGCGCGCGCGGGCTGGACCGGCATCGGCCTCAACGCCATCGCCATGATTATCGCCGCGATCGCGATCCTCGCGTTCAACGACGAAATCGCGCGCGCCTACACGGCGGACGTTTCGCTGGCGGCGCTGATCGCATCGCTGATGTGGGTCGCCGCCATCGTGCTGCATCCGGACGGCGCGCAGGTCGTCGCCGCCTCGGCGCTGCGCGCCCGCGGCGACAATTGGTTCCCCACCTTCAGCCACATCGCCGCCTACGCCGTGGCGATGCCGCTGCTCGGCTACTGGCTCGCGGAGGTGCAAGGGCAGGGCGTCGCCGGCCTCCTGTTCGCGATCTTCTGGTCGAGCGTGCTGAGCGCGGCAGTACTGCTCGCCCGCTGGTGGGCGCTGGCGCGCGTTAAGGCAAAGCCTTCAGCGCCCGCTCGCACGCCAGCTTCAACGACGTGAGCTTGCCTTCGAGCACGTCCTTCAGAATCTCGATATCGAGATCGTCGTAGCGATGACGGATGACGTTTCCCATGCCGCGCACGCCTGGCCAGTCGATTTCAGGTGGGAGCCGGCTCGTTATGTCGCCGTCGATCCGGTGCAGGCGGATAGCGGCTTCGCTGATGAGCAGCAGCTGGCGTTCAATCGCGCTTTGCGACTTGGCGTCTCCAAGCAAGGCGCCGATGTCAGCGGCTTCGGAGCGCCACACTTCGATCAAGTCGATCGCGGCGACGATGTCGGCGAACCACTTGGCTGCGCGGCTAGAAGGCATGAACACGGTCTTCGCGCGCCGCCTCGCGGATTTCCGTTTGTCGGATTGGCTCGACGAGCACGTCGACGCGGCGGCCTTCGAAACCGCTTTCCAGGATCGACTGGATGGCGCCGAGATCGAAGAGATCGAGTTTCCGCCCCGGCTTCGGCGTAATGAGGACGTCGATGTCGCTGAGCGGCCTGTTTTGGCCGCGCGCAACTGAGCCGAACAGCGCCGCATGTTCGACGCCGCGGGCGTGGAGGCTGCTTTGAAGCTCCCGCAGAATGCGAAGGGCGGTCGTGCGATCCATTTAATTCAAATAGCACAATTCCTGCCGGAATTCACCTAGCAGGGCGCCCCCAATATCCAGCCTTCCTCGCGCTCGACGGCCTCGCGCCGCGCGTCCTCCTTCGCCGGGCCGAACAGGGCGCCGAGCTGGCCTTTTTCGTCGAGCGCATTGGACCGTTCGCATGCGCCGCGCACCTGCGCCTGGTCCTTGATCTCGCCTGGGTTCGGCTTGGCCGCGTACATGCTCGGATAGATTTCCGCGAACACGGCGTCGACATCCGCCAGATCGGCGCCCGTCAACGGTTTCCAGCCGGTTTCGAACGGCCACAGCTTCGCCGTGCGCGCATCGCGCAGGCGCTTGATCACCGGCAGTCCCGTCAGCGCCTGCCCGCCGACCGAGCCCTGATAATAGAGTTTCCAGATCGAGGAGGGGCCCTTGATCGCCTGTTCGGCCAGGCGGAATTCCGGCAGATCGCCCGGTCCGTGCTCGCGCGGCCGCTTGGCCGAGAGCATGGTCTGCTCGTCGCGCGCCGGCGCGCCCCAGAACGGGAACGCCTCGCCCGTCATCAGCCGGTTCATCTTGGCGCCGACCTGGAAGCGGTTGTTCGAATTGTCCGGCTTGTCCTTCACTTCCTTGGCGGCGAAGTCCATCAGCGCGCGCCACGGCTCGCCCTTGAGCCTCAGCGCAGCCGCCGTGCCGCGCGGGAACGCGAGCGGAAAGTCGAAGCCCACGAGCGCGCGTTCGCTCTTGCGCTTCAGATCGTCGAGCACGCCGTTCAGCACGCGCTCGGCCTCCGCCCGCGTCGGCGGATTGTGCGCCTCGAACGCCATTTGAAAGCGCACGTTGCGCTTCAGGACGCCGATCCAGATGGAGTCCGGCCCCGTCGTCGGCTTCGCCGCTGCGCTCCAGTCCACCATGACATAGGCTTGGAAAAGACGCTGGCTCATCAGTCGAGTTTCACCAGCATCTTGCCCGTATTGGCGCCCGTAAAGAGGTTGAGGAACGCCTTGGGCGCGTTCTCGATGCCGGTCTCAACCGTCTCCTCCCACTTGATTTTGCCCTCGCGCACCCATTGGCCCATGTCGGCGTGGAATTGCTCGCGCATGTCCATGAAGTCGGAGACGATGAAGCCCTGCATCTTGATCCGCTTGCCGACGATATAGGCCATGTTGCGCGGGCCGGGCTGCGGCTCGGCGGTGTTGTAGATCGAGATCATGCCGCACTCGATGAAGCGCGCGAACGGGCGCGCGACTTCGAGCGCCACCTCCAGGTGCTCGCCGCCGACATTGTCGAAATAGATGTCTACGCCCTTCGGCGCCGCCTCGCGCACCTGCTTGAGCAAGTCGCCCTTCTTGTAGTTGACCACAGCGTCGACGCCGACGCTCTTCAGCCAGGCGAGCTTGGCGTCCGAACCGGCGGAGGCGACTACGGTGCAGCCGCGGATTTTGGCGATCTGGCACACGGCCGAGCCCACCGCGCCCGCGGCGCCGGACACGAACACGGTGTCGCCCGCTTTCGGTTCGCCGATGCGGTGGAAGCTTGTATAGGCGGTCATGCCCGGCATGCCGAGCACGCCCAGGAACGCCTGCGGCGGCGCGCCGTCGCTCGGCAGCTTGTTCAGCGCCGCGCCGGCCGCGACATAGGCTTCGCGCCAGCCGTTCAAGCTCTCGACCCACTCGCCCGGCTGGAACCGGGGATCGTTGGACTTCACCACGCGGCCCACCGCGCCGCCCTGCAGCGGCTGGCCCAGTTCGAACGGCGGCACGTAGCTCGGCCGGTCGTACATGCGTCCGCGCATGTACGGATCGACCGACATCCAGGCGTTGCGCACCAGCACCTCGCCGGCGCCCGGCTCGGGCAGCTCCACGGTCGCCAGTTCGAAGTTCGCCGCCTCCGGCAGCCCTGCCGGTCGGCTTTTTAGACGGATTTCGCGCGACGTCGTCGCCATGGCGCCTCTCCCATGCAGGTTTGCCGCACCCTAGAGCGCGCGGACGGCTATTCAAGCTGAACCGGGCCGCTGGACATTTTGCGGCGCCGGAGCCCATAACCCGGCGCTCCCGACTTCAGAGTCTTACCTTATGTCCATTCGCCTTCGTTTCGCGCCGTCCCCGACGGGACGCATCCATGTCGGCAATGTCCGCACCGCCTTGCTCAACTGGCTGTTCGCCATCCGCGAGGGCGGGCAGGTGCTGTTGCGCATCGACGACACCGACCTTGCGCGTTCGACCAAGGAGTTCGAGCAGGGCATCGAGGACGACCTGACTTGGCTCGGCCTCAAATGGCAGGAGCGCGCCAACCAGTCGCATCGTTTCGACGTCTATGAGAAGGCGGCGGCGAAGCTCAAGCAAACGGGCTTGCTCTATCCGTGCTATGAAACGGAGGAGGAACTCGACCGCCGCCGCAAGATCGCGCAAGCCACCGGCAAGCCGCCGGTCTATGACCGCGCGGCGCTGAAGCTCACCGAAGCGGACCGCGCCAGGCTCGAAGCCGAGGGCCGCAAGCCGCATTGGCGTTTTAAGCTCTCCGGCGCGCGCAAGGACTGGGTCGATCTGGTGCGCGGCCCGCAATCGATCGACACCGCCTCGCTCAGCGATCCGGTGCTGATCCGCGAAGACGGCGCCTTCCTCTACACGCTGCCCAGCGTGGTCGACGACATCGACTTCAAGATCACCCACATCGTCCGCGGCGAGGACCATGTGACGAACTCTGGCGTGCAGATCGAGATGTTCGAGGCGCTCGGCGGCGATGTCCCGGCGTTCGGCCACTTCCCGCTCCTGGTGGGCGCCGACGGCGGAGCGCTGTCGAAGCGCATCGGCTCGCTCGGCGTCGGCGAACTGGCGGCCGAAGGCTACGAGCCGATGGCGGTGCTGTCGCATCTGGCCAAGATCGGCACCTCCGATCCGGTCGAGGCGCGCCTCACCATCGAACAGCTCGCGGCGGAGTTCGCGTTCGAGAAGATCGGGCGCGCGCCCGCGCGGTTCGATCCGGAAGAGCTGAAGCGCGTCAACGCCGCCGTGCTGCACCAGCTCGACTACGCCGTGGTGAAGGAACGCCTCGCCAGGCTGGAGGCCGACCGCGGCGAAGCGTTCTGGAACGCCGTCCGCGCCAACATCCAGCTGTTGCCGCAAGCGCGCCAGTGGGCGCACATCGTCGACGGGCCCATCGAGCCGTTCATCTCCGACAGGGCCTTCGCCGCCGCCGCGCTCGAAGCGCTGCCCAGCGGCGCCTATGACGCCAATTCCTGGAGCGCCTTCACCGGCGCAGTGAAGGAGAAGACCGGCGCCAAGGGCAAAGCGCTCTTCATGCCGCTGCGCCAGGCGCTCACCGGCCTCGATCACGGCCCCGAAATGGCCGCGCTGTTCGCGCTGATCGGCGAGGAAAAGGCGAGAAAGCGCCTCAGCGGCCAGACCGCCTAGCGCAAACAGCCGCTAAACCTGCAGCGCCAGCCGCCCGATCAGCGCCGTCTCGTCCACCGCCGCGCTGCTTGCGCCGAACGTCACGCTGCTTCCGTTCAGCCGCCGCGCTATGAAGCCGTCGCTTGCCGCGTTCGGCGCGTGCTTCGTAAGCGCCGCCGCCGCGAGCGCCAGCGCCAGCCGCTCGATCGCGAACCGCGCCTCGCGCTCCGCCACCGGCGCCGCCAGCAGCGCCTCCGCTTCATCGCCGACGCGCGCGTCGCGCAGCTCCCGCAGCAGCGCCTCGCGCGTCTCCGGCTCGCGCTGCAGCGCCCGGATCATATCGAGCGCAATGACATTGCCCGAGCCTTCCCAGATCGCGTTCAGCGGCGACTGCCGGAACAGGCGCGGCAGCATGCTTTCTTCCACGTAGCCCGCGCCGCCATGACACTCCATCGCCTCGGCGACGACGGCGGGCGCGCGCTTGGTGACGAGATATTTCGCCAGCGGCAGCCCGATCCGCGCCAGCGCCGTTTCGTGCGGATCGTCCGCACGGTCCAGCGCCATCGCCAGCCGGAACGCCAGCGCCACGCCCGCTTCGACGTCGAGCGCCAGGTCCGCCAGCACCGCGCGCATCAGCGGCTGGTCGATCAGCCGCTTCTGGAACGCGCTGCGTCCTTGCACATGCCGCGCCGCCAGCGAGCAAGCCTGACGCATCTGCGTCGCCGAGCCGATGATGCAATCGAGCCGCGTCAGCGCCACCATTTCGATGATCGTGCGCACGCCGCGGCCTTCGTCGCCGACGCGCTCGGCCCAGGCGCCGCGATACTCTATTTCTGAAGATGCGTTGGAGCGGTCGCCGAGCTTGTCCTTCAGCCGTTGAATCTCGATCGCGTTGCGCTCGCCGTCGGGGCGCCAGCGCGGGACGAGGAAACAGGTAAGGCCGGCCTCCGTGTAAGCGAGCGTCAGGAACGCATCGCTCATCGGCGCCGAGCAGAACCATTTGTGGCCGACGAGTTCGTAGGAGCCGTCCGCCTGGCGCACGGCGCGCGTGCTGTTGGCGCGCACGTCGGAGCCGCCCTGTTTTTCCGTCATCGCCATGCCCATCGTTGCGGCGCGCTTCTCGGACGCCGGGACGAAGCGCGGATCGTAGGCTTCCGCCGTCACGCGCGGGACCCAGCGTTCGGCCACGCCGGGTTCGACGCGCAGCGCGGGCACGACCGCATAGGTCATCGACATCGGGCAGCAGACGCCATAGTCGGCCTGCCCCATCAGGAACAGCAGCGCCGCGTGCGTCGCATGCCCGGCCTTCGGCGCGGTCCACGCTGCGCCGGAGACGCCGGCTTCCAGCCCGATGCGCATCAGCTCGTGGTAGGCGGGATGGAACTCCACCTCGTCGATACGGCGGCCATAGCGGTCGTACGGCTGGAAGATCGGCGTCACGCGATTGGCTTGCGCGCTCCATGTCTGCGCTTCCGCGCTGCCGACCTGGGCGCCGAACCTGGTCAGCCGGGCGGACTCGGCGGCCGCGCCCGACCAGTCGCAGGCTGACGTGAGGATCGCGTCCGCCGTGTAGAGGTTCACGTCCTCGAGCGGCTGCGGCTGATTGGAGACCTCGTGCGTGGCGAGGTGCGTGCGCGGATTGCGGTGGGCCATGGCGAAAGCTTAGCGCTCCTCCCGCGCCCGGCAAGCTCGACGCCCTATGGACCGCCGGCGGTCCATAGCGGCGCAGCTCAAGCGTGCGCGGGCGCGCCCAGGGCCGCGAAGCACGCCTCGATCGAGCGGACGTAGCAGAGTGCGCCGGCGAAACCGGTCGGCGTCAGCTTCGCTTCCACCGTATGCTGCATCAGCGCGAAGAACGGCGCCCAGAAATCGTCTTCCGACAGGAACACCACCGGCTTGCGGTGCAGGTCCAGGCGTCGCCATGACAGAGTCTCGACCGCTTCCTCCAGCGTGCCGATGCCGCCGGGCAGCACTACGAAGGCGTCGCTTTCCTCGAACATGATGTGCTTGCGCTCGTGCATGGTGTCGACCATGCGGTGCGGCACGGCTTCGTAGGTGATCTCGCGCCGTTCCAGGAAGCGCGGCATGATCCCCAGCACGTCGCCGCCGGCCTCGTGGGCTGCGCGCGCGCAGCGCCCCATCAGCCCCACCGCGCCGCCGCCATAGACCAGACGCAGGCGCCGTTCCGCGAGCGCGCGCCCGAACCGCGCCGCCAGATCGAGATATTCCGGCCGCGTCGTCTCCGAGGAGCCGCAATAGACGCACACCGAGCGCAGATCGGGCCGTCGCGGGCGGGAATCATCCATGGGCATGGGAGGTCATATAGCCAATAAGTCGCCGTTGCGGGCGAAAACCCCGCCGCTTAAGTGCTGCATCGAGGATTGTCGCAAATGGCGCGTGGCGAAGGCAGGACGGTGTCGAAAGCGGAACCGGGCGAAGACCCCGGTTCGCCGCCGATTCTGCGCACGATCAGCCGGCTGATGCATCTGATCGGCGGCCTCAGGGGCCCCGGATACCGGCTCAGGCTGACGGCCGCCTTCGTGCTGACGCTGCTCGGCAAGGTGCTCGCCGTGTTCTCGCCGCTGGTGCTGGCCGACGGCATCAACGCGCTCTCCGGCGGCGACGCGCGCGGGGCGCTGCCGCTGTTCATAGGCCTTGCCGGCTTCTGGGCGGCGCTGCGCTTCGCCTCCACGGCCGGCCCCCAGATCCGCGACGCCATCTTCCAGCCGATCAGCGAGGAGGCTCAGCGCCGCGCCGGCGCGAACGTGTTCCGCCACGTGCATTCGCTCTCGGTGCGCTTCCACCATTCCAAGCGCACCGGCTCGGTCTACCGCACTATCGAGCGCGGCGTGCGCGCCATCGACTTCCTGCTGCGTTTCCTCGCCTTCAACATCGCGCCGACGATCATCGAGCTGCTGCTCGCGGCGGGCGTGCTCGGCTTCAAGTACGGCTGGCAGTTTTCCTTCATCGCCTCGCTCACTGTCGTCATCTATGCCTGGATCACGTTCGGCGTCACGGAATGGCGCCTGAAGCACCGCCGCGAGATGAACGAGGCCGACACCGAGGCCGCGGGCAGGGCGGTGGACTCGCTGCTCAACTTCGAAACCGTGAAGAGCTTCGCCGCCGAGGAGCGCGAAAGCGCCCGCTACGACCGCGCGCTCGCTTCCTACGCCCGCGCCGCCGTGCGCTCCAACACCTCGCTCGTGCTGCTCAACGTGCTGCAGACGCTGATCATGAATGCGGGCCTTGTCGGCATGGTGCTGGCGGCGGGCTTTCTGGTCGCGCAGGACGGCATGGGGCCCGGCGACATCACCGCCGTCATCCTGATCATGACCAATCTCTACGCGCCGCTGAACATTCTCGGCTTCGCCTATCGCGAGATCAAGCAGACCTCGATCGACATGGAGAAGATGTTCGCGCTGCTCGATGAGGCGCCGGACATCGCCGACGCGCCCGGCGCCAAAGCGCTCCAGCCAGGCCCCGGCGAGGTAGTGTTCGACGATGTGAGCTTTGCCCACGAGGGCAGGGACCAGGGCCTCGCCCACGTCTCGTTCACGGCCCCCGCCGGCAAGACCACCGCCGTCGTCGGCCCGTCCGGCGCCGGCAAGTCGACCATCCTGAAGCTCCTGTTCCGCTTCTACGATCCGGCCGGCGGCGAAGTCCGCATCGACGGCCAGGATTTGCGCAACGTCACGCAGTCGAGCCTGCGCACGGCGCTCGGCCTCGTGCCGCAGGACGTGGTGCTGTTTAACGACACGATCCGCTACAACATCGCCTATGGCCGTCCCGAGGCGACGCAGCGCGAACTCGAAGACGCCGCCCGCCGCGCGCAATTGCTGCACTTCATCGAAAGCCTGCCGCAAGGCTGGGATACGCGCGTCGGCGAACGCGGCCTGAAGCTCTCGGGCGGGGAGAAGCAGCGCGTCGGCATCGCCCGCGTCGTGCTGAAGAACCCGCGCATCCTCATTCTCGACGAGGCCACCTCCTCGCTGGACAGCGCCACCGAGGCGGAAGTGCAGGAGGCGCTCGAACAGGCCGCGCGTGGGCGCACCACCATCGTCGTCGCCCACCGCCTGAGCACGATCGCCAACGCCGATCAGATCGTCGTGCTCGAACGCGGCCAGGTGGTCGAACGCGGAACCCACGCCGCGCTGATCGCCAAGAGCGGCCTCTACGCCAGCCTCTGGAAACGCCAGGCGGAAGACCCCGCCGTGGCGGCGGAGTAGAGCCCCGCCGGAGCGCCGCGGCGCTCTATCCCACACTCCGCGCCGCAAATTCCCAGCGCCGTCAACGCGCCGCGGAAAATCTGTCCAACCCCTCCGGCGCCGGCCGTATCCTTGCGGGCCATGAACACGCCCCGATCCGCCCCAATCACAGAACATCGTCTCGCCAGGCTCATCGCCTGGACGCTGCTCGTGCTCGCCTGGATCGCCGCGTTCATGTTCGACAGGGAGTTCCGTCCGGGCGCGCGCCGCCTTCATCGTTTCGCGTTTCTTTCGCTCCCCGCCCTCAAGCGCTGCGTGCGCAACCTGATCGTCGTCCGCGCCGCGTTGTTGCTTCCTGCGCGTCCCGAGCGCGCGCGCCGCAACCACGCGCCGGCCGGTTTCACGCGCCGCCTGGAGCCGCGCCAAGCCCTGCGCTCGATCGCCGGCGCGCGTCTGCGCCGCGCGCTGCGCGCCCGCGCTCCGGGCGAACTCATCTCGGTCCTGATCGCCGCCTTGCGCGACATCGACACGCTGGCCCGCGCCATCGCCTATCCGCGCACGCGCCTCGCGCCCATGCTGATCGTGCGTCCGCCGCGCGCCGCGCTGCACACGCGCCCCGCGCCGCAGCCCTGCGCCATCAACAGCTCTTAATGCGGACTGTCCTGGGACGGCGGGCGTCCTCGCCCGCCTGCGCCTTCTCAAACACGCGTCAACGCTTGTCGGTAGCGTCGCGCCGCGCCGGCGAGGACGCCGGCGCGCCATGGCACGACGCTTAGCGCTTCAAATCCCGCACCACCGCTTTCGCCGCATTGTGCCCGGGCGCGCCGGTGACGCCGCCGCCCGGATGCGCGCCGCTGCCGCACATATAGAGCCCCGCGATCGGCGCGCGATAATCGCCGTGCCCGAGCACCGGGCGTGCGCTGAACAGCTGATCGAGCGAAAGCGCCCCATGCATGATGTCGCCGCCCACCAGTCCGAACGTCCGCTCCAGGTCCAAAGGCGAAAGCACCTGCCGGCCGAGCACGCTGCCCGCGAAGCCCGGCGCATGCTTGTCGACGGTGGCGATCATCAGGTCGGCGACCTCCTCTTTGTGATCGTCCCACGAGCGTCCGCCCGAAAGCTCAGGCTGCACGTGCTGGCAGAACAGGCTGGCGACGTGCCGCCCCGGCGGCGCAAGCGAGTCGTCCAGCGTGGACGGGATCAGCATTTCCACGATCGGCTCGCGCGACCAGCCGTAATGGCGCGCATCGTCATAGGCGCGATCCATGTAGGCGAGCGACGGCGCGATGACGACGCCGGCGGTGAGGTGGTCGCCGGCTTCCGGTTTCGCCGTGAACTTCGGCAGTTCGCTCAGAGCGACGTTCATCCGGAACGTGCCCGAGCCGCAGCGATAGCGGCGGATGCGTTCGCGGAAGTCGTCGGGCAGGGCTTCTCGCGGCGCGATCCGCTCGAACAGAAGTTTCGGATTGAGATTAGAGACGACCGCCCGCGCCCGCAGCGCCTCGCCCCGTTCGGTCACGACGCCGGCCGCCTTGCCGCCTTCGACGATCAGTTCTTTCACCGCCGCGCCGGTGCGGATCTCGACGCCGCGCTCGCGGCAGCACGCCGCCATCGCCTGGGTGATCGCGCCCATGCCGCCGATGGCGTGGCCCCACAAGCCCTTCTTGCCGTTCACCTCGCCGAACACGTGATGCAAAAGCACGTAGGCCGAGCCGGGCGTATAGGGGCTGGCAAAATTGCCGACGATCGAGTCGAAGCCGAACAGCGCCTTTATGGGATCGCTCTCGAACCAGCCGTCGAGCCAGTCGCCGGCGCTCTTGGAAAACAAGTCCAACAGGTCGCGCTTCGCGGTAAAATCGAGCTTGTTCAAACGCCCGCCCAGCTTCGCCGCCCGCAGCGCTTCCTCGACCGCCCGCACCAGCCCATGCTCGACCAGGTTCGGCGGCTGCTCCAGCAGCAGATCGCGCACCACGTCGGCGATCACGTCGAGCCGCCGTTCGTATTCCGGCAGCCGTTCCGCATCGCGTTTGGAGAAGCGCGCCGTCTGCGCCTGCGTGATCCCAGGCGCCGACATGAAATAATCGCCGTTCGGCAGCGGCAGGAAATTGGAGACTTTGCGCTCGACGATGCGCAGCCCATGCCGATGCAGGTCGAGATCGCGGATCACTTTGAGGTTCAGCAGCGAGACGGTGTAGCTCGCGACCGAGTTGCGGAAGCCGGGATGAAACTCTTCCGTCACCGCCGCGCCGCCGACGACGTCGCGCCGCTCCAGCACCAGCGTCTTCAGTCCCGCCTGCGCCAGATAGGCCGCGCACACCAAGCCGTTATGGCCGCCGCCGATGATGATGACGTCGCGCACGTGGCCCGCCTCCCGGCGCCGTCATGCCCCAGCGCGGACCAAAGCGGAAGCCCGCGCAACTCGACGCCGTCGCCGGCCCGGCCTAGGCTTCCTGCATGACCCTGCCGAGCCTCGATCCCCGCGCCGCCGCTTCGTTGGAGAAATGGCACGCCATGGTGGCGCGCAAGGACCTCGCCGAGCTTGAAGCGATCGTCCACGCCGACGCTGTGTTCCGTTCGCCGATGGCGTTCAAGCCGTATCGATCGGCGCAAGCGGTGACGCTGCTGCTGCGCACGGTGCTCACCGTGTTCGAGGCGTTTGCGTATCATCGCCAGTTCGTCTCGGAGGACGGGTTGAGCGTGGTGCTGGAGTTCAGCGCGCGCGTCGGCGACAAGAGCCTCAAGGGCGTCGATCTCATCCGCTTCGACGCCGACGGCCTGATCGTCGATTTCGAAGTGATGATCCGCCCGTTCAACGGCCTGCAGGCGCTCGGCGCGGAGATGGGCGCGCGCCTTGGCCATCTGCTGCCGGGCTACAAGGCGGGCGGCTGATGCGGACAAACAAAAGCCCGCGGGCGACGGCCAGCGGGCTAGACAATCCAACCAATGAAGAAAGGAGAATGGCTCCTCGGGTAGGATTCGAACCTACGACCAACCGGTTAACAGCCGGTTGCTCTACCGCTGAGCTACCGAGGAACATCTCACGGGCGGCATGCCGCCGGAGCGGCGCTTCCTATCAAGTTCGGCGCCGGGGGAAAAGCCCCGCCGGCGGTTCATGTGTGAGGCGTTGCGCCGCCCCGAACGAAAACGAGGGCCCCTTTCGGGGCCCTCGAAGGCGTTGGGTATGGTGGGGTGTCTCCAAGGGAAGACAGGGTGAATGTCGCACTAACCGGTAAACGCCAGGTTAATGGCAAAGGCGGAGTTCACCATTTTTGCCAAACCCTTGAAATCGAGCCGGTATTGGACTGACGATTGTCGCCTGCGGGGGCAATCGGCTTGAAGAAGTTGGAGGCCTCGCCCGGAATCGAACCGGGGTGCACGGATTTGCAGTCCGCTGCGTAACCACTCCGCCACGAGGCCAATAGTTTGAAAACTTAGGACTTTTCTGTTCCGCTCTGTTCTGTTTTTCCAGGTTCGTCCTGTGAGTTTTCCAAACTCTCGCTAATTCCGTCCTGTTTTTGTACCGGGCCGGGTTCTTTAAGCCATTCATCGAACCGATCAAGAGCCGCCGACGCATTGCGCCGCGTATCGGCGCGCCGCGAGTGGTGCAACGCCGTGGCAAGGCTCTTTTTCTGCATCGCATCCTTGGCTGTTCGGGGATCAACACCTTGCTCCGCCAGCGCGGCGCCGAGCGTGTGATTGAGACCCTTCATGGTGAGGCCCTTCGCAACTTTTTTCGCCTTCGCCAAGTCCCTTAGAAATTCGCCAGACGCCTTGTAGAGCGCGTTTTCAGACGGGAAGGGTTTTCCGCTCTTGTTCGTGGCGATGGTCACGGCGGGGCGTTCCCCATCGAACACCCACGCCAGCGCCGGCGGAATGTTTTGCAGCGCATCGAAGCGCGTCTTACGGCTCACATTGGCGACGCCCTTAGCTTCGGGTTTCGGCCACAGCATCGCCGGAATCTCGGAAGGGCGGAAGCCAAGCAAAGCGAGGCCATAGGCGCGGCGCAAGCCGATGGACGCGAGCGGAAGCACTGTGTTGACCTCCTGCGGCGTCCACGGTCGGTTCGCATCATTGGGTAAGTCGCGCGGACGCTTCGGTAAACTCACCGCGCGCCAAGGGTTCTCACTCGCAAGGCCGTAATCGCATCCATGTTGCCAAACTACGCGCATCACTTGGATGACGTACTTGCCGAACCGCCAGCCGCGCGACTTGACGGCAACGTCTCTAATCTCTCTCGCGCGAACCGGCGTTAGACCTTTGGGCGATTCATTGCCGCTGCGGTTGCGCATCCACATAATCACGGCGGCGTAATCCTCGCGCGTGCGTTCGGCCAATTCCGTGAAGGCGTCCGATTTCTTGTACGACGCCATTAGCGCGGCGACAGAGCCAAGGCGAAACTGCGGCGGCGCCTTATCGAGCGCGGCAACTTCCGCAATAAGTGCGGGTGTGCCAACCCAATGTCCGGCAACGTAAGTCGGCGCGGCCTTCAATCGCTTTCCGGTCATGCGGTGGTAGGCATAGACGCGACCGTTCGCCCGAACGATTTTGATACCCTTAAGGCGCAACCACGTCATCGAAGTTTCCCCACGGTTCGTTTTCATTCGCAGGGGGAGTCAAACCGGCGCGACGGTCAAGCCATGAGTCCAGATGGGCGAGTTTTATCCGAACCTCGCGGCCGATTTTCACGCGGGGGCCGTCATAGTGGCGTTCAAACGCCTCGCGGGTGAGCCGACAGCGCACGGCCGCTTCGTCAAGGGTGACGGCTTCCACAGCGATCAAGCTCGCCCCCGTTCGCGCGGAAGCCCATTCAACAAATCGCTGCGAACATCGACCCGCGGGGTTCCGTTGTGCGCGCCGGTGTCGACCAGACGGAAGCTGACCGCGTGACCGCGCTGGCGTCAGAACTCCTCAAGGCGCACTTTGAGCCGGCGCGCGCCGTGCGGGCCGCAATGGTCAGGACCGTCATAGGCGGGCGGACCGGAAGCAGCAGGCCTGCGCGGTTCTCGGCGGAAGCGCCACAAGGCGCGGACGGCGAGCACGTCGGCGCGTCGCCACAACGTAGGCGAACCCATCGAACGCGGTTCGCGCGTCTCGCAATCCATCGCTTTCAACGTCTTGCGCGCATTGTCCACATGCGCCCCTAGCAACTCCGCCGCTTCTTGGGTTGTGATCCACTCGTCAGTCATGTCGTCTCGAAGTAGTTGCGCGGCATTGCCACCCTTGACCTCAATGCGCTGCCGCCGCGGCACTTCAGGGTGGCCGTCTCCTGCCGATGGCCGCGCCCGGCCCAGGTGAAATTAGCGGCGGCAATCTCTCTAATTCATCGCGCCTACCTTGAGCGCCTGGCGGCGTTCCTGCTCGACCTGCACCGCGCCGACGCCGGTTTGCACGTTGATCACGAGCGCGGCGAGCTGATTTCGGGTTGGGTTCGCGTGTCGAGCCTTAACAGCGACGTATCCGCGCCGAACGAGCTTACTCAACTTCCCCGGTGAGAAGCCGGCCACGTGCTCTAGCGCCGCGTTTGCTGCATCCACGTCGTTGCCGCAGATAGCGAGCAGATGACATTCGAGTATGGGCCACACAGTTTTCATATGAGCCGCCAGCGCCGTCAGGTCGTCGTCGGCCAGCTCGGCAATCCGGTTGGGGTCGCCGCCGATCCTCGCCATGGCGTCGTCGGAAGCCGCGCGGAGTTCCTCAAAAACACTCATCATTGCTTTGCGCTCGCAATCGGGTCGTTGGGCATCGGCGTGGTCCGCAGCGGCGTGTAGTCGTCCGTCGGGTCGAACGGTCCGAGATTTTCAAACCGACGAATTTCGCCGGCGGAGAGCGCGCCGATTTCCCTACCGGTCTTGTACGCAGCCCACCGCGCCGACGCATCGCCGCGCAGCAGCCCAGCAAGCTCGTGCTCGATTATAAGCGTCCGCCGGCCTTCCGTGGTCAGGAGGCAACGCGCCAAAGCCTGTTCGACACGTTGCGCGAGCGGCGCCAACGCATTGGTCACAAGGTCTTGCGCCGCCTGTTGCACCGAGCCGTAGGACACGCTTTGACTGATACCGACCGATGCGGGCGGGACGCCGAAGATGCGCGCGGTATCTTCATTGCTGAGTTTTTTTGACTCAAGCAGTTCGGCGTCGGCGGCGCTGAACGTTGTCGGAATAAACTTCACGCCAGGGTCGAGAATGCGCGGCGCGAACCGGCTCAATCCATCTGTTTGCTCATCGAGCGCTTCCGCCTTCTGGCGTTTGCTGCGCGGGTTGGTCTCACCAGGCTGGATTATATAGCCGCCCTGCTTTCGACTGCTGGCATCATGCGCCGCGTTGTGTAGCTCCAACCCATAGCCGAGCACGCCGCGGGCTATTTCAATAGGCGAGCGGCCGAGTAAGCCGTCCTCGGACGACGCTCGAATGTGCAGTACTTCCTCTTGGAGCAACACCACCGGCCCGCGGTCAGTCGTGTGGCGATAGCGCAGCCGGCCGTTTTCAAGCCGTTCGACCGTGACCCGCGTTGCTTCAAGCGGCCACAAGGCGACGACTTGCCCGGCGCCGTCGCGTTCGATCCGAGCAAACGCGTTGCCGCGGAGATCGAGCGAACGGACGAACAGCTCGCGTGTCTCAAAGGCGGTTTGAAGCGGATTGCTCAAATCCCCGAGCACGTCGGCGAGCGGGCTGTCGGTCACGCGCTCGCGGTCGCCGTTGGGAAGTCGCCGGTAAAGTTTCAAAGGGACCGATGCGAGCAGTTCGGACCGCAACGAAACGCAACGGGCCGCTACGGCGAGATTGGACAACACCGCGCCGGGCGCGGCGAAGGCAGATTGCGGAACGGGCCTGCCCCAATTGCCGGGCGCCAGGGCGTCGTATGAGCGTTGCTCAATACCAAGCCACCGCTGGAAGGCTTCGCGGATCATGACGCGCCCCCTTCGAGTTCAAGAATGCGAAGCCGGCGAGCAAGCGGCCCAGCCGACGCATGACCGAGCGCGCGAGCGCTTACAGTGGTTTGCGGATACGCCGGCCAAGCGCGCACAATCGATATTTCCCGGAGGTCCACCGCTTTGAGCGTGCGAAGCGTTCCGGTCCATGCGTCCCGCAAGGCGCGGAATCCGAAGCTTGCCCCGCCGAGCGTGCCGGCTTCGGCAAGCGCAAGAATATCGTCGGCGAGCGTCGTTTTCGGAAGCGCAACGCGGAAGTGAAGTCCGCGTGTGTCTTCGCTCAATTCAAGTGAGCGATTGCGCGTGCGCCCGAGTAGTTGCGAGGGGTTGTGATCCACAAGCGCCAGCACGTCGGCGTTCGGCTGGTCGCGAAGCGTCGCGGCAAATGCGCCGGGTTCAATCACTTCGTCAAAGTCGGCGACGCTGGCGCGGACGCCGAACACGGCGGCGTATCCTTCCAACGTGCGACCCTTCGCGCGCACTTCCAATTCGGCGGCGCGGCGTTCCATTGTGTTTTGCATCGTCTCGAATCCTTCGGGCCGATAGCGGGGAGCACGGCTAGGCTCATGCTCCCCGCGTCGGCGTGTGGTCAGGGAGAGGAAGCAGCCCTGACCGGCCAACTCGGTTAGGCGGGGACGTCGGTCGCCGCTGCGAAGGATTCGATGTGCCGCACGGCCACGTCAGCGGTCAGAAGCCCGCGGACTTGCACGTTGCCCTTGCTGTACGCTGTGGACTCGTACGGATTGCTCAGAATATCGACGCCGCTCCAATAGCCGATAAGCAGCGAAGCGAAGTCGCCGAAAATGGCCGAACCGGCGGCGGGTGAACCACTGCCCGGCATGGACGTCGTGCTCGCATCGGCATAGCCGGCCAGTTCGGTCGGCGAATCCATAACGAAGCCGGCGCCAGCGTCGCGGATTTCCGGCGACCCGTAGACGACCTTCGGCTTGGCGCGCATCGTCTTGACGGCGTGTGGGTTGAGCGCCCACCCGAGCCGCCCGGTCGCCGCGTTCGCAAGCTCGATACCGGCGATGAATGCCAAGACCTGTTCCCAGGAGGCTTCATTCAGCGAACCCATCGCGATCGCGTCCGTCAAACGATCGATAACGCCGGAAGGCTCATTCGAGCCGCCACCGACAAGAGCGGCCTTATCGAGCGCGACGGCGAGCGCCGCAGCGAAGTCGCCGCGGATCAGCGTTTCGATGTCGGGCGAACTTTGGAGCAACATGTTGCGCGAGAATTCCGTAAGCGCACCGACATGCTTGGGCGCGAGCGTGACCGAACCGAACGAACCGTCAACGGGACTTAGCGCGGCGTTCTCAGCAATCCATTGGCCGGAACGGTTGGCCGTATTCTTCGGAATGCCGACGTTGCCTTGAAGGCCGGAAAGCACGGTTGCGCCGAGGCGGGCCGAGACGAGATTGGCGCGGAGTGCGTCGATGTATTGGTCCGGGCGGTGTTCATCGAAGATCAAACCGGCGCCGGTGGTGTTGGAAACGATGACACGTTGCTCAGGGGCTTGCGGCTGGCGTCGAACCATGAACACGGCGGACGACACGCCGACGCCTTCAAACTTGCGGCCCGAGCGGCGCTCTAGCGCAGATTCCGTTCAGGTAGCACCGTATCCGGCGGCGGCGAAGTAGTTGGC
>JAHDXR010000008.1:34681-173643 GCA_023384105.1 Hyphomonadaceae bacterium | reverse complement strand
CATCCTCGATCAGACGACACAGCCTTCAAACCACTGACAGGCGGTCCATAGGGGCGTTGCACCGGTGTGGCCCGGCGGCGACGCGGCCGGCCGCACAGGCGGGTTTCTTCGCGCAGCGCCGTTCCGTCACGCGCGCCGGGGCGCTAGCTTGCCGGCCTCAGTCCGGTGAAGAGGGCGCCGGCGCGAGAAGGGGATTTGGTCATGTCCAATGGCGCCGCGACGGCGACGGCAGGAGCGCAAGCGCAGCTTCGAAAGAAGGTCAAAGCGAAGGCCGGTCAGAGCGGGATTGCGCTCTTCCGCTGGCTGACGCGCAATCCGGTGTGGGACACTTTCATCCTGCTCTGCATCGTCATCAACGCTGCGATCCTCGGCTACGACGCGCATTTCGGCGGCGTCAATCCGTACCATGCGCTGATTGAACAGTGGAATATGTACTTCCTCTGGATCTTCACGGTCGAACTCGCGCTGGAGTTCCTGGCGCAGGGGCCGAAGCGCTACTTCAGGAACGGCTGGAACGTCTTCGACGTGCTGGTCGTGGGCGTCTGCTACATCGCGGTCAATCCGGCGATCGCCGCGCTGCGGACGCTGCGCGTCATTCGTGTCTTCCGCCTCGTCAGCGCGGTGCCGCAGATGCGCCGCGTGGTCGAAGCGCTGTTCAACGCAATGCCGGGCATTCTTGCGTCTTTCGCGATCCTCGCGGTCGTCTTCTATATCGGCGCGGTGATGGGCACGACGCTGTTCCACAGCGACGCAGGCTTCCGCGATCTCGGCCAGTCGCTGCTCACGCTGTTCGCGCTGTCGCAGTTCGACGGCTGGGGCGAAACCATCGCGCGGCTGCAGTCCAGCTATTCGTTCGCATGGTTCTTCGTTTTGAGCTTCACCGTGATCGCCGCGTTCGCGGTGCTGAACCTCTTCATCGGCGTCATCGTAGAGGCGGTGCAGGCCGCGCCGCAGGAAGAGCTGAAGGAAGACATCGAAGAAGTGCAGGGCGAGGTCGAAGAGATCGCCGAAGCGCAGGAGGACGCCGCCGTCGTCCAGCAGCGCATTCTCGAGGAGGTGCGGGCGCTGCGCGCCGAGCTGGCGGCGCTCCGCGGCGCGCCGCCGCCGGCCGCCTGAGCGCGGACGAGCGGGCGATCTTCTGCGACCGCCGGGGGTGGCCTTCGCACACGCCATCGGCGATAATGATGGCATGTCCGTATGGTCACGTATCGTGGAAATGGCGGCCCGCGCGTTCGACCCCGAGGCCGAGCCGCCGGAGTTCGCCGAGGAGTGCGCGCCGCGCCCGAATGACGTCGGTTTCACCGCCGCAGTCATCGGGCTCGCGGCGAAAATGGCGAAAGCCGACGGCGCCGTCAGCGAGACCGAGCTGCGGGCGGCGGCGCAGGTGTTCCGTCCCCCGCCCGGGGAGGAAGAGAATTTCCGCCGCGCCTTTTCGTTGGCGAAACAGACGGTGCTAGGATTCGATTCCTACGCCCGGCAGATCGGCCGCAAATACCGCGCCCGTCCGTGCCTGCTGGAGGACGTGCTCGACGGGCTGTTCCACATCGCCGCCGCCGACGGCCCGGTGGGGCCTGAGGAGCTGGCCTATCTGGAGGAAGTCGCGGTGCATTTCGGCTTCACCGAGATGGAGTTCCGCCGCATTCGGGCGACCAATCTCGGCCCCGAGGCCGGCGATCCCTATGCGATCCTGGGCCTCTTGCCCGGCGCCAGCATGGAAGAGGTGCGCCAGGCGTGGCGGCGGACGGCCGCGGAGAACCACCCCGACCGCATGCTGCAGCGGGGCGCGCCGCCGGAGTTCGTGGAGATCGCCCGCGACAAGACCGCAGCCATCAACGCCGCCTACGCCCAGATTCGCGAAGAGCTCAGCGTCCCGGCGAACTGACGCTGGCGCCGGCGCGCCCAAGGAGCGCCGCATTGAACCGGCACGATCCTCGTCCATATTGGAGCGAAGGGAGCTTGCGTCTTCATGGCCGCCAATACCGTCGATCTGGGGTCTTCCGCGCTGTCCGCGTTTCTGCGCGCGGCGGGGCTTGTGATCCTCGGGCTCGGCGCGGCGCTGGCCTTCGTCTTCGCCTTCGCGGCGGCGGTGATCGTCGGCGCGATGGTGGCGGGCGCAGCCCTGGTGATGCGCTTCTGGCCGAAGCGCCGCGCCGCCGCCGGCCCCGAAGTGCTCGAAGCGCGCCGCACGCCAGCCGGCTGGGTGGTCGAGACGCTCGGCCAGCGCAAGCCCTGACGTTTCGCGCCGAAACGCGCATAGTAGGCGCGTGACTCGCTACATCGAACGCCCCTCGCCGAATTTCGACGCGCGCACGCGTCCGATCGATCTCGTCGTGCTGCACTACACCGGCATGCAGGACGCGGAGACGGCGCTGGCGCGGCTGACCGACCCTGCGCCCGTCGCCGGCAGATATCCGGGGCCGTGGCAAAGCGAAGATGCGCCCGCCGACGCGCCGCTGCCGACGGTCTCGGCCCACTACGTCGTCGACGAGCAGGGCGAAATCTACAGCCTGGTGCCGGAAGAGCACCGCGCCTGGCACGCCGGCGCCTCAAGCTGGGAAGGCGAGGGCGACATCAATGCGCGCGCGATCGGCGTCGAGATCGTCAATGGCGGGCACGAATTCGGTTTGCCGGATTTTCCCGATGCGCAGATCGAGGCGGTGATCCGCCTGCTGCGGAACATTTTCGCGCGCTGGCCGGAGCTGGGCCCCAAGCGGGTCGTGGGCCATTCCGACGTCGCTCCGGCGCGCAAGGTCGATCCCGGCGAAAGGTTTCCCTGGAAGAAGCTCGCCGACGCCGGCGTCGCGATCTGGCCGGCGCCGCTGGACACGCCCCCCGACAGCGACGATCCCATCTCCGAAGTGCAGCAGCACCTGGCGATCATCGGCTACGGCGTGAAGCAGTCCGGCTTCATGGACGCCGAGACGAAAATGGCGCTGATCGCGTTCCAGCGCCGGTTCCGCGGGTCCGACGTCAGCGGCGCCATCGACGATGAAACGCGCTGCCTGCTCGCCGCGTTGGCGCGTCAGTTCGCGTGAGCGCGGGCCGGTGTTTCGCTTGCGCCGGCGCGGCGTAGAGACGAGCGTCCGAGGCGGACATGGCCATGAAGCAGACGCAGAAGCAGAAGCATGACGCCGCCGCTTTGCACGCCTGGTGCCTGGCGCGGCTGGCCGAGCACGGCGACGCCGCGCTGAACGATCCGAAATCCGCCGGCGTAAGACGGCTGGCCGTCGATCTCATGGATCGCCGCTGTTCGTGCGACGAACTGCGCGCGCTGGTGAAGCGGGTCTCGGACCAGGCGCTGCGCGCCCGCGCCGAACGTCTCGGGCGCCGCCGGACGGCCGGCGATTGGAGCGCCGTCGTCGCCGCGGCGCTTGCGCCGCTCAAGGGGGCGTCCGCCGAAACCGTGCAGGCGTTTCTCGATGCGCACAGCATGGGCGTCGTCTTCACCGCGCATCCGACCTTCGCCTTGGCGCGGCGGATGCGCGCGGCGCTTGGCGCGGCCGCCGGCGGCGAAGCGGTCGACATTGAGGATCTGCCGCACCTGCCCGAAGCCGCGATCACCCTGCAGGATGAGCATGCGGACGCCGCCGCCGCGATCTCGCGCGCGCAGGAGGCGCTGCGCGGGCTGTGGGCGGCGCTGTTCGAGTGGCTGGCCGAGAACGGCCCCGACGATTGGCATCGCGTCACGCCGCGCCCGGTGCGGCTTTCGACCTGGGTCGGCTACGACCTCGACGGGCGCACCGACATCCACTGGGCGCAAAGCATCCGCTTCCGCCTGATGGAGAAGGCGACGCAGCTCACGCGCTACGCCGATCTGCTCGCGGCGGCGGGCGCGCCGGAGATCGGGCGCGGGCTGGCGGCGGCCGCGGCCGAAACCTCGGCGCAGGCGGACCTGTTCGGCGGCGATCTGGACGATCCCGAGCGCATCGTCGCCGCCGCGAACCGGCTGACTGCGGAAGGGCCGGCGCGGCTGGTCTCGCTGGCGCCGGTGCTGCGCGAACTCGACGGCGCGATCGCAGCGGCGCCGCCGGCGCGGCGCAAGGCGCTGTGCGCCGTCCGCGCCGAGATGGCGACGTTCGGGCTCGGCGTCGCCGCGATCCACCTGCGCGTCAACGCCGCGCAGGTGCGTTCGGCGGTGCAGGCCGATCTCGGCCTGAGCGACACTGCGGATTTCATGGACCGCCGCGCCATGGACGCCGCCGCCGAGCGCAGCGCCCATGCGCGGCGCGAGCAGGTGAACTTCGGCTCGATCTTTCTCGAGAAGATGACGGCGCGGCGGCAATTCATGCTGTGCGCGCAGATGCTGAAGCACATCGACGCCGATACGCCGATCCGTTTCCTGATCGCCGAGATCGAGTCGCCCGCCACCATCATGGGCGCGGTCTATCTGGCGCGGCTCTACGGCGTCGCCGACAGGCTCGACATCTCGCCGCTGTTCGAAACGCCGGACGTGCTGGAGCGCGGCGGCCGGTTCATGGAGCGGCTGCTCGACGAGCCAGAATATCTCGCCTACGTGCGCCGGCGCGGGCGCCTCGCGGTGCAGTACGGCTTCTCCGACAGCGGCCGGTTCATGGGCCAGATCGCCGCCGACATGGCGATCGAGCGGCTGCACGTGCTGCTCTCGCGCGCCATGGCCGCGCGCGGCGTGCGCGATGTCGAAGCGGTCGTGTTCAACACGCACGGCGAGTCGATGGGGCGGGGCGCCTATCCCGGCGACATGCAGGCGCGGCTCGACTACGCGCTTTCGCCGTGGGTCCGCGCGCGCTTTGCCCATGACGGCGTGCGGCTGCATCCCGAGGTCAGCTTCCAGGGCGGCGACGGCTATCTGCACTTCGAGACGCCGGCGCTGGCGGAGGCCACGCTGCGCGCGGCCGTGGCCTGGGCGGCCGCGCCGCCGCGCGAGAAATTCGCCGACCGCTTCTACGCCGACATCAATTTCTCCTGGGACGTCTACCGCGCCGTGAAGGGCTGGCAGGAGCATCTGTTCGCCGACCCGCACTATCAGGCCGTGCTCGGCGCGTTCGGCGCCAGCCTGTTGCCGGCGACGGGCTCGCGCAAGACGCGCCGGCAAGGCGGAAGCTCGAAGGACGATGCGGCGCGCTCGCTGCGCGCCATCCCGCACAACGCCATCCTGCAGCAGCTGGCCGCGCCCGCGAACGTCTCCGGCGGCTTCGGCCACGTGGCGGGGCGCGAGCCGGAGCGCTTCGTCGCGCATGTCGAGGGCTCGCCGAGGCTGGCGTCGCTGGTGCGGATGGCGCTGGCGGCGCGGCGGCTCACGTCGCTGTCGGTGCTGCGCACCTACGCCGATCTCTACAGCCCCGCGTTCTGGACCGTCCGCGCCGCGCGCACCAGCAGCGATGCGGCGGCGGAAACGGCGCTGCGCGTCGCGTCGCGGCTCGAACGGCGCGGGCTCGACGTCGCGATCGACCGGCTGGCCAATCTCTTGTCCGGCGACCGGCGGCGCTTCGACGCGGTGGCGCGCAATATCGGCCAGCCGGGCGTCGGCGACGCCGCCTTCGAGGCCGATCTCTACGTGCTGCACGCGGTGCGCATGGCGTTCATCGTGCAGGGGCTGACGCTGGCCGCGTCGGTCCCGCCCTTCTCGCCGCGCCACGACATCGCTCGCGAGGATCTGATCGACCAGGCGCTGGAACTGCGTTTCGCCGAGCTGGCCGATGCGGTGACGGAGATTTTCCCGATCGTCAGCGAGACCCCGCCCGCCTTCGGCCGGCTGCGCGAGCCCGGCGGGACCGGCGATGTCGCCGGCTATCCGGAAATCGAACGCGCCATCGCCGCGCCGCTGCGGGCGCTCGATCTGGCGATCAAGGAGACGACGGTCGGCATCGCACATTTCTACGACGCCTTCGGATGACCTCGGCCGCATCGCGCGCTATATGAAGCCCACGCCAGTCGGCCGGACGGCCGCGGCTGCAATGCTGGAAACGGCGCAGTCGAGGAAAGTCCGGGCTCCACGCGGATACGGCGGCGGGTAACGCCCGCCGGGAGCGATCCCAAAGGTCGCTTCTAGGGATAGCGCCACAGAGAACAGACCGCCCCGGACAAGCCGCGCAAGCGGCGCGATCCGGAGCAAGGGTGAAACGGTGGAGTAAGAGCCCACCGCGCCGACCGTAAGGAAGGCGGCACGGCAAGCCCCGCCGGGAGCAAGACCGAATAGGAGCACGCGAAGCTTCGGCTTCAGGCCCGTCCGCGGGTTGTGCTCGGGTTGGTCGCGAGAACCATGCGGCGACGCATGGTCCAGAGGAATGGTCGTCACCCTCGGACTCGATCTGAGGGCACAGAACCCGGCTTACAGGCCGACTGGCGTTTTCCTCTCCCTCACTTCGCCATGCGGTCGCCCGCCAGCCAGCAGGCGTGGAAGCCCGAGGGCACGCGGATCGGCACTTCGAGCTGCGCGACGGGGCCGTCGCCGATCGCCTTGGCGTCGAAGATGTCGAGCGTCTCGCGGCCCAGCTTTTCGTTCCACTGGAAGGCGACGACGTAGCCGTCGTCCTCGACCACGTAATTGTCGGCGGCGGCGAACCAGGGCTCCGAATAGAAGCTGTGCGCCGGATCGTCCGACCACGCGCCCAGGCTTTCGCCGGTGTCGAGATCGTACTTGCGCACGCCGTACCATTGCAGCGTGCGCGTTTCGGAATGATCGACCAGATAGCCGAAGCGCGTGCGGCGCCCGCTGAGGCGGCTGTTGTAGGTGGGGAACTCCACGTTGCGTTCCGGATCGAGCATCTGCTCGTGGGTCTGGCCGGTGCGCATGTTCATGCGCCAGACCCAAAGCCGCGCGTGCATCACCAGTTCGGCGACGTCGCGCGCGGTGCGCACGGCGTCGATCTCGCCTTTATCGTTCAGCGCCGGCATGTAGCGGCAGCCGACCATGACCACCCAGTCGCCTTCCTCCCAGGCGTTGACGGCGTGATAGATGAAGCATGGCGAGAACTCGAACCAGCGGATCGACTCCGAAGCGCCGTAGCGCGGGATCACGCCGAGCCGCGCCGGCAGCGAGGGATCGAACTTGACCTTGTGGCGGCCGAGCGCGAACGCCTCTTCGTCGTAGAGCATCGGCAGGTCGTGCAGGATCGAGTAGCGCTCGGTGATCGCCATGTCGTGCGGCAGGCGCGGGCCGGGCAGCTCGATCGGCACGAAATGCTTGAGCTTGCGGTCGGGCCCGACGACGCCGTAATGCATGTACGGCGCTTCCGCGCCGTAATCGAAGAAGATCAGTTCGTCGGTGAGTTCATCGACCTTGGCGTGCGCGGAGATCGCGCCGCCGCTCGCCAGCACGCCGGGGCACTTGCCTCTGGTTTCGAGCGTGACCGGATCGATCTCGTAGGCGTCGCCCGAGAGATACCAGAGCGCCAGCACCCGCCCGCCCTGGGCGACGAGATCGGTGTTGGCCGTATCCTTCAACGGCTTGCCGGCCACGCCCTTGCGGGTCTCGCGCACGCCGGCATAGAGACTCCGGCCCGCGGCGTCTTCCTCTTTCCAGGCGTCGGTGCGCACCCAGCGGCTGCGGTAGGTGACGGCGCCGTTCTCGAAATGGGCGGCGTGGATCATGCCGTCGCCGTCGAATGGATGATACCGGCCCTCGGGCGCGAAGCGGATGTTGGGGCCGGCGCGCAGATAGACGCCGTTGAGATCGGCCGGGACCTTGCCCGACAGCAGTTTGAGCGGGGCGGGGCCGAATTCGGCGCGCAGCGGCGCGAAATTGTTCATCAGTCCCGGCCCATACGTTTCGCCGTAGGGAGCCAGATCGTCTTCAAGAACGGCGTGTTGCGGCATCCAGCCTCTCCTGATCTCCGTTAGCTTGCATAACAAGACTGTCTAGAGGCGATTTGATCCGGATCAAAGCGCAAAATCGTCCCCGCAACGCCCGCTTGCGCTGGCCGGAGCAGGGCCGGCTGGCGTTTTATCTGCGCAACGACCGTGAATCGTGGGACTCTGCGGATGCATGAGTCACGCGCCGGTTCTCCTCGCAGAAGCGATGGATGCGCTCGCCCTGAAGGGCGGCGGCGTCTATGTCGACGCCACGTTTGGCGGCGGGGGCTATTCGCGCGAAATGCTGGCCCGCGCCGACTGCCGGGTGATCGCCTTCGACCGCGATCCCGATGCGATCACGCGCGGCGGGGCGCTGGCGGCGTCCGCCAAAGGTAAATTCACGCTTCATCAAGGCCGGTTTGGCGATCTGGCGCTGGAACAGCCGGTGGACGGCGTGGTGTTCGATCTGGGCGTGTCGTCGTTCCAGCTCGACCAGGCCGAGCGCGGCTTCTCGTTTCAGGCGGACGCGGATCTCGACATGCGGATGGAGAAGGAAGGCCCGAGCGCCGCCGACGCCGTCAACGGCCTGAGAGAAGCCGCGCTCGCCGAGCTGATCTATCGCTATGGCGAAGACGACGACAGCCGCCGCATCGCCCGCGCGATCGTGCAGGCGCGGGCCGCGGGCCGGATCAAGCGCACGCTGCAGCTGGCGAAGATCGCGGAGGATGCGGTCGGCGGCCGCCGCGGCGCGCGCACGCATCCGGCGACCAAGACCTTCCAGGCGCTGCGCATGCTGGTCAACGACGAGCTGGGCGAACTGGCGCGCGGGCTCTCCGCGGCGGAGCGCGCGCTGAAGCCGGGCGGGCGGCTTGCGGTGGTGTCGTTCCATTCGCTGGAAGACCGGATGGTGAAGCTCTTCCTCACCGCGCGCGCCGACGCGCAGGGGCGCGGTTCGCGCCATACGCCGGACCTGCCGCCCGAGCGCGCGCCGAGCTTCGTGCTCGAACGCAGGCGCGCGACGGCGCCGGGGGACGCGGAAACGGCGCGCAATCCGCGCGCGCGCTCGGCCAGCCTGCGCTGGGCGACGCGCACCGACGCGCCCGCCTGGGACGAACTCGAGCCGCCGTCGCTCGCGCCGAAAGCGGAGGCCGAATGGGCAAAGCTCAACTGATCCGTGCGTTCCAGATCGCGGCGGCCGTCATCATCGTGGTGCTGGCGGTGGGGCTCTATCGCGCCAAGAGCGACGCGGCGAAAACCCAGGCGCACGTGCGCGAACTGCAGAACCAGATCGACGAGCGGGAGGCGGCGCTGCGCGCGCTGCGCGCCGAGATCGCGGAGCGTGAAGGCCCGGCCAATGTCGAACGTCTGGCCGAGGATCGGCTCGGCGTCACCGCGGGTAACGCAAGCGCTGCGCTGCCGGAAGCGGAGATCGCGCGCCGGCTGCCGCCGCCGCAACCGCCGCGCGAGCCGCGCTCGTGAGGCCGTTCGGCGTCAGCGCCGAGGCCGAGCCGCAGCCGACGTACGTCGTCGAGGAAGCCGCGCCGGCGCGCAATCGCGTGCGCGTGCTGGCGGTGGGCGTGTTCGCCGTGCTGCTGCTGCTGGCGGGACGCGCGGCGCAGCTCGCGTTCGCGGGCGATCCGCTGGCGGCGCCGCGCGCATCGCGCGCCGCCGTATCGCTGCCGCGCGGCGACATCGTCGACCGCAACGGCGTGCTGCTCGCCACCACCGTGCGCGCCTATGCGCTGACGGCGACGCCGGCGCGCGTATGGGATGCGCCGGCGATTGCCGATGCGCTGCGGCGCGTGTTTCCCGATCTCGACCGCGAGACCGCGATCCGGCGCCTCACGGATACGTCGCGGCGCCTCGTCTATCTGCGCCGCGGGCTCACGCCGGATGAGCGCGCGCGCGTGCATGACCTCGGCCTCGCCGGCGTCGGCTTCGAGGCCGAGCATCACCGCGAATATCCCCAAGGCCCGCTCGCCGCGCACGCGCTGGGCTTCACCGACGTCGATCTCAATGCGCTCTCCGGCGTCGAGCGCGGGCTCGATGCGGAGATACGCGCCGCCGGCGCGGAAGGGCGCGCCGTCAGGCTCTCGCTCGACGTGCGCATCCAGTACGCGCTGGAGGAGGAACTCGCGGCGGCGGCGCGCGCGGCGAACGCCTCGGGCGGCGCCGCGATCCTGCTCGACGGCCGCACCGGCGAAACCCTGGCGCTGGCGTCGTGGCCGGCGTTCGATCCGAACGCGGCGGGGGCGGCGCCCGCGAATGCGCGGCGCGACCGCGTCGCCGGCGACCTGCACGAACTGGGTTCGACGATCAAGCCGTTCACGGTGGCGATGGCGCTGCAGGAGCAGGTGACGCGCAGCGGCGAGCTGTTCGATCTGACGACGCCTTATGTCGTCGACAATAGCACGATCCGGGATCACGAGCGCATCGACGGCCTGGCGACGCTGGGCGACGTCCTCGCGCATTCGTCGAACATCGGCGCGGCGCGGCTGTCGGTGCGGCTGGGCGGCGCGCGGCAGCGTTCGTATCTGGACCGGCTCGGCCTCACCAGCGCGGCGACGCTGGAGCTTGGCCGCAACCAGGCGCCGATCGCGCCGCAGGCGCGCACGCGGCGGGACGTGGCGGGGCTGGGCTTCGGCTACGGTCTGGCGGCGACGCCGGCGGCGCTCGCCGGCGCCTATACCGTGTTCGCGAACGACGGCGCGCGGGTGGCGCCGACATTGCGGGCGATGGCGCCGGATGCGCCGGTCGAACGCGTGCCGGTGTTCTCCCCGGAGGTGTCGCGCCAGGTGTTGGTCTATCTGCGCCAGGTGGTCACCGAGGGCACGGGGCGCGCCGCCGACGCGCCGGGGCTGCTGGTCGCGGGCAAGACCGGAACCGCCGAGAAGTTCTCCGGCGCCGGCTATGACGATAGCCGCAATTTCTCCTCGTTCGCAGGCGTATTTCCGGCCAACGATCCGCGTTATGTGATCGTGCTGGCGCTGGACGACACCGGCGCGGGCGCCGCCGGCGGCATGGTCGCGGCGCCGGCGGTCTCGCGGACGCTGCGCCGGATAGCGCCGATGCTCGGATTGCGAGTGGAGGTGCGCGCGCCGGCGCGCTAGGAGAAGGCATGAAACTGGTATGGACCGCCGGCGCCTCGCCGGCATGCGGCGGTGCAGCGGAATCGGGGTTGCCGGCGAAGGCGCCGGCGGTTCGTGAGCGCGGCGCATGAGGCTCTCCGGCTTGTTCGCGAGCGGCGTGCCGGAAGGCGCGCGCGACGTCGAGATCGCCGGCCTTGCCGCCGACTCCCGTAAAGTGAAGCCGGGCTTTCTGTTCGCGGCGCTGCAGGGCGTGGCGGCGCACGGCCGCGATTTCGTGGCGCAGGCAAAAGCCAATGGCGCGGCGGCGGTGCTGTCGGCGGGCGATCTGGGCGCCGATCCTGGGCTCGCGCACGTGGTCGCCGAAAATCCGCGGCGCGCGTTCGCGCTGGCGGCGTCGGCGTTCTATCCGGCGCGGCCCGGCGCGATCGTCGCCGTCACCGGCACCAACGGCAAGAGTTCAACAGTCGATTTCCTGCGCCAGATCTGGACGCACGCCGGCAAGCGCGCGGCCAGCCTCGGCACGCTGGGCGCGATCGGGCCGAACGGCGTCGTCGACCTCGGCCACACCACGCCCGATCCCGCGGCGGTGCACGCGACGCTTTCGGCGCTGGTCGGCGAAGGCGTGACGCATGCGGCGATGGAAGCGTCGAGCCACGGGCTCGAACAGCACCGCGTCGACGGGCTGCGCTTCGCCGCCGCCGCGTTCACGAACCTGAC
Organism: Hyphomonadaceae bacterium; assembly: GCA_023384105.1. Classification (GTDB taxonomy): domain Bacteria; phylum Pseudomonadota; class Alphaproteobacteria; order Caulobacterales; family Aquidulcibacteraceae; genus Vitreimonas. The sequence goes on along the minus strand of JAHDXR010000008.1, from coordinate 162,067 downwards.
CCAGGATCATCTCGACTATCACCGCGACATGGCCTCGTACCGCGCCGCGAAAATGAAACTGTGGGCCTTGGTGCAAGACGGCGGCGCGGCGGTGGTGAACGCCGATGCGGCGGAAGCCGAAGCGTTCGAGCACGGCGCGAGGGCGCGCGGGCTGCGCGTGGTGCTGTGCGGCTGGCGGGCGCCGCGCGGCGACGCGCTGAAGATCGTCGAGATTCAGCCGCGTCCGAACGCGCAGACGATGACGCTGTGCTGGCAAGGCCGGGACCATAAAGGCGTCGAGCTACCGCTGATCGGCGAGTTCCAGGCCATCAACGCGGTGAGCGCCGCGGCGCTGGCGCTTGCGCTGGGCGAAGCGCCGGACGCCGTGTTCGCGGCGATGGCGATGCTGAAGCCGGTGAAGGGGCGCATGGAGCATGTCGGCGAGAGCAGGTCCGGCGGGCATGTGTTCGTCGACTATGCGCACACGCCGGACGGGCTCGACGTGCTGCTGCGCTCGGCGCGGCCGCATGCGCCGGGGCGGATCATCGCCGTGTTCGGCTGCGGCGGCGACCGCGACGCCGACAAGCGCCCGAAGATGGGCGCGATCGCGGCGCGTCAGGCGGACGTCGTCATCGTCACCGACGACAATCCGCGCAGCGAAGAGCCGGCCGCGATCCGCAAGCAAATCCTGGCGGCAGCGCCCGGCGCGATCGAGATCGGCGACCGCGCCCAGGCGATCCGCGAAGCGGTCTCGATGCTGAAGGCTGGAGACGCGCTGATGATCGCTGGCAAGGGCCACGAGACCGGGCAGATCGTCAAGGGCGTCACCTATCCGTTCTCGGATCAGGAAGTGGCGCGCGCGGCGCTGGAGAGCGCGCAGTGAGCGTTGGGCTTCGTCCTCCCCCGCCAAGGGGAGGCGGCGCGTGCGAGAGCACGCGACGGAGGGGTGGGCGCGAACGCTTGCAGGCGTTTGCGCCGCCCCCTCAGTCGGCCCGCTTGCGCGCGCTGACAGCTCCCCCTAGCGGGGGAGGACGCACGGTTCACATCGCAGCGAAGGCAAACGGAAATGTCTGAACTCTGGTCCGCCCCGGAAGCGATGGCCGCATCCGGCGGCAAGCTGATCAATGGCGACGGTTGGAGCGCGAGCGGCGTTTCGATCGACACGCGCACGCTGGAGCCGGGCGATCTGTTCGTGGCGCTGAAGGACGTGCGCGACGGGCATGACTTCCTGGCGCAGGCGTTCGTCAGCGGCGCGGCGGCGGCGCTGATCTCGGACGAGAGCAAGGCCGACGGTCTCGGGCCGGCGCTGGTCGTGCCGGACGTGCTCGAAGGCCTGCGCAAGTTGGGCGAGGCGGCGCGCGCGCGCAGCGCGGCCAAGCGCGTCGCGGTGACCGGTTCGGTCGGCAAGACCTCGACCAAGGAAGCGCTCGCGGTTTGTCTCTCCGCGAGCGGGCGGACGCACCGCTCGGTGAAGAGCTACAACAACCATTGGGGCGTGCCGCTCACGCTTTCGAGGATGCCGCGCGAGGCGCAGTTCGGCGTGTTCGAGTTGGGTATGAACCATCGCGGCGAAATCCTGCCGCTGGCGCAGCTGGTGAAGCCGCACGCGGCTTTGGTGACGACGATCGCGCCGGCGCACGTGGAGAATCTCGGTTCGCTCGAAGCCGTCGCCGACGAGAAGGGCGACATCTACGCCGGCCTCGAACCCGGCGGCGCGGCTCTCGTCCCGAACGAAGCGCCGCATGCGAGCCGGCTGATCGCGGCGGCGGAGCGCAACGGCGCCACCCTCGTTCGCTTCGGGCGCGACGCGGAGTGCGAAGCGCGCCTGCTCAAGTTCGAGATGGACGAGACCGGCTCGACTGCGGAGGCGGAAATCCTCGGCCGCGCCATCCGCTATCGCATCGGCGTCGAAGGCGCGCACTGGGCGCTGAATTCGGTCGCGGCGCTGGCGGCGGCGGACGTGGTCGGCGCCGATCTCGACGCGGCGGCGCATGCGCTGGAACATCTGCGCGCGTTCGACGGGCGCGGCGTCGCCACCCGGATCGAGGCGCCGTTCGGCGCGTTCATGCTTGTGGATGATTCCTACAACGCCAACCCCGCCTCGATGGCGGCGGCGTTCGCGACGCTGGCGGCGCGCAGGCCCGGCCCCGGCGGCCGGCGCATCGCCGCGCTTGGGGATATGTTGGAGCTGGGGCCGGACGAGCGGGCCTATCACGCCGGATTGGCCGCGCCGCTGGAGCAGGCGGGGGTCGATCTGGTGTTTGCCGCAGGTCCGCGCATGTCCGCGCTCATGGAGGCGCTTCCGCCGGCGCGCCGCGGCGGCTATGCCGAATCCTCCGACGCGCTGATTCCCATCATTGCGAGTGCGCTACGACCTGGGGACATCGTGCTCGTGAAGGGATCGAACGGCGCCAAGATGAGCCGCGTTGTGAGCGCGCTCCAGCGGCTCAAAGGGGACGTGAATGCTTGAGCTGCTTGGCCAATTGCAGGACCGCTCGCAGTTCTTCAATCTCTTCAACTACATAACGTTTCGAACCGGCGGCGCGATGTTCACGGCGATGATCATCGCCTTCGCCATCGGCGCGCCGTTCATCCACTGGCTGCGCAAGAAGCAGGGCAAGGGCCAGCCGATCCGCGAGGACGGCCCGCAGGGCCACCTGCTGACCAAGAAGGGCACGCCGACAATGGGCGGGCTCATCATCCTGATCAGCCTCGGCATTTCTTCGCTGCTGTGGTCGGATCTGGACAATCCGTACGTGTGGGCGGTGCTGATCGTGACGATCGGTTTCGGCGCGATCGGTTTCGTCGACGATTTCGCCAAGGTCACGAAGCAGCACCATGGCGGCCTGTCCGCCAGACTGCGGCTGGCGTTCGAGTTCACCATCGCGATGGTGGCGGTGGTGGCGATGCTCGTGGCCGAGTGGGTGGCGACGACGCCCGGCCAGACCCACGACATCGCCGGCTTCTGGAGCGCGCTGATGGCGGCCGATCCGCTGACGGCGGTGGCGCTGCCGTTCGTCAACGGCTGGGGCGTCCAGCTGCTCGCGTTCTACATCATCTTCGCGATGTTCGTGATCGTGGGCTTCGGCAACGCTGTGAACCTCACCGACGGCCTCGACGGCCTGGCGATCGTTCCGGTGATGATCGCCGCTGGCACGTTCGGCCTCATCTGCTATCTCGTCGGCCGCGTCGACTATTCCACCTATCTCGGCATTCCCCACGTCGCCGGCGTTTCCGAACTGGCGACGCTGCTGGGCGCGCTCCTGGGCGCTTCGCTCGGCTTCCTCTGGTACAACGCGCCGCCCGCGCGCGTGTTCATGGGCGACACCGGCTCGCTCGCGATGGGCGGGCTCCTCGGTGCGGTCGCGGTGGCGACCAAGCACGAGATCGTGCTCGCCATCGTCGGCGGCCTGTTCGTGCTCGAAACGCTTTCGGTGATGCTGCAGGTCGCGGTGTTCAAGCGCACCGGCAAGCGGCTGTTCCTGATGGCGCCGGTGCACCACCATTTCGAGAAGCTCGGCTGGCAGGAACCGACCATCGTCATTCGTTTCTGGATCATTTCGGTGATCTTCGCCATGGCGGGCCTCGCCACATTGAAGTTGCGTTAACGGCGCGAAGCAGCGCAGGAGGGGCGCTTCCGGAGGCGAGCGTGCTCTTGAGATTCGGCAATCGGCAGTCGGCAACAGGCAGTCGGGACGGCTGCTGCGGCGTCGATCGCCGGCTGCCCGCCGCCGACTGCCGAGCTGCTGCGTCATGATCCCCATCACCGAATTCAAAGGCCGCGACGTCGCGGTGTTCGGCCTGGCGCGGACGGGGCTGGCGGCGGCGCGCGCGCTCGCCGCCGGCGGCGCGCGCGTGCATGCGTGGGACGACAACGACGTCTCGCGCGCCAAGGCCGAAGCCGCGGGCGTGCCGGTGTCGGACATCAACAGCCGCGACTGGCGCACGTTCGCGGCCCTGGTGCTCTCGCCCGGCGTGCCGCTGACCTTCCCCGAGCCGCACCGCGTCGTCACCCTGGCGGACGCCACCGGCGTGCCCATCGTCAGCGACATCGAGCTGTTCGCGCGCGCCGTGAACGCGCTGCCGGCGACGCAGCGCCCCAAGCTGATCGGCGTCACCGGCACCAACGGCAAGTCGACGACCTCGGCGCTGATCGCGCACATCCTCACGGAAGCCGGCAAGGACGTGCGTCTCGGCGGCAATATCGGCGAGGCGATCCTTGATCTGCCGCCGCTGCATCCGGGCGCGTACTACGTGATCGAACTGAGTTCCTATCAGCTCGATCTGACGTCGAGCTTGCGGCTCGACGCCGCCGTCTGGCTCAACACCACGCCGGACCATCTGGATCGCCATGGCGACATGAACGCTTATGTCGCCGCCAAGAAACGCATCTTCCTCAACCAGGGCGCGGCGGATTGGGCGATCATCGGCGTCGACGACCTCTACTGCGCCAAGGCGTGCACCGAGCTGACGCGCGCTTCGGTGCAGCACGTGGCGCCGATCTCGTCCGGGCAGGCGCTCGGGCGCGGGGTGTCGGCGCTCGACGGCAAGATCGTCGACTCCCTCAGCGGCCGTTCGGAGGTGGCCGCCGATCTGGCCAAGGCGCCGGCGCTCGCCGGCAGGCATAACGCCCAGAACGCGGCGGCCGCCTACGCCGCCGCGCGCGTGCTCGGCGCCGACGCCAAGACGATCGCCCAGGCGATGACGACGTTTCCCGGTCTGCCGCACCGGCTGGAGCGGGTGGGATCGGTCCAGGGCGTGCGCTTCGTCAACGACTCGAAGGCCACCAACGCCAACGCGGCGGCGCAGGCGCTCGCCGTTTACCCGCGCGTCTATTGGATCGCCGGCGGCGTCGCCAAGGACGGCGGCATCGAGGAGCTTGCGCCGTTCTTCCCGCGCATGGCGCGCGCCTATCTGATCGGCCAATCGGCCGGCGATTTCTCCGATGCGCTGCGCGACAAGGTTCCGGTGACGATGGCCGGACATCTCGAAGCGGCGGTGAAGCTCGCCTTCAACGACGCGCGCGCCTCGGGCGAGCCGCATCCGGTGGTGCTGCTGTCGCCGGCGTGCGCGTCGTTCGATCAGTTCAAGTCGTACGAGGATCGCGGCGAACAGTTCCGCAAGTTCGTGACTGCGCTGGCGGAGGCCCCGCCCGCGCGCAACGGAGGCGCGGCGTGAACGCCGTGGCCGAGCGGTTCGGCGCCGCGCTCGACCGCGTGCGCAGCTACGACAGGCCGCTGCTGATCATCGCCGCCATTCTGTTCGCGCTGGGCGTCCTGTTCTCGATGGCGGCGAGCCCCGCCGCAACCGCGCGCATCCGCATCGAGGAAGCGTTCTATTTCGCCGCGCGCCAGGCCGCTTACGCGGCGCTCGGCGTGGTGGTGATGCTGGGCGCGGCCGCGCTCGATCCGCGCCAGGTGCGCCGCGTGGGAACAATTCTCGCGGCGATCTGCTTGCCGCTGTGCGGGCTCGCGGCGCTGATCGGGCCGGAGGTGAAGGGCGCGCAGCGTTGGTTCGATTTCGGCGCGTTTTCGTTTCAGCCCTCGGAGATCCTGAAGCCCGCGCTCATCGTCGTCTGGGCCTGGATGCTTGGCGAAAGCATGAAGCAGCGCCAGTTTCCCGGACATGCGATCGCCATCGGCGTCTTCGCCCTGGCCGCCGCCGCGCTGCTGTCTCAGCCGGATGTCGGGCAAACCGCGCTGCTGGCGCTTTGCCTCGGCGCGCTGTTGTTCCTCTCGGGCGTGGCGCTGCGCTGGGTGTTGGGCGCGGGCGTGCTGGGCGCGTTCGGCGCGTGGGCGATCTACAGCTTCTACCCGCATGCGCGTGAGCGCGTGGACGCATGGCTCAATCCGGAAGGCGACGCCGCCTATCAGGTCAATCGCGCGCTCGATGCGATCGCCGCGGGCGGCGTGTTTGGGCGCGGACCGGGCGAAGGCGTCATCAAGCGTTCGCTGCCGGACGCGCACGCCGACTTCGTGTTCGCCGTTGCAGCAGAGGAGTTCGGGCTGCTCGCTTCGATCGGGCTCATCGTGCTGTTCGGCGCGCTGGCGTTCCGCGGGCTTTCGCGCGCGAGCCGCTTGAACGCGCCGTTCGAGCAGCTGGCGGCGGCGGGCCTGATCGTGCTCCTGGTGACGCAGGCGGCGATCCATGTCGCGGTGAACTTGAGTTTGCTGCCAGCGAAGGGCATGACGCTGCCGTTCATTTCGTTCGGCGGGTCCTCGATGATCGGCTCGGCGCTGGCGTTGGGGTTCTGCCTTGCACTCCTCCGGGACAGGCCTGGCGCCTATGTCTTTGCAGGGCGCATGACGCGATAGGCCAATGACAAAGAAGATCGTCGTCATCGCAGCAGGCGGAACCGGGGGCCATTTGTTCCCTGCAGCTGCGTTCGCTGAAGAGATGTTCCGCCGCGGCTGGCGCGTGGTGCTGATGACGGACGCGCGCGGACGCAGATACGCCGAGGGCTTTCCCGCCGAGCGTATCGAGGACGTGCCGGCGGCGTCGCTGTCGATGAACTCGTTCACGGCGATCCCGGCGATGCTGAAGATTTCGCGGGGCATTAAAGAGGCCAAGCAGCGCTTCGACGAATTGCAGCCGGCTTTGGTGGCGGGGTTCGGCGGTTATCCTTCGTTCCCGGCGCTGATGGCGGCGCGCGCCAGGCATGTCCCGATCATCATCCATGAGCAGAACTCGGTGCTCGGCCGCGTCAATCGCGCGATGGCGACGAGCGCTGCAATCGTGGCCTGCGGCTTCGAGCGGCTGGACCGCCTGCCGCCGAAGACGGCGGACCGCAAGCGCGTGGTCGGCAATCCGGTGCGGCTGCCGATCCTGGCGGTGCGCGAGCGGCCCTATCCGGAAGCGCCGGCCGGCGGGCGGCTCAACCTGCTGATTATCGGCGGCAGCCAGGGCGCGCGGCTGTTCGGCGAGGTCATCCCCGCCGCCATCGCCATGCTGCCGCAGGCGCTGCGCGCGCGGCTCGACGTCGTCCATCAGGTGCGCGAGGAGCAGGTCGCGCAGGTGAAGAAGGTCTACCAGAGGGCGCAGGTCGGCGCCGAAGTGTCGCCGTTCTTCAGCGACATGGGCCAGCGGCTGGGGGCGGCGCATCTCGTGATCTCGCGCGCGGGCGCTTCGTCGGTGACGGAGCTGCAGGTGGCCGGCCGCCCGGCCATCCTGGTGCCGTTCGCGGCCGCCGCCGACGATCACCAGACCGCCAACGCCGAGGGCCTTACAGCCGTAGGGGCGGCCGATCTCTTCACCGAGGACGAGTTCGAGCCGGCGGTGCTGGCGGCCACGCTCGAACGGCGCCTGGCCGATCCGCACGGACTCGCCGTCCGCGCCGCCGCCGCCCGGGCCGCCGCCCGGCCCGACGCGGCCAAGCTGCTGGCCGACCTGGCCGAAAGCGTCGCCGCTTAGAAGCTCCGCACCGGGCGCGTGCGGCCGATAGGGCAATCGTAGCCAACGACCTCGTCGGTCGATGTGACGATGCCAACATTATAGCCGTCTCGATTTAAGTCGGCGCAGGGCACGGCTTCGCGAATACGCAGCAGGTCGGCGCCGTGCAGACCGAACAGGAAGCTGTTGAAGTTCTGACGGAGCATCCCGGCGACCGCCTGATGCCGGCGGCGCGTGCCGTCGAACGCGCCGATGGCTTCGCGCGCATTCCATTCCTCGATAGGGCGGCCTGTCGGCGCGGCGCCAACCACGCCGATAAGCGCGCCCGCCGCACCGCCACGCCAGCGCGCGGCCGCGTCGCCAGTCGTCGTGGCGCCGTTATCGGCGGCGATGCCGCCGATCAGCCCGCCACTGATCATGCCGCGCAGGCGGTCGGTCGTGTAGGTTGGCGACGCTTCGCCATTGTCGGCGCTAATGATAAGGCCCGCACCAAGCACGCCTAGACTTTCCGCGACATCGAAGCCTGTGAGATCATCCAGCGCTGGCCAGCTCAGCGCCAGGATATCGAGCGCTTCATCCAGTTGGAGTTGGAAGGCGTTCGTGCCAACGCCGCGCGCCGCGCCATCGCCAAGGATTGCGCCGAGGCCCACGGCGTTCGCCACAACGTCCGCGGAATCCCGGATTTCAGGGGCCAGCATGGCGCTGAGCACGCCGCTTGCAATGCCTGCGCGCACCATCTCCGGCGTGACGCCTGGCATGCGCGCCTGAAGCTGCGCCCGGTAGGTGCCTTCGAAGATGACTTGGCCAGGCGCCGTGCATAACGACCTCAGGTCGCCATAATTCATTCTCTCTCGAGCTCTATGCGCTCTTTGGCAGGCAAGCGTATAATGCACAGTGGCGCTGGCATGCTTGTCAGTGAACCAGATAACGTCCGGTCCGCGCAGCTCCTCGAACGAGAGCGTCAGCAGGTAGTCTGCTTCACCGATGCTGGGCGCCAGCATATGCGCTGTGTCCAGCCACGCACTCAGAGATGCAGTGACATCCTGGCGCGTCGGCCGCGTCGTAAAGACGGCCTCGCCATCGAACCATCGCACTTCGGGGACGTTGAGAACTTCGTAAACCGCTACGTTCTCGTACAGAGGCGTCCGGTACTCGGCTCGCGCGGCGAAGCTTGGAGGCAATTCTGGCCGGCGCAGTGCGCGAACGTCTTCTGTCGAAGCGCACGCCCCGAGGGCGCAGAGCGCTGAAATGCCAGTTAAAAATCTATGAATGGGGGGGGGGGGGGGGATTCATCAGCGGCTTCTCTACACTTAGCCAACAGGCTGGCATTGGTCGGTTAATAAAACTTTGGAGGCGCGCGTTTTGTCCGGGGCGTGACCTGAAGCAGAGGGGCGTCGGTGCTGGCGGCCACGCTCGAACGCAGCGTGCGCAAAACTTGGCGCAGGCGCCTGTGGTTCATTTGATTCTGCACACGGCCTGAGGTGGAAACGTCGCATGCCGGCTGGAAGCCGGCGGTCCGATGTGGCGCCGCTTCGGAGCGCCGGCATCTTGCCGGCAACACCGTTTCATCCTGAAGACGGCTCGAAGCTGAAACGCCGCGGGCCGGCGGTCCATAGGGGCGCGTCAGCACGGCGTGGAAGCTCCGACAAATCCCTATCCGCCTGCATCCAGCGCCGCCGCCGGCGGCGGTAGAGGCTCAGAAGCGTCTGTGAGGGCGTCTGGAGGGTGGAAGATGACGGCCGAGCTGTTCCGTGATTTCTGGTGGCTGATCTTTCCGATCTTCGGGATGTTCTTGGCCATCTATAGCATGATGCAAAGCGATCGCCGCGCCAAGACGATGATCGAGCTGATCAAGTCGTACACCGATCAAGGCAAGGAGCCGCCGCCGGAGCTGGTGCGGCTGGCGGCGCGCCGCTTCGATGACGATGATGGGGACGACGGCGTCGCCCACGCGCATGGGCGCCATTCCGGCGCCTGGTCGTTCGTGACCTTCGCCGCGCTGGCCGCCGGTTTCGCCACGGGCTGGTGGTGGGTGCGCGACGAGAGCTACGCCTTCGCCTTCGTCATCGTCGCGGTGACGATGGGCGTGCTCGCGGTCGGCTCGCTGCTGATCCTCATCTTCGGCCGCAAGTAGCAAAAGCGATGGACCCAGGCGAAGAGACGCGCCTGATCGGACGAGCGCGCGCCGGCGACATGCGGGCGTACGGCCAACTGGTCGACGCGCACCAGTCGGCGGTGCGGGGCTTCTTGCGCCGGCTTGTCGGCAATCACGCCGACGCCGACGATCTCGCGCAGGAGGCGTTCGCCCGCACCTGGGAGGTGCTTGGCCGGTTCGACGGCAGTTCGAGCCTGCGCACCTTCATCTGCGGTGTTGGGTTTCAGTACTGGCGGCGTTCGCGCCGCGCGGCGCTGCGGCGGCGGGCGCGCGAGGACGCGTACGCCGAACTCGCCGACGCCGAGTCAGCGCCGCCCGCACGCGCGGCGGCGCGTCTCGCGTTGCGGCGGGCCATGGACGCTCTGCCGGACGATCAGCGCGCCGCGCTGGCCTTGTGTCTCGGCCAGGAGTTCACACATGCGGAGGCGGCCGAGGCGCTCGGCCTTCCGCTCGGTACGGTGAAGTCGCACGTGGCGCGCGGACGGGCGCGGCTGCAGGCGGCGCTGGGTGTTGCGGAGAAGGCGTCATGAACGACGATCGCGAACTGGCCGATCTGCTTGGGCGTGCCCCGCCGGCCTCGCCCGACCCGGTGTTCCGCTTCGACGTGTTCGCGCGCGTGACGGAGCGGGCGCGCCGGCGCGAGGCGGTGTCGCGGGCGCTGAACCAGGTGGCGGTCTACGCCGCTGTCGGGCTGGCGTTTCCGGTGGCGCGGGCGGCGGGGCTCGACTGGCCGGCGGCGCAGCCGGTGCTGCTGGCGGGCGGGGCGGTCGCGGCGGCGGCGGCTGTGGCGCTCGTAACCATCCTGGGGCCGCGCTCGCTCCTTCACCGGTGGCTCGCGCTGCTGCGCGGGGCTTTCTAGCGGTCAGAGCCGTCTTTGATACGCCCCGGCGCGCGCCTATACTGGCTCGCGTTCCATTTCGGAGACCATATGCTGCGTCGCGCCATTCCGTTCGATACCGGCCCCATTCATTTCGTCGGCATCGGCGGCATCGGCATGTCCGGCATCGCCGCGGTGATGAAGAACCTCGGCTATGACGTCACCGGCTCCGACGCCAAGGACAGCGCCAATGTCGAGCGGCTGCGCGAGGCCGGGATCGCCGTTCATATCGGGCACAAGGCCGAAAACGCGGCGCACGCCGGCGTGGTGGTGATTTCCTCGGCGATCAAGGACGGCAATCCCGAAGTGGACGCCGCGCGCGCCCGGGGCGCGCCGATCGTGCGCCGCGCCGAGATGCTGGCCGAGATCATGCGGCTGAAATGGACCGTCGCCGTCGGCGGCACCCATGGCAAGACCACGACCACCTCGATGATTGCGGCGCTGCTCGACGCCGGCGGCAAGGACCCCACCGTCATCAATGGCGGCATCATCAACGCTTACGGCGCCAACACGCGCATGGGCGAAGGCGAATGGATGGTGGTCGAGGCCGACGAAAGCGACGGCACGTTCACGCGTCTGCGCGCCACCGCCGTCGTCGTCACCAACATGGATCCCGAGCATCTGGACCATTACGGCTCGGTCGAGGCGATGAACGACGCCTATCGCCAGTTCGTAGAGAACATCCCGTTCTACGGCTTCGCCGTGATGTGCCTCGATCATCCCCAGGTGCAGGCGCTGGCGGCGCAGGTGCGCGACCGGCGGGTGATCTCCTATGGCTTCAATCCGCAGGCGGACGTGTGCGCCGTGAACGTGCGCCCCTCGCGCGAGGGCTCGACCTTCGACGTGGTGGCGCGGCGCAAGGGCGAAGGTCCGGGCGTGACGCTGCACGATCTGTTCCTGCCGGTGGCGGGCCGCCACAACGTGCAGAACGCCGTCGCCGCCATCGCCGTGGCGCGCGAGCTTGGCGTCACCGACGCCGGCATCCGCAACGGGCTCCAGAAATTCTCCGGCGTGAAGCGCCGCTTCAGCACGACGGGCTATTGGAACGAGGTGCGCATCGTCGACGATTACGGCCATCATCCGGTCGAGATATCCGCCGTGCTTTCCGCGGCGCGCGAGATGACCGGCGGGCGCGTGCTCGCCGTCGTGCAGCCGCACCGCTACACGCGCCTGCGCGACCTGTTCCAGGATTTCTCCACCTGCTTCAACGACGCCGATGTCGTCTGCGTCGCCGACGTGTACGGCGCCGGCGAAGCCCAGATCGACGGCGTCAGCGCCGACGCGCTCGTCATCAGCCTGAAGAGCCACGGCCACCGCGATGCGCGCCGCATCGCCAGCCTCGACAGCCTGCCGGACTTCGTGCGCGCGGAAGCGAGGCCCGGCGACATCGTCGTCTGCCTCGGCGCCGGCGACATCACCGCCTACGCCAACGCGCTGCCGGGCAAGCTCGCCGCCGCTGCGGCGTAACGGACCGCGGGTCGGTCCGTTTGGTGTGCATCCGCAACGTTTGACTCTCTCGCCCGACTCTCGGCAGCCGGGTGGGATGCCCGATACCGTCCACCGGGGGCCGAAGCCTCTCCGCGCCGCCATCGTCTATGATTTCGACGGCACGCTCGCGCGCGGCAATTTGCAGGAGCACTCGTTCATTCCCGAACTCGGGATCGATCACGACGTGTTCTGGAAGGACGTCCGGCGCCTGGCCAAGACGTCGGACGCCGACGAAATCCTGGTCTACATGCACCAGATGCTGGAGCGTTCGCGCGCGCTGGGAAGCGCCGTGACGCGCGAGCAGCTGCGCCGGCACGGCGGCGAGCCGTCCTATTTCGACGGCGTCGAGAGCTGGTTTGCCCGCATCGATTCCTTCGCCGCCGATCAGGGGCTCGAACTCGATCACTATGTCGTCTCGTCCGGCATCGAGGAGATGATCGAGGGCTGCTCGATCTGCCCGCGTTTCGCCCGCGTGTTCGCCTCGCGCTTCATCTACAACGAAAAGGGCGAGGCGGTGTGGCCGGCGGTGGCCGTGAACTACACCAACAAGACGCAGTTCCTGTTCCGCATCAACAAGGGCATCGAGAACGTCTGGGACGCCCAGGCGATCAATCGCTGGATGCGCGCCGAGCAGCGGCCGCTGCCGTTCGAGCGCATGATCTTCATCGGCGACGGCGACACCGACATCCCGTCGATGAAGATGGTGACGGAGCAGGGCGGCACGGCTGTCGCCGTGCTCGATCCGGACCGCTGGAACGATCCGCTCAAGGTCAGCCACATCCATATGCTGATCGCCGAGGATCGCGTGAACTATGTGGCGCCGGCCGACTACCTGCCCAGCAGCCAGCTCGACGTCATCGTCAAAGGCGCGCTGCAGCGCATCGCGCTGCGCGCGGGACTGCCGATCTCAAGCTGAACCGCCCCCTATGGACCGCCGGCGTCCCGCCGGCCTGCGCATACTTGTAAAAGGGGGAGCGCCGCTTCAGCCTTCGTAGGTTCGCGCAGGCCGGCGGGACGCCGGCGGTCCATATTGCGTTTGCGTTAGCGCGCGATGCTTCAGCTGCCCTGCGGTGCTTCGTCCGGCGCGCGCTCGATGCGCGTCACCATGTACCTGCGCGGCAGGTCGCCGCCGACGATCTGCACGCCCGTCACGCCGTCGCCGGTGCAGATGAAGCTGGAGGGCGACCGCAGCGCCAGCGCCCGCGTCCAGTCGAGATCGCCGGTGTTCTCGCCGATCGTGAGATAGTACTGGCGCGAGGCGCCGACGCTCACCCTGACGCGATGCGCGTCTTGGACGCCCCAGCCGTTCACGTCCACCGCGCGAAAACAGTCGCGGGGAGCGCTCGCTTCGGTCGGCGCAGCGGCCGAGGCGCATGCGCCCAGAGCGAGCGCGGCCGCGGCGGCAAGCAGGGTGCGGATCACCTCTCAGCTTCCTTCGACGGCGGGCTCTTCGGACGCGCGCGTGATCGAGACGACCGGATACGTCCGGCGCGGCTCGCCGCCGATGATCTCCACGCCGACGCCGCTGCCGGTGCAGATGTGCCCGGTGGTGGAGCGCAGCGCGATCGCCTGCGTCCAATCCAGGTCGTTGGCGTTGAACATGGTTTCGAGGATGTAGCTGCGGTTGGCGCCCACGCTGACGCCTACATGGCGGTCGTCGATCATGTTGTAGCCGGTCACGTTGCTGGCGTAGAAGCAGTCGCGCCCTTCGGTCGAGGCTTGATCCGGGGCTGTCGCGCACGCCGCCAAGCCAAGCGCCGCGGCCAGGAAAACTACGCTCCGCATATGTGCGTCTCCATCTCAGTGCGTTGCCATAGTATGACGCTATCGGATGCAGCCGGGGAGACGGCGGCGGCTTTGCCGGGCCAGGAAAGCGTGTGATAGGCCATCAACAATGAGTGAACTTAGTCTGCCTCCCGTACGCGGCCAGCTCTTGCGCGGCGAAAATCTCGCGCCGTTCACCTGGTTTCGGGTCGGCGGACCGGCGGATGCGCTCTTTCTTCCCGCTGACGCCGACGATCTCGCGGCGTTCCTGGCGGCGCTGCCGGCGCAAACGCCGATCCTGCCGATCGGCGTCGGCTCCAATCTGATCGTGCGCGACGGCGGCGTGCCGGGCGTGGTGATCAGGCTGGCGGGCCGCGCCTGGGCGCAGATCGAGCCGCTGGACGGCGCGCGGCTCCGGGCCGGCGCCGGCGCGCTCGATTCGATGGTGGCGAAAGCCGCCGCCAAGGCGGGGATCGCCGGGCTCGAATTCTATGTCGGTGTGCCCGGCACGATCGGCGGGGCGCTGACGATGAACGCCGGCTGCTACGGCCGCGAGACCAAGGACGTGCTGATCGAAGCGACGGCGCTCGACCGCTCCGGCACGCGCCGCACGCTGACGAACGCCGACTTCGGCTTCAGCTATCGCCACAACGCGCTGCCGGAAGGGCTGATCTTTCTCGACGCGACGTTCCAGGGCGCGGCGGACGATCCCGCCGCGATCGCCGCGCGCATGAACGAGATCACCGAGCGGCGCGAGACCGCGCAGCCGATCCGCGAAAAGACCGGCGGCTCGACCTTCAAGAATCCCGTCGATGCAAGCGGCGAGAAGCTCTCGGCCTGGAAGCTGGTCGATGAAGCGGGCATGCGCGGCCATCGGCGCGGCGGCGCGCAGGTGAGCGAAAAGCACGCCAACTTCCTGATCAACACAGGCGAGGCCGCCGCCGCCGACATCGAAGGCCTCGGCGAAGAGGTGCGCGCGGCGGTGAAGGCCAAGCACGGCGTCGAGCTGCAATGGGAAATCAAGCGCGTGGGACGTCCATGAAGAAGGTGTTGCAGATCGCCGTTGGCGCGTTCTTCGTCGGGCTCGGCGCGCTGATGCTGGTTCTGGCTCTCCGCAACGGCGGCGACGGCGGCGGCGCCGGCCAGGCCGCGATCGGGCCGCTGGCGCTGATGGGCGCCGGCGCGCTCGCGATCTTGGCCGCGCGGAAGAAGCCGAAGAAGTGGTGAGCCCGCGCGCTCAGCCGCCGCGGGCGATGGCGTCGACGAAATCCGCCGCGCGCGCTTGCGCTGTGCGCATCATCGCATCCACGCGCGCGGCGAACCCGGCGTCGCGCACATAGGTCTCGCTGCCGGCGGCGAGCGTCACCAGCGCAAGCGCCGTCAGCACGCGAATGGCGGACGCGCCGCTGCTGCGGCGCGGCGCTGTCTTGGGCGCGGCGGCGACAGCAGCTTGCGATGCAGGCGGCGACAGCGTGCGTTCGGTGCGCGGGCGCGCGCGCTTCGGCCGCGGCGCGGGCTTCACCGGCTTGGGCGTGGGTTGGGTCTTCTTCTTCGCATTCAGAATCCGCCGCCACGCCGCGCGGTCGCGCGGCAGCGCAACGGCGCGGCCCCCGACAGGCGGCGGCGCAGCGTCGACCGTAACGCAAACCAGCTTGCCGTTCGCGCGCGCCCGCCGCGCCGCCGCCCTCAGCGCCGGCGTCCCCCGCGCCGCGCGTGACCATACCAGCACCACTTTCCGCGCCCGCTCCAGCCGCGCCGCCTGCTGGCGCTTCAGCGCCGGGTCCAGCACCGGATCGACAGCGAAGCCCAGCGCCGCGAGTTCGGCTGCGACCCGCTTGGCTTGGGCCTGGGCTGTGTGATTGCCGGCGAGGACGGCGACGGAACGAGTCATGGCCCAAGGCTCACGGCCGCGCCGGGCTTCGCCAAGATCGCCGCGCGCATCTCCGTCGGGACGGACCACGGGCGCCCAATTCGCGAGCCGCCGCGCACAAAAAACGCGCGCCGGTCGCCCGGCGCGCGTCGTCCGTCGGCGGATTGACGAAACGTCAGGCCGCGAGCGCCGCCTCGGCGCGCAGCACCGCCGCGCCGGCGTTGACCACGGCGGCGATGCGCAGCGCGGTTTGGATTTGCGGCGCGCTGAAGCCGCGCTTGCGCAGTTCTTCTTCGTGGCTGTCCAGGCACATGCCGCAGCCGTTCACCGCCGACACCGCCAGCGACCACAGTTCGAAGTCGCCTTTGTCGACGCCGGGATTGGCGAGAACGTTCATGCGCAGGCCGGCGCGCAGCGTCCGGTATTCCTCGTTCTTCAGCAGGTGGATCGAGCGATAATAGACGTTGTTCATGCCCATGATCGCCGCCGCCGCCTTGGCCGCGGTCTTGGCTTCCGGCGCGAGCTTGTCGGCGGTTTCGGCTTCGAGCGCGCGGATCAGCGCCGGCGTGCCGGTCGCGTGCGCGCAGGCCAGGAACGCGCCCCACTTCTGCTGTTCGCTCAGCGTCTGATCGCCGGCCAGCGAGCCCAGGTTCAGTTTGATGTCCTTCGCGTAGTCGGGAAGGGTGTCGCGCAAAGCATCGAACGCCATTGGTGCAATCCTCGGTCTGGAAAAAGCGCCGGCGGAACGCTTGAGCCCAAACGTCCCGCCGGTTCTCCCGCGCGCCCTCGGGGGGAGGGTGAGGGGCGCGCAGTGTCTCGTCTGTTGCGGCCTGGGGTCCCGGAGCGCTGCGCGTCCGGGACCGCTTAAGCTCGCTTTAAGCCGCCTTCAGCGTTTCGCCGCCGACTTGGCGGTTGCACGGGCAGAGTTCGTCGGTCTGCAGCGCGTCGAGCACGCGCAGCGTGTCTTGCGGGTTGCGGCCGACGTTCAGGTTGGTGACGTAGACGTGCTGGATGGTGTTGTCCGGATCGACGACGAACGTCGCGCGCAGCGCCACGCCGTCTTCCGAACGCACGCCGAGGCCGTCGACGAGCGAGCCGTTGGTGTCGGCGAACTGCCAGTGCGCCAGCTTGGCGAGGTCCTTGTGGTCGCGCCGCCAGGCGAGCTTGCAGAATTCGTTGTCGGTCGAGCCGCCGAGCACGACCGCGTCGCGGTCCTCGAACTCTTTATTCAGCTTCGCGAACTCGGCGATTTCGGTCGGGCACACGAAGGTGAAGTCCTTCGGGTAGAAGTAGATGACCTTCCATTTGCCCGGGAACGAGGCCTCGGTGATCTCCTCGAACGCCGACTGGCCGTTCTCTTCATGGTTCATGAAGCCCGGCTTCACGCCCGTGACTTTGAAAGACGGCAGTTTCTGGCCGATCCCCAGCATGTGATGCTCCTCGTAAGTTGTGGGTTCCGAGAGCGTATGTAACGCCGCCTACGCAGCGTTCAAATTGATCGTGAGCGAACGCAGTATAGAAAAAATCTATATATTACCTATGCTTATTCTATGGGGCTGGCTTGCAATTTTGCGCTGCGGCATGCCCGTTCGCACGCGTCGGCGACGATTTCCGCGGGAGATGCGCGGCGTGAGCCGTTCCGCCGGCCGCATGGTTAAGCGGCGACAACACCTCTGAACCAAAATTTACTATAAAAATCAGCAACTAAGAGCGTCGCCCTCATCATGCCTTAACCCTGAGGCGTTTCATTATGACACTCCCGGAATGAGGCGCGGCGAACGCGTCCGGCTGGGGCGGTGTTGGACATGAGGCGCGAGAATGGCGCGGGTGGCGGTGCTTCTTGGGGGCTTGAGCCCCGAACGGCCGGTGAGCTTGAGCTCCGGCCGGGGCTGCGCGGACGCGCTGCGCCGGCTCGGCCATGAGGTGATCGAGATCGATCCGCAGGATCACGGCTGGATCGCCGAACTGCGCGACGTCCGCCCCAACAAGGTTTTCAACGCGCTGCACGGCGAGTGGGGCGAGGACGGCCGCATCCAGGGCGTGCTCGACTATCTCCAGCTGCCATACACGCATTCGGGCGTGCTGGCCTCGGCGCTGGCGATGGACAAGGCCAAGTCCAAGGCCGTGTTCGCGCAGGCGGGCCTGCCGCTTGCGGCCGGCAAGCTGATGCATCGGCTCGACGCGGCCAGGGCCCACCCGATGCCGGCGCCTTATGTGGTGAAGCCGAACGCCGGCGGCTCGTCGCTGGGCGTCTTCATCGTACGCGAAGGCGCCAACCGCCCGCCCGAGCAATTGCTCGATCCGGACTGGTCCTATGGCGAGAGCGTGCTGGTGGAGGAGTTCATCGGCGGCAAGGAGCTGACCGTCGCCGTGATGCACGGCCGCGGCGCGCTGGCCGTCACCGAGATCATCCCCGCCGGCGAATGGTACGATTACGACGCCAAGTATTCGAGCGGCGGCTCGCGCCACGAACTGCCGGCGCAGATTCCGGGCGATGTCGCCCGGGATCTGATGCGCTGGGCCGAAGACGCGCACAACGCGCTAGGCTGCCGCGGCGTGACGCGCACCGATTTCAAGTACGACCCGAAGACCAACAAGGTCATCGTCATCGAGGTCAACACCCAGCCCGGCATGACGCCGACGTCGCTGGCGCCCGAGCAGGCCGCTCATCTCGGCATGTCCTACGACGATCTCGTCGCCTGGATACTGGAGGATGCGTCATGGCCGCGGTGAGGGCGCGTCGTTCCGGGCGCGGCGGCGAGCCCGCGCGCGGCAAGCGCCGCAAGCCGGCGCCTGCGCCGGCGTATGAAAGCATGCCGCGCCTGGCGCGCATCAAGCTGTCCGGCGGCCTTTCGACCGACGACGTGCAGGTCACGGCGAAGAGCCTGGTGATCGCGCTCACCGGCGCGGTGCTGTTCGTCGGCATCGCCGTCGCGTCGGCGGCCTGGCTCGGCTCGTCGCTGTTCGACGCGCGCGAAGCGTTCGCGCGCTCCGCCGATTCCGCCGCCGCCGCCGCCGGCTTCGACATCGACGAACTCGAGGTCGCGACGCTGCCGGGCGCTCCTGCGATCACGCAGGCGCGCCAGAGCGAAGTGCTGGCGCTGATCGTGCCCGAAGGGCGCCGCTCGATCCTTTCGCTCGATCCCGACGACGTGAAGGCGCGGGTGGAGAGCCTCGATTGGGTTGCGTCCGCGCGCGTGCGCCGGTTGTGGCCGTCGACGCTGAAGGTCGAGGTCCAGCGCCGCCAGGAATATGCGCTGTGGGAAGAAGACGGGCAGGTCTCCGTCATCGATATCAATGGCGAGCGCCTGCTGGCTGAGCGCGCCGCCGATCATCCCGATCTGCCGCTGATCGTCGGGCGCGGCGCGGGCCCGGCGGCCGAGCCGCTGCTGGCGGCGCTGGAAAGCCTGCCTGAAGTGCGCGCGCGCCTCGTGCAGATGGAGCGCGTGCGCGACCGGCGCTGGGACATCGAACTGCAGTCGGGCGCCATTGTCGCGCTGCCGGAAGAGGGCGCGCCGGAAGCGCTCGCGCGCCTCGAAGCGCTGCACGCGCGTTACGCGCTGCTCGACCGGCCGGTGCGCCAGCTCGACCTGCGCACGCCCGGCCGCCTGGCGGTGCGGGTGCATCCTGCGCTCGCCGGCGGCCCGAACCCGCTGCTGGGAGGCGCCTGAGATGACGGGCGCGCTGCTTCTCGATCGGGTCGAGCAACCGCAAGGCGAAGCCGAGCCGCTGGCGCCGCTGGTGGCGGCGCTCGATGTCGGCGTGTCGAAGACGGTGTGCCTCGCCGCGCGCCGCGATCCGGTGCTGGAGATGCACCCGGAGCGGCCGCTGCGCGTGCTCGGCGTCGGCCTGCAGACCGCCCCGGCCATCGCCTCCGGCAAGCCGGCTGATTTCGACGCCTGCGCGCGCGCTATTCAGGTGGCGATCGAGGAAGCGTCGGCCATGGCCGGCGCGCCGATCAAGCGCGTCGTCGCCTCTTACGCCGGCCCCGGCATGCGCGCGGAGATCGTCCGCGGCGCGGTGCGGGTGAAGCGCGGGACCGTGACCGGCGCCGATGTCGAGAACGTCCTCAACGCGGCGATGAAATCGCTGCCGACGCCGCAGATCTCGTTCCTGCACGTCGAGCCGCTGAGCTATTCCATCGACGACGGCGAACCGATCGCCGATCCGCACGGCCACCCCGGCAGGATGCTCTCGGTCGAGGCCTGCGTCGTCACCGCCCCGACCGAAGCGCTGAACGCGCTGCGCGCCTGCGTCCAGGAAGCCGGCGCCGAGGTCGAAGACATCGTCGCCGCGCCGAAGGCGGCCGGAATCGCCGCGCTCACGCCGGAAGAGCGTGAAGAGGGCGTGCTGGTGATCGATCTGGGCGCGGGCGCCACCGGCGTGTCCGTGTTCGTGCAGGATACGCTGGTCCACGCCGAGACCATCTCGCTGGGCGGCGTGCGCCTGACGCGCGATCTCGCCGCCAAGCTGCGCACGACCTTCGCCGCCGCCGAGCGCATCAAGCTGCACTACGGCGCCGTCGCCGGCGCTTGCGACCCGTCCGAAGCGGTGCAGGCGCCGCGCATCGGCGAGGACGGGCGCCTCGAAGCCTCGACCACGCTGCGCGGCACGATCATCGAGACGCTGTCGCCGCGCCTCAGGGAAATGCTGCTGCTGGTGCGCGAGCGGCTGTCGCGCGCCGGCTTCACCCGCGAGGACGGCCCCCAGCGCGTCGTGCTGGTGGGCGGCGGCGCGTTGACGCCCGGCATCCGCGAGTTGGCGATCGAGACGCTGGGCATGCCGGTGCGCGTGGGCCGGCCGTTCGAGCTGTGCGGCTTCGACCATGGCGACGCCGGCCCTGCTTATGCGGTTGCCGCCGGCATGCTGCGCCACCGGTTCGACAATCCCTCCCTGGAGGACGTGGAGCAGGGGTTCCAGCCCTCGCTCGCGCACCTCGCCGCGATGATGCGCGACACCGCGCGCGGCGCCTGGACCTGGCTGCGCGAAAATTTCTGAGTCCTGATCCGGGCTGGAATTTCGGCTGGCCGTCGCCATCTACCGCCAATGGGCGCGCGGAAAGTGGAGATGGACACCCAGCACGGACGCGAGGAGGTGCCCGCGGCGGTGGGACGGCTGCGCGGCGCCGATCGGAGCGGTCTGCGCGAGCGGGGCTGGGCCGAAGTGCCGGACGATCGCATCGGCCGCCCCGAGGACACCGACGTGCCGGCCGAGTTCTACGAAGCGCCGCACGCTCGCCGCGAGCGCAGTTGAGCCCTACCGCGGTTCCTGAATAAGCCTACATCTCGGTGCGTGAGCCAGCTTTGGTCGCAACGGCGCCGCAAAAGCGCCGCTGAATATTTCGATGACTTAACAAATGCTCAAGCCCCCGTAGCGGACGGTGCAGTAAGAGCGTGGGCGAATCGTGACAATGATCGCCCCTGGAGCGGGTTAAGAGCGCCAAATGCAAGAACTGAGACCGCGCATCGTGGTGTTCGGCGTCGGCGGCGCCGGCGGCAACGCCGTCAACAACATGATCGACGCCAATCTGCAGGGCGTCGAGTTCGTTGTTGCGAATACGGATGCGCAGGCGCTGACCCGCGCGCGCACGCCGAACCGGCTCCAGCTCGGCCACTCCATCACCGAAGGCCTCGGCGCCGGCGCGCGCCCCGAAGTGGGGCAGGCGGCGGCGCAGGAGAGCCAGCCTGAGATCATCGAATTCCTCGAAGGCGCACACATGGTGTTCGTCGCCGCCGGCATGGGCGGCGGCACCGGCACGGGCGCGGCGCCCGTCATCGCGCGCACGGCGCGCGAGCGCGGCATCCTGACCATCGCCGTCGTCACCAAGCCGTTCCACTTCGAGGGCCAGCGCCGCATGCAGCTGGCGGAAGCGGGCGTGCAGGAGCTGCGCAAGCACGTCGACACGCTGATCGTCATCCCGAACCAGAATCTCTTCCGCGTCGCCAACGAGCGCACGACGTTCGCCGAAGCCTTCCAGCTGGCCGACCAGGTGCTCTATTCCGGCGTGCGCGGCGTCACCGACCTCATGGTGATGCCGGGCCTCATCAATCTCGACTTCGCCGACGTCCGCACCGTGATGGCGGAGATGGGCACGGCGATGATGGGCACCGGCGAGGCGCACGGCCCGAACCGCTCTCTGACGGCCGCGCAAAGCGCCATGGCCAACCCGCTGCTCGACATCGTCTCGATGCGCGGCGCCAAGGGCGTGCTGATCAACATCACCGGCGGCTTCGACATGACGCTGTACGAAGTCGATCAGGCCGCCAACGAAATCCGCGCCGAAGTCGATCCCAACGCCAATATCATCCTGGGCTCGACCTTCGACGAAAGCCTCGAAGGCTCGATCCGCGTGTCCGTGGTCGCCACCGGCATCGACGACGAAGCCATCGTCTCGCAGCAGACGGTGGTCGAGCCCGCCCGCCGCGCCGCCGAAGCGCCGGTGCGCCGCCCGCTGGCGACGCCGCGCGCGGAGGCGCCGGTCGAGCCGGTGCGCGAGACGTTCGAGCGGCCGCGTCCCAGTTTCGCCAACGACGCCGATCCGGCGGCTGCGGAGCCGCGCCGCGGCGGCGGCTTCAGCCTGTTCGGCTGGAAGAAGCCCGAGCCGCGCGCCGCAGAAGAGGCGCTGACGCCTCCGCTGCGCGAGTTCAATCTCGACGACGAGCCCGCGCCGGAAATCAATCTGGACGATGAGCCGGCGCCGTCGCTTCCGCGCCGCGCGCATCAGGATGTGGTGCGCGATCCCGCGCTCGATGAAGAGCTGGAAATCCCGGCCTTTCTCCGCCGCCAGATCAACCCGCGCTAAGCATGGACCCCATAGGGCGCTTCAACTCCCGCCCCAGAGCCGCTTGCGCAGCGCCGCTTCGCGCGTCGTCATCGCGCCGGCTTTGGCGAGTTCGTCGAAGCGCCGCAGCGCCGAGCTGCGATAGCGCTCGGCGTCCGCGCCCGCGACGCCGAACAGGTGCGCTTCGACGATGGCGCGGAAGCGCACGCCTTCGAGATCGTCGGGATCGGGGAAGATGCGGTCGGCGAGGAGGAGTTCGTCCTCCCAGGCCGCACGCGCGGTCTGAATGTCGCCTTGCGCCTGCGCGGCGAGGCCCAGCCGCTCCAGCGCCACCGCGACGGCTTGGGCGGCGCGCGCGTCGTTCGGCGCGGCGTCCAGCATGTCGAGCCTGAGCGTCGCGCTTTGCTGGAACGCTGCGCGCGCCCCGGCGAGCGCGCCCGTCTCCAGCGCCGCTTCGCCCTGTTTCACCAGCGCCGCCGCAAGGCCGCGCTTCGACTGCGCATTGTCCGGCTCGCGTTCGAGCGCCATCCGGCGCAGCTCGACCGCGCGCGAGAACGCTTCCTGCGCTTGCGTCTGCGCCCGCGCCAGGCGCGCGATTTCGCCGAGCCGATCCCACGCCGCGGCGACGTCGGTCAGCCACACCGGCGCGGCGTCGCGCTCGCGCGCAATCGCTTCGGCGCGCATGCGCGCGGTGTCGGCCGCTTCGCGCGCAAGGTTGAGTTCGCTGCTGCGCAGCGCGTGATCGGCCTGGTCCAGCAGCGTGTGCACGAAAAAGCGCGTGGCCTGGCGCGGACAGGGCGGGGCGGCCATTTGCTCCGCCAGCAGCCGCGCCTGCTGGAACGAGTCAGCCGCCGCGTTCTGATCGCCGAGCGCCGCGCGCAGCGCCCCGCGCAGACGCCATGCGCCGATCAGCGCCCAGGCCTCGTTTGAATCGCGCGCGGCGAGACGCAGCCGCGCCTGCAGCGACTTGTCCATCGCTTCGCGCGCGCGATCGCCGGCCCCGCGCGCAAAATCCGCTTCCGCCGCCAGCGCCCAGGCGTCGGAGAGCATCGCGCGCCAGTGCGGCTCGTCCTTCTCCGTCGCCGCGAGCGCTTCGTAGCGGCCGATCGCTTCGCCCAGGCGCCGCCGCGCCGAGGCCGGCTGGCTTTCATCGAGTTCGAGCACGGCGAGGCGCATCTCCGCGTCGGCGATGTCCGCCGCCAGCACGGGCGGTTCGCCGATCGCCGCGGCGGCGGCGCGCAGCATCGCCAGCGCGCCCTCGGCGCCGCTCTTGGCGCGGGCCATCTCGCCGTCCGCCGCGTCGAGTTCGGCCAGGCGGCCGCGGGCGCGGGCGTACCAGCGCGCGGCGGCGGCGTCGGAGCGGCTGTGGGCGAGGATCGCGTCCTCGATCTCAAGCGTCTCGGCGTAGGCGCGGCGCGCGGCGGCCCGCTCGCCCTGGACCCGGGAGATCTCGCCGAGGATGAAGGCCGCGCGCGCCCGGGCGGCCTGGTCCACCGCCTCGGCCAGCACGGCCGCCGCCTCGGCGCGGGCGGCGTCGAGATCGCCTTGTTCCGCCGCCAGCCGGGCGAGGGCGAGCCGCGGCGCCGGGTCGAACGGCTCGAGCCGGGCCGCAAGCCTCAGCGCCTCCCGCGCCAGGCCGGGATCGTCGCGCTCCGCCAGCCACGCCGCCCGGCGCGCGGCGATGGCGGCATGGGCTCCGCCGGCCTTTGCGGCGGTTAACAGCGCCGCTGTGTCCGGCATGCTCGGTGGTGTCGATTTATCGGTCATTTTCAAAGACTTCTGAGTAGTCGTTTAACAGTCACAAACCGTAACGCAACGTGTGTTGTGGAGGTGGGAACCGGCGCCTTACATCCGGCGTCGGGTCGGGGGCCCAAGCCCTGCGGGGGGACAAGAGGTGGTATCGGTGCGTCTGCAACAGACCATTGCGGGTCCGGCCATGTGTGCGGGCATTGGCGTCCATTCTGGGGCGCATGTGCGCATGGCGCTGACGCCCGCGCCGGCGGATACCGGCATCGTTTTCATCCGGTCGGACGTCCGCGGCGTGGACAACGTCATCCGCGCCCATGCCGACAACGTCTCCGACACCCGCAACTGCACCGCCATCCGCAACGCCTCGGGTGTTGAGCTGGCCACGGTCGAGCACTTGCTTTCGGCCTGCGCCGGTCTGCACGTCGACAACCTGATCGTCGAGGTGGACGGCCCGGAATTGCCGATCCTCGACGGGTCGTCCGCGCCGTTCGTGCAGGTGCTGCTCAACGCCGGCCTCAAGCAGCAGCATGCGCCGCAGCGCGCGATCCGCATTCTTGAGCCGATCGAAGTGCGCATGGGCGCTAAAAGCGCGGCCCTGCTGCCGGCGGAAGGTCATGACGGGCTCGACCTCGACGTCACCATCCGCTTCGCCGACCCGGCGATTGGGGTGCAGCGCCGCTGCGTGCACGTGACGCCGGAAAGCTTCCTCGCCGAGATCGCCGACGCGCGCACGTTCGGCTTTCTCGCAGATGCGGAAGCGATGCGCGCGGCCGGCCTCGGCCTCGGCGCCTCGATGGCGAACACGCTGGTGGTGGACGCCGGCAAGGTCGTGAACCCGGAAGGGCTTCGCTTCGACGACGAATTCGTCCGCCATAAGATGCTCGACGCGATTGGCGATCTGGCCATGGCGGGCGCGCCGATTTGTGGCCGCTTTGTGGCCGATCAGCCCGGCCATGCGCTCAATGCGCGCCTGGTGCGCGCGCTTCTGGACACGCCGGAAGCGTGGTGCTGGGAGTACGAAACCGAGGCCGAAACGGTCCGCGAAGCGGCGCCGGCTCTGATCGCCGCGGCGGGCTGAAAGCAGGCCCTCGCGTCACAGCCGCAGGCGCTTTGCGGCGCGCCTTTCATCCTGTATCAGGCGAGTGGTTCGGGCGGGGCGTCCCCGCGCGCCTTGCGTATCCTGAGCAAGAAGAGGCCAGGTTTGATGAACTCTCGACAGAAGCATCTCGTCCGCGCCGTGAGCATGGCTCTGCTGGCGGGAAGCGTCGCCGCGTGCGGCACGTTCGGCCGCCAGCAAACGGAGCGGCAGCAATATGTCGATGAGCCGGTCGCCCAGCTCTACAATCGCGGCGCCGACCTTCTCGACCGCCGCCGCTGGCCGCAGGCGCTGGCCGCGTTCGAGGAGGTCGAGCGCCAGCACCCGTATTCGTCGTGGGCGCGCCGCGCGATGCTGATGGAAGCGTACGCGCACTATCAGAACAACCAGTACGACGAAGCCATCTCCGACGCGCAGCGCTTCGTCTCGCTGCATCCGGGCAACGAAAACGCGCCCTATGCCTACTACCTGATCGCCGTTTGCCACTTCGAGCGCATCCTCGATGTCGGCCGCGACCAGGCCACCACCGAGCGCGCGCTGCAGGCGCTGAACGACGTCGTGCGCCGCTATCCGGAGAGCACCTACGCGCGCGATGCGCGGCTGAAGATCGACATGGTCTACGACCAGCTCGCGGGCAAGGAAATGGCGGTTGGGCGCTTCTATCTCACCCGCGACCAGCATCTCGCCGCGATCAACCGCTTCCGCAACGTGCTGGAGAACGAGAACTTCCAGCGCACCTCGCACACGCCGGAAGCGCTGCACCGCCTGGTCGAAGCCTATCTCTCGGTCGGCATGATCGAAGAGGCCCAGCGCATGGGCGCCATCCTCGGGCACAATTTCCCCGGCAGCGAATGGTATCAGCGCTCCTACGCGCTGATGACCCAAGCCGGCGTGACGCCCGTGGCCGAGGAAGAAGCCCGGCGCCGCGGCTGGTTCGGGCGCACGTTCGGCACGGTGTTCTGAGGCTCCCCGAGGGAGGGGCGCTTGAGCGAAAAGCCAGTTGAAAAGCTGACCGACAAGGAAGCGGCGGCCGAACTCGAACGGCTCGCGGCCGAGATCGTGCGTCACGACAAGCTCTATTACCAGAAGGACGCGCCGGAGATTTCCGACGCCGAGTACGATCGCCTGCGCGTGCGCAACTCGGCGATCGAGGCGCGCTTTCCCGAACTGGTGCGCGACGACAGCCCGTCGATGCGGGTGGGCGCGGCGCCGGCGGAGAAGTTCGGCAAGGTGCGCCATCGCGCGCCGATGCTTTCGCTCGACAATGCGTTCGGCCCGGAAGACGCGCGGGCGTTCGTGCAGCGGGTGCAGCGCTTTCTGGGCTTGAGCGCGCCGCCCATGTTCACCGCGGAGCCGAAGATCGACGGGCTCTCGGCTTCGCTGCGCTACGAGAACGGCCGCTTCGTGCAGGGCGCCACCCGCGGCGACGGGCGCGAAGGCGAGGACGTGACGGCCAACCTCCGCACCATCGCCGACATTCCGCATGCGCTTAAAGGCGCGCCCGCCGTGCTCGAAGTGCGCGGCGAGGTCTATATGGAGAAAGCCGCGTTCGCGAGCATGAACGCAAGGCTCGAAGCCGAGGGCAAGCAGACCTACGTCAATCCGCGCAACTCGGCCGCCGGCGCACTGCGCCAGCTCGATCCCAGGATCACGGCGTCGCGGCCGCTGCGCTTTTTCACGCACGGCTGGGGCGAGCTTTCCGAGCCGTTGGCGCGGACGCAGTACGACGCGATGCGGCGCCTGGAAGATCTCGGCTTCCCGGTCGCCTCGATCGAACGCGCCAAGGACGCCGACCGCCTGATCGACATCTACGAGCGCATTCTCGCCGGCCGCCAGAAGCTCGCCTACGAGATCGACGGCGTCGTCTACAAGGTGGACGATCTCGCTCTGCAGCAGCGGCTCGGCTTCGTCTCGCGCAGCCCGCGCTGGGCCATCGCCCACAAGTTCAAGGCCGAGCAGCAGCAGACGATCCTCGAAGGCGTCGACATCCAGGTCGGCCGCACCGGCGCGCTCACGCCGGTGGGGCGGCTGAAGCCGGTGTTCGTCGGCGGCGTCACCGTCACCAATGTGACGCTGCACAACGGCGACTATATCGCCGGCCGCGGCGCCGACGGCGGGCCGATCCGCGGCGGCAAGGATTTGCGTATCGGCGACACCGTCGTCATTCAGCGCGCCGGCGACGTGATCCCGCAGATCGTCGACGTGCTGCTGGAGAAGCGCCCGAAAGGCGCGCGCAGGTATCATTTCCCGGAGCGTTGCCCCGTCTGCGACTCCCATGTCGCGCGCGAGTTGGAGCCGGGCTCGGAAGGCGTCATTGCACGCTGCACCGGCGGGCTCAATTGTCCGGCGCAGGCGGTGGAGCGGCTGATCCATTTCGTCGCCCGCCGCGCCATGGACATCGAAGGCCTGGGCGCCAGGCAGATCGAGGAATTCTACGAACTCGGCTGGGTGAGGGAGCCTGCGGACATCTTCCGCCTGCACGCGCACCGCGACGAACTGACGACGCGCGAAGGCTACGGCGAAAGGAGCGTCGCCAACCTGCTCGCTTCGATAGATGCGCGCCGCGAGCCGGAGTTCGCGCGCTTTCTCTATGCGCTCGGCATCCGCGACATCGGCGAAACCACCGCCGGCGTCGTCGCGCGCCGCTTCGAGAGCTGGGATGCGTTCGAGGCCGCGGTGAAGGCCGCCGTGAGAGCGCGTCCGGGCGAGGCCTATGAGGCGCTTGAGCGCGTGCGCGGCGTCGGCGACGGCGCGCGCGCCGCGCTCATCGCGGCGGCGCCCGACCTCAAGGTCCCGCGCGCCGATCTCTTCGAAGAGAGCGAGCCGCCGAAGGTGAAAGGCGTGACCGCCAGGGCGTGGCAGGGACTGACGAGCGCATTCGGCTCCCTCCCCGAAGCGATCGCCGCGATCAAGGCGGCCGCGAAGCAAGCGCCGGGCGAGGACTATCTCGATCTCGCCCGCATCGATGGAGTCGGCCCTGTCGCCGCCGATCATCTGGTCGATTTCTTCGCCGAGAAGCACAATACCGACGCGCTGAAGCGCCTGCTCAAGGAAGTGCGGGTGAAGGATCAGCCGCGCGCGGCGACGGCGAGCAAGGTCGCCGGCCTCACCATCGTCTTCACCGGCGCGCTGGAACAGATGACGCGGGACGAAGCCAAGGCGCGCGCCGTCGCGCTCGGCGCCAAGGTGTCCGGCAGCGTGTCGAAGAAGACCGATCTCGTCGTCGCCGGACCCGGCGCCGGCTCGAAGCTCGCCGAGGCCGAAAAGTTCGGCGTCAAAGTCATCGACGAAGACGCGTGGATCAAGCTCAGCTCATAGCCGCGGGCGCTACGCCTATGGACCGCCGGCGTCCCGCCGGCCTGCGCAAACCTACGAAGGTTGGGAGCGTGCTCTCCCTTTCAAAAGTCCGCGCCTGCCGGCGGGACGCCGGCGGTCCATAAGGGCGGCGCGTCCAGTCGCGAAGGTCAGCGCAGCACGCCGCGGCGCTTGAGCCAGAACGCGTATGCCAGAAGCGCGGCGGCGATTGCGACGATGATCCACGGCAGCAATTCCGGCGCGCCGATGTCCGCGGGCGGCGGATCGAGGATGCTCACGATCTGCGAGATCGCAGCGCCCGCAAACGAGAGCGCGAACGCCCACACGGCGAGCGTGTTGCGCAGGAGCAGCAGCACCGCGCCGATGACCCCGCCCCAGACGCCGACGGCCCAGACCGCCCACATCCAGCCCGGCATGCTGTAGAGCCAGTCCACCATCGCCTGCGGATAGTTGGCGAGGTAGCTCTCGATGCGCAGGAAGCTCGCCGTGAAGTCGAACGCGCCGAAGCCGTTCCACAGCAGCGCAAGCACGCCTACCAGCCACACATGCCACGGCGTCTTGGTTGTCGATGCGTCCGTCATTTCGCTTGCTCCTCCCGGATCAGGTCGTGCGCTTGCCGCGCAAATCCGTCAACGCCGCGATCGCGACGACGAGGAGATAGACGGCGAGTATGGTGTAGCCCGCCTGCGGTTCGAGCGGCCCCGCGGGCTGCGGCTGCGTCATCGCCACGATCTGCAGCGCCACCAGGAAGCCGATGAAGGCGATGGCGGGCCACGCCGCGCGGCCGAGCGTCTTGCGGCTCGCCGCCCATGCGCCGCTGGCGACGGCGAGGAGGCCGATCTCGACGGCTTGCTCCGGCACGGGATGGTTCCAGAGCCCGAGGCCGACCTTGTCGCCGCCGATCCACAGTTCGAGATCGGGCCGATGGACGATGAAGTCGAGCAGCCAGTGCGAGGCGACGGTGAGGCCGACCAAGACGCTCGCCCACACCGGCAGGCGTAACGCGAACTTCACCAGCAGCGCCGCGGCGACGGCCCAGACGAACGTCATCGGCATGAGCGAATGCGTCCAGGGCATGTGCTCGAGGACCAGCGACGAGCCGGGGAGGGAAGGATCGACGCTTGCGCGCTCGACGCCCGCGACGATGAACGCGCTCCAGCCGATATCGACCAGCTGCGCCGCCGCCGCCAGCGTCCACATCGGCGCTTTCGGTTCGATGGCCTTTGCCGCGAACGCCGCCGCGTAGTGACCGACGAACATGGGACCTCCGCCTAAAGATTAGAGCGGCTTCGTCGCCGCTTCGAGCCAGGCCTTCGCGTCGCCGTCGAGCTGCGGGCCGATCTCGGCCCAGACCCTGGCGTGGTAGGCGTTGATCCAGTCCAGCTCGTCCTTGCTCAGCATCTTCTTGACGATGAGTTCGCGCGCGATCGGCGCGAGCGTCAGCGTCTCGAAGCCGAGCATAGGGCGTTCGCCGCCTTCGATGTCGGCGGCGGGCGTGACCACTTGCAGGTTCTCGATGCGGATGCCGTAGGCGCCGGTCTTGTAATAGCCGGGCTCGTTCGACACGATCATGCCCGGTTCGAGCGGCTGCGTGTTCACGAACTTGGCGATGCGCTGCGGGCCTTCGTGCACGCCGAGATAGGCGCCGACGCCGTGGCCGGTGCCGTGATCGTAATCGAGGCCGGCTTCCCACAGGCTCATGCGCGCCAGCGCGTCGAGCTGGTGGCCGGTCGTGCCTTTCGGGAAGCGCACGCGCGCCAGCGCGATATGGCCTTTCAGCACGCGGGTGAAGCGGTCCTTCATCTCGGGCGTGGCGCGGCCGATGGCGACGGTGCGGGTGATGTCGGTGGTGCCGTCGAGATACTGGCCGCCGCTGTCGATCAGGAACAGCGAACCGCGCGCCAGCCTGCGGTTGGTCTTCCTGGAGACGCGATAGTGCACGATGGCGCCGTTCGGGCCGGCGCCTGAAATGGAATCGAACGAGAGGTCTTTCAGCGCGCCGGTATCGGCGCGGAACTGCTCCAGCTTCTGGCAGGCTTCGATCTCCTGCGCCTTGCCGCTCTGGCCTTCCGTCGCCAGCCAGTGCAGATAGCGCGACACCGCCGCGCCGTCGCGTCGGTGCGCCTTGCGCGAGCCCTCGATCTCCGCTGCGTTCTTGCACGCGCGCGGCAGCACGACCGGATCTTGGCCGCGCACGATCTCGGCGCCCGCGCCGCTCAATTGCTCGAAATACCAGGCGCTCGCCGTCGCCGGGTCGAGCTTCACCCGCTTGCCGGCGAGCGAAGCCAGGGTCGGCTGCAATTCCTCGCTGGGCTTCACCGCGACCTCGTTGCCGAGCCATTGGCGCAGCTCCGGCGAAACCTTCTCGTCCGCCAGGAAGAGATCGGCCGCGCCGTCCGCGCGCAGCAGCGCTTCGCCCAGCGGCAGCGGCGTGCGCGCGACGTCGCCGCCGCGCACGTTGAACAGCCACGCGATCGAGGCGGGCGAGGTGATCACCACCGCGTCGGCGCCTTCCTTGCCCAGCGCTTCGCCCAGGCGATGGCGCTTCGAAGCCGCGCTCTCGCCGGCATAGGTCTCAGGCTGGGGCACGACTTTCGCGGCCGGGATCGGCGGACGGTCGTCCCAGATCGCATCGATCGGATTGCGCTCCACCGGCGTGAGCGAAGCGCCCGCGGAGTCGGCGGCGGCGCGCAGCTTCTCCAGATTGTCGGGGCTGTGCAGCTTCGGATCGTAGCCGATCTTGGCGCCCTTCGGCGCGCGCTCGCGCAGATAGGCGGGGACGCCGCCGTCGATCAGATCGCGATACTGAAACAGCTCGCCATCGACCTGCGCGCGGACCTGCAGCGTGTAGCGCCCGTCGACGAACACCGCCGCTTCGTCGGCCAGCACCACCGCCGCGCCGGCGGAGCCGGTGAATCCGGTCGTCCAGGCCAGCCGGTCATAGGCCGGCGGCACGTATTCGTTCTGCCATTCGTCCTCGTGTGGGACGATAAAGCCGTCGAGGCCGGCCGCTTTCAGTGCTTTTCTGAGGCGCGGCAGATGTTTGCGGCCGAGGGCGGGGCCGCCCGGATCGTCATAGGTCTGGAACACGTCTTGCGTCCTTGAGGGCCCAGTTCAGGGCGGGTTCAGTGGCTTGAGTTTAGGGGTTTGCCCGACGAGGTTTAAGAGGCGTTTCTCTCAAATCCCGGCCCGTCCCGGAGAAAGCATGACGTCTTGGGTCAAAACGGCGCTCGCGGCCTTGGCCGCGCTGACGCTCGCGGCGGGATCCGCCGCGGCGCAGGTGCCCGACCCGTACGCCCGCGAACTGGCCCAGCGCCTGGCCCGGGCCGAGACCGTGCTTGTCGAGAACGGTTACGCCCGCGCCGCCGGACCGTTCGCGGGCGGGGTCGGCAACCGGGAAGGGCGACGCTTTTCGGTGATGCTGCGCGCCGGGCGGGACTATCGCATCGTCGGCGTCTGCGAGAGCCGCTGCCGCGACTTCGACCTGCGCGTGCTCGACATCGACGGCCGGCTGATCGGCGAAGACGTGATGGAGGACAATGTGCCGGTCGTCCATGTGCGCCCGCGCGCGACCGGGCGCCATACGATCGATGTCGAGATGGTGCGCTGCGCCAGCGCGCCGTGCTGGTTCGCGTTCAACGTCTACAGTCGTTAGGTGCTGGGGGTGGGGGCTAGGTTCTAGGGCGACCGACACCCAGCCCCTAGAACCCAGAACCTAGTCGGGCTTGCGCCACACCAGCGTCATCCAGGCTTCTTTCGGAATCTGGCGTTCGAGGGTCAGGCCGCGCGACGCATAGGCCTCGCGCACCAGCGGCGCCTGGTTGCGCAGCAGGCCGGAGAGGATCAGCGTTCCGCCCGGCGCGACGGCGGGCGCCAGCTTCGGCGCCAGTCTGATCAGCGGCCGCATCAGGATGTTGGCGAACACCAGGTCGAACTGCTGGCCGGCGATGTAGCGCGCGCCGTCGCCGGCGATCACGCGCGTCCGATGCGCCACCTTGTTCTGCCGCGCATTGATCTCGGCGATCGCCGCCGCGCGCGGGTCGATTTCGATCGCGAGCGCTTCGGCGCCGTGCTTCGCCGCCGCGATCGCCAGCACGCCGGAGCCCGCGCCCACATCGAGCACATGGAATCTCCTTCCCCTTGAGGGGAGGAGGCGCGGGGCGGGGTGAAGCGCGGCGTCTAACGTGGTCCGCGAAGCGCGATTTTCGCGCCTCCGCAGATAGCCTTCGAGGGCCATCAGGCAGCCCCATGTGGTGCCGTGATGGCCGGTGCCGAACGCCTCGCTGGCTTCGATCCAGATTCTGGTGCGGCCGCCATGTTCGTTTGCGAGCGCATGCGCGCCGGCGACGACGAAGCGCCCCGCGCGCACCGCCGGCAGGCCTTCGAGCGACATCGCCACCCAGTCGGCGGCTTTCACCTTCTTCTGCTTGAGATGCAGCTCCGGCGCCGCCGCGCCCACGATCGCTTCCGCGCTGGCCGCGTCCTGCTTGGTCGGCACGTAGATTTCGAGCCGGAACTTGCCCGGACCTTCCTCGAACCAGCTCACCGCATCGGCGGGCGAAGGATCGTGGCGGTCCAATTCATCCGCCGCCGCGCGGACTTGCGTGAGGGAGCCGAGGGCCGTGAGCAGGAGCATGGGGAGGCTGCTAGCCCAGGCGCCGCGAAAAGTGTACTCTTCACTCCATGACAAAGCTGGTCGATGCAGCATGGCATGGACCGTCGGCGCCCTCGCCGGCGCAACGCGACAGCTACCGACAAGCATAGGCGCTTGTTCGATAGGGCGCATGCCGGCGAGGGCGCCGGCGCTCCATAGGGGCGATCCCGCAGCGTTTCCGCTTTTCCTCCGTATCCAGGATGAAATGAAAACTAAGCCGCGTCCGCGGGCCGCACGAAGCTGTCGATCACGCGCTTTTCGCCGGCCTTGTCGAACTCCACGGTGAGCTTGTTGCCTTCGACCTGACGGATGCGGCCATAGCCGAACTTTTCGTGGAAGATGCGGTCGCCGCGGGCGTAGCGGCTGTCGCCGTCGCCGCTGCGCGCAACCAGCCGCGCTTCGCCTTCGATCATCGGCGGCTTGCCCTGGAACGCGCCGCGCTCCTGCGCGCGCCGCCAGCCGGGCGACTGGTAGCCGGACGAGAACGGCGTCACCGCCATGTCGCGCACGCCGGGCTGCACGTGGTAGCCGGTCTCGCTGACGACATCGACGCTCTTCGCCGGCAGTTCGTCGATGAAGCGCGACGGCAGCACGGTCTGCCAGCGGCCGTAGATTTGCCGGTTCGCGGCGAACGAGATGCGCGCGCTTTCGCGGGCGCGGGTGATGCCGACATAAGCGAGCCGGCGCTCTTCCTCCAAACCCTTCTCGCCGTTCTCGTCGATCGAGCGCTGCGAGGGAAACACCTGCTCCTCCCAGCCCGGCAGGAACACCAGCGGAAACTCCAGCCCCTTCGCCGCGTGCAGCGTCGAGAGCTGGACGTTTTCGCCTTCGCTTTCGTTTTCGATGTCGAGCACCAGGGCGACGTGCTCCAGATACGCCTCCAGCGTATCGTACTGGCTCATCGACTGAACCAGTTCCTTCAGGTTCTCGAGCCGGGTCTGCGCCTGCGGCGACTTATCGTTGCGCAGCATCTCCGTGTAGCCGCTTTCGTCGAGCACGATCTCCGCCAGCTCGACATGGCTGATGCTGCGCGCCTGCTCGCGCCAGCGGTCGAGATCGTTGAGGAACGCGCGCAGCGCCGTGCGCGCCTTGAGCGGCAGATCGTCGGTTGCGATCAGCTCGCGCGCTGCGCCGACGAGCGTGCGGAACCGCGTCGCGCCGCCGGGCGCTTCCGGCTGTTCGGTGACGACCTCGCCGGTGTTCGCATCGAACAGCGGGCCATTGTCGGTGACGAACCGCACCGGCGGCTTGCCGGCGTAGGCGTGCAGCTTCTGCACCGTGCTTTCGCCGATGCCGCGCTTGGGCTGGTTGACGATGCGCTCGAACGCCAGATCGTCGTCCTCGGAGCGGATCAGGCGCAGGTAGGCGTGCACGTCGCGGACTTCGGCGCGCTCGAAGAAGCGCGGGCCGCCGATCACCTTGTACGGAATGCGCAGCATCAGGAAACGCTCTTCGAACGCCCGCATCTGCCAGGCGGCGCGGACGAGCACGGCGCAGTCGCCATAGGTTCTCTTGTGCTCCCCTGCATGCGGGGGAGCTGTCAGCGAAGCTGACTGAGAGGGCGACGCGGGCGCCGCCCCCTCCGTCTCGCGGCTCCGCCGCGATCCACCTCCCCCGTAAACGGGGGAGGATTGCACCCACGCCTCGATATCGTCCGCCACCAGCCGCGCTTCGGCCTCGCCGTCCCAGACGCCGCGCACTTTCACGCGCTGGCCGTCTTCGTCGTCGGTGAAAAGCGTCTTGCCCAGGCGGCCGCGATTGTTGGCGATCAGGTGCGAGGCGGCGGCGAGGATGTGGCCGGTGGAGCGGTAGTTGCGCTCCAGCCGCACCACTTGCGCGCCGGGGAAGTCCTTCTCGAAGCGCAGGATGTTGTCGACCTCGGCGCCACGCCAGCCATAGATCGACTGGTCGTCGTCGCCGACGACGCACAGATTCCTGCGCGCCTGCGCCAGCAGCCTGAGCCACAGATACTGCGCGACGTTCGTATCCTGGTATTCGTCCACCATCAGGTGGCTGAGCTTCCTGTGATACGTTTCCAGCACGTCGGGATGGCGCTGGAAGATGTCGATCATGTGCATCAGCAGGTCGCCGAAATCGCACGCGTTCAGGATTTTCAGCCGCGCCTGGTAGATCGCATAGAGCTTCACGCCCGCGCCGTCGGCGAACGAGAACGCTTCGCCCTTCGGCACGCGCTCCGGCGTCAGCGCGCGGTTCTTCCAGCTGTCGAGCAGGCCCGCGAGCTGGCGCGCCGGCCAGCGTTTCTCGTCGATGCCTTCGGCCTCGATGATCTGCTTCAGGAGACGGATCTGATCGTCCGTATCCAGGATCGTGTAATTGTTCTTGAGGCCGACGAGTTCGGCGTGCGTGCGCAGCATGCGCGCGCTGATCGAGTGGAAGGTGCCGAGCCACGGCAGCCCGCCCCCGCCGGGGCCGAGCAGCTTCTCCACCCGCTCGCGCATTTCCCGCGCGGCCTTGTTCGTGAACGTCACCGCCAGCACGCCCCACGGCTTGGCGCGGCCGCTGGCGAGCAGATGCGCCAGCCGCGTCGTCAGCACGCGCGTCTTGCCGGTGCCGGCGCCGGCCAGCACCAGCACCGGCCCGTCGAGCGCCTCCACCGCCGCGCGCTGCTCGGGGTTCAGCGCCGCCAGATAGGGCGGGACGGCCATCGCGCGCTGCGAGATCGGCAGGAGTTCTTCGCTGTCGCTCATGATTCGTTTGTAGCAGGCCATAGCCTAGCACGAATGGGGAACATAGTGCGCCGCTGCAGCGTATGCGAGCCCGGCGCCGGAACCCCTAGGCGTCCCGGCTGTTGGCCGCCCATGAAGCCGCCCCACGTTCTGCTCGCCGCAGCGCTGGGCGCCGTCTCGATCGGCTGCACGGAGCCGGTCGAACCGCCGCCCGATCCGGAGGCCGCCGCGCAGGTCGGCGCGGCCGAGCCGCTGCCGCGGATCTTGCCGCCGCCGAGCGAGTCGCAGCCGCGCTTCGTCGGCCTGTGGGCGACCGGCGCCGAAGGGTGCGCTCAGCCGGCTTGGCGGTTCCGCCGCGACGGCGTCAGCACGCTCGGCGAAGTCTCGTGCAGCTTCGAGAGCGTGAGCGCCACGCCCACCGGCTACGACGTCGCCGCCACCTGTCACGCCGAAGGCGTCACCAGCACGCACGCGATGCAATTTTCTTTCGCGGAATCAGCACGCGCGATGATGATCGCCGACGGGCCGTGGGCCGGACCGACCAGTCTCGTCTATTGCGGCCCGGCCCCTGCGCCCTGATCGGAACTTTGGCCGTGTTCTCCTGTTGTCCCCGCGAAGGAGCAACAGAGAGATGGCTGACCGGAATCAATCCCGGCTTGGCATGTTTTCCGGCGTCGTCGCCGGCGTCATGGTGATTGCGCTCACGGTGATGGCGTTCGTCGCGTTCGACGAGCCGGTCCGCGTTGCGGATATGAGTTTGCCGGCGGCGGCGATCGAGCTGCACGCCGCAAAGTAGCGGTATTTCCGCCCGCGTCCGGAAAAACCGCGCTAGCCTTGCGCCGCTGAGTCGCAATTGCGGGGGTGAGCATGGCCGACGTCTTCATCGCCTATGCGCGCGAGGATACTGGGAAAGCGGCGCATATCGCGCAGGGACTCGCCGCGCTGGGCGTCGACGCCTTCTGGGACAAGGAAATTCCGCCGGGGCAGACCTGGGCGGACTATCTCGAAGGCAAGCTCGCCGTCTGCAAGGCGGTGATCGTGCTGTGGAGCGAGCACTCGACCAAGTCGCAATGGGTGCGCGAAGAAGCGCGCATGGGCCGCGAGAAGTCGAAGCTCATTCCCGTGCTGCTCGACGCAGCGCAGCCGCCGTTCGGGTTCGGCGAAGTGCAGGCCGCCGACCTTTCGCGCTGGAGCGGCGATTTTGCGCAGCCGGAGTGGGCGCGCTTCGCCCAAGCCGTACAGGCCACAATCGGCGCAGCGCCCGGCGCTTCGCCGCAGCCGGCTGGCGCAGGCTGGCAAGCGCAGCCGGCGCCGCAACCTGCGGCGGCGTGGAGCAACCCTGGCGCGTCGTCCGCCGCAGCGCAGCTGTCGCCGTTCGGCTATATCCGGAAATGTCTGCGCCTCTACGCCGACGGCAAAGGCCGCGCGCGACGCGCCGAGTTCGGCTGGTTCTATCTGTTCGCGTTCTGCGTCGGCTTCGTCGCCGCGATCCTCGACACGATGCTGTTCGGCATCGATCCCTACACCGGGGTCGCCAACACCTACGTGCTGACGCTGATCGCGGGCGTGGCGCTGATCGCGCCGACGATCGCCGCCGCAAGCCGGCGCGCGCACGATTTCGGCCAGAGCGGCTGGCTCGCCGCGCTGGGTGTGATCCCGTATCTCGGCGGCTTGGTCCTGTTGGCGTTCGTTTTCATCCCCGGTCAGCCGGGGCCAAATCAGCACGGGCCGGACCCCAAGGCCGCCCAATCGGTTTGAACCTCTCCGTCCGCCTGCTAGGCTGAAGGCGGAGGGGGATTATGGCCGACGTTTTCTTGTCCTACGCCCGCGAGGACACCGCGCGCGCCCAGCAGGTCGCGCAGGGGCTGGAGCAGGCCGGCCTCGACGTCTTCTGGGACAACGAGATTCCTCCGGGGACGACCTGGGCCGATTACATCGAGCAGAAGCTCGCGCAGTGCAAAGCGCTGATCGTGCTGTGGAGCGAACACTCGACCAAGTCGCAATGGGTGCGCGAGGAAGCGCGCATGGGCCGCGACAAGGGCGTGCTGATCCCAGCCGTGTTCGACAATGCGCAACCTCCGTTCGGCTTCGGCGAGGTGCAGGCGGCCAATCTCTCCAGCTGGAGCGGCGACGCCGAGGACGCGAACTGGCGCCGCTTCGTCGAAGCGGTGACGCGCTTCGCCCAGAGCGCGCCTGCGCCTGTGTCTGCGCCCGCGCCGGCCGCGCCGCGTCCCGCCGCCGCGCCGCAGACAAGCTGGAGCGCGCCGGCGCGCGCCGAGCCGGAAAAGAAGAAGCGCGGCGCGCCGTGGCTCTGGATCGGCGTCGGCTTCGCCGCGCTCGCCGCCGTCGTGATCGCGATCGTCGCGTTGATCCCGGACGAGCCGCAGCAAGCGGCGGTTCAGCCGCTGCAGCAGCAGCCCGTAGTCCCGGCGCAGGCGCAGGGCGGGACCTACCAGCAGCAGATCCTCGATCGGCTCGGCCAGGTCGAGCAGGCGTTCGTCGCCCAAGGGTTCCAGCAGCTCGCTCCGCCCCACAGCGGCCAGCTGCCGCAGGGCCAGCACGCCAACGTGCCGGTCACGCTCGAAGCAGGCGGCGACTATCGCATCATCGGCGTGTGCGACAACGATTGCGGCGATCTCGATCTGATCCTGTACGATCAGAACAACAACGTCGTGTCCCAGGACAATCTGACCGACGCCACGCCGATCGTGTCAGTCGCGCCGCAATGGAGCGGGCCGTTCACGGTCCAGGCGGTGATGCACAACTGCACCGTGCAGCCGTGCTATTACGCGCTGGTGCTCTACGGCCGCCCGCTGCAGTAAGGGCTCAGACCCGGTTCTCGAGCACGAACACGCGCACCGCCGACGCCAGCGAGGCGTCGGGCGCGGTCTTGGCGCGGCGTTCGTCGATCGAGGCGATCAGCATCGGCAGGCTGGTCGAGCGGGCGCGGGCGATCTTTTCCAGCCCGGCCCAGAATTCCTGTTCCAGCGCCAGCGACGTCCGGTGGCCGGCGATGCGCATGGAGCGCTTCTGGAGGCCGCCGCCGCTAGATGTCGGTGTCATTGTCATGTCTCTTGTGTCCGTCGAGTTTGCGCGCGGCGGCCTCCCTTTCCGCCTTCGCTTGTTGTTTTTCTGACTTCGTCCGACCGAACGCCGCGCGGTTGTTCGCCGCGGCGGCGTCAGCTTGAGCGCGCGCCTTCGCTTTGCGTGCGTGCTTCAAGTTTATGATCTCGCTCATCAGCGTTTCACATAGGCCTGCAATACCGTATGGCCAAGCCATATCGCTGAGGAACAATGCGCTATGCGACGAGTTTATTTGCGCATGTCTGTGATCACGTGCGTAACGTGATCACACGCGCGTGATTGTCTATGACTTGGGGCATAGGCTGGGCCGTCTCACGCGAGAAGTTCGCCTCACGCGCGTGCGTTGGCGCAGCGGCGTCAGCCTGGCGAGATCATCTTCTCCGGTCGCACGATGGCGTCGAAGTCCTCGGCCGGGATGCCGTCCAGAATCGCTTCCTCGCGCAAGGTGGTTCCGTTCTTGTGCGCGGTCTTGGCGATCTTGGCGGCGCGGTCGTAGCCGTATTTTTCCTTCAGCGGCGTCACCAGCATCAGCGAGTTCTCCAGCCCGCGCTTGATGTTGTCGAGCCGCGGCTCGATGCCGACGACGCAGTTCTCGGTGAAGCTCACCGCGGCGTCCGCCAGCAGGCGCGCCGATTGCAGGAAATTGTACGCCATCATCGGGTTGAACACGTTCAGCTCGAAATGGCCCTGGCTGCCGGCGAAGGCGATGGCGGTGTTGTTGCCCAGGATGTGCGCGCACACTTGCGTCATCGCTTCGCACTGCGTCGGGTTCACCTTGCCCGGCATGATCGAGGAACCCGGCTCGTTTTCCGGCAGCGCAAGCTCGCCCAGGCCCGAGCGCGGGCCGGAGCCCAGGAAACGGATGTCGTTGGCGATCTTGAAGCAGCTCATCGCTGCGGCGGTGATCGCGCCATGCGTCATCACCATCGCGTCGTGCGCGGCCAGCGCCTCGAACTTGTTGGGCGCGGAGGTGAAGGGCAGGCCGGTGATCTGCGCGATTTTCGCCGCCACGAGATCGGCGAAGCCAACGGGGGAGGCAAGCCCGGTGCCCACCGCCGTGCCGCCCTGCGCCAGCTCCATCAGCATCGGCAGCGTCATCTCGATGCGCTTGATCCCGTTCTCCACCTGCTTGGCGTAGCCGGAGAATTCCTGGCCGAGCGTGACGGGCGTCGCGTCCTGGGTGTGGGTGCGGCCGATCTTGATGATGTCCTTCCAGGCTTCGGCCTTGTCGTTCAGCGCGTTGCGCAGCATCTGCAGCGCTGGAACGAGCCGGTGCACGACCTCTTCGGCGCAGGCGATGTGCATGGCTGTCGGGAACGTGTCGTTCGAGGATTGCGACATGTTCACGTGATCGTTCGGATGGATCGGCGTCTTCGAGCCCATGTCTCCGCCGAGCATTTGAATCGCCCGGTTCGAGATCACCTCGTTGGCGTTCATGTTCGATTGCGTGCCCGAGCCCGTCTGCCAGACCACCAGCGGGAAGTGCGCGTCGAGCTTGCCTTCGATCACCTCGTCGGCGGCCTTGATGATGGCCGCGCCCAGCTTGGGATCGAGCTTGCCCAGCGCGATATTGGCTTCCGCCGCCGCCTTCTTGACGATCCCCAGCGCCCGGATGATCGGCGCCGGCTGCTTTTCCCAGCCGATCTTGAAGTTCCCCAGCGAACGCTGCGCCTGGGCGCCCCAATATTTGTCAGCCTCGACCTGGATCGGGCCGAAGGTGTCGGTTTCAGTGCGGGTTTTCATGGGACTGCCTTGGTAGAAATGTCGCCTTGTGTCCGGGAGGGGATATGAGGATGAAATCGGTCGATCAAGCCGATACCGGGGACCATTGGCGGATGCAGCTGCGAGAAATGCGCACGCGGAGCGTCTTGCGCGCGGCCGAGCCGCCGCTCGATGAAGTCCGCCGCCTGTCCGACCGCGAACTGAGCGCGGCGGCTCAGAACCCCGACCACAGCGTGGCAGGGCGCGCCGCCGCCGAGGCCGAACTGCGCGCCCGCAATGTCTCGATCGACCGCTGGCGCATCCACACGCCCGGCTTCATTCAGGCGCAGGATTTGGCTCAAGGCGAGCGCCTTTTCTTCGGCTGGGGCAGGGCCGTGCGCGTCTGGAGCGGCGCGCTGGTCTATCTGGCGCTGCTTGGCGCTGTCGCGCTGGCGGCGCTCGATGCGGCGAGCGCGCCGTTCGTGAGCGCGCCGAGCGAGCGCCAGTTCGGCTATCTCGGCCTCGCCGTGCTCGCGCCGCTGGCCGTCTGGATCGCCGCGACGGCGCTGCGCCGAAAGCCGGCGCGCGTGACGCTGCTGCGCAAGTTCAACGAGCGCGACCTGGCCGAGCCGCTTGGGCGCATGATCGCGAAAGAGCTGCGCCCGTTCGGCCATGTCGCCGCGCTGTCGGACACGTTCATTCGCCGCGAACGCTTCGGCTGGGTGCAAGGCGCGCTGCTTTCGCTGTCCAATCCCGTCGCCGCGGCATGGTTTCTCGTCGGCTTGCCGATCCGTTTCGTCTGGCGGCTGTTCGACCGTTCGGCGATGGGGCCCGCCGTTGTGCTGAACGCGCGCGACTACCGCCACCTCGCCAAGCGCCTGCGCGACCGCATCGGCCTCAATCTGCAAGTTGCGCTCGTCGCCAGGGAAGCGCTGCTGATCCGCACCTCCGACGCCTGGTGGCGGATGGTGGCGCGGCTCTTGCTGGAGTCGAGCGACGCGGTGGTTGTCGATCTCAGCCAAGTCTCGGCCGGCTTGGCGTGGGAGCTTGATCTGATCCTCCAGGAAGGCGCGCTGAAGCGTTGCGTGTTCGTTTCGCTCTGGGGCAAGCTTGATGAGGCGGAAGCGGCGCTCAAGGCGCGCGGCGTCGACGCGCCCGTCTTTCATTACGCGCCCGACGGCGAGATTCAGCGCCGGCGCCTGTTCCGTGCGGCCATGCTCGAAGCGATGCGCGCAACCCACGGCGCGCCCGCGTGAGCGGCTGGAGCGGCCGCGGCAAGATGCGCGCCCGTGCGATCGCCGGCGGCGCCGAGATCGCCATCGACGGCGTCACCACCCAGGCGCGCTACTACAAGCCGCTGGTGTACGAGTTCTTCCGCAAGGAATTCGCCATCCGCCCGCGCTGGGGCGAGTTCGAGGTCGAACTGACGATGGAATACGTGGGCGAAGTCCCGGCCCTCGATCTCGACAATCTCGCCAAGGCGCTGCTCGACGCGCTCAAAGGCCATGTCTTCTTCGACGACAGCCAGATCGCGCGCCTCCTGTGCGAGCGCAGGGCAGGGGAGCGGGATCGCATCACCGTGAAGGCGGTGCGCCGGGACGCCAGCGCCACCTGAGCGACGGCGCCTCCAGCGCGCCGAGCGGGCGCGCCGGCTTACTTTTTCCGGAACGCATCCAGGCTGACGACGGCGCCGCCGTCGGCGCCCGCCGCTGGCGGCGCTTCCGGCGTTTCGCGCGGCGTCGGCGCGATCGCGTCGTCGCCGGAGGCCATGCGCGTTTCGTCGACGTGGTGATGGTCGAACTGCAGGCCGAACTTCACGCTCGGATCGAAGAAGCGCGTGATCGCCTTCAGCGGAATGGTGATCGGCTGCGGCTGGCCCGAGAACTTCAGGATGACGCGGAAGCGATCGGCGTAGACTTCGAGATCCCAGAACTGATGCTCGAGCACGATCGTCATTTCGTCGGGATAGCGCGCGCGCAGATGATCGGGGATCACCACGCCCGGCGCATGCGTGCGGAAGGTGATGTAGAAGTGGTGCTTGCCCGGCAGCCCGCGCGGACTCGCCGCTTCCTGCAGCGCCGCGCGGACGACGCTGCGCAGCGCGTCCTGCATCAAGCTCTCATACCCGATCATATCGTCGGCCACGGCCGCCCCTCCTTGGCTCTTGGGCTCACCCTTACTGGCTCGTTTCGGGCAGTCAATTGCTGATCCATGAGGCGCGAAATCATCGCTCGTCCCAACGTCGGCAGGCGAACGCGCGCGCGTGCGCAAGGTCGTTGCACCGCGGCGCAACTTCGCGCGCGGCGCGAGCGTGCGCGCGCGGTTCGCCAACTGCCTGCGCCAGAACGAAAATTCGGCGAAGAGTTCGCGTGCGCGGCGCCTCGGACTGTCGTGACCGCGATCCGGTGCGGTCACATGGCGCCGCGGCGCGACTCACAGCCCCAGCATCGAAAGCCCGGCGTTCATCGCAATCAGCGCCAGGCCGGCGAGGAAGGCGGCGCCCATGTAGAACGCATACATGGAGTTGCCGTTGCGCGACGAGAGCGTTCTTTCCCACCGCGTGCCGGGGCCGGGCACGACGATCATCGCTTTCAGGTAGCCCTGGGAGAACCAGTACGCGGCGACGAACACGAAATAGGCCAGCAGCGCGAACATGCCGAACTCGAAGCCGCTCCGCGGCGCCAGGAACCGACCCAGCGGCGCAGCCCCGATCAGCACCGCCGCGCCGATCAGCATGTCGCGCTTGTCGCGGAAGTTTATCCACAGCTGGCCGAGCTTCGTCTGCGCGCCGTGCGGCGGGTTCGCGAACGCGCCCCAGACCGAGCGCGACAGGGTGAACAGCAGCATGCCCAGAATGCCGGTCGCGGCGAATGCAAATTCGCCCGACACGCCGCCGGTGTCGATCAGGCCGCAGGCGAGCGCCGAGACGAGCGAAAGCAGAACGCCCATGGCGATGTTGAACGCCAGCGCCGTGGGCGAGCGCGTCAGCCGGCAGGCGACGCCCCAATGCAAGTTCTGAATCACGAACACGTCGAGCCAATGCTCCTGCAGCGGCATGTCGATGTGCAGCCACGCCCGCGCCAGGGCGATCGGCCCCGCGAGCAGCTCCGGTATCCAGCCGAACAGGATGGCGGTGAGCGTCCGATAATAGCCGAACACGGTGACGAACAGCTCGCTGAGCGGGATGGCGAAGGCGCTGTGCAGCAGCTTGGCGACGGAAAGCGCCGCCATGAGCGTGCCGCCGATCGATATGATCAAAAAGAACAGGTCGACCGGCGCCCACTTCGGCTTGGCGGCGGCCTTCGGCGGCTGACTCATGGCGCTCCCCTTGCGGCACATCATACCGCAAGCAAGAGTGGCTTGAAAGCTGGAGGTAAAGTGGAGGCTTCTGTTGCCAGGCGCCTCCGAGCCCCGCCTCACCCTGCTAAGAGGTGAGGGCTTAAAGTGAGATCACTCGCACTGCTTACGCAGCGAGGGCGAACTCTTCAGCTTCGTTGTCGTTGACAACTATCTGAGTTGGCCTGTGACGGGACCACCCGAGCAAAAGCAACGGCCTTCAACGTCCGTCGATCCTATTTCGGCCCCAGCAACAGGGGTCAGAAGCCAGACTTCAGAAACCAGACCAGCACTTCTGACTTCCGAATTTCTGGCTTCTGACCCCTGATGGTGGAGCCGCCGGGCAT
Source organism: Hyphomonadaceae bacterium (assembly GCA_023384105.1). GTDB lineage: Bacteria > Pseudomonadota > Alphaproteobacteria > Caulobacterales > Aquidulcibacteraceae > Vitreimonas. Next base: position 117,795 of record JAHDXR010000008.1, on the reverse strand, counting down.
CGCACCCGGGTCCGATCCGCCTATCTCCGCGCGTTTATCGCCATAGTCCGGGCGAACCCGGACGAATCGAATATAGGGGGTCCGCGCGCGCGGGAAAACCCGTTCAGCGGCGCGGCCGCAACGGGTTAGCATTGCCCATGGCGCGCGCGGGGCTGTTCTTCCTGATCTGCTACGCATGGAGCTGGGGCTTCTGGAGCGTTCCGCTCGGCCTGGGGCTCGACATCTGGGCGTGGCCGAACACGATCTGGCTCTATCTCGGCGGCCTGGGGCCGCCGCTGGCGGGGCTGTTCATGCTCGCGCGCACAGGCGCGCTCGGCGGCTTTGCGCGCCGCGCAATCTCCCTGCACTGGCTGCGCTCGCCTGCGGCGATCGCCATCGTGTGCGCGCCGCTGGCGTTCGCGCTCGGCGGGGCGGCGCTCGTGTGGCTTGTGAGCGCCGAGCCGGATGCGCTGGACGCCGCGGCGCTGCGCGCGGGGCTCGCCGATCCGCTCGCCTTGCTGGGCTTCGCCGCTTTCATCTTCCTGCTCGGCCCGCTGCCGGAGGAGATCGGCTGGCGCGGCTTCGCGCAGGACGCCCTGCAGGCGCGGCTTTCGCCGCTGGCGGCTTCGCTTGCGCTCGGGCTGGGCTGGGGCCTGTGGCATTGGCCGCTCTTCTTGATGGAAGGCTATTACGAAGCCTTCGGCGGCGCCGCGCCCGAGCCGCTGCGCTTCGGCGCCGACATTCTCGTCGGTTCGGTGCTTATCGGCTTCGCCTACCTTGCCGCCGGGCGCAGCGTGTTGGCTGCGGTGCTGTTTCACTTCTTCAACAATTTCGCCGGCGAGATCCTGCGTCTGACGCCCACGGCCGAAGACTGGCGCTCCGGGCTTGCCCTTGTCGCGGCGCTGGCGCTCGCGCCTTCGATGCTGAGACGCCGAAATTCCGCTGCGGCGCCCGACTCGGGATAAGTTTTATGGCGACAAGGGAGGCCACGCCCATGATCAGGAAATTCGCGGCGGAATTCGTCGGGACGTTTGCACTGGTTCTGTTCGGCTGCGGCGCCGCGGTGCTGGCGGGGTTCGGGATCGTCGGCCAGCTCGGCATCGCGTTCGCGTTCGGGCTGGCGATCGTGGCCATGGCTTACGGGATCGGCCAGATTTCGGGCTGTCACGTGAACCCGGCGGTGAGCTTCGGCGCCTGGGTGGCGGGGCGGATGCCGCGCAACGAGATGTTTCTTTACTGGGCCGCGCAATGCCTGGGCGCGGTGGTCGGCGCGGGCGTGCTGCTGCTGATCGCGTCCGGTTCGCCGGATTATGTCCTGGCGGAGAACGGCCTGGGGCAGAACGGCTACGGTGCGCGGCTGCCGTCCGGCCAGGGCTCTCCGGGCGATTACAGCCTCGGCGCGGGTGCGATTTTCGAGGTGGTGGCGACGTTCCTGTTCCTCGTCGTCATTCTCGGCGCGACGCAGAAGGGCGCGCCGTCGCAATTCGCCGGCCTAGCCATCGGGCTGACGCTGGCCGTGATCCACATCGTCGGCATCCAGGTGACGGGCGTGTCGGTGAACCCGGCCCGCTCGCTGGGGCCGGCGGTCTGGGTGCTGGGCGACGCGCTCGGCCAGCTCTGGCTGTTCATCGTCGCCCCGCTTGCGGGCGCCGGGCTCGCCGGATGGGCGTTCCGGGCCAAGCTGTTGAGCAGCGACGACGCCGGCTAGCTCCTAAGCGTAGGAAGCGTCCCCGAGTCGGCCCATATAGTCCCGACATGAGCGCTCGACCCGCCCCTGCGCCCGAAGGCGCGCCATCCGAGGCCGACATCGCCTATCTCGGCCTCCTGGACGACATTCTGAAGACCGGCGTCGACCGCGGCGACCGCACCGGCGTCGGCACGCGCGGCGTATTCGGCCGTCAGCTGCGGTTCGATTTGAGCGAAGGCTTCCCGCTGCTCACCACGAAGAAGCTGCACCTGAAGAGCATCATCCTCGAACTGCTCTGGTTCCTGCGCGGCGATTCCAACGTGCGCTGGCTGCAGGAGCAGGGCGTCACCATCTGGGACGAATGGGCCGACGAGAACGGCGAACTCGGCCCCGTCTACGGCAAGCAATGGCGCTCGTGGGAAGCCAAGGACGGCCGCGTCATCGATCAGATCGCCAATGTCGTGCGCTCGATCCGCACCAACCCGAACTCGCGCCGCCACATCGTCAGCGCCTGGAATCCGGCGGACGTGGACCGGATGGCGCTGCCGCCGTGCCACTGCCTGTTCCAGTTCTACGTGGCCGGGGGAAGACTGAGCTGCCAGCTCTACCAGCGCAGCGCCGATGTGTTCCTCGGCGTGCCGTTCAACATCGCCAGCTACGCGCTGCTCACGCAGATGATGGCGCAGGCGACGGATTTGCAGCCCGGCGAGTTCGTCCACACCTTCGGCGACGCGCACCTCTACCACAATCATTTCGACCAGGCGCGCCTGCAACTCGCGCGCACGCCGTACGCGCCGCCGCAGATGCTGCTCAACCCCGAGCGCAAGGACATCTTCGCCTTCGAATACGGCGATTTCAAACTCGAAGGCTATGTGGCGCACCCGACGATCAAAGCGCCGATCGCGGTGTGACGCGCGCACCCTCTCCCTCCCAAAGGAGGGAGAAGGGGTCTAAGAAGCTTCTTGTGACTCCCAAACTCACTCTCGTCGTCGCCGTCGCGAAGAACGGCGTCATCGGACGCGGCGGCGCGCTGCCGTGGCGGCTCTCGTCCGATATGAAGCGCTTCAAGGCCGCCACCATGGGCAAGCCGGTGCTGATGGGGCGCAAGACATGGGACTCGCTGCCGAGGAAGCCGCTGCCCGGCCGGCAGAACCTCGTCCTCACCCGCGACGCCGATTTCAAAGCCGACGGCGCCTGGGTCTACACCGGGCTTTCCGCCATGCTCGCCGCCGCCCGCGCGATGGCTGAGGCCTCGGGCGCGGACGAAGCCTGCGTCATCGGCGGCGCGCAGCTTTATGACGAGACGCTGGCCGCGGCCGACCGCATCGTCCTCACCGAAGTGAATCTCGAACCGGAAGGCGACGCGTTCCTGAGGCTCGATCTCTCGCGGTGGCGCGAAGTCAGCCGTGAGCGCGTGGCGCGCGGCGAGAACGACGACGCGGATTTCACCGTGCGCGTTTTGGAGCGGGCCGGCTAGACCCGACGCAAGCGTACCATGGAGCGCCGGCATGGCGGCAGCTATTGCGGGGCGGCTTTCCATCGGTGAAGAAGCAGGGCTAACCTGCGTCCATGTCCAGTTTCGAAACCATCGCCGCCGGCCTTCAGTTTCCGGAAGGCCCCATTCCTATGCCGGACGGCAGCGTCATCCTGGTCGAGATCCAGCGCAAGACGCTGACGCGCGTCTGGAACGGCAGAGCCGAGATCATCGCCGAGATCGGCGGCGGGCCGAACGGCGCGGCCCTCGGCCCGGACGGCGCGGTCTACGTCACCAACAATGGCGGCTTCGAATATCACGAGATCGCCGGCCTCAACATTCCCGGCAATACGCCGCCCGACTACACCACCGGCCGCATCGAGCGCGTCGATCTCGCCACCGGCAAGGTCGAGCGTCTCTACGACAAGGTCGGCGAGCACAGGCTTTCCGGCCCCAACGATCTCGTATTCGACAGGAGCGGCGGCATCTGGTTCACCGATCTCGGCAAGAATTATCCGCGCAGCAAGGATCGCGGCGGGCTCTATTACTGCAAGCCCGACGGTTCGCTGATCAAGGAAGCGGCGTACGGCTTCGTCGGCTTGAACGGCGTCGGCCTCTCGCCGGACGAGAAGACCGTCTACGCCGCCGAGACCGAAACCGGAAAGCTCTGGGGCTTCGACATCGTAGGCGTGGGCGAAGTCGCGAAGGCGCCGCTCGGGCCGCCCGGCCGCTGCGTCGCCGTGCCCGCAAGCCACGTCTTCTACGACAGCCTCGCCGTGCAGGCGAACGGCGACGTCTGCGTCGCCACCATCCTGAACGGCGGCGTCACCACCATCACGCCGGCCGGCGCCACCTCGCACACGCCGTTCCCCGATCCGATCGTCACCAATATCGCCTTCGGCGGCGCCGACATGCGCGACGCTTACATCACGCTCTCGGGCACGAGCCGGCTGATCAAAGCGCGCTGGCCCGAACCGGGGCTGAAGCTGAACTTCGCGCCGTACTGAGCGGGTCTGGACGCCGGAGCTTTGTCGGCGGCCGTTGCCGGACTCGCTCCAACTCACTACTGACTGTCGCCTATCGCCTACCGACTCGGACAGAGCATGCGCACCCGCGATTGCAAGATCGTCGCCACCATGGGCCCGGCCAGCGACCCGCCCGAGCGGCTGGCGATGCTGATCGAAGCCGGCGTCGATTGTTTCCGGCTCAATTTCAGCCATGGCGGGCGCGAGGATCATGCGCGCCGGATGCAGGCGATCCGCGCCGCCGAACTGGCGGCCGGCGCGCCGGTGGCGGTGTTCGCCGACCTGCAGGGGCCGAAGATCCGCGTCGGCGTGTTCAAGGACGGCGAGACCAAGCTCCGCTACAACGACATCGTCACGCTCGAAGCCTCGGACGAGCCGGGCGACGGCAAGCTGATCCGGCTGCCGCATCTGGAACTCGTCAACGCGCTCGAGATCGGCGACATCCTGAAGCTCGACGACGGCAAGATGCAGCTCACAGTGATCGAGCGCGGCCGCAACCAGGTGAAGGCGCGGGTCGATTTCGGCGGCGTGCTGAAGAACCAGAAGGGCGTCAACGTCCCGACCCGGCGCATTCCCATTTCCGCGCTGACGCCGAAGGACCGCGAGGATCTGGCCTTCGCGCTCGATCTCGGCGTCGACTACATCGCGCTTTCGTTCGTGCAGCACCCGGAGGACGTGCGCGAGGCCCGCGCGCTGATCGGCGAGCGCGCCGGCGTCATCTCCAAGATCGAGAAGCCCTCGGCGCTCGCCCAGATCGACGAGATCGTCGATCTCTCCGACGCGGTGATGGTGGCGCGCGGCGATCTCGGCGTCGAGCTGCCGCCGGAGCAGGTGCCGATCGCGCAGCGCAAGATCATCCGCGCCGCCCGCGCCGCCGGCCGGCCGGTGATCGTCGCCACGCACATGCTCGAAAGCATGGTCGACGCGCCGACGCCGACGCGCGCGGAAGCCTCCGACGTCGCCACCGCCGTCTATCAGGGCGCGGACGCGGTGATGCTTTCGGCCGAAAGCGCCGTCGGGCGCCACCCGCAATCCGCCGTCGCGATCATGGACCGCATCATCCGCGCGGTGGAGGACGACGACGCCTACTGGTCGTCGCTGCCGCGCGACATGACGCCGCCGCAGGACACCACCGCCGACGCCATCGCGCTCTCGGCCCGCCACATCGCCGACGTGATCGGCTGTTCCGCCGTCGTCGCGTTCACGGCGACGGGCTCGACCGCGATCCGCGTCGCCCGCGAGCGCCCGCGCTGCGGCATCGTCGGCCTGACGCCGGTGATCGCCACGGCGCGGCGGCTGGCGCTGGTGTGGGGCGTGCGCAGCCGCGTGCTCGCAGACGTGACCAGCGTCGAGGACATGGTCGAGAAGGCCGACGCCGCCGTGCGCGCGCTCGGCGTCGCCGGCCCCGACGACCGCGTCGCCATCATCGCCGGCATCCCGTTCGGCCGCGCCGGCAAGACCAACATGATCCGCGTGCTCAGGCTGGAGTAGCCGCGCCGGAACCGCGCGCGAGACTTGCCGTTGTGCGTACGTCGCAACGCAAGGAGCCCCGCCATGCCACGCGGAGACAAGTCGAGCTACACGGACAAACAGAAGCGCCGCGCCGAGCATATCGAAGAGGGCTACGAGAAACGCGGCGTCAGCGCGGACGAAGCCGCGCGCCGCGCCTGGGCGACGGTGAACAAGGAAACCGGCGGCGGCAAGAAGTCGGGCGCCGGCCGCGGCAAGCCGGAGAACCGCTCGGCGTCGAAGAAGGGCGGCCGTCTGGGCGGGGCGGCTTCCGCCAGCCGCTCGAAGGCGGCGAAGTCGAAGTCCGCCAAGAAGGCGGCCGCGACCCGCAAGCGTCGTGGAAGCGCCGGCAAGAGCAGCGGCCGCAAGACGGCGCCCCGCAAGTCGCGCAGCAGATAGCGCGGCGCCGCGCTGCGCTTCAGAGCACTTCGCGGCGATGGACCGCGCCCTTGCTCGCGAGCGCGAAACGGGCGTCCGGCGCCTCGCCGTCCAGCACCAGGCGCGCCATCAGGCGGCCGGCCTCCGGTCCGTGCTTGAAGCCGTGCCCCGAGCCGCAGCCCAGCAGGAACACGCCGGCGTCGGTGGGGTGGCGGTCGATCAGCAGATCGCCGTTCGAGCTGTTTTCGTATTGGCAGACGCGGAACTCGGTGAAGGGGCGTTCCGCCAGCGCCGGGAAGCGCCGCGCCGCGAACGCGCGCAGCAGCGCCTGGCCTTCCGTGCTCACGCGCCGGTCGCCCGTGTCGGGATCGAACGGCGCGCCGTGGCGGTCGCGCGCGATCTTGAAACCGCGGCCTTCAAGATTGGGGAAGCCGTAATAGAGATCGCCGCCGTTGAAATCGGCCCAGCCGGGCAGTTGCGACGGCTCGAAGCTGTCGTCGCCGTCGGGCGGGGCGATGAAGGCGACCTCCTGGCGGGTCACGAAGATGCGCTCGCCCAGCAGGTCCGGAAACAGTTTCGGCAGCCACGGCCCGCACGCATAGACGATCGCGTCTGCGGTTTCCGTCTCGCCGTCGAGCCGCACAGTGTTGGCGCCGACGGGTTCGGCACGGGCGAGGCGGTGCTCGCCGCCTTGCCGCACGAAGCGGGCCGCCACTTCCTCCACCGCGCGCCGCGCCATCAGCGCGCCGAACTCGGGTTCGAACAGCCCGAACTCCACGCCGTCGAAATCGATCTGCGGCCAGCGCCGGCGCAGCGCCGCGTTGTCGAGCTGTTCGAGCGGCAGGCCGAGGCGCCGATGCACGTCGATCGACTGGCGCGCATAGTCGACCATCCGGTCGAAGAAGAACAGCACGCCGGCCCGATGGAACAGCGGCAGCGACGCGCGGTCGGAGAGCCGCTTCCATTCTGCCAGCGAGTCGAGCGCCATGCGGGTGTAGATCTCGTCGCGCCCGTATGTGCCGCGCGTCATGCGGCTTTCGCCGCCGGAGGAGGCGCGGGCGTTGGCCGGCCCCATCTGGTCCGCCAGCAGCACGCGCGCGCCGGCGCGGCGCAAGTGCTCGGCCGTCCAGGCGCCGAACACGCCGGCGCCCACCACGATCACGCGCGGCTGCGCGCCCGTGCAGGCGATGAGCGGCGCCGCCGCCGCGGCGGTCAGGACGGTTCGGCGTGTCGTGTCCATGCGCGCTCCCCCGCGGCCAGGATCACTGCACTCTGATCGTCGGCGCCGGTTTGTTCAAGCGCGCGACGTTGGCCAGCGCCGCCTGCGCCATCTCGCGGAAGCGCCGAGACGCCGGATGGTCCGGCTGCGTCGCCGCGAGCGGCGCGCCCGCATCGCAGCTTTCGCGCAAGGCGACGTCGATCGGCACTTCTCCCAGGAACGGCGCGCCGGCGGCTTCGGCGGTGCGCCGCGCGCCGCCTTCGCCGAAGATGTGCGTGCGCTTGCCGTCCGGCGTTTCGAAATAAGCCATGTTCTCGATCACGCCGAGGATCGGGGCGCGTGTCTTCTCGAACATGGCGATGCCGCGCCGCACGTCGGCCAGCGCCATCTCCTGCGGCGTCGAGACGATCACCGCGCCCGCCAGCGGCACGCGCTGCACCAATGTCACCTGCACGTCGCCGGTGCCGGGCGGCATGTCGAGCACGAGCACGTCGAGATCGCCCCAGGCGACCTCGTCGATCATCTGCCGCACCGCGCTCGTCGCCATCGCGCCGCGCCAGATCATCGGCGACGCCGCATCGACCAGATAGCCGATCGACATCGTCTTCATCCCGTGCGCGTCGAGCGGATCGAGGATTTTCTCGCGGCTCATCTGCGGCCGCCTCTCGCCGGTTCCCAGCAGCGTCGGCGCCGAGGGGCCGTAGACGTCGAGATCGAGCAGGCCGGTCTTCAGCCCCAGCGACGCGAACGCGCAGGCGAGATTGACCGCCACCGTGGACTTGCCGACGCCGCCCTTGGCGCTCGCCACCGCGATCACATGCTTAACGCCGCCGATGCCGCCGGCGTTGCGCGGCTTCGCTTCATGCGCCGTCAATACCGCCGTAACCTTCCGTACGCCTTCGACCTTGCCGACCTCGGCGTCGGCGCGATTGCGCACTGCGACATAATGTTCGGCGATGTCGGCGGGCGCTTCGAGTGTAAACGAGACCTTGCCGTCCTCGCGCACGTCGAGCCCCGAAATGCGGCCGGATGTGAACAAACCCTTGCCCGTAACGGGGTCCGGAATCGCATCGAGGCGCTGTTCAATGCGTTCTCTTATCAGCGCCAACCGGTTGTTCATGCTTGATCCCTCAGAACATGGGCCACATATCGGCGCGCACGGGGCTGCGGCAAGCTCCGCGAGTGAGCCGCCAGAAGGCGCGCTTCGGAATAGGGCGGGAAGAATTTCTGATGCCTTGGAATGATCAGTCGGGCGGCGGTCAGCCGGGAGGCGGCCAGGGGCCATGGGGCGGCGGACCGCGCCGGCCGTGGGGCCAGCCGCCCCGTCAGCCGCAGCGGCCTCAGGGGCCCGATCTCGAAGACTGGCTTCGCCAGCTGCGCGAACGCTTCAACATGCGCGGCGGAAACGGCGGCGGCGACGGCGCCCGCCCCGGCGGCGGCCGCGGCCTGTCCTGGCGCATGATCGTCGGCATCCTGGTCGCCGGCTGGCTCTTGAGCGGCGTCTATCAGGTCGACGAAGGCGCGCAGGCGGTGATCACGCGGCTCGGCGACTATGACCGCACCTCCGGTCCGGGCATTCACTGGCACCTGCCGGCGCCGGTCGAAGCGGCGCGCATCATCAACGTCACCGGCCAGCGCACCGAGACCATCGGCTTCGAGGAGGCGAGCAACCGCCAGATCCGCGACGTGCCGGATGAAAGCCTGATGATCACGGGCGACCGCAACATCGTCCAGATCCAGTTCCGCATCTACTACAATATCAAGGACGCCGTGGCCTACGCGTTCAACGTCCGCGAGCCGGACGCCGCCGTGCGCCAGGTGGCCGAGAGCGCCATGCGCGAAGTTATCGGCCGCCGTCAGCTCGAGCCGATCATCACCACCGAGCGCGGCGCGGTCGAGCAGGACGTCGAACAGCTGATGCAGTCGACGCTCGACGAGTATCAGTCCGGCGTGCAGGTGCTGCAGGTCGAGCTGCTGCCGGCTGCGGCGCCGCCTGCGGTGATCGAGGCGTTCAACGACGTCGTCATCGCCGGCCAGGAAGCGTCCACGCGCGTCAACGAAGCCGAGCGCGACACCGCGCGCATCGTCAACGAGGCGCAGGCCTATCGCGAACGCGTCATCCGCGAAGCCACCGGCGAAGCGGAGCGCTTCAACGCCGTGTACGACGAATATCGCCAGGCCCCGCAAGTCACGCGCGACCGGCTTTATCTCGAAACCATGGAGCGCGTGTATCGGAACGGCAACCTGATCATTCTCGACCAGCGCGGCGGCGCGGTGCCGTACCTGCCGCTGGAAGGGATGGTCCGCCGTCCCGCCGCGACCACGCAACCGGAAGGAGCCCGGTGATGCCGCGCAGTCTTCCCGTCGTCGCGATCATCGTTTTCGCCGCGCTGATCCTGGCGCTGAACGCGATGTTCATCGTCCGCCAGGACCGCCAGGCCATCGTGCTGCGGTTCGGCGAATACACGCGCGTGATCAATCCGCCCGGCCGCGACGAGCCCGGCCTCTACTTCAAGCTGCCGTTCGTCGAAAACGTGATCGTCTACGACCGCCGCAATCTCGGCACCCAGATCGAGGGCGAGGCCTTCGTCGCCTCCGACCAGGAGCGCCTGATCGTCGACGCCATCGTCCGCTGGCAGATCGTCGATGCGCGCCGCTTCTACCAGAGCGCGATCTCGGAGGAGGGCGGCGCCAGCCGTCTCAACACCTTCACCGAAGCGGCGATGCGCCGCGCGCTCGGCTCGGCGACGTCGAACGACATCATCTCCGGGCGCCGCGCCGCGCTGATGCAGGCGATCGAGGCCGACCTCAACGGCTCCGCCGCGCCCGAACTCGGCGTGCGGGTCATCGACGTGCGCATCCGTCAGGCCGATCTGCCGAACGAAACGCGGGAGGGCGTTTACGCCCGCATGCGCTCGGAGCGCCAGCAGGTCGCCGGCCGCATCCGCGCCGAAGGCGAACGCGACGCCACCATCATCCGCGCCACCGCCCAGCAGGAGGCCGAGCGCACGCGCGGCGAAGGCGAGGCCGAGCGCGCCCGCATCTTCGCCCGCGCCTACGGCCGCGATCCGGAGTTCGCCGCGTTCTACCGTTCGATGCGCGCCTATGAGCAGTCGATCGAGGCCGGCACGCCGATCGTGGTGCCGCCCGACAGCGACTTCTTCCGCTACATGCAGCGCCGCCGGGGCTAAAGCCCCACGGACCGTCGGCGCCCCCGCCGGCATGCGCCCTATCGAACAGGCGCAAGCGCTTGTCGGTAGCTGTCGCTGCCCGCGCCGGCGGGGACCGGCGGTCCAAGAGGCGCGGGTCCGTTTTTGCGTGACGGCGGCGATTGCGCGGCGCGCGCGCTCGGCTAGTGTCGCGGCATGTTCCGACTGCGCCCGCTCGTTTCGGCTTTGGTACTGTTTGCGGCCGCGCCGGCGCTGGCGCAATCGCGCCTGCCTGCGGAAGGCTTCGCCGATCTGGTCGAGCGCCTGTCGCCGGCGGTGGTGAACATCGCCACCAGCCAGCGCGTGGAGGGCGTCGACGATCTGCCGCGCTTCCCGCCGGGCTCGCCGATGGAGCGCTTCAACGAAAGCCTGGGCGACGGCGCGGCCCAGATCACCTCGCTCGGCTCCGGCTTCATCATCTCCGCCGACGGCGTGGTGGTGACGAACAACCACGTCATCGAAGCGGCCGACGCGATCGAGGTGATCCTGCAGAACGGCCAGCGCTACGAAGCCACCGTCGTCGGCCGCGATCCCGCCACCGACATCGCCGTGCTGCGCATGCACGCGCGCACGCCGCTGCCGTACGTCGACATGGGCGACAGCGACACCGCCCGCGTCGGCGACCTCGTCCTGGCCATCGGCAATCCGTTCGGGCTGGGCGGCTCGCTCAGCGTCGGCGTCGTCAGCGCCCGCAACCGCAATATTGACGCCGGCCGCTACGACGACTTCATCCAGACCGACGCCGCCATCAATCGCGGCAATTCCGGCGGCCCCTTGTTCAACACCGACGGCGAGGTGATCGGCGTCAACACCGCGATCCTGACGCCAAGCGGCGCCAGCGTCGGCGTCGGCTTCGCGACGCCGACATCGATCGTGCGCCCGGTGGTCGATCAGCTCGTGCGCTATGGCGAGACCCGGCGCGGCTGGTTGGGCGTGCGGCTCGCCAACCTCAATCGCGCCACGGCCGAGCGCGCCGGGCATGACGGCGCCAGCGGCGCGCTCATCACCCGCATCACTCCCGGCGGCCCCGCGGCCGCGGCCGGTCTGCGCGCGGGCGACATCGTGCTCAAGTTCGCCGGCCGCGACGTGACGGACAGCCGCTCGCTCACGCGCATGGTCGGTGAGGCGGCGGTGGGCTCGCAGGCGCCGATCGAGATCGTCCGCGACGGCCGGCGCATGACCGTCGTCGCCACCATCGAGCGTCTGCAGGAAAGCGCCAGCGGCGCGCGCGCGGCGCGCGACGACGGCGGCGCGGGCGCGCGCCGCGACGGCGGCCCGCGCGGCGGGCGCATCTTCGGCGTGGCGCTGAGTGAACTCGACGCCAGCCTGCGCGAGGAATTCCAGATCGAGCCCGACGTGCGCGGCCTGGTCGTGCTGGCGGTCGATGTCGGCGGCGAGAACGAAGGTGTGGTGCGGGCAGGCGACGTGATCGAGGCGATCGGCCCCGAACCGGTGAACTCGCTCGCCGCCGCGCGCGCCGTCGCCGGGCGCGCCGCCGTCGGCGAACATCCCGTCGTGATCCGCATCAACCGCGACGGCGCCGTGACCTACCGCCGTCTCAAGGCGCGCACCTGAATATGGACCGCCGGCGTCCCGCCGGCCTGCGTGAGCCTGTCCAAGCCGGAGCGCGCGGAACACCGTGCTCCTCTTTCAAAAGTGCGCGCATGCCGGCGGGACGCCGGCGGTCCATAGGGGCGCGTCGCCTTAGCGCAGCAGCGTCAGCACGTCGCGCAGCGAACCGAGCACGCGCGCCTTTGCGCGCATCTCCTCGTCCGGCGCGAGCAGGTCCGGCACCATCACCGTCATGCAGCCGGCGGCATGGGCGGAGCGGACGCCGGCGTGCGAATCCTCCAGCGCCAGCACGGTCGCCGGCGCCGCGCCGAGCAGCCGCGACGCATTGAGATAGGGCTCCGGGTGCGGCTTACCGTCGACGCAATCCTGGCGCGTGACCACGGCGTGGAAGCGCTGCGTCAGCCGGTGCGCCGCGAAGTGCCGCTCCACCCACGGCCGCCGCGACGAGGTGGCGAGCCCGTAGGGCAGCCTGAGCTCATCGAGCGCATCCATGAGATCCGCGGCGCCCGGCTTCAGCGGCGCCACCCGATCGCCGACATGCGCGCGCGTTTCGGCGATGAACCGTTCGAGCGGGAAGTCCTCGCCGTAATACGCCTTGAGCTGCGCGTCGTTGGCCTCGCGGTGCATGCCGACCAGCGAGAGGAACTGCGCCTCGCTCATCGCGAACCCCAGCTTCGCGCATGCGGCGAAGTGGGCCTCTTTCACCAGGGATTCGGAATCGATCAGCGTGCCGTCGAGATCGAACACGACGGCCAGCGGCTTACGCGGCAGGCTCAATCGGGGCTCCGGATAATCCGCGCGCGGGCGCCGGCGGCGAATGCAGCGCGCGCGAAAGCAAGGCGTTTCACGATACGAACTCCTCCCGCTTGTAGCCCTGGAAGAACAGCGCCGCTTCCAGGCTCATATGATCGATCTTGGCGTTCGCCTCGGCTGCGACCAGCGGCTTGGCGCGATAGGCGACGCCGAGGCCCGCGGCCCTGATCATGTCGAGATCGTTGGCGCCGTCGCCGATCGCCAGCGCCGCGTCCGCGCCGGCGCCGAGCGCTGCGGCTTCCTGCTGCAGCGCTTCGAGCTTGGCGGCGCGGCCGAGGATCGGCTCCTGCACCAGGCCGATCAGCGCCTCGCCGTCGTCGAGCAGCGTATTGGCGTGGCTGGCGTGGAAGCCTGCGGCCTGCGCCACGCGCGAGGTGAAGAAGGTGAAGCCGCCGGAGACGAGCACGCAGCGCGCGCCGTGCGCGGCCATGGTCCTCACCAGCGTCGCCGCGCCGTGATTCAAGTGGACGCGTTCGTCGTAGGTCTTTTGCAGCGCCTCGATCGAGAGGCCTTTCAGCTTCTCCACGCGCGCGCGCAACGCTGGTTCGAACTCCAGTTCCCCGCGCATGGCCCGTTCGGTGATGGCGGCGATCTCGGCCTTGATGCCGGCGAAGTCGGCCAGCTCATCGAGGCATTCGGCGTCGATGATGGTGGAGTCCATGTCGGCGATCAGCAGCTTCTTGCGCCGGTTCGCGACCGGCACGAGCGCCCAGTCCACCGGCAGATCGCCGACCGCCGCGGCGGCCTCTTCGCGCAGCTCGCTGTCGACGCCGCCATAGATCCACTGGGCGCTTTCCCAGCCGCTCAGCACCTCGGGCGGCGGCAGCTTGCGCGTCAGCGCCACGCGCCCGAGCATCAAGAGCGCCTCCCGGTAGGCCGGCTTGTAGTCGGGGGAGGCGACGAAAACGAGGGCGTGCGCCGTCACTTACCCCTCCCTTTGAGGGGAGGGGGCAGGAGGCGCGCCGAGACGCGGTCATGGCAGGTGATGCGCATGCGCCGTGACTGCTCTAATTGGAGGCGATGCTCAAGCGATCATCCGCAGCGCTTCGCCCCGTCCCCGACTTCTTCCCCATGAGGGGAGGGGGCTAGTGCGCGCGCTCCTGATCATGGGCCCCACCGCCAGCGGCAAGTCGGCGCTGGCGCTTGCAGTGGCGGAGCGCGTCGGCGGCGAAATCGTCAACGCCGATTCGATGCAGGTCTACCGCGACTTCCGCATCCTCACGGCGCGGGCCTCGCCGCAGGAGGAGGCGCGAGCGCCGCACCGTCTCTACGGCCATGTCGACGCAGCCGAACTCTATTCCACCGGCCGCTGGCTCGCCGAAGCGCTCGCCGCCATCGCCGCGATCCGCGGCCGGGGCGCGACCCCGATCCTGGTCGGCGGCACGGGGCTTTATTTCAAGGCGCTGACGCAGGGCCTCGCCGACATCCCCGCCGCCGATCCCGATCTCCGCGCCGCACTGCGCGAACGCGCCGCGCGCGAGGGCGCGCCCGCGCTCCACGCCGAACTCGCCGCGCGCGATCCCGCGACCGCGGCGCGGCTGGCGCCCAACGACGCCCCGCGCATCCTGCGCGCGCTCGAAGTGCTGGAGACGACGGGAGAGAGCATCGGCGCGTTCCAGGCCGCCACCCACGCGCCGCTGGCGCGGGAGGAATGGGCGGGTCTGGCGCTTGCGCCGGCGCGCGATGCGCTCTACGCCGCCATCGACGCCCGCTTCGACGCCATGCTCGCCGCCGGCGCGCTCAACGAAGTCCGCGCCTTCGCCGCGCGCCGGCTCGACCCGGCGCTGCCGGCGATGAAGGCTCACGGCGCGTCGGCGCTGATGGCGCACCTGCGCGGCGAACTCTCGCTTGCGGAAGCCGCCGAAATCGGCAAGCGCGACACCCGCCGCTACGCCAAGCGCCAGTTCACCTGGATCGCCGGGCAAATGCCGGATTGGCCGCGCGTCTCGTCGCCGGACATTGGCGAACGGACGAGCGCCGCCTTGAGATTGCTTGGATCGTGAGGCAGCACGGCGTCTCGGTTCCGCGCCCGAGGAGTGGAGAATGACGATCATGCGTGCGCTCGGCGCATTGTTCGCGGCGATCGTGCTGGCGTCGTGTGCGTCGGCGCCTTCGCCTCAGCATGGCCCGGCGCAGATTGCGCTTCAGCGCACTGCCTGCTTCGGCTTCTGCCCGGACTATACGGTGACGATCGACGAGGCTGGCGAGGTGCGCTATGAAGGCCGCCGCTTCGTCAGCGCCGTCGGCGTGCGCGACGCCGTTATTCCGCGCGAGGACGTCCAGCGCCTGCTGGCGTGCTTCGACGAGATCGGCTTCGAGCGGCTGCGGGACGAGTACCGCGCGCAAATCACCGATCTGCCCAGCACCATCGTCACGCTCACCCGCAACGGCCGCACCAAGCGGGTTGTGGATTATGGCGGAACCAGCGTCGGCATGCCGGAATCCGTGCGCGGCCTGCAGGCTGAGATCGACCGCGTCGCCGGCACGGCCCGGTGGGTGTTGCGCGACGGCCAGCCGGTAGGCGCCCCGGCGCCCTGAGGCTGAGCTTGGCGCTTTCCCGCCGCCCGTCCGCCGGGCTAGTTTGCCGCGAACTTTGAGCGAACGCCGGGGGCGGGGATGAGGACTTGGCTTGGCGCTACGCTGTGCGGCGCGGTTTTGCTGATCGGCGCGCCGGCGTTCGCACAGAACCTCGCCTTGCGCGCGCCGCAATGGGCGCAGGCGCTGCTCTCGGCGGATGTGACGCCCACCACGGGCGGACGCGCGCTCATCTCTGCGCCGGACGTCGCGCTTTCCGCGCGCGTCACCATCGCGCCTTCGCGCGGCGGCGTCGCGCGCGTCATCCGCTACGATCTGCGCGGCGAAACCGGCGCGCTTCACGTGCGCCGCTTCACCGGCCACCCCTCCACCGGCTGGTGGCTGTGGGGCGGCGACGCGCCGCGCGTCGACGACCTGAACGCCGCGCAGCGCGCCGAACTCGCCGGGCTGATCCGCAGCGCCGCCGGAATCGCCGGCCAGGTCGGCGGTTCGACCGAAGCATGCGCCAACGGCGAGCAGGCGTTCATCGAGATATCGACCGAGGGCCGCGCGCTTTCGCTCGCGCGCGCCTGCGTCGCGAGCACAGACGCGGGCGGCCGCTTGGCGTTGCGTCTCTCGGAGCTTGCGGGCTCGCGCACCGAGGAAGAACTGGCCGAAGCCGCCGTCGCCGAACTGCTGGCGGTCGACCGCGCGTTCGCCGCGATGGCGCGGGCGCAAGGCGCGCCGGCGGCGTTCGCGCACTACGCGGTCGAAGACGCGCTGATCGTCACCGGCGCCGAAATCCTCAGCGGCCGCGCCGGCATCGCCGAGAGCTACGCCAGCTGGCCCGCAGGCGCGCGGCTGGAATGGGCGCCGCAAGCCGCGCGCGTCTCCGCCCGCGGCGACATGGGCTGGACCTGGGGAAACTCCGTGACGACGCTGCCCGACGGCGCGCGCCGAACCGCGCGCTACGTCACCGTCTGGACCCGCGACCATCAGGGCGACTGGCGCTACGCCTTCGACGCGCCGATCCGCTGATCTTGCCTGCGTATCGCGTATATCATACATGATATATGCAGGAGGTGGCGATGGGCGCCGTGACGATACATTTGCCTGCCGATATCGAAGAGCAGGTGCGCCGCGCCAGCGCCGAGGCGGGCGTGTCTGTGTCCGCCTGGGTCGCCGAGGCGGCCAGGAGGCAACTCGATCAGCGTTTGCCGCCGCCTGAACTCACGAAGTGGTTCGGTGCGTTTCCCGAACTTGAGCTGCCGACACGCAAGGAGCGCTGGTCGAAAGACGAGCCATGAGCTACGTGCTCGACACGTCGGCTTGGTCCGACGCCTTGCGCGGCGGGCGCACCGGCCGCAAGCTCGCTTCCACTGCGGTTAGCCGCGTCCTGCTTGCCGCGCCGGTGCTTTACGAGTTGCGGCGGGGCGCCGTGCGCGCCGCCAACGCCAAGGCGCTTCGACAGGCGATCGACGACATCAGGCTCGTGCACGCGGTCGCGCCCTTTGACGAGGCGGCCGCCCTGGAAGCGGTGCGCATAGCGGCGGCGCAGGCCGCGAAGGGACGACAGATCCATCATCTCGACACGATGATCGCCGGCATCGCCGCATCCGTGAACGCAACCTTGGTCACGCGCGACAAGGATTTCAAAGGCATCGCGGGCCTTCAGATCGAAGACTGGTCCTGAAGGCCATCTTTTGGACCGCCGGCGCCCTCGCCGGCATGCGCCCTATCGAAAAAGCGCCAACGTTTGTCGGTAGCTGTCGCGCCGTGCAAGCGAGGACGCCGGCGGTCCATAGGGTGTGCGGCGCTAACCCGCAAATCCGCCTTCGGCCAGGAACGCCAGTTCCTCCGGCGTCGATTTGCGCCCGAGCACGACGTTGCGGTGCGGGAAGCGGCCGAAGCGGGCGATGATGTCGCGATGGAGGATGGCGAACCTCGTATATTCCGGATTGCGCATCGCCTCGACCAGTTGGACGGCGCGCTCCTGCAGCGCCAGATCCTCGGCGTGCTCGAACGGCAGATAGAAGAACACGCGCAGCTCCGAATCGGCGGCGGCGTCGAAGCGCTTCTCGATCGCGCGCGCGGCGATGGCCTGCGCCATCGTGTCGGTGGCGTAGGCGTGCGGCGAGCCGCGGAAGATGTTGCGCGGAAACTGGTCCAAGAGGATCAGCAGCGCCAGCGCGCCTTCGGCGTTGGTCTCCCAGTGCGCCAGTTCGCGGCGGGCCGCGGCGTGGTGCTCGGCCTCGAACGCGCGGCAGCGGCCGTCGAAAGTCTCGTCCTTGGCGAACCAGAATTTCGGCCCCGCATCGCGCCAGAAGCGCACGATCTCGCCCGCACTCGCCATTTCCCGTCTCCTCTTTGCGTAAGTGAGCGCCCTCCGCTAGAGACGCAAGTGCGAGTGGAAGGGAAAACATGCGCGTACTCTACGAACGCGACGCCGATTTGAGCCTCATCAAGCACACGCGCGTGGCCGTCATCGGCTATGGCGCGCAGGGACACGCCCACGCCTTGAACCTGCGCGACAGCGGCGTCGAGGTGGCCGTTGCGCTCCACGCCGGCGCCCGCCGTGCGGCGCAGGCGAGAGCGGACGGCTTTTCGCCCATCGCCGTCGCCGAGGCTGCGCGAACCGCCGACGTATTGGTGATGTGCGCGCCCGACGAAGTGATGCCCGATCTCTACGCCGCCGAGATCACGCCGCACCTGCGCGCTGGCCAGACGCTGATGTTCGTGCACGGCTTCGCCTATCATTACGGCTTCATCACGCCGCCGGCGGACGTGAACGTGGCGATGGTCGCTCCCAAAGGTCCGGGCAAGGCGCTGCGCGAGGCCTTCGCCAAGGGCGGCGGCCTGCCGTGCATCGTCGCCGTCGCGCAGGACAATGGCGGTGTCGAGGCGCTGGCCTATTCCTACGCCGCCGCGATCGGCTGCGGCCGCGCCGGCATGATCCCGTCGTCGTTCAAGGTCGAGACCGAAGGCGATCTCTACGGCGAACAGGTGGTGCTCTGCGGCGGCCTCACTCATCTCATCCGCACCGCCTGGGAAGTCCAGGTCGAAGCCGGCGCGCCGCCCGAACTCGCCTATTTCGACTGCTTGCACGAAGTGAAGCTGCTCTCGGACCTGATCCACGAGCGCGGCATCGCCGGCATGCACCTCGCCATCTCCAACACCGCCGAATACGGCGAATACGTCACCGGCCCCCGCATCATCGACGCCCGCGTCAAGGACGCCATGCGCGCGGTGATGGCGGACGTGCAAAGCGGCAGGTTCGCCGAGCGGTGGATGGCCGAACACCGCGCCGGCGCCCCGAACCTGGCGCGCATGCGCGAAGCGGCGGCGGCGCATCCGATCGAAGCGGCGGGGGAGAAGGTGCGCGCGCTGCTGGCGAAATAACACGGAGCGCCGGCGTCCCGCCGGCGCGGGCAGCGACAGCTACCGACAAGCGTTGGCGCTTGTTCGATCGGGCGCATGCCGGCGAGGGCGCCGGCGGTCCATGCTGCCCTGCGTGCTCAGTACTGGTTCTTCAGCACGATCACGTCCGAAATCTTCGCCACGATCTCGCGGTCGAGCTTCAGGCCGAGGATCAGCGTATTGAGGAAGTCCGCTTCGTCGATCGTGAGTTCGCCGTCGGCCAGGACGAGATCGAGCGCGTGCGCGAACACCGAAGCGCCCATCTCCGCGGGCAGCGCCGCGCATGCGTCGGCAAGCGCGCCGGACTCGTCGCGCAGCCGCGCCAGCGCCTTGACGTTCAGCTCCGAAAGCTGCGCCACCGTGAGCGTCTTGAGCGCGCGCGAGCGGTGCGCCAGCGCCAGGATCTCCTCATGCTCGACGCTGGCGAGATCGCCGTCGCACGTCACCGCCGCCAGCAGCACCGCGACGAACGCTTCGGGCACGCTCCAGCCTTCAGGTTCCGGCGCCGCGCTGATGAGGCTTGACCAGGAGAGCGGGTTCTTGGCCTCCGCGCTGGGGCTGGGGCCGAGCTTCGAAACAAAAAAATCTGACATGGCGATCCTTTTCGCTGTCTTCCTGGCGCCGGCGCGCGCGGCGCGCCTTGAGCGCGCTCAAAGATGCTGGTCAACGCCGCCGCCCGCCACTAGCGTTCCACAAAAGGAGGTGCGCGCGATGCCAACGGAACAAAAACCCATCAAGTCCGGCTACGGCGCGCGCACCGAAGCGCCCGAAGCGCTCGGCGGCCGCGACTTGAGCGGCAAGGTCGCCATTGTCACCGGCGGCTATTCCGGCCTCGGCCTCGAAACCGCGAAGGCGCTCGCCGCCGCGGGCGCTGTCGTCATCGTGCCTGCGCGCACGCCGGAGAAGGCGCAGAAAGCGCTCGCCGGCGTCGCCAATGTCGAGCAGGCCGCGCTCGATCTCGCCGATCCGGCGAGTATCGACGCCTTCGCCGGCGGCTTCCTTTCGCGCGCCGGGACGCTCGACATCCTCGTCAACAACGCCGCCATCATGGCCTCGCCGCTGATGCGCGACGCGCGCGGCTACGAAGCGCAGTTCGCCACCAATCATCTCGGCCATTTCCAGCTCACCGCGCGTCTTTGGCCGGCGCTCAAGGCCGCGAACGGCGCGCGCGTGGTTTCGCTGTCCTCGATCGGACACCGCATCTCGCCGCCCGATCTCGACGATCCGAACTTCGAGCGCGCCGAGTACAACAAGTGGATCGCCTACGGCCGCGCCAAGTCGGCCAATGCGCTGTTCGCCGTCGGCTTGGACAGACGCGGCGAACCGCACAAGGTCCGCGCCTTCGCCGTCCATCCCGGCGGCATCATGACCGACCTGCAGCGCTACATGCCGGAAGAGGAGCAGCGCGCCATGGGCTGGATCGACGAACTCGGCAACGTCGATCCGCGCTTCAAGACGCCGAGCCAGGGCGCCGCCACCAGCGTCTGGTGCGCCGCCAATGCTCGGCTCGACGGCGAAGGCGGCGTCTATTGCGAGGATTGCGACATCGCCGTCGCCGTGCCCGCCGACGACAAGGGCTATACGGGCGTGCGCCCCTGGGCCGTCGATCCGGCGCTGGCGGACAAGCTCTGGGCGCTCAGCGAGAAAATGACAGGCGTATCGTTCGGCGCAGCGTGAACAGGCCGCCCCTCTATGGACCGCCGGCGTCCCGCCGGCCTGCGCAATGCTTGCAGAAGTTGGCGCATGCCGGCGGGACGCCGGCGGTCCATACTACGCCGTGTCGCGCCCGGGCGGCGCCTGAGCTTGTCGAAGGCGGCCGCGCGCCGCGCTAAGCCAGCCTGATCTCCCGCAGCCGCTCGAACAGGAAATCCTGCGCCGTGATCGGTTCGGGATAGCGGTTCGGAGTGTCCGGCGTGACGCAGCCGGGCAGGGTCTCGATCAGATAGTCCGGCGCGAAGTGCAGGAAGAACGGGATCGAGTAGCGCGGCAGGTGCGCGCGCTCCGGCGCCGGATTGACGACGCGGTGCGTGGTCGAGGGCAGCACGTGGTTGGTCAGCCGCTGGAGCATGTCGCCGACATTCACGACCAGCGCCCCGTCCGGCGGATTGACGTCGAGCCACCGGTCCTCGCGCGTCAGCAGCTGCAGGCCCGCTTCTTCGGCACCGAGCAGCAGCGTGATGACGTTGATGTCCTCGTGCGCTTCCGCGCGCACGCCGTCGGGATCGGGCGGCGTCGGCGGATAGTGCAGCAGGCGCAGCACCGAATTGCCGTCGCGCGTGGCGGCGGCGAAGAACGCCGGCCGCAGGCCGAGATAGAGCGCGATCGATTGCAACAGCGCCCCGCCCAGCGCATCGAGCGCGGCGTAGAGCGCGTACACGTCGGCGCGGAAGGAGGGCAGCTCCGCCGGCCACAGATTGTGCGGCATGAACGGCCGGTAGCGATGTCCCTCCGGCAGTTCGCGGCCGACGTGCCAGAACTCCTTCAGATCGACCTTCGCCGCGCCCTTCGCCGCTTCGACGCCGAACGGCACGTAGCCGCGCTGCCCCGCGCCGCCGGCGAGGTGATAGCGCCGCTTCACCGCCTCCGGCAGCGCGAAGAAGTCCCTCGCCGCCGCCAGCGCGCGCTCGATCGTTGCGCTGTCGAGACCGTGATCGCGCACCACCGCGAAGCCGAAGCGGGTATAGCTCTCGCCCATGGCGCGGGCGAACCCTTGCGGATCGGCGCGGCGTTCGCGCATCGACAGGGCGGGCAGGGCGTCGAGAACCATCGAGTCGCGATGTTCGCCCCGCCACGAACCGGGCGCAATGTCTTAACGGCGCATTTACGATTCGCCGCCGAGCTTCCGCCTCAAGCCAAGGGAGCCTTGCTCATGTTCTTCTTCGGGTCGCATTCCTGGCGCGGCGAAAGCCGCCGGCGCTATCGGTTCAAGTGCGTCCTGACCAAGAAGGGCCTGCCCCAGGCGGGTCAGGGCGGCATCTATATCTTCGTGCGCCGCCGCTGGGCGTTCTTCCTCGAAGTGCTCTATGTCGGCAAAGCCCACGATCTGCGCTCGCGCCTGCTCGGGCACGAGAAATGGGGCCGCGCCTACTGGTATTACGGCGCCACCGAACGCTACGTGCTCGGCCCGATCCGCGACGAGGCCGACCGCCGCCGCATCGAGGCGGACCTGATCCGGAGTCTCAAGCCGCGCATGAACGACATGGAGATTCCGCGGGCCGAGGCTCCGTCCCCCAAGCGGAACGCCGCCGCCAACCACGCTTTCGACATGAGCGCATTGCTGGGCCGGCGTGCGCAGCGCGCGGCGTGAGCGCTTGACCGGCTGAGCCCGGCGCGCGACAGCCAGGGCCGATGAGCACCCCCGCCGAGCCCCGACAGCCGCCGCCTGGCCTGTTCGCCAAGCTCGCGGATTTCGCCAACAACATGGACGCGCGCGCCTGGCGGGCGGTGGCGATTTCGGTCGCCATGGTGGTCGTGGTCGGCGCCATGCTGGTGGTCGGCCGGCTGTTTTATGGCGAGGAGATCGAGGCGTTCATCGACTCCACGCTGGGCGAGGCCCGGCGCGGCCACTGGGGGCTTCTCGCCACCGTCCTCGTCTTCACCCTGACGGCCTATGTCGGCGCGCCGCAGATCGTGCTGATCGGCGCCTGCGTGGTGGCGTTCGGCCCGGAACAGGGGTTCTGGTACGCCTGGATCGCGACCATGGTCTCCGGCGCGGCGACCTATTTCACCGGCCGTCTCTCCAGCGCCGAGACGCAGAAGCGCTTCGGCGGCGCCACCGGCGGACGCTTCACCCGCTTCATGGGCAAGAACGCGTTTCTCGCCAGCCTGATCGTGCGCTTCGTGCCGACCGCGCCGTTCATCGTCGTCAACATGGCGTTCGGCGCCGCGCGGGTGAACTTCTGGCCGTTCCTCGCCGGTCTGGCGCTGGGCGTGCTGCCGAAGACCGCGATCATCGCCTTCGCCGGCGACGGCATCATGGACGCGCTCGAGGGCAATCTCGGTTCCGCCGCTTTGATGGGCGTGATCGCGATCGCGCTCTGGATCGTGGTCGCGGTGGTGGTGCGCAAGTGGCTGCGTCCGCAAATCCCGCCGGCCGATCCGGAAGGGCGCGACGACGCCGACGCGCCGCGCTAGACTGCGGGCATGAAGCCCGCCCGTGTTCTCGCCGCTCTTCTGCTGCTCGCCGCCTGCGCCGACGCGCCGTCTCCCGAGGGAACGTTCGGACCCAACCCGCACTTGCCGCCGCCGGCCGGCGGCGGCTTGCCGACCGTCAATCCAGCCACCGCCGTCGGCTGGCCCGATGGCGCGGCGCCGATCGCGCCCGAAGGCTTCACCGTCACGCGCTACGCCGAAGGCCTCGCCCATCCGCGCTGGATCTACGTGCTGCCGAACGGCGACGTGCTGGCGGCCGAGAGCGCGACGCGGCCGCAGGCGGGCGGCGGCCTGATGGGCTGGATCCGCAACAGCGTCCAGCGCCGCGCCGGCGCCTTCCATGACAGCGCCGACCGCATCACGCTGCTGCGCGACAGCGACCGCGACGGCGATGTCGACGAGCAGCACGTGTTCGCCGAGAACCTGAACCAGCCGTTCGGGATGGCGCTGGTCGGCGGCTATTTCTACGTCGGCAACACCGATGCGGTGGTGCGCTTTCCCTATGCCGAAGGCGCGACGCGCCTGGAAGGCGCGGGCGAAACCGTGCTGCGACTGCCGTACCGCGAAGGCGACAACGGCCATTGGACGCGCAACCTGCTCGCCGCGCCGGACGGCTCGAAGATTTACGTCGCCGTCGGCTCCGCCACCAACATCGCTGACCACGGCATGGAGATCGAACAGGGCCGCGCCGCGATATGGGAGATGAACCCGGACGGTTCGGACGCGCGCGTGTTTGCGTCCGGCCTGCGCAATCCGGTCGGCATGGACTGGGCGCCCGGCGCGAACGCGCTGTGGACCGTGGTCAACGAGCGCGACATGCTCGGCGACAATCTCGTGCCCGACTACATGACTAGCGTGCAGGACGGCGCCTTCTACGGCTGGCCCTATTATTATTTCGGCGAGCACCGCGACGAGCGCGTGGAGATTCCCGCCAACGTCCGCCTGCAGGCGCCGCTCGCTCCCGACTATGCGCTCGGCGCACACACGGCGTCGCTCGGCCTCATGTTCTATCGCGGCGAGGCATTGCCGGAGCGCTATCGCGGCGGCGCCTTCATCGGCCAGCACGGCTCCTGGAACCGCAGCGTGCGCGTGGGCTACAAGGTCGTGTTCGTCCCGTTCGCCGACGGCCGTCCCAGCGGCGATGCGCAGGATTTCCTCACCGGCTTCCTCAACGCGCGCGGAGAGGCGCAGGGCCGCCCCGTCGGCGTTGCAATGGATCGCACCGGCGCGCTGCTGGTGGCCGACGATGTCGGAAACATCGTCTGGCGCGTCGCGCCCAACGCGCCCTGATCGGCGCGCTGCGCGCCCCTATGGAGCGCCGGCGTCCTCGCCGGCATGCGCCTTATCGAACAAGCGCCGACGTTTGCCGGTAGCAGGCGCTGCGCCGCTTCAGCGCTTTTCGCAGCGCCAGACCAGGCGTTGCGACGGCGTGCCCTGCGCGAAGCGCATCAGCGTCTCGTTGCGCCGCGCCACCGCCTCGCTCGCGCCCTCGCCGGTGCAGCCGCGGCCGACGCCGGAGGAGGCGACCGCTTCGTTGGCGTGGGTGAACGCCTCGTCGTCGAGCGGATAGCGTTCGCGGCGGAATTCGCCGCTGACCGGATCGATCGTCAGCACGTCGAGCGCGCGCGCTTCGCCCAGCACGATCGCGCGCCGGTAGCGCGCGCCATCGTCGATCGGCGCATAGAGCGTGCGTTCGTTGACGCACAGCGATCCCGACGCCGTGAAGCTCATGTCGGCGACGCCTTGCGCGCCGCTGGAAGCCTCGCGGTCGAGTGTGCACGAGATCGAGCCGCTGAAATCGGACGCCGCCGTGGCGGTTGGCTGGGGCTGCCCGCTCTGGGCGCGGATCAGCGCGATGCCGGCGGCGACGATGAGGATCGCCGCGATCGCCGCACCGCCGACGATGGTCATCACGCCCATGCGCTTGCGCGGCGCTTCGAACGGCTCCGGCGGATGGTGCTGCACGTGCGGCTGAGCGTGCGATACAGCGACTTGGCCCGCACCCTGTTCGCGCCGGCGCGACAGCACCACCGCACCCAGCACGCACACGGCCACGAACAGCGCCAGCGTGCCCCCGATCAGGATCACCACGGCGATGCGCGTCAGCCGGTCGGCGGTTTCGAGCTTAGCTTCCAGTTCCTGGTTCTGCGCCTGCAGCGCGTCGATGGTGGCGCTGCGCTCGGCCTGGATGCGTTCGGCGAAGGAGAGGCAGCGTTCGTCGCTCAGCGTCGGCGTGACGCCGGCCTCGTCCAGGAACTGGAGCAGCTGTGCGGCGCGGGTGGAGACGCCGCGCGTCTCGCGCGTGTCGGCGCCCGAGACGTGCCAGGAGTTCACGCCGATGACGCGGCCGCACTCGTCCAGCAGCGGCCCCCCCGACGAGCCGGAGGAAATGACCGCCTGGTGGTTGATGGTCGGGATCGGATCGCCGGTCGGCGCGCGGTCGCGCAGCGACGCGATCTGGCCGGAGGTGCGCGAGGGCGGGGCGGGGCGCAGCAGGTCCGCGCCGGAGGCGCCCTGGTAATCCACGTCGGGATAGCCCAGCGCCACCACGCCGTCGCCGGTATGCGGCTCCACCGTGGAGATCGTCAACGGCGCCATCTCCGGTCCGCCGCGGAACTCCAGCAGCGCCAGCTCCGTCAGCGGCGAATAGCGGATGATCGTCGCCGGCAGCAGTCCGTCGCCCTGCGGCGGCACCACGGCGACGCCGAATTCCGCGCCCTGCCGCGCCGGCGCGACCACGTGTGCATTGGTCACCACAAGGTTCGGCGCCACCACGAAGCCGGATCCGGAGCCGTACAGCATCCGCCCTTCGCTGGTCTGGAGGATCACCACCACGCGCACGATCCCGCGCTCGGCTTCGTCGACGCTGTTTTGCGCCGCGGCCGAGGTCGCCAAGGCGAGCGTGAAAATCGCCGCCAAGAACCTTAACGCCTTGATGACCAAGCTTTTCCCCAACCGGGCCTGGGTTGCCCAAATGAAATAATCGGGCGCCGCAGCGGCTGCCGCAAGCATGCGCGCCAGTCTCGGCGCAGGTGTGTCTTTCCGAACAAATGCGGCGCGGCTGGGGCTAAACGCGGCCTGGCCCTTGCATCGCTCGTAACATCACGGCAAGTCCATTCCGTCGGCGACGGGGGCGGTCGGCGGCGGAACAGCGCGTGAGGCGGCGAGGCCTCGTGCGCAAAACGCCCCATCGCCCTCAATTCGGCCTTAAGGTCGACGCCGTCTCAAGATTGTTAAGCTTGCCGCGTTAAGCCCAGGTAAGGGCTGATTCGGCCGCTGTTAACGGCGAGGGTTTTCAACGCATGCTCGGCAACATGTTCGGTCTCGTAGCGCCGGATCTGGCGATCGATCTCGGGACCGCCAACACGCTGATCCACGTGAAGGGCCGCGGCATCGTGCTCGACGAGCCGTCGGTGGTCGCCTACGTCAACGAGGGCGGCCGCAAAGTGGTTTACGCGGTCGGCGCCGAGGCCAAGACCATGCTCGGCAAGACCCACCGCAACATGGAAGTCATCCGTCCGCTGCGCGACGGCGTCATCGCTGATTTCGACGTCGCCGAGGAGATGATCAAGCAATTCATCCGCAAAGTGCTGCCGCGGCCCGCGCTGATCAGTCCGCGCATCGTCATCTGCGTGCCGACCGGCGCGACCCCGGTCGAGCGCCGCACCATTCTGGAAAGCGCCCAGGCCTCCGGCGCGCGCCAGGTGAAGCTGATCGAGGAGCCGGTCGCGGCCGCGCTCGGTGCCGGCCTCCAGATCGACGATCCGTCCGGCTGCATGGTGGTCGACATCGGCGGCGGCACCACCGAGATCGCCGTGCTCTCGCTCGGCGGCCTGGTCTGGTCGCGCTCGCTGCGCGAAGCCGGCGACAAGATGGACGAGGCGATCATCCAGTACCTGCGCCGCCAGGAAAACCTGATGATCGGCGACTCCACCGCCGAGAAGATCAAGAAGGAGATCGGCACCGCCAAGCCGCCGGAGCACGGCCAGGGCATGAGCATGCCGATCAAGGGCCGCGACAATCTCTCGGGCGTGCCGAAGGAGATCGTCGTCACCGAAGCGATGGTGGCCGACGCGCTGGCCGAGCCGGTCACGCGCATCGTCGACGCCGTGCGCCAGGCGTTCGAGCAGATGCCGCCGGAGCTCGCCGCCGACATCTACGACCACGGCCTGATGATGACGGGCGGCGGGGCGCTGCTGCGCAACCTCGACACCGTGCTGCAGGAGCGCATCTCGATCCGCGTTTCGGTTGCGGACGATCCGCTGCGCTGCGTCGTCAAGGGCTGCGGCATCGCGCTCGAAACGATCAACTCGTCCGAGGCGCGCCGTCTGTTGACCGAAGAAGTCTAGACGCTGCGGCGCGCACGTGCGGAATCGGTCGCGTCACGGTAGAGGCAAGCATCGCGCGCGCGTCCCGTGCAGGGCGCGCGGTTTGAAAGAGGCGGCGTAGGTGGCCAGGCGCAGGAGCGTTGTACGGCGTGCGGGCGCGGGCAGGCGGGCGTCGGCTGGCGTTCTGCTCGGCGTCTTGCTGCTGGTCGGCGCGGCCGCGCTGATCGTCTGGCGCTTCGGCGTCACGCCGGCGGGCCAGGTCGCCCAGCAGGTCGGCGACGACAGCGCCGCCGCCGCCGGCCGCGTCGCCACCGGTCCCGCGCGCGCCGGCGAAAATCTCCTCCAGCGCCTCACCCGCATGTGGACCGCCACCGAGCGCATCGAGCAGCTCGAACGCGAAAACCGCGACCTGCGGGCGTGGCGGGAACTGGCCGAGCGTCTGGCCGAACGCAACGCGCGCTACGAAGCGCTGCTGCGCATGCCGGACGACGCCTTCGGCGAAGGCGCCGACATCGAGAACTCCGTCGCCGCGCAGCTCGTGCTCGACAGCGGCGGGCCGTTCACGCGCACGCTGGTCGCCAACGCCGGCGCCGATCACGGCGTGCGCGTCGGCTATATCGCCGTCAACGAGAACGGCCTGGTCGGCCGCGTCGTCTCGGTCGGGCGCCGTTCGGCGCGGGTGCTGATGCTGGACGACTACAACTCGCGCATCCCGGTGATGGGCGAGGCCTCGCGCGTGCGCGCGGTGCTGGCCGGGCAGGCGACGCGCCCGCCCGAACTGATCACCCACCCCTACCAGCTGCAGGCGCCGCGGATGGATTTCATCGTCGGCGCGCAGAATCTGCGCGAAGGCGAGCGCGTCATCACCTCCGGCGACGGCGGCCTGTTTCCGCGCGGCATTCCCGTCGGCGTCGCGCGGCGCCAGAACGACGGATCGTGGCGCGTCGCGCTCGCCGTGGCCGAGCGGCCGATCGATTTCGTCCGCATCATTCCTTACGTGGGCGTCGAAACGCCGGAAGACGATCCGGTTCCGAGCGAAGGGCCGCCGCTGGCGGCGTCCTCTTCCGTCTCCGTGATCTCGCGCGAACTCACCGCGCCGCCGCCGACTGCGCCGAGCGGCGCGGCCGCTGCGCCGCGCCCGCAGCAACGGCCGCAGCAGCAACAGCCGCAGCCTGCCGCCGCGCCCGCGCCCGCGCCGCCGCCGGCGCAAACCGAGCCCGCCGCGCAGCCTCAGCCGCCGGCGCCGCCGGCTGAGACCCAGCCGCCGGAGCCGCAGGAGTGAGCGCGGTCGGCCTTCGTGCGCCCGGCCGGCGCGCGTTGCGCGTCTGGGGTCTCGTGCTCGCGGTGGCGAGCGTGATCCTGCCGGCGCTGCCGCTCGGCCCGGTGTTCGCGCAGCCGCCGCTGCCGCTTGCGGTGCTGTGGGCCGCCTATGGCTGGGCCGCGGAGGACGAAAGCGGCTGGCGCGCGCCGGTGGCGCTCGCCATGCTCGGCCTTTTGCACGATCAGCTGGCCGGCGGCCCTTACGGTCTGTTCGTTCTGATCTATCTATCTGCGTATCTGATCGGCCGTGTCGCCGCTGTCGCCATGTCTGCGCCGAACCTGATTTCGCTCTGGGGCGGTTTCATCGTCACCGCGCTCTTGACCATCCTCATCGTCATCGGCGTTGAGCGCCTGCTCGCGCCGATCGCGGTGGTGCCCTACGCTGAGGCGGCGCTGATCACCGCCATTCTATTTCCACTGGTGCGTCCGCTCTACATGAGTTCCGTGAGCAGCGGGGGGCGCCGATGAAGGGCAAGCGCGTAGGCTCCACGCTGCCGAAGCGGGACGCGAACGTCATCTTCAACCGCCGCGCCGCGCTGTTGTCGTTCGTCGGCGTGGGCGTGCTGGGCGCGATCCTGTTCCGCATGGGCCAGCTGCAGGCGGAAAACCTGATCAGCCGCCAGTACACCGCCGCAGCCGACGAGAACCGCTTCGACACCCGCATCATCGCTCCGCCGCGCGGCGTCATCTACGACCGCTTCGGCGTCATCCTGGCGCAGACCAGCAAGGACTATCAGGTCGCCGTCGTGCAGGACGACGTGCGCGACCTCGAAGAGGTGGTCGAGCGCGTCCGTCAGATTCTCGGCCTCAGCCCCGAATGGGCGCGCCGCGCCGTCATCCGCGTGCGCGGCGGCTCGCGCTACGAGCCGCAGCCGCTGCAGGAAGGGCTGACCTGGGAGCAGTTCAACGCCATCAATGTGCGGCTGCCCGAACTGCCGGGCGTCGTCGCGCAGTCGGCGGACGTGCGCGCCTATCCGTACGACGTCGTTTACGGCCACCCGATCGGCTACGTGCAGAAGCCGACCCAGCGTGACATCGACCGGGCGCTGCAGACCCCCGAACAGGGCCAGAGCCGCGCGGTCTATCTGCGCAATCCGCACGTGCGCGTCGGCAAGGCCGGGCTCGAAGCCTCGATGGAGCCGACGCTCCACGGCGAGGCCGGCTGGCGCAAGGTCATCGTCAACGCGCGCGGCGTGGAGCAGGGCGAAGACGAGAGCGAACGGCGCGCGCCGAAGCGCGGCGCCGGCGTGGTGCTGACGCTCGACCACGAACTGCAGCGCACGGCGATGCAGAATTTCGGCGACCAATCCGGCTCCGCCGTGGTGATGGACATCCACAGCGGCGATCTCCTGGTGATGGCCTCGGCGCCCGGCTTCGATCCGAACCTGTTCGTCAACGGCATCAGCCAGGCCAATTTCGACGCCTACAATCTCGATGAGAAGAAGCCGCTCTATCATAAGACCGTGACGGGCGTGTACGCGCCGGGCTCCACCTTCAAGATGATCGTCGGCATCGCCGCCAAGCAGGCGGGCGTGGAGGACGATTGGGCGGTCAGCTGCTCGGGCGGGTTCTACTATGGCGGCCGCACCTTCCATTGCTGGCGCGCGGGCGGCCACGGCCGCATGAACCTGCACAATGGGATCAAGCATTCGTGCGACGTCTACTTCTACCAGGCCGCACTGCGCGCCGGCCCCGAACGCATCGCCGCGGTCGCGCGCCAGTTCGGCCTGGGCGAGCACTTCGACGTCAACGTCCCGAACGTCCGCGACGGCCTCATCCCCGATCCGGTCTGGTGGCGCGCCAACCGCAACGAAGGCTGGACCGGCGGCCTCACCGTCAATTACGGCATCGGGCAGGGCGCGATGGGCGTCACGCCGCTGCAGCTTGCGGTGATGGCCGCGCGTCTCGGCAACAATGGCTATGCGGTGCGCCCGCGCCTGGTGCGCGAAGCGCCCGGCGTCGCCGATCCGCCGCAGCCGCCGCACATGAGCGGCATCGAGTCCGAACATCTCGCCCGCGTGCGCGACGGCATGTTCGGCGTCTGCAACGAGCCCGGCGGCACCGCCATGCGCGCCGGCGCGCTCGAACTCGTGCGCCATCCGGAAACCGGCGCGGCCGTGCCGCTCACGCCGGAGACGCGCGGCTGGCAGCCGGTGCAGATCGCCGGCAAGACCGGCACCGCGCAGGTGCGCGCCCTCGGCGCCAACCGCGGCCGCCACTATTCGACGATCGAGTGGCGCTTCCGCGACAATGCGCTGTTCTGCTGCTTCGGCCCCTGGCACGAGCCGCGCTATGCGTGCGCGGTCGTCGTCGAGCACGGCGGCGCCGGCTCGGCGGTCGCCGGCCCGATCGCCAAGGAGATCATGAAGGCGACGCTGCTGCGCGATCCCTCGCGCCGCGAGCCGGCGCGGCTGGCGCAGCTCGAAGAGCAGGTGGGGCGCAGCGCATGACCATCGCCGCCGCCCAGGGCCCGAACACGATCCTCGACCGGTTCGCCAAGCTCAACTGGGGCATCATCACCATCCTGATCGCGCTCGCCTTCATCGGCGTGCTGATGCATTTCTCGGTTTCGTCCGGCGCCTGGACGGACATGCCGCTGACGCACGGCATCCGCTTCGTGGCGATGATGAGCGTGGTGATCGTCGCGGCGATGTTCCTCGACGCGCGCTTCTGGCTCGCCATCGCCTATCCGCTCTATGGCGCTGCGCTGCTGCTGCTGGTGGGGGTCGAACTCTTCGGCGCGACCCGCATGGGCGCGCAGCGCTGGCTCGACATCGGGCCGCTGTCGCTGCAGCCGTCTGAACTCATGAAGATCGGCATCGTGCTGGCGCTGGCGCGCTACTATCACCAGCTCGACGCGCGCAAGACCGGCACCGTGCTCTGGGTGATCCCGCCGTTCCTGATGATCGTCGCGCCGGTGGCGCTGGTCATGCACCAGCCCGATCTCGGCACCTCGCTGATGATCCTGTTCGCCGGCGTCTGCATCATGTTTCTCGGCGGCCTGCTCTGGCGCATCATCGCCGCAGGCGCGATCGTCGCCGTCGGCGGCGCCGTGTTCGCCTACACCAGCGTGCTGCACGACTATCAGCGCGAGCGCGTCAACGTCTTCCTCGGCATCACCGACGATCCGCTCGGCGCCGGCTACCACGTGCTGCAGTCGAAGATCGCCATCGGCTCGTCCGGCCTGTTCGGCCGCGGCTACCTGCAGGGCACGCAAAGCCAGCTCGACTTCCTGCCCGAAAAGCACACCGACTTCATCTTCACCATGATCGTCGAGGAATTCGGCCTGCTCGGCGGCGTCCTGGTGCTCGGCCTGTTCGGCGCGCTGATGGCGCTGACGATGCAGGTGGCGCTGCGCGCGCGCTCGCTGTTCGGCAAGCTCGCCGCCGCCGGCGTCGCCGCCACGCTCGCCTGCTACGTCTTCATCAACACCGCCATGGTGATCGGCCTGGTGCCCGTCGTCGGCATCCCGCTGCCGATCATTTCGTTCGGCGGCACCGCCATGTTCACCCTGCTGGCCGGCTACGCCATCGTGCTCTCGATCGACCTGCACAAGGACCAGCACGGCGCGCGCGGCTGGCTGTGGTGAGCCTTTCCCCTCGCCCCGCAAAGCGGGGGAGGGGCTAGGGGAGGGGGACTTTCTCCAGCCTCCGCATCGAAGCCGGCACAAACTTCGTCGCCAGCACCAACTCGCCGACTTCAGCGATCCACGCCAAAACGTGCTCCGTCCCGTCGCGCACGACGCGTTCTTTCACGCGGATCACCAAATATCCCAGCGCCTCCAGCTTTCGCGTCCGCGCGGCGTCGAAAACTTTCTGCTCGTCATCGTCATGCGCCGGCCCATCGACCTCGATCACCAGCGCCGGCCTGTGACATAGAAAATCGACAACGAAGCCGCCGATCGGCGACTGTCGGCGAAAGCCCCATCCGTTGAGCTTGTTGCGGCGCAGGCGATCCCATAGCAGCTTCTCAGCGACGCTTTGCGTCTGCCGCAAACGGCGGGCTCGTTCGACCTCCGGAGGATGTTTCACCGTCCCCCTCCCTCGATCCCTCCCCCGCTGCGCGGGGCGAGGGAAGCGCTACCAGCTCGCCCGATCCGCCATCCAGTCCGTCGCCCGCACCAGCGCGTCGACGATCCCCGGCTCCAGCGACGAGTGCCCCGCGTCGTGCACGATCTCCAGCTCGGCTTCCGGCCAGCGCTGCTTCAGCTCCCAGGCGGTCGTCAGCGGCGTGCACATGTCGTAGCGGCCGTGGGCGATGCGGCAGGGGATGTGGCGCAGGCGCGGCGCTTGATCCAGCAGCCAGCCGTCGTGCTCGAAGAAGCCGTCATGCATGAAATAGTGGTTCTCGATCCGCGCGAAGGCCTCGACGAAGCGATCCTCGTTGAAGCGCGAGGGCAGCGCGCTCGGG
The DNA here is from genome assembly GCA_023384105.1 of Hyphomonadaceae bacterium. Lineage (GTDB taxonomy): Bacteria > Pseudomonadota > Alphaproteobacteria > Caulobacterales > Aquidulcibacteraceae > Vitreimonas. Next base: position 84,789 of record JAHDXR010000008.1, on the reverse strand, counting down.
CCCGCGATCGAGATGGTCTCGCCTTCCCAGCGCGCCCAGGCGCGCGCCGCCTTCAGCCGCGTCTCCCAATCGTCCGAGGTCAGCCGCTTGTGATAGGCGGCGAGGAAGTCGCCGCGTTCGTTTTCCGGGATCGCCGCCGCGTAGCGCGCGAACGCATCGGGAAACACGTGGCTTGCGCCGTTCTGGTAGAACCAGTCGATCTCGCTCTTGCGCAGCGTGAAGACGCCGCGCAGCACCAGCCCCGCCACGCGCTCGGGATGCTTGGCCGCGTACGCCAGCGCCAGCGTCGAGCCCCACGAGCCGCCGAACACCAGCCATTTGTCGACGCCGCAGCGTTCGCGCACGCGCTCGATGTCGGCGACGAGGTCCCAGGTGGTGTTCTCGCGCAGCTCCGCGTGTGGGGTGGAGCGGCCGCAGCCGCGCTGGTCCATCATGACGATGCGGTAGCGCTGCGGGTCGAAGAAGCGGCGCATCTCCGGCGACAGCCCCCCGCCGGGCCCGCCGTGCAGCGCCACCGCCGGGCGCCCGCGCGGGGCGCCGCTCTGCTCGACATAGATCGTGTGCAGATCCGAGACCTTGAGCATTTCGCTCTGGCTGGCCTCGATCGCGGGGTAGAGGTCGCGGCGGCGCGCGGGGGTTTGTCCGTACATGCGGCTTGGTTAGGGGCGCAGCGCCCTCGGGGCAAGGCTGAGCGTCATGCCCGATTCCCCTCCCCCTTGGGGGAGGGGCCAGGGGTGGGGGGGCGACAGCGTTCGAGAGTCGAAGCACGCGAAACCCCCGTGTTTCGGCGGCTTGCGCTTTGACGGCGTCGAACACCCTTCCATCCGGATCGTCATGCACGGCGCCGTCGAGTTCGATCGGGAGGCGATGTGACAAGCAGGCGAAATCGTAGACGTAGTCGCCGACATGGCATTGCCGCCGGAAGTGCGCCCCGTCATGTTCGAACGTCCTCAAGACTCGCCACAGCTGCCTTTTCCGATGGTGTCTCCTCCGCCCGCACTCTCCTCGCGCGCTTCTGTGCGCGCGAGTGATCTTTGCGCCGGTCCTCGCCTTCCCTTGGCGTCTATCCCATTGGCGGAATCTCCCGCTGTTGCCGCCCCCCACCCCTCCTCCTCCCCCTTGGGGGAGGGGAGTCGATCATGAGCGAGCAGCCCATCCTTTCCTCCCGCGCCGCGCGCGTCACCATGGTGATGTCGGCGCTGTTCGGCACGACGGGCGTCATCCTGGTTTTCCTGCCGCGCTGGCTCGAGGTCGAGCGCGCGCTGACCGGCGCCGAGATCGGCGCGGTGCTTTCGCTGGCGCAGTTCGCGCGGATCGTCACCGGCCCGGCCATCGCCTACTGGGCCGACGGCGCGCGCGACCGCGGCGCGCCGCTCAAGCTCGTCTCGGCGGCGGCGCTGCTCTCGTACGCCGCGTTCTTCTTCCTCGCCCAAGGCTTCTGGCAGCTGCTCGCCTTCGGCTTCGTCGCGCTGTCGCTGACGCAGGCGCTCAACCCGCTGATCGAAGCGGCGACGCTGCGCGCCACCGCGCACGGCAAGCTGAGCTACGGCGTCGCCCGCGGCGTCGGTTCGGCGGCGTTCATCGTCGCCAACATCGCCGGCGGCGCGCTGATCTCGCGGTTCGGCCTCGACGCCGTCGTCGTCTGGGTGCTGTGCGGGCTGGCGCTGACGGCGGCCGCATCCTGGCTCGGGCTGAAGCGCGATGCGCCTGAGCCGCACGGCCGCGCCGCGCGCACCGGCGCGTTCAGCCATCTTTTGCGCAACCGCCGCTTCCTGACCCTGATCCTCGCCTGCGGCCTGATCCAGAGCGCGCACGGCTTCTATTACGGCTTCTCGACCATCGTCTGGCGCGGGCAGGGACTGTCGCCGGAGATGGTGGGCGTGCTGTGGGCGTTCGGCGTAGCGATCGAGATCGGCTTCCTGTTCAGCCTGCCGGCGGTCGAGCGGCGGGTGACGCCCGAAGCGCTGATCCTGATGGGCGCGGGCGGCGCCGTGGCGCGATGGATCGCGATGGGCTTCGCCCCGCTCGGCCTGGTGCTCTGGCCGCTGCAGGCGCTGCATGCGCTGAGCTTCGCCGCCGCCCATGTCGGCGCCATGCGGCTGATCCATCGCGAGGCGCCCGAGCACGCCGCTACCATGGCGCAGACGCTTTACGCGGCGCTCTCCGCCGGCGTGCTGATGGGCTGCTCGACGCTGCTTTCAGGCTATCTTTACGATCATGTCGGCGCGCGCGGCTATTGGTCGATGGCGATCCTGGCGGCGGCCGGCGGCGCGCTGGCCGTTCTCCTGTTGCAGCCGAAACCGCGCGCTTCGGCGCCGCCGCGTTAAGATTTTCGCCTGGGGCGGGAACATCGCCCGATGCGCGCGTTTGGCATCTTTGCCTAATATTTTCTGTTAGCCGTTATGGGTTGAGGGGCTGAGAGCCTGTGTTGAGAGGGAATTAACGCGAGATGGCCGCAGAGGCCGCCTTCGATTTCCGCGAGGATGAGCGCGCGCCGGTGCTGGCGCTGCGCGGGGACTGGACGGTGGACACCATCGCCCGGCTCGAAGACGATTTGCTCGCGCTGTCGCCGCGGCTGGCGGCGGGCGCCGCCGTGGACGTGAGCCAGCTCGGCCGCTTCGACGTCGCCGGCGCCTATCTCGTCGACCGCACCTTCCGCGACAGCCCCGCCGGCGCGCAGACCCGCATCGCCATCCGCGGCCAGCACGTCAACGCCATGCGTCTGCTGCAGGCCGCGCGCAAAGCCTATGCGCCGCCGGCGGAGCCGCCGCCGCGGCTGACTGGGCTCGTCGGCCTGTTCGACGCCGTCGGCCGCATCGTCGCCGACATCGGCGAGGAGATTATCGACACGCTCGGCCTGTTCGGCGAGACGCTGATCGTGCTGGGCCGCCTCGTCATCAATCCGCGCCGCATCCGCTGGACCTCGATCGTCGCGGTCATGGAATCGGCGGGGCTCAACGCGCTGCCGATCGTCACTCTGCTGTCGTTCTTCATCGGCATGGTCGTCGCCTATCTCGGCGCCCGCATCCTGCACGATTTCGGCGCCACCGTGTTCACGGTCGACCTTGTCGCCTTCTCGGTGCTGCGTGAATTCGGCGTGCTGATCACCGCCATCCTGCTGGCCGGCCGCACCGACAGCTCCTTCACCGCCGAGATCGGCGCGATGAAGATGCGCCAGGAGATCGACGCCATGCGCGTGATCGGCATCGATCCGATGGACGCGCTGGTGGCGCCGCGCGTCATCGCCATGGTGCTGATGACGCCGATCCTCACCTTCGCCGCGATGATGACCGGCATCTTCGGCGGCATGCTGGTGTGCTGGGCCGAACTGGGCATCAGCCCGGCCATGTTCTTCGGGCGCATCTCGGAAGTGGTGCCGGCGCAGCATTTCTGGGTCGGTTTCTCGAAGGCACCGGCGTTCGCGGTCGTGCTCGCCGTGATCGGCTGCAAGCAGGGGCTCAGCGTCGGCGGCGACGTCGGCTCGCTCGGCAAGCGCGTCACCACTTCGGTGGTGCAGGCCATCTTCATGGTCATCCTGATGGATGCGCTGTTCGCGCTCTGGTTCCTGGAGATGGACTGGTGAGCCAGGAGATCGCCATTCGCGTGCGCGGCCTCGTCACCCGCTTCGGCCGCCAGACCGTGCATGACGGGCTCGACCTCGACGTCCTCCGCGGCGAGATTCTCGGCGTCGTCGGCCCGTCCGGCTGCGGCAAGTCGGTGCTGCTGCGCGAGATCGTCGATCTCCAGCCGGTCACGGCGGGGGAGATCACGTTTCCGTATTTCGAAGAGCACAACATCGAGCCGCGCCGCGGCGTGATGTTCCAGGACGGCGCGCTGTTCTCCAACCTCACCGTGCTGGAGAACGTCGAGGCGCCCTTGCGCGAGCACACCGGGCTTTCGCCGAAGCTCCGCGCCGAGATCGCCGGACTCAAGCTGTCGATGGCCGGGCTCGATCCGAGCGCCTACGACAAGAAGCCGGCGCAGATCTCCGGCGGCATGCGCAAGCGCGCCGCGGTGGCGCGTGCGATCGCGCTCGATCCGGAACTGCTCTTCCTCGACGAGCCGACGGCGGGCCTCGATCCGATCTCGGCCGCCAAGTTCGACGAGATGACGCGCGATCTCGCCCGCTCGCTCGGCCTCACCGTCTTTCTCGTCACCCACGATCTCGACACGCTGCACGCCATCTGCGACCGCGTCGCCGTGATCTATGGCGGCAAGATCGCGGCGATCGGCGCGATCCCCGAAGTCGAAGCCCACGCGACGGGCTGGGTGAAGGAATATTTCTCAGGACCGCGCGGCCGCGCAGCCGGGCGCGGCGCGGCGGAAAGGTAGCGCCATGGAAACGAAAGCCAATTACGTCTTGATCGGCGCAGCCACCGTGATCGGCGCGGTGTTGATCATGCTGTTCGCGATGTGGATCACGGGCGGCGAGCTGCGGCGAGGCTTCAACACCTACGACGTCGTGTTCGACGATCCGGTGCGCGGCCTCACCGAAGGCGGCGAGGTGCGCTTCAACGGCATCAAGGTCGGCGAAGTGGAGTCGCTGCGCATCGATCCCGACAACACCAATCGCGTCATCGCCCGCATCCGCGTCTCCACCGACGTGCCGGTGAAGACCGATTCCACCGCCCAGCTCGAACCGATCGGCCTCACCGGCGTCACCCTGATCCAGCTCTCGCCCGGCAGCGCCGAGGCGGAGCTGCTGCGGCCGGGTTTCGGCGGCCCGCCGCCGCGCATTCGCGGCCGCGGCAGCCAGATCGACATCCTCGTCGCCCGTTCCGAGGACATCGCGCTGCGCGCCAGCGAAGCGATGGCCGCCGTGCGCGACCTGCTGACCGACGAGAACATCCAGCGCGTCACCCGCATCGTCAGCAATCTCGAAACCGTCTCGCGCCAGCTCGCGGCGCAGGATTCCGTCATCAACCAGAGCGGCGCCGCCGCGCGCGAGATCGCGGCGCTGGCGCGGCAGATGCAGAGCGATCTCGCCGAACTCGACCAGACCATCGGCGAAATCCGCGACGCCGCGGGCGTGGCCGGCGGCGAGACGCTGCCGGAGCTGACTCAGGCCGCCGAGGAAATCCGCCGCGCCGCGAGTTCGATCAGCCGCGTCGCCAACAATCTGGAAGAAAATCCATCCGTGCTCACGCCGCGCGCGCCGCGGCCGACAGTGGAGCTTGAGCCATGACGCGCGCTTTTCTGCTTGCCTCGCTGACGCTGCTCGGCGGCTGCATCTCGCTTCTGCCGGAGCCGCCGCCGCCGCCGGCCCTGTATGTGCTCGAGGCGCAGGGCGTTCAGCCGCTGCCGGGCGCGCCGATCGACGCCGTCGTCGCCGTCGCCGAGCCGACCGGCGAGCGCGCCATTCTCGGCGCCGATCTGATCTGGCGCACCGGCGACAGCATCGCCTATGTCGGCCAGACGCAATGGTCTTCCCGCGCAAGCGAGGCGCTGCAGCAGACGCTGTTGGAGACGCTGCTGCGGCAAGGCCGTTTCCGCTCCGCCGCGCGCGCGGGCGAGGCCCAGGCCGAGTATCAGATCCGCTGGGAAGTGCTCGATTTCGAGGTGCGGGAAGAGACCATGACCGCGCGCTTCGTCGCCGACGTGCGTCTTGTGGCGCGCGGGCGCCAGATCCTCGCCCAGCGCATCGTCTCCGCCGAAGCGCCGGTGGCGGGACGCTCCTCGGCGCTGGCCGCCAATGCGCTTGCGCGCGCCGCCCGTGAAGGCAGCGCGCGCATCGGGGAGTTTGCGGCGGAAGCTGCGGCCTCCGCCGGCCGTTGAGCTGACCTACGAAGCGAGCGCCGCGTCGATCAGCAGATAGGCGCGGACCAGGTCCGAACCTTCGCTCCGGTTCTCGCTTTTGGCGAGGTCGGGGCGGGCGCGGAACTGCGTCGCCAGGTGTTGCGCCGAGGCGTGGCGGCGCACGTGGCGGGCGATGCGGCCCACCGCGTTCGGGGCGGCGTCGAGCACGGCGCGGCGGCGCGCATTGCCCCCGGCGCGCGACGAGCGGGCGATGCGGTCGAGATCGACCGGCCCCAGCACCTCGTCGATGTCGACGCCGGAATCGATCACCAGATTGATCGCGCCGGCTTTGAGGTCGTCGTCTGCATTGCCGAACGAGGCGAGCTGGTAATCGTCCTCATTGGCGGCGATCGGCGGCGCTTCCTCTTCGCGCGGCGCCGGCGGCATGAAATTGGTCCAGGAGCTGAAGCCCTTGAACACGCGGCGCGGCTGCGTCTCGGCGTCCGCGCGCGGAGCGCCGCCGCGGGCGACGGCGGCGCGGGCCGCGGCGTGCAGCGTGTTCATCTCTTCGACAACCGGCGCCGGCGCGCGCGCGGCGGCGCGCTCGACCGGACGTTCGATGCTGCGCGCGGGCGGACGCTCCGCCGCGCGCGGCTGCGGCGCGGGCTTTCTGGCGCCTGCCGTCGCGGCGAGGGCGCCGAGGCGCTTCTCGATCTGCGTCGTGTAGCGGTCGGCGGCGGCTTGGCTTTCGGCCGAAGCGTCGCGCGCGGCGGCGGCCGCGCCCTGCAGCTTGCCCAGCGTCCCGTCGGCGGTTTCCTGCATCGCCGCGGCTTCGGCGCGGATCAGCTGTGCGGCGCGCTTGGCTTCGAACACCGCCGCGCGGATGGTCTCGCGCACCGCGCCGGCGGTCTCGTTGGCCGCCAGCACCGCTTCGGCGGTCGACTTCTTCGCCGTTTCGGTGAGCCGCGTCGCTTCGGCGAGGCCGTCGAGCATGTCCGACATCGCGCCGTTGAGCTGCGAGGTCGCGGCCGCGGCCTTGTCGGCGACGACGTGGAATTGGGTGGTGTGCTCGCTCATCACGGCGGCGGACTCGGCGAACGAGGCGAGCCGGGTCTCCAGCGCGTCCTTGACCGAGTCGAGTTCGGTCTTCACCAGCTTCGACGCTTCGCGCATCAGCCGCACCTGGCGGCCGATCGAATGCGCGACGACTTCGGTCTGGCCCTTCAGGTCGTTGCTGACGTCGGCGATCGCTTCGCGCTCCTGGCGCAGCGTTTCGGTCATCGACTCGGCGTTGATGCGGGCGTTGGCGACGGCGTCGCCGAACAGCGCCGCGTTGCGCTGGGCGCTGCGCTCCAGTTCCGCCAGGCGGTTGAGCGCCGAAGCCACCGCATCGTTCAGCGACTCGATCTCGCTCTTCACCGTTTCGCTGAGGCGCCGCGCATCCTGCTCGACCGCTTCGTTCGGGAAGCGGCTCTGCTCGGCCAGCTTGGCCAGCCGCATGCCGAGGCGGCGCGCCTTGAACGCCTCGCCCGCGGCGGAGGAGGTGATCCAGAACAGCAGCGCCGGGCCGAACGCGAGCGCGAGGAGCCCCGCCTGCAATGCCGGGTCCATCGTCATCAGCGCGTCGGGGCCGAAATAGGAGATCGGCCCGCCGATCGCGCCGACGATCCACACCAGCGCCGTCGTCCCGCCCAGGAAGCCGGCCCAGGAGAAGCCCGTCTTCACCGGCTTCTCCGGGTGAATCTCCGCAAGCGCCCGCGCCGGAGCGGCGTAGGCGTCGTCGTACGCCAGGTCCGCATCGAACGGCGCGTGATCGTTGCTGGGTTCGAGATCGCCGAACGCCAGGAACGGGTCGCGCTCGCGCTCGTCGTCCTTGAGGTCGAAGTGCATCGTAAACTCCCGCGCGCCCGCGCTTTGCGGGCGTTAACCCGTCGGCTGCAACGACCATGCCAGCTAGGCGAGCGCCGTTCGCGCGGCGCGCGTGAACCGATTTGACGCACGACCCGCGCCGGTGCGGCGCAGGCGCGGGCGTTAAGCTTGATGCGCGTCGCCGCTCCCCGGACGCAGCCCTGGCGAAAGCCGGGGTGCGAGCCGGGGCTTAGGAGTTGAAGCGCGGGTGCGTTCGCCCCTGGGTCCCGGTTCTCCGCTGCGCTGCGGCCGGGAAGCGGGGGCGCTCCGAAGAATTAACCCGCCGCCGCGTCGATCAGCAGAAAGGCGCGCGTGGCTTCGGCGTTCATCGAGGCGCGGCCGCGCGAGATCAGTTCGGCGATGCGCGCGCCTTCGCTGCGCAGAAATTGCATCGCGTCCTGATTGGCGACCGGATCGTGCGCCAGATGCTCGGCCAGCCGCCGCGCCGCGTCCGGCGCCGCGTCATGGACCGCGCGCCGGCGCGCCTGCGTGCCCGAGCGTGCGCGCTGGGCGATGCGTTCGAGGCCGGAGGGCGAGAACACCGTGTCGAGATCGAGCCCGGCGTGGGCGATGGTTTCCACGATCGGCAGCGACGGCGCGGCCGGGCGCGGATCGGAAATGCGCCGGCGCAAATGCGCGACCGGATCGTCCGCCGGCTCGCGCCGTTGCGGCGGCGCCGGCGCGGGCGCTGCGGCGCGGCCGTCCTCGTCGACGTTCGAGAGCAGTTCGCGCCAGGTCCAGTCGGCGCCGGCGGAACGCTCGGCGCGCTCGCCGCGCAGGCTGCGCGCGGGCTGCGGCGCGGCGGGGCGCTCCTCGTACCCATCGCGCGCGGCGCGGCGCGGCTGCGGCTGTTCGAGCGGATCGGGCTCGTTGCGCCAGGATGCATCGTAGTCTTCGCGCGGCCCGCGCGTGCGGCGCGGCGCCGGCGCTGTATCTTCGATGGCGTCGCGCGCGCCCATCGCCGCGGCGCGCGCCGCATCCGCCGCATCGCGCAGCCGCTCCAGCGCCAGCGCGGCTTCGCGTTCGACATTGACCGCCTCGCCGCGGATCAGATCGGCGGCGCGCTTGGCGTCGTCGATGGCGCGGCTGGTGGTTTCGCGCACGGCGCCGGCGGTGGAGTTGGCGGCCAGCGTCGCCGCGTCGGCGGACTGGCGCGCAGCGTCGGTGAGGTTCGTGGCTTTCGCCAGCACGTCGAGCGCGTTGGACAGCGCCTGTTCGAGCCGCAGCGCGGAATCGGCGCTGGCTTGCGCGGCGGTCGAGAGGCCGTGCGTGCGGTCGCTGATCAGCGCGGCGGCGGCGCCGAACGAACTGAGACGGTGATCGAGCGCCTGGTCGGCGGCGCGCACTTCGGCTTCGGCGAGCTTGGCCGCTTCCGAGATCGACTGGGTGTGACGGCTGATGGCGGCGCCGATCGTCTGCGCCTGGCCGGTGAGCTCTTGCGAAATGCGCATCAGCTCTTCGCGTTCGCGCTCCATGCCGGTGATCATCGCGCCGGCGCCGCCCTTGGCCTTGTCGGCCATGGCGTCGACCGACTGCGTCTGGCGCGCGATCTGGCCTTCGACCTCCCGCAGCCGCGCCAGCGTGTGTTCGAGCGCCGTGTCGAGCGCGCCGATCTCGCCGCGCACCGTCGTCGCCAGCTGGCGCGCCGCGTCCTCGGCGCTGCGCTCGGGATTGAGCAGCCGGTCGGCCGCATCGGCCAGGCGGCGCGCTTCGAACCGGACCAGCGCGCTATCGCGCGCGGCGGCGCCGGCGAAGATCGCCATCAGCGCGGGCAGGATCACCGCGGCCGTGAGCGCGGCCGCTTCGACCAGGCCGAGCGAGAAGATGCGGTCCGCGCCGAGCAGCGCGAATGCGGCCGCGAGCGAACCGATCACCCAGAGAACGCCCACGCCGAGAGCCAACAGGCCCACCATGGCGCCCGGATCGCGCATGCGGCCGGCATCAGGCGTCGTGTTCGTCATAGGAGTGCGTCCCGCCAAGTCGACTGCACGCGTGCTGCGCGCGTTAGGCTTAACGGAAACGGAATAAGTGCGGCCTTTTCAAGAGCGCACAGCTGTTATGCGCCCAGATGGACGAGGTTTCAGCGATCGGCTGCCTGGCAGCTTTCGCCGGCGCAGCGTTCGCCGCCGTCCACGCGCTGCTCCACCGTGACGCCGACCCATGCGAGCGCCACCACCAGCAGGAAATCTCGAAGCGCGACCAGCAGGGACATCAACATGGCCTAATACCTCAGTCCGGCAGGCGCGTATGTGCGCCGCTCCGCTGTCCGCAGCAAGAGCGCTTCGTGGAGCATAATGCGGAAAAACGAAACGGAAATTACGGGCCCGGACGGGCCTTGACCGGCCGGTGTGGTCGGTTAGATACGGAGCAATGTTACAACATAACAGCGCCCAGGCCGGCCGGAAGGCGCACCTCGCCCATGCTGCGGTGGTCAGCCTGCATGCGCTGTGCTGCGGGCTGCCGGCGCTGGCGATGCTGGCTGCGGCGCTCTCGGGGGCGACGTCGGGGATCGCTGCACTCGCCAGTTTTGTCGAACCTTTTCATGATCTTCTGCACCGACACGAGATCTGGATCCTGGTGGTTTCGGCGGCGCTGGTGGCGGCCGGGGGCGCGCTGGAGGCGGCAGCGCGGCGCGGGCCCCACACACACGGCTTCCCCTGGCTGTTCCTGATCTCCGTGTTCAGCTTCCTGATCAACGTGGCGATCGTCGTCGCCCACCGCGCCGTCTGAAGCGTCGCGCCGGTCTATGGACCGCCGGCGCCCCCGCCGGCATGCGCCTTATCGAACAAGCGCCGACGCTTGTCGGTAGCCGTCGCTGCACGTGCCGGCGAGGGCGCCGGCGGTCCATACTTAGCGTTTCGGCTTCAGAATATGCAGCGCCAGCGCCCGGTAGCGGCGCACGGCGTCGCCGATATCGGCCTCGGCCCAGAGCGCCCGGCGCAGGGCGAGACCTTCGAGCGCGGCGAGCAGCGCCTCGGCGGCGTCGGCCGGCGCGAACGCCGGGTAGGCGGCGCCGGCGGCCTGGGCCCGCTCGATCGCGGCGGCGACGCGGCCCGCGGCGATGCGGTCGCGCGCCCTTAACGCCTTGGCAAGCACCGGATCGCGCGCGGCTTCCGCCCAGATGTCGGAGAGCAGGGCGGCGTCGCTATCGCCGTCAAACGCCTCGAAAAACGCGCGCGCCATCTCGGCGAGGCCGTCGAGCAGCCGGTCCTCGGATGAGAGCCGGTCCAGCGCCGCCTCCGCCTCGGCGCGCGCATCGAGGGCGATGGCGGCGACGATATCGGCCTTGGAGTCGAAGTAGCGATAGAGCGCGCCGGGGCTGATGCGGGCCTCGGCGCAGATTTCCTCGATCGTCGCGTCGCGGAAGCCCCGCTCGCGGAAACAGGCCCGCGCCGCCTCCAGGATCTGGCTGCGGCGGCGCTGGGGCAGGGCGGGATCTGCATGCCTCGGCATCGAATCGAGGCGAAAGCATACCGGTATCGGGATAGTTTAGCCTATCTTCACCACCGGCTGGCAGCGTCTGAGCCAATTCTCTGTTCGGCGGAGACGCTCGCCCATGCCTCAGACGCCGCCATCGGCGCTCGCCAGCGCGGCGGAAACGCGCCGCCGGGAAATGCCTGCCTCGATCGCTTTGGCGATCCTGACGGGCGGCATCGCCGCGGCCATCGTGGACGGCTTCGGCCCGGTGGCCTGGGCGGCGGTGATGGCGCTGCTGCTGGTCTTCGACACCGAACTCTACCGCCGGCTCGACGCCGCCGAGGCCAGGATCGAAGGCCCGGTGCTGGCGGGGCTGGCGGCGTGGGCGTTTTTCTCCTCGGCGTTCTACGCCGTCCTGCCCGCCTCGCTCTGGTTCAGCGGCCAGGCCGCGGGCGCGGCGGCGGCGATGGTGCTGTGGGTGGCGGGCGTGGTCCGCCATTTCAGCCACGGCGCCTCGGGCGCGCTGCCGATCGCGCTCGCCGGCGCTGCGCCGCCGGCGGCGTCGCTGCTGGCCACGCCGCTGCTGATCGCCTCGATGGCGGCGCAGCCGCAATGGGACCTCGCGATCATCGCCGCGGTCGGCGGCGGCGCGCTGATGGCCTACGTCACGCTCGCGCGCATGAGCGCCAGCGACGCCGAGCGCGCGCTGCGCGAAGCCTCGCGCAGCGTGAACATGCAGATGACGCTGGCGAAGCTCCTGTTCGAGCACGACGCGCTCGCCGCGGCGCTGGTCGACCGCGACGGCAAGGTGGTCGCCATCAGCAAGAACATGAGTCTGGGGCTCGGCGCCGAGGGCGGAGTCGGCCGCAAGCTCGAAGACCTGCTGAACTGGTCGTCGCTGACCTGGCGCGACGCCTTCACGCGCGCGCTGGCCGGCGAGCATGTCCGGTACGACGAGGACGAGGCGCAGACCGCCGAGGGCACGCGCTGGCTGTCGTGGCAGGCGCTGCCGTGGCGCGACCAGGACGACGAGATCTGCGGCGTGCTGGTGCATGGCCGCGACATCACTTCGCTGGTGCAGGCGCGCGGCGCAGCGGCGTCGAACGAGCGGCGGCTTGAGATCGCGCTGCAGGCCGGGCGCGGCGTCGTCTGGGAGGTCGACTACAAGACCCGGACCATTTCCTGGCACGGCGATCCCGCGCCGGTGTACGGCGAAGCGTTCACCTTCGAGCAGTTCGACAGGAACGAGGTGCCCTTCGTCCACGAAGACGATTACGAGTGGATGGAGGAATATTTCCACGACATCGCCCGCGGCGGCAGCGGCTCGATCGAGCACCGCGTGGTCAAGCGGGACGGCTCGGTGGGCTGGGCGCAGTGCTTCGCGGTGCGCGTCCTCGGCCACAGCGGCGGCGTGCGCAAGCTCATCATGCTGTCGAAGGACATCACCGACCGCAAGCGCCAGGAGGCAGCCTTCATCGCCTCGATGCAGCGGGTCGAGGAGGCGCTCAAGAGCAAGCGCGCGCTGTTCGGCGAAAGCGTCGACGCCGTCGCCATGATCGACGAAGGCGCGGTGAATCTGGCCGAGATGTACGAACGGCTCGACCGCATCATCGCCGAGATGGACGTGCGCGATGCGATGCTGGCCGAAACGGTGGCCTCGCTGCGCGCGGCGCGCGAAGCGGCGGAGACCGCCAGCCTGTCGAAGTCGCAGTTCCTCGCCTCGATGAGCCACGAGCTGCGCACGCCGCTCAACGCCATCATCGGCTATTCGGAAATCCTCAAGGAGGAAGCCGAAGCGGACGGCCGCGACACCGACATCGCCGACATCGACCGCGTGCTCGCCGCGGCGCGCCAGCTGCTTCACCTGATCAACGACATCCTCGATCTGTCAAAGATCGAAGCCGGCCGCATGGATGTGGCGGCGGCCGAATTCGATATCGGCAGGCTGGTGGCCGAAGCCGCCGCGATCGTGCAGCCGACGGTCGAGAAGAACGGCAACACGCTGAAGCTCGAAATCGCCGCCGATGTGGGCGCCGCCTGCACCGATTCCTTCAAGCTCAACCAGTGCCTGCTGAACCTGCTCGCGAACGCGGCCAAGTTCACCAAGAACGGCGAGATCGCCGTGCGCGCCCGGCGCGAGCGCAAGAAAGCGGGCGATTGGGTCGAGATCGCCGTCGCCGACAACGGCATCGGCATGACGGCGGAGCAGATGGAGCGCCTGTTCAAGGCGTTCGTGCAGGCGGACGTCTCGACCGCGCAGCGCTATGGCGGCACCGGTCTGGGCCTCGCCATCACGCGCAAGACCATGCAATTGCTCGGCGGCGACGTCGTGGTGGCGAGCGCACCCAACGCGGGCTCGACCTTCACGCTGCGCTTTCCGGCCGAGTTGCCGGCGCCGGCGATGCTGGCGCGCAGCGACGGCGCGATCGTCGAGCACGAGGGCGGCAATCGCGCCGTGCTGATCATCGACGACGAGGAAAGCGCGCGCGATCTGGCGTCGCGTTCGCTGACGCGGCTCGGCTTCGACGTGCACGGCGCCTCGAACGGCGCCGAAGGCCTTGAGCTTGCGGCCGCGCTGCGGCCGAGCCTGATCATGCTCGACATCAATCTCCCGGACATGACCGGCTGGAGCGTGATCGAGCGCCTGATGGCGAACCCCGGCACGGCGCGAACGCCGGTCATCGTCCATTCCGTCGACGACAACCGCCAGCGCGCGCTTTCGCTCGGCGCCTGCGATCTGATTGTGAAGCCCGCCGACCGCGACGTGCTCGCGGCCGCCGCGCTGCGCTTCGCCCGTTCCCGCGAGACTGCCCGGCCGGCGGCGCCGGCGACCCTCCCCATGACGAAGACTGCGTGAGGCGCACATGCGTATCCTGATTGCTGAAGATCATCCCGACAATCGCGAGATGCTGACGCGGCGGCTCGAACGCCGCGGCTACGAGGTGCATGTCGCCGAGAACGGCGCCGAGGCGGTGGAGAAGGCCAAGCAATGCGCGCCGGACCTGATCCTGATGGACATCTCGATGCCGGTGATGTCCGGGATCGAGGCGACCAAGGTGCTGCGCCAGACGCCGGACGTGGCGGGCGTGAAGATCGTGGCGCTCACCGCGCACGCGATGGAGAGCGCGCGGCGCGAGTGCATGGAAGCGGGCTGCGACGACTTCGCCACCAAGCCGGTCGATTTCGCCGGCCTTGTCGCGCTGATCGAGAAATACGCCGCCTGAGAGCGGTGAACGCGCCGTCAAGGTTAGCGCGCGTTAGCTACGATTATGGCTGTTCGCGGTTCCCGAATTAGCGCCGCTTCAACCACCCCATCGTAAATTCGATGGCTGGTATGGGGTTTCAAAGGCCAGGGGAGAAAATGTCCTCGGCGCAAGGCGAAGACGGCGCGTCCACCGCGACGCGCCTAGGTCGCATTCTCCTGGTCGACGACCAGGCGCAGAACCGCGACATGCTCGGCCGCCGCCTCGAACGGCGCGGCTACGAGGTCGTTTTGCGTGAAAGCGCCGTCGGCATCGAAGACGCCATCGAAGCCGAGAAGATCGAACTCGTCCTGCTCGACTGGATGATGCCGGAGCGGTCCGGCGCCGATGCGCTCACCGGCATTCGCGCGCGGTTCGACGCCGAGCACGTGCCCGTCATCGTCGTCACCGCCCTGGACGACGGCGACATCGTCTCCAAGGCGCTGGAAGGCGGCGCCAACGACTACATCACCAAGCCGATCGACCTGCGCGTGCTGACGGCGCGGGTGAAGGCGCAGCTGGACCGCCGCAAGGCCGTGCTCGAACTCGACGCGATCCGCGACAGCCTCGAGCGCACCGTCCAGGAGCGCACCCAGGATCTGATCAAGACCAACGAGACGCTTTCGGCCGAGATCAGCGAACGCGAAGCCGCCGAGGCGCGGGCGCAGTCGCTGGCGCGGCACGATCCGCTCACCGGCCTCGCCAACCGCCGCCACTTCCTGGAAGAGCTCGAACGCCGGCTTTCGCTCGTCGGCGACGAGAAGAGCGCGTTCGCGCTGATGTTCATCGACCTCGACCGCTTCAAGCCGATCAACGACGTGCACGGCCACGCCATCGGCGACCAGCTGCTGCAGGTGATCGCCACGCGCCTGCGCGGCTGCATCCGCGACGACAGCTTCGCCGCGCGTCTCGGCGGCGACGAATTCGCCATCCTGCTTGAGGGCCCGGAAGGGCGCGACGGCATCGCCGCGGCCTCGCGGCGGATTCTGCACGAGCTTGCCGCGCCGATCCTGGTCAACGGCCTCAAGCTCACGGTCGGCGCCTCGATCGGCGTCGCGCTGTGTCCGGAAGACGGACGCGGCGCAGCCGACCTGCTGCAGCGCGGCGACGCCGCCATGCTGCGCGCCAAGGAAGAGCGCGGCGCGTTCAAGTTTTTCGACTCCTCGATCGACGAGGAGCTCAAGTCGAAGGCGGCGCTCGAAACCGAACTGCGCGCGGCGATCCCCAATGGCGACATCGTGCCGTACTTCCAGCCGGTGGTGCGGCTCGACACGTGCGAGCTGGCCGGCTTCGAGGTGCTGGCCCGCTGGCCCCATCTCGAACGCGGCATGATCTCGCCGACGGCGTTCATCCCGGTGGCGGAGGACGCCGGCCTCGTCGACGCGATGTTCTGGGCGCTGCTGGCGCAGGCGTGCCGCAAGGCGCTCGATGCGCCGGGCGACTTCGTGCTTGCGGTCAACATCTCGCCGAGCCAGGTGCGCGACCAGTGGTTCCCGGAGAAGGTGCTGCGCACGCTGCGCGAGACCGGCTTCCCGGCGCAGCGGCTCGAGATCGAGGTCACCGAAAGCGCGATGATCGGCGACACGGCGCGGGCGAAGTCGGCGCTGCTGTCGCTCAAGAACCAGGGCGTGCAGATCGCGCTCGACGATTTCGGCACCGGCTATTCATCGCTGTTCCTGCTGCGCGAACTGCCGATCGACAAATTGAAGATCGACCAGTCGTTCGTCGCGCGGATCCTGAGCGACCGCGAGAACGCGACCATCGTCGGCGCGCTGGTGGGGCTGGGCAAAGCGCTCGGGCTCAAGGTGACGGCCGAGGGCGTTGAAGACGAAGCCACCGCCGAGGCGCTGCGCGCCATGGGTTGCGAGTACGCCCAGGGCTATCTCTATGGCGCGGCCGCGGTGATGCCGGTCTATCCGCCGCCCGGCGTGAGCGCGGCGCAGGTTCAGGCCGCGGCGCTGTAAGCGAACCAGACGTTCGGCTCGACATAGCGGCCGACGCCGCTGTCGAGATCGACCGAGACCGGCACCAGGCCGCCATCGACGGCGTAATCGCCCGACTGATCGAACGAGCGGCCGGTCCACATCTCCCAGAAGCCGACCGGCTCCTCCACCACCATCGAGCGCAGCGCCGGCTTGATCAGCTTGCCGCCGGCGGCGGAATGGCTGCGCAGCCACGGATCGTAGAGCCGGCCCTTGTCGTCCTCCCAGCCGATATAGTCGTCGATCGGGATGAACGGATGGCGGTGCTTCTCCGAGGGGCGCACCGGCGCGATCACGCCGTCGAGGCCCTTGCGCTCGGCGAGGGCGCGGAACTCCTCGATCATGCGCCGGGCGACGCCCTTGCCGCGATGGAGGTTCGGCACCGAAATCGCCAGCGCGCCGAGCGCGTTGCGCCGCTTGCCGTTGTTGTTGGCGGCGGATTCCACGATCCAGTCCCAGCCTTCCGGCGGCAAATTGTCGAAATCGCAGGCGAGCGGCACGCAATTGCCGACCGCGACCGGATAGCCGGTCACGTCGTCGACGAGGCAGAGCTGGCAGTCGGCATGGTCGTCGAGCAATTGCTGGTAGTAGGCGAAGTGGGCGCGGGTGAAGTTCAGGAACCCGAGCGCACTCCAGGCGGCCTGCTCGATCGCCACCGCGGCCTTGCGCAGTTCAGGGCTGTCGGCGCGCGTTTTCACCACGTACCGCGTCATGTTCCACCCAGGACTTGTTAACCATAGTGCTGGCGCCTAGCCCTGGCGATTACCCGGCTTTGCCTGTCCCCAGCGTCATTTCACTAATAAAGAGTAAATCTCCGGAAGACAAGCCTAAATCTCTATTTACCTTTATTAACAAACGTTTCTGCGGCGCAGCATGCGCAAATCAACAATCGTGGTTAGAGAAGTATTGACCATGAAAAATCAGGACATAACACCAGTTTACGTAAGATAGTATTCGTACAAATTTGCAAGTATTGGCACGGCTGGAAATGTGACCAGTTTACAGCGGCTTAATACTATGATCGCAGCGGGTGCGAGAAACGATCATTACAAGAGCGACTTGAGTCGACTGACGGCGATGATCGGCGGGGCGCTGCTTATCTTCGGCGCGCTTTTGCTCGTGATCGTCGCCTATGCGGGCTGGTCGGCGAACCGGACCGCGATCGTGCGCGAGCGCCAGCTCGTGGAGAACGCGCTCGACCGCAGCGTGAGCCAGGTGCTGGACCAGCAGAAGGCGATCGCCTGGTGGGACGACGCGGTGGTCCACGCCCAGCGCCGCCCGGTCGACACCGAATGGCTCGAGACCAATGTCGGCATCTATTTCTTCGAGACCTACGGCCATGACGAGGTCCTCATCGTCGACGGCCGCAATCGGCCCGTTTACGCCAATCTCGGCGGCGAGCTGACGAACCCGATCGCCGCCTACGCCGCGCGCTCGGACGTGCTCGACCAGATCGTCGCCGAGGCGCGCGGGGGCGCCGCCGAAGGCTTGCGCCGGCGCGACCAAGCGTTCGCGGAAAGCCAGGGCAATTACAGTGCGCTGCTGGCGGCCAGCTTCGGCAGGTGGGCCGGCCACATCATGAGCGTCGACGGCGAACCGGCGGTGGTCGCCGCCATCAGCATCGTGCCGAACCTTTATCCGGAGCTGCTCGAAGGCGAGCCGCACCTGTTGCTCAGCATCGTGCGCATCGACGAGGGCTTCATGGCCCAGGTCGGCAGTTCGCTGCTGATCGACGATTTGTCGATTTCCTCCGAGCCCAGCCCGTCGCGGCAGGCGCTCTCGGAAGCGTTCGTCGCCGACGACGGCGCGCCGGTGGGCTATCTCACCTGGACGCCGCGCCGTCCGGGCCAGGCGCTGCTCATGTTCATCCTGCCGATGGTGGTGCTTGGCGTCATCGGCGCGGGGCTGCTGACCTGGGTGATGATCCGGCGGCTGAAGCGCGCGTCGAGCGAGCTTGCCAACCGCGAGCGGGAATCCCGCCACCAGGCGCTGCACGACGCGCTCTCCGGCCTGCCCAACCGGCACCATTTCGTCGAGCGGCTGCAGCAGGCGCTCGACGGCGTCATCCAATCGCGTAACAACCACCGCGTGGTGGTGGCCTATATCGACGTCGACCGCTTCAAGGACGTCAACGACACGATGGGCCACGCCGCCGGCGACGCGCTGATCATGGCGGTGGCGACCCGGCTGCAGCAGCAATTGGGGCCGAACGATTTCCTCGCCCGCTTCGGCGGCGACGAGTTCGCCGTGCTGCGCCATTCCGGCAGCGACGACGCCGAGGCCGAGCTGGCGTCGCGGCTGCGCGACGCGTTCGAGGATGCGTTTGACGTCTACGGCCAGCATGTGCGCATGACGGCGACGGTCGGTCTGGCGCAGGCGCCGGACCACGGCGCCTCGCCGCAGGAGCTGATGCGCCACGCCGACATCGCGCTCTACCAGGGCAAGAACCAGGGCCGCGACCGCGCCATGCTGTTCTGCGCCGAGATGGCGGCGGAAGTCGAACAGCGCCGCGAGATCGAACTCGAACTCCACACGGCGATCGACGCCGGTGGCTTACAGTTGCACTACCAGCCGCTGATCTCGTGCTCCACCGGGCAGGTGGTCGGGCTCGAGGCGCTGCTGCGCTGGAGGCATCCGGGCAAGGGCGACATTTCGCCGGCGGTGTTCGTGCCGATCGCGGAGGAGGCGGGGCTGATGCCGGCGCTGGGTGCGTTCGTGCTGGAGCGCGCGTTCGAGGAGGCCAAGCGCTGGCCGAACCTCGATCTCGCCATCAATCTGTCGCCGGTGCAGTTCCGCCACGTCGACCTGGTCGAGCTGCTGGAGCGGCTCCTGGCCAAGCACGACGTCAACCCGAGCCGGATCGTGCTCGAAGTCACCGAAGGCGTGCTGATGGAGTCGACGGACCGCAACCGTCACATCCTCGAAACCGTGCGCGGGCTCGGCTTCAAGGTCGCGCTCGACGATTTCGGCACCGGCTTCTCGTCGCTGCGCTATCTGTGCGATTTCCGCTTCGACAAGATCAAGATCGACCGCGCCTTCGTCACCGGCATCCACGAACGCAAGCGGGCGATGACCATCATCCAGTCGGTGGTGACGCTCGGGCGCGGCCTCGGCATGGACATCGTCGCCGAGGGCGTGGAGACGGAGGCCGAGGCTTCGGTCATGCGCCTGGTCGGCGTGACCGAGTTGCAAGGGTTCTTCTTCTCGCAAGCGACGCCGGCCGATCAGGTCGATGCGCTGATCGCGCGAATGGCGGGCGAGCCGGCGGCCGGGCGCAGCGGCGCGATCGCGACCGTGGCCGATCTGCGCGCGCAACGGCGGACATAATTCCCGCCATCGGTGTGACGGCGGCGCAACGACCCGCGCCGTGCCCGCGTCCGGCCGGCCTAACCTGAACTGGCCCCACGATTTTTTGACACGCCGAGCAGGCTCGCGGCGTGCGTCGCGCACTGGACAAAATTAAGCAAAGTCGGCATGCCAAACCAAAGCGCCGCCCGTCAGCGGGGGCGGGTGCGGGTGAGGTATGGGGCCGTTCCGTGCGCCGGATGAACTGGGCGCGGGGGGCGGCCTTTAGGCGATGAGGCGCCTTGGCATGCCCGCGCGAAACAGGGGACGGAGCCGGGATGCGCATCAACAAAATTCAGCTCGCGGGTTTGGCGGTCGTGCTCGCGGGCGTCACGGCCGGCGGCGCGGCGGCCGAAGATGTGACCATCAGCACGGCGACGACGACGCCGCTGACGACGTCGGACCCCAACCCGGCGGCGGCCCCCGTGGAAGCGGGCGACATCACCGTCGCGAGCGGCGGTTCGATTACGGTGAGCGCCGGTCAGGCCGCGATCACCGTCAACACCAGCAACGACGTCGCCAACAACGGCGCGCTGAGGTCCGATGACGCCGACAACACCACCGGAATCCTGATCCTGGGCGGCAATAGCGGCTCGATCGCCAGCACGGGCTCGATCGCGCTGCTCGAAGATCACACCATGACCGACACCGACAGCGACGGCGATCTCGACGGCGCCTTCGCCATCGGAACGAACCGGCACGGCATCCGGCTGGCGGCGGGCCCGGCCTTCACCGGCGACATCACGACCAGCGGCACGATTACGGTCGAAGGCATGAACTCCAGCGCCATCACGCTCGATGCGCTGCTGATCGGCGATCTCATCAGCTCCAGCGCGATCAGCGTCACCGGCGATGACTCGACCGCCATCGCCATCAATGGCGGAGTGAACGGCGACGTGCGCCTCACCGGCAACGTGACCGCGCGCGGCGAGAACAGCACCGGCCTGGATGTGAACGGCGCCATCGACGGGGCGCTCGTCATCAACGGCACATGGGCCGTTTCGGGCTTCCACAATGTCAACCGTCCGCTCGACATCAGCAAGCTCGACGCCGACGATCTGCTGGAGTCGGGGCCGGCGATCGCCGTCCGCGCCAATGTGACGGGCGGCGTCCATATCGACGGCGTCGGCGTGGAGGACGACGAAGACGACGACGGCGACGGCCAGACCGAGGCTGACGGCGACACCGACGACGATGTTTCGGCTGCGATCACCTCATACGGTCCGGGCGAGGCGCTGCTGATCGAGGCCGACGGCGGCGACATCGCCATCGGCGCCACGGTGAGCGGCTTCGGCGTCCACGTGCAGGGCAGCCTCTCGGCGAACGGCGTCTACGACGATGTCGACGCCACGACGCTCAGGATTCACGGCGTGGGCGGCTCGACCGTGACGATCGCGGATGGAATCGCTCTCGACGGCAGCGTAACCGCCTCCGCGGTCAACGGCAGCGCCACCGCCGTGCTGATCGGCGCGGATGCGATCGTTTCCGAACTGCTTACGCGCAAGAGCGTCGTCAGCGTCGTCGTTTCCGACAACGCCGAGGTCGCGCGCGGCGTTCTGATCGACGCGGGCGCCAGCCTGCCCGAACTCAGCAATACGGGCGTCGTCCACGCGCGGCTGCTGGGCGAGACCGGCGACGCCATTGTGATTGAGGACCGCTCGAACACGCTGGCCGTCATCAACAACACCGGCACGATCCTCGCCGAAATCGCCGCCACCGATGAGAATCCCACGGACGACATCCCGCCGCCGCCGGTGACCGGTTCGGCCGTCGCCATCGACGTGTCCGCCTCGACCATCGGCGTGACGCTGAACCAGACCGAGGACGTTCCGTTCACGGACGAGGATTCGACGGATAACGACGTGAACGCCCGTCCCGCGACGTTGATCCGCGGCGAAGTCCGCTTCGGCTCGGGCGCGGACGCCATCAATCTGCTCGCCGGCCAGATCATCGGCAACGTCTCGTTCGGCGCCGGGGCCGACACGTTCGTGATCGACAACGAGGCCGTGTTCACCGGCCGCATCGCCGACAGCGACGGCGCGCTGACGATCAGCGTGCAGAACGGCGCGCTCAATCACACCGGTGGGACGACCGATCTCACCAGCGCCAATTTCGGCGCCGATTCCGTGCTCGGCATCACGCTTTCGAGCACGCCCGGCGAGAGTTCGTTCCTCCACGCCAGCGGCGCGGTGACCTTCGCCGCGGGGGCCGAGATCGTTCCCATCGTGCCGCGCGGCCTGCCGGCGTCGGGCAGCCACACGTTCCTGACCGCGGACGGCGGGCTTGTCGGCGCGTCCAACGTGATCGGCGTCGTCGGCGCGACGGGTGCGCCGTTCATCTACAATCTCGCCATCGATGTCGTCGACAGCGACCCCAATTCGCTCGAGACCAATTACGTGATGAAGACCGCAAGCGAGCTTGGCCTCACCGCCAACCAGGGCGCGGCGTTCGATCCGATCATCGAGGCGCTGCGCTTGAACGATGACGCCGCCGCCGCGCTCGCATCGCTGACCGGCGGCGACGATTTCCACGACGCCTACGCCGACCTGATGCCGAGCTACGCCTCGGCGTCGGCGGAACTGGCGGCGACGGCGATCCAGCAGGCCCAGGGCGCCACCGCCAACCGGATGGCCTACACGCGCCTGCAGGGCCTCGACGAGGTCTCGGTGTGGGCGCAGGAGATCGCCTACGGCGTGAACCGCGAGCCGCCGAACGCCAACGCGCAGGAATTCCGCGGCCTGGGCTTCGGCATCGCCGTGGGCATCGACGGGCCGCTCGACAATGGTGCGCTGTTCGGCCTCTCGGCGGCGTTCCTGGCCTCGGAAGCGGAAGAGCCGGATCGGGACGACGGCGAGATTTCCTCCTGGTTCGGCCAGGGCAACGCCTATCTCGGCACGGCGATGGGGCCGGTCGATCTGGACTTCATCGTCGGCGCCGGCTTCGGCCAGATGCGTTCGCGCCGCTTCATCGACATCGGTTCGAGCTTCAGCGCGCGGACGGACGCCGAGTGGTGGGCCTACGAAGGCCACGGCGCGGCGCGCGCTTCGCTGCCGCTGGCGCTCGGCGAGCATTTCACGCTCACGCCGAAGGCGGGCCTCACCTACGTGGTGCTGCACGAGCAGAGCTACACCGAAGAAGGCGGCGGCGCCGCCTTCGATCTGGAAGCGGATTCGGCGACCTCGCAACGGCTGTGGGCCGACGCCGGCGTCGAGTTCAGCGCGCGCTGGCGGCTGCGCAGCGGCGGTGTGGTCTCGCCGCGCATCTATGCCGGCTATCGCGCCAACGCGATCGACGAGGAGGCCGAGCGCACGTTCCGCTTCGTCTCCGGCGCGACCGACTTCACCTTGACCGACGAGCCGCTGGGCGACGGCGGGCCGCTGGTCGGCATCGGCCTCGACGCCACCAACGGCTACTCGACGCTGTCGATCGGCTACGAAGGCGAGTTCGGCGACCAGATCGAGCGGCACAGCCTGAACGCGGCGATCCGCTTCCGGTTCTGATCCGGCGCGCAAGCGCGAAGAACGCACGGCCGGCGCTGGCGGAGCGCCGGCCGCTTTCGTTCACGAGTAGGCCGGCGCCATCGCTTCGACGGCGGCGCGCTTTTCGGCGTTGAGCGCGCCGAGCGTGCCGAGAAAGCGCGGGTGCGTCATGCCGGAGCCCAGATAGGTCCAGCGATTGGCCTGGTGCTGCTGGCGCAGGAAGCTCTCGCACTCGGCCGCGCTGAAGCTGCGCCCGATCGCGCGCTGCAGCGCTTCGAGATCGAACCTGGCCTGCTGCTTCAGACCGCTGTCGAAGAAGCCGGCGAGGCCGACATAGGCGTCGATGCCGGCGTCGATCCCGGCCTGGTCGAGGGTCTCGGCGATCGAGAGCGTCATCAGCGCGTCGAGCTGCGCATGCTGATGCTCCTCCATCCAGTGGTGCAGCAGCAGGCTCTTGAACTGCGGATCGAGCGCCTGGTCGTCCTTCACGCTGCCGAGGAAATGCGCCTGCGTCATCCACTCGATCTGCAGCGTCAGCAGCGCCACCGCGAGCGGCGGCTGGCCCAGCACGTGCGCGCCGATCGCCTCGGGCGGGCCGATCACGTCGCACGGCGAGCCGAACCCGGCGTGGAACTCCTCGCGGAAGCGGCGGAACAGATGGATGTGCTTGGCCTCTTCGCTGGCGAACTCGAGAAACGCGCGGGCGCGATAGTCGTCGCCATTGATCACCGAGCGCGCGTGATCGAGTACGAACGGCAGGATGAATTCCTCCACCAGGCCGAACATGGCGAGATAGGCGTGGCCGCGGATCTGGTTCAGCGTGAGCTTTTCGTCGGCGCCGAGGAAATCGAGCGGCTCGGTGCGGGCGAACGTCTCGGGCAGGAACGGCCGGGCGAAATCCAGCGTCTTGTCGCCGCCGATCAGGTCTTCGACGCGCCAGGTGATGCGTTCGGCGCGCTGGAGGCAGTCTTTGAACGTGTACTGGTAGGTCATGGAAAGGTCTCCCGGGGAGGCTGGAGTGTGACGTGCGGCGCACCCGAAGCGCCGGACCTCTTGACCGGAGACGCGCACGGGCGGCCTATGCCGGCATGGACGCGCTCTCGGATGTTCTGCGTGTTGTCGGCCTGACCGGCGGCGTGTTCGTCGACGCCGAACTCAGCGATCCGTGGCTGATCGCCGGCAAGGTCGATCCGGAATTCTGCCGTCCGTTCATGCCGGCGCCGGCGCACGTGGTGGCGTTCCACTACGTGATCGAGGGCGGTTTCGATCTCCGCCTCGAACGCGGCGAGGGCGTGCGGCTCAAGGCCGGCGAAGTCGTGCTGATCCCGCACAACGACGTGCATATCTTCGGCAGCGCGCCCGACGCCGCGCCGGTCAACGCGGCGGGCCTGGTGCAGCCGCCGCTCAACGGCGTTGGGCTTTCGCGCGTCGTGCATGGCGGCGGCGGAAGTCTGACACGGCTGGTGTGCGGCTTTCTCGGCGGCGGCCCGGAACTCGGCTTGCTGCTGGCCAACCTGCCGCCGCTGATCGTCATTCGCGTCGGCGACGTGCCGGGCGGGGAATGGCTGTCGAATTCCTTCATCTACGCCGCGCGCAATCTCGCCAACGGCGATCCGGGCGCGGCGACGGTGATGTCGAAAATGAGCGAACTGCTGTTCGTCGAGACCGTGCGCCGCCACTTGAACGAACTGCCGCCGGAGCAGACAGGCTGGCTCGCGGGCCTGCGCGATCCGGCCATCGGCCGCGCGCTTTCGCTGCTGCATGCGCAGGCGAACAGGGCTTGGACAGCCGAAGAGCTGGCGAGCGCGGTGAACATGTCGCGCTCCGCCTTCGCCGAGCGCTTCACCCAGCTGATCGGCGCGCCGCCGATGCGCTACCTCACCAACTGGCGCATGCAGCTGGCCGCCGGCAAGCTGCGCGAAAGCCGCCGGACGATCGCGCAGATCGCCTTCGATGTCGGCTACGAGTCGGAGGCGGCGTTCACCCGCGCGTTCCGGCGCGAGATGGGCCAGCCTCCGGCGGCGTTCCGCAAGCAGATGCAGGCGGCCTAGCATCGCATCACGCCGGCAGCAGCATGGCGCGCGCGGCGACGGCGAAATGCACGCTCGCCGCCAGCAGCACCGAAAGCGCGTACGCCGCCGCATAACAGGCGAGGGGCAGGCGGCTCGGCTTGCGCGTATGGGGATTGCGCGTAGAGGGCATGATCATGTGGTCCGATGCTGCAAGAGGGGCGCGGCCCGGCGGGGCGGGGGAGGATGGAGCGTCCGCCGGGCCGCTTCGTGCTCAGTACGTCTCGATCGAGAGATCGACCGGCACGGATTTGGAGACGACGTCGTAGACCGGCGACATCAGCGTCAGCGCTTCGATCGTCTCGGGCGCGGCCTTGGTCTTGACCCGCATGCGCACGCGGATGACCTGGTAGCCGTTGCGCACGTCCTGGCTGAGGCCGAGGAAGCCGCGCAGATCGAGATCGCCGTCGATCTCGCTGTCGATCGCGTCGACGGCGATGTTGCGCGAGGCGGCGTGGTAGGCCGTCGTCGTCGTCATGCAGCCGATCAGCGCGTGCAGCAGCCATTCGACCGGATTGGGCGCCTTGTCCGCGCCCAGCAGCACCTCCGGTTCGCCGTTGTCGGCGATGAAGGCCTGGGCGCTCGCGCGGTGTTCGCTCAGCGCGCCGGTGAAGTCCTTGATCGTCGTGCGGTTGCAGTCGCCGCCGAGCCACGTGTTCCTGGCGCGGAAGTTGAACTTGGCGATGTCGGCGTTGGCTTTGACCGCTTCGATCGTCTCGAACATCGCGGTGACGTTGACGCCGTTGAGGATGGTCGGCGCGGGCGTTGCGGGAGCTGTAGTCATCGTTTCGTCTTTCCTGTCTGCGCCGTTTCGGGGGAGAAGACGGCGCAGTCTGGCTAGAGCGAGATCGCGCGCGCTTGAATGACCGCGCCGCCGGACCGTTTTGCCGAACCGCCGTCGTCGCGCAGAACTGCGCCTACGGAGCGCCGGCGCCCTCGCCGGCATGCGCCCGATCGAACAAGCGCCGACGCGTGTCGGTAGCGGTTGCGCCGTGCCGGCGAGGGCGCCGGCGCTCCATAGGCGCGGCGCTTCAGCCGGCGCCGGTGAAGGCGTCGATCGCCTGGCTGCGCAGGCTGCTGACGGGTTCGACCGGCTGCAGCACGCGCTCGTCGATGGTCGGCAGCGCATCGCGGTCGTCGATCGAACTCAAGGTCGGGCCGATGTCGCGCAGCAGGCCGTCATGGATGCCGTAGATCCATCCGTGCACGTTCAGCGTCTGGCCGCGCGCCCACGCGTTCTCGACCGTGGGGATCGACGCGAGGCGGCGCACCTGCATCTCGACGTTCAGCTCGCACAGGAGGTTCGCGCGCGAGACCGGATCCGGCGCGCCGTCGAACACCGCGCGGTGCTTGCGATAGAGCATGACGATCGGCTGCAGCCAGTGATCGACCAGGGCGGTGCGGTCCTCGCCGAGCGCGCGATGCACGCCGCCGCATCCGTAATGGCCGCACACGATCACATGCTCGACGCGCAACGTGTCGATGGCGAATTCCAGCACCGAGAGCAGGTTCATGTCGCTGGTGTGGACGATGTTGGCGATGTTGCGCTGAACGAACACGGCGCCGGGATCGAGGCCCAGCACGTCGTTGGCGGGGACGCGGCTGTCGGAGCAGCCGATCCAGAGATATTTCGGCGATTGCTGCTCGGCCATGCGGACGAAATAGGTGGGATCGTCGCGCGTCTTATCGAGCGCCCAGACGACGTTGCGGTCGAACAATTCCCGGAGCGGCATGCCCAGCCTCAAGTCAGATGAATCCATGCAGCGTTTGGGCTTATCCGGCCGTATTCGCCTTGATCCACATCAAATATGCGATCCGGCGCGCTGTTGTCCGCTGCGGCGGCCATCGCCACATCAAGCACATGAGCGGATCGAGCCAGACCCACTGGGATAAGGTTTATTCCGGGACGCCGCCCGAACAGGCGAGCTGGCGCCAGGCGCGGCCGGAGGTTTCGCTTGAGCTGATCGGCGCGATCGGCTTGCGCCGCGGCGCGGCGGTGATCGATGTCGGCGGCGGCGCCTCGACGCTTGTCGACCATCTGCTGGAGCAGGGCTTCGCGCCGACCGTGCTCGACATCTCGCACGCGGCGCTGGCGCAGGCGCGCACGCGCCTCGGCCCGCGCGCGGAGCAGGTGCGCTGGGTGATCGCGGACGTCGCCAAGTGCCGGCCGGAAGCGCAGTTCGATCTCTGGCATGATCGCGCCGCGCTGCATTTCCTGATCGAGCCGGCCGACCAGCAGGCCTACGCCGCATGTTTGCACGCGGCGCTGAAGCCCGGCGGCCACGCCATTATCGCCGGCTTCGCGCCGGGCGGTCCCGAACGGTGCAGCGGCCTGCCGGTGGTGCAGCACGATGCGGCGAGCCTCGCGGCGCTGCTCGGACCAGGCTTCGAACTGGTCCACGCCCGCGACGAGACGCACCGCACGCCCGCCGGCGCCGAACAGGCGTTCCGCTACCACGTGTTCCGCAGGATCGCCTGATCGCGGCGGGGTGGGGGGAGGTTTTCGCGAGCGATCCGGGGCGGCGGGCCGGCCGGAGCGATGGTGGGTGTACAAGGATTCGAACCTTGGACCCGCTGATTAAGAGTCAGCTGCTCTACCAACTGAGCTATACACCCGACTCGCGAAGGCCCCGGAGATAAGGGCATTGGGCGCGCTCGTCCAGTGTGCTCATGTGGGCGGGCGGCGGCGTAGGAGAGGGCATGGACGGGTTTGTTTGGGCGCTGGCGGGGTTCGTGCTGATCCATATCGGCGTCTCTGCGACGGGCCTGCGCAAGCGGCTGGTCGAGGCGGTCGGCGAAGGGCCGTACCGGGCGCTGTTCTCGCTGGCCTCGCTCGCGCTGCTGGTCTGGCTGGTCCAGTCCTTCGCGGCGATGCGGCAGGATCCGTTCGACCCGCTCAACGAGGCGCTGTGGGCGCCGCCGCTCTGGCTCGCCTGGCCGGCGCGCGCGCTGATCTTCCTCGGCGTCACGCTGGCGATCACCGGCGTGCTCACGCCGGGGCCGACCCTCGCCGGCTTCGAGACCCGCGCCCTGAAGCGCGCCGAGCCGGCCTATGGCGTGCTGCGGATTACCCGCCATCCTTTCCTGTGGGGCGCTGCGCTGTGGGCGCTGGGCCACCTGCTGGTCAATGGCGAGCGGTTTGCGGTCATGCTGTTCGGGGCGCTGGGGCTGATGGTGCTGTTCGGGGCCCGCTCGATCGACCGCAAGGGCCGCGCCCGCAACGCCGAAGGCTGGGAGGCGTTCGAGGACGTCACCTCCAACGCGCCGTTCGCCGCCATCGCCCAGGGCCGGAACCGGCTGGCGCTGGGCGAGATCGGCTGGCGCGGGCTGGCCGGGCTGGCCGCGGCGCTGCTGCTGGCGCTGGGGCACGGGCACGTGATCGGGGCGCCGGCGTTCTAACCCGCCCTTAAGCCCGCTCGCGCCAGAACGGGGCATGATCCTCGACCGCGCCCATTTCGACATGATGACCGGCGGCGACCGTGCGCTGCAGCTGGAAGTGCTGGGTCTTTTCCGCGCCCAGGTCGAGGGCTGGAGCGGGGCCTTCGCCATGGCCGAGGGTTGGCGCGAGGCCGTCCACACGATGAAGGGCTCGGCCCGCGGCATCGGCTTCGCGGCGCTGGCGAGCGCGTGCGAGACGGCCGAGCGCGCGCCGGACGGCGAAGCCGCCGCCGCCTTGGCCGAGGTGCGCGCGGCGCTCGGCCAGGCGCTGGCGGCGCTCGAGCAATTCGCGGCTGAAGCGGCGTAAGCTCTTGCGCTAAGCTTCGGGCGATGGCCGCCGAAATCTTCACCCAGCGCTTTCCCGTCGCCGCCGCCGACATCGACGAACTCGGCCATGTCAACAACATCGTCTATCTGCGCTACGCGCAGGAGATCGCCATCGCCCACTGGCGCGCGCGGGCGACGCCGGACATGGCGGCGAATTACGTCTGGGTGGTGATGCGCCACGAGGTCGATTATCGCGCCGCGCTGATGCTGGGCGACGAGGCCGAGGCGCGCACCTGGGTCGACGATCGGGCGCGCGGCCCGGCCTGGACGCGCTTCGTCGACATCTACAAGGCCGGCGCCGGCAAGCCCGCGGCGCAGATCAAGTCGAACTGGTGCCTGCTCGACGCCCGGACCCGCCGCATCCGCCGCGTGCCCCCGGACCTGGTGGCGCGCTTCCTGTCGCCGCCAAGTTAGCCCCATGGAGGCTGCTTCAGAACTGCGGATAGTCGGGATCGGGGGCGCTTGCGCCGGCGAGCAGGTTGCGGATTTCGCCCAGGCGTTCGTAGGCCAGAAACGCGAGCATGAAGAGTTCGCACATGAAGCGCCAATAGACGAACGCCGCCGCGCACACCGCAGGCGCGGCGATCAATTGCACGAAGCCGCCGCCGATATTGCCGCCGGCCAGCGTGAAGATCGCCGTCAGCAGCGCGCCGGCGCCCGCGAGCACGATGATCGCGGCGCCGACATAATAGACGATCCTCACCAGGGACGGTCCGAGCAAGTGCTCAAAGCTCAGCATGCGTTGCACCAGCGGCGTCATCGGCGGACCTCGCGAATCGCGCCTTCGATCGGATCACAGCGCATAGCCGCCGTCCACGACGAGCACCGCGCCGGTCATCGGCGATTCATCGGCCAGCAGGCTGGCGAACAGGCGTCCGGCGTCGCCGCTGACGGTGTAGCGCGCCATCGGCAGCGGCAGGTGCGAGATGCGTTCGAACGCGCGCCGCTCGCTGCCGGTTTCGCGCACCAGGTCGGCGACGTGCGCCATCTCCGGCCAGGATGCGCCCGCATCGTCGGCGAAGGCGACGGCGTTGATGCGGACATTGTCGTGCGCGCCTTCCTTGGCCGCCATCCGCACCAGGCTCAGCAGGCCGTTCTCGGCGGCGCCCGAAAGCTCGCGCTCGAACGCGCCCGCCGGCGCCGTGATCACGATCGCGCCGCCCTGGGTGTTGCGCTGCATCAGCAGCATCAGCGCGCGCAGGGTGAAGAAGGCGCCGCGCAGCTCTTGCGGCGGCTCGTCGCCCCAGGACACCAGATCGGTCTCCGCCTCGGCCGGCGGCGCGTAGCTGACGATCGCCCAGTCGAGCCGGCCGTACTGGCTCTCGATGAAATTGCCGGCCTGGGTCCAGCGGTCGTCGTCGGCGACGTCGAAGGCGAGGGTGGAGACGCGCTCGGGCGGATTGATCAGGCTGTCGGCGACCTTGTCGAGTTCGCCGCCGTCGGCGCCGACCAGGATCAGCCCGCCCTGGGCGCGGGGCGCGAGCGCGCGCGCCGCCGCCGCCCCGGCGCCCGAGGCCGCGCCGCTGATAAGAATGACCGGATTGAGCCGCATGCTCCGCCCATAGGCCATCCCGGCGAGGCCGTTTCAAGGACGTCGCCACCTCGCCGCGCGTGAGCTATATCGCCCCCGATGACACGCTTTGCGCTCCAGTTCGGCCAGACTCAGCCCGGCCTCACCTATCTCGAACGGATGACCGTCTACGGTCTGTGCGCGCGCGGCGAGAGCAACATCGCCATCGTCCAGATCGGCAGGAAGGCGCCGTACGAGTACGACCTGCCGGGCGGCGGCGTGGAAATCGACGAGGACGAAGCCGGCGCGCTGATGCGCGAGTTCCTCGAAGAAACGGGACTCACCGTGTGGCCGACGCGCGTGATCGGCCGCGCCGGCCAGTACTGGATCAACAAGGGCGAGCCGCGCAATTCGCTCTCGACCTTCTACGAGGTCGAGCTGTCCGCCGACGACAGCGATCCTTCGGAGCCGGACCACGCCCTGGTCTGGATGAGCCCGCAGGAGGCGCTGACGAAAGTGCGCCACGAGGCGCACGCCTGGGCGATCATCCATTGGCTGCGCGCGCGGCGCGGCCCTTGAGTGCAGCTTCTATTCGCTGACGACGTCGCTGCGCAGCGGATTGAGCGCGGCGATGCGCTCGATCAGCGTCGGCTCGCGCAGTTCCGGCGGCGCCAGTTCGGGCAGGTCGGCCAGATGGTAGTCCCGCACGCCCTCCAGCGGCGCATAGCGCGGCGCGGGCAGGCGCGGAATGGCGTCCAGTTCTTCCAGCGACGCCGGCTCCACCGCGCGCAGCGGGCCGCCGATGCCGGCGGACGGATCGTCGAATGCGATCTGCTGCAGCTGCTCGTTGGGCTCCGGCGCGAACTCCGGCGGCGCCGGCATGTTGACGCGCACCATCACCGCGCCGGTGACCGCCGCGAGGCTGGCGACGCCGAGCGCGAGCGCGGCGCGGCTGGGCGGGGGCTTCTGCGGTTCGTACAGGCGCTGGATCGCGCGCAGCCGTTCGTTCAGCGCGTTCCACGCGCGTTCGCCGCGCGCGCCGCGCCAGCTGATGAAGTCGATCACCGGCGCCTTGCGCGCGCTGCGCGGCCAGCCCGGCGCGCGCGCGATCTCGACCAGGCGCTTCTCCGGAATCTGGCGCGCCCATTCCAGCATGTAGTGCGACGTCGGCGCGTCCGCCGACCAGATCAGCAGAACCGCATCTTCGGACGTCTTCGCGGCTTCGAGCGCGGCGAGCGACTGGCGCCCGTAGCTCAGGCGCGCCTGATGCTCTTCCGCTTCGAGGAGACGCATCAGCGTCTCCGCCAGCTTCACGCCGTCGTGCGTGCATACGATGTGAATGGCGATCATGGGGGGCCGTTGCGAAAGTGAGCCCTGATCTAACATGGCGCTCCCACTCTGTACGCTGCATCGCGGCACAACATTGTGCATAACCGCATGGCGCAGGCTGCAGCGTTGCGCGGCTTCAACGTTCGCGCAAGTGCGTCGGCGAGGCTCGCCTGGCGGAAGAATTGGCCCGGACGCAGCATTACGCGCGTGCAATCTTTGTTGTGGATTTCTCGGACCGGTCTATTCTCGCCCTGCTGCGCGGGCCTGTCTCGCTCCGAGCAACCGCGCCGGAGGGAAGGGGAAACGAGCATGGATCCGACAATCCTGGCCTACATCGTTCAGGGCGTGGGCGGCGCGGTCGCCGGCAACATCATGGGCGCCATTACGCGCGGCGGCGGCGGGATCGTCGGGCGCACCATCATTGGCGCCATCGGCGGGGTGGCGCTCGGCTATCTCGCCTCGCCCGACGGCGCCAACGTCGCCGCTGTGAGCAACCTCGCGGCCAACTGGTCCAATCTGATGCCGGACGACGCGGCTCTGTCCGGCCACATCGCCAGCGCCATCACCGGCGGCGCCGGCGGCGGCGTGCTCGGTCTGATCGGCGGCCTGCTGATCCGCGAGCGCAGCTGAAGCTTAGAGGTCGCGATAGACCAGCGACAGAAATTGCGTGTCCGACCATTGGCCGGACGCGCTCATGCTGCGCGACTGGCGCACGATCACCAGCCGTTCGGCCGGCGAGATGTAGAGCCGCTGGCCGCCGGCGCCGGCGGCCATGGCGAGATCGGCCGGCGCCGGCGAGGCGGCGCGCCATAGATCGCTTTCGACATCGGGCTGTTCGCGATCGCGCGCGGGGGCGGCCAGCCACAGGCCGATGCCGGCGCGCGGTTCGGCGAACGAGCCGCGCATCGCCTCGCGCAGGGCGTCGTCGTCGGCCAGCTGCTGCGCGCGCCAGATTCCTTCGCGGCGGATCAGTTCGCCCGCGGCGGCCCAGCCGCGCGCCGACACCGCCGCGCCGTCGTGAAACAGCGGCGCGCCGTCCTGGCTGCGCGCCCAGCCGATCGGCACGCAGCCGATCGGCAGCAGCGTGCGCGTCGTCAGCCAGCGCGCCGGATCGGGCTCGCGGCGCGCATTCACGAGCTTGCGCCGCGCGATCTCGGCGAACAGCACGTACGGCGCGGGATCGTTCTGGAAACGCAGGCCCGGCGTATCGCTCGGCTCCAGCGCGAGCGCCGCCTGCAGCGTGCGCTCGCGCGACCGGCCAAAGGCGACGCCGCTGACGCCGGTGACCAGCGCGCGGATGGAAATGCCGCTCTTGACCGGATGCGCGCCCCAGTCGCCGAGCGTGAGCGCCACCGGTTCGTCTAGCCGCAGCAGCCGGTCCTCGGCCAGCGAGGCGGCGAGCAGCGCCAGGAAGGCGCGCGTGCCGGCGCCGATGGGCAGGCGCGTGTCCGGGTTGCCGCCGGCATAGTCCTCGCCCAGCACCACGCCGTTGCGGATCGCCAGGAAGCTCGCGCCGTCGCGCTGGGCGCTGTAGGCGATCGCCTGCGCGAACCGGCCCGCGGGCTGCGCCACAGCTATCGGCGCGGCGGACGCGCTCACCACGCTGCACGCGGCGGCGGACGTGAGAAAGGAGCGGCGGTGCATCAGACTCCCCGGCCGGCGCATTGTCCTTGAAGGGAACCGAGCCGACAAGCAGGGTATCGGCGGTGATGCGTTACGCTTTCGTTGTCGCCTTCGCCCGGGGCCGAAGGCCGCCTATTTGCCCGAAGCTTCGCTTGCGCCGATGTCTTCCACGGCCACCGGCACGTCGACGCGCTGATCGCCGCGCTGCACGGTGAGATTGACCGTGCCGCCGACGCCGGCGCGGTCGAGCGCGCTGGTGAGGTCGGCCAGGCGCCGCACCGGCTGTCCGTTCGCCTCCACGATGACGTCGCCGACGAGGCCGCGTTGCGGGTCGGTGCTGCGCAGGCCCGCGCGCTCCGCCGGCGAGCCGCGCCCGACCTGCCAGACCAGCACGCCTTCCAGGCCGAGCCGCGCGGTGAGCGACTGGTTGGCGGTGAGGATGCCGATGCCGGCGATCGGCGCGCGGCCGTTGGCGATCAGCTGCGGCGCCACGCGCGCGACCGTGTCGATCGGCACCGCGAAGCCAAGCCCCGCATAGGCGCCGGACGGCGAATAGATCGCCGTCGTCACGCCGATGACGCGCCCGGCGCTGTCGAGCAGGGGGCCGCCGGAATTGCCGGGATTGATGGCGGCGTCGGTCTGGATCACGTCGGCGATCTCGCGGCCTTCCTGCGTCGGCAATTGCCGGCCGAGCGCGCTGACGATGCCCGAGGTGATGGTCCGGTCGAAGCCGAACGGGTTGCCGATCGCGAACACCGCCTGGCCGACCTGCAGGTCGCTCGACGTGCCGATCGGCAGCGGCGGCGCGTTGGGCGCCCGCGCGAGCCGCAGCACGGCCAGATCGTATTGCGGCGCGCGCCCGATCACCGTCGCCGGGACGTCCTCGCCGCCGGGCATGCGCACCGCGATCTGCTGGGCCTGCACCACGTGGTTGTTGGTGATGATGTGGCCTTCCTCGTCCCAGATGAAGCCGGTGCCGGCGCCGATCTGCTCCTCGAACGGGCCCGCCGCCGTGCGGCTGATCACCAGCACCACCGAGGGCGAAGCCGATTCGAAGATCGCGATCGTCGCCTGTTCGCTCTCCGCCAGCGTGCCCCGCGCCTGCACCACGCGCGGATCCGCCCCCTGGCTGTCAACCGCCGGCCGGCCGCAGCCGGCGAGAGCGAGGGCGAGGGCAAGGGCCGTAGCAGAGCGGGTGACGAACGCGTGCATGGGCGGCTCCTAAAGCAAGGGCGTCTGCAACATGGTCCCGCCGGCGCGGCTGGCAAGGCCCGGCCGGCGGCGCCTTGTTGTATTACCTGTTTCATTATGGTATTACCACGCCCATGAGCAGCGTCACCATCAAGGGCCAGGTCACCATTCCGAAGGCGGTGCGCGAGCGGCTGGGCGTGAAGCCGGGCGACGAGGTGAAGTTCGAATTGAGCGCCGACGGCCAGATCGTGATCAGCAAGCTCCGCGGCAAGCCGGGCCGCAGCCGCTTTGCGGCCTTGCGCGGGCGCGCCGGCAAGGGCCTGCGCACCGATCAGATCATGGCGCTCACGCGCGGCGAATGAGCGGCGCCCTTGTCGATACGAACGTCTTGCTGGATGTGGCGACCGACGATCCGCAATGGGCCGAATGGTCGATCCGCAAATTGGAAGAAACGGCTCTGCGGGGCCCGCTTCTGATCAACGACGTAATCTACGCCGAACTCTCGGTGCGGTTCTCCGAAATCGAGACGTTGGACGCCTTTGTTGCGGAAGCCGGTCTTGTACACGCGCCGACGCCGCGCGCGGCGCTGTTTCTCGCCGCCAAGGCGTTCCAGCGCTATCGCGCCGCCGGCGGCGTTCGTTCGGGCGTGCTGCCGGACTTCTTCATCGGCGCCCACGCGGCCGTCGCAGGGCTGCCCTTGCTGACGCGCGACGGCGGCCGCTATCGCAGCAACTTTCCGCGGCTCGAATTGATAGCGCCGTCCTAAAGCGCCGCGCGCCAGATCGGACTCGCCGTCGCTATGGACCGCCGGCGTCCCGCCGGCCTGCGTCCTCAGCTTTAGCGGCTCAGCTCGCGCATTGCGCCGTCCAGTCCTTCGATCGTCAGCGGGAACATGCGCTGCGGGCCGACGATTTCCTGCACCAGCTGGATGCTCGGCGTGTGGCCCCAGTGCGCCTGCGGCGTGGGATTGAGCCACACCAGCCGCTCATAGACGTCCGCCACGCGCTTCAGCCACACCGCGCCGGGCTCCTCGTTCCAATGCTCCACCGAACCGCCCGGATAGGTGATCTCGTAGGGGCTCATGGTGGCGTCGCCGACGAACACGACGCGATAGTCGCTCGGATACTTGTGCAGCATGTCCCAGGTGAGCGTCTTTTCATCGTGGCGGCGGCGGTTGTCCTTCCACACGTGCTCATAGAGGCAGTTGTGGAAGTAGAAGAATTCGAGGCTCTTGAACTCGGTGCGCGCGGCCGAGAACAGCTCCTCGCAGAGCTTGATGTGGCTGTCCATCGAGCCGCCGATGTCGAGCAGCAGCAGCACCTTCACCGCGTTGCGCCGCTCGGGGCGGAGCACGATGTCGAGATAGCCTTCCTTGGCCGATTTCGAGATGGTGCCGTCGAGATCGAGTTCGTCCGGCGCGCCGGTGCGGGCGAACTTGCGCAGCCGCCGCAGCGCCACCTTGATGTTGCGCACGCCGAGTTCAACGGAGTCGTCGAGGTTCTTGTACTCGCGCTTGTCCCAGACCTTCACCGCGCGGCGCTGGCCGCCTTCGCCGCCGATGCGCACGCCCTCGGGGTTGTAGCCCGAATTGCCGAACGGGCTCGTGCCGCCGGCGCCGATCCACTTGTTGCCGCCTTCGTGACGCTTCTGCTGTTCTTCGAGCCGCTCTTTGAGCGTCTCCATCAGTTTGTCCCAGCCGCCCAGCGCCTCGATCTGGGCCTTTTCCTCGTCGGTCAGGAATTTCTGCGAGAGCGCCTTCAGCCAGTCTTCCGGAATGTCGGCGTTGACCGCTTCGCCGGTGTTTTCGATGCCCTTGAACACCTGGCCGAACACGCGGTCGAACTTGTCGAGGTGGCGCTCGTCCTTCACCAGCGCCGCGCGCGAGAGGTAGTAGAAATCCTCCACGCGCGGCGGAATGGCGTCCTTCTCCAGCGCCTCGACGAGCGTGAGATACTCCTTGAGGCTGACGGGCACGCGCGCGGCGCGCAGCTCGGTGAAGAATCGCTGGAACACTAGCTCGCGCCGCCTCGCTGCTCGCGCCGCGCCAGGAACGCCAGCCGTTCGAACAGCATCACGTCGGCCTCGTTCTTCAGCAGCGCCCCGTGCATCGGCGGGATCAGCTTGGAGGGATCGCGGCTCTTCAGCGTTTCCGGATCGACGTCGTCCGTGAGCAGGAGCTTCAGCCAGTCCAGCAGCTCGCTCGTCGACGGCTTCTTCTTCAGGCCGGGCACCTTGCGCATGTCGTAGAAGATTTTCAGCGCCTCGTTGACGAGCCGCGCCTTCACCCCCGGATAGTGCGCCTCCACGATCGCCTTCATCGTCTCTTCGTCGGGGAAGCGGATGTAGTGGAAGAAGCAGCGGCGCAGGAAGGCGTCCGGCAGCTCCTTCTCGTTGTTCGAGGTGATCAGGATGATCGGCCGCTGCTTGGCCTTGATGGTCTTGTTGAGTTCGTAGACGTAGAACTCCATCCGATCGAGTTCCTGCAGCAGGTCGTTCGGGAATTCGATGTCGGCCTTGTCGATCTCGTCGATCAGCAGGATCGGGCGCGCGCCGCTCTCGAACGCCTCCCAGAGCTTGCCCTTCTTGATGTAGTTGCCGATCTCGCTCGCGCGCGCGTCGCCGAGCTGGCTGTCGCGCAGGCGCATCACCGCGTCGTACTCGTAAAGCCCCTGGACCGCCTTGGTGGTCGACTTGATGTGCCACTCGATCAGCGGCGCGCCGAGGCTCTTGGCCACTTCGATCGCCAGCATGGTCTTGCCGGTGCCCGGCTCGCCCTTCACCAGGAGCGGCCGCTCCAGCGTGATCGCCGCGTTGACGGCGACCTTCAGGTCTTCCGTAGCGACATAGTCTTTCGTGCCTTCGAACCGCATTTCCGCTCCTGGTGTTTCGCACCAGCAATAAGGGGCGCGCGGCGTCTTTCGCAACATCTCGTTAACCGCAGCGCTGCAAAGGTTAACGCCGATGGACTCCCAGAATCGGGAGGGGGGCCGATGCCGCTCAAGTTGTCGTTGCGTCCGGGTGAGAAGTTCGTCGTGAACGGGGCCGTCGTGCAGAACGGCGACCGCCGCGCGGCGCTGGTGCTGCAGAACAAGGCCTCGGTGCTGCGCGAGAAGGACATCATGCAGCCGGACGAGGCCGACACCCCGGCCAAGCGGATCTACTTCCCAATCATGCTCATGTACCTGGACGACCAGGGCCGGGACAAAGCCTACGCCGAGTTCGCCGCCCGGCTGGCCGAGTTCATGGGCGCGGTGCGCGATCCGGCCGTGCTGGCCGAATGCATCGGCGTTTCCAAAGAAGTAATGAGCGGCGAATACTACCGTGCGTTGATGCGCTGCCGGAAACTCATTTCCTATGAGGCCGAGCGCTTGGGGCTGGGGCATGTCGATCAAAGCGTACCAGCGCGCGGCCACGCAGGCTGAGCATCCGCGCGAGTTGGAGTACCGGGCGTTCGGCCAGGCGACGGCCGGACTGGTGCGGCTGAAAGAGGGCGCGCCGACGGTCGACGAGAAGGTGCAGGCGATCGATCTCAACCGCCGGCTCTGGAACATGCTGTCGGCCGACTGCGCCTCGCCCGAGAACAGGCTGCCATTGGCGCTGCGCGGCCAGATCATCTCGCTGGCGCTCTGGGTGGCGCGCTATTCCAGCGAGGTGCTGCGCGACGGCGCCGACGTTGAGCCGCTGATCGACATCAACCGGACGATGATGGAAGGGCTCGCCGTCCGTTAAGACCGGGCAAACATTGCCTACTCGGATCGTTCCGGCGTCGACCTCTTATTAACCTTCGATCCTTACAAACATCGCCAACGCGGAAGTGTCTCCTCCAGAAGAGCGGAGTGCTTGCGCGCCAGCGGACACTCGTGTCCAGCCGGCCAAAACGGCCGGTCAACCTACGTCCAGAAGGACCAACATAAATGACCAGCGTCAACACCAATTATGGCGCGCTCGTTGCGCTCCAATCCCTGAACCGCACCAGCAACGACCTCTCCGAAGTCCAGCAGCGCATCAACACCGGCCTGAAGGTCGGCAACGCCAAGGACAACGGCGCCGTGTTCGCCATCGCCGAAGGTCAGCGCGCCCGCGTTGCTTCGCTCGGCGCTGTGCAGGACGGCATCGATCGCGCGACGTCGGTGATCGACGTGGGCCTGTCGGCCGGCGAAGCCATCGGCGACATCCTGAAGCAGCTGAAGGACAAGGCGGTCGCCGCGCAGGCGAACGACCTGAGCCAGGATCAGCGCGACGCTCTGCACGCCGACTTCAACGCGCTGCGCAACCAGATCGACCAGATCGCCAACGCCGCGACGTTCAACGGCTCGAACCTCGTCAACGGCACCAACCTGACCGGCGGCAGCGCGGCCTTCACCGTTCTGACCTCGGACATCGGCGGCACCTCGGGCGCTTACGAGCTCGAAGGCACCGCGTTCGCCACGCTGTACTCGTCGACCGCCACGCTGGAAACGGCCAACGGCGCGCTCTCGGTCGCCGCCGGCGACAACCTCGCCTTCACGATCACCAACGGCAACGAGACGACGACCTTCACGATCGACGTCGTCGGCACCGACACGATCCAGCAGTTCGTGGATAAGGTCGGCACAGCCTCGGGCGGCCGCGTGACCGCGACCTACGACGATACGACCGGCAAGATCACCTACCACTCGTCGGAACAGTTCTCGGTCCGCTATAACGACAGCGCCGACGCCGGCAAAGACGACGGCGGCTTCTTCGACGGCGGCGCCACCACCGCGGGCTCCACCTTCTCGCAAGTCGTGGCGCCCGGCGCCGGCAACAACCAGCTGACGGTTTCCGGCTTCGACTTCCGTCTCGGCACGGCCGGCCAGGCGCTCGCGGGCTTCACCTCGTCGCTCGACATCTCGACGGCTACCGGCGCGGCGCTCGCGTCCGACGCCATCGACACCGCGCTGACCAACCTGAACAAGGACATGGCCACGCTCGGCGCCCAGGCGAAGGCTCTGGAAGTCCAGAAGACCTTCTTGGGCAAGCTGTCGGACTCGATTGAAGCCGGCATCGGCAACCTCGTCGACGCGGACCTCGCCAAGGAATCCGCTCGCCTGCAAGCTCTGCAAGTCAAGCAGCAGCTGGGCGCGCAAGCCTTGTCGATCGCGAACTCCGCGCCGTCGATCGTTCTGTCGTTCTTCCGCTAAGCGGAAATGGGAAAGGCGGGGAGCCCACGGGCTCCCCGCCAATCTCCCGGGCAGGGATTGAGCCATGGATCGCATCGCTCCAAAGGCCCCGCCGCCCGAGTTGCAAGTACGAGCGCCGCAACTCGATGCGGACAAGGGACCGGCCGCGCAAGCGGCCGAACCGCGTTTTGCCGAACACCTCGCCGCGCTGTCCGGCAAGGCCGCGGCCACCGAGTTCAGCGTTCAGCTCGACGCCGAAGCCCAGCGTTTCGTCGCCATCTGGACGGACCCCGATACGGACGAGACTCTGCGCAGCTACCCCAGCGAGTCCCAACTCGCCTATTCGAGGGCGGTGATGGCCTATCTGCGCGCGCTCAACGGCGATAAGTAAACAGAGTCTGAAAATTGCCGTTTCGCAGGCGTTATCGTTAACGTTTCATTAACGATTCTGCTGTCATTTCGCCGCCGCGGTGAGAAACGCCGCGCGCCGTCGCTCGGCGCGCGATCCGAAGGAGCGGCTGGCCATGGTCACGAGCATCAACCCGAGCAATGTCGGCGCGGGCGCGTTCAATGTCGATACGCGCGTGAGCCGGCCGCAGGCGCAGCCGCAGCGCGAACAGAACGGCGTCGGCGACCGCGTCGAAATCGCCGGCGCAAGCCTGAACGCCGCCCGCGACAGCGTGCGCGACGGGTTGATGCAGGT
Source organism: Hyphomonadaceae bacterium (assembly GCA_023384105.1). Lineage (GTDB taxonomy): Bacteria > Pseudomonadota > Alphaproteobacteria > Caulobacterales > Aquidulcibacteraceae > Vitreimonas. The sequence goes on along the minus strand of JAHDXR010000008.1, from coordinate 44,349 downwards.
GCACCAGGCGCTGGCCCTCGGCCACGACGCGCAAGCCATGCTGCTGCAAGTGCAGACGCTCGCCCGCTCCGGCGGCGACACCGTGCAGGCCGAGCTGTCGGCGCTGCTGTCCGGTTTCGCCGAGCGCGTGCAGGCGGCGATTTCCGACGGCGCCTCGCTGGCGGCCGGCGAGGATCTGGCGGTTCAGGCGGAGCCGGGCGCGGCGCCCGTCGGCATCGCCGGCGTCGATCTCAGCCTCGGCGGCGCGACGATTGCGTTTAACGCCGACGCCCAGGCGAGCGATCCGGAGCTGGCGCAGCTTGCGCAGCGTTCGCTCGAGACGCTGCAGGAGGCGATGGGCCGGCTGCTCGACAGCGCCCGCGCGCTCGAAGCGCACCAGGGCTTCCTCGGCGCCGCGCAAGGCGCGGCCGGCATCCGTCACGACATCGATGCGGACGGCGCGCGTCTCCTGGCGCTGCAGGTGCGCCAGGGCCTCGAAGGCGTCGGCGGCGCCGCCATCGCCAACGTCGAACCGCAGGCCGTGCTCTCGCTGTTCCGGGCGTAACCCGTCGCGCCCACCGGCCGTCTCACCAGGGCGAGACCGCGTCCGCGGCGCGCTGGCCCCAGTTCGGGCGCTGCACGGCGCTGATCGAGCCGCGCCCGCCATAGGAGATGCGCGCTTCGGCGATCTGAGTGTGGTTGATCTTGTTGTCGGCGGTGACGTCCTCCGGGCGGATCACGCCGCTGACGGTGAGTTCGCGCAGTTCGCCGTTGATGCGCACTTCCTGGCGCCCGGCGATCACCAGATTGCCGTTCGGCAGCCGGTCGACGATCACGGCGGCCACCGTGAGTTCGATCTTCTCTTCGCGATTGATCGCGCCCGTGCCGCGATGCTCGGAGTCGGAATCGGCGCTGATCAGGTTCGACGGGTCGAACGCGCTGTTGAAGATCTGGCCGGCCACGCGCTCGAGCCCGAAGAAGTTGCTAACGCCGGCGCTGGTGGAGGCTTCGCGCTGGCGGTTGGAGGAGTTCGAGAGTTCGGCGCTGTCGTCGATCTCGATCTTGACGGTGAGGATGTCGCCGATGCGCGAGGCGCGCTGATCGTTGAAGAAGCTGCGCGAGCCTGCGCGCCACAGCGAATTGGGTGCGCCGGCCTCCATCGCCGTCGGCGGCGGATAGGGCATCGTGTGCTGCTGGCCTCCGGTCAGCGCCGCGGGCGTGCCGACCGGCTGCAGCTGCGGCGGCGCGACGGCGCGGCGCGCGGCGTCGTACGCGACGCCGGGCGTTGCGAGCACGTCGGGGGCGAACTCGGCGCGGCCGCCGCTGGCGCAGCCTGCGGCGCCGGCGGCGAGGGCGATAAGGGCGAGTGTGCGCATGGGATGCTCCTGGATCATGGATTAGCGCGCGCAGCGCCCGGACCGGTGACGACCGCATCGACGGTGCGGTTGGACGAAGTGTTGAGCAGGCGCACGCTCTCGCCCACGGCGGCGTCCTCCAGCGCGCGCGCGCGCATGGTCAGCGACAGGCCCGGCGCCTGGTACACGAGCGTCACGCTCTCGCCGCGCCGCACCGCGGCGTCGGCGGCGGCGCGCCCGCCGTTCGACGACGCCGGCAGCGTCGCGCGCGCGCCGCCGGGGCGCACGACATTGACGCTGCTCACGCCGGCGGGCGGCGCAAAGTTCAACCCCGCCGCCGAAGCGGCTGCGGCGAGCACGGGCATGGAAATGCTCGTCAGCTGCCCGGCGGGCGGGGAAGGGGCGATCGCGCGTCCGGCCACCTCGGCGGGCGCGCCGTCGAACACGTCGCCCATGGTGACGGCCGGCCCGTTCGCTTCGATGCGCGGGCGCAGCGTGACGGTCTGCGCATGCGCGAACGAGGCGGCGAACAGGAAGAAGCCGCAGGCGGCGAGACAGAACCAGCGAAGCATGCGTCGGCCCTCCCTCAGCGCAGCTGCGTGGTGGATTGCAGCATCTCGTCGGCGGCGGTGATGACGCGCGCGTTCATCTCGTAGGCGCGCTGCGCCACGATCAGCGCCGAAATCTCCTCCACCGCATTGACGTTGGAGAGTTCGAGGAAGCCCTGCATCAGCGTGCCGAAGCCGGGTTGGCCGGGCTGGCCGACATTGGCCGCGCCGGACGCCGGCGTCTCCAGATAGAGGTTGTCGCCGATGGCTTCGAGGCCCGCCGGATTGATGAAGGTGGCGATCTCGATCTGGCCGATCTGCTGCGGTTCGACCTGGCCGGCGAGCGTCACTTCGACGATGCCGTCGCGCGTGATCTGCACGCCGACCGCTTCGTTCGGCACCGCGATGGCCGGCTCCAGCAGATAGCCGTCCGCGGTGACGACGTTGCCGTCCGCGTTCACCGCCATGTTGCCGGCGCGCGTGTAGGCGGTCTGGCCGGAGGGCAGGGTGATCTGGAAGAAGCCGCGCCCGTTGATGGCCATGTCGTAGGGATTGAGCGTGGAGTTGATGCCGCCCTGCTCGGTGATGCGGCCCACCGCGTCGGCGCGCACGCCGACGCCGAGCTGAATGCCCAGCGGCAGGATCGAGCCGGACGCCGACGAGGTCGAGCCGGGCCGCTCCAGGTTCTGGTAGAGCATGTCCTGGAATTCCGCGCGCTGGCGCTTGTAGGCCGTCGTGTTCATGTTCGCGATGTTGTGCGAGATGACGTCGACGTTCAGCTGCTGAGCTTGCATGCCGCTCGCGGCGATATTCAGTGCGCGCATGAGGGGACTCCTAGCGAATGGCGATCGGCGAGCGGCGAATTGAGCGGCGCGGAGAGAATGGGGAGCGGGGAGACGCGCCGCACGCACGCGGTGCAAATGTCCCCATTCGCCATTCGCTATTCGCCATTCGCATCACCGGCCCAGCCGCTCGATCGCGCGCTGGCGCAGGTCATCGGCGTTCGAAACGATCTTGGCCGCTGACTGGTAAGCGCGCGAGATTTCAATGAGACGGGTGAGTTCAAGGACGGGCCGGACGTTCGACCCTTCGAGCGCGCCTTGCAGCACGACGCCTTGAAACTCACCCGCCGCTTGGCCTTGCGCGTCCCAAAGGTTGTCCCCGACCTTTGCGAGCGCGCCCGGCGCGGCGAAGCTGGCCACGCCGATGCGGCCGGCTTCGACGCCGGCCACGCGAATTGCGCCGTCGCGGCCGACCACAGGAGCTTCCCCCTGCGGATCGATCACGATCGGCGCCCCCCCGGAGCTCAGCACGGCGTAGCCATCGCTGGTTACGAGCCGTCCTTCGCCCGTTAGACGGAACGCGCCGTCGCGCGTGTACATGGTCCGTCCCCCCGGACCCTCGACCATGAAGAAGCCTTCGCCTTCGAGCGCGAGGTCGAGCGTGTTGCCCGTCATCGCGATCGGCCCTTGCTCCATGTTGTGCATGACGCCGATGTCGCGCACGAAGCGGATGTTGCGCGGATCGTCTTCCGCGTGCGCGTCGGTGCGGTCCGCTTCCTCCAGCAACATGCCGTCGGCCTTGAAGCCGGTGGTGGCGACGTTGGCCAGATTGTTGGCGGCAATGTCCATGCGCCGTTGCAGCACGCGTTGCGACTGCAGGCCGAGCATGAGGGCGTTATCCATCGCCGTTAACCACGCAAGCCCCGTGCCACATGCTTAATCGCTTGATTTTCAAGACCCGCGCCGCCGCGGCATGGTGAACGCAGTGGGCGGTTTCTGCCTTTGGCAGGCAAGTTTTGCCGGGTTGCTACCAATCCTTAACCACATCTTGCGCACCAAGGAGGGCGGTCAATGCGTGGGCGATTCCATGTTCGGCAAAGGCAAGAAGAATAAGGACGAGGCGGCGTCGGAAGCCGAGGGCGCGCCGGCGCCGGACGGCGCCGAGGGCGAAGCGCCTTCCGGGAAGAAGCTGTCGGGCAAGAAGCTCGTGCTCTTCATTATCCTGCCCGCCGTGTTGATCCTCGGCGGCGGCGGCGCGGCGGCGTACATGCTGCTGTTCAGCGGCGGCGGCGAACAGCACGCCCAGGCCGAGAGCGGCGCCCGCCACGCCAGGCAGAAAGGCGGCCACGGCGCGGCTACGGGCGAACCCGTTCCGGGGCCGAACGGAACCACCATCACCTATGGCGAAGGCGTCGCCTTCATCGCGCTTCCGGAAATGCTGGTGAACATTGTCGGCCCCGACGGGCGCCCGGCCTACCTGAAGCTCAAGCTCACGCTGGAAGCGCCGAACGACGAAACCGTCGTCGCGCTGGGCGAGGACATCCCGCGCATCAGCGATCAGTTCAACGGCTTCCTGCGCGAGCTGCGCACCGACGATCTCGCCGGCTCCGCGGGCGCCTACCGGTTGCGGCTCGAACTGCTCCGGCGGGTGAACCTCGTCATCGCGCCGCTGCAGGTCAACGCGGTGCTGATCGAAGAAATGCTGGTGCAATAGCCGATGAGCGCTGATCCGGCAGCCAAGGCGGAGGAGTGGTCGGCCGACGCGCCGGGCGCGGCCGACGGCGCGCTCGGCGAACAGCCGGCCGAGCGCATCCTCAATCAGGACGAGATCGACAGCCTGCTCGGTTTCGGCCTCGCCGAGGACGACAACGACGGCAAGACCGGCGTCCGCGCCATCATCAATTCGACGCTCGTCTCCTACGAGCGCCTGCCGATGCTCGAAATCGTCTTCGACCGCCTGGTGCGGCTGATGACGACCAGCCTGCGCAATTTCACCTCCGACAACGTGGAAGTCAGCCTCGACCAGATCACCTCGGTCCGCTTCGGCGATTATCTGAACTCGATCCCGCTGCCGGCCATCATCGCCGTGTTCCGCGCCGAGCAGCTCGACAATTTCGGCCTGGTCACCGTCGATTCCAGCCTGATCTATTCGGTCGTCGACGTGCTGCTGGGCGGGCGTCGCGGCGCGCCGGCGACGCGGGTGGAGGGGCGGCCCTACACCACCATCGAGCGCATGCTGGTCACGCGCATGATCGAGGTGGTGCTGCAGGACGCGCGCCAGGCGTTCGCGCCGCTGACCGACGTCGAGTTCAAGCTCGACCGCATCGAAACCAACCCGCGCTTCGCCGCCATCGCGCGCCCGCCCAACGCGGCGATCATCGTCAAGCTGCGCGTCGACATGGAAGACCGCGGCGGCCGGCTCGAACTGCTGCTGCCCTATGCGACGCTCGAGCCGATCCGCAAGATGCTGCTGCAGCAGTTCATGGGCGAGAAGTTCGGCCGCGACAATATCTGGGAAGGCCACCTCGCCAGCGAACTTTGGGCCACCAGGCTCGAAGTGCGCGCCGTGCTCGACGAGCACATGGAGCCGCTGAAGCGCGTGCTCGACCTGAAGGTCGGCGACACGCTGATGCTCGATGCGCCGCCCGATGCGCCGGTGATGCTGAAGTGCGGCGCGGTCGAACTCAGCGAAGGCAAGGTCGGCCGCATGGGCCATTCACTCGCGGTGCGCGTCGATCGGCCGATCGCGCCGGCGACACAGCAAGCCGTTATGAGACTTGGAGACCGCGCATGAGCCCGATCACGCTCGTCATCGAAGTGGTGCTCGCTTTGATGCTGGCCGCGTGCCTGTTCTACTTCTGGCGCCTCGACAAGAAGCTGTCGGCGCTGCGCTCGGGCCAGGACGGCGCGCTGAAGGCCGCCGCCGAACTGGCGCAGGCGACGGCGCAGGCCGAAGCCGCCGTGCGCGCGCTGCGCGGCGCCGCGAGCGATGCCGGGCGCGATCTGCAGTCGCGCATCAACGACGCCCGCGCCGCCGCCGACCGGCTGGGGCTGGGCGTCGGCCGGGTGCGCACCAGCGCCGATCTCGGCGCCGTCCGCGGACGGATCTGATGCTGAAGCATCTGCTCAAGCGCACGCCGCGGGCGGCGAAAGCGAAGGCCGGCGCCGGCGTGCGCCTGATGCCCGCGGCGATGGCGACGCTTGCCGTCGTGCTCGGCCTGAAGGCCGTGTCGATGGTCGAAGCCGTCGCCGAGACCGCGACCAACAACGAGCACGCCGCGCCCGCGCCCGCCGCCGATGCGCAGACCGAGCCGAGCGCCGCGCCCGCCGCCGCCCAGTGCGCGCCGCCGACGCTGGCGGACATGGCCGGCTTGAGCGCCGCCGAGGTTCAGGTGCTGCAGGCGCTGTCCGCGCGCCGCGCCGCGCTCGACAGCCGCGCCGAGCAGTACCAGACCCAAGACGAGCTGATGCTCGCCGCCGAACGCCGGCTGAACGAGCGCCTGGCCGAACTGCGCCAGCTCGAAACCCATGTGAACGATCTGCTGGGCCGGCTCGACGAGGCGCAGGAGACCCGCCTCGCCAGCCTGGTCGACGTCTATCAGCGCATGCGCTCGAAGGATGCGGCCGAAGTGTTCAACGGCCTCGACGACGAGGTGCTGGTGCAGGTGGCGAGCCGGATGCGCCAGGCGAATCTGGCCGAGGTGATGGGCCGGATGGAGCCTGCGCGCGCGCGCGAACTCACCGAGATGCTGGCCGACCGCGCCCGCCCGCCGACCGGCGGCGACGATCTGCTCGCGCGCGCGCGCGGAGCAGGGACCGCGCCGGCTCAGGGCGCCCGCTAAACCCGCGCTTAACCGCTCCGCAACGAAGATTTGGAGAGCACGCGCAGCTGACGATGAAATCCTTGCGCTCTCCCCTGGCGATCGCCACGGCGGCGTTGATGGCGACGCCGTCCGCGACCGGTCAGCCGATGCAGCTCACGCCGCCGGCGGAGACGCAGCCGGCTGCGCCCGCGTCCGACAGCGGCGGCGAGGAGGCCGCCCTGCGCGGCGCGACGCCGCTGCCGCCGATCCTCGACATCGCCGCCAACGAAGAGCCGCCGCCGCCGGCTCAGTCTCCGCCGCCGGCGGAGACGCCGCCGCCCGCGCCGGCGCGGCAGGCCGAGCGGCAGCGCATCGCCCCGGCGCCCACGGCCACGGTCAGCGTCGGGCTCACGGAAGAGTACACGCGCCTCGCCTTCGCGTTTCAGAACGTCACCACGGTGACGCCGCTCTTGCAGGGTGGGCGGCTCGATCTGCGCTTCTCGCGCGCCGCCGACATCGACATCGCCGAGCTGCGCGCTTCGCCGCCGCGTTTCGTGCGCGAGATCCGCCGCGTCAGCGCGCCGGGCGCGCCGGTGCGGCTGCAGCTCACGCTCGATCCCGGCGTGCGCCAGCGTCACTTCGTCGACGGCGCCCGCGTGGTGGTCGATCTGCTTGCGCCCGAACCAGAGGTGCAGGCCGCGACGGACGCCGCGCGCGCCGCGGGCCGGGACGCCGCGCCTGCGCCGGCCGCGCCGCCGGTGCGCGGCACGGGCCGCGTCCAGCTGATCGAGGCCGCCGACGAAACCCGCGTCGACGTCACCTGGCCCGCGCCGGCGCGCGCGGCCGCGTTCCGCCGCGGCGAGGCGATCTGGCTGCTGTTCGACGCGGTCGGCGCTATCGATCTCAGCGGCGTCTCGCGCGCGGGGCGGCGCCATCAGAACGTCGAGATCGTGCGCGGCGAAGGCGTCATCGGCGTGCGCATCCCGGCGCCGCCGGACGTGCTCGTCTCCGCTTCGGCGCACGACAACACCTGGAGCTTCACGCTCGGCGCCCGCGCCACCGGCGGCGAGCGCGCCGAGCTGATGCGTCAGATCGAGAGCGACGGGCGCGCCGAGATCCGCGTGCGCTTCGGCCGCGAAGGCGCGGTGCGCTGGATCGGCGACCCCGAGATCGGCGACCGCATCGCCGTCGCGCTGATCGGCGGCCCGGCCCGCGGCGTCGACATGCGCCGCGCCACCATCGAAGCGGCGGTGCTGCCCTCGGCGCACGGCGCCGTGGTCGAGCCGCGCGCCGACGGCGTCACCGCCGCCTTCAACGAAGGCAGCCTCATCGTCACCCGCAGCGGCGGCGGCCTGCTGGCGACGCGCGCCGACGAAGAGGAGAGCATCACCCGCAACGCGGTGCTGATCGAGGCGGCGCTGAACGGCGACCCGGCCATCGCCGCCCAGCCCGGCATGACGCTCGCCCAGGTGCGCGAGCGCATCGACGAACTCACCCGCCGCGCCGCCATGGAAGGCGGCCAGGAGGGCGGGCCGATCGAAGCGCGCATGGAGCTTGCGCGTTTCCTGCTGCAGAACGAATTCGCCGCCGAAGCGCTCGGCGCCTTGCGCATGGTGGCGGTGAGCCAGGGCGAGCTGGTCGAGATCAATCCCGAGTTCCGGCTGCTGCGCGGGGCCGCGAACGTCATGATGGGCCGCGTCGGCGCCGCCGAGCCGGACCTGAACGCCTCCACGCTGCGCACCAATCCGTCGGCGGCGCTGTGGCGCGGCTATGCGGCGACGCTGCGCAAGGACTGGGCGCTGGCGCGCCAGGAGTTCGAGCGCGGCATGGCCGGCCTCGAAGAGCACCCGCCGGTCTGGCGCGCGCGCTTCCAGCTGGCGCTCGCGGAAGCGGCGCTCGAACTCAACGATCACGCCACCGCCGAAGCCGCCGCCAACGCCGCGACCGGCCAGGCGCCGGAACAGCAGCTTCGCCTCAAGGCGCGGCTGGTGCTTGCGCGCATCGCCGCCGCGCGCGGCGATTCCGCCGGCGCGCTCAACATGTTCGGCGAACTGGCGCGGTCGTCCGACGAGGAAGTCTCGGTGCGCGCCAGCGTCGAGGGCATCCGCGTTCGCCGCGCCGCCGGCGCGATCGCCGCCGCCGACGCGATCGAACCGCTGGAAGCGCTACGCTTCCGCTGGCGCGGCGACTCCACAGAACTCGCCGTCGTCGGCATGCTGGGCGACGTCTATTCCGAACTCGGCCGCTGGCGCGAAGCGCTCGCCACCATGCGCATCGCCGCCGACCGCTTCCCCGCCGATCCCGCCGCGCGCCAGCTGCGCGCCGACATGGCCACTTTGTTCGAGCGGCTGTTCCTCGACGGCGAGGCGGACCGGCTCGAACCGATCCAGGCGCTCGGCCTGTTCTACGAGTTCAGCGATCTGACGCCGGTCGGCCCCAACGGCGACCGCATCGTGCGCCTGCTCGCGGGCCGGCTGGTGCATGTCGACCTCTTGGAGCAGGCCGCGCAGCTGCTCGATCACCAGGTGAACGAGCGCCTGCAGGGCTTGAGCAGGGCGCAGGTGGCGGCCGATCTCGCCGCGATCTACCTGCTGGACCACAAGCCGGATCAGGCGCTGGTGACGCTGACCACCACGCGCCAGCCCAACATGCCGCAAACGCTGCTCGCGGACCGGCGCATCCTCGAAGCGCGCGCGCTGATCGATCTCGGCCGTCTCGACACCGCGCTCGAACTGGTCGAGCGCGACCGCAGCGAAGAGGCCCAGCGCATCCGCGCCGAAGCCGCCTGGCGCGCGCGAGACTGGGAGCGCGCCGCGCGGGAACTGCGCGCCGTGCTCGCCGCGCGCAGCCGCGCCCAGCCGCTCGACCAACACGCCCGCATCGTCGTGCTGCGCGCCGCGGTCGCGCTGACGCTGGCCGGCGACGACAACGGCGTCCGCGCGCTCTACCGCGAATACGCCGGCGACATGGCCGACACCGCGCAAGCCGATGCGTTCGAGGTGGTCGCCTCCGGCGTGCACGCCGAAGGCGCCGCGATCCGCGACGTCGCCCGCGCGGTCGCGCGCACCGATCTGCTGGAGCGTTTCCTGTCGCGCCTCCGCGACGGCATGACCGCCGAAGCGCAGCAAGCCGCCGCACCCCCCGCCGCGCCGCAGACGCCGCCCGAGGCCTAGCAAGCGGCGGCGCGAAATATGGACCGCC